>NZ_LAKD02000110.1 GCF_000968685.2 Streptomyces antioxidans
CGGCCAACCCAGACATCGGACTCATTCATCTAGGTGTCCGGCACCCCGTGGATCGTCACTCCGGCGGCCGGTCGGAATCGGCCCGCCGCGAGGTGTGATGATCTGCGGTGTGCCGGACACCTTCGGATCATGAGCACCGACGACGCCTTCGACGCCGCCTACCGCGAGCATTACTGGGCGGTCAGCCGTTTTGTGGCACGGCGGCTGGACGACCAGGCATGGGACGTCGAGGAAGTGGTCGCCGAGGTCTTCGCAGTGGCCTGGCGGCGCCGGGCCGAACTGCCCGAGTCACCTTTGCCGTGGCTGTACGGAGTGACCCGGCACTGCCTGGCCAATACGGTGCGCGGCAAGGGCCGTTACCGCAGACTGCTGCTCAAACTGGGCCACCACGAGGTGACGCGCGGCGGGCGCACCGTGGCGAGCCCGGACACCGAGCGGCCGGGCTCCTGGGTGCTTGAGGCGCTGTCCCGGCTCGCCGAGGCCGACCAGGAGGTGCTGCGGCTGACGGCGTGGGAGGAGCTGACCGTCGAAGAGCTCGGCACCGTGCTGGGGTGCGGCCGGTCCGCCGCGGCGATGCGGCTGCACCGGGCGCGGCGGCGGCTGCGGGAGCAGATAGAGATCCTGCGCCGGGACGACCGGGTCTCGCTGGGGTGCAGGGGCGGCGGGGGCGACAGGGCCCAGAGCGCTGACAGGGCCCACAGGGCCGACACAGCCCCCAGGGCTGGCAGGGCCGAGAAGGATGGACGCGCATGACCGACGAACTGGATCTGCTCCGCGAGGCCGACCCCGTGTCCGCCGACACCGGCCCCTGGCGGGACCGGCCGCTGGATGCCCGGGCCGAACTGCTGCTGCGGCGGCTGCCGTCCCGGGACCGGCGGCGCCGCACCGTCCGGCGGCGCGCGGTCTGGAGCCTGGGCACCGCGGCGGCCGCGGCGGTCGTCGCCCTGGCGCTGACCGTCTCGGGCACCGGCTCCTCCCCCGCCGTGGCCGCGCCCAGGCCACTGCCCCTGGTGGCGCATGCCTCCCGGGCGGACGTATCGCTCACCGAGATCGCCCGGCGGGCGCGGGCGGCGGCCGTGGAGTCCCCATCGAAGAGCGAGCGGGGCAGCCATTTCCAGAGCTGGGCGCTGGGCATGAGGTCGGGCCGGGACGCGGTGACGCTGCCCCGGGAGTCGCTGACCCGCTGGAACGCGGACGGCAGCGGTTCCACGCTGGAGGTGGCCACCGATCCGCGCCGTCCGGGCCGTCCGGTCATCGAGGACGGCCCCCCGCCCCGTACGGTCCACGACGGCAAGGTGCTGAGCGAGGAGCACTATCCGCCCGGGATGAACGGCGCCAACGGGGACTACTTCGAGGACCCCCCGGCCGGTGCCCCAGCGCTGCGCGGGTACCTCGCCGTCTGGTCCCCGGGCGCGGACCGCGACCCGGCGGACCTGCTCTCGGCCATCCGGTCCTTCCTCACGGTGTGGACCCCGGGGCCGCGCCAGCGGGCGGACATCGTCACCCTGCTGTCCGGGATCGAGGGGCTTCGTCCGGCGGGTGAGGTCACCGACCGGCTCGGGCGCCAGGGGCAGGGATTCCGGTTCACCGGCACTCCCGGGAGCCGCTATCTGATCGTCCTCGACCCGGACGACGGCGGGGTGCTGGACATCGAGGAGACGTACACCAAGGACGATCCCGAGTACCGGGTGAAGGCGGGCGATGTGATGTCCTACACGGCCTATATGTCCTGACCACCGGTCGTCTCCTGACCGCCTGCCCCTCCCGGCGAGGCCGGTGGTCAGGCGTCCTCGCGCTGGCAGTGGGGGCACCACAGGCTGGTCCGTCCCGAGATCCGGCCGCGGCGCAGCGGATGGCCGCAGCGGGGGCAGTGCGGATCGGGATCGTCGCGCCGTCCGGTGAGCCAGTCCGGATCGTCCGGCACCCGCCCCGCCCGCACCGAGGCGCGCAGCACCACGCGCAGCGCGCCGTGGAGCCGATCGCGCTCGTCGTCGGTCAGCGCGTTCACCGGCCGCTGGGGATGGATCCTGGCGTGCCACAGGATCTCGTCGCCGAGCAGATTGCCGAGTCCGGCGATCACGGACTGGTCGGTCAGGGTGGCCTTGACGCGTCCGCGCCGCCCCTGGAGCAGCCGGTCCAGATCGGCCCGGCTCAGCGAGAGCGCGTCCGGGCCCTGGTCGCCGACGATCCGGTCGATGTCGTCGTCGGTGGCGGCGAGCCAGATGCCCTTGAGTTTGCGCTGGTCCTCGTAGCCGAGGCGGTGGCCGTCGTCGAGGTCGAAGGCGACGCGCTGGAACCGGCCGGCCGGTTCGGAGTCCGCCCCGCAGACCAGCCGCCCGGTCATGCCGAAGTGGAGCACCACCGTGGGCCCGTCGGTGGGGGCGATCAACCACTTGCCGTGGCGGCGCGGCGCCGCGAAGCGACGGCCCTCGAGGTCGCGCCTCAGCCGCTGTGCGGTCACCCCGTGCAGCACCCCCGGATCGGCCACCTCCGCCCGCTCGACACGGCGGCCCTGGGCACACGAGGCGAGCGTCCGCCGGAACCCCTCGACGTCCGGAAGCTCGGGCATAGCGCCAGGCTACGCCCGGGGCCCGGGTCGCGCGTTGGGGAGAGGCCCCCGTTTGGGGGTCTTTATCAGATAAAGTACGCAATTATGCGATTCATTCGCGCCGCCCGGGGGGTGAGCGGTCGCAGCCAGACGCTGTTCGCGATCACACGGTGTCTGCCGTTCCTGGTCCTGGCCGCGGTGCTCAGCATCGAGCTCTCCCCCGCCCACGCCTTCTACACCGGCCCCCTGCTCTCCCCGGCGCCGGCGCTCGCGGCGGTGACCATGGGGCCGGTCGGCACCACCGGGGTGGCGGTGCTTGCGGGCGCGATCAGCGGGCTCACCACCGTGCACAACGACTCCTGGGGCACCCAGCAGGTGTACACGAATCTGGTGGCCCTGCTGGTGGTGGCGGTGGCGAGCGTGGCGACCAGCGCGGTGCGGGTGCGCCGGGACCGCGAGCTGGCCCATGTCCGCCGGATCGCCGAGGTCTCCCAGAACGTGGTGCTGCGGCCACTGCCCGCCCGGATGGGCACGGTGAACACCGCCAGCGTCTATTTGGCGGCCGAACGCGGTGCGCAGATCGGCGGGGACCTCTACGAGGCGATGTGCACCCGCTACGGAGTGCGGCTGATCGTCGGCGATGTGCGGGGAAAGGGGCTGGCCGCGGTGCGGTCCGCCGCGGCCGTCGTGGGCGCCTTCCGGGAGGCGGTGCACTACGAGGAGGACCTGGCCGAGGTGATGCACCGCTGTGCGGCCGCGCTGGCGCGCGAGTACGAGCTGCTTGACCGCTCCCAGCTGCAGGACCCGCAGGAGCTGGAGGAGCAGTTCGTCACCGTGCTCCTCGCCCAGGTGACGGACGATGCGCTGATCCATCTGATCAACCGCGGCCATCCCCCGCCCCTGGTGATGCGCGAGCGCAAGGTGCGCTCCCTGGACCCGGCGCGCCCGCTGCCACCGCTCGGCCTCGAGGAGTTCCTCGACCCTCCCCCGATCGGCGTCGAGACCTTTCCGTTCCTGCCCGGTGACCGGCTGTTGCTGCACACCGACGGGGTGGTCGAGGCCCGCAATGACTGCGACGAGTTCTTTCCGCTGCACCGGACGATGGAGACGCTGGACGACGCCAGCCCGTCCGAGTGCCTGGACCGGCTGCGCCACGCCCTGGTCCGGCACACCGAGGGACGGCTGGCGGACGACGCGGCCATGGTCCTCATCGAGCGGGACGTCGGGGGCGCGGACCGGCCGTTGGGCTGAGCAGGTCGCGCCACCGCCGGGCGGGGCGCGCCATCGCAGGGGTGGTCGCGCCAGGGCGCCGTACATCCGCCGTACCGTCGGCCGGTGTTGACCACTTCGGCATGGGTTGACGCCCTCGCGGAGCGCGACGACACTGTCAGGGACGGTCACGATTGTCAGCGCCCACCGTGCGGAAACTCCGCTCAGGTGGGTCATCGGCCCCGGCTCGCTGACAGGCAACCCTTCTCCCGCGACGGGGTGCCCCCGGGTGACGACCAGGTTCCGTCGGTGTGGACGGGACAAGCGCGGTCTCGCTGCCCCGCGAGCCCCCGATGATGGGATCGGTGGAGATGCCCAGGACCGACAGCCACGGGGACGGCGCCCATCGGCGTCCCCGTCCGTCGTCCCCGCTCCGCCGCCTCCACCTCCTGACCAGACGGCTGCACATCGATCTGCTGCGCATCTGCAGCGCCTCCAGTCCAGCCGTCTGAGTCGGCCCGAGCCGACACGGTCACCGAGCGCGGTCCCGCGCGTCGGGGCGGACGGGGGTGTCCCGGCACCGTCCCGGCGGCTGCCCCGCGCGGGCTTCCCTTCCCCTTGCGCCATCGCACCGGCACCGCCCCCAACCCGCGGTGGCCGGGGCTTCCCTCACTGCCTTGGAGAGCCATGTCCCAGACGTTTCCGGTCAGTTCAGGTCCTGCCGCTCTTCTCGACCCCGACCCGTGCTCGGTCCGCCCCCGGACCGCCCCGCCCACGCCACCGCACCGCTTCCGCAGCCGCATCGGCGTCGACCTCGCCGGTGGCTTCTACCCGGTGCCGCACCGCTACCGGCTCTATCTCTCGGCGAGTTGTCCGCTCTCGCTGCGCGTCTCCATCACCCTCGATCTGCTCGGGCTGCGGGACACCGTGGCCACCACCCTCGTCGGGCCCCCGGACGACACCCCCGAGGCGTACGCCGCACTGCGCGGCGCCTACGAGGCCACCTGGCACCACTACAGCGGACCGGTGGACGCGCCCGCACTCTGCGACCGCTGGACCGGACGCGTCGTCAGCAACCACACGCCCGACATACTGCGTGACCTGGCCGGTCATCTGAGCGATGACAGCGGGACCGGACGCCCCCGGCTGCGCCCCGCTGCCCTCGCCACGGACATCGACGCCCTCCGGGACCTCCTCGACACGGACATCACCCACGCCGCACGGCAGGCCGGGACGGCATCCGAGGCGGAGTGCAGGGACGCGGCGCTCGAGCGGCTGCTGACCGCCCTCGGCCGCCTCGACCGCGGGCTGACGGCCGCGCCGTACGCCCTGGGCGAGGAGCTGACCGCCGCCGATGTGGACCTGTGGGTGACCCTCGTCCAGCTGGACACCGAGCACCGGCCCCTCCTGGACGCCGACGCTGCCGACCGGGTCTCCCGCCATGGGCAACTGCGCGCCTACGTACGGCGGCTGCACGACCACCCGGCCTTCCACACCACGCTCCCCGAGGCCGTCCGGGGGGAGGCCTCCCGAGCGGGCGCCGAGGTGTCCTGAGGTCCCTGAGAGGACGCTGACGCGTTCTGAGAAGCGTTGTGGTGCGCCCCGTCAGGCTGCGGATCGGGGCCAGTCGTCCAGGCTCTGATGGTGGCGCACCGCCTCTTCCAGCGCCCCTATCCCCAGGCTGATCAGCGGGTTACGGCGGCTGCCCCGGCGCATGCAGCTGAGGATCCGCCGCGTCGGCATGTTCTCGCCCGCCACCGGCACCCGCGCCACCGCCTGGCCCGCCGGGCCCTCGGCCAGCCGCGGGATGAGCGAGACGCCCAGCCCGTTCCCCACCAGCGACCAGACCGCCGACCAGTGGGTGGCGGCGTGCACGATGCGCGGTGAGAACCCGGCCGCCGCGCACAGCATCCGCACCCGCTGGGCGTGGTCGCAGGTGTCCGCGTCGGCGACGATCCAGTCCTCGGCCGCCGCGTCCTCCAGCCGCACCGACACCGCCCCCGCCAGCCGGTGGCCGCCGGGCACCAGCATGACGTACGGCTCCTCCAGCAGGGGGCTCTGCTCGAACCGCGCGTCATCCGGCGGCGGCCCGCCCTCGATGGGTTCCACCACCGCGAGATCCACCTCGCCCGCCACCAGCAGGTCCATGCTCTGCTCGGTGTCGCACTCGCGCACCTGCACCAGCAGACCGGGGTGGCTGTGCCGCAGCCACCCGGCCGCGGGAGCGATCAGGCCGCTGATCGCGGTGGTGAAGCCCGCGATGCGCAGCGGTCCCGTCATGCCCGCCCGGTAGGACTCCAGCTCCGCCTGTGCCTCCTCCCACCGGGCCAGCAGCGCGTCGGCGTGCTCGATGAGCAGCCGCCCGGCCGGGGTCAGCCGGACGCGACGGCCGTGCGGCTCCAGCAGCGGGACCTTGAGCTCGCGCGCGAGTTCACGCAGGTGGTGGGAGACCGCGGACGGGGTGAGGTGCAGGGCCTCGGCGGCGGCGGTGACCGTGCCCTGCTGGCGCACCACCCGGAGCATATGAAGCCGACGCAGGTCAATCATGAAATCATTTTGCACATACGACCCGCAAAACGTGCAATGGACCGCAACGGTCGTACGGCGCCATGCTGCTGCCATGAACACCGACACCCACACCATCGTTTCCCGGCACACCACCAGCGAGGGCGTCGTGGTCTGGAGCCGCTGCGCCTGCGGACGGCTCCAGATGGCCCTGGTCCCGTACGGCACCGGCGGCAAGGGGCTCGCCGCGGGCGGACATGACGTCCAGTGCCCCCGCTGCGGCCGTTAGCTCAGGACAGCGCGGCCGGGGCGTCGCCGAACTCGCCCATCGCCCCGGCCACGATGGCCTCCAGGCGGGCGTGATGGGCGCCGCGCCAGTAGACCCGCTCACAGGCCGTGCAGCGCGCGAAGACGTCGTACGTACGCCGGGTGCCGTGCCGCAGCCGCTCCCGGACCGACTCCTTGTCGGCGGCCTCCAGCGGGCCGTTGCAGGCGGTGCAGCGGGTCCAGGGCGCAAGGCCCGGGGCGAATCGGCCGAGGACGTCGCGCAGTTGCTCATCGGGGCGGTCGCTGTAGACATAGGCCCCGGCCCACAGCTCGCGGCGGCGCAGCAGCCCCCGGTCGCGGGAGAGCAGCACCCGGCGCTGGGCGGCGGAGCGCGCGGCCAGCTCGGGGTCGCCGATGTCCTCGCTCTCGTACGCGGCGTCCACGCCCAGCAGCCGCAGCCGCCGCGCGAGCGTGCCCAGGTGCACATCGAGCAGGAACCGCAGCGGTGCGCCCGGCACCCGCTGCGGGCGGGCGACCGGCCGGACCTCCACGGTCTCCCCGGCGCCGGGCACATGCGAGACGGCGGTCTCCGCGCCGTCCACCAGCAGCCCGCCCACCTCGGTGAGCGGCACCCCGAGCGACTCGACCACATGGCCGAGGGTGGAGACGCCGTCGGTGACGACGGTCGTCCAGGGGCGGCGCCGCTCGGGAACGGCGAAGAAGCGCAGTTCAGGGGCGAGGCTGAGGTGGATCTCTGGTCCGTACACACCGCCAGCATGCCAGGCGGCCCCGGCCCGGGGCGACGTCGTTTCCGGTCCTTGGCCGGGGCGTCAGTCCGGCCGTTCGGCCGCCTTGGCCCGGTCGCGGCGCCGCTTGCGGCGCCAGGCCACCATCCTCAGATAGTCCTCGTGCAGCACCCGCCCGACGAGCGCACCGCCGAAGACCACAAAGCCGACGCCGACCAGCCAGGACTGGACGACCAGGACGGTGCCGACAGGGCCGTAGGAGACCGTGCTGGAGGCGATCAGCGGGGAGAACACCAGCTGGGAGAAGACCCGCAGCCCCAGCAGCCCGACGCTGGTGGCCAGCGCGCCGGGCAGCAGGGCGCCCCAGCTGATCCGCCCGCCGAGCAGCAGCCGCTGCGACCACCAGAAGAACAGCACCGTGCCCAGCACCGCCACCAGCACCCGGGAGACGCCGGGTTGGAGATGGGCGGAGAGCAGCAGATAGCAGATCAGCACCACGAGCCAGACCAGATGGCGCCAGACGGTGTGCCAGCGACCGGCCGGCAGCTCCCACACCTTCTCGTAGCCGACCTGGAGCACCGTGCCGAAGCGCAGTCCGAAGATGGCGAGCGTGGCCAGACCGAAGGCGGTGGTGGACTCCAGGGCCTGTTTGGGCGGGGCGAACAGCCGCTGCACCTCGTCCCGTGAGGTCGAGGTGAGCCCAAGGCCCTCGGCCAGCCACTGGGCGAAGCCGAGCCGGTTCACCGGATCCGCCGCGGCGACCACGATCAGCAGGGGCACCAGGGTGAGGAAGCCCAGGGCGGCGAAGCCCATCGCGCGGTGCAACAACTCGAATTCGCTGCCCCGGCGCCATCCGCGTCCGATCGCGGACCGGTCGAACGCGCCCTCCAGCCGCCGCCACCAGGGCCAGGACCTGGGCCCTCGGGAGCCGGACGCGGACCGATTCTCGGACATACCCACTCCCCTACGCGCGCCACCGGCTCGACCTGGGCAGTGCCGTCCAGGCTACTCGGGGTGGTGACGTTCCGCCGGGAGCTCCGCCCGGACTCCCCCCGGAACGCGTGTGCGGTCCCCGGGCCGCCGTCGGTGCCCGCCCGGCTGGCCTCACGCCGTGGCCAGGACCGGGGCCCCGCTGTCCGCGTCGATGACGCTGACCCGTACGGCGGGCTCGCGCACCGTCTCCAGGCTGGCCCCGGCGTCCACCGCGAAGAGCACCAGCACGGGCCGCGCGGCCGGGCCGCCGCCCCCGTACACCCCGGCGAACTGGAGGATGCGCCAGCCGCCGTCGTCCCAGTGGTCCAGCAGTGCGGAGCGCACCACGCGGGAGACGCTCTGCCAGGCGCGCGAGCGCTCCAGCAGTTCGACGGACGCGGCGAGCGGGACCGCGGCGCGCGCTCCGGTCGCGGCGAGCGGGGCCTCCGTCCGCGCCCCGGTCGCGGCGAGCGGATGCCCGGTGATCCGCAGCCGCAGCCGTCGCAGCGGCATCCGCCAGCGGCGGTCGGGATCGGCGGAGAGGGCCGTCAGGGCCGCCGCGGCGGCCAGGACCAGGCACAGCGCCGCGGCCGGACGGCGGCCCGCGGCGGTCCACCAGGGCTGCTGGGCCAGGGCCGCCGCGACCCCGCCGACGAGGACCGCGGCAGCGCGGACGAAGGCGCGCCAGGTGACGGGGGTGTCATGGCGCGCCGTACAGCCGCAGGAGGTGCCGTCCGGGGCGGCGGCGCGGGCGTAGAGGAGGTAGCCGAGGAAGCCCGCGCCGAGGAGGGCTGCCGCCGCTCCTGCGGCCACCCCTCCCGCGACCGCCCCTCCCGGGAGCGGGGTGACGGGCCCCGCCAGCAGCGCGGCGGCGAGGAGCAGTTCGACCGCGCCGAGGACGCGCAGGGCGAGCGCGGCCCGGCCGCCGTCCCTCAGCAGCCGTGCGAGCGCGGTACGGGGCGCCTGCCGGGCGGTGCCCCGGCCGAAAAGCTTGCCCGCACCCGCCGTCCCCAGCACCCCGGCGAGCACCAGCGGGGCGAGGTCGCGGGCCAGGGCGCTCACCGCCGCCTCCCCGCACCGGGGGCGACCGCGACCCGGACCAGGTCCACCGAGCCGTCGGACGGCCGCCACGCGCCCAGCACCTGGGCGCTCTGCCCGATGGTGAGCCCGGACAGATCGGCGGTGGGCGAGGCGGTGCCGTACGCGGCGCTGGTGGTCTCCGCCATGAGGTTGCCGACGATCTCGTGCCGCCCGTGGGCGAGGTGCAGCCGGGTCTTCTCGATACCGCGGATGGTGGCGTGGAGGTTCACGATGTTGACCCACACCGCGTCGGCGGCGAGGGTGCCGTCCGGCAGGGGGACGCCGCGGGCGTAGAGGCCGTCGCCGGTCTCGATGTCGGCCGCGGTGGTGGCCCGGGCCTTCCAGACGCTGGTGGCGCCCGTGACCCGCACCCGGGAGTGGTCACCGTAGGAGCCCGCGACCGCCAGGACGTCATCGTTGATCGCGGTGATCCGGCCCTCGGCGAAGGCGCTCTCCGCGACCGCCGGGTCCAGGGGGCGCATCGGCGCGGCGAAGGCGGCGTCGGCGTCCACCGCGCCCAGGGCGGTCGCCCCGACGACGGTGGCGCCGTGGAGGGCGGCGGCGGTGAGGAAGCGACGGCGGTCGAGGGGGTCGCCGGTTCGGTACGCGCTCATGGCCGGGCCCGCCTCATTCGAAGATGGAGACCGGCAGGGTGCCGGAGCTCAGGCTGCCGATGGCGGAGAAGGCGGCGGGGGTGAGATCGATGACCCGGTTGGTGCGGCAGACCCCGTCGCAGCAGGTGGACTCGGAGCAGAAGCTACGGGTGCGCGGGCCGCAGTCGCTGACGGTGACGCAGACGCTCGCGCCCGAGCAGTCATGGCGCACCTTCATCGCCGAGCCACAGCCGCGCCGGGGTATGTCCTCGCCGCACAGGTCCGGCCGGGTGATGTCCCAGCACGCCTTGGAGGCGTGGGGCCAGGCGGCCTGCAGGGCGCTGGACCGGCAGGTGCCGCACGCACCGCCGCCCGCGCTGGAGCACGGGCCCCAGGCGCTGCCACAACAGAACCAGGTGGCCTCGCCGTTCCAGAGCTTGGTCGATCCGCACGCCATGGCGCTGTCCTCCCGGCCTCGGTCCCGCCCTCGGGGCAGCACCATCATCTGCGGGGCCGGGCGGGGCCGCCACGGGAAGGCGTCCGGTCGGAGTCGTCACAACCGCTCGACGATCGTGACGTTCGCCTGGCCGCCGCCCTCGCACATCGTCTGCAGGCCGTAGCGGCCGCCGGTGCGCTCCAGTTCGTGCAGGAGGGTCGTCATCAGCTTGGCGCCGGTGGCGCCGAGCGGGTGGCCAAGGGCGATGGCGCCGCCGTTGGCGTTGACCCGCTCCGGGTCGGCGCCGGTCTCCTTCAGCCAGGCCAGGACGATCGGCGCGAACGCCTCGTTGATCTCGACCAGGTCGATGTCGCCGATGGTCAGCCCGGTCTTCTTCAGCGCGTGCGCGGTCGCTGGGATGGGCGCGGAGAGCATCCGGATCGGGTCCTCGCCGCGCACCGACAAATGGTGCACCCGGGCGCGCGGGGTCAAGCCGTGCTCCCGTACGGCCTGTTCGGAGGCGAGCAGCAGGGCCGCGGCGCCGTCGGACACCTGCGAGGAGAGCGCGGCGGTGAGCCGACCGCCCTCGATGAGCGGCTTGAGCGCGGCCATCTTCTCCAGACTGGTGTCCCGGCGCGGCCCCTGGTCCACCGAGACGTCCCCGAACGGGACGGTCTCGCGGCGGAAGCGGCCCTCGTCGATGGCGCGCAGCGCCCGCTGGTGCGAGCCCAGGGCGAACTCCTCCATGGCCTCACGGGTGATGCCCCACTTCTCGGCGATCAGCTCGGCACCGTAGAACTGGCTGACCGGCCGGTCGCCGTAGCGCGCCCGCCAGCCCTCCGAGCCCGCGAAGGGGCCTTCGGTCAGCCCCAGGGACTCACTGGCTCTGCCGCTGGCGAAGCCGATGGGCACCATCGACATGTTCTGCACCCCACCCGCGACCACCAGGTCCTGGGTGCCGGAGAGCACCGCCTGGGCGGCGAAGTGCAGGGCCTGCTGCGAGGAGCCGCACTGCCGGTCGACGGTCACGCCCGGGACCTCCTCCGGGAGCCCGGCGGCCAGCCAACAGGTGCGCGCGATGTCCCCGGCCTGCGGGCCCACGGTGTCCAGACAGCCGAAGACGACGTCCTCGACGGCGGCCGGATCGGCGCCCGAGCGCTCCATCAGGGTGCGCAGGACATGGGCGCCGAGGTCGGCGGGGTGGACGGAGGCGAACCCGCCCTTCCGGCGCCCCACCGGCGTCCTTACCGCTTCCACGATGTATGCCTCGGGCATGGCAGCTCCTTGAGGTCCCTCAGATCATGGCGGTCCATGGCGGTTCATGACGGTCTTACGGTCGTCGTGGTGTCTCTTGTGGTGTCCGGTCCCGGCCTGTTTGTTCTTCTCGCGGGGTGATGCCGTCCAGGACCATCGACAGATACTGGCGGGCGATCTCCTCGGGGCTGTGCTGGCCGCCCGGCCGGTACCAGGAGGCGGCGATCCACACCGTGTCGCGCAGGAAGCGGTACGCCAGCCGGACGTCGAGGTCGGCGCGGAAGACCCCCTCGGCCACCCCGCGCTCCAGCGTGCCCAGCCAGGCCCGCTCGAACCGCCCCTGCGATTCGGTGAGATAGCCGAAGCGCGGCTGGGTGGACAGGTGCTTGGACTCCTTCTGGTAGATCGCGACGGCGGCGTGGTGCCGGTCGATCTCCCGGAAGGACTCGGTGACAAGCGCCTCGACGGTCTCCCGGGGGCCGAGCCCGGCGTCGAGCACCTCGTCGTACCCGGCCCAGAGCTCGTTCAGGAAGGTGGAGAGGATCTCGTCGACGATCGACTCCTTGGAGTCGAAGTGGTAATAGAGGCTGCCCGCGAGCATCCCCGCCTCGTCCGCGATCCGGCGGACCGTGGTCGCGTTGTACCCCTGGGCGGCGAAGACCTCCGCCGCGGTGGAGAGCAGTTCGCGCCGTCGCTCGGCGGACGGGGTCATGGTCGTCTTCTTCGCGGTCTTCTTCTCGGCTGTCTTGTCGCTCGTCTTCTCGGTCGTCTTCTCGCTGTTCTTCGCACTGTTTCCGGTGGAAGCGCGGCTCCTGGTGGAATTCGGCACGTACTCATTCTCGCCTCATGGGTGCTGGCTGCTCACGGACACCGTCTCGCCCGTCATATACGACGAGTAGCCGCTGGCCAGGAAGACGATGACATTGGCCACCTCCCAGGGCTCGGCGTACCGGCCGAAGGCCTCGCGCTCGGTGAGCGCGGCCAGCAGTTCGGGGGTGGTGACCTTCACCAGATGCGGATGCATGGCCAGGCTCGGCGAGACCGCGTTGACCCGCACCCGGTACGCGGCGGCCTCGACCGCGGCGCAGCGGGTGAGCGCCATGACGCCCGCCTTGGCCGCCGCGTAGTGGGCCTGACCGGCCTGGGCGCGCCAGCCGACGACCGAGGCGTTGTTCACCACGACGCCGCCGTGGGCGCCCGCCTTCATCCGGCGCAGCGCGGCGCGGGTGCAGCGGAAGGTGCCGTTCAGGGTGACGTCGATGACCTTGCCCCACTGTTCGTCGGTCATCTCGGTCAGCGGGGCGGTGCCACCGAGCCCGGCGTTGTTGACCACCGCGTCCAGCCGTCCGTGGCGCTCCTCGGCGAGGTCGTACAGCGCGGCGATCTGGGCCTCGTCGGTCACATCGCTGACGCGTCCGGCGACCCGCTCCTCGCCGAACTCCCCGGCGAGCGTGCCCACCGCCTCCTCGAGCCGACGGCCATGGGCGTCGCCGAGGACGACACGCGCGCCCTCCTCGAGGAACCGGCGGGCCGTGGCGCCGCCGATTCCGGTGCCCGCGGCGGCGGTGATGACGGCCGTGCGACCGGTAAGGAGGCCGTGGCCGGGGACGTACGGCGCCTTGTTGTCCATCACGACGCCACGGTAACCTACCAAACACTTGTTAGGGAACCGGTGTCGGCGGAGCCGCTGGAGGGGTGTCGTCCCGATGGACCTCGATCTCACCGAGCGGCAGTCGGCGTTCCGGGCCGAGGCCCGGCGGTGGCTGACCGCGCACACGCCCGCCGCTCCCCTGCCCTCCCTGGAGACCGCCGAGGGGTTCGCGGCGCACCGCGCCTGGGAACGCGCCCTCGCGGCCGACCGCTGGTCGGCGGTGACATGGCCCGAGGAGTACGGCGGCCGGGGCGCGTCGGTGATCGAGTGGCTGCTGTTCGAGGAGGAGTACTACGCGGCGGGCGCGCCCGGCCGGGTGAGCCAGAACGGGATCAGCCTGCTCGCCCCCACCCTCTTCGAACACGGCAGCACCGAGCAGCGCGCCCGGATCCTGCCGCCGATGGCGCGCGGCGAGACGGTCTGGGCCCAGGCGTGGTCCGAGCCCGAGGCGGGCTCCGACCTCGCCTCGCTGCGGTCCACCGCCCGCCGCGCCGACGGCGGCTGGCGCCTGAACGGGCAGAAGACCTGGTCGTCCCGTGCCGCCTTCGCGGACCGGGCCTTCGGCCTGTTCCGCAGCGATCCGGCGGCGGACCCGCCGCACCGGGGGCTGACGTATCTGATGTTCGCCCTGGACGCGCCCGGTGTGACCGTACGCCCCATCGGCCGCCTCGACGGCAAGCCCGCCTTCGCCGAGCTCTTCCTGGACGAGGTGTTCGTCCCCGACGAGGACGTCATCGGCGAGCCGGGGCAGGGCTGGCGCATCGCGATGAGCACGGCGGGCAACGAGCGCGGGCTGACCCTGCGCAGCCCCGGCCGGTTCACCGCGGCGGCGCGGCGCCTGGTGACGCTGTGGCGGGAGCGCGCGGAGCGGCCGGGGGGCGAGGCGGAAGGCGACGCGGGGATCGAGGCGGCGGCGCTGCGCGACCGGGTCGCCGACGCGGTGATCGGCGCCCGCGCGTATGAGCTCTTCGCCTACGCGGGCGCCTCCCGGCTGGCCGCCGGGGGCTCCCTCGGTGCCGAGTCCAGCCTGAACAAGGTCTTCTGGTCGGAGCTGGACATCGCCCTCCACGAGACGGCCCTGGACCTGCTGGGCCCCCACGGCGAACTGTCCGACGCCGCCGACGACCCGGCCGCACCCGGCCCGTGGTCCGACGGCTACACCTTCGCCCTGGCGGGCCCGATCTACGCGGGCACGAACGAGATCCAGCGCGACATCATCGCCGAGCGGCTGCTGGGCCTGCCGAGGGGGCGCCGCGGGTGAGGGGGTGGAGCGCGGCCCTCGCCGTCCGTCCGGCTCCGGGACCGCGGCAAGTCCCGCAGGGCCGGACGGATGCGACGTGGGCCGAACGCGACCAGCCCGAGGGATGGGCGCGACGCGACGGCCCCGGCCTGGGCCTGGGCGACCGGGTCAGCGGGCGCGTCCGGGGCGACCGGCCCCACGTCAGGTGACCGGCCCGGTGGTTGACGAGGGGGTGCGCGGATGGGGTTCATGTTGGATCAGGCGCAGATGGACTTCGGCAGCACTCTGGAGCGGATGCTCGGCGGGGCCGATACGCCGCACGCCATCCGGGCCTGGGCGCGCGGCGAGCACGCGCCGGGGCGCGCCGTGTGGGGGCGGCTCGCCGACGCCGGGGTGACCGGGCTCGCCGTACCGGAGGCGTACGAGGGCGTCGGGCCGCTGCCCGTCGAGCTGTCCGTGGCGTATATCGCGGCGGGGCGGCACGCGGTGCCCGGCCCCCTGGCCGAGACGGCCGCCACCGCGGTGCTGCTGACCGCGCTCGCCGAGGGCGGCACGGCGCGGACCGTGCAAGTGGCCGAGGAGTGGCTGCCCCGGATCGCCGACGGGCGGGCGCTGGTGACGCTCGCGGCGGCCGACGGCGGGCCGTACGCGCTGGACGCGGACGCCGCCGACGCCGTCTTCGCCGTCGCGGGCGAGGAGCTGTGGCTGGCCCCGGGGCACGGGCCGGTCCAGCCCTCGTTCGACCCGGCCCGCCGACTGGCCCGGCCGCTGCCCGGCGGTCAGCTGCTCGCCCGGGGCCCGGCCGTGTCCGCTGCCGCCGCGCGCGCCGCGGACTGGGCCGCCTTCGCCACGGCCGCGCTGTCGCTCGGCACCGGGCTCGCACTGCTGGAGCGCACCGCCGCGTACGCGAGGCAACGCACCCAATTCGGCCGCCCGATCGGCTCGTTCCAGGCCGTGAAGCACCGCCTGGCGGACGCGCTCATCGCCCTGGAGTTCGCCCGGCCCCTGCTGTACGGAGCCGCGGTGGCGCTCGCATCGGGACCCGCGTGCGGCACGCTGGCGTCCGGCCCCGGGGACGACGCGCACAGACCGGGGCACCGGGGCGACCCCCTCGCGTGCGGGCCCGTGGGCGACACGCACCCGTCCGGCTCCGGGGACGACGCACACACGCCGGGCCCCGCAGGCAGCCCGCCCACGGCTGCCGGACCCGCAGGCGACGCGCACGCGTACGGGCCCACGAGCAGCCCGCACGCATCGGGGCCCATGCCCGGCGCGCACGTGTACGGGCCCAGGGGCGGCGCGGACGCGTCCGGAGCCACCGGCGATGCGCTCGCGTCCGGGCCCGCAGGCAGCCCGCCCACGGCTGCCGGACCCGCAGGCGGCACGCACGCGTACGGGCCCACGAGCGGCGCGCACGGGTACGGGCCTGCGGGGGACGTTCGAGCGGCGGTCGCCGCGGCTAAGGTGGCCGCCGGGGAGGCCGCGTACACCGCGGCGCGGGCCGCGCTGCACCTGCATGGCGCGCTCGGCTACACCGACGAGTACGACCTCTCGCTGTGGATCCGCAAGGCCCGCGCCCTGCGTTCCGCCTGGGGCTCCCCGGCGGTTTGCCGCGCCCGCGTCCTCGCGCCCTGACCGGTCTTGATCCATGCTGTATCGACCGATCAGTGAGCGAACAGCGAGGTACGCACGGATGCACCGGCCCCGGCCCACCCTGGAGAGCGTGGCGCGGCGCGCGGGTGTCTCGCGCGCCACCGTCTCCCGTGTCGTCAACGGCTCGACCAAGGTCGCCGAGGACAGCCGTGAGGCGGTCCTGAGCGCCATCCAGGAGTTGGGCTACATCCCCAACCAGGCGGCCCGCAGCCTGGTCACCCAGCGCACCGACTCCTTCGCGCTGGTGCTCCCCGAGGAGCCGGGCCGGGTCTTCTCCGACGACCGGTTCTTCCCTGGCGTGGTGCGCGGGGTGAGCCAGGAGCTGGAGGCCGCGGACAAGCAGTTGGTGCTGATGATGGCCCGCTCCGCCGCCAGCCGTGACCGCATCGAGCGCTTCGCGCTGGCCCGCCACGTGGACGGGGTCATGGTCGCGTCGATGCACGGCGCCGATCCGCTGCCCGCCGCGCTGACCCGGATGGGCATCCCGGTGATCTGCAACGAAAGGGTGCCGGGCCCCGCGTCGCCGCCGTACGTCGGGGTGGACAACGCGGCGGGCGCGGCGCTGGCCGTGGAGCATCTGATCCGCTCCGGGCGCACCCGCATCGCCACGGTCGCGGGCCCGCAGGACATGGTCGCCGGGGTGGACCGGCTCTCGGGCTACCGGGCGGCGCTGGACGGGGCGCGGCTGGCGGCGCACGTCGCGGCCGGTGACTTCACCCAGGAGTCGGGGGCGGTCGCGATGCGGGAGCTGCTGGACCGGGAGCCCCGGCTGGACGGGGTGTTCGTGGCCTCCGACCTGATGGCCATCGGGGTGCTGCGGGCGCTGCGCCGGGCCGGTCGGCGGGTGCCGGACGACGTGGCGGTGGTCGGCTTCGACGACATAGAGCCCGCGCGCTACACCGAACCCCCGCTGACCACCGTGCGCCAGCCGATAGGCGGCATCGGCCGCCGCCTGGCACGCCAACTGCTGCGCCTGACCGCCGGAGAGACCATCGAACCTGCGCTGGTACTCCCCACGGAGCTGGTGATCCGCGAATCGGCGTAGCCGGGCGCGGGCGGCGTCCCCGCCGATGGACACCGGGCCACGACCCGCCGGGGGACGCCCGCACGTCCCAGCCGAGGGGCGCCCCTCACCGTTCAGCCGCCGCCCGCGTACCGCGGCAGCCACGCCCGGAAGTCGCGTTCGAAGCCGTCGTAGCGGCGGCGCAGCTCCGTACCCGGCCAGTCCTCCGGCAGGAGCCGGGCGGGGAGGACGGGGTCGGCGAGGAGGTGGCGGAGGGCGGCGGCCGCGACGGTGAAGCGGTCGGCCGGTGCCTCCGCGTCGTCCAGCGCCGCGCCGAGCAGCCGGGCCTGGCGGGCCCAGCCGTCCAGGTCCCACAGGCGCGCGGCGAGTTCGGCCGGATCGCCCTCCGGCGCGCCGGTGAACCAGCCGCACTGCTCGGCGGCGACGTCCGGGCGCGGGTGGACGAGGTTGGCGGGGCGCATCCAGGTGCCCTCGCGCAGTTCGGCCAGGCGCAGGGTGGCCATGGCCTGGCGGAGGGCGGCGCGCTCGGCCGCCTCGCGCCGGTCGGAGGTGACGATCGCGATCTCCCAGGCGCCGTCCCAGCGGCGGGTGCGGGGTGCGCGGCTCTCGTCCTGCCGCGCCTGGCGGGCCAGCAGCCGGTCGGTGAGCCGGTAGGTGCCGCCGCTCTGCTCCAGGTCACCAGCGGCGACCATACGGGTGAGCGCGACCCGGATGGTGCCCTCGGCGGTGCCGAAGAGCGCGCCGACGCGCACCAGTGCGCGGGCGGGCAGCTGGGGCGGGTGGAGGCCCAGCAGGGTGCTGAGCACGACCGAGCGCGCGGTCAGCGGCCGCAGGGCGAGCGTTCCGGTGTCGTCCATGGTTACGCGGAACCCTATCCATTACAGTTCTCGGTCGCGCATAATGGAAGTGTAAGGCCCCGGCAGCCGGACCCGGGAGACCACCGCGAACGAGGAGATGTCTGCCATGAGCGCCACGCACGAGGTCCTCAACCAGACCCCGCCGCTCATCGGCTTCAGCACCGCGGACGACCCCGCCCTGCTGGAGGCGGTGCGGCGGCACGGCGGCGGCTGGGGCGAGCAGGAGGTGCGGGACCTGGGCGCGCGGGCCGGTTCCGCCGAGGTGCAGGACTGGGCGCGGATGGCCGAGGAGCACCCCCCGGTGCTGCACACCCACGACCGCTACGGCCATCGCGTCGACGAGGTCGAGTACCACCCCGCGTACCACCAGCTGATGGGCGTCGCCGTGGAGAGCGGCCAGCACGCTGCGGCGTGGCGCGAGCCCCGCCGCGGCGCCCATCTGGTGCGCGCGGCCAAGTTCTACGCCTTCGCCCAGGCCGAGCCCGGCCATGGCTGCCCGATCTCCATGACGTACGCCGCGGTCCCGGCGCTGCGCGCCGAGCCGGAGCTCGCCGCCGCGTACGAACCGCTGCTGGCCGCCCGCACCTACGACTTCGGGCTGCGCCCGCCGCTCGGCAAGCGGGGTCTGATCGCGGGCATGTCGATGACGGAGAAGCAGGGCGGCTCGGACGTCCGCGCCAACACGACCCAGGCCGTACCGGACGGGGACGGCCACTATGTCCTCACCGGCCACAAGTGGTTCACCTCCGCGCCGATGAGCGATGTCTTCCTCACGCTGGCCCGGACGGAGGAGGGCGTCACCTGCTTCCTGGTGCCCCGGGTGCTGCCGGACGGCAGCCGCAATCCGCTGCGGCTGATGCGGCTCAAGAACAAGCTGGGCAACCGCTCCAACGCGTCGGCCGAGATCGAGTACGAGTCCGCCCTGGCCTGGCGGGTCGGCGAACCGGGCCGCGGGGTGCGGACCATCGTGGAGATGGTCAACGTCACCCGGCTGGACTGCGTCATCGGTTCGGCGGCGGGCATGCGGGCCGGGCTGCGGCAGGCGCTCCACCACGCCGAGCACCGCCGGGCGTTCGGCGCCGAGCTGGTCGACCAGCCGCTGATGCGCAATGTGCTCGCCGATCTGGCGGTCGAGTCGGAGGCGGCGACGACGCTCGCGATGCGGCTCGCGTCCGCCCTGGACGGCGCGCAGGCCGGGGACGAGGGCGAGGCGGCGCTGCGCAGGCTGGGACTCGCGGTGAGCAAGTACTGGGTGTGCAAGCGCGGCGCCACCCACGCCGCCGAGGCCCTGGAGTGCCTGGGGGGCAACGGCTATGTGGAGGAGTCCGGGATGCCGCGCCTGTATCGCGAGGCGCCCCTGCTGTCGATCTGGGAGGGCTCGGGGAACGTCGCGGCGCTCGATGTGCTGCGCGCGCTGGGCCGGGAGAGCGGCGCACTGGAGGCGTTCCTCGCCGAGGTCGACGCCGCGGCCGGGGCGGACGCCCGGCTGGACGCGGCCGTGGACCGGCTGCGCGGGCTGCTGCCGCAGCTCACCGACCCCGAGCGGGCGCAGCTGCTGGCGCGCCGAGTGGCCGAGCAGATGACGCTGGTGCTGCAGGGCAGCCTGCTGGTGCGGTACAGCCATCCCGCGGTCGCCGACGCGTTCTGCGCCTCGCGGCTCGACGGGGACTGGGGGCACGCCTTCGGCACCCTGCCGCCCGGCACCGACACCGGCCCGATCCTGGAGCGCGCCCGCCCGAAGGACGCACGGTGACGCCCAGGGACGGCACGGACGACGCGGCAGGTGGGGGCGGCGCGGACGAAACGGTGGACGCGGGCGGTGCGCGCCTTACGGTGCGCACGGAGCGGGAGGGCCCGGTCACCACGGTCGTGCTCGTCCGCCCCGAGGTACGCAACGCCGTCGACGGCGCGACCGCCACGGCGCTGGCCGACGCCTTCCGCGCCTTCGACGCCGACCCCGGGGCACGGGTCGCGGTGTTGTGGGGCGAGGGTGGCACCTTCTGCTCCGGCGCCGATCTGAAGGCGGTCGGCACCCCGCGCGGCAACCGGGTGGCCGAGGACGGCGACGGCCCCATGGGGCCCACCCGGCTGCGGCTGTCCAAGCCGGTGATCGCGGCGGTCAGCGGCCACGCGGTGGCGGGCGGGCTGGAGTTGGCGCTCTGGTGCGATCTGCGTGTCGCCGAGGAGGACGCGGTCTTCGGGGTGTTCTGCCGCCGCTGGGGCGTCCCGCTGATCGACGGGGGAACCGTAAGGCTGCCACGGCTGATCGGCGCGAGCCGGGCGATGGACCTGGTGCTGACGGGGCGTCCGGTGCGGGCCGACGAGGCGTACGCCATCGGGCTCGCCAACCGCGTCGTACCGCCGGGGCGGGCGCGCGCCGAGGCGGAGCGGCTGGCGGCCGAGATCGCCCGCTTTCCGCAGACGTGTCTGCGCTCGGACCGGGCCTCGCTGCTGGAGCAGGAGGGGCTGGACGAGGACGAGGCCATGGCGGGGGAGCTGCGCCACGGTCAGGCGGCCCTGGCCGAGGGGCTGGACGGCGCGGCGCGGTTCGCCGCGGGCGCGGGTCGGCACGGCAGCTTCGGCGAGCCGTGACCGACGTGACGCGCGTGACCGGCGTGACCGGCGTGACCCGCGTGACCCGCGTGACCCGCGTGACCCGCGTGACC
>NZ_LAKD02000111.1 GCF_000968685.2 Streptomyces antioxidans
CTCGCGCAGCGCCGCCATGGGCTCGCGGTCGCCGACCAGTTCCTGGATGTGCGGGTACTCGCCGCCGCTCAGCTCCGACCGCAGGTACTCACCGAGCGCGTCCGGTGCCGACTGCACGGCCTCCGCGCCCGGCTCGATGTCGCTCTTCAGCACGAAGCCGGACACGAAGTCGTCGACCATGCCGACGATCTCCACGCGTGTCCTCGCATCGAGACCGGTTCCGGCGACCGCGGCCAGCGACTGCTCGAAGTGCCGCATCGCGTGCGGGCTCATCCGTCCCTGCTCGTCCATACCGGTGATCGCCCAGGGGTGACTGCGGAACACCGCACGGGTCCGGCGGGCGAGCGCGGTGAGTACGTGCCGCCAGTCACCGGTCAGCTCCCGCGCCGGGAGCAGCAGCTCGGCCATCACCTCGTCGGTCATCAGCGCGACGAGGTCCCGTTTGGACGGAACGTAGTGGTACACGGTCATCGTGCCGGCGCCGAGCTCGGTCGCGATCCGGCGCATGGACACCGCGTCGATGCCTTCGCCATCGGCGATGGCGAGGCCGACCCGGATGATCTGTGCCCGGGTGAACCGGGGCTTGCGCGCCCCGGGCTCAGACCGGGCCCAGATGGGCGCGCTGTCCCTCACGTCGGCCACCGGGTATCTCCACGTCCGTCCACGCTGGTCCTGGCCGACGTCCCGGCCGACCGGTCGTCCAGTGTACTGATGGGCCGTACACCGCACGACCGGCGCACGCGGCTACGGCCGGGGGACGTCGAGGATCGGGTAGACGGTCCGGCCGATCATGGCTTCCGCCATATCGCGGGTCGGGTCCTTGATCTCCCAGCCGTTGTAGAGGTCTATCAGCTGGGCGAGCCGGGGCGAGTGCCGGTCCAGCGCGCCGTCCGGAACGCGGGCGTGCAGGTTGGACTGCGGCTTGAGGTACCAGCGGCTGAAGTACATCACCGCGCTGACCCGCTCCCCCGGCGCCGTTCTCGGTGACGCGCCGTGCCAGGTGGAGCCGTACCAGGCGATGATCGAACCGGCCGGGCACTCGATCGAGACCGGCTCGGGGAAGCCGGTGCCGAACAGCGCGGACGGGCTGTTGGCCGAGGTGAAGTCGCCCTGCGCCTCGCCGCCGACGGGCTGGCGCAGCAGCCGGTGGCTGCCCGGGATCACCTTCGTCGACCCGCACTCGGGCGAGTACTCGGTCAGCGCGTAGGTGACGTTGGCGAACTGCGGGACCACCGGCCACGGCTCGGTGATCGAGCTGTCGGCGTGGAACACCAGCGGGGTGTCGCCCTGCGGCTTCACCGCGCCCTCGAACGCCGACAGTCGGCAGGTGTGGCCGGCCATCGCGCGGGCGAGGGTCTGTGCCACCGGGTTCATCAGCGCCTGCTCGAAGACCGGGTCCTCCCAGAGCAGTTCGCCCATGAGCTCGCCGAGACCGCTGGTGGAGGCCATCTGCATGGCCTGGGCGTACTTCTGCTCCTCGGTGCGGCGCCGGTGTACGGCGACCACCGTGTCCCGGAGCCGTTCGACGAACTCCGTGCTCCCGACCTTCTCCGGCGGGATCACGGTGTAGCCGTCGCGTTCCAACTGGTGAACGTTGTCGGTGATGCCGAGCTTCTCGGCGGCCTCGGTGATGATCGGGTCGGGGCCCACCCGGTTCAGCACGTCCATCGCGGGCGCGGTCATACGCAACTCCTTCGCGGGATACCGTGGATTGACGTCAGTCCGTGGCGGACAGGTGCCGGGCCACGAGGTCGTTCATCTTCGAGTTCAGCTCGACGGTGATTTCGCCGGTGACGCCCAAGTACATGCGGCGTCGGCCGTCCTCGCTGATGCCCCCGCGCATGTTCCACCCGACGAAGCCACCACCGTGACCGTAGAAGTAGCCCTTCTCCTCGGCGAGCGGCAGCCTGATCAGTCCGAGGCCGTAGCACGCGCCGGGCCACATCGCGGCCAGCTGCGGGGCGGGCATGGCGTCGTACATCTGTCGCCGCTGCTCTTCGGGGAGCAGCGTGCCCTCGTGCAGCGCGGTGAAGAACCGGATGAGGTCGGCCGGCGTGCTGATCATCTCGCCCGCGGCGCCGACCACGGTGGGGTTGAACCGGGTGACGTCGATCGGCTCGGCGAGGTTGTACCCGCAGTAGGAGCGGGCGTGCGGTTCGGGCATCTCCGGGTCGGCGCCGGGCAGCACGGTGTCCCGCAGCCCGAGCTGGCCGACGATCCGGGTGTTGAGCTCCTCGCGCCAGTCGTTTCCGGTGACTGCCTCGATGATCATGCCGATGAGGGTGTAGTTGGTGTAGCTGAAGCCCCAGTCGGTGCCGGGCGCGAACTTCGGCTCGGCCCCCATGGCCACGTCGATCAGCTCGTGCGGGGTGTAGGTGCGCAGCCCCTTCTCCGCGTAGCCCTCGACGTAGTTCAGCGAGGAGATCGTCTCCATGTCGTGGGTGTAGTCGTACACCCCGCTGGTGTGCTGCAGCAGGTGGCGGACGGAGACCTTGGCGCCGTCGTGCCCGTTGCCGGTCACCAGCCCCGGCAGCCACCGCTCCACGGTGTCCTCGAGTGACAGCTTGCCCTCGGCGACGAGCTGGAGGGTGACGACTGCCATGAACGACATCTGGACGAACCCAACCCGGCACCGGGTGTCGTAGGGAACCGGTTCACCGGTCTCCTTGTCCCCGACCCCGGCGCGTGCGGTGACGACGCCGTCCGGTGTCTCCAGCACCGCGATGACGCCGGTTCCACCTGCTTCGTGGAGGCCGTCGAGTCCGCGCTGCAGTTCGGCGGTCGGTTCGAGTGCCGACACCGCCGTCACACCGCCTATCGCGTCCTCCACTATCCTTTCCTGCATCGTGTTTCCCTTCACACGGAATGTACGGAGTTCCGCCGTGGCGCAGGCCGGAACGGCGCGTGTCAATAAAAAGGATGAGGTGAAATCAGAGGAAACCGTAGCCATCTGCGGCAGGCCGCAACAACCCCCTATTCCCCCCTTAGCCGATCAGTTCAGGCCGTGTCCCGAGCGAGCTCGCGCATATTCTTCGACTTCTGCGAAAGGTAATTGCTGAAGTACCGGAAGTTGCGTTTTTGGGCGCGCGGGGACGCCTGCCTGCCGACTTTCGCGACGGTACGGAGCACTTTGCCGCCGAAGTCGTTGTCGGCCATTTTGGCCACCATCCACAGGGCCCTGATCTTCGGCTTGCGCACCGTCGCGTAGCGCTTGAGCAGCGCCGCCGGATCACCGGACTCCCGGAGGAGCCCGCTGAGCACCCAGGCGTCCTCCAGCGCCTGGTTCACGCCCTGCGCCACCCTCGGCGGCACCACGTGCGCCGCGTCGCCGACCAGGACGACCCTGCCTTCCCCCCACCGCCGGGGGGCGCGGTGCATGACGTGGGGGAACAGGCCGACGTCCTGGTCCTCGATCACCTCGAGCAGTTCGGGCACCGGGTGGGGGAACCCGGCGAACCGGGCCCGCAGGTTCGCGGCCGCGGACTGTGTCCGGCCCGGCTCGGGCTCATCACCGAGCGCGCCGGGCGGTACCAGCTCGCCATCGGTCCACGGTGTCTCGAACGCCCAGAACAGCAGGCCCTCGCCGACCGGGTGCAGCGCGACCCAGCCCGCGGGACCGCCGAACGCGTTCACCTCGTGCCCGGAGGTCAACGGGACCGGAAGCGCGGTCACACCGTGCCACGTGGCCCAACCGGTGTGGGCGGCGGGGTGGTCGCCGAGCAGATGGCGGCGGACCGCCGAGCGGTGCCCGTCCGCGCCGATCAGCACATCGCCGACGACCTCGGTCCCGTCGGCGAACGTGGCGACGGCCCTGGCTTGGTCGCCGGTGCCCCTGGT
>NZ_LAKD02000112.1 GCF_000968685.2 Streptomyces antioxidans
GCGACGCTGGGCGCGGTGCTGCCCGCGCTGTCGGCGTACCGGCGCAGCAGTCGTGAGCAGTCCATGGTTGATGGTTGGCGTTATCGGGTGGTGTGGAGGCCGGTTGGGGAGGTGGCCGGTGGGTCGTTGTCGGGGACGTGGTTGGTGGTGGTTCCGGCGTCGTGTGCCGGGGATGAGTTGGTGGCGGGGGTGGTGTCTGGGCTTGGGCGGCATGGTGTGGATGTGGTGTCGCTGGTGGTGGATGAGGGGGATTTGGACGTCGGGGTGTTGGGGGAGCGGCTGGGTAGGGCGGTTGCTGATGTGTCTGAGCTGGGTGGTGTGTTGTCGCTGTTGGCTCTGGATGAGGGGCCGTGCTCTGGGTATCCGGTGTTGTCCAGTGGTTTTGCTTTGTCGTTGATGTTGGTGCGGGGGTTGGTGGAGGTGGGGGTTGAGGGGTTGTTGTGGTGTGTTTCGCGGGGTGCGGTGTCGGTGGGGCGTTCGGATCGGTTGGCGGGTGTGGTGCAGTCGCAGGTGTGGGGTTTGGGTCGGGTGGTGGGGTTGGAGCAGTCGGCGGTGTGGGGTGGTTTGGTGGATTTGCCTGAGGTGTTGGATGAGCGTGCGGTGGGGCGGTTGGTGGGTGTGTTGTCTGGTGGTGGGGGTGGTGAGGATCAGGTCGCGGTGCGCGGTTCGGGGGTTTTCGTGCGCCGTCTGACGCGGTCGGCCGCGTCGGTTGCTGATGGGACGACGTGGCGGGTGCGTGGCTCGGTGCTGGTGACGGGTGGTACGGGTGCGTTGGGGGCGCGGGTCGCGCGGTGGGTGGTGGGTCAGGGTGCGGAGCATTTGGTGTTGACCAGTCGTCGTGGTGTGGAGGCGCCGGGTGCGTCCGAGCTGTGTGAGGAGTTGGAGGCGCTGGGTGTCGGGGTGACGGTGGTGGCTTGCGATGTGTCTGATCGCGAGCAACTGGGGGCGGTGCTGGATGCCGTGCCGGGGGAGTTTCCGTTGCGGGCGGTTTTCCATGCGGCGGGTGTGGAGCAGGCTGTCGAGTTGGCGGGGATGAGTCTGGCGGATGCCGCCGGGGTGGTGTCGGGGAAGGCGGCTGGTGCGGGGCATCTGGACGCGTTGTTGGGTGATCGTGAGCTGGACGCGTTTGTGGTGTTCTCTTCGATCGCGGGTGTGTGGGGGAGTGGTGGTCAGGCGGCGTACGGTGCTGCGAACGCGTATCTGGACGCGTTGGTGGAGGATCGGCGTGCCCGGGGTCTCGCTGGTACTGC
>NZ_LAKD02000113.1 GCF_000968685.2 Streptomyces antioxidans
ACTGCTCACGCATCTCCGGACCAGCTCACTAGTCCCACTCCCGCCTAGCCGTCTCTACTCCCCGCTCCCGCTCAGCCGTCTGCGCGTGGTGCCCGGACGTCCGCTCACGAGCCGTCTCGCCGATCGGACGTCCGCCCCGGCTC
Source organism: Streptomyces antioxidans (assembly GCF_000968685.2). GTDB lineage: Bacteria > Actinomycetota > Actinomycetes > Streptomycetales > Streptomycetaceae > Streptomyces > Streptomyces antioxidans. The sequence goes on from NZ_LAKD02000113.1 coordinate 144, forward strand.
GGCGGCCAGATAGCTCTTCCAGCCGCCCGGCGGCCGCATCCCGACGTCCAGCACCCGCAGTTTCTCCAGGACGCGGGGGTTCTGCGCGTCCAGCCAGTCGGCCAGTTGCTTGAAGGACACACAGCGCACCCCCGCGCGCGGGCAGACCTTCTTGATGACGTCCTCCACGGCGCGCATATACGTTCCGCCGTTCCAGGACTCGAAGTGATTGCCGATGAACAGCGGCGCCCGGTTGCCCTCATACGCCCGGTCGAAGGCGGCGAGCATGCCGTCGCGCATCGGACGGCCCCAGGTGGAGCGCTTGGGCCGCTTCCCGTTCTTCTTGGGCGGCTTGTTGGCGAGGAAGTTGTAGTCCATGGAGAGCGTCTCGAACGCGCGGCCCGGTACCGGGATCTGCTGCAGCGGGAAGTCCCAGATGCCGTCGATCTTGCCGGGCCAGATCTGAAGCCCGCCGGGTGAGCTCGCGTCATAGCGCCAGCCCAGCTTGGCGGCCGCCCGGATCAGGTTCTTCTGCCCCTGGAGGCAGGGGGCGCGACCGCCGACGAGCTCCTTGCCGTAGTCGAAGGGGAGCGGCTTCTCGTGCGCCAGACCCGCATTGGTCTTCCAGTTCTCGACGAACGACCGGGCCTGCTGGATCTCGCTGGTCCACTGCCGCGCCGACCAGGTGTCGACTCCACGGCGGCGGTCGCAGAAGTGGCCGTTGAAGTGGGTGCCGATCTCATTGCCGTCCAGCCAGGCGCCGCGCAACTGCTCCACGGTGGCCTTGATGCCCTCGACGTCGTTGAAGCCGATCGACGAGGCGCCGCGCCGGTGCTCGGGCGGATCGTAGAGGGAGCGCTTCTCCGAGGGCAGCAGGTACACCCCGCTGAGGAAGTACGTCATCGTCGCGCCGTACTTCTTGCCGACCGTGCGGAAGTGGGAGAACAGCTTCTGCTTGTCCTGGCCGGCGCCGTCCCAGGAGAAGACGACGAACTGCGGTGGTTTCTCGCCGGGTTGAAGCGGCTCGGCCTTCGGCTGATGGGGCTGGGGGCCGGTGTCGGAGGTCGATCCGTCGCCGATGAGCCGGATTGTCTTCGGAGCTTTGTCGGGGTGGATCGACGCCCCCGGACCCTTCTGCGGACTGTCCCTGTCTTGGCGCGAGCCCGCGGTGGCGCCCGGTTCATGGGCGGAGTCTTCCGAGCAGCCGACCGGCGCGGAGAGTGCCACCGCCGCGGCCAGCAGTGCAGTGACGTTTCTTCTGGCTCTCCCGGCCCCTCCAGCCCTTCTGGCCCTTCCGACCCCTCCAGCTCTTCGGGCTCTTCCGGCCCCTCCGGGTTTTCTGGCCCTCATGCCGCCACCTCGTCCCTCGTGTCGCACCCTGTCCCGCGGGAGATCCGTCTGGATAGGAGCAAACCTCGCATGGACGGATAAAAAGACAGAGGATGACAAGGCGTTTTAAATGACTATTCACCCTATAGAGGGAATACCGGATCACTCTCTCCCAAAAGTCTTCCCAGCGACTTTACTCAGCATTACGATTCATTTACCAATCCTTGGAAGTCCATACCGCAGTACGCCGTGACCCACGGCCGCGCGCCCATCCGCGACCGAAGCCCCGGAGGAGACGGGAATGTTGAAGCTCTTAAAACGGATCCACCGGGTCTCCCGCCTCAGACGAGGCGGTCTCTCCCCGTCAGCCCTTCTCTTCCGATTCGCCGTTCCTCTCTCACTGGGCATCGCCTCCGTCTCGCTGGGCATCACATCGGCCTGCGGCGCCTCGCTCCGGGCCGGACTCATGGCCGCCGCCCTGGCCTTCGCGATCACCCTCCTCACGGCGCTCCTCCGCACCTCGGGCTCCCGACAGCCCTCCGGCTCCCGGCGACCTTCGGGCTCCAGACGAACGGCAGGCTCCGAGTGGACGGCAGGCTTCAGGAGGGCGGCAAGCTTCAGGCGGACGGCAAGCTTCGGGCGGGTGTCGGCCGATGGGCGACCGGCCCGCGACAGACGGGCGGCGCGGTGGGTCGCGGAGGCGGGCGACGCCCGGGCCTGCCGACCGTGGACGCCTTGGCGTGATCACCACTGCACCCGTCCGGCCCCGGCGGCCATGGGCGTCGGGGCGAGCGTCGCTGCAAGCGGGGACGCGGACGGTCAGCTGCTCGGCGGGGTGAGCGCGTTTCAGCGCCATACGGCACCGCTGGTCCGCGATGAGCTGGCCCGGCTGGCGCGGGAGGGGCAGCGGCCCAGCCAGCTGTTCCTCACCTGTGCCGACTCCCGCCTGGTAACCAGCATGATCACCTCAAGCGGCCCCGGTGATCTGTTCACCGTGCGCAATGTCGGCAATCTGGTGCCGCCACCGGGCTCCGATGACTCCTGTGACTCGGTGGGGGCGGCGATCGAGTACGCGGTGGAGGTGCTGAAGATCAGCAGCATCACGGTGTGCGGTCACTCCGGATGCGGTGCGATGCAGGCGCTGCTCGACTCATCGGCGCCGGTCCGCACACCGCCCCAGCCAGGGGCGTCCACCGGCGGGGCCGAGGCATCCGGCGCCACCGGCATGGCCGGGGCATCCGGCCGAGCTGGGGCGCCCTCCGGTGGGCCCGGGGCATCCGCCCATGCGGACCGGACGCCGCTGGAGCGCTGGCTGCGCCACGGCAGACCGGCGCTGGCGCGGATGGAGCGGATCGGTCGGCTGGGGCGCGGCGAGGTCGCCCTGTCGAGCCGGGCGGTGGCCGACGATGTGGAGCGGCTGGCGCTGGTCAATGTGAGACAGCAGCTCGACCATCTGATGGAGCACGCCTGTGTGGCGCGGCGGGCGGCGGAGGGCGGGCTGGCGCTGCACGGCATGTATTTCCAGGTGGCGGAGGCCCAGGCGTATGTCCTGGACAAGGGCACGGGGAGCTTTCTGCCCGTACGCCCGGACCATGGCGTGCCGATGCCCGTCTGCCTCGCCACCGCGACGGCCCCCGCCCGGCCCGGAAGCGGCCGTTCCGTCGTGACTGAGCGGGGCTGCGAGCCCGCCCAGGGCGCCCTGGAGCTGGGACGGTAACCTAGCCAGCGACAGGTCTAAACCAATTTTCGGCGACAACCCTTGTCAGGGTGTGCCGTTGGCTGATGAGCTATGGCCTGGGACACAACGGACACCCTGGGAATGGGAGATGTCGTGAGTAACGAGAGCCTGGCCAACCTTCTTCGGGAGGAGCGTCGCTTCGCGCCGCCCGCCGAGCTGACCGCGAACGCCAATGTCACGGCCGAGGCGTATGAGCGGGCGAAGGCGGACCGCCTGGGCTTCTGGGCCGAGCAGGCCCGTCGGCTGTCCTGGGCGACCGCGCCGACCGAGACACTCGACTGGTCGAACCCACCCTTCGCGAAGTGGTTCGCCGACGGCAAGCTCAATGTGGCGTACAACTGCGTCGACCGGCATGTGGAGAACGGGCTGGGCGACCGGGTGGCGCTCCACTTCGAGGGCGAGCCCGGCGACACCCGCTCCCTCACCTACGCCGAGCTGCAGCGGGAGGTCTCCCAAGCGGCCCACGCGCTGACCGAGTTGGGGGTCCGGTCGGGCGACCGGGTCGCCATCTATATGCCGATGATCCCGGAGACCGTGGTCGCGATGCTGGCCTGCGCCCGTATCGGTGCCCCGCATTCGGTGGTCTTCGGCGGCTTCTCGGCCGACGCTCTCGCCACCCGCATCCAGGACGCCGACGCCCGGGTCATCATCACCTCCGACGGCGGCTACCGCCGTGGCAAGCCGTCCGCGCTCAAGCCCGCCGTCGACGAGGCGCTCACCCGGCCCGGCACCGAGAACGTGCGCAATGTGCTGGTCGTCCGCCGCACCGGCCAGGAGGTGGACTGGAGCGAGGGCCGTGACGTCTGGTGGCACGAGATCGTGGACCGCCAGCCGGAGCAGCACACCCCCGAGGCGTTCGACGCCGAGCACCCGCTGTTCATCCTCTACACCTCGGGTACGACCGGTAAGCCGAAGGGCATCCTGCACACCTCCGGCGGCTACCTCACCCAGGTCTCCTACACCCACCACGCCGTCTTCGACCTCAAGCCGGAGACCGATGTCTTCTGGTGCACGGCGGACGTCGGCTGGGTCACCGGCCACTCGTACATCGTCTACGGTCCGCTCTCCAACGGCGCCACCGAGGTGCTCTACGAGGGCACCCCGGACACTCCGCACCAGGGCCGCTGGTGGGAGGTGGTCCAGAAGTACGGGGTCACCCTCCTCTACACCGCCCCGACCGCGATTCGCGCCTGCATGAAGTGGGGCGACGACATCCCGGCCAAGTTCGACCTCTCCTCGCTGAGGATCCTCGGCTCCGTCGGCGAACCGATCAACCCTGAGGCATGGGTCTGGTACCGCAAGCACATCGGCGCGGACACCACGCCCGTCGTCGACACCTGGTGGCAGACCGAGACCGGCGGCATCATGATCAGCCCGCTGCCGGGCGTCACCGCCACCAAGCCCGGTTCGGCCCAGGTCGCACTGCCGGGCATCGCCGCCACCGTCGTGGACGACGAGGCCAATGAGGTGCCGAACGGCCATGGCGGCTATCTGGTGCTCACCGAGCCGTGGCCGTCCATGCTCCGCACCATCTGGGGCGACGACCAGCGCTATCTGGACACCTACTGGTCCCGCTTCGACAAGCGTTACTTCGCGGGCGACGGCGCCAAGAAGGACGACGACGGCGACATCTGGCTGCTCGGCCGGGTCGACGATGTGATGCTGGTCTCCGGCCACAACATCTCCACGACCGAGGTCGAGTCGGCGCTCGTCTCGCACCCCAAGGTCGCCGAGGCGGCGGTCGTCGGCGCGACCGACCCGCAGACCACCCAGGCCATCTGCGCGTTCGTCATCCTTCGCGGCGGCGCGGCCGAGGACGAGGGCCTGGTCGAGGAGTTGCGGGCGCATGTGGCCAAGCACCTCGGCCCGATCGCCAAGCCCAAGCGGATCCTGCCGGTGGCCGAGCTGCCCAAGACCCGCTCCGGCAAGATCATGCGTCGTCTGCTGCGCGATGTCGCCGAGAACCGGGCGCTGGGCGATGTCACCACGCTCACCGACTCCTCCGTCATGGAACTGATCCAGAGCAAGCTGCCCTCCGCCCCCAGCGAGGACTGACCCCGGCGCCCGTGCCGGACGGCCGGACGGCCGGACGGCAAGCGAACAGATGAGGGGCGCTCCCGCCTGGCGGGGGCGCCCCTTCGCCGTCGCAGGTGGCTGCCGCATAAGAATCAGGTGGCTGTCGCATAAGAATTGCGACAAGATGATGGACAGGAGCGCCGGGAAGTCTGGTCGGCATACGCCATACGTGTATCCGCACCTCGACCTACCCAGGAGGCCCGCCCGTGGCCGCGCCCACCAGCCGCAAGTTCCTTGGACGCCTTTCGCTGCCCGAGCGGACGTTCGTCATCGACGCGCTGCGCGCCGAGACCGTCGGTGGTGTGATCCTCCTGGTGGCCGCCGTCGTGGCGCTGATCCTCGTCAACACTCCCCTCAGCGGCGTCTACGGCGACGTCAGGGACTTCTCCTTCGGCCCCCAGGCGCTGCATCTGCACCTCTCGGTCGCCTCCTGGGCCACCGACGGTCTGCTGACGATCTTCTTCTTTGCCGCCGGAATCGAGCTCAAGCGCGAGCTGGTCGCGGGCGAGCTGCGCGACCCCAAGGCCGCCGCACTGCCCGTGATCGCCGCCATCTGCGGCATGGCCGTACCAGCGCTCGTCTACGTCATCGTCAGCGCGAGCGGCGGCGGCAGCCTCAAGGGCTGGGCCGTGCCGACCGCCACCGATATCGCCTTCGCGCTCGCCGTCCTCGCCGTGATCGGCACCGCGCTGCCCGCCGCGCTGCGCGCCTTCCTGCTCACCCTCGCGGTCGTCGACGACCTCGGCGCGATCCTCATCATCGCGATCTTCTTCACCCATCGCATCAACGTCGTCGCCCTGGTCCTCTCGGTCGCCGCGCTCGCCCTCTTCTGGCTGCTGCTCCGCAAGGGCGTCCGGACGGCCTGGATATACCTCCCGCTCGCCGTGGTGATCTGGGCACTGATGCACGCCAGCGGTGTGCACGCCACCGTCGCCGGCGTCGCGATGGGCCTGATGCTGCGCTGCACCGTACGGGAGGGTGAGGAGCGCTCCCCCGCCGAACGCGTCGAGCACCGGGTGCGACCGGTGTCGGCGGGTGTGGCGGTGCCGCTGTTCGCCCTGTTCGCCGCCGGGGTGCCGCTCTCCGGCGGCGCGATGGCGGATGTCTTCACCCGCCCGGAGACCCTAGGTGTCTTCCTCGGCCTCGTCGTGGGCAAGACCATCGGAGTCTTCGGCGGCTCCTGGTGCGCCGCCCGTTTCACCAGGGCCGAGCTGAACGAGGACCTGGCCTGGGCCGATGTCTTCGCCGTGGCCGCCCTCGCCGGAATCGGCTTCACCGTCTCCCTCCTCATCGACGAACTCGCCTTCCCGGGCGATCCCACGCTCGCCGAGGAGGTCAAGGCGGCGGTCCTCATCGGCTCGCTGAGCGCCGCCCTGTTCGCCGGGATCCTTCTCAAACTGCGCAACACCAAGTACCAGCGGCTGTGTCAGGAGGAGGAGCGGGACGAGGACATGGACGGCATCCCGGACGTCTATGAGCTCGACAGCCCCGCGTACCACCTGCGGATGGCCGCCATCCACGAGGCAAAGGCCGCCGAACACCGGCGGCTTGCCGAAGTGGCTGCCGCGAACGACTCCGGCGACGATGGTCCGGCATGATCTGAGAGGCTTGACACCCGCAGAAATGCGCAGAAGACGTAGCAAGCACTGACGACGCACCGAGCACTGACGCACAAGAAGCACAAGAGCAGAGGGAGATGGCGATGAGCGCAGCCGACGACGGCGGCAACCGCAGCCTCGGCCAGCTGGTGGCGACGGCGACCACCGAGCTGTCGGCGCTGATGCACGACGAGATCGCGCTGGCCAAGGCCGAGCTCCGGGTGGGGGCCAAGAAGGCCGCGGTCGGCAGCGGCGCGGGAATGGTGGCCGGAGTGCTGCTGCTGTTCTCGCTTCCGGTGCTGAGTTTCGCCCTCGCCTACGGCATGCGCTCATGGACCGGCCTCGGCCTCGCCTGGTGCTTCCTGATCGTGGGCGGGATCTACTGGCTGTTCGCCGGGATCCTGGGCCTGCTGGCGATGCTGAAGTTCAAGAAGGTCAAGGCGCCGAAGCGGTCGATCTCCTCGTCCAAGGAGACGGCCGCCGTACTGGGGAGCGTCAAGCCGCATCCGCGTGCCGGGAGCAATGGCGGACGCTCGGCGCGGGATGTGACACGCTCGTCGGCATGACCGTCCCTGATACCTCCGCGTCGGTCGTACGGCTCGATGGCCCCTGGACCCACCGGGATGTCGCGGCCAACGGCGCACGCTTCCACATCGCCGAACTGGGTGACGGCCCGCTGGTGCTGCTGCTGCACGGCTTTCCGCAGTTCTGGTGGACCTGGCGGCACCAGCTGCCCGCGCTCGCCGACGCCGGTTACCGCGCGGTCGCGATGGATCTGCGCGGGGTGGGCGGCAGCGACCGTACGCCGCGTGGCTACGACCCGGCCAACCTCGCCCTCGACATCACCGGTGTGATCCGCTCGCTGGGCGAGCCCGATGCCGCGCTCGTCGGCCATGACCTGGGCGGATACCTGGCGTGGACGGCCGCGGTGATGCGGCCGAAGCTGGTGCGGCGGCTCGCGGTGGCCTCGATGCCGCATCCCCGCCGCTGGCGATCGGCGATGGTCGCGGACGTCAAGCAGAGCGCCGCCGGCTCGCACATCTGGGGGTTCCAGCGGCCCTGGCTGCCCGAGCGCCAGCTGGTCGCGGACGACGCGGCGGCCGTGGGGCGACTGATCCGGGACTGGTCAGGACCCCGGCTGCCCGAGGACGAGGCGGTGGAGGTCTACCGGCGGGCGATGTGCATCCCCTCGACCGCGCACTGCTCGATCGAGCCGTACCGCTGGATGGTGCGGTCGCTGGCACGGCCGGACGGCTTCCAGTTCAACCGGCGGATGAAGCGGCCGGTGCGGGTGCCGACCCTGCATCTGCACGGGTCACTCGACCCGGTGATGCGCACCCGCAGCGCGGCGGGCTCCGGGGAGTATGTCGAGGCCCCCTATCGCTGGCGGCTCTTCGACGGCCTGGGCCACTTCCCGCACGAGGAGGATCCCCGGGCCTTCACCACCGAGCTGATCAACTGGCTGAAGGACCCGGAACCCGACCGCTGAGCGTCATCGGACGTACGCATTCCGACCATCCCTCCGCACACGGGCGAACATCTGTTTTTCGAACAGCCAATTGCCTGGAGCATAGGCCAATTGCCGCAGCCAGCGGCGATTACGGACCTTGGGTCAGGGGCACACACCGAGGTATGGGCTGGACGCACGACTACCGTGACGCACCAAACAGCCGCGGCCCCGAGGCCGCCGCTACCGCCAATGCCGCGCTGAGTGTTTCCGAGCGGGGCGGCTCCGGGCCTACCCAAGGCCATGACCCGAACATCGGGATTCCCCGCATCATCCGCCGCCGGGCCCGGTGGGTCTCGGCGCGGCTGCGCCATCCACGCAGCCGCTAGTAGCAGCAGCCGCTAATAGGTGACTCCGGCGCGGCGCGGGGAACACGGCGACACCGGAAGCTAAAGGGCACATCCCTGGCTGTCCACGGGCTGGTCGGCCGTGCGCCCCTTCTGGATGTCCTCGCTCACCTCGTCCGCCGTCAGCGCGTATCCGGTGTCGGCGTCGTCGAGGGACTTGGCGAAGACCACGCCGTACACCCGCCCCTGCGGGGTGAGCAGCGGGCCGCCGGAGTTGCCCTGCCGCACGGTCGCGTACAGCGAGTACACATCGCGGTGCACGGTGGAGCGGCGGTAGATGTCGGGGCCATTGGCCTCGATACGGCCGCGGACGCGCGCGGCGCGCACATCGAAGGCGCCGTTCTCCGGGAACCCGGCGACGATCGCGCCATCACCGGTGCGCGCGTCGTTCTGCGCGAACTGCAGCGCCGGGGCCTGCAGCGAGGGCACATCGAGGACCGCGATATCGCGCTTCCAGTCGTAGAGCACGACCTTGGCGTCGTAGAGCCGGCCCTCGCCGCCTATCTGCACGGTCGGGTCGCTGACGCCGCCGACGACGTGGGCGTTGGTCATGACCCGGTTCGGGGCGAAGACGAAGCCGCTGCCCTCGAGGACCTTGCCGCAACTGGGGGCGGTGCCGACGACCTTGACGATGCTGTCCTGCGCCCGCGTGGCCACCGGGGACTGGGCGAGCGCGGGGTCGGGCTGCGGCACCGTGGTGATCGGCTCATTGGCGAACGGCGAGAAGACCTGCGGGAACCCGTTCTGCGCGAGCACCGAGGAGAAGTCGGTGAACCAGGTGTTCGCCTCCTCGGGAACGACGCGGGAGACCCCGAGCAGCACCTTGGAGTCTCGGACCTCCCTGCCCAGGGTGGGGAGCGAGGTCTGCGCCACCAGGGAGCCGATCAGCCAGGCCACCAGCAGCATCGCCAGGACGTTCACCAGCGCGCCGCCGGTCGCGTCCAGGGCGCGCGCCGGTGACCAGGTGATGTACCGCCGCAGCTTGTTCCCCAAGTGGGTGGTGGCCGCCTGGCCGACCGAGGCGCACACGATCACCAGGACGATCGCCATCACGGCACCGACGGTGCCGGGGGAGGTCTTGTCGTCGGTGGTGCCGTCCCATATGAGCGGCAGCAGATAGATCGCGATCAACCCTCCTCCGATGAACCCCGTCACCGACAGCACGCCGACGACGAAACCCTGGCGGTAGCCGACGATCGCGAACCACACGGCGGCGAGCAGCAACAGGATGTCCAGCACATTCACCGGAACACCGTCTCACGCGCGCCAGTCGAGTGGGACGCGCTTGGCTCGGTCCCACGGTCGCTCCCACCCCGCGTGATGCAGGATGCGATCGATCACTCCGGCGGTGAAACCCCAGACCAGAGCGGATCCCACCAGGAAGGCGGGCCCCCGGTGGCCGCTGGGGTGGACGGTGGTGGTCCGGTTCGCCGGATCCGTGAGATCCGCCACGGGGACCGTGAAGACCCGGGCCGTCTCGGCGGGGTCCACCGGCCCGACCGGGGTGGGCCGGCGCCACCAGCCAAGCACCGGGGTGACGACGAAGCCGCTCACCGGGATGTAGAGCCTCGGCAGCACCGCGAAGACCTGGACGCCCGAGGGGTCGAGCCCGGTCTCCTCCTCGGCCTCGCGCAGCGCAGCGCGCAGCGGGCCGTCCTCCTCCGGATCCCCGTCCTCCGGGTCGAGGGCACCGCCGGGGAAGGAGGGCTGACCCGCGTGCGAGCGCAGTGAGCCGGAGCGCTCCATGAGCAGCAGCTCCGGGCCGTCGGGGCCCTCACCGAAGAGCACCAGCACGGCGGAGGGGCGGCCTCCGCCCTGCGCGGGCGGCAGATACCGGCTCAGCTGGCGCGGCTCGATCGTCTCGGCCAGCCGGGCCACCGGGAGCAGCCACTCGGGCAGCCCCTGGGCGCTGACCTCCACCTCCCCGTACGTGCTCGTCACTCGGCGGCCCCGAGGGGGGCGGCGGGCCGGCCGGGGTAGTCGGACGGAGGGCGCAGGCGCTGGCCCGGCTGACCGCCCATCTCGTACTTGAGCAGCTTCTTCGCCTTCTCCGGGTCGGTCTCGCCCTCCCCGTACGCCGGGCAGAGCGGGGCGATCGGGCAGGCGCCGCACGCGGGCTTGCGGGCGTGGCAGACACGGCGGCCGTGGAAGATGATGCGGTGCGAGAGCATCGTCCACTCGCTCTTGGGGAAGAGCGCGGCGATGTCCGCCTCGACCTTCTCGGGGTCCTCCTGGGCGGTCCACTTCCAGCGCCGCACCAGCCGCCCGAAGTGGGTGTCCACGGTCAGGCCCGGCACCCCGAAGGCGTTGCCGAGCACCACATTGGCCGTCTTACGGCCGACACCGGGCAGGGTGACCAGGTCCTCGAGCCGGCCCGGGACCTCGCCGCCGAAGCGGTCGCGGAGGGCGGCGGACAGGCCGAGCAGCGATTTGGCCTTGGCACGGAAGAAGCCGGTGGGCCGGATCAGCTGCTCCAGGGCCTCCGGGTCGGCGGCCGCCATGTCCTCGGGCGTCGGATACGCGGCGAAGAGCGCGGGGGTGGTCTGGTTGACCCGCAGATCGGTGGTCTGGGCCGAGAGGACCGTGGCCACCAGCAGCTGGAACGAGTTCTCGAAGTCCAGCTCGGGATGGGCGTACGGATACACCTCGGCGAGCTCGCGGTTGATGCGCCGGGCGCGGCGGACGAGGGCGAGCCGGGACTCGGGGCGGGCACCCTTCGAGCCCTTGACCGATTTATGTGGTTTCGAGGCTTCTGTTGAGTCGGCGGATTTTTGTTCGCCCACAGCGGAATTACGAGGTGCGGTCACCCGTCCGGCCCCCTTGCCCTGTGCTCTCACCGGCGTATTGGACACCCGGCCAGCCTAAGCCCACCCACTGACATCCGGCCCGACCACCGTGAAGAGGCCCCCAATCGGACCCCTGCCGCACTGCTCGGCAGGCCAGTGCGTCAAACTTGTGATTGATCGCACTGTTTTACCGTCCGGCATCATGGGGACGTCGGTCCCCTGTGCATGTCGACAAGGAGAGACTCGTGGACGACGTTCTGCGGCGCGCCCCGCTCTTCGCGGCGCTCGATGACGAGCAGGCCGCTGAGCTGCGCGCCTCCATGGGAGAGGTCACCCTCGCGCGGGGTGACGCGCTCTTCCACGAAGGGGACCCCGGCGACCGCCTGTACGTGGTCACCGAGGGCAAGGTGAAGCTCCACCGCACCTCTCCCGACGGCCGCGAGAACATGCTGGCCGTGCTCGGCCCCGGCGAGCTGATCGGCGAGCTGTCGCTCTTCGACCCGGGCCCGCGCACCGCCACCGCCAGCGCCCTCACCGAAGTCAAGCTGCTCGGCCTCGGCCACGGCGATCTCCAGCCGTGGCTGAACGCCCGGCCCGAGGTCGCCTCCGCGCTGCTGCGCGCGGTCGCCCGGCGCCTGCGCAAGACCAATGACCAGATGTCGGACCTGGTCTTCTCCGACGTTCCTGGCCGGGTCGCCAGGGCCCTGCTGGACCTGTCGCGCCGCTTCGGCGTGCAGTCGGAGGAAGGCATCCACGTCGTCCACGACCTGACCCAGGAGGAGCTGGCCCAGCTGGTCGGCGCCTCCCGCGAGACCGTCAACAAGGCGCTCGCCGACTTCGCGGGCCGCGGCTGGCTGCGCCTGGAGGCGCGCGCGGTGATCCTGCTGGACGTCGAGCGGCTGGCCAAGCGCTCCCGCTGACGCCGCCGGACGGAACACAGAGGCACAGAGACCGACGGAACACAGAGACCGTACGTAAGGGGCCCATCGGATTCCGGTGGGCCCCTTACGGCGCCCGTGAACGGCTGGACTCAGGCGCTCAGCCCGTGCTCGCCCAGTCAGATCAGTCCATGCCCGCCCAGTCAGATCAGCCCGTGCTCGCGCAGTCAGATCAGCCCGTGCTCGCGCAGATAGTCCAGCTGGGCCCGGACCGACAGCTCCGCCGCGGGCCACAGGGACCGGTCCACATCCGCGTACACATGCGCCACGACCTCCGAGGGCGTCCGGTAGCCGTCCTCGACCGCCGTCTCCACCTGCGCGAGCCGGTTGGCGCGGTGCGCGAGGTAGTACTCCACGGCGCCCCGGGCGTCGTTCAGCACCGGTCCGTGGCCCGGCAGGACGGTGTCCACCCCGTCGTCCACCGCCAGCGAGCGCAGCCGCCGCAGCGAGTCCAGATAGTCGCCGAGCCGCCCGTCCGGATGCGCGACCACGGTCGTGCCCCGCCCGAGCACCGTGTCGCCCGTAAGGACCGCGCCATCGGCCGGAAGGTGGAAGGACAGCGAGTCGGCGGTGTGGCCGGGCGTGGACACCACCCGCAGCTCCAGACCGCCGGTGGTTATGACGTCCCCCAGCTCCAGGCCCTCGTCCCCCAGCCGCAGCGCCGGATCCAGCGCCCTTACGGACGTCCGCGTAAGCTCCGCGAAGCGCGCCGCACCCTCCGCGTGGTCCGGGTGGCCATGGGTGAGCAGCGTCAGCGCCACCCGCCTGCCCGCCCGCTCGGCGGCCGCGATGACCTCCTTGAGGTGGGCGTCGTCCAGCGGCCCGGGGTCGATGACGACGGCGAGGTCGGAGTCGGGCTCGGCGACGATCCAGGTGTTGGTGCCGTCCAGGGTCATGGGCGAGGCGTTCGGGGCCAGGACGCAGACGGCCCGGTCGGTGGCCGGGCCGCCGATGGTGCCCCCGCGCGGCTGGCCGGGCAGAGCGGACGCGTACGTCATACGGAAGGTCCCCCCGCGGCTCCCGGGATGTGCTTGGTGAACTCATCATGGCCCGGCCAGCTCAGCACCAGCTCGCCGTTCTCCACCCGCGCCCGGGCCAGGACCGGCGTCAGATCCCGGTCGGTCGCGGCGGCCAGCGCGTCGGTGACCGAGTCGTAGGCCGCGAGCTGGCGCAGCGTCGCGATCGTGGGCGGCATCATCAGCAGCTCGCCCCGGTCGTAGCCGTCGGCCGCGTCACCCGGACGTATCCAGACGGTCCGGTCCGCCTCCGTGGAGGCATTACGGGTGCGTTGCCCCCGCGGCAGCGCAGCCACGAAGAACCAGGTGTCGTAGCGGCGCGGTTCGAACTCCGGGGTGATCCAGCGCGCCCAGCAGCTCAGCAGGTCCGAACGGAGTACCAGCCCCCGGCGGTCCAGGAACTCCGCGAAGGACAGGTCCCGGGCGACCAGCGCCGCGCGATCCGTCTCCCAGTCGTCCCCCGTCGTGTCCGCGACCACGGTGTGCGGCGTCGGGCCCGCGAGCAGCACCCCCGCCTCCTCGAAGGTCTCGCGTACCGCCGCGCACACGATGGCCTGCGCCTGCGTCCCCTCGCTCGGCTCCAGGCCCAGCCGCCGCGCCCACTGCGCCCGCGAGGGACCGGCCCAGGTGACCATCCGCTCGTCGCGCGGGTCCACGGAACCGCCCGGATAGGCGTACGCGCCTCCGGCGAAGGCCATGGAGGCGCGTCTGCGGAGCATGTAGACCGCGGGACCGGCGGCGGGACCTCCCACCGCGTCGAACTCGTCCGGTGCGTGCTCCTCGTCCCCGCCCTGAGCGTCCTGTGGTGCGTCCTGCCCGGCCGTTCCGTACGGTCCGTCCCGCAGCAGCAGGACGGTGGCGGCCCGGCGCGGTGTCACCGGTGTGAGCTCACCGGCCGACAGGAGCCGGATCCGCTCTGGCCACTCGGGTGGGTACCACTGGCCATTCGTAGTGGACATGGCCGGATGCTATGCGTTTACGGGCTGATGTTCGAGTGGCCCCCGCGGCGCCACGCCGGGGCCGGTCCGCGCACCGGCGGTCACACCGGTCCGCGTCCGCATACGCCCGCGCGCCCACAGGACCGCCAGCGGGGCCCCCATGGCCCCTCGCCGGTCCGCGCCCCGCAGCCCGCTAGTCCGCGACCTCGACCTGGATCTCGACCTCGACAGGCGCGTCCAGGGGCAGCACCGCCACGCCCACCGCGCTGCGCGCGTGCACACCCGCGTCACCCAGGGCCTCGCCCAGCAGCTCGCTCGCCCCGTTGATGACGCCCGGCTGGCCGGTGAAGTCCGGCGCCGAGGCGACGAAGCCCACGACCTTGACGACACGCACGATCCGGTCGAGGTCGCCGATGACCGACTTCACGGCGGCCAGCGCGTTCAGCGCACAGATCCGCGCCAGGTCCTTGGCCTCCTCGGGGGTGACCTCCGCGCCGACCTTGCCGGTCACGCCCAGCTTCCCCTCGACCAGCGGCAGCTGGCCCGAGGTGTAGACGTACGGGCCGGTGCGGAGCGCGGGCACATAGGAGGCCAGGGGTGCCGCGACCGCGGGCAGCGTCAGGCCGAGCCGGGCGAGCCTGTCCTCGGCCGTGCCGCCCGCCATCAGCCCTTCTCCCGCTTCAGATAGGCCACCAGCTGCTCCTGGTTCGGGCCGGGGACCACCTGGACCAGCTCCCAGCCGTCCTCGCCCCAGGTGTCCAGAATCTGCTTCGTGGCGTGCACGAGCAGCGGTACGGTCGCGTATTCCCACTTGGTCATGGGGCCGACTGTAATGCCTCTCCGCCGGGCCCTGGTGCGTAGGGCGAGGGGGGACTGGTTAGGCTCCCCACTGTGAGCAGGCTCCATGTCGTCAGTGGCAAGGGCGGAACCGGCAAGACCACGGTCGCCGCCGCACTCGCGCTGGCCCTCGCGGCCGATGGCAGGCGCACCCTGCTGGTGGAAGTCGAGGGCCGTCAAGGTATCGCGCAGCTCTTCGAGACGGGGCCGCTGCCCTACGAGGAGCGGAAGATCGCCACCGCACCGGGCGGCGGGGAGGTGCACGCCCTGGCGATCGATCCGGAGTTCGCACTCCTGGACTACCTCCATATGTTCTACAAGCTGGGCTCGGCCGGACGCGCCCTCAAGAAGCTCGGCGCGATCGACTTCGCGACCACCATCGCCCCGGGGCTGCGGGACGTCCTGCTGACCGGCAAGGCGTGCGAGGCCGTGCGCCGCAAGGGCAAGGACGGCCGCTTCGTCTACGACTCCGTGGTCATGGACGCGCCGCCCACCGGCCGCATCACCCGCTTCCTGAACGTCAACCACGAGGTGGCCGGGCTGGCCAGGACCGGCCCGATACACAATCAGGCCCAGGCCGTGATGCGCGTCCTGAAGTCTCCCCAGACCGCGGTCCACATGGTGACCCTGCTGGAGGAGATGCCGGTCCAGGAGACCGCGGACGGCATCGCCGAGCTGCGCGCCGACGGCCTTCCGACGGGCGGGGTCATCATCAACATGGTCCGGCCCGCGATCCTCGACCACGAGGCCGTCGAGGTGGTCGCCAACGGACAGCGCACGGCCGTCGCCAAGGCGCTCTCCCGGGCGGGCCTGGGCGGTGCGCGCCGCGGCGGCATGGCCGAGCGGCTGGTCGACCCGCTGCTGGAGCAGGCGCGCGAGCACGCCGAGCGGGTGGCGCTTGAGCGGGCGCAGCGCGCCGAGCTGACCGGTCTTGGGGTGCCGCTGCACGAGCTGGAACTGCTCACCGACGGCATCGACCTGGCCGGGCTGTACCGGCTCGCGGCGGATCTGCGCAAGCAGTGGCCGGAGTGAGCGGCGCCCGCCGTAAGGGCGCCACGGACGACGAGTCGTACGCAGGAGGCGGCATGAGCATGGACGTGGCACCCCGGCTGGACACCGACGTCCTGCTGGACGATCCGCAGACCCGCATCGTGGTGTGCTGCGGCTCCGGTGGCGTCGGTAAGACCACCACCGCCGCCGCCCTGGGCGTACGGGCCGCCGAGCGCGGCCGTAAGGTCGTCGTCCTCACCATCGACCCGGCCCGCCGGCTCGCGCAGTCCATGGGCATCGACGCGCTGGACAACATTCCGCGCCGGGTGGAGGGCATCGGCGGCGGGAACGGCGGCGAACTGCACGCCATGATGCTCGACATGAAGCGGACGTTCGACGAGTTCGTCGAGGCGCACGCCGACCCCGAGCGCGCCCGGGCGATCCTCGCGAACCCCTTCTACCAGTCCCTCTCGGCCGGTTTCGCTGGCACGCAGGAGTACATGGCCATGGAGAAGCTCGGCCAGCTGCGGGCCCGCGACGAATGGGACCTGATCGTCGTCGACACCCCGCCCAGCCGGTCGGCGCTGGACTTCCTGGACGCGCCGAAACGTCTCGGCTCCTTCCTGGACGGGAAGTTCATCAAGGTCCTGATGGCCCCGGCCAAGGTGGGCGGCAAGGCCGGGATGAAGTTCCTGAACGTGGGCGTCTCGATGATGACGGGCACGGTCAGCAAGGTGCTCGGCGGGCAGCTGATGCGGGACGTGCAGACGTTTGCTGCCGCGATGGACACCATGTTCGGCGGATTCCGCACTCGCGCGGAGGCCACCTACCGGCTACTGCAGGCTCCGGGGACGGCGTTCCTCGTGGTGGCCGCGCCCGAGCGGGACGCCCTGCGGGAGGCCGCGTACTTCGTGGAACGGCTGGCCGCGGACCAGATGCCGCTGGCCGGGCTGGTGCTGAACCGGGTCCACGGCAGCGGTGCCGAACAGCTGTCGGCGGAACGGGCGTTGGCCGCCGCGGAGATCCTTATCCTGGCGAGCGATCCCGCCGATCCCGCCGATCCGGATGGCCCAGACGACCAGGACGATCCCGCCGATCCGGAGGATGCGCTCGCGAACGCCGCGGAGGGAAGCGATCCGGCCAAGAACGGTGCCGCGGCAGAAAATCTTGCCGACGGCGGATTTGTCGATCCCCCCTCAGGGAATGCTCAAGCGCGGAACCCCTCGGCAGTGGACCCCGACGTCTCCCCCACGTCGGCGGACTCGTCGGCGGAGCGGCTCGCCGCGGGACTGCTTCGGCTGCACGCGGAGCGTATGCAGGTGCTCGGACGCGAGCAGCGCACACACGACCGCTTCACGGCGCTCCACCCCGAGGTTCCGGTGGCCCAAGTGGCCGCACTCCCTGGCGATGTACACGACTTGGCAGGGCTGCGGGCGATCGGCGAACGCCTCGCGGTCCCGCCGGAGCGGGCCAATCGCGTGGCGGGCTGAGTCGGTGCCCGCCGGGTGGTCGGGCCGCCCGCGTATGGATGGAGACGCACAACAGCGCGAGCACCAGCACCAGCACGGCAGACAGCACGCATAGCGAACGGCGAGCGACAGCGGCTGCGGTGATGGACCGTAGACCGTATGGCGTGCGCGCCGTACCTGGACCTCGGGCTTCCGGCTTCGGCGGCGCCGTCCGCCTAACCGGCGGCTACGGCACACACAGACCCGGCCCCTACACCCGCCCTACACGCAGGCACGCAGGCACGCAGGCACGCAGGCAGACCACAGTCACCAGCGGCTGAGGGCGTCACCAGCGGCCTGGGCGTCGGGCCAACTCCCGGCCTGCGGCGGCGTGTTAGCTCACACGCGTCCCCACAGCCCCATGACTGACCACGGCCCTGGCCGCGACCACCCCCGGAGGCGTGCGCGTGCCCGTTACCCACCCCTGACGAGGCGCGACCGTACTCCCGCCCCCACGGTCTACCCGACCGCGGCGAAGCGCTCGTAGTCCTCGTCGTCGAAGGGCAGAATCCCCGCGCTGCGCTCGTACTCGATGCGCGCGGTCTCCAGGAGCCTGCGCCAGGAGGTCACCGTCGGCCGACGGCGCAGCAGTGCTCGCCGCTCCCGCTCGGTCATCCCTCCCCACACACCGAACTCCACGCGGTTGTCCAAGGCGTCCGCAAGGCACTCGGTGCGCACCGGGCATCCGGTGCAGACCGCTTTGGCCCTGTTCTGTGCCGCGCCCTGGACGAACAGTTCATCTGGATCAGTAGTGCGGCAGGCGGCCTGCGCACTCCAGTCGGTTACCCAGCCCATGCTGGCGCCGTCCTCTCCCGAATCGGAGCTCCCCCACGGCGACAAACGGCATATTCACCGTCGCCAGTTGAGGACGTTACGGAAGTGAGACACAGCGCAACACCCCCTGCAGGCCCAAACTTGGATGGTCCGAACGGACTATGGGTACGCGGCAGATCACCCAACGGAGTGAGCTGGCGACATTTGCGATTACTAGTGCAAACCAGGGCAGTTCACGCAGCGAACAGCGGGCAGCTCAGGACAGGGGCCGCAATCCGGGCAGGCCTCATCACTCACTTGAGTGATGGTGGAGGTGTGGCTCAGCCACACAGCTGTGACTGGCGTGAAACAGCGTATGCGAACACCCGGTCCCCTGTCCGGCGATTCGAGACGTAGGCTGCGTCCTATGGGAAACACGCGCTCGAGCGGAGGGCTGTCCGCCGCTCAACAGGCCGCCAAGTTCCTCGGCGTCAGCGCGCTGGCCGGTGCCGTGATGGCCGGGCTCGCGCTTCCCGCCGTCGGGGCGCTCGGCCTCGCGGCCAAGGGAACGGTCGAGGAGTTCGACGGAATTCCGGCCAATCTCAAGACTCCGCCGCTCAGCCAGCGGACCACGATCCTGGACGCCAAGGGCGGGGAGATCGCGAAGGTCTACTCCCGCGACCGTACGATCGTGAAGCTGAACGACATCTCCCCGTACATGCGGCAGGCGATCGTCGCGATCGAGGACGCCCGCTTCTACAAGCACGGGGCGGTCGACCTCAAGGGCGTGCTGCGCGCGGTCAACAGCAACGCACAGGACGGCGGGGTCTCCCAGGGCGCCTCCACGCTGACCCAGCAGTATGTGAAGAACGTGTTCGTCGAGGAGGCGGGCGACGACAAGGAGAAGGTCGCCGAGGCCACCCAGCAGTCCATCGGCCGCAAGATCAAGGAACTGAAGTACGCGATCAAGGTCGAGAAGGAGCTGGGCAAGAAGCGGATCCTCGAGAACTACCTGAACATCACCTTCTTCGGGCAGCAGGCGTACGGCATCGAGGCGGCCTCCCAGCGCTACTTCAGCAAGCCCGCCAAGGATCTGAAGCTGGAGCAGGCGGCGCTGCTGGCCGGTCTCGTCCAGTCGCCCAGCCGCTACGACCCGATCAACGCCCCGCAATCCGCCAAGGCACGCCGCGACACCGTTCTGCGGCGCATGGCCGAGGTGAAGGACATCACTCCGGCGCAGGCCGCCGCGGCCCAGAAGAAGCCGCTCGGCCTCAAGGCCAGCATGCCAAGGAGCGGCTGCATCACGGCCGTCAAGGGCGCCGGGTTCTTCTGTGACTACGTCCGCGAAACCCTGCTCAACGACCCGGCCTTCGGCAAGACCGTGAAGGCGCGCACCAAGCGCTGGGCCCAGGGCGGTCTGACGATCCGCACGACGCTCGACCCGCAGGCCCAGGCGTCGGTCCAGAACTCGATCAAGAAGCATGTCTACCAGTCCGACCCGGTGGCCACCGCGGTCACGCTGGTCGAGCCGGGCACCGGCAAGGTACTGGGGATGGGCCAGTCCAGGCCGTACGGCTTCGGTGAGAACGAGACCCAGATCAACCTGTCCGCGGACAAGTCCATGGGCGGCTCGAACTACGGCTTCCAGGTCGGCTCCACCTTCAAGCCGATCACCGCGGCGGCCGCCATCGAGCAGGGCAAGAAGCCGTACCAGCGCTACTCCTCGCCGTACAAGATGAAGTACCCGAGCCCGGTCACCACATGCAAGGGCACCTGGAGCAACAGCGAGGGCGCCACGGTCGAGAACGAGAACGAGAAGGAAGTCGGCCCGTACGGGATGAAGGAGGCGACCGCCAAGTCGGTCAACACCTACTTCGTCCAGCTGATCAGCGACATCGGGGTCTGCCCGGTGACGCAGATGGCCGACAAGATGGGGGCGAAGCGCGCCGACGGCCAGGAGCACAACCAGGTGCCCTCGCTCACCCTCGGCTCGGAGGGCTTCTCGCCGCTGACGATGGCCAACGCCTACGCGACCTTCGCCAACCGCGGTGTCTACTGCTCGCCAATCTTCATCGAGTCGATCACCGGCCCCGGAGGCGAGAAGCTGGAGGTGCCGCAGTCGAAGTGCGCCCGCGCGATGTCGGAGAAGACCGCGGACACCATCAATACGCTGCTGCGCGGCGTGGTCGAGGACGGCACCGGCAAGCAGGCCGGGCTCCAGAGCCGCCCGAGCGCCGGTAAGACGGGTACGACGGACGAGCGCAGGGCCGCGTGGTTCGTCGGCTACACCCCGAACATGGCCGGTGCGGTGTGGGTCGGCGGCCCGGGCGCCAAGGGCGTCAAGATGGAGAACATCACCATCGGCGGCGTCCCCCACGACAAGGTCTACGGCGCGGACACCCCCGGCCCGATCTGGAAGGACGCGATGGGTGGCGCGCTGGACGGCAAGCCGGCGCCGAACTTCGTGAACGTCCAGATCAAGGACCCGCACGAGCGCAAGCCCCACGGCAAGAAGCCGGGCAAGCACAAGCCGGGCCGCGACAGGGGCGACGACAACGGCGGTCCGGACAACCCGTGGCCGGACATCTCCGTGCCCCCGGACCTGATCGGCGGCGGCAATGGGAACGGCGGGAACGGCAACGGGAACGGTGGCTGGAACTTCCCGCGGTAGCGATGGCTCGTGATGGAGCGCTGCTCGTGATGGAGCGCAGAAGGGGGTCGGACGGAGACCGTCCGACCCCCTTCTTATAGGTGCCTACAGGTGCGCGTGGTGCCCATAGGTGCGCGTATACGGGTGCGGGGATCCTTACGGTGCCCACGAGCCCACGACTCAGCGCACACACCCCACAACGCAACGCGACAAGGCGC
Organism: Streptomyces antioxidans; assembly: GCF_000968685.2. GTDB lineage: Bacteria > Actinomycetota > Actinomycetes > Streptomycetales > Streptomycetaceae > Streptomyces > Streptomyces antioxidans. The sequence continues at coordinate 21,352 of NZ_LAKD02000113.1, forward strand.
CCTCCGAGCGCGGACTACCCGCCCGCGAGCTGCCGCTTCACCGCGGCGGCGACCCGGCCGCCGTCCGCCCGCCCGGCGATCTTCGGGTTCACGACCTTCATCACGGCGCCCATGGCCCGCGGCCCCTCCGCACCGCCCGCCGCGGCCTCCCGCACCGCCTCGGCCACCAGGGCGTTCAGCTCGTCGTCCGTAAGGGGCTTCGGCAGATACTCGGCGAGCACCTCGCCCTCCGCCTTCTCCCGCTCGGCCTGCTCCGCGCGTCCGCCCTTCTCGAACGCCTCGGCGGCCTCACGGCGCTTCTTGGCCTCCCGCGCGATGATCTTCTCCACCTCGGCGTCGGACAGCTCACGTGCGCTCTCGCCCGCGACCTCTTCCTTGCTGATCGCGGTGATGGTGAGCCGGAGAGTCGAGGAGCGCAGCTCGTCGCGCGCCTTGATCGCCGTGGTGAGATCGTCCTGCAGCCTGGACTTGAGCGTGGTGGTCATGGCGTCGAGTGTGCCAGCACCGGCCGGGAATCACCCGAAGATTTCTCCCCCGGCTGCGTTCTGCGACCATGGAGACCATGCGCGCGCGATACGGAGTACCCCTGGGAATCACGGCGGTCGGCGCGGCCGGTCTCGCCTACGCCGCCTGCTTCGAAGTCCGGTCCTTCAGACTCCGGCGGATCACCGTTCCGGTGCTCCCACGCGGGATGCGCCCCCTGCGCGTCCTGCAGGTCTCCGACATCCACATGGTGAGCGGCCAGCGCAAGAAGCAGCGCTGGCTCCAGTCCCTGGCCGGGCTGCGCCCCGACTTCGTGGTGAACACGGGGGACAACCTCTCGGACCCGGAGGGCGTGCCTGAGGTCCTGGACGCGCTGGGCCCGCTGATGGAGTTCCCCGGTGCGTACGTCTTCGGCTCGAACGACTACTACGGTCCGATGCTGCGCAACCCCGCCCGCTACCTCTTGGAGAAGACCAGCGGTAAGCACGGCCTGAACGGCAACCCCCCGGCCGTCGGTGCCATCCACAACCCGTGGACGGAGCTGCGCGACGCCTTCGACGCGGCCGGCTGGGTCGGGCTGTCCAACACCCGTGGCCGCCTGAAGCTGGAGGACATCGAGATCGCCCTCACGGGCCTCGACGACCCCCACATCAAGCGCGACCGCTACGCCGAGGTGGCCGGTGGCCCCGACTCGGGCGCCGACCTCTCCCTGGCCGTGGTCCACGCCCCGTACCTGCGCGTCCTCGACGCCTTCGCCGCGGACCGCTACCCCCTGATCCTCGCGGGCCACACCCACGGCGGCCAGCTGTGCATCCCCTTCTACGGCGCCCTGGTCACCAACTGCGACCTGGACACCCGCCGGGTCAAGGGCCTCTCCCAGCACCAGGCCGGCGGCCACACCTCCTACCTCCATGTCTCCGCGGGCTGCGGCACCAACCGCTACACCCCGGTGCGCTTCGCCTGCCCCCCGGAGGCCACCCTGCTCACCCTCACCCCCCAGACCCCCTGACCCCGCCCACCGGGACCGCCCCGACCTGCGAGAGACCGCGAAAACCGGATTTCGTCTCTGGCCACGGGTCCGCTAAAGTAGAGCTCGTTGCTTCGGGGTGTAGCGCAGCTTGGCAGCGCGCTTCGTTCGGGACGAAGAGGTCGTGGGTTCAAATCCCGCCACCCCGACTGAAGGAACACCAGGTCAGGGGCCTGATCCGCGAAAGCGGGTCGGGCCCCTGACGCGTTGGGGAACCATCTTGGGAACCACTTGGGAGCCGACCTCGACATCCGGCAGGGAGGGCAGGATGGGCCTCGTGCTCTTCCCCGGAGACGGCGATGTGACGAGCCCGGATGTCTCCTGGTCCTACACCGGCTTCAACAGGTTCCGGGAATGGCTGGCCCGGGCTGAGGGATTCGCCCTCGACGAGATGCGGGGCTTCGGCGGGGACCGCCCGTGGAGCAGCGTTTCCACCACACTGGCACCGCTACTCGACCATCCGGACGACGGCGCCCCCGACCTCACGCCCGGTCAATGCGCGGCCATGCTGCCCCGGTTGGAGGCGATCATCGACCAGCGGCAGCACGATGGCAGCGATCCCGTTCTCCAACGCCACACCGATGACGCCCGCCAGCTGGTCGCCGTCATGCGGTTCTGCATGGCCAAGGACGCCGAGCTCATCTTCGGGTGACCACCGGACCGCAGGTCCCTTGGCCCGGTGGTAGCTGCCCGACTTCACGGTCTCGACGGGGCAACCGTCGCTGACGGGACGCCTATTCGGCGGTGTCGGTCCAGCCCTGGCGGCGGAGGACGGCCGGGATGTCGGGGGCCTGGTAGTGGGCGCCCTTGAGGACCTTGCCGTCGGCGCGGAGGGTGGGGCGGCCGTCGGGACCGAGTTTGGTCATATTGGCCCGGTGGATCTCGGCGATCACCTCGTCGAGGTCGATGCCGTGGACCAGGGCGGTGCCGTAGGCGACGTAGACGACGTCGGCCAGTTCATGGGCGAGATGGCCGAGGGTGCCGTGGGCGCTCGCCTCGGCCACTTCGGCGCACTCCTCGGCCAGCAGGTCCTGGCGGTGGGCGGCGAGTTCCGGTGGGACCTCGGTGGGGGTCTTACGGGCGTCCAGGCCGAAGGCCAGATGGAATTCGCGGACGAGGTCGGCGGGAGAGCGGCGCATTCGTCCGATCGTACGTGGGAGGCCGCTGTGCGTCGGCGCGCGGATCCCTGGGTGGGTGCCTAGGGTGAGGCGTATCAGGCCCTCGACCTCCGCCTCCGGGGTGGTGCATCCATGAGTCTCAGCATCCGCAATCAGCTTCCCGCCACCGTCGTCTCCGTGACGGCTGGGGAGGCCATGGCCACGGTCCAGGGGCGGCTGTCCGGTGGGCAGACGGTGACGGCCGCCGTGACCTTGAGCGCCGTGAAGGAGCTCGGTATCGGGGAGGGCTCCCAGGTGACGGCGCTGGCCAAGTCGACCGAGGTGGCGCTGGCCACCGGGGAGGTATCGGGGCTGAGCATCCGCAATCGCTTCCCGGGCACCGTCAGCCGACTCACCCTCGGGACCGCCATGGCCACCGTCGTCATCGACATCGGCGGCGGCCAAGCGCTCACGGCCGCCATCACCCAGGACGCGGCGGCGGACCTGGGGCTCGCCGAGGGCAGCCGCGTCACCGCTCTGATCAAGTCGACCGAGGTGTCGCTCGCGACCGCGTAGGCCGCTGGGGAGGCTCCCTGCGACCTGTGGCGCGTTCCGCGCCGCCCGAGGGAGAATCTGAGGGTGACCGAGCGAAAGCCACCGGGTATCAGTTTCGAAACGTGGGCCGACCGACAGATTCGTGAGGCGGAGGAACGCGGCGCGTTCGCCAACCTCCGGGGAAAGGGAAAACCGCTCCCCCATCTCAACGAGCCCTACGACGATCTGTGGTGGGTCAAGGAGAAGATGGCCCGCGAGAATCTGTCGTTTCTGCCGCCGACACTCGTACTGCGCAAAGAGGCGGAGGACGCGCTCGCCGCCGTGGAGAAGGCGCCGTCGGAGCGGACGGTGCGGGAGATCCTTTCGGAGGTCAATGACAAGATCCGTGAGGCGATCCGTCGGCCACCGCCCGGCCCGCCGCTCAATCTCGCGCCCTTCGACATCGAGGAGGCCCTACGGGCGTGGCGGGAGCGGCAGGAGCGGGGGCGGGACCGCGGACAGGGAGCGGACGACTGAGCGGGTGGGCCGGGGGTGCACACCCGGGGTGCCCCCCGGGCCACCCGTAATCCAGGGCCAGCCTCAGGGCCTCCCGGGACTACTCCTCGTTGCCGTACGGCCGAGTGATGATCTCCATGCCATGACCGGCCGGGTCCAGGAAGTACAGCCCGCGCCCGCCGTGATGGTGGTTGATCTCGCCCGGCTGCTTCAGATGGGGATCGGCGTAGTACGTGACCCCCTGCTCCCGTATCCGCCCGAAGGCCGCGTCGAATTCCTCGTCCGAGATGAGGAAGGCGTAATGCTGCATGACGATCGACTCGCCGGGAATGGTGGCGAAGTCCAGGGTGACACCGTTACTGGTCTCCAGCGGAACGAACGGGCCCCATTCCTCTCCCACCTCGAGGCCAAGGATATTCGCCAGGAATTCCGCGGATTCGTGGTTGTCCAGAGAATGGACGATCGTGTGATTCAACTCAACAGACACTGTGGAATGCCTCCGTAAGGCAATCTCACGGGCACCTCCATGCCTCACCCAGCCGGTGACCGACACGCGATGCCGTACTTTCGATCGTAGGCGCCGGCGCCCACAGCCGTCGAGGGCCCCAGCTTCCTCTCCCTCAGCCCCGCCCCCACAGCCAGAACCCTCAGCCGGAACCGCCGGGCTCCCCGTCCGCGGGCCCCTTCCGCACGGCGGCCACGCTGAAGATCCCGCCCTCCGGGTCGCGCAGCACCGCGACGCGCCCATAGGGAGTGTCGGCCGCTGGGGAGATGACACCGCCGCCGAGCTCCGTGGCCCGTTCGGCCACCTCGTCGACGTCCTTCACGCAGAAGTAGACCCGCCAGCGGGGCCGGACGTTCGGGTCCGGGGCGGCCTCGATGGCGCCACCGCGCAGCCCCGCGACCGCCTTACCGTCGATATGGAGGACCACCCGGTCGTGTTCGAAGCGGACGTCACAGCGCTCCCGCCCCTGGGTGTCCCAGCCGAAGACCTGCCCGTAGAAGAGCGCCGCCTCGAAGGCGTCACGGGTGCGCAGCTCCAGCCATACGGGCGCGCCCGGTCTGCGCTCGCCCCACCAGGCGGAGGTCAGATCGCCCTCCCAGATACCGAAGTTGGCTCCGTCCGGGTCGGCCGCCCAGGCCACCCGGCCGCTGCCGAACTCCAGCGGCCCGACCGCGACCGTGCCGCCGCGTTCCTGGACGCGCGAGGCCACGTCGTCCGCGCTGTCCGCCGCGAAGTACGTGGTCCAGGTGACCGGCAGGCTCACCCCCGACGACGGCGACGAGGCGCCGATGCCGACGGTCGGTACGCCGCCCTCGGTGTACGCGATGGTGTAACGGCCGTGACCCTGCCGGGTGGGGCGGAAGCCCCAGCCGAAGACCTCTCCGTAGAAGTGGTGCGCGCGGTCCAGATCCGCTGCCATGAGGCTCACCCAGCAGGGCGCGCCCTGGACAGCACGGAACCTCTCCCGCAAGGCCGCTCACCTCACTCATATCCCTGGGGGCGCCACAGACGTTTCGCAGGCAGCCGTCATCGCTCGGACTTCATGCCCGATATTTACACTTTCCTCCGATTTCGTGGTCCGCGCCACCTTGGTACCCACCGGCGCGTTGACGCCACCCGTGCGAGTGCCCGCGCAGGGAGGGCGCACACACCGTTGTGGCGCATCACACCGGAGCGCGTCCGGCATCGGAGCATGGCCGCCCGGGCATGGCAGGGCAGTATTGCGCCATGTCGAATCTTCGCTCAAACGTCGTCGCCTGGCTGGGCCGTAAGTACTTTTCGAGAATTCAGAGGAACGGCTTCGACTTGTCCAAGATGTCGTTCCTCCCGGACGCCACGCTGGCCCCGCTGAGGCGCGATGGCCTCGACCCCATTTCCGATCTGTCCCGAACCAGGGCAAAAGAACCCATCAGCAAGATATGGCTGCCTTTCGGGATCAATGCCTGGCTTGTCACCGGATACGACGAGACCAAGGCGGTGCTCGGAAAGGCGAAGGGCTTCAGTTCCGATTTCACCAACCTCGCGGAACGGAACATCGGCGTCGCCCCGCAGCAGAATCCGGGAGGTCTCGGTTTCAGCGATCCACCGACGCATACGAGACTGCGACGCCTGCTGACGCCCGAATTCACCATGCGGCGGCTCAGCAGGCTCACCCCGCGCATCCACTCCATCGTGGAGGAGCGCCTTGACGAGATGGCCGCGGCCAAGGGCCCGGTGGACCTCGTGCAGGCATTCGCGCTTCCCATTCCGGCGCTGGTCATCTGCGAGCTGCTCGGTGTGCCGTACGAGGACCGCGATGACTTCCAGCGCCACAGCACGGCGCGGTTCGACCTCTTCGGCGGCGCGGACGCCTCACTCGGCGCGATATCGGATTCCCTCTCCTATCTGCACGGGATCGTGCGGAAGCAGCGCGAGACGCCCGGCGACGGGCTGCTCGGCATGCTGGTGAAGGAGCACGGCGACGAGATCGACGACCAGGAGCTGGCCGGGCTCGCCGACGGGGTGCTGACCGGCGGTCTGGAGACGACCGCGAGCATGCTGGCACTCGGCACGCTGGTGCTGCTGCAGGCCCCCGAGCAATTCGCCGCGATACGTGACCGGGACGATGTCGTGGACCCGTTCGTGGAGGAGCTGCTGCGCTATCTCACCGTGGTGCAGGTGGCGTTCCCGCGGTTCGCCCGCGAGGACATGGAGATCGCGGGCACCCGGATATCCGCCGGTGATCTGGTGCTGTGCTCACTGAGCGGGGCCAACCGGGACGAAAAGCTGGGCCCGGACATGGAACGGGTCGATCCGCACCGGCAGGCGCCCTCGCACCTGGCCTTCGGGTACGGCATCCACCGCTGCATCGGCGCCGAACTGGCCAAGATGGAACTCCGGGCCGCCTACCCCGCGCTCATACGGCGGTTCCCGCGGATGCGGCTCGCGGTACCGGCGGAGAAGCTCTCGTTCCGGAAGCTCTCCATCGTCTACGGCGTGGAGCAGCTGCCGGTGCTGCTGAAGTAGCCGGGACCGGCGAGGGGAGCGGAGAGGACGGGGGACGGGACGAACGGGAGGAGTGGGGGCCGGAGGGGCAAGGGGCAAGGGGCGGGGGTCGGGGTCGGGGCTCGGATATCGGTTACCGGTTATCGGATTCAGTTATCGGGAGGGCATTCAGAAGCGCTCGACCAAGTGCTCACGCTCAGGCGGTGGCTCGTAGGACGCGGGCCAGAAGTCGGTGATGGTCTGGATCCGGCCGTCCGCCGAGGCGGTGAAGAAGCTGATCGCCTGCGTCTCCTCCTCATCCACGCTGAAACTCACCCAGGAGACCGCCTGATCGCCGTCGGTGATGACGCGCTCGACCTCCAGGCTCCACTCGCCCACGTGCTCCGCGTTGAAGCGGACCACGCCGTCCCGGCCGAGCACCCGCTCGCGGGTCTGCGGCAGCTCGTAGCGGACGTCGTCGGCGAGGGTGGCGCCGAACGCCCGCCAGTCCCTGGCCTGGGCCGTTGCCCAGTACGTCTCCACCGTCGCGCCTATGTCGGCCATCAGCTCCCCCTCGGTGTACGGGCCCGGCGTCCATCCCCGTCGGGAACGTTATCCACAGGCGCGGGGCGACGCCAGCGCGCATGTCGGGGTGCGGCGCAGAATGGTGGACATGACTGAGAGCACGGAGTCCATGCCGGACTGGGAAAAGCGCTTCCGGGCGCCGCGAGTGGGGCTGCCCGACTGGGCGGAGGACGCCCCGGATCACTCGCTGTTCGTCTCCAACGCCACGGGGACGTACGAGCTGTACGCATGGGACCGGGCCACCGGCGCGCAGCGGCAGGTCACGGACCGGCCGAACGGGACGACCGACGGGGTGCTGTCGCCGGACGGCCAGTGGATCTGGTGGTTCTCCGACACCGACGGCGATGAGTTCGGGGTGTGGCTGCGCCAGCCGTTCAGCGGCGGCGGGGGTGACGAGGGTGACAAGCGCCCGGCCGACGAGCCCGCGACGCCGGATCTGGCCCCCTCCTACCCCGCGGGGCTCGCGCTGGGCCGCGACGGCACGGCGGTCGTCGGGCGGTCCACCGATGAGGACGGCTCGACCATCCATGTGATGCGTCCGGGCGGCGGGTCCGAGGAGATCTACCGGCACCGCGAGTCCGCCGGAGTGGGCGATCTCTCCCATGACGGGACGCTGATCGCGATCGAGCACACCGAGCACGGCGACGCGATGCACTCGGCGATCCGGGTCCTGCGGCTGGATGGAACGGCCGTCGCGGAGCTGGACGACACCAAGGGCGGCACCGAGGAGCTGGGCCTGTCCGTGATGGGCTTCGCGCCCGTGGAAGGGGACACCCGGCTGCTGGTCGGGCATCAGCGGCGCGGCCGGTGGGAGCCCATGGTGTGGGATCCGACGACCGGTGTGGAGACCGCGCTGGCGATAGACCTGCCCGGTGATGTGGGGGCCGACTGGTTCCCGGACGGATCGGCGCTGCTGGTCGAGCACAGCCATCAGGCCCGCAGCGAGCTGTGGCGGTACGACCTCGCCGCAGGTGAGCTGACGCGTCTGGAGACCCCGGCGGGCACGATCTCGGGCGCCACGGCGCGGCCGGACGGCACGGTGGAGTTCCTGTGGTCGTCGGCCGAGAAGCCGCCCCAGGTGCGCTCGACGAGCGGGCGAACGGTGCTGGACGCGCCCGGATTCACCGCCCCGGAGTCGGTGCCGGTCACCGACGTCTGGGTGGACGGTCCCGGTGGGCGGGTGCACGCGCTGGTGCAGAAGCCCGCGGGTGAGGGCCCCTTCCCGACGGTCTTCGACATCCACGGCGGGCCGACCTGGCACGACAGCGACGCCTTCGCGGCGGGCCCAGCGGCCTGGGTGGACCACGGCTTCGCCGTGGTGCGGGTCAACTACCGCGGCTCCACCGGCTATGGGCGGGCGTGGACGGACGCGCTCAAGCACCGGGTCGGGCTGATCGAGCTGGAGGACATCGCGGCCGTGCGGGAGTGGGCGGTGGCCTCCGGGCTCGCCGATCCCGAGCGGCTGGTGCTGGCCGGGGGCTCCTGGGGCGGCTATCTGACGCTGCTGGGGCTCGGCACCCAGCCGGCTTCCTGGGCGCTGGGGCTGGCCGCGGTCCCGGTAGCGGACTATGTGACGGCCTACCACGATGAGATGGAGGCCCTGAAGGCGATGGACCGCACCCTGCTGGGCGGCACCCCGGAGGAGGTGCCGGAGCGGTTCGAGGCGTCGTCCCCGCTGACCTATGTGGACGAGGTGCGGGCGCCGGTCTACATCTCGGCGGGGGTGAACGACCCGCGCTGCCCCATTCGGCAGATCGACAACTATGTGGAGCGGCTCGAGCGGCGCGGCGCCCCACATGAGGTCTACCGCTATGACGCGGGGCACGGCTCGCTGGTCGTCGAGGAGCGGATCAAACAGGTGCGCTTGGAGATCGAGTTCGCTCGGCGTCATCTGGGGTCGGGTCCGCACCCGGCGCCGTCGGAGCCGTCGGCTCGGGCGGTGTGATGCCGAGGGCCAGATCGCGGGCCGTCTCGGCCTCGCGGCGGAACAGCCGGAACCACATGAAGACCACGAACCCCGCGAAGACGAACCACTCACCGGTGTAGCCCAGGTTCTGGAACGCCTTGATGTCGAGCCCGGTGCCCTCCGCCACCGTGGGGGGCACCGGCTTCAGGGCCCCGGGAGCCTCGGCGGAGGTGACCCAGGCGTCGTACACCCGGTACGGCACCAGGTTGACCAGGGAGGCGGCGCTGATCATGCCGAGCTGACCATGGGGGAGGCCGCCGCTCGCGCTCACCCCGTCGCCGCCCTGGTGCTCGGACGCCTGCAGCGCACCGGTGACGGTCACCTCGCCGGAGGGGGGTGCGGGCACCTTGGCGGTGGCCGCCGGATCGTCGGCGTCGCCGGGGAGCCAGCCTCGGACGACGGGCAGCGCCAGCGCCTTGGCGCCGTCCTCGGCCGTGTCCTCGCCCCTGCGTCCGGCGTCCTTGCCCTCACCCCTGCCCCCGTCCTTGCCCTCATCCACACGCAGCAGAGTCAGCACATAGAAGCCGTCGCGGCCGTCCAGCCGCCGGTCGGGAACGAGGAGTTGATGTGCGGTGTCGTATCGGCCGGTGGCGGTGGCCCGCTCCCCGGAGGTCTTCACGGTGACCGGCAGCAGATCGCCCAGCGGCCGGGCCGCGGCCTTCCGCCCGGCGGACGCCTCGTCCTGCTGCTGGTGGTGGGTGTTGACACGCGTCTCGAAGCGGCCGAGCTGCCAGCTGCCCATGAAGAGACAGACCGGGATCGCCAGCAGGGTGAACACGTTGATCACCCACCAGCGGGGTGTCAGCAGAAACCGATACACACCCCCACGGTACGGGCTTCGCGCCGCCGCCCCGGCGGCGGGGCCGTGCCACGGAGCCCCGTGGCACGGCCCCAGGATCGCCGCGGGGCGCGCCAGGACCGCCGCTGAGCAGTGGCGAGCCCTGGCGGGAGAGCGGCGGGCTCTACGACGCCAGCAGACCGGTGCGGTAGATCGTTCCGGCGCAGGCGCCGCCGATCGTCACGCTCGCCGCGGCCGGGTCGCCCGCCTCCGGGGTATGGCTGACCAGGACGCTCGCATCCTGCGGCGCACCGCCACCGCCGCCCGGGGTGCCACCCGGATCGCCCGCGCTGGGGCCGTTCTGCGGTCCGTTCTGCCCCCCGTCCGTGGAGGGGTCGGGGGTCGGGGTGCCGGTGGTGGAGCAGCCGCTGGCGCCGCCCGACGACGGGATCCAGGCGAACTTCACCTCGTACGCCTGACCGGGCCCGAGGATGACCGTGCCCGGCTGGGTGGAGGGGTCGGGCAGCCCCGCCGCCGCGTCCCCGGCCGTATGGTCCACGACCAGGATCCGCGAGGCGTCCGCACCGCCCTGGGCGCTCGCGCCCACCGAGCCGCTGCCCTCGACCGTGCAGGACCGGTCCGAGATGTTCGCGACGCGGAACGAGCCGTAGACCCGGCCCTCGGCGTCGGCCGCTCCGACCGATCCGGCGCCACCGCTGGTGAGTTGGGCACGGCTGCAGGTGGGGGAGGTGGCGTTCAGCGTGTCGGAGGGGTCGGGGTCCGCACCGCCGGAGCCGCCCTCACCGCCCTTCGGCGGCCTGTCCTCGTCCTTGTCCTTGCCCTTGTCGCCCTTGTGCTCCTCGGCCGAGCCGGAGGGACCGTTGGCGTCCTTGCCGCCGCTGCTCTCACCGTGCTGGCCGCCGTTGGCCTCAGGGGTCCGGTGGCTGCTGGCGGCATTGGCCGGGCGGTCGTTCGAGCCGTCACCGGTGGTCGCGACGTGCACCAGCGCCGGGACGGCCGCACAGCCGAACACCAGCGCCGCAGCGGCCCCGACCAGGGCCTGGCGCCGCCGCGCACGTCGGGCGGGCACGGCGCGCCGCAGATGCTCAAGGGACTCGGGGGACGGCTCGAGGTCGTCGACGGCGCGGTGCAGCAGCCGCCGCAGCGCCTCCCCGTCCTCACCGCCGTCCTCACTGCCGGGCTCATCGTCGTCGAGCTGAATGCGGAGGGGCGTCACCCGCCCCGGCTCGGACCGCCCGGCGGGCTCTTCGTCCGCCGCGGGCTCCCCGTCCGTTGTGGACGCCGCGGGCTCCGTGGACGCCGTGGGCTCCCCGTCCGCCGTGGACTCCGTGGATGCCGTGGGCTCCGTCGCCTCTACCGGCTCCCTGGGCCCTGTGGTTTCCCTGGACTCCCCATGCTCCCTGGACTCTGGCTCGTGGCCGTGCCCCCGGCCGGAATCCCCCGGGTCCGGCGTAGATGTGATGTCGTTCATGCCGGAGCCTCCATGGCGACGCGGAGCGCCGCGATGCCGCGCGAGCCGTACGCCTTGACCGAGCCGAGCGATATGCCCAGCGTCTCGGCCACCTGGGCCTCGGTCATATCGGCGAAGTAGCGCAGCACGAGAACCTCGCGCTGACGGCGCTGAAGTCCCCTCATCGCCTTGATCAGTTGATCGCGTTCTAGCTGTTCGTACGCCCCCTCCTCGGCACTGGCCATATCGGGCATCGGCTTGGAGAGCAGCTTCAGCCCGAGGATGCGCCGACGCAGCGCGGAGCGGGAGAGGTTGACGACCGTCTGCCGCAGATAGGCGAGGGTCTTCTCGGGATCCCGGACTCGCTTGCGCGCCGAGTGCACACGGATGAACGCTTCCTGCACGACGTCCTCGCAGGACGCGGTGTCGTCGAGAAGGAGTGCGGCGAGACCGAGCAGCGACCGGTAATGGGCGCGGTAGGTCTCGGTGAGGTGATCGACTGTGGTGCCCGCTGCCATCGCGTCGTCAGTGTCCTCGCGCCCTGTGGTGATGTGCGCGGGGCGGGCCGTCGGCCATGGCGCGATCACCGGCATGCCACCGGGGGCACGCGGGGGGCGTAGTGCCGCGCCGCCATGCCCTGGAACCGTTGCGATGCCGAATACCTCTGCCACGCCTGTTGGACACGCCGCCCCCTGTCAGGGTTGTACGCGTGAGGCATCGCTTTTGACAATGCGTTGAATGCCCCCATGCGCACCAACTCTTCCCCAATGCCCCGGTCATCTCAGTGCCCACTAAGGGGCGGCTGGAAAGACGCTCCCCGCCCGCTGCCGGTTGCAGCGGGCGGGGAGCGAATCCGTCGATCACATCAACGGCCCAGTTCATCTGGTCCAGGCCAGTGACACGCGCACAGGATATTCACATCTAACGGTCTACCACACTGGCGAAACGTCACTTTAAGACGATCGCTCACCTTACGACGTCAGCTCGGCCGCGACGACCTCCGCGATCTGCGCGGTGTTCAGCGCCGCGCCCTTGCGCAGGTTGTCACCGCAGACGAACAGCTCCAGCGCCCTCGGATCGTCCAGCGACCGCCGCACCCGGCCGACCCATGTGGGGTCGGTGCCCACGGCGTCGGCGGGCGTCGGGAACTCGCCCTCCCCCGGGTTGTCGCACAGCACCACCCCGGGGGCGGCCGCCAGAGTCTCGTGCGCCGCCTCGACCGTCACCTCGTTCTCGAACCGCGCGTGCACGGCCAGCGAATGCGTGGTGATCACGGGCACCCGTACACAGGTCGCGGTGACCCTCAGCTCCGGCAGCCCAAGGATCTTGCGGGACTCGTTCCGCACCTTGAGCTCCTCGGAGGACCAGCCGTCCTCCTTGAGCGAACCGGCGAACGGCACCACGTTGAGCGCCATCGGCGCCGGGAACGGCCCGGTGTCGCCCACCGCCCGCCGTACGTCCCCGGGATGGGTGCCCAGCTCGGTACCCGCGACCAGCGCGATCTGCTCGCGCAGGGCGTCGATGCCGTCCTTGCCCGCGCCGGAGACCGCCTGGTACGAGGAGACGATCAGCTCGCTCAGCCCGAACTCGGCGTGCAGCGCCCCCATCGCGACGATCATCGACAGAGTGGTGCAGTTGGGGTTGGCGATGATGCCGAGCGGGCGGACCCGGGCCGCGTGCGCGTTCACCTCCGGCACCACCAGGGGGACATCGGGGTCCATCCGGAAGGCACCGGAGTTGTCGACGGCCACCGCGCCCTTGCTCACCGCGATGGGCGCCCACCGCGCCGAGACCTCGTCGGGGACGTCGAACATCGCGACGTCGACGCCCTCGAACGCCTCCTCGCTCAGCGCGATGACCTCGACCTGCTCGCCCCGGACGGCCAGCTTCCGCCCGGCCGAGCGGGGCGAGGCGATCAGCCGGATCTCGCCCCAGATGTCGGCGCGCTCCGAGAGGATCGAGAGCATGACGGTGCCGACGGCGCCGGTGGCCCCGACGACCGCGAGGGTGGGCTTGTCGCCACCGGCGGCACCGCCATGGCCGGTCATCGTCCGGTCCCTCCGTAAACCACAGCTTCGTCGCTGTCGCTGTCCAGGCCGAAGGCGCTGTGCACGGCCACGACCGCGTCCTTCACATCGTCGGCGCGGGTGACGACCGAGATGCGGATCTCGGAGGTCGAGATCAGCTCAATGTTGACCCCGGCGTTCGACAGTGCCTCGAAGAAGGTCGCGGTGACCCCCGGGTTGGTGCGCATACCGGCGCCGATCAGGGAGATCTTGGCGATCTGGTCGTCGTAGCGCAGCGAGTCGAAACCGATCAGCGACTTCGCCTTGGTCAGCGCCTCCATCGCCCGGTGGCCGTCCGTCTTCGGCAGCGTGAAGGAGATGTCGGTCAGCCCGGTCGACGCGGCGGAGACGTTCTGCACCACCATGTCGATGTTGATCTCGGCGTCGGAGATGGTGCGGAAGATGGCCGCGGCCTCACCCGGCTTGTCCGGCACCCCGACGACCGTGACCTTGGCCTCGGACGTGTCGTGCGCGACTCCGGAGATGATCGCCTGCTCCATGCCTTCTTCTCCCTCTCCCGCTGCCGGCCGGTTGCGCACCCAGGTGCCCTGGTGACCGGAGAAAGACGACCGTACGTGAATGGGGATGTTGTACCGGCGCGCGTACTCCACGCAGCGCAGATGCAGCACCTTGGAACCGCTCGCGGCCAGCTCCAGCATGTCCTCGTACGGAATCTCGTTGATCTTGCGAGCCTTCTTCACCACGCGCGGATCGGAGGTGAACACGCCGTCCACGTCGGTGTAGATCTCGCACACCTCGGCGTCCAGGGCGGCGGCCAGCGCGACCGCGGTGGTGTCCGAGCCGCCCCGGCCGAGGGTGGTGATGTCCTTGCTCTTCTGGGACACGCCCTGGAAGCCCGCGACGATCGCGACCGCGCCGAGCTCGAGCGCGTCACGGATGCGGCCCGGCGTGACGTCGATGATCCGTGCTTTGTTGTGAACCGCGTCGGTGATGACTCCCGCCTGGCTGCCGGTGAACGACAGCGCCTCGTGACCGAGGTTTTTGATCGCCATGGCCAGCAGGGCCATGGAGATCCGCTCTCCCGCGGTCAGCAGCATGTCGAACTCGCGCCCAGTAGGAATCGGGGATACCTGCTCGGCGAGATCGATCAGCTCGTCCGTCGTGTCGCCCATCGCGGAGACCACGACGACCACCTGGTGGCCGTTCTTCTTGGCTTCCACGATTCGCTTGGCGACCCGCTTGATGCCTTCGGCATCGGCAACGGAGGAGCCTCCGTACTTCTGCACGACAAGGCCCACGTGCGCTCCTCGCAGCTCTCAATAATGCGGTCGGCTCAGTCTAGCGAGCGGCCGGAATATGCCCTCCCAATATCACATAGCGAGACGAATACCTCGCAAAGTGACCAGGGCCGGGGGAGGACGAGGGGCATCACACGGGCAACGTCCACGCGCCCGCGAGACTCCCCGCATCCCTCCCACCCGCTCAGCGACGAACCCTGCCCGCTCACCGCGGAAGCACACGGGAACGTAACCCACTTCACAGGATCGGACGGCCTGGTGGACGCCCGGCAGATCGCCTGGCGGACCGCGTCGCGGGCGTCTCGTGCCGAACCCGCCCGGCGGCCGTATCGAACGTTCTCAGCGCGAACCCGAGCGCCGCTCAGCGCGAACCCGAGCGCCGCTCAGCGCGAACCCGAGCGCCGCTCAGCGCGAACCCGAGCGCTCCTCAGCGCGGTCCCGAGCGCAGGCCGAGCGGTCCCGCGATCTCCGCCGCCATGACCCGCCCGGCCTCCTCCGCAAGCTGCTCGTCACCGCCCGCGTTGCTGTCCGTGTCCAGGCCGTTCAGCTCGTCCAGCGGGCTGTCCAGCCGTACGTGCGCGACGAGCGACTGCAGGGCGCGCAGGGCCGCCGAGGCGGTCGTCCCCCAGTTGGAGAGGTACGAGAACTGCCACCACCACAGTGCCTCGCTGATCCGGCCCTCGCGGTAGTGCGCCATGCCGTGCCGCAGATCGGTGATGATCCCGGCCAGATCGTCGGAGATCCGGCAGGCGACCGGCTGGCTGCGCGGCACGTAAGGGTCGAAGACCTCCGAGTAGATGTCCACCGGCTCCAGCAGCCGGGCGAAGCGCTCACGCAGCTCGTCGACGTCCGGCTCCGGGCCGACGTCCGGTTCGTACCGCTCGTCCGGGACGAAGTCCTCGTGCGCGCCGAGCCGACCGCCCGCGAGAAGCAGCTGCGACAGCTCGAGCAGCAGGAACGGCACAGCGCTGTCCGGCTCGTCCCCCTTGGCGACTTCGGTGACCGCGACGATGAAGCTCTCGATCTGGTCGGAGATCTGGACCGCGAAGTCGTCCGGGTCCGGGTGGGCGTCGTGCAGCGTTGCGTCAGACATCGAGAAGTCTTCTCCCTTCGAAGGCACGACCCAGCGTGACCTCGTCCGCGTACTCCAGGTCTCCACCGACAGGGAGGCCGCTGGCCAGGCGGGTGACCTTCAAACCCATGGGCTTGATCATGCGCGCGAGGTACGTGGCGGTGGCTTCGCCCTCCAGATTCGGATCGGTGGCCAGGATGAGCTCGGTGACCGTACCGTCCGCGAGCCGCGCCAGCAGCTCCCTGATCCGCAGATCGTCCGGACCCACGCCCTCGATGGGGCTGATCGCCCCGCCGAGCACGTGGTAGCGGCCCCGGAACTCACGCGTCCGCTCGATCGCGACAACGTCCTTCGGCTCCTCGACCACGCAGATGATCGCGGGGTCGCGACGGGGGTCCTGGCAGACGCGGCACTGCTCGGCCTCGGCGACGTTCCCGCAGACAGCACAGAACCGCACCTTCTCCTTGACCTGCGTCAGGGCTTGCGCGAGACGGCGGACATCGGTGGGCTCGGCCTGCAGGATGTGGAAGGCGATCCGCTGCGCGCTCTTGGGACCGACGCCGGGCAGCCTGCCCAACTCGTCGATGAGGTCCTGGACCACGCCCTCGTACACGCCTTCATCCAATCTCGCGCCGACACGCGGTGGCCGTACTTCACATGAATATTCGGTTGCGCCGCGCCCTCATGGCCAGGGGGCGCCAGGCTGGTGCGGCCGGGCCACCGCGACGACCCTCACGGCTGCCGCGGCTCCTGCGGTCGGGCCCGGGTGGCCCGAGAACCTGGGACCCGGGGGACCCAGACCTACCCCAGGGCGCCCTGGGAACCAGGAGATCCCGGAGATCTCGGAAAACCCGGAGATCCCGGAGAATCCGAGGTCAGAACGGGAGCCCGGGCATACCGCCAAGCCCCTGGGCGAGCGGGCCGAGCTTCTGCTGCTGGAGCTCCTGCGCGGCGTGGTTGGCGTCACGGACGGCCGCGACGACCAGATCCGCGAGGGTCTCCGTGTCTTCAGGATCCACGGCCTTGGGATCGATGACCAGGCCCTGCAACTCACCGGAACCGTTCACGGTCGCCTTCACCAGGCCACCGCCCGAGGAACCCTCGACGGGAGTGCGGGCCAGCTCCTCCTGGGCCGCGGCGAGGTCCTGCTGCATCTTCTGAGCCTGCTGCAGCAGCTGCTGCATGTTCGGCTGGCCACCACCGGGGATCACGGCTTCGCTCCTGGCGCTCGACAGTCGTTCTCTTCGATAGCCCGAGCCTACGTGCTCCCAGAGCGCCTTGCTCTACGCCGTACGGAGGAGACGCGGCGGCGCGGGACGCGGGTGCGGGGCCCGCGCCTCCTACTCGTTGACGATCTCCTCGATCACCGTGGCGCCCAGCTCGCGGACGATCAGGTCGTGCCCGCTCAGCGCGGTGTCGTCCAGATCCGGATCGTCCTCGGCGGGCATGTCTTCCTCGAGCGAGACCCGAGGCGGCTCGGGCTCCCGGTAGGTCGCCGCGTCGGGGGGCGGGCCCGCGTCCGAGGAGCCGGACGGCGCGGAGGACGCGGACGGCGATGAGGGCGCGGCCGGAGGGGAGGCGGCGGGAGCGGACCGGGGCGCGGACTGGCGGGGCGGGGTGGACTGGCCACCGCCGCCGGTGCCTGGTCCGCCACCGAAGCCGCTACCGCCGGTGGCACCTCCGGCACCGGCACCGCCTCCGCCGTAGCTACCACTGCCGCTGCCTCCGCCGTAGCCGCCGGGACCACCCGGGCCGCCGGGGCCGCCGAAACCGCCCGGACCACCTGAGCCACCCGGACCGCCTGGGCCGCCGCCCTGCTGTCCGGCGCCGCCCGAGGGGTCGACGATCGCCTCGATCCGCCACTGCACCCCTATGGCGTCCTGAAGCGCCTGCCGCAGGACGTCCTCGCTGCCGCCGCCCACGAAGCTGTCGCGCGCGCCCGCATTGGAGAAGCCGAGCTGGAGGGTGGTGCCGTCGAAACCGGACACCGTCGCGTTCTGGCTCAGCAGGATCCAGGTGAAGCGGCGGCGGTTCTTGACCGCCTCCAGGATGTCCGGCCACATCTGTCGTACTTGTACGGCGCCCTGCGCCATGCTCGGCGCACCCGGCACGGGTGCGGAGGACCCGGACGCGGAGGACGCGGGCCCGGGCCCGGCGGCGGGGGCGGAAGGCGCGGTCGGGCCGCTCGGGGTGGTCGGCGCGGAGGGCGCCGCGGGTGGCTGCGCGGAGGGGCCGCCGCCCTGCCCCGGCGCGGTGGCCGTCGGCCAGCCGCCGGGCTGCCGGGCGGGCGCCCCGGCGCCCTGTCCACCGCCACCACCAGAGGCACCACCCGCACCAGAGGCACCGGAAGCGCCACCCGCACCCGCACCGGCACCGGCACCGGCACCGGACGGTCCAGCCCCGGAACCGGGTGCGGAGGCGGTGGGCCAGGCTCCGGGCCGCGATCCGCCGCCCTCGGCGGCCGGGGCCTGGGCACCCGACGGCCACGCTCCGGGCCGCTGCCCGCCACCGTCCTCCGGGGGCGCGGCCGCGGCCGGTGCACCACTCTGCTGTCCACTGTCTACGGCGCCGCCCTGGCCACCGCCCGCGGCGGGCCGTGCCCCGGCGGGCCACCCACCGGGCGCCTCGCCGCTCCCCGAACCCTCCGGCTCCCCCGGACCTCCTGGGGCCTGCCCCTGACCGGGCCCGCCCCCGGCCATCGCCGCACGCGCGGCGGCCGGACCGGAGGGCCCACCGGCGGGGGGGCCGACAGGAGCATGAGCGTCGGGCCCCGGTACGTACCCCATGGCGGCCCCGCCCCCCGCGACGCCGCCACCACCAACGCCCCCCAGGCCGCCCGCGAGGGCCCCACGCTCCAGCCGCTCCAGCCGCGACTGGACGGACCGCTCATCGTCGAAGGCGGCGGGCAGCAGCACCCGGGCGCAGATCAGCTCCAGCTGGAGCCGCGGCGAGGTGGCGCCGCGCATCTCCGTAAGGCCCTCATTGACCAGGTCCGCCGCGCGGCTCAGCTCGGCGCCGCCGAAGACCGACGCCTGCGCCTGCATCCGCTCCACCACATCGGCCGGAGCGTCGATGAGCCCCTTCTCCGCCGCGTCCGGCACGGCGGCGAGGATCACCAGATCGCGCAGCCGCTCCAGCAGATCGGCGACGAACCGCCGCGGGTCGTTGCCCCCCTCGATCACACGGTTGACGATCTCGAACGCCGCCGCCCCGTCGCTCGCCGCGAAGGCGTCCACGATCGAGTCCAGCAGCGAGCCGTCCGTATAACCGAGCAGTGAGGTCGCCATGGCGTACGTCACGCCGTCGTCGGCCGCACCCGCGAGCAGCTGGTCCATCACCGACATCGAATCCCGCACGGACCCGGCACCGGCCCGCACCACCAGCGGCAGCACCCCGTCCTCGACCGGAATCGCCTCGCGCCCGCAGACCTCCCCCAGATAGTCGCGGAGCGTCCCGGGCGGCACGAGCCGGAACGGATAGTGGTGGGTACGCGACCGGATCGTGCCGATGACCTTCTCCGGCTCGGTGGTCGCGAAGATGAACTTAAGGTGCTCCGGGGGTTCCTCGACCACCTTCAGCAGGGCGTTGAACCCCGCCGAGGTGACCATATGGGCCTCATCGATGATGTAGATCTTGTAGCGGCTGGACGCGGGCCCGAAGAACGCCTTCTCCCTCAGCTCACGGGCGTCGTCCACACCACCGTGCGACGCGGCGTCGATCTCGATCACATCGATCGACCCCGGCCCGTTCCGCGCGAGGTCCTGGCACGACTGGCACTCGCCGCACGGCGCCGGGGTGGGACCCTTCTCACAGTTCAGACAGCGGGCCAGGATGCGCGCACTGGTCGTCTTGCCACACCCGCGGGGACCGCTGAAGAGATACGCGTGATTGACCCGGTTGTTGCGCAGCGCCTGCTGCAGCGGGTCGGTGACATGCTCCTGCCCGATGACCTCCGCGAAGGTCTCGGGGCGGTAGCGGCGGTACAGCGCGAGGGACGACACGCTTACGACGATATCGGGGACCACGGACAACGGGCCCACCCCCGCCATCCCCACACCCGCTCACACCCACAGACGCAAGGGCCCCTCACGCACCCGCCAGAGCTCACTTACCCTTGCTGCCTTCCGGCCCTGGGGGAGTTCGGTGAGATAGCGCCACGTGAGGGGCTGGCCCCCACCCTAGCGGATAGACCGGGGCGGGAACGAGTTCGCAAGCACTCCCGATCGTCTTGTACAGTCTCCAGCGGAGGATTCGCCTAGAGGCCTAGGGCGCACGCTTGGAAAGCGTGTTGGGGGCAACCCCTCACGAGTTCGAATCTCGTATCCTCCGCCTCCGCCCAGCAGGGCAAGTGAAGGGCCCGACCGCATGTGGTCGGGCCCTTTGTGGTTTTGCGGCTCGGGCTCGGTGTCAGCGCCGACGGTGATCGGTGAGGGTGGGGATCGATGGGGCGGGCTTGTTGGTGGGGCGGGTGGTGGTGAGGAGGAGGGTGGCCAGGATGGTCTGGACTCCGATGATCATGGCCTGGGTCACGGGGGCCTTGACGTCCAGGAGGACCATCGTCGTGTTGACCGCGAAGTGCACCGCGATCGACGCGATGACGCCCGCGCGTTCGTAGGCGTAGGCGGTGAGCATGGCCATCGGGATGGTGCTGACGGCGAAGAGCACGCCGCTCGGGGACTTCAGGCCCAGTTCGTTCTGGACGGTTCCGTCGATGAAGAACAGCGGCAGGTGCCATACGGCCCAGATGGCGCCGAGTACCAGGCCGGCCCGGAAGCGACCCATCGACGCGCGCATCCTCGGGTAGGCGGTGCCGCGCCAGCCCGGCTCCTCGGACAGGGGGCCGGAGATCACCATGCTGACGAGGAACGCGGCGGGCCCGCCGGCGTCCTGCATGACTTCCTTCGCGTCGTTCCAGCTCAGCGCGGGACCGCCCGCGGGGTGTGCCAGCAGTGCGGCCGACAGCACGGTCGCCGAGGCCAGCGCCAGGAGCAGGGGTGCCCAGAACAGGGTGGTCCGCCGGATCCGGACCACATGTTCGGGGGCGGGCTCACCTCGGCGGCCGCGACGGACCCGGATCACCAGGGCGCCTATCAACGGGCCGAACGCACCGAAGAGGAAGGGCAGGACCGTGGGGGCCTGCTTCACCGATCCGCCGAGCCCGACCGCCGTGAACCACGACGCCCAGCTCACGCCGAAGGCGATGACCATGAACAGCGTCAGGTCGCTTCGGTGGCGGTCTGGGGATGAAGGGGCCGCAGAGGGGGCTACGGAGGGTGTGCATGTGTTTGAAGTAGGCATGCCAAATCTTTCGGTGTAGGTGTCCGTGGCGTCTTACGGGGGCTCGGGCGCGCGGGGGCTCGGGGGCTCGGGCGCTCGGGCGCCCGGGATCAGGACGGGCGCGTTCGTTCCTCGGCGCGCATCTGCCCGGGTGCCGCGCCCAGTTGGCGGGCCAGCCAGGCCGTGATGAGGTTCACGAGGTCAGGGTCGACCGGGTCGCGCAGGAGGCGGCGATAGGAGCGGAGGGTGTGGCGCCCGGGGTCGCGGCGCAGGATGTGCGTGAGGTCGGGCACGCGGTGGATCTCCGCCCCGCCCGGCACCAGTCGACGCATCTCGTCCAGGTCGGCGGGGTCCACCTGGAGGTCCTTGTCGCCGGTGACGGCCAGGACGGGCGCGTGGATGGCGACGAGGTCGGCACGGGTGTCGTGGGCGAGGTTCTCGCGCATCCAGCGGGCGTTGACCGGGAATCCGGCGATGCGCGCCACGTCCGTACGGGTCTTCTTGATCCGGGCGAGGACCCGGTTGCCCAGGGCCCCCAGGGGGCGGCGCAGGAGGCGGACGGGGGCGGGCAGGCCCTGGATGATCGAGCGGGCCTGCCAGCGCAGGGCCTCCTCGCCCCGACGGGCGTAACCGGCCAACAGCACCACCGCGCCCACGTCATGGCGTGCCGCGAGACTCATGGCGTGCAGGGCGCCTTCGCTGTGGCCGATGACGCCGACGGCGTCGGGGCGTACGGCGGGGTGCTCGGCCAGGGCGCTCAGAGCGGCGGCCGCGTCCTCGCAGTGGTCGGTGAAGCCGGTGGCCCGCCAGGCGCCGGGGCTGGCACGGGCGCCGTGGCGGTCGTAGCGCAGCACCGCGAAACCCTCCGCCGCGAGGGCGGCGGCCAGCGGTCGGCCCAGATTCATGGCGACCTTACGGGTGTTGCCGTCGCGGTCCAGGGGGCCGGAGCCGTGCAGAAGCAGGACGGCGGGGTGCGGGCCGGGGCCGACGGGCAGGGTCAGGGTGCCGGTCAAGGGGGTCCCGTCCACCGCGGTGACCGTCATGTCGATCTCGGGCAAGGCTCCGCCTCTCATTGTTCTCAACTACGAGAACGTTATCAGATGTGAGAGCATTGGAGTCATGCCAACCGCGAACCTTCTCCTCCATCCCGTCCGGATGCGCATCCTGCAAGCCCTGGTCGGCGCCGACGAACTGACCACCGCACAGCTGCGCGACCGGCTGCCCGACGTTCCGCCGGCCACGATGTACCGGCACATCGCGACCCTCACCCAGGCGGGCATCCTGGAGGTGGTTCACGAAAGGCAGGTGCGCGGCACCGTCGAACGCAGCTACCGGGTGCGCCAGGAGAAGGCCGTCGTGGACGCCGACGCCCGTACCGCCATGACCAAGGACGATCACCGGCAGGCCTTCACCGTGTTCACCGGAGCCCTGATGGCCGACTTCGACCGCTATCTCTCCCGCGACGATGCCGATCCCGCCCGCGAAGGTGTCGTCTACCGGCAGGGCGCGGCATGGCTGACCGACGATGAATTCGCCGAACTCGTCGAAGAAGTCGAAGCCGTCGTCGCCCGCCGCACCCACACCGCCCCGGGTGACGGCCGCACCCGCCACATCATCAGCTTCGTGGTCCTGCCCGACAACAATCCCACGGGGGCCGGGGCCGATACCGGGGCCGATACCGGAGGCTGAGCGATCCGGGGGCGTACTTCGAAAAACGCTTGGGCGGTCGCCCTTCGGGGGCGGTACGTTGGCCCGTATGACCAGCCATCGAAAGGGCCATGCCGCGTAGGCGCCCAGCAGCCCTGCGGGGCGACATTCCGACCCGTCTTCTGAGCCGTCGGCGGTATCCGCCGATCGACCGTCTCTCCGGTTCCTGCGCCGCCGATCTGCGTCGGCTCGAGCGCACCCGCTTCTGGCCCGAGGCGGTCGAGGAAGCCTTCTGGCACTGGCGGGCCCTGGCCCACGGTCCGCTCAGAGGTGTGACCAGTGCCTTCGGTGCGCCTCGATGCGGGCTTTATGAGTGTGGCTGCGACCCCGGGTACTTTCGCGGCCTCCTCGAGACCGCGCTCCACGCCCTGCCCAAGAAGAGCGCGCGCGAGCTGCGGGTGCTCGTCCTGGCACTCGACGCCAAGATCACGGCGAGGGCCGGGATCATCCGCGCGGACGCTCCGGACAGTCCGTGGTGGTGGGACGCATTCGAGGTTTCGAGGTGAGGCAGCACGTAACAGGAGCCGTCGCGCCCGCTCAGACGGTGCGGCGGTCGCGCCCGCTCAGGTTCCTGGACGCGCTGGAACGGGTGGTCGCGGGCGGTACGGCGCTGGACCCGGAGGTAGTCAAGGAGCTGATGACCCGGCGCCGGGACGATCCCGTGGACTCCTTGACGCCGCGCGAACGCGAGGTGCTGCACCTGATGGCGGAGGGCCGGGACAACACGACGATCGCCCGGTCGCTGGTGGTCTCGGAGCGCGCGGTCAGCAAGCACATCGGCAATGTCTTCGCCAAGCTGGGCCTGCCGCCGAGCGACAGCGGGCACCGACGGGTGCTGGCGGTCCTGGCGTATCTCAACAAGGGCGCGACGAACGAGGGGGAATCGGCGGACAGGCGGTGAGGACGGGGCCGGGGGCGGTGCTGGTCCCGGTCCCGGCTGGGGATCACGGCCCCGGTGGAGGCCCCGGCCCGGTCCCGGCTGGGGATCACGGCCCCGATAGCGTTCGCGGCTCCGGCGGGGATCACGGCGTCCGCCCGTCCAGGTCCTTGAGGACGCGGCGGATGTCGGCCGCCTCCGGCCGCTCCTGTCGCCAGACCAGCTTCCCCCGCATCAGGAACAGCGCCTCGTCGGCCCGGGCGGCGGCGAACGGGTCGTGGGTGACCATGACGACCGTATGGCCGTCACGGTCGACGGCCTGCCGCAGCAGCGTCAGCACCTCCTCCGCGGCGGCGGGGCCGAGCGCCCCGGTGGGCTCGTCGGCGAAGACGATGTCGGGCGAGGTCACCAGCGCGCGGGCGATCGCCACCCGCTGGCACTGCCCGCCGGACAGTTCGTGCGGCATGGTGCCGCCCCAGTCCCCCAGCCCGACCGCGGTGAGGGCCCGCAGATCCCGGCCGTCGACACTGTGGCCGCCGAGCACCAGCGGCAGGGAGACGTTCTCGGCGACGCTCAGCGACGGCACCAGGTGGTGCTCCTGGAAGACGAAGCCGATCCGCTCCCGCCGCAGCCGGGTCAGCGCCGCCGCGTTCAGCGGGGGCAACTCCGTGCCGCCGATGCGCACCGTGCCCGCCGTCGGCCGGTCCAGCCCGGCGGCGCACCGCAGCAAGGTCGACTTCCCGCACCCCGGGGGGCCCATCACCGCGAGGAACCGTCCGCGCGGCACCGCCAGATGGATGGGGTGCAGCGCCACGGCGCCCGGCCGGTACTCCCGGGTGACCCCGTCCAGGGTCAGCGCATGGTGCCGGGTCCCCGTCCGCTCCGCGGTGGCCGTCCCAAGGCCGCGCCACTGCCGGTTCATCTCTCCGCCCCTCCGTCGTCGCGCCGGGCGGAGCGAAGGGTCCGCCGGTCACGAAGAACGCTAGAGACGGGCGCGGCCGGGCGGGAGGGAGCGCGCTCCCCTACCGGTAGGGGTACGGGACTACGGCCCGGGGGTGGAGCTGGCTCCACCCCCGCTCGATCTCCGCAGGTCTGTCCCGTCTTCCCCAGTCCTCAGTCCTCCCCGGGCGCGCCGCCATGGTGAACCCCGCCGGGGACAAGATCCTGGATCCCCACAGGACCGGCATACGAGACAGAAGCCACAGAGAGGCACCAGGCACCCATGGACGTCAGCGCCCGTATCGAGGCCGTCTACGCGCAGATCGTGCACCGCAACCCCGGGGAGTCCGAGTTCCACCAGGCGGCGCGCGAGGTGCTGCCGGCGCTCGCCCCCGTGCTCGGCGCGCATCCGGAGTATCTGGAGGCCCGGATCGTGGAGCGGCTGTGCGAGCCGGAGCGGCAGCTCGTCTTCCGGGTGCCATGGGTGGACGACGACGGCGAGGTCCAGGTCAACCGGGGCTTCCGGGTGGAGTTCAGCAGCGCGCTCGGCCCCTACAAGGGCGGCTTGCGCTTCCACCCCAGCGTCGATCTGGGCATCGTGAAGTTCCTCGGCTTCGAGCAGATCTTCAAGAACGCGCTGACCGGCCTGGCCATCGGCGGCGGCAAGGGCGGTGCGGACTTCGACCCCAAGGGGCGCTCGGACGGCGAGGTCATGCGGTTCTGCCAGTCCTTCATGACCGAGCTCCACCGCCATCTGGGCGAGCACACCGATGTGCCAGCCGGGGACATCGGGGTGGGCACCCGCGAGATCGGCTATCTCTTCGGCCAGTACAAGCGGCTGACCAATCGTTTCGAGGCCGGTGTGCTGACCGGTAAGCCCGTCGCCTGGGGCGGTTCACCCGTGCGTACCGAGGCCACGGGGTACGGCACCGTCCACTTCGTCCAGGAGATGCTGCGCACCCGCGAGAGGGATTTCGACGGCCTTACGGTCGTCGTCTCCGGGTCCGGCAATGTGGCCCTCTACGCCATCGAGAAGGTCCACGCCCTCGGCGGGCGGGTGGTGGCCTGCTCCGACTCCTCCGGCCATGTGGTCGATCCGGACGGTATCGACCTCGCCCTGCTCAAGGAGATCAAGGAGGTACGGCGGCAGCGGATCTCCGCGTACGCCGACGCCAAGCCGGGTGCCGTCTTCTCCGCCCGCGGCTCGGTCTTCGAGGTGCCCTGCGGGGTCGCGCTGCCCTGCGCCACCCAGAACGAGCTGACGGAGCAGAGCGCGATCGCCCTGGTCAAGAACGGGGTCCTGGCCGTGGCAGAGGGCGCCAACATGCCCTGCACCCCGGCGGCGACCGAGATCTTCCGGGAGGCCGGTGTGCTCTTCGGCCCCGGTAAGGCCGCCAACGCGGGCGGGGTGGCCACCTCCGCGCTGGAGATGCGGCAGAACGCCTCCCGCGAGCGCTGGACCTTCGCCCAGACCGAGACCCGCCTCGCCGCCGTCATGACCGAGGTCCACACCCTGTGCCGTACCACCGCCGACCGCTACGGCTGCGCCCCCGACGACTACGCCCTGGGCGCGAACGCCGCCGGATTCATGCGGGTGGCTGAGGCGATGGCCGCCCAGGGCATCGTCTGAATCGACCGTCGGCTCATATCGTCTGAGCCGACCGCCGACTCATACGGAGGTCGGACGGCCATGGCTCACGCCGACGCCACATCCGCCACCCTGCGCACCGCGCCCAGCACCGGCTTGCGGAGCAGCAGCAGCGCCGCGTCGTCGTGGAGCCGGCCGCCCACGTGGGACAGCAGCTCGTCGTGGAGCGAGGCGAGGGTGCGGGACGGCTCGTCGCAGATGTGCCGCGGCACCCGTTCCAGCAGCGGGAAGTACGTCCGGCCGCGGTCCCGCGCCTCGATGACCCCGTCGGTGTAGAGCAGCAGTTGCTCGCCCTCGGCGAACGGCACCACCTGGAGGCTGGGCAGTTCACCGCCCAGCGAGGCCAGGCCGAGCGGCGGGGCCGGGCGGATGGGCTCCACCGCCGTGATCCCGGTCTCGCCGACCAGCAGCGGCGGGGCGTGGCCGCAGTTGACGAGCTCCATACGGCCCTCACTGGGGTATCCGGCGACCACGGCGGTGACGAAGTCGTCGGGCGCCAGGTTGCGGGAGAGGCTGCGCTCGATCCTGGCGACGACGTCGAGCAGGTCCGGCTCGTCGTAGGCGGCCTCGCGGAAGACGCCGAGCACCAGGGCGGCCGTGCTCACCGCGGGCAGCCCCTTGCCGCGCACATCGCCGACGATCAGCCGGACCCCGAACGGGGTCGGCAGCAGGGCATAGAGATCGCCCCCGACCCGTGCCTCCGCGGCGGCGGCGCTGTAGCGGACCGCCACCTGGAACTGGCCGACCCGGGCGGGCACCGGTGTGAGCAGGGCGTTCTGGGCGGCCTCCGCGACCGAGCGTACGGCGGCGAGGACCTTCTCACGGCGTCTGCGCAGGGCGCTGGCCCCACAGCTCGCCAGGGCCACGGCGGCGGGCGTGGCCAGCATGATCGCCTGGGTGCGCACCGGTTCATCACCCTGGGTGCCCAGCAGCGCGCCCACCGCCACCGCGAGCACCCCGATCCGGATCACTCCGTACGGTCCGCAGTGGGCGGCGGCGAGCGCCGGTCCGACGGCGAGCAGTGGCAGCCAGGCCAGTCCCTCGGAGGTCACGAGGGCGAGCAGGGCCACACCACAGATGATGATGACGGGGACCGCGCGGGCCATGAGCCCGGGGCTGTCCGGTTGATCAGGGTCGTACGGGCGGAGTCGGGCCGGGAACATGACCTGCTTCGCTGCTCTCTCTCCACGGGGGCAAGTGATACCGGGGGATGCCGGGCGATACCGGGCGGGGATGCCGGGGCGATATCGGGGGATACCGGAGTGATGCCGGGGGGATACGGCGATATCCGTTTCATCCAGAGAAACAGCGATTCGATAGATCCGGCAAGACCCGCGATTTCAGATAGTGAGCGAGAGGTTCCTGCTCACCCGGCTCGCCGTCGGCACCAGGCGGGTCCGGAACAGCTCCCGGTACGGATCGGCCTTCGTCAACCGGGCCAGCCGGTCCACCCCCAGCGAGACCCCGAGCGAGCCGAGCCGGTCCCCGTAGCGGATCGGCACCGCGAAGCAGACCGTGCCCACGGCGTACTCCTCCAGGTCCGCGACCAGGGGACTTCCGGTCGGGGAGTCCAGGCGGCGCAGCAGGTCGTCGGAGCGGGTGACGGTGCGCGGGGTGAGGTCGACGAGCGGATGGCGGGAGAGGTAGTCGTAGCGCGCCTCGTCGTCCAGCTCGCGCAGTACGCACTTCCCCAGCGCGGTGGCGTGCCCGGCCTCCTCGCACCCCACCCACAGATCGACCCGGGGCGCCTGCGGGCCGTCGACGATGTCCGCGATCCGGATCTCGCCCTCGTCGTAGAAGGTGAGGTACGCGGCGGCGGAGAGCTCATCGCGCAGCGCGGCCAGGGTGGGCCGGACCCGGGCGAGCACCGCCTGCTCACGGCTGCCGGACTCGAGGGCCCGCAGCTTGTCGCCGATCACGAAGCCGCCGTCGTCCAGCCGGGACAGATAGCCTTCGTGGGCCATGGTCCGCAGCAGGTGGTACGTGGTGGCGAGCGGCAGCCCCGTCTCCCGGGCGAGCCGCTTGGCCGGGGCACCGCCCTCGTGCGCGCCCACTGCCTCCATCAACCGGAAAGCCCGCTGTACGGATGAGATCAGCGTAGGCGCCGTTTGAGCACCCATATATCCAGCTTGCTCCTGCTATGACCGGATGGGCAAGATCTGATCTCGCAGGATGCGATCCCCATGGAGACGCGCGCGAGCACGAGCGAGGCCGCCGACCGGTGTGGTCGGCGGCCTCTCGGGGGCGGTGTGGTGCGCCGCGGTCAGCCCGGGGAGAGCCGGCCGCGCCAGGCGCCCTCCGCCTCACCGCGCTGTTCGATGAAGTCCTTGAACCTCTGCAGGTCCCCCTTCACCCGCCGGTCGAGCGTCCCGGTCATGTCCGCGGCCTTCTCCGCCATCCCGCTCGGCTCGAAGACCAGCGCCAGATTGACCCGGGTGTGGAGCTCGTCCAGGTGCTCGAAGGTGACCAGGCCCTGCTGCTGGACGTCACCGGAGGTGGTGCGCCAGGCGATGCGCTCGTCGGGGAGCTGATCCACGATCTCGGTGTCGAACTCCCGGTGCACACCGGCAATGGAGGTCGCCCAGTGGTTGTGGCGGTCGTCCACCTGGGTGACCTGGTCCACGCCTTCCATGAACCTCGGGAACTCGGTGAACTGCGTCCACTGGTTGTACGCGGTGTGGAGCGGAACCCCAACCTCGACGGACTCCCGAACGGTGCTCATCGGTGACTCCTTTCGACGTTGTCGCGTCGCGCACCACGGCGGGTTTCCGGGACCGCCGAGCCGAAACATGCTCCGGGGGGCGTGCGCTACTCGATCTCCGCCGGGCGCCGCCGCCAGTGCCCGGTGGCCCGCTCGAAGGCATGGCCGACCTGGAGGACCGCGAAGTCCGCCCGGTGCGGCCCGACGATCTGCACCCCGACGGGAAGCCCGCCGGGCGTGAACCCGGCCGGTACGGACAGCGCGGGGCTGCCGGTCGCGCTGACCAGATACGCCGAGCGCATCCAGTCCAGATAGTCGTCCATGGCCACCCCGGCGACCTCGGTCGGGTACTCGATGCCGACGTCGAAGGGCACCACCTGGCTCACCGGGAGCAGCAGCACGTCAAAGCGGCCGAAGAACTCCCGGACGCGGTGGTAGAGCAGGGTGTGCAGCACCTCCGCGCGGCCGATGTCCGGCCCGGTGAGCTTGCGCCCCTCCTCGGCGTTCTCCCGGATCGTCCGCTTCAGCCCGGCGGGGTGGCGGTCCATGAGCGCGCCGAAGGCGACCTCGAAGGCCGAGGCGCGCAGCGTACGGAAGACCTCATCGGCCCCGGTCAGGTCCGGGCAGTCCCGCTCCACGACGCAGCCGAGGCCGGTGAAGACCTCCGCCGCCGACTCGACCGCCGCGACCACCTCGGGTTCGACCGGCACCAGCCCCCCGAGATCCGGCGACCAGGCCACCCGCAGCCCCGTCAGATCGCGGTCCAGGGGGCGGGCGAAGCGGGCGCCTGGCTCCTCCAGGGCGATCGGCGACCGGGCGTCGGGCCCGGCGATGGCGGACAGCAGCAGGGCGGCGTCGGCCACCGTACGGGCCATCGGCCCCTTGACGCCGAGGGTGCTCCAGGCGGTCAGGGAGGGCCAGTTGGGGACGCGCCCGGGCGAGGGGCGCAGACCGACGACATTGCAGAACGAGGCCGGGTTGCGCAGCGAGCCGCCGGTGTCGCTGCCGTCCGCGACCGGGACCATGCCGGAGGCCAGCGCGGCGGCCGCGCCCCCACTGCTGCCGCCGGCGCTGCGGCCCAGGTCGTACGGGTTGTGGGTGGCGCCGAAAAGGGGGTTGAAGGTGTGCGAACCGGCGCCGAACTCGGGCACGTTGGTCTTGCCGAGGGTGATCGCCCCGGCGGCCCGTATCCGTTCGATCAGCAGATCGTCCTCGTCGGGCACGCCGTCGGCGAGCGGTGAGCCATGGCTGGTGCGGATGCCCGCGGTGTTGTGGAGGTCCTTGTGGGCGATCGGCAGCCCGTGCAGCGGCCCGGGCTCCTCCCCCGCCGCGATCCGCTCATCGGCCTGCCGGGCGGCCTCGCGGGCGCGGTCCGCGACGAGGGTGACGATCGCGTTGACGGCCGGGTTGACCCGTTCGATGCGGGCCAGATGGGCGTCGAGGAGTTCGCGCGCGGACAGCTGGCGGGAGCGCAGCAGCGCGCTGAGGTCCAGTGCGGTCCTGAAGCAGAGGTCGTCATCCGTCGTGGTCACGGTCGCTCGCCTTCCTGGATGGTCATCGCCGCGCGGGGCGGGTCGTCGGACCCTGGGCGCGGACTCCATGGTTGGCGAAACGGCCGGGCGCCAGAACCCGCGCGGCCGAGGTGCCGAGCCCGGTGGGCCCGTGCCAGGGGGCCACCGGCCGCGCTCCGGTCCCGGCGCCCGGCACGATCCCGGTCCCCGTGCCCGTCAGGGCCCCGGCCCCGTTCCCCACCGGCCGCCGCTGGACGCGGACCAGCTCCTCCTCCCGGTAGCGCGGGACCTCACGGTGCCAGTTGAGGATCCCGGACATCCAGTCGCGCAGCTCCTCCACATAGCCGTCCATCGCCGCCCGGGCCTCCGGATCCAGGCCGAAGTCGTCGTACAGCACCGGGAACTCATGGGCCGCGACATGCTCGAACTGCCGCATCCGGGACGTCATCAGATCGTTCACGACGGCGACCCCGGTCGGATAGTCGCAGTCGAAGAAGTTCTGGACGACGAGGACGCCGTTGTGGACCTCACCCTCGAACTCGATCTCCTTCTGGTACGAGAAGACGTCGTTGAGCAGCGTCGCGTAGTCCATGGCGGCATTCTCCAGCGACCGGACCGGGCCGCTGCGGGAGAGCTCGGGCGGCACCCGGCGTCCGCGCGCCAGTCGGCACAGGCTCATGGTGAGGTCGGAGCCGAAGGTGTGGCGACGCATCTCGATGTAGTCGACCGGGTCGGGGATCCGGTTCTTCGCGTGGTTGGCCAGCTCCCACAGCCAGCTGGCGGTCATGTTCTCGATGGCCTTACGGAGTTCATGGCGCGCCGAGTCCTCCATGGGGCCCGCCGTACGGCTCCACAGGTCGGCCAGCGAACGCTCCAGCGCGTTCGCCGGGGCCGGGGTGGGGCCCGCGTCGAGCGGCATGAACGCCCCGAGCCGGGCGTTGCAGACCCGGGCCCCGGCCAGGTCGTGGGTGGGGCCGAAGACCGCCGGGTAGTAGTCGTCCGCGTAGGTGCCCCAGGCCAGCCAGCCCGACGCCAGATCGAGCTCGTCCAGGGAGCCGTCCGGGTGAATACCGGCCGCGCACAGCGGCAGGTCGGCGGCGAGCATCCGCCGCTCGTCCCAGACGTACGAACCGGGGACGCCGGGCTGCGGTCCGAGGATGCCCATCCGGTGTGCCCACTCGGCCAAGTGATCGCGGGCGGTGGGCAGATGCGGATTGAGCCGGAGGGTGAACGGCATGAAGAAGTCCGGCAACAGGGACGGCCCGGTCTTCCGGAACGGAACATGGCTGAACCTGCGGGTCCGGGCCGCCTCCGCCCGGCCCGTGGTCGGCGGCGGGCTGGCCGCGGAGACGCCGAGGCCGCTGAGCGCGAACGGCGACCACGCCGGGGCCTCGTCCGGGCGGTCCGTAGCGTCCGGGCCGTTCGTACCGCCCGGACCGCCGGCACCATGTGCGCCATTCATGTACCGGCTGGAGCGCATATGCCACTCATGGCCGCCGGACTGCCAGTCCTGGAGCCCCTTGACATAGGCGAGGACCCCCGCGCAGGCCGCCGGGTCCAGTCCGTGCTCGGCGAAGAGCGGCCCGAGCTCGGTGAGGGCGGTGTCCTCGAACTGCTGCAGCCGCGAGGTGAGCAGCTCATTGACGGAGTCGGCCGCCTCCTGGGTGGTGCAGCACAGGAACGTCTCCAGGACCAGGACGCCATTGCTGAGCTCGCCCTCCTCCTCGATCTCCCGCTGGTACGAGAACAGGTCGTTGCGCAGGTGCACCGCGTCCGCGAAGGCGTCCCGCAACACCCGCATCGGCCGCGATCCGGCGATCACCTCCGGCACCTCGGCCCCCACGGCATGCTCCACCAGCCCGGCCGACCAGGGCGCGCCGCCGACCTTACGGCGCATCTCGATGTACTCGACCGGATTGGGGACCCGGTCGATGTTGATGTTCGAGAGCTCCCAGAGCGATTCGTTGAGCAGCTGCTCGGTGGACTCCCGGAACCGCGCCCGCCAGTCCGGCGACATCGAGGGCACCGTCCGCGCCCACAGGTCCGCGAGCCCCGCCTCGACCGGGTTGGCGGGCTCGGGCAGCCCGGCGGCCGGATCCATCGGCATGAAGGCGGGCAGCCGGTCGAGATACGCCTTACCGGCCGCACGGTCCTGGGAGCGCTTGAACGTCTCCAGGAAGTGGTCGTCGAAGAAGAACACCCACACATACCAGTCGGTGACCAACGAGAGCTCCGCATCGGAGCAGTCGGGGTGGGTGTACGCGCACAGCAGGGCGTAGTCGTGGGCGTCGAGATCGTCCTGCTCCCAGATCCCCGAGCCCTCGAGCATGCCCATCGCGCGGGCCCACCGGGTGGAGTGCTCCCGTGCCGCCCGGACATGGGGGTTCAGCCGCGCCGGATACGGCATGTAGAAGTCGGGGAGTCGAAAGGGCTGTGTCACCGCGGGTCCGGCACCTCTCCGTGCGACGGTGGCCCGTAGTCGCCGTACGGCTACGGACCGGGGTCGGCTACGGGCTACCCAAGCCGCAACTGGCCTATCCGAAAGCCCAATTAGTCACACAAGTGAGCCCCAAAGGGCTCAGCTCTCGCGTACGACGGTTTACACGCGTCCCAGCACATCCGCCGCCTCCCCGACTTGGGAACTTCTTTACCTCTCCGATCAGTTCACTCAGTGCTGAAGAGGGGCCGATTCACGCGGCCTTGACCGACCCCGCCTGCTAGCTTCTACACAACTGTAGATCCTAACGACCCTATGGAGTGTGAGTGGCCATGGCCCTGTGGGACCGCATCAGAGAGTCCGCCCAGACGATGCAGACTCAGCTCGTCTCGAAGAAGAACGACCTGAAGAGCGGCGCCTTCCGCGACGCGAGCATGGCGATGTGTGCCCTGGTGGCGGCGGCGGACGGCTCGGTCGATCCGTCCGAGCGGCAGCGCGTCGCCCAGCTGATCGGCACCAACGAGGTGCTGCAGAACTTCCCGGCCGACGATCTGCAGCGCCGCTTCAACGACTACGTCAACAAGCTCACCGCGGACTTCGAGTTCGGCAAGGTGAGCGTGATGCAGGAGGTCGCCAAGGCCAAGAAGAAGCCCGCCGAGGCGCGCGCCGTGATCCAGATCGGCATCGTCATCGGTGGCGCGGACGGCGACTTCGACAAGACCGAGCAGGCCATGGTCCGCGAGGCGTGCTACACGCTGGAGCTCCCGCCGGCCGAGTTCGACCTGTAAGACGGGGCGAGGCGTAACGGCCGTAAGGGCGCGATCCGTGCCCAACAGCTCCGCGCCTACAGCGGGGTCGCGGCGTGCAGGACGAGGACCAGGGCGACCGCCGCGTTCGCCGAGGACAGCGCGGACGCGGCGGTGCCCACCGCCGCGATCCACAGGGCAAGCCCCGCCGCCGTCCACGTCGGCGGCCAGCGCCGGGACGGCTCCACCGGCTCAAGCAGCGCCGCGACCCTGCGCGGCACCGGCCCCGGCGCGGCGAACCCGGCGAGCGCCGCCCCCGGCGCGCCCCGGGAGACCAGGGCGGCCTTGCCGACCGCCCGCGCCGTGACCCGGCGGTCGCCGACCTCCCGGGCCGCCTCCTCGTCCGCCCAGCGCTCGGCGCAGTAGTCCACCGCGGCCCGCAGCGGCCGCAGCAGCGGGTTGGCCCGCGCCGCGAGCTGTGCGGCCAGCAGAAAGCGGTGGTGGTGCGCGGTCAGATGGGCGCGCTCATGCGCGATCAGGGCGCGCCGCTCACGGGTGCTGAGGCTGTCCAGCATCCCGGTGGAGACGACGATCCGGCCCGGCGTCCCCGTTCGCCCCGAGGTCCCGGGCAGCGCGTACGCGTACGCCCGGTCGTCCGGCAGCACCGCGACCGGCGACTCCGGCAGCCCGGCGAGCGCCAGCCGGGCGTCCCGCCGCACCCGGCCGTGGCGCAGACAGGCGGCCGTACAGGAGACGGCCACCGCCAACAGGGCGCCGATCGCCACCTTCCCGGCCACCGCGTCAAAGGGCACCGCGGCCCGTACCTCCGGATCCGACCAGCTGTCCGGCAGCGGATTGCCGGGCAGCTGCGCCGTGCCGACGACCATCAGCAGCCCCAGGCACAGCGTGGAGCACACCGCGAGGACGGTGCCGACGAGCGTCAGCAGCCGGGTGGCGGTGCGCGGATGGAGATGTTGCTCGGCGAGCCGGGCGATCGGCAGCGCCGTCAGGGGCAGAACCAGCGGGAGGAAGACGAAGACACCCATCGGTCAGCCCTCCGGCTCCTCCGCCGCGTCGCTCAGCAGGTCGCGCAGCAGCCGCTCGTCGTCCTGGGTCAGCCCGGTCACAAAGCTGGCCAGGACCGCCCCGCGGTCGTCCTGGCCGTCCAGCACCCGGCGCATCCGCAGCGCCGCGAGGCCCGCCTCGTCCGACGCCGCCCGCCAGACGAAGGAACGGCCCGCGCGTTCCCGCGTCACGGCCTGTTTGGCGTGCAGCCGGGACAGGATGGTCATGACCGTGGTGTAGGCGAGCTCGCCCTCGATCCGCTCCTGCACCCACGCGGCGGTCACCGGCCCCGGCGCCCGGCTCAGCGCCACGAGCACCTGCGCCTCCAGTTCGCCCTGGCCGCGCCGACGGGGGCGGCGGGGCCAGCCGGGCCCGCCGGTCCGGTCCTGGTCCATCGCACCGTCTCCTTCCCCAACCGCACCCGCCCGGGCGCGCGGCGCTCCATCGTAGCGAGCGGGCCACGGCCGTACGTCCGCCCCTTTGGGCTGGTCGTACGTCCGCCCTTGGGGCTGACCGTACGTTCGCCCCTTTGGCCTGGCTGTACGCGCGGGCCCGGGCCGCCTCACCGATGCTGAGCAGGGGGACGGCCCCGACGGAGGAACGCACTCAGCCATGACGCAGACGCAAGGCTCGCTCGTACGGCAGATCACCGACTACGCCCATCGAGCCGACCCGTACCCGATCTACGCCGAGCTGCGCAAGACGCCCGTGGTGCACGACGAGGAGGGGCCGTACATCGTCTCCACCTACTGGGAGATCCACGGTCTGCTGCACGACCCCCGGCTCAGCTCCGACGCGCGCAACCTGGACCCCCGGGCCGCCTCGGAGCCGCCCGAGGAGGATGATCCGGGGCTGCCGCCCAGCTTCCTGCGGCTGGACCCGCCCGAGCACGACCGGCTGCGCCGGCTCGCGACGGCGCCCTTCGGCCCGCCGCACACCCCGCGACGGCTCCACGAGATGCGCGGTGAACTCACCCGTATCGTCGGCGAGCTGATCGACGGCTTCGACGGGCGGGACCGGATCGATCTCGTCGACCACTTCTCCTACCCCTTCCCGGTGACCGTGATCTGCCGGCTGCTCGGGGTGCCGCGGGAGGACGAGCCGCGCTTCCACGCCTGGGCCGACACCCTCGCCGCCAGCCTGGACCCCGGCCCGGACGCGGAAGCGGGCACGGACACGGGCGCCGATGTCGCCGAGCGGCGGCGGATCACCCGGCAGGCCCGTACGGAACTGGCGACGTATCTGTCCGAGCTGATCGAGGAGCGCCGCCGCGCACCCGGCGACGACATGCTCTCGGCCCTGGTCGGCGAGCAGGGCCCGGAGGGGCGGATGAGCCGGGTGGAGCTGCTGAGCACCGCGGCGCTGCTGCTGGTGGCGGGGCACGAGACCACCGTCAACCTGATCACCAACGGGATGCTGACCCTGCTGCGCAACCCCGATGTGCTCGCCCGGCTGCGCGAGGATCCCCATCTGGTCGTCCCGCTGGTGGAGGAGTTGCTGCGGTTCGATCCGCCGGTACAGATGCTTCCCCAGCGCACCCCGCTCTCGGAGATCGACATCGCGGGCGTGACCATCCCCCAGGGGGCGTCCGTCTGGCTGCTGCTGGCCTCGGGCAACCGCGATCCGCAGCGGTTCCCCGACCCCGACCGGTTCGATCCGCAGCGCAGGGACAACCAGCACCTCGGCTTCGGCAGCGGCGTCCACAGCTGCTTCGGCGCCCCGCTGGCCCGGCTGGAGGCGCAGATCGCGCTGACCGAGCTGGCCCGTCGGCTGGACGGGCCCCGGCTGCTGGAGGATCCGCCGACCTACCGGCGGAACGCGGTGCTGCGCGGGCCACGGCATCTGCCGCTCGCCTTCGAGGGACTGCGGCCGAACCGGACCGCGCACCGCAGCCCGAACGGATCCCCGAACGGGTCCAGGCATGGATACCCGAACGGGTCCCCCAACGGGTCCCCGAACGGGTCCCGGTGACAGCGGGGTCCAGCAGCCACGGAGCGGCGCGGCCGACCGCGGAGCCCAGCCGCCCCGGACCAGTCCAGCCGACCCCGGAGCTCAAGCGGCCGGGACCGGCATGGCTCACCGG
The DNA here is from genome assembly GCF_000968685.2 of Streptomyces antioxidans. Classification (GTDB taxonomy): domain Bacteria; phylum Actinomycetota; class Actinomycetes; order Streptomycetales; family Streptomycetaceae; genus Streptomyces; species Streptomyces antioxidans. The sequence continues at coordinate 58,165 of NZ_LAKD02000113.1, forward strand.
CCGCGGAACGCGCGCGCTCTCGTCCCGGCCGCGCCCCTCCCGCCCCTGCCCCTCCCGCCCCTGCCCGTCCCGGCCC
>NZ_LAKD02000114.1 GCF_000968685.2 Streptomyces antioxidans
GCGCCCTACTCGTCGCCAGCGAAAACCCCACATCCACGGCAGACAACCCCTCAGCCGCCTCAACAAAATCAGCCAACCGCGCCGCCTGCGCCCGCAACCCCTCAACCCCACGCCCCGACACCGGCCACACCACCGGAACGTCCGCACCATCACCACGCTCGGCAACCGGCGACGGCTCAGCCTCCTCCACAATCACATGCGCATTCGTCCCACTGATCCCGAACGACGACACACCCGCACGCCGCAGACGACCATCCCCCACCTCCCACACCCGCGCCTCACCCAACAACTCCACCGCACCCGACGACCAATCCACCTGCGAAGACGGCTCACCCACATGCAACGTCCGCGGCAACACCCCATACCGCATCGCCTGCACCATCTTGATCACACCAGCGACACCGGCGGCCGCCTGCGTATGCCCGATGTTCGACTTGATCGACCCCAACCACAGTGGCCGGTCGCGGTCCTGGCCATACGTCGCCAGCAACGCCTGCGCCTCGATCGGATCGCCCAACCGCGTTCCGGTCCCGTGCGCCTCCACCACATCCACATCGGACGCGGACAGACCAGCACTCGCCAACGCAGCCCGGATCACCCGCTCCTGCGACGGACCATTCGGCGCCGTCAACCCATTCGACGCACCATCCTGATTCACCGCAGAACCCCGCACCACCGCCAACACCTCATGGCCGTTGCGCCGCGCGTCCGACAACCGCTCCAGCACGACCATCCCAACGCCTTCGGCCAGGCCGAGTCCGCCCGCCGCGTCCGAGAACGCCTTGCACCGGCCGTCAGCGTCCAGAGCACCCTGACGGCTGAACTCCACGAACACCATCGGCGTCGACAGCACCGTCACACCACCGGCCAGCGCCAGCGAGCACTCGCCCTCCCGCACCGCCTGGGCAGCGAGGTGCAGCGCCACCAGCGACGACGAACACGCCGTGTCCACCGTCAGCGCTGGTCCCTCCAACCCGAACACATAGGACACCCGGCCGGAGACGACGCTGCCCGCGTTGCCGGTCAGGACGTAGCCCTCCGCGCCGGTGTCATCGGCGGGGGGACCGGCGAGCAACGCGGTGTAGTCCTGACCGCTGGCGCCGACGAAGACGCCGGTTCCGCTGCCGCGCAGCGAGTCCGGGTCGAGCCCTGCCTGTTCGAACGCCTCCCACGACGCTTCCAGCAGAAGTCGCTGCTGCGGGTCCATGGCCGTGGCCTCGCGCGGGGAGATCCCGAAGAACGCCGGGTCGAAGTCGGCGACGTCGTGGAGGAAACCGCCCTCGCGCACATAGGTGGAGCCCGCCCGGCCGGGGGTCGGGTCGTAGACGGCGTCGATGTCCCAGCCCCGGTCGACCGGGAACGAGGAGATCGCGTCCTGCCCGCTGTCCACCAGCTGCCACAGGTCTTCCGGACTGCCGACGCCGCCGGGATACCGGCAGCTCATCCCGATGATGGCGACCGGTTCCTCGGCTGCCTCGAGCTCGCGAACGCGCTCCTTCGTCCGCTTCAGGTCGGCCGTGACCTTGCGGAGGTAGTCGAGGAGCTTGTCGTTGTCAGTCAAATCGCACACCCCAGCGGTCCCTCAGCCAAGGCCGAGTTCGTCATCGATGTAGTTGAAGATCTCCTCGGCGCTGGCCTCGCCGACGTCGACGCGCGACGTCTCCTGCGGCACCTGGTGGGTGGCCGCCCGCCATTTCGCCAGCACGCTTTCCAGCCGGGTGTCGATCCGGCGGACGAGCCGGTCCGCCGGGCTCATCTCGGCCAGCGCCGACTCCAGCCGGTCCAGTTCGGCGAGCACGGTCTCGGCCGTCTGGTCCGCGGTGCCCGCCAGTTGCTCGTCGAGGTGTTCGGCGACCGCCACGGGCGTCGGCCGGTCGAAGACCAGGGTCGCCGACAGCCGAAGCCCGGTCGCCCTGTCCAGCAGGTTGCGCAGTTCGACCGCGCTGATCGAGTCGAATCCGAGCTCGCTGAATGGACGCTCGGGGCGTACCGCGTCGGCCGACGCCGCGCCGAGCACCTGCGCGGTCCCGTCGCGGACGAGGTCGAGCAGGACTCGGTTGCGTTCGTCCGGCGGCAGTCCCGCGAGCCTCCCGGCCAGTTCCGTGCCCTCGCCATCGGCCGCGGTGTCGTCGGTCGTCGGGGCCAGCTCGTCGAGCAGCGGGCGGGGGCGGGCGGAGGCGTAGCCGGGGATGAAGGTCTCCCAGTCCACGTCGGCGACGACCACCGCGGTCTCGTCCAGGTCCAGTGCCCGCTGCAACGCGGCGATCGCCACTTCGGGGTCGATCGCCCGGATGCCACGGCGGGCCAGGAACTCCTTGGCATGGCTGCCGCTGCCGATACCGGTGCTGTCCCAGGCGCCCCACGCCACGCTCGTCGCGGCCAGGCCGCGCGACCAGCGCGCCCACGCCAGCCCGTCCAACCACGCGTTGGCCGCACCGTACGCACCCTGACCACCGCTGCCCCACACCCCGGCCACCGAGGAGAACAACACGAACGCGTCCAACGACCGCCCGCCCAACGCCACATCCAGATTGGCCGCCCCGCGCACCTTCGCCGCCATCACCGCGTCGAGCCGGGCCGGTCCCAGCTCCTGCAACGGGGTGGGCTCGTCGACTCCGGCGGTGTGCACGACGGCGCTGATCGTCTCGTCGGACACCAGCTGCCGCACCGCGTCCAGGTCCGTCACGTCGCAGGCCACGACGTCGACGACGGCACCCGTGGCCGCCAGCTCCGCGACCACCTCGTCCACGCCCGGTGCGTCCGGGCCGCTGCGGCTGGCCAGTACCAGCCTCCGCGCTCCCCGTGCTGCCAGCCAGCGCGCCACCCGCGTGCCCAACGCGCCCGTACCCCCGGTCACCAGCACCGTGCCGCGCGGCCGCCACCCTCGACCCGCTTCGGTGGCACGGCCGCAGGGCACCAACCGCGGTACGAAGACCCCCGTCGCGCGCACCGCGACCTGGTCCTCCGCTCCGGATGCGAGCGCCCCGCCGGCCAGCGCCCACATACCGGCGTCGGCCTCGTCCGGCAGATCGACCACGCCGCCCCACGATCCGGGCAGTTCCAGGGACGCGACCCTGCCCATGCCCCACACCGCGGCCTGGTCCGGCTCGCACACCTCGCCTGCGCCTGCGGGCACCGCGTTCCGGGTCAGCAGCCAGACGGGAACGCCCAGCTCCGCCGCCGCCGCGGCCTGTACAACCGCCAGCGCCGCCTGCGCGTCCGGCACCGCCGCCAGGAGGCCGCCCAGCGCACGCCCGGACGCGGCCGACCGCAGGCGTTCTGTGAGCGCAGCGCTGTCCTCGGTGGGCTCGACGGTCACGGATTCCCCGAACACCGCGGCCGCGCCGTCCACGCCCAGCAGGAGCCACGTACCGGACGCCACGGCCGGGTCCACCGGTGCGGCCCGCCAGTCGACGCGGTAGCGCAGTCCGGCGACCGTGGAACCGATGCGGTCACGGGACCGCCAGTCGGCGAGTGCCGGTGCCACGATGTCGAGTGCCGCCCGTGCCCGGTCGGTGTCCATCCCGAGCACGTCGGCGAGGTGGTCGGCGTCGCCGGACTCGACCGACGCCCAGAACGCGGTGCCCGCCGTGGAGTCGTCCGTCTCCGAAGGCCGGGCCGTCCGCGGTTCCGGCCAGTACCTGGTGGCTTGGAAGGCGTAGGTGGGCAGTTCGACGCGGTGCGGCTGCCACCGGGCGAAGACCGCGGACCAGTCCACGTCGACGCCGTGCACATGCAGCCGTGACAATCCGGTCACCAGGGCGGTCTGCTCGTCGCGGCCTGCCCTCAGGGTGGGCACGGCCCGCGGACCTCGGTCGGCGGCCATGGCGGTGAGCACCGCGTCCGGGCCGACCTCCAGGAACGCGGTGACGCCCTGCTCGACCAGCCAGGACACGCCGTCGCCGAACCGCACGGTGGCGCGGATGTGGTCCGCCCAGTACCGGGGGGTGCCGATGCGCTCGTCGGCCGCCCCTCCGGTCAGGTTCGACACGATGGGTATGCGTGGCGCGTGGAACGCGATGTCGGCGATGTCCGCGGTGAACTCCTCCAGCACCGCGTCCATGTGCGGTGAGTGAAACGCGCGCGAGACGTGCAGTCGCTTCGTCTTCCAGCCCTGTTCCCGGGACTCCCGTTCGATGGCGGCCACCGTGTCCGCGTCGCCGGAGACCACCACCGAGTCCGGGCCGTTCACGGCGGCCAGGCTGATTCCGGGGGTGAGCAACGGCGCCACGGCCTCCTCGGCCGCACCGACGGCGAGCATCGCACCGTCCGAGCGTGCCCGCTGCATCGCCCGGCCCCGCGCGGCCACCAGCCGGCACGCGTCGTCCAGCTCCAGGACACCGGCCACGCATGCTGCCGAGACCTCGCCGATCGAATGCCCGGCGACGTAGTCCGGCGCCACGCCCCACGCCCGCAGCTGTCCGAACAGCGCCACCTCGACCGCGAACAGCCCGGCCTGGGTGAACACCGTCTCATCCAGCAACGCCGCGTCCGCGGAGCCCGGCTCGGCGAACAGCACCTCGCGCAGTGGCCGGTCCAGCCGACCGTCCAGCAGCGCGAAGATCCGGTCGAGGATGTCGGTGAAGTCCGGCAGCACTCCGTACAGCGAACGGCCCATCCCGGGCCACTGGCTGCCCTGGCCGGTGAACAGGACGGCCAGCACACCGTCGGTCGCGGTGTCGGTGTGCACTCCGGCGCCCGGTGTTCCCGCGGCCAGGGCGCGCAGACCGCGTACCAACTCATCCCGGCCCGTGCCGACGACTGCCGCCCGGTCCGTCAGCTGGGCCCGGGTGGTGACCAGCGAGAAGGCCACGTCGGTCGGCGACACCTCCGGGGCGGACTCGGCGAAGTCGGCCAGGTGGGCGGCTTGTGCCCGCAGCCCGGCGGGGCCGCGCCCGGACACCAGCCACGCCGTCGGACCGTCTTCGACACCGGCCGCGGCGACGGGCTCGGGGGTCCCGACGGGCTCGGCGGTCTCCGTGGGCGGTTGTTCCAGCACTACATGTGCGTTGGTGCCACCGATGCCGAACGACGAGACGCCCGCACGCCGTGGGTGTCCGTTCTCCTTCCACGGCACGGGCCGGTCCAGCAGCGCCACCGCGCCGGACGACCAGTCCACGTGCGACGTCGGGTGCTCGGCGTGCAGGGTCCTGGGCAGCGTCTCGTGCCGCATCGCCTGCACCATCTTGATCACCCCGGCCACACCCGCCGCCGCCTGGGTGTGCCCGATGTTCGACTTCACCGAGCCCAGCCACAGGGGTCGCTCCGGATCCCTGCCGCGCCCGCAGGTGGCGAGCAGCGCCCCGGCCTCGATCGGGTCGCCGAGCGCCGTACCCGTACCGTGCGCCTCCACCGCGTCGACGTCGGAGGGTTCGAGACCGGCCGCGGCAAGCGCCTCCAGGATGACCCGCTCCTGCGACGGACCGTTCGGCGCGGTCAGACCGTTGGACGCACCGTCGGAGTTCACCGCGGAACCCCGTACCACCGCGAGCACCCGGTGTCCGTTGCGCCGCGCGTCGGACAGCCGCTCCAGCACCAGGACGCCGACCCCCTCGGCCCACCCGGTGCCGTCCGCCTCCTCGGCGAACGCCTTGCACCGGCCGTCCGCGGCCAGCCCGCCCTGCCGGGAGAACTCGGTGAACATGCCCGGTGTGGACATGACCGTGACCCCACCGGCCAGCGCCAGAGAACACTCGTCATGCCGCAGCGCCTGCGCGGCCAGGTGGATCGCCACCAAAGACGACGAGCATGCGGTGTCCACCGTCAGCGTCGGCCCTTCGAACCCGAACGCGTACGAAACCCGACCCGAGATCACACTGGCCGAATTGCCGGTGAGCCCGAAGCGGTCGGCGTCCGTGGCGCTCGACGCCATCAGCATCACGTAGTCCTGTCCGCCCGCGCCCGCGAAGACACCGGTACGGCTGCCGGCGAGGGAGTGCGGGTTGATCCCCGCACGCTCCACCGCTTCCCAGGAGACCTGCAGCAACAGCCGCTGCTGCGGGTCCATGGCCAGCGCCTCGCGCGGCGAGACGCCGAAGAACTCGGCGTCGAACTCGGCGACGTCGTGCAGGAACCCGCCGACTCCCGCATAGCTCGAGTCGGCGGTCACGGCGGACCAGCCGCGGTCGGCGGGGAAGCCGGATATCGCGTCCTCGCCTTGATCCACCAGCCGCCAGAGGTCTTCCGGTGACGTCACCGCGCCCGGGTAGCGGCAGGCCATGCCGACGATGGCAACGGGTTCGTCGGTACGGACCCGGCTCCGCCGTACGACCGCCGCCCGGGCGGCGGGGTCCAACAGCCGCTGGCGCAGGTGTGCCGCCAGGGCCCTCGGCTTGGGGTGGTCGAACACGAGCGCCACCGCGAGCTTGAGACCGGTGGCTGCGGAGAGCCGGTTGCGCAGCTCGACGCCGGTGAGCGAGTCGAATCCGAGCTCGCTGAACGGCACGTCGGGTTCGAGGGTGTCCGCCTCGTCGTATCGCAGAACCGCCGCGGCATGCCTGCACACCAGGTGGAGGAGCTTCCGCTCGCTCTCCCGGTCGCTGAGGCCGTCGAACTCGCGGACGAAATCGGTAGCTTCGGGATCCGGCATGTCGTCGGCCCGTGCGGCCGGGGTGTTGGCCAGGGTCACCGGTGCTGTGGTGTCGAGCCAGTAGCGCTGGTG
>NZ_LAKD02000115.1 GCF_000968685.2 Streptomyces antioxidans
ATCCACCGTCAGCGCAGGCCCCTCCAACCCGAACGCATACGACACCCGACCGGAGACCACGCTGGCCGAACTGCCGGTGGCGAGGTACCCGTCGGCGGACTCGGGCGCCTCGGCCATCAACCTGGCGTAGTCCTGGCCGTTGGTCCCGATGAACACACCCGTCCCGCTGGCGCGCAGCCCGATCGCGTCGATGCCCGCGTGCTCAAGGGCCTCCCACACGGTCTCCATCAGGAGCCGCTGCTGCGGGTCCATGGCCAAGGCCTCGCGCGGGGAGATACCGAAGAAGTCCGGGTCGAATGCGGCGGCGTCGGCCAGGAATCCGCCGTAGCGGGTGGCGCTCGCGCCCGGCCTCTCGGGCGTGTCGTCGAGCAGCGCCGCGAGGTCCCAGCCACGATCGGTGGGGAACGGCGACATCGCATCGCGGCCTTCGTGCAGCAGCTGCCACAGCTCGGCGGGCGACGCTACGCCACCGGGGAACCGGCAGCCCATTCCCACGATCGCCACCGGTTCATCCGCGTCCGCGGCAACCGGTACGGGGCGCGCGGCCGGGGCCGCGCCAACGAGCCGTTCCTCGAGGTGGTCCGCGAGCGCGTCAGGTGTCGGGTGGTCGAACACCAGGGTCGCGGGCAGGGTCAGCCCGGTGGCGGTGCCCAGCGCATTGCGCAGCTCCACCGCGGTGAGCGAGTCGAAGCCGAGGTCCGTGAACGCCGCACCCGGTGCGATGGTCCGCGCGCTCGCGTGCCCAAGCACCGTGGCGACCTGGGCGCGGACGAGTTCGCGCACCGCGCGCCGCCGGTCGCCCGCGGCGAGGGCCAACATCCGGTCCGCGAAGGCGGCGTCACCGGTGCGCAGATCACGGACGACCCGGCGGGCGGGCGGCACCAGCGCGCGCAGGAGCGCGGGAGCGGACCCGGGTTGGGCACGCGCCGCGCCCAGGTCGAGGACCATCGGTACGACGACCGGCGCGGGCCCCGCGATGGCCGCGTCGAACAACCGGAGCCCGGCCGCGTTGGACAGCGGACGGCCCGCCCGCTGCTGACGGCGACGATCCGAGTCACCGAGCCGCCCCGCCATGCCGTCCACGGCCTCCCAGAGCCCCCAGGCGAGCGACGTCGCAGGCAGGCCCCGCCGGTGTCGGTGGCCCGCGAGCGCGTCCAGTACGGCGTTTGCCGCGGCGTAGTTCGCCTGCCCCGCACCGCCGAAGACACCGGCAGCCGAGGAGAACAGCACGAACGCCGTGAGCGGCAGGTCCCGGGTGAGCTCGTGGAGGTGCCACGCGCCGTTCGCCTTCGCCGAAAGCGTCTCGGCGAGGTCCGCGGCGGTCAGCCCGGTGACGGTGCGGTCCGCCGTGACGCCCGCGGTGTGCACCACAGCGGTGAGCGGGTGCTCAGCGGGTATGGCCGCCAGCGCCGCGTCGAGCGCGTCCCTGTCCCCCACGTCGCAAGCCACCAGCCGCGCCTCCGCGCCCCGGGCGCGCAGATCGGCCACGAACTCTTCGGCGCCCGGTGCGGCGGCACCCGACCGGGACAAGAGCAGCAGATGCCGAACATTGTGCCGGTCCACCAGGTGCCGGGCGACGAGTCGGCCGAGACCACCGGTGGCCCCGGTGACCAGCACCGTGCCCATGTCGTCCGCCACGGACCGCGCGGGTGCGGAGGCCGAAACGCGGACCAGGCGAGGGGCCAGTGTCCGTCCGGCACGCAGGGCGAGCTGCGGTTCGTCGTCCTCGATCCGGACCTCGGCCGTGGGGCTGTCGACGTCGACCAGGTGCAGTCGGCCGGGGTTCTCCACCTGGGCGGAGCGCACCAGTCCCCAGACGGCCGCCGCGGCCACGTCCGGTACGTCGTCTTGGTCGGCGCAGGCCACCGCGCCGCTTGTCACGATCACCAGCCTGGACGCCACCGTACGGTCGTCGGCCAGCCAGGCCCGTACCAGCTCCAGCGCCGCGGCACCGACCCGCTGGGCACGGTCGGGCACCGGGCCCGCCGTCTCCGTGGCCCGCCAGACGACCGCGGTGGGCACGCCGTCGGCCAGCGCCAGCTCGAGCTCGGCCGGGTCGCGCACGGTCGCGGTGTCGGTGAGCGGCGCGGCGACCGGCACGTCCACCCAGGACAGCTCGAACAGCGCCCCCGGCCCCTCGGCGTCCGTCTCGGTGGCGGTCCTCGCCCGCACCGTGACCGTGTCCACCGACGCCACCGGGTCGCCTGCGAGGTCATACAGCTCGAGGGAGAACTCGTCGGCGGCGCCAGCGGTCAGCTTCGCCCGTACCGCGGTGGCACCTTGGGCGTGCAGCCGTACGCCACGCCAGCCCGAGGGCAGCGCACCGGGCTCGGTGAGACCGGCGAGCCCGGCCGCGCGCAACACCTCCTCGACGAGGGTCGGATGCAGGGTGAATCGGGTCTCGTCGGCGGCTTCGTCGGACAGAGCGGCCTCGGCGAACACGTCGTTGTCCCGGCGCCAGATCGTGCGCAGCTGCTCCGAACCGTCGACCGGGACGGATGCGGCGCCCGGGGGCGGCCACGCACCCTCCCACCGCGCACCTGGCGCGCCGGTGCCAGGGGTGACCACCGCTCGTGCGCGCAGTGTCCACGACTCGTCACCGGTTCCCTCGGCACACGAGTACACGGCGACGTCGCGCCGCCCCGCCTCGTCGGCGGCACCGACCGACACCTGGACCTGTACGTCACCCGACTCCGGCATGGGCCACGGGTCGAGCGGGTCAAGCTTGAGCACGACCCCCGCACCGACCTCGTCCCCGGCCCTGCTGGCGAGCTCGAGGTGGACGGCGGCGGGCACCGTCTGCGGTCCGTCGTCCGGCAGGCCACCCAGCCGGGAGCAGACCTGCGGCGAGATCCGGCCGGTGAGGACGACCGCGTCCTCGTCCGCGAGCCGGATCACCGCGCCCAGCAGCGGATGCCCGACGGCGCCGAGTCCGAGCTCGGCGGCCGACCCCGCGGGCGCACCAGCCGCGAACCAGTAGCGCTCGCGCTGGAAGGCGTACGTCGGGAGGTCGACGGTGCGTGGCTGGTGGGGTGCGTAGACGGCGGCCCAGTCGGGTTCGACGCCATGGGTGTGCAACCGGGCCAACGCCGTGAGCAGCGACCGGTGTTCGTCCTGCCCCTCCCGCAGCGTCGGCACCGCCACCGCACTGTCAATCACCGGAGTCAGCGCGGCATCCGGACCCAGCTCCAGGAACGCACTCACACCACCTTGCCCGGCCATGTACTCCACGGCATCGCCGAAACGCACCGTGGCCCGCACCTGCTCCACCCAATACGCGGGCGTCGCCACCCGCTCGTCGACCGGCTGGCCCATCACCGTGGACACCAGCGGCATCCTCGGCCGCGCAAAGATGAGCCGGTCGATGGCGGCCGCAAACTCCTCCAACACCTCATCCATATGGTGGGAATGGAACGCCCGCGACACCCGCAACCGACTGACCTTCCAACCCCGCTCCCGACACACCCCCTCCACCTGAGCGACCCGGTCCGCGTCACCCGAGACCACCACCGCGGCAGGCCCGTTCACCGCGGCCAGACCCACCCCATCACCCAGCAGCTCAACAACATCGGCCTCCGCAGCGCCCACGGCCAGCATCGCCCCGTCCGAACGTGCCCGCCGCATCGTCTGGCCCCGCGCCGCCACCAACCGGCACCCGTCCTCCAACGACACCACACCCGCCGCGTAGGCAGCCGACACCTCACCCACCGAATGCCCCGCCACGAAATCAGGAACAACACCCCACACCCGCAGCTGCTCAAACAACGCAACCTCAACGGCAAACAACCCCGCCTGGGCGTACAACGTGTCCTCCAACGCCCCAGCGTCGTCGAACACCACATCCAGCAACGACCGATCCAGCAGACCCTCAAAGCCCGACGCCACCCGATCCAGCGTCTCGGTGAACACCGGCAGCACGCCATACAGACCACGACCCATGCCCACTCGCTGCGCACCCTGACCGGTGAACACCACACCCAACCGGGCGCCCGCCACCGCGGCAACACCCCCACTCACCGCCCGCAGACCACCCACCAACTCATCCACCGAGGAACCCACCACCGCAGCACGATGGGACAGCCGCGCCCTGCTCGTCGCCAGGGAGAACCCCACATCCACGAGCGACACATCAGAACGCTCGCCCAGGAACTCGGCCAACCGCGCCGCCTGCGCCCGCAACCCCTCAACCCCACGCCCCGACACCGGCCACACCACCGGAACACCCACAGACTCACCACGCTCGACAACCGGCGACGGCTCAGCCTCCTCCACGATCACATGCGCATTCGTCCCACTGATCCCGAACGACGACACACCCGCACGCCGCAGACGACCATCCCCCACCTCCCACACCCGCGCCTCACCCAACAACTCCACCGCACCCGAAGACCAGTCCACCTGCGACGACGGCTCACCCACATGCAACGTCCGCGGCAACACCCCATGCCGCATCGCCAACACCATCTTGATCACACCAGCCACACCCGCAGCCGCCTGCGTATGCCCAATATTCGACTTCACCGAGCCCAGCGAGAGCGGGGTGTCCCGGTCCTGCCCGTACGTCGCCAACAACGCCTGCGCCTCGATCGGGTCACCGAGCCTCGTCCCGGTGCCGTGCGCCTCCACCACATCCACATCCGACGGCGCCAGAGCCGCAGCCGACAGCGCCTGGCGAATCACCCGCTCCTGCGACGGACCATTCGGCGCCGTCAAACCATTCGACGCACCATCCTGATTCACCGCCGAACCCCGCACCACCGCCAACACCTCATGACCATGACGCCGCGCATCCGACAACCGCTCCAACACCACAACACCCACACCCTCGGACAGGCCGGTGCCGTCGGCCGCGTCCGAGAAGGACTTGCACCGGCCGTCGGCGGCCAGTCCCCGCTGCCTGCTGAACTCCACCAGCAGCCCGGGGGTGGACATCACGGTCACCCCGGCGGCGACGGCCAGCTCGCACTCGCCCCTGCTCAGTGCCTGGGCGGCGAGGTGCAGCGCCACCAGCGACGACGAACACGCCGTGTCCACCGTGAGCGCTGGCCCCTCCAACCCGAACACATACGACACCCGACCGGCGACGACGCTCGGCGCGTTCCCGGTCAGTGTGTAGCCCTCGACACCCGTGGCGGCATTGGCCACCAGAGCCTGGTGGTAGTCCTGGCCGCTGGCTCCGACGAACACCCCGGTCTCGCTTCCGGCGAGGGACGCCGGATCGAGGTGGGCGCGTTCGAAGGACTCCCAGACCGTCTCCAGCAGCAGCCGCTGCTGCGGGTCCATCGCCACCGCCTCACGCGGCGAGATGCCGAAGAACGCCGGATCGAACCGGGTCGCGTCGGCGAGGAAGCCACCGGACCTGGTGGAGACCGTGCCCGGGCGCTCCGGGTCCGGATCGTAGAGCCCGGCCAGGTCCCAGCCGCGGTCGCCGGGGAGCTCGGACGTGGCGTCGCCACCCGCGGCGACCAGTTGCCACAGCTGCTCGGGGGAGTCGATACCGCCCGGGTACCGGCAGGCCATGCCGACGATGGCGATCGGCTCGTCGGGGTTCACCCGCGCGGGCCGTACGACGGCCCGTCCGCGGTCACCGGCGAGCCGGGCCCGCAGGTGGGCGGCCAGGGCGATCGCGGTCGGGTGGTCGAACACACACGTCACCGGCAGGGTGAGCCCGGTCGCGGCGTTCAGCGCGTTCCGCAGTTCCACGGAGGTCAACGAGTCGAAGCCGAGCTCGTTGAACGCCCGGTCCGGGTCGACCGCGTCGCCGGAGGCATGGCCGAGTACGGCGGCCGCCTTGCTCCGGACCAGGTCGAGCAGCAACCGGTCCTGTTCGGTCTCGCTCAACGACGCCAGCTGCGTGGCCAGTGAACCGTCGCCGGTCGGGTCCGCGGCGGCCGCGCGGCGCAGCGGGACGCGGGCGAGGCCGCGGAGTACGGCGGGCACCGGCTGGGTACGGGCCTGGGACCGCAGGGTGGCCAGGTCGATGCGGGTCGGCACGAGGGTCGGCTCGCCGAGTGCGCGACCGAGGTCGAACAGCGCGAGGCCGTGCTCAGTGGACAGTGCGGCGGCTCCGGACCGGGTCATCCTGGCGAAGTCGGCGTCGGCGAGGTGGGCGGTCATCCCGGTGCGTTCGGCCCAGACGCCCCATGCCAGTGAAGTGGCGGGCAGCCCGAGGTGGCGGCGGTGGTGGGCGAGGCCGTCCAGGAAGGTGTTGGCCGCGGCGTAGTTGGCCTGTCCTGGTCCGCCCATAATCCCGGCGGTGGACGAGAACATGACGAAGCCGGTCAGCGGCAGGCCCTTGGTCACCTCGTGGAGGTGCCACGCACCGTCCACCTTGGGCCGCATGACGGTGTCGATCCGGTGCGGGGTCAGCGACTGCAGCAGTCCGTCGTCGAGCACACCCGCCGTGTGGATCACCTCGGTCAGCGGGTGCGCCGGGTCGATGTCCGCTACCACCGCCGCGACCGCGTTGCGCTCGGCGACGTCGCAGGCGACGACCCGCACGTCGGCGCCCGCCTCGGCGAGTTCGGCCACGAACTCGGCGGCGTCCGGTGCGGCGGCGCCGGACCGGGACGCGAGCACGAGGTGCCGTACCCCGTGACGGGTGACCAGGTGCCGCGCCACTCGGCCGCCGAGTCCACCGAGCGCGCCGGTGATCAGCACCGTGCCGTCGGGGTCGCGCCGTGCGGGCATGACGAGCACGTTCTTGCCCACGTGCCGAGCCTGGCTGACGTGGCGGAAGGCGTCCTTGGCCCGGAGCACGCTCCATTCCCGGACTGGCAGCGGCTGGAGGACACCCCGGTCGAACAGTTCGGTGAGCTCGCCGAACATCGTGGCCACCCGATCCGGGTCCACCTCGGCGAGGTCGAAGGCCGTGTACGCGACCCCGCGGTGGTCCTGTGCGACTCGGTCCGGGTCGCGGAGGTCGGCCTTGCCTAGTTCGACGAACCGGCCGCCAGGCGCGAGCAGTTCCAGCGAAGAGTCGACGAACTCGCCGATCAGCGAGTTGAGTACGACGTCGACGCCGCCGGACGCCTCGCGGAACGCCTCCGCGAACGCGAGGTCCCGGGAGGAGGCGATGGCCTCGTCGGCGACGCCCATCGAGCGCAGCACGTCCCACTTGCCGGTGCTGGCCGTGGCCAGCACGCGCGCGCCGAGGTGCCGGGCGATCTGCACGGCGGCCATCCCGACACCGCCCGCGGCAGCGTGTACCAGCACCGTCTCGCCTTCCGCGAGCCCGGCCAGATCGCGCAGGCCGTACCAGGCGGTGAGGAACACGATCGGTACGGACGCGGCGTCCGCGAACGACCAGCCGTCCGGGACCGCCGTGACCAGCCGTGCGTCGGCGACCGCCAGCGGGCCGAAGGCACCGGGGAACAGGCCCATCACCCGATCGCCGGGCGCGAGACCGTGGACGTCGGGCGCGACGTCCACCACGACACCGGCCGCCTCAGAACCGGTCAGCGCAGGATCGGGGTACATGCCCAGAGCGATCAGCACATCACGGAAGTTCAGGCCAGCGGCCCGTACGGCGATCCGGACCTGGCCCGATGCGAGCGGACGCGTGATGTCCGGGCAGGCGACCGCGGTCAGCTCGTCGAGCACACCACGCCCACCGACCTCGATCCGCCACGGCTCGGACGGCGGCACCAGCATGCCGTCACCGGTCCGTACGAGCCTGGGCACCCACACCTCACCGGCCCGGATGGCGGCCTGCGGCTCACTGTGGGCGATCACGGCGGCGAGGGCGGCCGCCGACCCGGGCGTCGCATCGGTGTCCACGACGGCCAGCCGGTCTGGTTGCTCCGCCTGGGCGGAACGCACCAGGCCCCACACGGCGGCACCGGCGAGGTCCGTCACACCGTCGCCCGGCTGGCAGGAAACGGCGCCCCGGGTGAGCAGCACCAGCCGGGAGCCGGACCACCGCTCATCGGCGAGCCAGGACTGCAGGAACTCCAGAACCCGGGCGGTGACCGCGCGCACCTCCGGCGCGGAGTCCGCGGTCGGCTCCGGTACGCACCACACGGCGACCGCGGGGGTGTCGCCGATGGAGGAATCGGTACGCACATCGACGCCCGCTTCGGCGAGCGGAGCTGCCAGCCCGGCCGCGTCCGGGCCGATCACAGCGCACGGGCCCGTGGCCGTCTCGGTCACCGGCAGCGGTTCCCAGTCCACTCGGAACAGTGGGTCCGGCAAGGCGCCGCCGGTGCTCGGTGCGGTCGTCAGCGGGCGCAGGGTGAGCGCGTCGACCGAGGCGAGTGGCGCGCCCGCGGCGTCGGCGAGGTCGATGGCCACCCCGTTGCCGTCGACGAGTCGCAGCCTGGCCCGTACGGCGGACGCGCCGACGGCGTGCAGCCGGATCCCGGTCCAGCTGAACGGAATGCCCTCGACACCGGTCCAACCGGCGAGTGCCACCGCATGCTGCACGGTGTCCAGAAGAGCCGGGTGAAGCCCGTACTTACCCGCATCGCCCGCGGCCGACTCGGGCAGCGACGCCTCGACGACGAGTTCGTCACCGCGTCGCCACACCCGGCCGAGGCCACGGAACGTGGGCCCGTACTCCAGCCCGGCCGTCGCCATCGTCGCGTACAGCTCGTCAGTGGCCATCGGGACGGCGTCGTCCGGCGGCCACGTCGCGCCGAGCACCGGATCGGCGGTGGTCGTGGTCATGGCCGACGAGCGGGTGAGTACGGCGGTGGCGTGCCGCGTCCAGGCGGCGTCCGTTCCGTCGTCGGGGCGGGAGTGGACGGTCAGCTCGCCGTGCCCGGTCTCGTCCGCGGCCACGGAAACCTGCAGTTGCACGCCCCTGCCGTCGGGAACGACCAGCGGGGCGTGCAGGGTCAACTCCGCGATCCGGTCACAGCCGATCTCCTCGCCCGCGCGCAGGGCCAGTTCCACGAAGGCGGTGCCGGGCAGCA
>NZ_LAKD02000116.1 GCF_000968685.2 Streptomyces antioxidans
GCGCCTGGACCGCTGGTGCTTCCTCCACGATGACATGCGCATTGGTCCCCGACACACCGAAGGAAGACACACCAGCCCGCCGCACCCGCTCCCCACGCCGCCACGCCACGGGCTCGGTCAGCAACTCCACCGCACCCGCATCCCAATCCACATGCGAAGACGGCTGATCCACATGCAACGTACGCGGCAGCACCTCACGATTCAGGGCCATGACCATCTTGATCACACCACCCACACCAGCAGCCGCCTGCGCATGACCGATGTTCGACTTCAACGACCCCAACCACAACGGCCGACCACCCTCACGCGCCCGCCCATACGTAGCCAGCAACGCCTGCGCCTCGATCGGATCACCCAACCGGGTCCCGGTCCCATGACCCTCAACAGCGTCCACGTCCGCCGTCGTCAGCCGGGCGTTGGCCAGCGCCTGCCGGATCACCCGCTCCTGCGACGGACCATTCGGCGCCGTCAACCCATTCGACGCACCATCCTGATTCACCGCCGAACCACGCACCACCGCCAGAACGCGATGCCCCTTCGCCCGAGCATCCGACAACCGCTCCAACAACAACACACCCACACCCTCGCCGAACCCCGTGCCGTCGGCCCCCTCAGCGAACGCCTTGCAGCGGCCGTCCACCGACAGGCCGCGCTGGCGGGAGAACTCCAGAAAGAGGCCCGGGGTGGACATCACCGTCGCTCCACCGGCCAGGGCCATCGAGCACTCACCGCTGCGCAGTGCCGCACTCGCCTGGTGCAGGGCCACCAACGACGACGAGCACGCGGTGTCCACCGTCACCGCAGGGCCTTCGAACCCGAAGGTGTACGCCACGCGCCCCGACGCCACGCTTCCCGCGCTGCCGGAGACCAGGTAGCCCTCGAGCTCTTCCGGGAACTTCCTCAGCCTGGAGGCGTAGTCGCTGTACATCACGCCCATGAACACGCCCGTGGCCGACCCGCGCAGCTCAGCCGGATCCATCCCAGCCCGCTCCATCGCCTCCCACGACGCCTCCAGCAGCAACCGCTGCTGCGGGTCCACCGCCAGCGCCTCACGCGGAGAAATACCGAAGAACTCCGCGTCGAAGTCCGCGGCATCGTTCAGGAAGCCACCGTCGATGGCATAGCTCGTCCCCGCGCGGTCCGGGTCCGGGTCGTACAGGGCCTCCAGATCCCAGCCACGATCGACCGGGAAGCCGGAAATGGCGTCCGTCCCACCGGCCACCAAATCCCACAACTCCTCGGGAGAGGCCACACCACCGGGATACCGGCAGCCCACCCCCACAATCGCAATCGGCTCCGCGTCCACTCCCACCACGGCGGGCACCACCTCAGCGCCATCTGGGCGCTCACCCGCGCCCAGCCGCCCGTCCAGATACCTGGCAACGGCCGAAGGCGTCGGATAGTCGAAGACCAAGGTGGTCGGGAGTCGAAGTCCGGTGGCCGCCCCAAGCTGATTGCGCAGCTCAACCGCGGTCAGGGAATCAAAGCCCAGATCCTTCAACGCGCGATCGCCACCCACGGCGTCGGCGGTCGAGTGGCCCAGCACCTTGGCGATGTGGGTACGAACGGTGGCGAGGATGAGGTCGTGCCGCTCGGCGTCGTCGAGATCCGCCACTCGCTGCTGAAGAGTCGTTGCCGCCGTCGAACCCGTACGACGTGCCGGGAACTTCACCAACCCTCGGTACAAACTCAGGAGAGTGCCACCGTTCGCCACATGCCTCTGAACCGCCGTGAGAGAGAGGCGGGCCAGGAGGAGCGAAGGGCGATCGGCCTCGATGGCCGTGTCGAGCAGAGACAGACCTTCTTCAGTGGTCATGGGGGTGATGCCGGTGCGGTTCAGGC
>NZ_LAKD02000117.1 GCF_000968685.2 Streptomyces antioxidans
CCTCCCGATCAGCCACATCACACGCCACCACCCGGGCACGCGCCCCTGCCACCGCCAACTCTTCCACCAACTCCACCGCCCCCGGCGCCTCACCACCGGACCGCGACACCAACAACAGATCCCGCACCCCATGCACAGCCACCAAATGCCGCGCAACCAGCCCACCCAACCCACCAGTCGCCCCGGTGACCAGCACCGTGCCGTCACCCCACCCGGGCCGGGAGTCCGGAGTCGTGGCCACCTTGGCCAGCCTCGGCGCCAGCAACCGTCCTGCCCGCACCGCGAGCTGGTTCTCGTCGGTGCCGACCGCGGCGCGCGCGACCGCGGCCACCCCCGCCGGGTCGTCCACGTCGGCCACGACGAACCGGTCGGGGTGCTCGGCCTGCGCCGACCGCAGCAGCCCCCACACCGCCGCACTCGCCGGGTCGGTGACGCTCTCCCCCTCATCACAGGCGACCGCGCCCGATGTGAGGACGAGCAGTGTCGACGAGGACCACGTGTCGTCGGCGAGCCAGGCCCGCAGCAGGGCAAGCGTCTCGGCCAGCTGGGACCTGGCCCGGGCCGGAATGTCGGTGTGGGCCGTGCCGAGCCGGTGGACGACCAGACGGGGCGGCGCGGTGCCGACCCCGGCCGCGTGTGCCGCCGCGGTGGCGAGATCGCCGAACGTCGGGGCCTCGTGCCCGGCCCGTTTGAGAGCGGTGGCGATGGTGTCGCTGTCCGGGCCGACGAGGGCGCAGTCGACCGGTTGGGCCGTCGGGACGGCGAGCTCCGCCCAGTCCACTGCGAACATGCCCGGGTTGCGTACGTCCGCCTTCGGCGCGACTCCGTCCGGATCGGACCGTCGAGCCAGCACGGCCGAGACGATCGGGGCACCGGTCTCATCGACGGCGAGCAGCGTCTGTGAACCGTCCACCGTGGTCAGCCGGGCCCGTGCGCTGGCCGCGCCAACGGCGTGTACCCGGAGGTCACGCCATTCGGTGACGATCCCGTCGCCGAAGGAGCCGAACTGTGTCGCCGCGGTGAGCAGGACAGGGTGCAGCAGGTACCGGCCCGCCTCAGCGGTCTCGACCGGCAGCGCCAGCTCGGCGAACGAGGTGTCACCGTCCCGCCATGCGGCCTGGACACCCCGGAACGCGGGCCCGAACACGACCCCAGCCGCGGCCAGCTCCGCGTAGCCGACGTCGACCGGGACGGCGGCGGCGTCCGGCGGCCAGGTGTCGAGTTTGGCGGGGGCGTTCCGGGGCGTGTCGACAGGCGCGAGCACCCCGCTGGCGTGCCGGGTCCATGGGGCGTCCGCGTCCTCCCCGGGACGGCAGTGCATGGTTGTCTTGCGTGCGCCGTCCCCGTCGGGCGGACCGACGGTCACCTGGACGACGAGGGAGCCGGTGTCCGGCAGCGCTGGCAGGGTGTGCACGGTCAGCTCCCGCACCTCGGCGGAGCCGAGCTCGGCCGCGGCCCGCAACGCGAGCTCGGCGAACACCGCACCGGGGACCGCGGTCGCCTCGCCGAGCACGTGGTCGGCGAGCCATGGGTGGCTCCGCAGCGCCAGCCGTCCCGTGAGAACGAGCGAGCCGTCCTCGGCGAGCGGGACGGCGGCGCCCAGCAGCGGATGCCCGAGCGCCCCCAACCCGACCGCGCCGACGTCCCCTGCGGGGCGGCCGGACCCATCCGGCCAGTAGCGCTCGTGTTGGAAGGCGTAGGTGGGCAGGTCGACGCGGCGCGGGGCGTACGGTGCGTAGACGGCGGCCCAGTCGGGTTCGACGCCATGGGTGTGCAGCCGGGCCAACGCCGTGAGCAGCGACCGGTGTTCGTCCTGCCCCTCCCGCAGCGTCGGCACCGCCACCGCACTGTCAATCACCGGAGTCAGCGCGGCATCCGGACCCAGCTCCAGGAACGCGCTCACACCACCCTGCTCGGCCATGTACTCCACGGCATCGCCGAAACGCACCGTGGCCCGCACCTGCTCCACCCAATACGCGGGCGTCGCCACCCGCTCGTCGACCGGCTGGCCCATCACCGTGGACACCAGCGGCATCCTCGGCCGCGCAAAGATGAGCCGGTCGATGGCGGCGGCGAACTCCCCAAGCACCTCATCCATATGGTGGGAATGGAACGCCCGCGACACCCGCAACCGACTGACCTTCCAACCCCGCTCCCGACACACCCCCTCCACCTGAGCGACCCGGTCCGCGTCGCCCGAGACCACCACCGAGGCAGGCCCGTTCACCGCGGCCAGACCCACCCCATCACCCAACAGCCCGACAACATCGGCCTCCGCAGCGCCCACGGCCAGCATCGCCCCATCCGAACGTGCCCGCCGCATCGCCCCACCCCGCGCCGCCACCAACCGGCACCCATCCTCCAACGACACCACACCCGCCGCGTAAGCAGCCGACACCTCACCCACCGAATGCCCCGCCACGAAATCAGGAACAACACCCCACACCCACAGCTGCTCAAACAACGCAACCTCAACGGCAAACAACCCCGCCTGGGCGTACAACGTGTCCTCCAACGCCCCAGCGTCGTCAAACACCACATCCAACAACGACCGATCCAACAGACCCTCAAAGCCCGACGCCACCCGATCCAGCGTCTCGGTGAACACCGGCAACACGCCATACAGACCACGACCCATACCCACTCGCTGCGCACCCTGACCGGTGAACACCACCGCCAACGAACCACCCCGTGCTTGCGCCCCATCAGTCACAGAGCGCAACGCGTCCACCAGTTCATCCACCGTGGAACCCACCACCGCAGCACGATGCGACAACTGCGCCCTACTCATTGCCAGCGAGAACCCCACATCCACGGCAGACAACCCCCCAGCCGCCTCAACGAACTCAGCCAACCGACCCGCCTGCGCCCGCAGCCCCTCGACCCCACGCCCCGACACCGGCCACACCACCGGAACACCACCGGAATCACCGCGCTCGGCAACCGGCGACGGCTCGGCCCCCTCCACGATCACATGCGCGTTCGTCCCACTGATCCCGAACGACGACACACCCGCACGCCGTGGACGGCCCTCCTCCGCCTCCCACACCCGCGCCTCACCCAACAGCTCCACCGCGCCCGACGACCAATCCACCTGTGAAGACGGCACATCGACGTGCAGGGTCCTCGGCAGAACACCGTGCCGCAGCGCCTGCACCATCTTGATCACACCAGCCACACCGGCGGCCGCCTGCGTATGCCCCATATTCGACTTCACCGAACCCAGCAAGAGCGGGGCATCCCGGTCCTGCCCATACGTGGCCAACAACGCCTGCGCCTCGATCGGATCACCGAGCCTCGTCCCGGTCCCGTGCGCCTCCACCACATCCACATCAGACGCAGAGAGACCACCACTCGCCAACGCAGCTCGAATCACCCGCTCCTGCGACGGACCATTCGGCGCCGTCAAACCATTCGACGCACCGTCCTGATTCACCGCAGAACCCCGCACCACCGCCAACACCTCATGACCGTTACGCCGCGCATCCGACAACCGCTCCAGAACCAGGACACCCACGCCCTCGGACATGCCGAACCCATCGGCGGCATCGGAGAACGACTTGCTGTGCCCGTCGTGTGCGAGCGCGCGTTGGCGGCTGAAGTTCATGAACATAAACGGGCTGGACATGAGGGTGACACCACCGGCCAGTGCCAGGGAGCACTCCCCCTGCCGCAGCGACTGTGCCGCCAGGTGCAGCGCCACCAGCGACGACGAACACGCCGTGTCCACCGTCAGCGTCGGGCCCTCGAGCCCGAACACGTAGGCCAGCCGTCCGGAGAGCACACTGGCGCTGTTGCCGGTGCCCAGATGTCCTTCGAGGCCGTCCGCCTGGTCCCAGAGCAGGTTTCCGTAGTCCTGGCTGTTCGTTCCGGCGAACACACCCGTCCGGCTGCCACGCAGCGATGTCGGGTCGAGTCCCGCTCCCTCCACGGCGGTCCACGCGGCCTCCAGCAGCAGCCGCTGCTGGGGGTCCATGGCCAGCGCCTCGCGGGGGGAGATGCCGAAGAACGCCGCGTCGAACCCGGCGATGTCGTCGACGAACCCGCCTGCCCGTGTGGAGATTTTGCCCGCGCTGTCCGGGTCCGGGTCGTACAGGTCCTCCAGGTCCCAGCCGCGGTCCTCGGGGAACGGACCGATCGCGTCGCCGCCACGGGCGACGAGCTCCCACAGCTCCTCCGGCGAGCGGACACCCCCGGGGAGCCGGCAGCTCATGCCGACGATGGCGATCGGCTCGTCGGTGGCTGCGGTTCCGTGCGCCGTGGTGGCCGGATCGGTCTCGCCGACCAGCATCGTCCGGAGCCTGCGCGCCAGCGCGGCGGGGCTGGGGTGGTCGAACACGGTGGTCGCGGGCAGCCTCAGCCCGGTCGCCCGGCCGAGCCGGTCCCGCAGCTCGACGGCGGTCAGCGAGTCGAAGCCGAGTTCCTTGAACGCGCGGTCCGCTTCGACGTCGTGCACCGTGTCGTGGCGGAGCACGGCGGCCGCCTGGGTGCGGACCAGGGTGAGCAGCAGCCGCTCCTGCTCGGCCCTGCCCAGGCCCGTGAGCTTGTGGGCGAGCTCGGCGCCCGCGCCAGCCGTGGCCAGTCCGCCCGCGGCCGGCCGGGGCGCCCGGGCGATCGGACGGACGAGTGCGGCCAGCGGCTCCGCCGCCCGCGCCCTGGCCGCGGCCATGTCGAGCCGCGCCGCCACCAGGGTCGCCGCCGTGGTGTGCAGCGCCTGATCGACCAGGCCCGGTACGTCGGCCGCGGCGAGCTCGGTGACCCCGGCGTGGGTGGCCGGTTCGGCGTCCCCGTCGGCCAGCGGGCCGCAGGCCAGGGACACCGCGGGCAGTCCCTCCTGGCGGCGCAGTTGGACCACGGCGTCGAGGTAGCCGTGCAGCGCGGCGTGTTCGGGACGGCCGGGCAGCCCCAGCATCCCGTTGGCCGCCGAGACCACCAGCCACCCCTGTGGTGGCATCTCCCTGGTGGCCTCGTGCAGCCGCCACACGCGGTCCCGCACGGTCGTGTCCGGTTCGTC
The DNA here is from genome assembly GCF_000968685.2 of Streptomyces antioxidans. GTDB lineage: Bacteria > Actinomycetota > Actinomycetes > Streptomycetales > Streptomycetaceae > Streptomyces > Streptomyces antioxidans. Next base: position 5,015 of record NZ_LAKD02000117.1, read on the forward strand.
GCTCGGGGCGACGTAGACCACCACGTCAGGTGCGGTGGTGGCGAGCCGGTGCACCGCCCTGTCCGCGTCGGCGAGTTCGACGACCGTCTCGGTGTCCGGCCGCTCGGTGAAGCAGCGGACGATCAGCCTGGTCAGCGGCTCGTCCGCGCCCGCCACCAGTACGGTGCGCGGTGCGCCGGGCGCCTGCTCGGCTGTCGGTGCCGCGCCGCGGCGCAGCCGGGGCACCCAGACCTTCCCGTCGCGCACGGCGAGCTGCGGCTCGTGGGCGACCGTGGCGGGTACGGACGCGGCCTCGGGCGCATCGTCGAGGTCGGCGAGGACCAGCCGGTTCGGGTGTGTGGCCTGCAGGGCGCGTACGTATCCCCACACCGCGCCCGCCGTCGGGTCGGTGACGGGGGCCCCGCCACAGGCGACCGCGCCGGTGGTCGCCACGATCAGGGTCGTGTCCGCGGGGCGGTCTTCGCCCAGCCACGTCTCGACCGCCCGCGTGGTCTCTGCCAGAGCGTCGGCTGTTCGCGGGACGTGGTAGACGGTGTGGTCCGCCGTCGTCGTCGCGGCCGCCGGTGCGGGCAGCTCCGTCCACTCGACCCGGTGCAGCACCGAGGCGCGGCCGGCGATCCCGGCGAGCTGGGCGGCCGGGATGGGGCGTAGCACCAGTGAGGCGACGGAGAACACCGGGGCGCCGGCGCCGTCCATGACCAGGAGGGAGAGTCCGCCGTCGGCCGTGGACGCGATCCGGGCTCGGACCGCGGTCGCGCCGGTGGCGTGCAAACGGATCCCGGACCAGCTGAACGGCATGCGCACGCCGACACCCGCACTCGCGTCCGCGACGCCGAGCTTGGCCTGTAGCACCCCGTCCAGCAGGGCGGGGTGGATGCCGAACTCGGCGGCCTCATCGGCGGCCTCGTCGGCCAGCACGACCTCGGCGAACACCTCGTCGCCGCGGCGCCATACGGCACGCAGCCCCTGGAAGGCGGGGCCGTAGCCGACTCCGGCCTCGGCGAGCCGTTCGTACAGCCCGTCGATCGGCAGCGCCGTCGCCCCTTCCGGCGGCCAGGCGAACGGAGCGCCCGGTCCGGACCCGGCGGCCCCGGAGGAGAGCACCCCGACGGCGTGCCGGGTCCACTGGTCCTCGTCGTCCGGCCGGGAGTGCACCGTGACACCGCGGCGTCCCGTTTCGTCCGCGGCATCGACCACGACCTGCAGTCGCAGCGTGCCGGTGGCGGGCAGCACCAGTGGCGCGGCCAGGGTCAGCTCCTCCACTTCGGCGCAGCCGAACTCGTCGCCCGCGCGGAGGGCGAGTTCGGCCACCGCGGTGGCGGGCAGCAGCGGTGTGCCCGCCACCGTGTGCTCGGCGAGCCAGGGCCGGGTTGCCGGGGAGAGGCGTCCGGTGAGCACGGCGCCGTCGCCGTCGGGCAGTGTGGTGACCGCGGCGAGCAGCGGGTGGCCGGCGGCGGTCAGGCCGGCGGCGGACACATCGGTTGGGGCAGCGGAGAGGGGCTTCGGCCAGAACCGCTCCCGCTGGAACCGGTATGTCGGCAGCGGTGTCCGGTGGCCGCCGGCGACCGCGGGGGACCAGTCCACGGCCACGCCGTGGACGTGTGCCTCGGCCATCGACAGCAGGAACCGGTCCAGGCCGCCGTCGTCGCGGCGCAGCGTGCCGATCACGACCGGGTCCCGCTCGGCGTCCTCGGCGATGTCCCGGATCCCGGTGGTGAGGACGGGATGGGCGCTGGTCTCGACGAACACGCCGAAGCCGTCGTCCAGCAGCGTCCGTGTCGCGCGGACCAGGTCGACCGGTTCGCGCGCGTTCCGGAACCAGTACTCGGCGCCCAGGTCCGTGCCGGGTACGACGCCGCCGGTGACGGTCGAGTAGAACGGCAGGTGGCCGGGGTGTGGCTGGATGTCCCGGCACATGTCGATGATCGCGTCACGCAGCCGGTCCACCCGGTCGGTGTGTGACGCGACCGTGGTCGCCAGCACCCGCGCCCGGACGTCGTCGGCCCGGCAGGCCGCGACGAACTCCTCCAGTACGGAGTCCGCGCCGCCCACGGTGACCTGCCGGGGGCTGTTCAGCCCGGTGATGGTCAGCGCCCCGCCGAAGGGCTCGAGCCTGCGGGACACCTCCTCGGGGGGCAGCGCGACGGAGGCCAGGGCGCCGCGGCCGATCAGCTCGTCGGCGAAGAGTTGGCTGCGCAGGACGATGATCCGGGCGGCGTCGGTGAGGGAGAGCGCTCCGGCCACGTGCGCGGCCGCCACCTCGCCCTGCGAACTGCCGATGGCCGCGGCGGGGGTGACGCCGTGGGAGCGCCACAGCGCGGCCAGTGACACCATCACCGAGAACAGCAGCGGTTGCAGCACCTCGATCCGGTGCGGCCATTCGGCGTCCGGTCCCTGCCGCAAGGTGTCCACGACGGACCAGTCGACGTGTTCCGCGATCGCGGCGTCGCACTCGGCCATCGCCGCAGCGAACACCGGCGAGGTGTCCAGCAGCTGGCAGGCCATCCCGGCCCACTGCGCCCCCTGGCCGGGGAAGACGAACACCGCCCTGCCACCCGTTCCGCTGCCGGTGACGCCACCGGCCGTCGGCTCGTCCTCGGCGATCGCACGTACCGCGTCGAGCAGCTCGTCCCGGTCGGCGCCGACCACTACGGCGCGGTGCCGCAGCCGGGCACGGGTGCCGGCCAATGACCACGCCACGTCGAGCGCGGTCGGATCGGGGTGCTCCGCGAGGTGTCCGGCCAGCGCGGCCGCCTGGGCGCGTAGCGCCTCCGTGCTCTTGGCGGACAGCAGCCACGGCACGGCCCGCGGTTGTGGCCCGGTGGGCTCGGGGTCCGGTACGGGGTCGTCGGGCTCTTCCAGGACGAGGTGCGCGTTGGTGCCGCTGATGCCGAAGGACGACACACCCGCTCGACGCGGATGTCCGTCGGCCGGCCAGGGCACGGGTGCGCGCAGCAGTTCCACGACGCCCGCCGACCAGTCCACGTGCGGGGAGGGCTCGGCCGCGTGCAGCGTCGCGGGGAGCAGGCGGTGCCGCATGGCCAGTACGGACTTGATCACGCCCGCCACGCCCGACGCGGCCATGGTGTGGCCGATGTTCGACTTGACCGAGCCCAGCCACAGTGGACGGTCCCGGTCCTTGCCGTAGGTGGCGAGCAGCGCGTGCGCCTCGATCGGGTCGCCGAGGGCGGTGCCGGTGCCGTGGCCCTCCACGGCGTCCACATCGGAGGGTGTGAGGCCCGCGCTGCCGAGCGCGGCGCGGATCACCCGCTCCTGTGACGGGCCGTTCGGTGCGCTGAGCCCGTTGGACGCGCCGTCGGAGTTCACCGCGGAGCCCCGCACGACTGCCAGCACCCGGTGCCCGTTGCGCCGGGCGTCGGACAGCCGCTCCAGCACCAGCATGCCGGCGCCCTCCGACATGCCGAACCCGTCGGCGGAGGCGGCGAACGCCTTGCACCGGCCGTCGGCGGCCATCGCGTGCTGCCTGCTGAACTCGACGAACACGCCGGGGGTCGAGGTGACCGCCACCCCGCCTGCGAGGGCGAGTCCGCATTCGCCGGTGCGCAGGGCCTGGGCCGCGATATGGATGGCGACCAGCGAGGACGAGCATGCCGTGTCGACCGTGACCGTCGGGCCGACCAGCCCGAAGACGTAGGACACCCGGCCGGATACGACACTGCCGGAGTTGCCGGTGACGAGGTGCCCCTCGGCGTCGGGGTTGCCGGTCAGCAGGCTGGCGTAGTCCTGGCCGCTGGCGCCGACGTACACACCGGTTTCGGTGCCGCGCAGGCTCTCGGGGTCGATCCCGGCCTGCTCGAACGCCTCCCACGCGGTCTCCAGGAGCAGCCGCTGCTGGGGGTCCATGGCCAGCGCCTCGCGCGGGGAGATTCCGAAGAACGCGGCGTCGAAGGCGACGGCGTCCTCGACGAATCCGCCCTCGCGGACGTAGCTGGTGCCCGGCCGGGTGGCCGTGGGATCGTAGATCGCCTCGATGTCCCAGCCGCGGTCGGCGGGGAAGCCGGAGATCGCGTCGCCGCCGTCGGCGAGCAGCCGCCACAGCTGTTCCGGCGTATCGGCGCCGCCCGGGTAGCGGCAGCTCATGCCCACGATGGCGATGGGCTCGTCGACGGTGGCCGCGGGTCCGGTGGAGGTCGCGGGGATGCCGGGCTCGGCGGTGAACCGGCCGCGCAGGTATCCGGCGAGGACCGCGGGTGTCGGGTGGTCGAACACGAGGGTGGTGGGCAGCGGCAGCCCGGTAGCGGTGGTGAGCCGGTCGCGCAGCTCCACCGCGGTCATCGAGTCGAAGCCGAGCTCGCTGAACGCCCGGTCGGCCTCGATGGCGGCGGGTGAGTCGTGGCCGAGCACGGCCGCCGCGCTTCCGCGGACGATGTCGGTCAGCAGCTCGTCCTGGGCGGCTTCGTCCAGTGTGGACAGGGTGCGGTCGAGTTCCGACCGCTGTCCGTCGTCCTCCTGTCCGTGCAGTGCCTCCCGTGCCTCGGGCAGCTCGTCGAGCAGCGGCCGGGGGCGGGCGGAGGCGTAGCCGGGTGCGAAGGACGTCCAGTCCACGTCGGCGACGACCACCGCGGTCTCGTCCAGGTCCAGTGCCCGCTGCAGCGCGGCGATCGCCACTTCGGGGTCCAACGCGCGCAGACCGCGGCGCCCGAGGAAGTCCCGCGCCTCGGCCGAGGCGGCCATGCCGGTGCTGTCCCAGGCGCCCCACGCCACGCTCGTCGCGGCCAGGCCACGCGACCGGCGCGCCCACGCCAACCCGTCCAACCACGCGTTGGCCGCACCGTACGCACCCTGACCACCACTGCCCCACACCCCGGCCACCGAGGAGAACAACACGAACGCGTCCAACGACCGCCCGCCCAACGCCACATCCAGATTGGCCGCCCCGCGCACCTTCGCCGCCATCACCGCGTCGAGCTCGGCGGGGCTCGTCCCGGCGAGCGGCGCCATGCGCATGACGCCCGCGGCGTGGATGACCGCGGTGATCGTCTCGTCGGACACCAGCTCGCGCACCGCGTCCGGATCGGTCATGTCACACGGCACCACGTCGACGGTCGCGCCCAGTGCGGTCAGCTCCTCGACCAGGTCCTCGGCGCCCGGTGCGGCCATTCCGCCGCGGCTGGTCAGCACCAGCCGTGGCGCGCCGCGCGCGGCCAGCCAGCGCGCGACCCGCGTGCCCAGCGCGCCCGTGCCGCCGGTGACCACCACCGTGCCGCGCGGGTGCCATTCGCCGGTGTCGCCGGTACGTTCGCTGCGCACCAGCCGCGGCACGAACACGCCCGCGTCCCGCACGGCGACCTGGTCCTCCGCACCTGACGCGAGTGCGCCGCCGACCATCGCCCAGGTGTCGGCGTCGGCGTCGGCGGGCAGGTCGATCACACCGCCCCATGACTCGGGCAGTTCGAGCGAGGCGACCCGGCCCATGCCCCACACGGCGGTCTGGTCCGGTGCGCACGCCTCGCCCGTGCGCGCGGGCACGGCACCGCGGGTCAGCAGCCAGAGCGGAACGGTCACCTCGGCGGCGCGCACCGCCTGCACGACCACCAGCGCGGTCTCCGCGTCGGGCGCGGTGGCGAGCACACCCGCGAGGTCCCGGCCCGCGGCGGCCTCCCGCAGCCGATCCGCGAGCAGCGCGCGGTCCGACGTGAGCTCCAGTGCCACGGCGTGTTCGACCGCCGTCGCGGCGCCGTCCGCCCCCACCAGCAGCCAGGTGCCGGATGCCACGGCCGGTTCGGCCGACGTGGCCCGCCACTTCACCTCGTACCGGGACGCCGCGACGGCCGCCGCGGTGTCCGGGACCGTCGGCTTGGCGGGGGCGAGCCAGTAGTGGTCGCGCTGGAACGGGTAGGTGGGGAGGTCCATCCGGCGTGGCTGCCAGCGGGCGAACACCGCGGTCCAGTCCACGCCGACGCCGTGCACGTGCAGCCGGGACAGCCCCGTCAGCACGCCGGCCATGTCGTCGCGGCCGGACCGCAGCGTGGTCGCGACCGCGGCGCCGTCGGCGGTGATGAGCGAACCCAGCACCGCGTCTGGACCGACTTCGAGGAACGCGGTCACACCGTGCTCGGTGAGCCATTCGGCGGCGGCGCCGAAGCGCACCGTCGCGCGGATGTGGTCCACCCAGTAGCGGTGGGTGCGGACCTCCTCGCCCGCGGCCACACCACTCACCGCGGAGACGAGGGGGATGCGGGCGGGGCCGAGCCCGATGCCCGCGATGTCCGCGGCGAAGCCGTCCAGCACCGCGTCCATGTGCGGCGAATGGAACGCGTGCGAGACCCGGAGCCGCTTGGTCTTCCAGCCGCGCTCCCGGCCATCCCGCTCCAGCGCGGCCACGGCGTCCGCGTCGCCGGAGACGACCACGGAGTCCGGGCCGTTCACCGCCGCCATGGACACCGCCGGGCCGAGCAGCGGCGCCACGTCGTCCTCGGCCGCTCCGACGGCGAGCATGGCCCCGTCGGAGCGTGCCCGCCGCATGGCCCGGCCGCGGGCGGCCACCAGCACACACGCGTCCGCGAGGTCGAGGACACCTGCGGCGCAGGCCGCGGTGACCTCGCCGATCGAATGCCCGGCGACGTAGTCCGGCGTCACGCCCCACGCCCGTACCTGCTCGAACAGCGCGAGTTCCAGGGTGAACAGCGCGGGCTGGGTGTACTCGGTGCGGTCCAGCAGCGCCGCGTCGGCGGACCCCTGCTCGGCGAACAGCACGTCGGCCAGCGGCCGTTCGAGCAGGCCGGCGAAGTTCCGGCAGGCATCGTCGACGGTCCGGGTGAACTCCGGGAGCACCCCGTACAGACCGCGGCCCATGCCCGGCCACTGACTGCCCTGTCCGGTGAACAGCATGGCCAGCACGCCGTCCCGCCGGGCCTGGCCCTGGACGACGCCGGCCACCGGCTCGCCGTCGGCCAGCGCGGCCAGCGCCCGCACCAGGTCGTCACGGGTGCCGGCGAGCACGGCGGCGCGGTGGGGCAGCTGGGTTCGGCTGACCGCCAGCGAGAAGCCGAGGTCGGCGAGGGAGGCCGGGTCCGCCGTGCGGGCGAAGGCGGCGAGTTGGGCGGCCTGCGCCCGCAACCCTGCGGGATCACTGCCGGACAGCACGACCGGCACCGGGCCGGGCACCGGCTCGCGGCGCGACCGGTGCGGCTCGGGGTCGCCACCCCCGAGCACATCGCCATCCTGGAGTAGGTGGCCGTCCTTGAGTGGGTCGCCGTCCTCGAGCACCAGGTGGGCGTTGGTCCCGCTGATCCCGAACGACGACACGGCGCCCCGCCGCGGTTGCCCGTCGGCCGGCCACGAAACGGGGTCCCGAAGGAGTTCGACGGTGCCCGCCGACCAGTCCACCGCGGCCGTGGGCGCGTCGGCGTGCAGGGTCCTGGGCAGCGTCTCGTACCGCATCGCCAGCACCATCTTGATCACACCGGCGACGCCCGCCGCGGCCTGGGTGTGCCCGATGTTGGACTTCACGGAGCCCAACCACAGTGGCCGGTCGCGGTCCTGGCCGTAGGCGGCCAGCACCGCCTGGGCCTCGATGGGGTCGCCGAGCGCCGTACCCGTCCCGTGTGCCTCCACGGCGTCCACATCGGCCGGAGTGAGTCCGGCGCTGGTCAGCGCGGACCGGATGACCCGCTCCTGGGAGGGTCCGTTGGGCGCGGTCAGCCCGTTAGAGGCGCCGTCGGAGTTGACCGCGGAGCCGCGGACCACGGCGAGCACCCGGTGCCCGTTGCGCCGCGCGTCGGACAGCCGCTCCAGCACCAGCACGCCCGCGCCCTCACCCCATCCGGTGCCGTCGGCACCGTCGGCGAAGGACTTGCACCGGCCGTCCGCGGCCAGCCCGCCCTGCCTGGCGAACTCGGTGAACACGCCGGGGGTGGACATGACCGTCACGCCGCCGGCCAGGGCCAGCGAGCACTCGCCGTGACGCAGTGCCTGGCCCGCGAGGTGGATCGCCACCAACGACGACGAGCAGGCGGTGTCCACGGTGAGCGTCGGCCCCTCCAGACCGAATACGTAGGACAGGCGGCCGGAGATCACCGCGGTGGCGCTGCCGGTGACCACATATCCCTCGGCACCCGCCGGGATGTCCGCGCCGGTGCCGCCGTACGGTTGGCCACTGGCACCCACGAACACACCGGTGTCACTGCCGCGCAGGGTGTCCGCGCTGATCCCGGCCCGTTCCACCGCTTCCCACGCGGTCTCCAGCAGCAACCGCTGCTGCGGGTCCATGGCCACCGCCTCACGCGGTGAGATGCCGAAGAAACCGGCGTCGAACCCGCCCGCCCCGGCCAGGAACCCGCCCTCACGGGTGATCCCGTCGAACCCGTCGAGCCGCCATCCGCGGTCGGTGGGGAAGGTGGCGACGGCGTCCTCGCCCGCGGCGAGCAGCCGCCACAGCTCCTCGGGCGAGGACACGTCGCCGGGGTACCGGCAGCCGATTCCGACGATGGCGATCGGCTCGTCCGTACCGCCGCGGGCGGGCGCTACGAGTACGGCGCCGTCCTCCGCGCCGGCGAGCTCCTCGTACAGGAACCGGGCGAGCGCCGTCAGGTTCGGCCGGTCGAAGATGACCGTGCTGGGGACCGGGATGCCGGTGAGCTCGACGAGCCGGTTGCGCAGCTCCACCGCGGCCAGCGAGGTGAAGCCCAGGTCGCGGAACGGGCGGTCGACCGGGATCTCGTCGGCCGCGGCGTGCCCGAGCACGAAGGCCACCTGTTCCCGGGCGATGGTCAGCAGCCGGCGCCGCCGTTCGGGATCGGACAGCGTCGCGAACTCCCGCTCCAGCGCGGCGCGGGCCGGGGTCCGGGGCCGCGCGGGTTCGGTCCGCCGCGCCTCGGGCAGGTCCGCGAGCAGGGGCCGGTCGCCGGCCGCGGTGTACCCGGGGACGAACAGCGGCCAGTCGACGTCGGCGACCACGACCGCGGTGTCGTCGAGGTCGAGTGCCCGCCGCAGGGCGGTGATCGCCTTCTCCGGTGCCATCGGCCGGATGCCGCGGCGCAGCAGGAAGTCCCTGCCCTCGCCGTCGGCGACGAGACCCGCGCCGTCCCATGCGCCCCAGGCGATGCTGGTCGCGGTCAGGCCGCGGCTCCTGCGGGACCGTGCCAACGCGTCCAGGTAGGCGTTCGCCGCCGCGTAGGCGCCCTGCCCGCCGCCGCCCCACACCCCGGCGACGGAGGAGAACAGCACGAACGCGTCAAGCTCACGGTCGGCGAGCAGGTCGTCGAGGTGGGCGGCGCCCGTCGCCTTCGCCGCCATGACGCCCGCGAGGGTCGTGGCGTCCACCGTGTCCAGCGGGGCTGGCTCGTCCGTGCCAGCGATGTGCACCACGGCCGAGATGTCGTGTGCGGCGAGTACGGCTGCGAGGGCATCGCGGTCGGCCACGTCACAGGCCACGATGTGAACGTCGGCGGCGCCCAGTCCGGTGAGCTCCGCACGGAGTTCCGCGGCGCCGGGGGCGTCGGCGCCGCGGCGGCTGGTCAGGACCAGGCGCTGGGCACCGGCCGTCGCGAGCCAACGGGCCACGTGGCCGCCCAGGGCGCCGGTGCCACCGGTGACCAGCACGGTGCCGCTTGGGGACCATGACCGGTCCGGGCTGTCCGGCCCGGCGGCACGCACCAGCCGCGGTACGACAAGCCCGTCGGGCCGGATCGCCACCTGGTCCTCGGCGCCGCCGCCCAGTACGCCCGCGAGCCGCCGCAGGGACGGTTCGTCCCAAGTGCCGGGCAGGTCGACCAGACCGCCCCACTGGCCCGGCCGCTCCAGCGCGACCACCCGGCCGAGCCCCCATACGGCCGCCCGTGCCGGGTCGGGGGCCGTGCCGACCGCGTCCCGGGTGACCAGCCACAGCGGACAGTCCAATGCGGCGTCGCCGGTGGCCTGCACCGCGGCGAGCGCGGTGGCCGCGTCCGGCGCGAACACGGCGACACCCGTGACGGTGGCGCCGTCGACCGCTGCCACGATCCTGTCGGCCAACTCGGCCCGTTCGGTGGTCAGTTCCGCGGATCGCAGCTCGGCGCCGCGGTCGGCGAGCAGCCCGGCGACTGCCGGGTCCCGCGTCTGCGGGGTGTCCAGGAGCAGCCAGGTCCCGCTCGGCGTCGCGTTCCCGGGGTCAGGCAGACGGGTCCACCTGACCTCGTACCGCCACCGCGTGGTCGCCGCGGGTCCTTCGGCATGGTGTGGCGCCGCGATGTCCGCCAGCCAGTACCGCTGCCGCTGGAAGGCGTAGGTGGGCAGGTCGGTCCGGCGGGCGTTCAGTGGCGCGAGGACCTGCGGCCAGTCGACGGCGATGCCGTCGACGTGCAGCCGGGCGAGTGCGGCCAGCAGCGCGGCCGGTTCGGCCCGGTCGGCGCGCAGCGCCGCGACGGCCGGGTGCCCGGCATCCTCGGCCATCGCGGTGAGTACGGCGTCCGGCCCGGCCTCGAGGACGGTCGTCACGCCGAGCCCGGCCAGCCGGTCGAGCACGGCGCCGAAGCGCACGGTCGCCCGGATGTGCTCGGTCCAGTACTCGGCGGTGGCCACCCGGCCGTCGGCGAGTTCGCCGGTCACCGCGGACACCAGCGGGATCCGCGGTGACCGGAAGTCCAGTCCGGCGATCTCCTCGGCGAAGCCGGTCAGCACCTGGTCCATGTGCGGGGAGTGGAAGGCGTGCGACACCCGCAGCCGCTTGGTCCGCCTGCCCCGTGCGCCGAACTCGCGCTCAATGGCGGCGACGGCGTCCTCGTCTCCGGAGACCACGACGGACTCCTGGCCGTTCACCGCGGCGAGGTCCACCCCGCCGGTGAGCAGCGGGACCACATCGGCCTCCGGTGCGGCCACGGCGAGCATCGCACCGCCCTGCCGGGCCCCGCGCATCGCGTGGCCACGGGCGGCCACCAGGGTGCACGCGTCAGCGAGTGAGAGCACACCCGCCACGCAGGCCGCGGACACCTCACCGATGGAGTGACCGGCGACGAATTCGGGTGTCACGCCCCAGGCCCGCAGCTGCTCGGCGAGGGCGACCTCCATGGCGAACAGCCCGGCCTGGGCGAACAGCGTGTCGTCCAGGGCGTCGCCGTCCTCGAACAGCACGTCCAGCAGTGGGCGGCCGAGCAGTGGGTCGAGGTGGCCACGGATCTCGTCGAGGGCGGTGGTGAACACCGGCAGCACACCGTAGAGGTCCCGGCCCATGCCCAGGCGCTGGCTGCCCTGGCCGGTGAACACCACGGCGAGCCGGCCGCCGGTCCGGGCGATGCCCTCGACCACGCCACGGTTCGGTTCGCCCTCGGCCAGGGCCCGCAATCCGCGCAGAAGTTCGTCGCGGTCGTCGCCGACCACGGCGGCGCGGTGTGCCAGGTGGGCGCGGTCGGTGGCGAGGGACAGTGTCACGTCGGTGTCCGAGGCGGTGGTCCGCTCGAGGTACGTGTGCAGTCGGGCCGCCTGGGCACGCAGCGCCTCGTCCCCGGCGCCGGACACGAGCCAGGCCAATGGTCCCGGCCGGGTTCCGTGCCGGGCGGGCTCTTCGGCCGGTTGTGGTTCTGGCTGTGGTTGTGGTTGTGGTTCCTCCAGGATCACGTGTGCGTTGGTGCCGCTGATCCCGAACGCGGACACGGCGGCGCGCCGCGGCCGTCCGGTGCTCGGCCACACCGCGTCGTCGGTGAGCAGCGCGACCCCGCCCGTCGACCAGTCCACGTGCGGCGACGGCTCGGCGACATGCAGTGTGCGCGGCAGCAGCTCGTGCCGCATCGACATGACCGTCTTGATCACCCCGGCGACACCCGCCGCGGCCTGGGTATGCCCGATGTTCGACTTCACCGAGCCCAGCCACAGCGGCCGGTCCCGGTCGCCCCTGCCATAGGTGGCGAGCAGTGCCTGGGCCTCGATCGGGTCGCCCAACTCGGTGCCGGTGCCGTGCGCTTCGACCGCGTCGACATCCGATGCGGACAGTCCGGCGGCGGCGAGGGCGCGCCGGATCACCCGCTCCTGGGACGGCCCGTTCGGTGCGGTGAGGCCGCTGCTCGCGCCGTCGGAGTTCACCGCGGACCCGCGGATCACGCCAAGCACCCGGTGCCGGTTGCGCCGGGCGTCGGAGAGTCGTTCCAGCACCAGCACGCCAACGCCCTCGGACCAGTTGGTGCCGTCGGCGGCGGCCGAGAACGCCTTGCACCGGGCGTCGCGGGCGAGGCCGCGCTGCCTGCTGAACCCGACGTAGGCGTCCGGTGTGGCCATCACCGTGACGCCGCCGGCGAGGGCGAGGCCGCACTCGTCGCGGCGCAGCGCCTGGGCGGCGAGGTGCAGTGCGACCAGCGAGGACGAACACGCGGTATCCAGGGTGACCGCTGGGCCCTCCAGCCCGAGCGCGTAGGCGACGCGCCCGGAGACGACGCTGCCCGCGTTTCCCGTGCCGAGGTAGCCCTCCACATCCTCCGGAATCCCGTCCAGGCGGGCCGCGTAGTCGTGGTACATCACCCCGGCGAACACGCCGGTCTGGCTGCCCCGCAGCGATGTCGGGGCGATTCCCGCGCGCTCCAGCGCCTCCCAGGACACCTCGAGCAGCAGCCGCTGCTGGGGGTCCATGGCCAGCGCCTCCCGCGGCGAGATCCCGAACAGCGGGGCGTCGAAGTCCCCCGCACCGTCGAGGAATCCGCCTTCGCTGACGTAGCTGGTGCCCGGGTGTTCGGGGTCCGGGTGGTACAGCGCGGCGAGGTCCCAGCCACGGTCGGTCGGGAACGGCGCAATGCCGTCACCGCCGGTGGCCACCAGTCGCCACAGGTCCTCGGGAGAGGTGACTCCGCCGGGGAGCCTGCACCCCATGCCGACGATCGCGATCGGCTCGCTCGCCTCGGCGACCAGTTTCTCGTTACGGGCCCGCAGGAGCTCGTTCTCACGCAGGGATGCGCGCAGTGCTTCGACGACGCGGTCTTCGGTGCTGGCCATCGCTAGTGTCCTCCAAGACCGGCCTGGTCGGAGCCGAGCGCCCTGGCCACGAGGCCGTCGACGTCGAGCTCGTTGATGTCCTTGACGTGGTCGGTGCCGTCGCTCGCGGTCGCGCCGTCGCCGTTCGGCGCGGTGAGGCCCAGCAGCGTCTCCAGCAGGCCCAGTTCCCTGAGCCGGTCGAGCGGCAGCGCGGCAAGCGCGCGCCGGATCTCCGGCTCGCTGGACTCGGCGCTGATCGGCTCGGGTGTCCCCGGGGCGAGCAGTTCGCCGAGCCTGCGGACGGTGGTCGCGGGCGTCGGGTGGTCGAAGAGCAGGGTCGCGGGCAACCGTAGGCCCACCGCGGCGGACAGGTCGTTACGGAGCTCGAGCGCCGTCAGCGAGTCGAATCCCATGTCCAAGTAGCCCTTTTCCAGCGCCACTTCGCCACCCGACGCGTAGCCGAGCACGGTGGCCACCCGATCGCGCACCAGATCGGTCAGCGCCCTGGCGCGTGCAGCGTCGTCCAGCGCCGCGAAGTCGGCGGGCGCCTCCTGCCCGCGTACCGTGCGCCTGCGCGGCGCGGTGCGCACCAGCCGCCGCAGGACCGCGGGGAGGTAGCCGGTGTCGGCGCGATCCCGGAGTTCGCCCGGCTGGAGCCGGGCGGGGACCACGAACGGCCGGTCGGCGGTGGCCAACAGGTCGAACAGCGCCAGCCCCTCCGCCTCGGACAACGGGGCGACCCCGCCACGGACCGGCCGCTTCGGGCCGGGCCCCGCGCCCATCCCCTGCTCCCCCGCCCACAGGCCCCAGGCCAGTGAGGTGGCCGGAAGTCCCAACTGATGACGGTGGTGGGCCAGCCCGTCCAGGAACGCGTTGGCCGCCGCGTAGTTGGCCTGACCAGCGCTGCCCAGGACCCCGCCGATCGAGGAGAACAGCACGAAGGCGCGCACCGGCATGTCCCGGGTCAGCTCGTGCAGGTGCCACGCCCCGACGGCCTTGGGCGCCAGCACCCCCGCCACCCGTTCCGGCGTCAACGAGGCGAGTACGCCGTCGTCGAGCACACCGGCCGCGTGCACGATCCCGGTCACCTCGGCCCCCGGGGGAAGGGCGGCCAGCACACCCGCGAGCGCGTCCCGGTCGGCGACGTCACAAGCGGCCACCCGTACGTCCGCACCCCGCTCACCCAGCTCCGCCACCAGTGCTTCGACGCCCGGCGCGGCCATGCCCGACCGCGACAGCAGCAGCAATCGCCGCACACCGTGCTCGTCCACCAGGTGCCGGGTCACCAACGCGCCCAGGCCGCCCGTCGCACCCGTGACCACCACGGTGCCGTCACCTGCCCATCCGGGCTCGGCGGACGGCGGTGATGTCGTCTTCCTCAGCCGTGGGACCAGTACCCGGCCGCAGCGGATCGCGAGCTGCGGCTCGCCGATCCCGGAAGTCCATCCCAGTGCGGCGATGTCGTCGGTGTCGTCGGTGTCCCCGACGTCCACCAGGACGATCCGGTCCGGATGCTCCGACTGCGCCGACCGCACCAGCCCGGTCACGGCCGCGCCCACCAGGTCCGTCCGCTGGTCACCGGGGCAGCTCACCGCGTTGCGCGTCACGACGACCATGCGGGACGACACCCAGCGGTCGTCCGCGATCCACTGCTGGAGCACCGCCAACGTCGCCGACACGGCGTCGGTCACCTCGGCCGGAGCACCGTCGACCCGGTACACCACGACGTCCGGTGCCCGCTCCACATGGGACAGACCGGCGGCGGAGCCGACCACGGCCGTGACCGGTTCGGTACGGGGGCCCGCCTCGATCGTGGTCCAGTCGAGCTCGAACAGGGAGTCGTCGGCCATGGCCGCGGGCTGTCCTCGCGGGATCGGCCGGAGCAGCAGGGAATCCACGGTGGCGACCGGGTTTCCGGTGTCGTCGACGACCGACACCGACACTCCGCCGTCGGCGGTGCGCGTCAGCCGCGCCCGCACCCGCGCCGCGCCGACCGCGAACACCCGCACGCCCGACCACACGAACGGAACACCGCCGACGCCGTCCCACCCGGACACCGCGATCCCGTGCAACACGGCGTCCAGCAACGCCGGATGCAGGGCGAATCCGGCCACCAGATCACCGTCGAGCCCGGCCTCGACATACAGGTCATCGTCGTGGCGCCATACCGAGGTGACCGCCCGGAACACGCCGTCGTAGCTCAGACCTGCGTCGGCAAGCGCGTCGTACAGGCCCGCGACGGACACGTCCTCGGCGTCGGCCGGTGGCCAGGTCACCGCCGGTTCGGAGGCCACGTCCGGTCCGACCGCGAGGGTCCCGGTGGCGTGGCAGGTCCAGCTCCCGTCCGAACCGGCCGAGCGGGAGTACACCGACACCGCCCCACGCCCCTCGGTATCGACGGGGCCGACGACCACGCGGAGCTCGATGTCGCCCGAATCGGGCACGACCAGCGGTGTCCGCAGGCTCAACTCCTCGACCACGTCGCAGCCGACCTCGTCGCCCGCGCACGACGCGAGGTCCACCAGCACGGTCCCCGGCACGACCATCTCTCCGCCGACCAGGTGTCCGGACAGCCAGTCCGCCTGCCCGGCGGACAACCGGCCCGTCAACACGGTCCCGCCCTCCGGCAACGCCACCGCGCCGCCGAGCAGCCAGTGCCGTACGCCAGCCACACCGATCGACCGCACGTCACCCGTGCCCGTCGCGGCGTTCAGCCAGTAGCGCTCGTGTTGGAAGGCGTAGGTCGGGAGGTCGACGCGGCGCGGGGCATACGGTGCGTAGACGGCGGCCCAGTCGGGTTCGACGCCATGGGTGTGCAACCGGCCCAACGCCGCCAGTAGCGCCCGGTGTTCACCATGCCCCTCCCGCAGCGTCGGCACCGCCACGGCACTGTCGATCACCGGAGTCAGCGCGGCATCGGGTCCCAGCTCCAGGAACGCGCTCACACCACCTTGCCCGGCCATGTACTCCACGGCATCCGCAAAACGAACCGTGGCCCGCACCTGCTCCACCCAATACGCGGGCGTCGCCACCCGCTCGTCCACCAGCTGCCCCGTCACGGTCGACACCAGCGGCATCCGCGGCTGCGCAAAGGTGAGCTGGTCGATGGCGGCGGCGAACTCCCCAAGCACCTCATCCATGTGGTGGGAATGGAACGCCCGCGACACACGCAACCGACTGACCTTCCAACCCCGCTCCCGACACACCCCCTCCACCTGAGCGACCCGGTCCGCGTCGCCCGAGACCACCACCGAGGCAGGACCGTTCACCGCGGCCAGACCCACCCCATCACCCAGCAGCTCGACGACATCGGCCTCCGCAGCGCCCACGGCCAGCATCGCCCCGTCCGAACGTGCCCGCCGCATCGCCTGGCCCCGCGCCGCCACCAACCGGCACCCATCCTCCAACGACACCACACCCGCCGCGTAAGCAGCCGACACCTCACCCACCGAATGCCCCGCCACGAAATCAGGAACAACACCCCACACCCGCAGCTGCTCAAACAACGCAACCTCAACGGCAAACAACCCCGCCTGGGCGTACAACGTGTCCTCCAACGCCCCAGCATCGTCGAACACCACATCCAACAACGACCGATCCAGCAACCCCTCAAAGCCCGACGCCACGCGGTCCAGCGTCTCGGTGAACACCGGCAATACCCCGTACAGACCACGACCCATGCCCACCCGCTGCGCACCCTGACCGGTGAACACCACACCCAACCGGGCGCCCGCCACCGCGGCAACACCCCCACTCACCGCCCGCAGACCACCCACCAACTCATCCACCGAGGAACCCACCACCACAGCACGATGCGACAACCGCGCCCTGCTCATGGCCAGCGAAAACCCCACATCCACAGGCGACACATCAGAACGCTCGCCCAGGAACTCGGCCAACCGCGCCGCCTGCGCCCGCAACCCCTCCACCCCGCGCCCCGACACCGACCACACCACCGGAACACCCACAGACTCACCGCGCTCGGCAACCGGCGACGGCTCAGCCTCCTCCACGATCACATGCGCATTCGTCCCACTGATCCCGAACGACGACACACCCGCACGCCGGAGACCACTCCCCGCCTTCCAGGCGCGCGCCTCACCCAACAACTCCACGGCACCCGAGGACCAATCCACCTGCGACGACGGCTCACCCACGTGCAACGTCCGCGGCAACACCCCATGCCGCATCGCCTGCACCATCTTGATCACACCAGCCACACCCGCAGCCGCCTGCGTATGCCCGATATTCGACTTGATCGACCCCAACCACAACGGCCGGTCCCGGTCGCTGCCATAGGTGGCGAGCAGAGCCTGTGCCTCGATCGGATCACCCAAAGCGGTCCCGGTCCCATGCGCCTCCACCACGTCCACATCGGACGTGGACAGACCGCCACTCGCCAACGCGGCCCGGATCACCCGCTCCTGCGACGGACCATTCGGCGCCGTCAAACCATTCGACGCACCATCCTGATTCACCGCCGAACCCCGCACCACCGCCAACACCTCATGACCATGACGCCGCGCATCCGACAACCGCTCCAACACGAGCATCCCGACGCCTTCGCCCCAGCCGGTGCCATCTGCCTCGTCCGAGAAGGACTTGCACCGGCCGTCGGCAGCGAGCCCGCCCTGCCGGGCGAAGTTGGTGAACACCTTGGGCGTGAACATGACCGTGACGCCACCGGCGAGCGCCAGGGAGCACTCCCCCTGCCGCAGCGACTGTGCCGCCAGGTGCAGCGCCACCAGCGACGACGAACACGCCGTGTCCACCGTCAGCGTCGGCCCCTCGAGCCCGAAGGTGTACGCCAGCCGCCCGGACAGCACACTGCCCGCGTTGCCGGTATCGACAAATGCCTGCAGATGCTCCGGCACCGCGGGCAGACGGGTGGCGTAGTCGTAGTACATGACGCCGGTGAACACGCCGGTCCGGCTGCCCCGCACCGACCCGGCGTCCATCCCGGCGTGTTCGAACGCCTCCCAGGTCGTCTCAAGCAGCAGCCGCTGCTGCGGGTCCATCGCCACCGCCTCACGCGGCGAGATGCCGAAGAACCCGGGGTCGAACTCCGCCGCCTCATACAGGAAGCCGCCTTCGGGGCGGAAACGGGCGCGCTGCTCCTCCACGACCGAGTCGAAGACTCCGTCCAGGTCCCAACCGCGGTCGTCGGGGAACGCGGCGATGGCGTCGCGGCCGCCGTCGACAAGGCGCCACAGGTCCTCGGGTCCGCGGACCCCGCCCGGGTACCGGCAGGCCATGCCGACGATGGCGATCGGTTCGTCGGCCGCGGCTACCGGCTCCTCCTCCGCTGCCGACCGTTCGGTGCCACCGAGCAGTTCGTCGAGGCGCGCGGCGAGCGCGGCCGGGGTCGGGTGGTCGAACACCAGCGTGGCGGGCAACCGGAGACCGGTGGCCTCGCTGAGGCCGGTGCGCAGCTCCACCGCGGTCAGCGAGTCGAATCCCAGCTCCTGGAAGACGCGGTGCGGGTCGATCGCGGACGCGTCGGCGTGGCCCAGGACGATGGCGACGCGGCCGCGGACCAGATCGAGGAGGTAGCCGTGGCGGTCGGCACCGCTCAGGCCGACCAGCGGATCGTGCGACGCCGCGGCCGTGGCAATCGCCTTGGGACGATCGGCGACAAGACCCCTGAAGAGTGCCGGAAGGTCATTGCGTTCGGCGCGCGCCCGCAATGCGTCGAGGGCGAGCCGGACCGGCACCACCTGGGCGGTGTCGGTGGCACACGCGGCGTCGAAGAGCCCCAGCCCCTCCTCCGTGGACAGAGCGGCGATGCCGCCGCGGGCGACGCGCGCCCGGCTCGCCCCATCGAGTCGGCCCGTCATGCCGGTCTCGGTCGACCATAGCCCCCAGGCGAGAGACGTGGCGGGCAGTCCGTGTCGCCTGCGCTGCCCGGCGAGGGCGTCGAGGAACGCGTTCGCCGCGGCGTAGTTGGCCTGACCGGCCCCGCCGAGCACGCCCGCGACCGAGGAGAACAGCACGAACGCCCGCACCGGCATGTCCTGTGTCAGCTCGTGCAGATGCCATGCGCCGATCGCCTTGGGGCGCAGCACCGCCGATACCCGGTGCGGGGTCAGCGCGGACACCACACCGTCGTCCAGTACGCCCGCGGCGTGGACCACGCCGGTCACCGGGTGCTCGACCTGTGCCAGCGCGGCGGCGAGGTCCGCGCGGTCGGCGACGTCACACGCGACCACGCGGACGTCGGCGCCCCGCTCGGACAGCTCGGACACCAGCGCCTCGGCCCCGGGCGCGGCCGGACCGGACCGGGACAGCAGCATCAGGTGCCGCACACCGTGCTCGACCACCAGGTGCCGGGCCACGACCGCGCCGAGACCGCCGGTGGCGCCGGTCACCACGACGGTGCCGTCACCGGTCCACGGGGATTCGGGGTCGGTCGGCACGGGCATGCGCGTCAGCCTGGGCACGAGCACCCGACCGCCCCGTACCGCCAGTTGCGGCTCCCGCCAGGGGATCCGCAACAGGTCGGCCGCACCGCCGGGTTCGTCCACATCGGCCAGCACGATGCGGTTGGGGTGCTCCGACTGCGCCGAGCGCACCAGACCGGCGACGGCCGCGCCCACCACGTCCGGGGCGGGATCGCCGTCGGCACACGCCACGGCGTTGCGCGTCACCACGAGCAGGGTGGTGGCTGCCCATCGCTCGTCGGAGAGCCATGCCTGAACCACCGCGAGTGCTTCGGCAACGGCCTCGTCGGCCCGCTCCGGGTCGGCACCGTCTCCGGACGCGGCGTGGAACACCGCCGTGGCCGGGGCACCGACGGGCGGCTCGGCCAGGTCGGCCGGCCCGGTGATCTCGATGGCTTCCGGGGCGTCCGCTTCCGCGCCGTCAGCCCGTTCCACCTCGGTCCACGCCACCGTGTAGAGCGGGCCGGTGTGCCGCCTGGTGGCCGACCGCCAGTCCGAAAGCGGCCTGAGCTGAAGGGCCTCAACGGTGGCCACCGGCATCCCGGTGTCATCGACGGCTGTGATCGAAATGCCCCCGTCGGCCATCCGCACCAGCCGCGCCCGCACCCACTCGGCACCGACGGCGAGCACCCGCACGCCCGACCACGCGAACGGAACACCGCCGACACCGTCCCACCCGGACACCGCGATCCCGTGCAGCACCGCGTCCAGCAGCGCCGGATGCACCCCGAAGCCCGAGACGTCGCCGTCCACCGCCGCTTCGACGAACAGCTCGTCGTCGTGTCGCCACGCCCGGCGCAGCCCTCGGAAGACACCGTCGTACGCGAAGCCCCGAGCGGCCAGCTCGTCGTAGAGGCCGACGACGGGCACCTCGACGGCATCGGCCGGAGGCCAGCTCACCGGCTCCGCCGCCACCGGCCCGCCCGGGGCAAGCGTCCCGCTGGCGTGGCAGGTCCACTCCTCGGAGGGCCCTTCGGGGCGCGAGTGCACCTCCACTCCGCACCGCCCGTCGGCGGCCGGCGGGGTCGTCACAACACGCACGGCCACACCGCCCGACGCGGGCACCACCAACGGCGCCTGGAGGGTCAGCTCCTCGACCAGCTCGCATCCGACGTGGTGACCGGCGCGTACGGCCATGTCGGCCAGGCCCGTGCCCGGCACGACGACCTCGCCGCCCACCGCGTGGCCCGCGAGCCACGCCATCGAGCCCAACGACAGCCGACCCGACACCACGGCTCCTCCGCGGGGCAGTTCCACCGCGTCCGCAAGCAGTCCGGCGGGTCCCGTGGACAACCAGAAACGCTCCTGCCGGAACGCGTACGTCGGCAGCGCGACCCGCTGCGGACGGTACGGCGCGAAGATCGCGGCCCAGTCCACATCGAAGCCGTGTACGTGGAGTTGGGCGACGGCGGAGACGACGCAGGTCTCGTCGTCATGTCCACTGCGGAGGGTGGGAACGGCGTCGTGGCCAGCCTCGGTGACCGTGGCGGACAAGGCCGCGTCGGGTCCCACTTCCAGGAACGCGGTCACGCCACCCTGCTCGGCCATGTACTCCACGGCATCGCCGAAACGCACCGTGGCCCGCACCTGCTCCACCCAATACGCGGGCGTGGTCACCCGCTCGTCCATCAACTGCCCCGTCACCGTCGACACCAGCGGCATCCGCGGCTGCGCAAAGGTGAGCTGGTCGATGGCGGCGGCGAACTTCCCCAGCACTCCATCCATGTGGTGGGAATGGAACGCCCGCGACACCCGCAACCGACTGACCTTCCAACCCCGCTCCCGACACACCCCCTCCAACACCGCGACCCGGTCGGCGTCGCCCGACACCACGACCGAGGCAGGCCCGTTCACCGCGGCCAGACCCACCCCATCGCCCAACAGCTCAACAACATCGGCCTCCGCAGCGCCCACGGCCAGCATCGCCCCATCCGAACGTGCCCGCCGCATCGCCTGGCCCCGCGCCGCCACCAACCGGCACCCATCCTCCAACGACACCACACCCGCCGCGTAAGCAGCCGACACCTCACCCACCGAATGCCCCGCCACGAAATCAGGAACAACACCCCACACCCGCAGCTGCTCAAACAACGCAACCTCAACGGCAAACAACCCCGCCTGGGCGTACAACGTGTCCTCCAACGCCCCAGCGTCGTCAAACACCACATTCAACAACGACCGATCCAACAGACCCTCAAAGCCCGACGCCACCCGATCCAGCGTCTCGGTGAACACCGGCAACACCCCATACAGCCCACGCCCCATGCCCATCCGCTGCGCACCCTGACCGGTGAACACCACACCCAACCGGCCATCCGTCGCTGCGGCAACACCCCCGCTCACCGCCCGCAGACCACGCAGCAACTCATCCACCGAGGAACCCACCACCGCGACCCGATGCGACAACCGCGCCCTACTCGTCGCCAGCGAGAACCCCACATCCGCTGCTGATAGATCGCCGGTCGCCGCGGCGTGGTCGGCCAGCCGCGCGACCTGTCGGCTCAGGCCCTCCGCCCCGCGCCCGGACACCACCCAAGCAACCGGTCCGTGGTCACGGACCTTCGGTGCCGAGGTTGCGGGTTCGGTGCCCTCCTCGAGGATCACATGGGCGTTGGTCCCGCTGACGCCGAACGCGGAGACACCCGCACGCCGCGGACCGTCACCCGCTTCCCACGCCCGCGCCTCACCCAACAACTCCACCGCGCCCGAAGACCAATCCACCTGCGAAGACGGCTCGTCCACGTGCAACGTCCGCGGCAACACCCCATGCCGCATCGCCAACACCATCTTGATCACACCAGCCACACCCGCAGCCGCCTGCGTATGCCCGATATTCGACTTCACCGAACCCAGCAAGAGCGGGGCATCCCGGTCCTGCCCGTACGTGGCCAGCAACGCCTGCGCCTCGATCGGATCACCGAGCCTCGTCCCGGTCCCGTGCGCCTCCACCACATCCACATCGGACGCGGACAGACCACCACTCGCCAACGCGGCCCGGATCACCCGCTCCTGCGACGGACCATTCGGCGCCGTCAAACCATTCGACGCACCATCCTGATTCACCGCCGAACCCCGCACCACCGCCAACACCTCATGACCATGACGCCGCGCATCCGACAACCGCTCCAACACCACAACACCCACACCCTCCCCCCAGTTCGTCCCATCCGCCCCATCCGAAAACGCCTTACACCGACCATCCACAGCCAACCCACCCTGACGGCTGAACTCCACAAACGCCATCGGCGTCGACATCACCGTCACACCACCAGCCAACGCCAGCGAACACTCACCCTCCCGCAACGCCCCCACAGCCAAATGCAACGCCACCAACGACGACGAACACGCCGTATCCACCGTCAGCGCAGGCCCCTCCAACCCGAAC
>NZ_LAKD02000118.1 GCF_000968685.2 Streptomyces antioxidans
GAGCTCTCGGGGCCCCCGGCCGTGTCGTGTCCGTCGGGTGCCGGGGCGCCGTTGCCCGCGTCCGCCTCGCCGCTTGCCTCCGTGTCGCCGCCCGCCTCCGCGCCGCCCTGGCCTGTTCGTCGGCCGGACGTGCCCTCCCCGGCGGGGGCCTCTGCCTCATCGGTCCCGCCCTGTCCGGCGGCCGTGGCCGCCCCCGCGGGGGCGCCGGGGGATCCCGCTGCCACCGGTGGTGCCGTCTGCTCTGGGGACCCCGGGGCGGCCTCCTCGGGCGCGGGTGCGGCGTCGCCGGTGAGGCGGTCGGTGCTCACAGCGTGCTCCAGTCCTGATCGGGATAGCGGTGCACGGGCGCCGACACATCGTCGAGCGCCTGGCAGATCTCGTCCGGAAGACTAAGGGCCTCCGCCGACAACGCCGCCCTCAGCTGCTGGGCGTTGCGCGCGCCGACGATCGGGGCGGTGACGCCCGGGCGGTCGCGGACCCAGGCCAGGGCCACATTGAGCGCGGTGGTCGCCAGGCCGTCAGCGGCTATGGCGACCGCCTCGACGATCCGGCTCGCCTCCTCGTCCAGATACGGCTCGACGAACGCCGCGAGCTCGGAGGCGCCGCGCGAGTCGGCGGGCGTCGTATGGCGGTACTTGCCGGTGAGCACACCGCGGCCCAGCGGCGAGGACGGCAGCAGCCCGACGCCCAGGTCGAGCGCGGCGGGCAGCACCTCGCGCTCCACACCGCGCTGGAGCAGCGAATACTCCATCTGCGTGCTGGCCAGCCGGGTGTGCGCGCCCGAGGAGGCCAGCTGCCAGGTGGCGGCCTTCGCGAGCTGCCAGCCGCTGAAGTTGGACACCCCCGCATAGCGGGCCCGCCCGCTGCTCACCGCGATGTCGAGCGCCTGAAGGGTCTCCTCGAGCGGGGTGAAGGGGTCGAAGGCGTGCACCTGCCACAGGTCGACATAGTCCGTGCCCAGCCGCTCCAGGGAGGCGTCCAGCGCGGCCAGCAGATGGCCGCGCGAGGCGTCGAAGCGGCGGTCGGGGTCGGGCACGCTACCGGCCTTGGTCGCGATCTGGAGGTCGCGCCGGGGCAGCAGCCCCTCCAGCAGCTGCCCCAGGAGGTATTCGGCGCCGCCGTCCGCGTACACATCCGCGGTGTCGACGAGCGTCCCGCCCGCCTCCCAGAACGCCTTGAGCTGATCCGCGGCGTCGTGTTCGTCGGTGTCCCGCCCCCAGGTGAGCGTGCCGAGCCCGAGCCGGGAGACGCGCAGGCCCGTGCGGCCGAGGTGCCTTAGCTCCATGAACGTCGAGATTACTGGCCGCGAAGCGCCCCGTGGCAGCCTGTGGATAACCCACCCCTGACGTATCGGGGCCATGCGCGCTACAGTCCCCGGAAGAGCGACATTACTGATCAGTAAGGGGTGCGGTATGAGGCTCGGCATCAACCTCGGCTACTGGGGTGCCGGAATGGACGCGGACAACCTCGCGGTCGCCCGCGAGGCCGACAGGCTCGGCTATTCCGTCTGCTGGGCGGCCGAGGCCTACGGTTCGGACGCGGCCACGGTGCTCGCGTGGGTCGCCGCGCAGACCGAGCGCATCGACGTCGGCTCCGCCATCTTCCAGATCCCGGCCCGCACCCCCGCCATGACGGCGATGACCGCCGCCACCCTGGACACCCTCTCCGGCGGCCGCTTCCGCCTCGGGCTCGGCGTCTCGGGGCCGCAGGTGTCCGAGGGCTGGTACGGGACCCGGTTCGACAAGCCGCTCGCCCGCACCCGCGAGTACGTGGAGATCATCCGCAAGGCGATGTCGCGCGAGCGGCTGACCCACGAGGGCCAGAACTGGACCCTGCCGCTGCCCGACGGCCCCGGCAAGCCCCTCAAGCTCACCGTGCACCCGGTGCGGGAGTACATCCCGCTCTACATCGCGGCCATCGGCCCGAAGAACCTGGAGCAGACCGGCGAGATCGCCGACGGTGCCCTGGTCCTGTTCTACGCGCCCGAGCACGCCGAGGCGACCACCCTCAGCGCGCTCCGCACGGGCCGCGAGAAGGCGGGCAAGGACCTCGAGGGCTTCGACGTGGTGCCCACCGTCCCCATGGCACTCGGCGACGATGTCCGCGCCCTCGCCGACCAGTTCCGCCCGTACACCGCGCTCTACGTGGGCGGCATGGGCAGCGCCAAGCAGAACTTCTACAACAAGCTGGCGCAGCGCATGGGGTACGAGAAGGAGGCCGCCGAGATCCAGGAGAAGTACCTCGCAGGGGATAAGGAGGGCGCCGCCGCGGCCGTCCCCCACGAGCTGATCGACTCCACCTCGCTGCTCGGCCCCGTCGAGCGCATCGCCGACCGCATGCAGGCGTACGCGGGGGCCGGGGTCACCACCCTGTCGCTCACGCCCTCGGGCTTCACGCTGGAGGAGCGGCTCGCCGGGCTGCGGGCGGGCGTCGAGGCCCTGGAGCGGGCCGGGCTCGCGTAACGCACGAGGAGCGGACCCTACGGCGCCGCGCAGAGAAGCCGGGAAGCCCGGAAGCCGGGAAGCCGAGAAGCCAGGAAGCCAGGAAGCCGAGTAGCCGGGAAGCCGAGAAGCCCGGCGGCCGGGAGACCGCGAAGCAGAGAAGCCGGGAGACGGGGAAGGCCGGGCGCCCGAAAGAGCCGGGGAGCCGGGAGATTTCCGCGGCCGTGGTGGGGGCTCGGGGGTCTTCCCCGCCACGGCCGTCACCCAGCACAACGCCTCCGCCGCCCAGGGGTTACGCGGACGCGGCGTATGGACGGATCCCCCGTTCGGCCGAGCCGGATGCCCCAGCTGTTGCCGCCGCCCCCACCGGGCCGTTGACTTTTTCTGCGCACGACCAGCGCACGGAGGTGGCGGCGATGCTCTCGGCGAAAAGCGTGTTCCAGGAGATCCTCGACAACGACGAGTCGTTCCGGCTCTTCTGCTCCGTCGCGGCCAGCGGGGAGGCCCAGGGAGGCTGGGAGAACGGCCGGATCGCCGCCCTCGTGCCCGAGAGCAGCCGCTCCCTCGCGCCCAAGATCGCCCGCCATGGCGCCGACGAGGACAAACACGGCCGGATCTTCAACGCCCTGCTCCGCAGGCGCGGTCTGGAGCCCATGGAGGTGCCCCCCGAGACCGACTACACGATGCTCCTCGAGGCCCGCGGCATCGGCCTCGCCCATGACAAGCTGCGCCGCGACGAACCGCTCACCGAGCACGACATCGTGGTCTACCTCGCCCACAGCAGGGTCACCGAACAGCGCGCCTCCGCCCAGATGATGATGTTGCGCGGGTACTTCGGCGACCACCCCGACCTCGGCCGCGCGGTGCGCATGATCGCCGACGACGAGGACAACCACCTCGCCTACTGCCACGAGGAGCTGCTGCGCCTGGCCGCCGGTGGGTACGGCCGGACCATCCAGCGGACCCTGCGGGAGAGCGCGCTCGCCGAGATGGAGGTCTACCGGGACGTCAGCCTGGCCGTGATGGCCCATATGGGACGTCTCCTAGGCTGGCCCAGGCCGAAGTCCGCGCTGCTCGAGGCGGGGATCCAGGCCCTGCACACATACGAGCGGCTGGGCGGCTGGCGGCGCATGGTGTCCCTGCGGATGCCCGAGCGGCGGAACGCCCTGGGCGGCCCCGCGAAGAGCGCTCCTGCCGCGCCAGGAGCCCCGGAGGCGCCCGAGGCCCCCGAGGCTCCCGAGTTCGTCTGAGGCCGACGGACGGCTCAGAGCCACCCGCGCCGCTTGAACCAGCGGTACAGCAGCGCGATCACACCGCCCATGAGCACGATCACCGCCGGGTATCCCCAGGACTGCTCGAGCTCCGGCATGTGCGTGAAGTTCATGCCGTAGATCCCGGCGATCATCGTCGGTACCGCGGCCATGGCAGCCCACGCCGAGATCTTCCGCATGTCGTCGTTCTGCCGCACGCCCATCTGCGCGAGATGGGCGGAGAGGACGTCGGACAGCAGCCGGTCCAGCCCCTCCACATGCTCGTTCACCCGGGTCAGATGGTCGCTGACATCGCGGAAGAACGGCCGGGAGCCCTCGTGCACGAACGGCACCCCGGCGCCGCTGAGCCGCTCCATCGGCTCCCCCAACGGCCCGGTCGAGCGGCGGAATTCCATCACCTCGCGCTTGAAGGCGTAGATCCGCCCCGCGGTGTTCTGCCCGGCGCCCGCGTTCGGGGCGAAGACCTCCGTCTCCAGCTCCTCCAGGTCCCCGTGGAGAGCGTCGGCCACGTCCAGGTAGTGGTCCACGACCGCGTCGGAGACCGCGTACATCACCGCCGTGGGGCCGTGCTGCAGCACCTCGGGCGTCTTCTCCAGCCGGTCGCGCACCGAGCCGAGCGGATTGGCCTCGCCGTGCCTTACGGTCACCACGAAGGAGTCACCGACGAAGACCATCAGCTCACCCGCGGTGACGGTCCCGGCCTTGTCGTCGTACTGCACCGGCTTGAGCACCAGGAACAGCGAGTCGTCATAGACCTCCAGCTTCGGCCTCTGATGGGCGCCCAGGGCATCCTCAACGGCCAGCGGATGCAACCCGAACTCGCTGGTGACCAGCTCGAACTCCTTCTCGGTCGGCTCATGAAGACCGATCCACAAGAAGGCGTCCCCACGCGCCCGCGCCTCGTCCAGGGCGTCGGAGAAGTCAGCGGGTCCCTCGGAGCGGGCCCCGTCCCGGTAGATGGCACAATCCACGATCACGCTGCGCATTGTGCCTCGCGCGATGCCCATCGGCACAGGGGGACCCTGTGCGGGAACGGTGCGGATCCCCGCTGAGCGCCGCCGGAGGGGTCGTAGGGTGGCAGCCATGCCCATGCTGATCCTCGTACGGCACGGCCGGTCCACCGCCAATACCGCGGGCATCCTCGCGGGCTGGACACCCGGTGTCGCCCTCGACGAGCGCGGTACGGCCCAGGCCGCGTCGCTGCCCGGAAGACTGGCCGGGGTGCCGCTCGCCGCCGCCGTCACCAGCCCGCTGCAGCGCTGCCGGGAGACACTGGCCCCGCTGCTCGCCGCCCGCCCCGAACTGCCGCTGCACCCCGACGACCGGATCGGGGAGTGCCACTACGGCGACTGGTCGGGCCGGAAGCTGGCCGAGCTCGCCGATGAACCACTGATGAACATCGTCCAGCAGCATCCGTCGGCGGCCGCCTTCCCCGGTGGCGAGTCCATGCGCGCCATGCACGCGCGCGCGGTCGAGGCGGTGCGCGACTGGAACGCCTCGATCGAGCGGGAGCACGGCGCCGACGCGGCCTATCTGATGTGCTCCCACGGGGACATCATCAAGGCGCTGGTCGCGGACGCCCTCGGACTCCATCTCGATCTGTTCCAGCGGATCTCGGTCGAGCCCTGCTCGGTCACCGCGATCCGGTACACCCCGACCCGGCCCTTCCTCGTCCGTCTCGGCGACACCGGGGACTTCGCCGGTCTGGCGCCGCGTGAGGAGAACACCGGCGACCGCGGCGGGGACGCGGCGGTGGGCGGCGACGCGGGAGCACCGTGATCGCCGTGCGCAGTAGGGTGGTGCCGCGGTGCGAGGGCGCCGTGACAGCCGTGACCGGGCGGTCGTGACACCCAGCGGTCAGCAGTCAGTCAGCCGAGCAGTCGAATCAAATGGAGCAGGACGTTGTCCCGTCAGGTGTTCCTCTATGACCCGCCGGACCGTTTCGTCGCCGGTACGGTCGGGCTGCCTGGTCGCCGTACCTTTTTCCTGCAGGCGTCCGCCGGTAGCCGGACCACCAGTGTCGCGTTGGAGAAGACGCAGGTCGCCGCGTTGGCCGAGCGGATAGATGAGCTGCTGGACGAGGTGGTGCGGCGCACCGGCGGAAACGCCCCGGTCCCCGCCGTCGCGCCGACCGAACTCAGCGACACAGGACCGCTGGAAGTCCCCGTGGAGGAGGAGTTCCGGGTCGGCACCATGGCACTCGCCTGGGACGGCGAGGAGCAGCGGATGATCGTCGAGGCGCAGGCCCTGGTCGAGTTGGAGGCCGAGTCCGAGGAGGACCTGGCCGAGGCCGAGGAGCGGCTGCTCCAGGACGATGTGAACGGCCCGCCCATGCTGCGGGTGCGGCTGACCGGGACGCAGGCGCGCGCGTTCGCCAAGCGCGCCCTGGAGGTCGTCAACGCCGGCCGGCCGCCCTGCCCGCTGTGCAGTCTGCCGCTCGACCCGGAGGGACACGTATGTCCGCGCCAGAACGGATACCGCCGCGGAGCCTGACGCCGCCCACCCGTCTCCCACCGCCACACTCGACGGAGGCTTCGCGCCTCGTGCCCCCGGCCGAGCTGCTGGCCCTCGGTGAGCTGACGGTGCGCGGCCGGGTCCGGGAGGCGTCCAACGCGGTGCTGTACTGCACGGTCGAGTACGAGGGCCACAGCGCCCCTTGTGTCTACAAGCCGGTGGCCGGGGAGCGGCCGCTGTGGGACTTCCCCGACGGCACCCTCGCCCAGCGCGAGGTCGCGGCGTACGAGATCTCCGAGGCCACCGGCTGGGGCCTGGTGCCGCCCACGGTGCTGCGCGACGGGCCGTACGGGCAGGGGATGTGCCAGCTCTGGGTAGAGGTCGAGACGGCCACGGGCGAGCCGGACGGGGCGGATGGCGGACCGGACGGCGACGGCTCGGAGGGGGCCGGGGGAGCGGAACTGCTCGCGCTCGTCGACGGCGATGAACCGGGCCCCGGCTGGAAGGCCGTGGGCTACGCCGAGGTGGGCGGCGGCCGTACGGCGCTGCTGGTCCACGCCGACGACGTACGGCTGCGCAGGCTGGCCGTCCTGGACGCGGTGATCAACAACGGCGACCGCAAGGGCGGCCATCTGCTGCCCGCGGCCGGTGGCCGGCTCTATGCGATTGATCACGGAGTGACCTTCAACGCCGACGACAAGCTGCGCACCCTGCTGTGGGGCTGGGCCGGGGAACCGCTGCCGGAGGACGTGCTGGAGGTGCTGCGACGGCTGGCGGGCGAGCTGGCCGACGGCGCCCCGCTGGGCGCCCGGCTGGCGGAGCTGATCACCGGGGCCGAGATCGAGGCCCTGCGGGCCCGGGTCGCCGCGCTGTTGCGCACGGGGAAGCACCCCGAGCCCAGCGGCCAGTGGCCCGCCATCCCCTGGCCGCCGGTCTGAGCGAATGGGCCGGTTACCTGGATCGCGGCTCCCTGGATCGCGGATCGCGGATCGCGCGGCGCAAGCAGCTCGTGGGCGTCCGCGCAAGACCACCCATCCGGCCAACACCGCCCAACACCACTGGTCCGGTTCGTATACGGACGCTGCATCCGGTTACGCTCATTGCATGTATGCCTGGCCCGCTTCTGAGGTTCCCGCCCTGCCCGGCAGTGGCCGCGACCTGAGCATTCACGACACAGCGACCGGGGGACGGATCACCCTGACCCCCGGTCCCGTCGCGCGCATCTACGTCTGCGGGATCACCCCGTACGACGCGACCCATATGGGTCATGCGGCGACCTACAACGCGTTCGACCTCGTTCAGCGCGTATGGCTCGACACCAAGCGCCAGGTGCACTACGTCCAGAACGTCACCGATGTCGACGATCCCCTGCTGGAGCGGGCGCGGGAGAACGGCGACGACTGGACCGCCCTCGCCGAGCGCGAGACCGCCCTCTTCCGCGAGGACATGACGGCCCTGCGGATGCTGCCCCCGCGGCACTACATCGGCGCCGTCGAGGCGATACCGGGCATCGTGCCGCTCGTGGAGCGGCTGCGTGACCTGGGCGCCGCCTATGAACTCGATGGCGATACCTACTTCTCCGTGGAGTCCGACCCCTCCTTCGGCTCGGTCAGCCGACTCGACGCCGAGGCCATGCGGCTGCTGTCCGCCGAGCGCGGTGGCGACCCGGAGCGCCCGGGCAAGAAGAACGCCCTGGACCCGATGCTGTGGACGGCCGCCCGTGACGGCGAGCCGAGTTGGGACGGCGGGTCGCTCGGCCGCGGCCGCCCCGGCTGGCACATCGAATGCGTGGCCATCGCCCTGGACCACCTCGGCATGGGCTTCGATGTGCAGGGCGGCGGATCCGATCTCGCTTTCCCGCACCACGAGATGGGCGCCTCGCACGCCCAGGTCCTCACCGGTGAGCGGCCGTTCGCCAAGACGTACGTCCACGCCGGGATGGTGGCCCTGGACGGCGAGAAGATGTCCAAGTCCAAGGGGAACCTGGTCTTCGTCTCGGCGCTGCGCCGCGACGGCGTCGACCCGGCGGCCATACGGCTCGCACTGCTGGCCCACCACTACCGCTCGGACTGGGAGTGGACGGACGCGCTGCTGAGGGAGGCCGAGCAGCGCCTTGACCGCTGGCGTGCCGCCGTCTCGCGGCCCGACGGGCCGTCGGCCGACGCCCTGGTGGATGAGATCCGTAAGGCGCTCGCGGACGACCTGGACTCCCCGGCCGCCGTGGCCGCCGTGGACCGCTGGGCCGCCGCGCAGTCGGCCACCGGCGGTACGGACGAGGGGGCGCCAGGACTGGTCTCGCGCGCCGTGGACGCGCTGCTGGGCGTGGCCCTCTGACGCCTCGTCGGGGCGCCGCGCCGCGACGGTGAACGCATGAGCCCGTGCCGGGGTCGTCCCGGCGCGGGCTCTTCGCTCTCCCGTGCGCGACGCAGTACGTGGCGGGGTGCGCGGCGTGCGGTGGTGTGGCGGGTGTGGCGTGCCGTCGTGGGCGCGTGCGGCGGGCGTGGTTACCGGTCGGAGCCGGAATCTTCGTCCCCGCCGCCCCCGTCGAGGGGGGAGCCATCCCGGTCCTCGGCGCCCTGGCCGTCGTCCGCCCCCTTGGCGCCGTCCGTGGCCGCGTCTTCGTCCTTGGCCGCGTCCGCGTCCTTGGCCTCGCTCTCGGCTCCGCCGCCGGTGCCCTCGGCGCCGTGGGTCTCCTCGGCGTCGCCCTCCTTGGCGACCTCGTCGTCCTTGGCCACCTCGTCCTTGGGGGACGGCTTGCGCGGCCGCCCGTGGCCGCTGGAGGGGTCGCGCAGATAGGGGGCGCCCGGGGCTCCCGTGCCGCCCTCCAGGCCGCCGCTCTCGGTCGCATGGCCGCCGGTGGGGCCGGGCTGGCCGTCGCGCCGCCGCAGATAGCGCTCGAACTCGCGGGCGATCGCCTCGCCGGACGCCTCGGGCAGCTCGGCGGTGTCCCGCGCCTCCTCCAGCGACTGGACGTACTCGGCGACCTCGCTGTCCTCGGCGGCCAGCTGGTCCACGCCCAGCTGCCAGGCCCGTGAGTCCTCGGTCAGCTCGCCGAGGGGGATGCGCACCGCGATGAGGTCCTCGAGGCGGTTCAGCAGCGCCAGGGTGGCCTTCGGGTTCGGCGGCTGCGAGACGTAGTGCGGCACGGCCGCCCACAGGCTCACCGCCGGGACACCGGCGTGGGTGCACGCCTCCTGGAGGACCCCGACGATCCCGGTCGGGCCCTCGTAGCGGGTCTCCTCCAGATCGAGGCTGCGGGCCAGGTCCGGGTCGGAGGTGACCCCGCTGACCGGCACCGGCCGGGTGTGCGGGGTGTCGCCGAGCAGGGCGCCGAGGATGACGACCATCTCCACGCCCAACTCATGGGCGTAGCCGAGGATCTCGTTGCAGAACGACCGCCAGCGCATGCTCGGCTCGATACCGCGCACCAGCACCAGGTCCCGGGACTTCTCCCCGGTGTCCGCCCGGACCACCGAGAGCCGGGTCGTCGGCCACGTGATCTTGCGCACCCCGCCCTCCAGGGCCACGGTGGGCCGGTTCACCTGGAAGTCGTAGTAGTCCTCGGCGTCGAGCGAGGCGAAGACCTCGCCCTTCCACTCCCGGTCCAGGTGCCCGACCGCGGTCGAGGCGGCGTCTCCGGCGTCGTTCCAGCCCTCGAAGGCACAGATCATGACCGGGTCGATCAGCTCGGGAACCCCCTCAAGCTCGATCACCCAGCGCCTCCTTCCGACCGGGGCGGACGGATGGTGCCGCCTCCAGCTGCAGTTTCCCATTGCGTGCCCACCAAGCCTACGGCTTTCCGGGGCTCCGGCCGCAGCCCCCATCCGGGAGTACTAGGAGATTCATCCGATCTGTCCTTCGAAAGTTCGGACACACCTCTGGACGTAACCCTTAGGGCAGCGCTATACATCGGATCATCGCGAAAGGTCCGATGTTCTCTCTCGCGCATCGTTTCAGGGAGTCCCCATTGAGTCAGCGTCCCTCCGTCACCGAGCTCGAGGTCCATGACATCCGGTTTCCCACCTCGGAGCAGCTCGACGGCTCGGACGCCATGAACCCGGACCCCGACTACTCCGCCGCCTATGTCGTGCTGCGCACCGACGCGGGGGAGGGGGCGGCGGGCTCCGAGGGGCACGGCTTCGTCTTCACCATCGGCCGCGGCAACGATGTCACCGCTGCCGCCATCCGCTCCCTGCGCCCCCATGTGGTGGGCCGCCCCGCGCCCCTGACGGCCGCCGATCTCGCCGCCCTGCACCGTGAGCTCACCCATGACTCCCAGCTGCGCTGGCTCGGGCCCGAGAAGGGCGTCATGCACATGGCCGCGGGCGCGGTGGTCAACGCCGCCTGGGACCTCGCCGCCCGGCAGGCCGGAAAGCCGCTGTGGCAGTTCCTCGCCGGGATGTCGCCCGAGGAACTGGTCGGGCTTGTCGACTTCCGCTACCTCAGCGACGCGCTCACCCCGGAGGAGGCGCTGGCCATCCTGCGCGCCGCCGAGCCCGGCCGCGCCGAGCGGGCCGCGCGGCTGCGCGAGCGGGGCTACCCCGCCTACACCACCTCGCCCGGCTGGCTCGGCTACTCCGATGAGAAAATGATCAAGCTGGCACAGGAGGCCGTCGCCGACGGCTTCGACCAGAT
Source organism: Streptomyces antioxidans (assembly GCF_000968685.2). GTDB lineage: Bacteria > Actinomycetota > Actinomycetes > Streptomycetales > Streptomycetaceae > Streptomyces > Streptomyces antioxidans. The sequence goes on from NZ_LAKD02000118.1 coordinate 10,802, forward strand.
CAAGCTCAAGGTCGGGTCCGATCTGGACGCGGACCTCAGACGGATGCGGCTCGCCCGCGAGGCGGTCGGCCCGGACGTGCGCATCGCCGTGGACGCCAATCAGCGCTGGGACGTGGCGGAGGCGGTGCGCTGGATGAGCGCCCTCGCGCCGTACGACCCGCACTGGATCGAGGAGCCCACCAGCCCGGACGACGTCCTCGCCCACGCCGCCATCCGCGCCGGACAGCCGGTCAAGGTCGCCACCGGCGAGCACGTCGCCAACCGCGTGGTCTTCAAGCAGCTGCTCCAGGCGGGGGCGGTGGACTTCGTCCAGATCGACGCGGCACGGGTCGCGGGGGTCAACGAGAACCTCACGATCCTGCTGCTCGCCGCCAAGTACGGACGCCCGGTGTGCCCGCACGCGGGCGGCGTCGGGCTGTGCGAACTCGTCCAGCACCTGGCCATGTTCGACTACGTGGCCGTCTCGGGCAGCTGGGAGGGCCGGGTCATCGAGTATGTCGACCACCTCCACGAGCACTTCGCCGATCCCGCTGTCGTCGAGTCGGGCCGCTACCGGGCTCCGACCGCGCCGGGCTTCTCCGCCCGTATGTACCCAGAGTCGATCGCCGCCTACCGCTATCCGGACGGGCCCGAATGGCAGGCCCGCCTCGCACGGCCCGCACCCGCTCGGCCCGCGCCGGTTCCGCCCGTACCGGCACCGTCCGCATCCGCACCGCCTCAGGAGGACCACCAGTGACCACCGGCGACTTCGAAGGGCTGGCCGCGCTTGTCACCGGCGGCGCCTCCGGCATCGGCGCCGCCATCGCCGCCGCGCTGCGCGACCGGGGCGCGCGGGTCGCCGTCCTCGACCGCGATCCGTCCGGCGCCCCGGACGGCACGCTGCCGCTCAAGGCCGATGTCACCTCCGACGAGGGGGTGAGGACCGCGGTGGACGCGGCCGTGGCCGAGTTCGGCGCCCTGCACACCGTCGTCGGCAACGCGGGGATCGGCGCGATCGGCAGCGTCGAGGACAACTCCGACGAGGAGTGGCACCGGGTGCTGGACATCAATGTGCTGGGCCTGGTCCGCACCGCGCGGGCCGCGCTGCCCCATCTGCGGGCCGCCGCGGCCGACCGGCCCGGAGCCGTCTCCATCACCCACACCTGCTCGATCGCCGCCACCGCCGGGCTCCCGCAGCGCGCCGCCTACAGCGCCAGCAAGGGCGCGGTGCTGTCGCTGACCCTCGCCATGGCGGCGGACCACATCCGCGAGGGGGTGCGCGTCAACTGCGTCAACCCCGGCACCGTGGACACCCCCTGGGTCGGCCGGCTGCTCGACCGGGCCCCCGACCCGGCGGCCGAGCGCGCCGCCCTGGAGGCCCGTCAGCCCACCGGACGGCTGGTCTCCGCCGACGAGGTGGCGGCCGCCGTCGCCTACCTCGCCAGCCCCGCCGCCGCGGCCGTCACCGGCACCGCGCTGGCCGTCGACGGAGGGATGCAGGGGCTGCGGCTGCGCCCCGCCTCCTCCTGAGACGCCCGCCCGGCCGCTTGACGGGACGGCACCACCGCCGGACCGCTTCGCACCCTCCGCACCACTCGACCCAGGAACGACCAAGGACGGGACTCGATGACGAGACTCCGCACCACCGCCACCGCCGCCTGCGCCGTGCTGCTGGCCGCCGCAGCGCTCACCGGCTGCAACCGAGAGAGCAATGGCGCCGGCGGCGGCAAGGTCGGCATCGACATGCCGCGGACGGACACCGACTTCTGGAACTCCTACCAGCAGTACCTGGAGAAGGGCGTCGACAAGGGCACGGTCTCCGCGCTCCCGCTGTCCAACTCGCAGAACGACATCGGCAAGCTGGTCGCCAACGTCCAGGCGTTCACCGACCAGGGCGCCAAGGCGGTCATCATGGCGCCCCAGGACACCGGGGCCATCTCCTCCACCCTGGAGCGGCTGGAGGAGAAGAAGATCCCGGTCGTCAGCGTGGACACCCGGCCCGACTCCGGCAAGGTCTACATGGTGGTGCGCGCCGACAACCGGGCGTACGGCACCAAGGCGTGCGAATACCTCGGCGAGAAGCTGGGCGGTAAGGGGCGGGTCGCCGAGCTCCAGGGCGACCTCAGCTCCATCAACGGCCGGGACCGCTCGCAGGCGTTCGCCTCCTGCATGAAGAAGAAGTACCCCGGCATCAAGGTGCATGAGCTGCCCACCGACTGGAAGGGCGACGTGGGCTCCGCCAAGCTGCAGAGCCTGCTGGCCCAGCACAAGGACGTCAACGGCATCTACATGCAGGCGGGCGGCGTCTTCCTGCAGCCCACGCTGGCGCTGCTGGAGCAGAAGCGGCTGCTGAAGCCCGCCGGTTCGGCCAAGCACATCACGATCATCTCCAATGACGGGATACCCGAGGAGCTGGACGCGATCCGCTCAGGGAAGATCGACGCCACGCTCTCCCAGCCCGCCGACCTCTACGCCCAGTGGGCCCTGAACTACGCGAAGGCCGCTCTGGACGGCAAGACGTTCAAACCCGGCCCCACCGGTCATGACTCCAAGATCGTCAAGATTGGGAACGGCCTGGAGGACCAACTCCCGGCGCCACTGGTCACCAAGGAGAACGTCGACGACAAGAAGCTGTGGGCCAACCAGCTCGAGAAGAAGTGACCATGGCCGAAGCCGAACAGCCCGCCGTCGTACGCGCCCGGGGCATCGTCAAACGGTTCGGGCCCACCGTCGCGCTGGACGGCGCCCGGCTGGCGGTGCGGCCCGGGGAGGCCCACGCGCTCGTCGGGCGCAACGGGGCGGGCAAGTCCACCCTGGTGTCCGTCCTGACCGGGATGGAGCGCCCGGACGAGGGCGAGGTCACCTTCGCGGGCGAGCCCGCGCCCGGCTACGGCGACACCGCCGCCTGGCAGCGCAAGGTGGCCTGTGTCTACCAGAAGTCGATGGTGGTCCCGGACCTCACGGTCGCCGAGAACCTCTACCTCAACCGCTTCCCGGGCGCCGGGCGCATCCACTGGCGCGCCCTGCGCGAGGACGCCCGCGCGCTGCTGGCCGAGTACGGCGTGGCGGTGGATCCGCAGCGGCGGGCGAAGGACCTCAGCGTCGAGCAGCGGCAGTTCGTGGAGATCGCCCGCGCGCTCTCCTTCGGCGCCCGGCTGATCATCCTCGACGAGCCCACCGCCCAGCTCGACGCGGGCGGGATCGACCGGCTCTTCGCCAAGCTGCTCGAGCTGCGTCGGCAGGGGGTCGCCTTCCTGTTCATCTCGCACCATCTGCAAGAGGTCTACGAACTCTGCGACACCGTCACCGTCTTCCGCGACGCCCGCCATGTGCTGACCGCCCCGGTCGCCGGCCTCCCCAAGGAGGAGCTGGTGGCGGCGATGACCGGGGACGGCGGCGGGGCACCCGGGGGCGACTCCCGGGCCGTCGTCCGCGCTCCCGTCGCCCATAAGGAGGCCGACCCGGCCGGGGAGCCGGTGCTGCGCACCGAAGGGCTCGCCCTGGAGGGCGAGTTCGACCCGCTGGACCTGGTGGTGCGCCCCGGCGAGGTGCTCGGCCTGGCCGGGGCCACGGCCAGCGGCAACACGGCGGTCGGCGAGACCCTGGTGGGCCTGCGCAAACCGGCCGGCGGGCGGCTGTCGGTGCGGGGGCGGCCGGTGCGCCCCGGCAGCGTGCCGCACGCCATCGACGCGGGCATCGGCTACGTGCCCGAGGACCGCCACGACCAGGGCCTGGTCCTGGGCCGCAGCGTGGCCGAGAACGCCACCCTGACCGTCACCGACCAGCTCGGTCCCTACGGCACGGTGCTGCCCTCCCGGACCCGCGCCTTCGCCCAGCGGATGATCACCTCCTTGGACATCAAGACCTCCGGCCCTTCGCAGCCGGTTTCTGGTTTGTCCGGCGGAAATCAGCAAAAGGTCGTCATCGCGCGGGCGCTGGCCCGTGAGCCCAGCGTCCTGGTCGCGATCCGCCCGACCGCCGGGGTCGATGTGAAGTCCAAGGACGCGCTGCTCGGCGTCGTACGGGACGTGGCCGCGTCCGGGAGCGGCGCCGTCATCGTCTCCGACGAACTGGACGATCTGCGGGTCTGCGACCGGATCCTGGCGTTCTTCCACGGGCGGGTGGTCGCCGAGTTCGGCAGCGGCTGGAGCGACCGTCAGCTCGTGGCCGCCATGGAGGGCATGACCGAGCCGGGCACGGGCGGCACGGCGGGGGATACCGAAGACCGCACAGAAGGAAGGCAGACATGACCGATACCGCACGGCAGCGGACCGCCGAGGCGGTGGCTGACGACCCGGCGGGGGGCCGGCCGCGGATCGACTTCGCGCGCTGGCGCGATCTGTCGCTGGTCCCCGTGATCTTCGTCCTCGGGGTGATCGGCTTCATCGTCTCGCCCGCCTTCCTCACCCAGGACAACCTGATCGGGGTCGTCCAGCAGTCCACCGAGCTGGGGCTGCTGGTGCTGGGCGAGGCGCTGATCCTGATCAGCGGGCGGATGGACCTCTCCCTGGAGTCGACCATCGGCGTGGCGCCGGTGATCGCCCTGTGGTTCGTGCTGCCCGAGCACGGGGCGCGGTTCGAGGGCCTGGGGCTGCTGCCGGTGTGGACGGCGATACCGCTGTGCCTGGCGGTCGGGGCGCTGATCGGCGCGGCCAACGGCTTCCTGATGCTCAAGCTGCGCGTCAACGGCTTCATCGCGACCCTGGGCATGCTCACCATGCTGCGCGGACTCCAGGTCGGCGTCGCCGAGGGCCAGTCGATCGTCAACGTCCCCGAGTCCTTCCGCTACCTCGGCAAGGCCGAGTGGCTGGGCGTGCCCGCCGCCGTGTGGATCTGCCTGGGGCTGTACGCACTCGGCGGCCTGGCGCTGGGCTATCTGCGGCACGGCCGCTCGCTGTACGCGATCGGCGGCAACCCCGAGGCCGCGCGCGCCGCGGGCATCCGGGTGGACCGGATCACCTGGATCGTGCTGAGCGTCGGCGGACTGCTGGCCGCCTTCGCGGGCGTCCTCTACACCGGCCACTACGGCTCCGTCGCCGCGACCCAGGGCAACGGCTGGATCTTCCAGGTGTTCGCCGCGGCGGTCATCGGCGGCATCAGCCTCAAGGGCGGCCGCGGCACCCTCTTCGGCGCGCTCACCGGCGTACTGACGCTGCAGCTGGTGGTCAATGTGATGACCCTCGGCGGGGTACCACCCCTGTGGAACCAGTTCATCAACGGCTCGATCATCATCGTCGCGCTGATCATCTCCCGCTACGCCAGCGGCGAGAAGCAGGACTGAGAGCCGGGAGGAAGCCATGGCGGTCAACGGCGGACGGGTCCCCAGCGGCCCGCGCGAACTGGGGCGCTCGGGGGTGCGCGTACCACCCCTGGGCCTTGGCTGCGCACCGCTGGCCAACCTCTACCAGGCGGTGCCGGAGGAGCGCGCGCTGGACACCGTAAGGGCGGCGTTCGACACCGGCCTCACCTATATGGACACCGCGCCGCACTACGGGGTCGGACTGTCCGAGGAGCGGCTGGGCCGGGTGCTGGCCGGGCGCGACCGCGCCGGGTACACGCTCTCCACCAAGGTGGGGCGGCGGCTGCGGCCGCGCGCCCCCGGGGAGCCCGTCCAGGCGGACGGTTTCGCCGACACCCCCGACCGGGTCCGGGAGTGGGACTTCACCCGGGACGGCATCCGCGCGAGCCTCGAGTCCTCCCTGGAGCGGCTGGGGGTCGACGCCGTGGACATCGCCTACCTCCACGACCCGGAGGACCACGTCCGTGAGGTCCATGAGACGGGCTTCGCGGCGCTGGCCGAGCTGAAGCGGGAGAAGCTCGTGAAGGCCATCGGCTTCGGGATGAACCACAGCGACCTCCTCGCCCGGTTCGTCGCCGACTTCGATGTGGACGTGGTGCTGTGCGCCGGGCGCTGGACGCTGCTGGAGCGCACCGCCTTCGACGATCTGCTGCCGGTGTGCGAGCGGCGCGGCACCTCCGTGGTGGTCGGCGGGGTCTACAACTCCGGGCTGCTCGCCGACCCCGCGCCCGGGGCCCGCTACGACTACCGGCAGGCGCCGCCCGAACTCCTCGCGCGGGCCCGGCGGCTGGCCGAGGTGTGCGCCGAGTTCCAGGTGCCGCTGCGGGCCGCCGCGCTGCGCTTCCCCTTCGGCCACCCCGCGGTGGCCGCGGCGGTGGTGGGCTGTGCCTCCCCGGCCGAAGTCCGGGACAACGCCGAGCTGTTCGCCCACGACATCCCCGGTGAGCTGTGGCAGGCCCTGGTCCGGCGCGGTCTGCTCGACGACGACATCCCGCTGCCGGTCTGAACCCCTGAAGGAGTGCCCGCATGCCTTCGCCGCGCCGAATCGACGCCCATCACCACCTGTGGGACCTGACCCGCCGTGAGCAGCCGTGGATGGACGGCGCCTGGGCCGAGCCCATCCGCCACACCTTCACTCCGGACGACCTCGCCCCGCACTTGGACGCGCACGGGATCGACGCGACCGTCGTCGTCCAGTCCAGCTCCTCGGTGGCGGAGACCCGGGAGCTCCTCGCCCTGGCCGCCGGATCGGACCGGATCGCGGGCGTCGTCGGCTGGGCCGACCTCACCGACCCCGGGGTGGGCGGGGTGCTCGCGGAGCTGGCCGCCGGGCCCGGCGGCGACCGGCTGGTGGGTTTGCGCCACCAGGTGCAGGACGAGCCGGATCCGCGGTGGCTGGGCCGCGCCGACGCCCGCCGGGGGCTGGCCGCCGTGGCCGACGCGGGGCTGGTCTACGACCTGCTGGTGACCCCGCGCGAGCTGCCCGCGGCCCTGGACGCCGTCCGTGAGCTGCCCCAGCTGCGCTTCGTCCTGGACCACGCCGCCAAGCCGCCGGTGGCGAGCGGCGAGCGGGACCCCTGGGCGGGGCAGCTGGCCGCGCTCGCGGCCCTGCCCAACGTCGACTGCAAGCTGTCGGGCCTGGTCACCGAGGCCGACTGGGACGGCTGGAAGCCCGAGCAGGTGCTCCCGTACGCCCGGCACGTCCTGGACGCTTTCGGGCCCGGCCGGGTGCTGTTCGGCTCCGACTGGCCGGTGTGCGTCCTGGCCGCGAGCTACGACGAGGTGGTGGCCCTCGCGGACCGGGCCACCCTCCGGCTCACCGAGGACGAGCGCGCCGCCGTCTTCGGCGGCAACGCGGCCCGCGCCTACGGTCTTGGGGCTTAGGAAGGTCCGCGTCTGCGGTCTGGGAACGTGGGAAGGCCCCCAGCCTGGGAACGTAGGAAGGCCCCAGCGGGGCCGGGGCGGGCCCCGGTGGGCTCACAGCGTGGAGCGCAGCCACTGCTCCACGCTCGCGATGTGCACCGTCGCCCAGGACCGTGCCGCCTCCGCGTCGCGGTCCCGCAGCGCGGCCAGGATCGCCCGGTGCTCGTGGAGGGTGCGGCTGACCGCGTCCTCCTGCGTCAGACCGCGCCACACCCGGGCCCGGGTGGTGGGCCCGGAGAGCCCGTCCAGCAGCGAGCAGAGCACCGAGTTGCCCGAGGACTGGACGATGCCGCGGTGGAACTCCAGATCGCAGGCGACCAGCTCCTCCACCGAGGGCTCCTGCCCGAGCACGTCCAGCTGCTCCTGGAGCCGGTCCAGATCGGCGTGGCTGATCCGGGTGGCGGCCAGCGCCGTGGCCGCGGGCTCCAGGATCCGCCGCACCGCCAGGAACTCCAGTACCGTGTCATCGCGGTGGAAGTCCACCACGAAGCTCAGCGCCTCCAGCAGCAGCTGGGGGTCGAGGCTGGTCACATAGGTGCCATCGCCCTGGCGTACGTCGAGGATCCGGATCAGCGACAGCGCCCGGACGGCCTCGCGCAGCGAATTGCGCGACAGTCCCAGATCGGCGGCCAGCTCACTCTCCTTGGGGAGCCGGTCACCGGGGCGGAGCGCGCCGGAGACGATCATGCCCTTGATTTTTTCGATCGCCTCGTCGGTGACCGCCATGGTGGACCTCCCCAGGCCAAACATCCGATGTATCAGGGCTCCATTATGACGTATGACGTGCGCGAACCGGCGGCGTCTGCCGAGGACGCCGCCGGTCCGCTGTGACCTTCTGCCGGAAGAGCCCGAAAGCGGGCTCAGCGCCGGTTCATCGGATGGCTCAGAAGGTGAACGGCCCTGGGGACTGCGCCGAGGTGGCGGTGCAGTCGACCGTGATCAGGCCGAAGATGACCAGCTTGAGCGACTTGGCCTCCAGGACGTCACCCGAGGCCACCGTGCCGTTGAGCGGGCCGGTGGTCACATCGGAGCCGGTCGGGATCGCCGGGTTGGAGTTCCCGGTGAAGGTGGTGGTGTCGGAGCCGTTCTTCGACAGCGTCAGCGTCGAGTTCACCGAGCCCGCCGGAACGTCGATCGGGGCCTTGATCGCCCCCGAGGACAGGGTGATGGTCGCGTCGGTCCCGCTCTGCGTGGCCGTCAGGGTGGCCTCGCCCGAGCCGTAGCTTCCGCATTCGGCGGACAGGGTGGCGGTCGTGGGGTCGACCGCGGACGCGGTCGGGGCCAGCGCCAGGGCGCCGGCGGCCAGCGCTGCTGCTCCCATTGCCGTGCTGATCCCGAGCTTGAACCGTCTCATGGGATTGCCTTCCGGAGTGGGGGAAAGTGCGGCTGATATGTGGGGGAGGTCCCCGCCCGTCATCCACGGGCGATGTCATTGATGCGCGCACCGCCGAAGAAGGCAAGAGCGATACAGCAGATTTTTAACGCGTCGGTAAGTTCGCGGCCGCCGTGGACCGTCCGCCAACTGACCGACACACGCGGCGAGTTGGGCGGATCCGCGGTCAGCTCCAGAGCGTGCTCGGCGCCTCCCTGCGCACCACCGGGGCGATGTCCTCGGCGAACCTCTGCAGGGTCTCGATCTGCCGGGACCGGCTCAGCCCGATCCCGTCAACCGTGATCGACTGGAGGTCGTGCCCGTACAGCTCGTGATAGGCGAGGATCTTGTCGATGATCTGCTGCGGGCTCCCGATGAGCTGAGGACCGTTCTCGATCGCGTCCTCGATGGTGCGGAACGGGGTGTTGTAGCCCGGCTTGTCCGTCAGATGGGGTTTGAAGTTCTGCCGCACCCGCGCCTCATAGTAGTCCTTGTACTGGTCGATCGCCCGCTGGGTGGTGTCGGCGATGAACAGCCCGCCGGACCCGGCCGCCACACGCGCGGTCGCCGGATCGTGCCCGTACGCCTCGAACCGCTCGCGGTAGTGGCGGATCAGCTCCGCGTACGCCTCGCGCGGCTGGATGGCGTTCGCCGTGAACAGCGGATCGCCGTGTCTGGCGGCCAGCTCGGGTGAGTTGCGGCTGGTGGCCGAGCCGTGCCAGATCCTGGGGAGCCCGTCGTAGGGGCGCGGCACGGTCGTCACGTCCTTCAGCGGCGGCCGGAACTCTCCCTTCCAGGTGACCTTCTCCTCGCTCCACAGCCGCCGCAGGAGCTCGTACTTCTCGGCCTGGAGGTCCCACTGCCGGTCCTCGTCGAGGCCGAAGAGGTCGAAGTGCCCGGCCTCCGCGCCCTTGCCCACCACCAGCTCGATCCGGCCCCGGGAGAGCTGGTCCAGCGTGGCGTAGTCCTCGGCGACCCGCACCGGGTCCAGGATCGCCACCACGGTCACACCGGTGAGCAGCCGGATCCGGGACGTGCGGGCCGCGAGCGCGCCCAGCACCACCGTCGGGCTCGAGGACAGGAACGGCCCGGCGTGCCGCTCGCCGACGGCGTACGCGTCGAAGCCGAGCCGTTCGGCGGCCACCCCCGTCTCCACGACGTCCTCGAACCGCTCGGCGGCGGAGGGCAGTTCACCGGTCAGGGGATGCGGGGCGTGGCTGATCAGCGAGAGTACGGAGAACTTCATGGTGTCCTTCCAGCGTCGGGCGGATCGGGCTTCAGGCGGATCGGACGGAGACCGCATGGCGCCCGCCGGGGATCGCGGCGAGCAGTTCCCCGGTGTACGGATGGGAGGGCGAGGCGAAGACCTCATCCGTCGTGCCCGTCTCCAGCAGCTTCCCGTCGCGCATCACCCCCACCCGGTCGGCGATCTGCCGTACGACGGCGAGGTCATGGGAGATGAAGAGATAGCTCAGCCCCAGATCGCGCTGGAACTCCGCCAGCAGCTCCAGGATGCGCGCCTGCACCGACACGTCCAGGGCCGACACCGGCTCGTCGCAGATGACCAGATCGGGGCTGAGGGCCAGGGCCCGGGCGATGGCCACCCGCTGCCGCTGGCCGCCCGAGAGCTCACCCGGTCTGCGGCGCAGCGTGGCCGCGGGCAGCGCCACCCGGTCCAGCAGCTCGGCCGCGCGCCGCAGCCGGGCCGCCCGGTCGCCCACCCGGAAGGCGCGCAGCGGCTCGGTGACGGTGTCGGCCACCGACCGGCGGGGGTCGAGCGAGGAGTACGGATTCTGGTAGACGAGCTGGACCCGGCGCCGCAGCCGGCGCAGCCCACGGCCCGAGAGCCCGGTGATGTCCTGCCCGTCGAACCGGATCCGGCCCTCGGTGGGGTCGGTCAGCCGGGCTACCATGCGGGCCGTGGTGGACTTCCCCGAACCGGACTCCCCGACCAGGGCGAAGCTCTCACCGCGCCGGATCCGGAAGTCCACTCCGTCCACGGCGCGGACCGCCGCCCGGCCGCGCGGTGCGAACACCTTGACCAGGCCCTCCACCGTGACCAGATCGGCGGCCTCGGGAGTCTCCGCAGGGGCCGCCTCCCGTGTCCGCGGCGGTGCCGTCGTCACGCTCGGCGCGCTCGCCAGCAGCCGCCGGGTGTACGGATGGCGGGGCGCGGTGAGGACATCGCGGGCCGGTCCCGTCTCCACGATCCCGCCCTCCGACATGACCGCGATCCGCCGGGCCCGGTCGGCCGCGACCCCCAGATCGTGGGTGATCAGCAGCACGGCCGTGCCCGCCCGGCTGGTGAGCGTCTCGATGTGGTCCAGGATCCGCCGCTGGACGGTGACGTCCAGCGCGCTCGTCGGCTCGTCGGCGATCACCAGCCGGGGGCGCGCCGCCAGCGCGATCGCGATGAGCACGCGCTGCAGCATGCCCCCGGACAGCTCGTGCGGGTACTGCCGGGCCCGGACCTCAGGATCCGGCAGCCCGGCCTGCCCCAGGATCGTCACGGCCTCGGCGGGGGCCGACGCCCGGTCCGCCAGGCCGTGGATCAGCAGCACCTCGGCGACCTGCCGCCCGATCCGCTGCACCGGGTTGAGCGAGACCATCGGGTCCTGCGGGATCAGCCCGATGTCACGGCCGCGCCGGGCGCGCAGCTCACGGTCCCCCGCGGCGGCCAGGTCGGTGCCGTCGAAGAGGATCCGGCCGCCGTCCACCCGGCCGCCGGGCGGCAGCAGACCGATGACCGCGTGCGCGGTGGTGGACTTCCCCGAGCCGGACTCGCCGACCAGGGCGACCACTTCACCGGGGGCGATGTCGAGGTCCACCCCGCGCACGGCGGGCGGGGAGCCGCCGCCGGTGCGGTACGAGACCTTCAGCCCGCGGATGGACAGCAGGGGTGCGGTGGTGGTCATCGGGACGCCTCCTCGGCCTCGCCGTCCAGCGCGCGGGAGACCCGTCCCGCGGCCAGCACGGTGGCGGCGATGGTCAGGCCCGGCAGGGTGGTGAGCCACCATGCCGTGGCGAGGTAGTCACGGCCGCCGGAGACCAGGGAGCCCCACTCCGGTGCCGGGGGCTCGGCCCCGTAGCCCAGGAAGCTGAGCGCGGAGACGGCGAGCACCACGGTGCCGAACTCGACGGCCGCGTAGACCAGTACGGGCCCGGACGCGTTCGGCAGCACATGCCGCAGCAGCACCGACAGCGGGCGCGAACCCGAGGACCGGGCCGCCTCGACATAGGCGGCCTCGCGCACCCGCAGCACCTCCGCCCGCATGATCCGGGCGAACCCGGCCACGCTGGTCACGCCCACCGCGACGGCCACCTTGACGGTGCCGAAGCCGAGCGCGGTCACCAGGGCCAGGGAGAGCAGCAGGCTGGGGATGGCGAGCAGGACGTCGGCGATCCGCATCAGGGCGTCGTCCAGCAGCCCGCCCACATAGCCCGCGGTCAGCCCCAGCGCCGAACCGGCGACCAGGCCCACCGCCACCGCCAGCGAGGTGGCCTTGAGCGAGAGCGCCGAGCCGTGCACCACCCGCGAGAACAGGTCCCGGCCCAACTGGTCGGTGCCGAAGAGATGGTGGAGGCTGGGCGGCTGAAGACGCTCGGCGGGCACCCCCGACAGCGGATCCCGCCCGGTGAACAGGCCGGGGAAGAAGGCCGCCAGGAGCATCGCGACCAGCACGGCCACCGCCACCACCAGACCCGGTCTGCGCACCCAGTACCGCGCGGCGGCGCGGCGGCGGCTCATCGGGTCACCGCCGGGGCCGCGGCGCCGGTGATCCGCGGATCGAGCAGCGGAATGACCAGGTCCACCGCCAGGTTGGCGAGGACGAAGGCCAGCGCGCCGAAGACCACCAGACCCTGCACCACCGGGATGTCCTGGGCGGTCACGGCGGTGGCGGTGACCCGGCCGACACCGGTCCTGGAGAACACCGTCTCCACGATCACCGAGCCCGCCAGCAGATTGCCGACCAGCAGTCCGGCCACGGTCAGCGGCGGGGCGGCGGCGTTGCGCAGCGCGTGTCCGAAGTGCACCCTCCGCCTGCTCGCCCCCTTCGCCAGCGCCGTCTCCACATACGGCTCGGCCAGCGCGGTGCGCAGGCTCTTGGCGAAGACCTGCGCGATCACGGCGGCGGCGGGCACGGCCAGGGTGATCGCCGGAAGGATCAGGCTCTGGAACCCCTCGTTGCCGATCGCGGGCAGCAGTCCCCAGCGGAACGAGACGACCTGGACGAGGATCAGACCCACCCAGAAGGTCGGCGCCGAGACGCCCAGCGCGGGCAGCGACAGCAGGGCCTGCCGCAGCCAGCGCCGCCGGGTGTAGGTGGCCGCCAGGGCGACGCCGGCGCCCGCCACGGTGGCCAGCAGCAGCGCGGCCGAGGTGAGCTGGAGGGTCGCGGGCAGCTGGTCGGCGATCAGCCGGGTGACCGGGCCGCCGTTCTGGACGGAGATCCCGAAGTCGCCCTGGAGGGCGTGCCACAGCCGGTCGCCGTACTGCTCGATCAGCGGCTTGTCGAAGCCGTAGGTCCGCTTCAGCTCGGCGATCTGCCCGGGGCTCACATCGTTGGTGTCACCGCCCCCGGAAGCCATGATCGACACCGGGTCGCCGGGCAGCAGATAGAGCACGACGAAGGAGGTGGTGAAGGCCGCCCACAGCACGAAGACCGCCTGGAGCAGCCGCTGCACAAGGTAGCGCGGCATGGGTTCGCTTCTCTTCGCTCGTCAGGGTTCTGGACGGCGCCGTTCGGGAGGGACGGCGCTCTTCGGGAGGGACGACGGCGCTCAGGAGAGCCAGGTGTCGTGGAACTGGAGCCGGGAGGACGCCTCGAAGTCCAGGTCGTGGACGTTCTTCCCGACGCCGATCACGGTGGTGAGCTCGAAGACCGGCACCTGGTAGCCCTTCTCCACCACCAGGGCCTGGGCGCGGGCGGCGTGCTTGGCGCGCCGCGCCGGATCGGCCGTGGCCGACTGCTGGTCGAGCACGGAGTCGAGCGCCTTGTCGTGCAGCCGGGAGAGGTTGAGGCCGTGGCCGGAGAATGAGGTGCGCAGGATGTCGGGGTCGACCCGGGTGGTGTTGCCCCAGGCGTAGTCGTAGTCGCCCTTCTGCCGGACCTCGACATAGTCGCCGATGGAACTGGACTTCAGGGTGATCTGCACCCCGATCTTCCTCAGCTGCTGCTGGATCAGCTCCAGCGCGGTCTGGTTGGGGCCGAAGTTGGTGGCCCAGACGACCTTGAGGGAGAGCTTCCGGCCGTCCTTGACCCGGATGCCGCCGGGCCCGGGCTTCCAGCCCGCCTCGTCCAGCAGCTTCCGGGCCCGGTCAGGGGAGTGGCGCAATTGGTCGCCGAGGTTCTTGTACGCGGTGGTGGTGGACGCGAGCGAGCTGGTGGCCGGCTCGTAGCGGCGGCTGAGGACGGTGTCGACCACCTCCCGGCGGTTCACCCCGAGCTGGATGGCCTCGCGGACCTTCGCGTCCCGGGTGAGCGGGCGGTCCGCGTTGACCGTCAGGGCGAACGGCACACCGGGGTTGGCCCGGCTGAGCAGGGTGAAGCCGGTGCCCTTCAGCCCGTCCTCGTCCTGCGGCGCGACGCCCCCGATGGCGTCGGCCTGCCCGGACTGGAGGGAGCCGGTGCGCACCCCGGACTCGGGGACCACCTTGAAGGAGATCCGTTCCAGATAGGCCGGGCCCTTCTTGCGCCACAGCGACGAGCCCCAGGCGTAGCCCGGCCGGCGGCGCTCCTCGACCGACTTGTTCGGGGTGTAGTCGGTGAGGGTGAAGGGGCCGGAGCCGACGATGTGGTCGGTGCAGCGCTTCGCCGCCGGGAGCCGGGTCGTCGACCGGGCCAGCAGGCCGAGCGTGAAGGTGGAGGTGGCCTGGAGGAACTGCGCGTTGGGCTCCTTGAACCGCACCCGGGCGGTGTCCTTGTCGACCACGGTGGTGCCCTCGTACCCGGCCAGATAGCTGGCGCCCAGCACCGACTTGGCCCCGAGCCGCACGATGCCGTCGAAGTTGTCCTTGACGGCGCGGGCGTCGACCGTGGTGCCGTCGCTGAAGGTGGCGCCGCGGCGGAGGTGGAAGGTGAAGGTGGTGGCGTCCTTGTTCACCTCCCAGCTCCTGGCGAGCCACGGCACGATCTTCCCCGTCTTGGGGTCCTGGTCGGTGAGGGAGTCCACCAACTGCCGGGCGGGGTAGATCGCGTCGTTGTTGCCCTGCTGCTGCGGGTCGACGCATATCGGGTCGGAGGCCAGGGCGAAGGTCAGCTGGCCGCCGGAGTGCGGGGTGGAACTGCCCGCGCCGGACGCACCGGAGGAGGAGCAGGCGGTGGCGGCGAGGGACAGGGCGGTGATGGCAACGAAAACGGCATAACCGCGGCGTGAGCCGAGCATCGGGAGGTCTCCAGGCAGAAAGGTACGAAAGAGATGTGAGCAAAGAGAAAGGGCCGGGCGGCGGGAAAGCCGTCAGCGGCCCTGACAGATCGCGCTGGAGACGCGGTGCAGATCGATATGGCGGCGGGCGGTGAGCGAGATGGCGTGCTCCTGGAAGGACATCGCGCGCTCACCCCCTCATCGAGCTCCTCGACATGATTGCCGCTTCAAACTAGCAGTCCGGGCGGCCGGGTGAGAAGACGTTTCTTCTCACCCGGCCGCCCGGACCTGGGAGGCGGCCCCGCGGGGGTCAGGGTCGCTTGGCCAGCAGATCCTCGACCCGGCCCCGGATGTCCTCGGAGTCCAGGCCGCGGATGGTCAGGGTGGTGCGGCGGCGCAGGACGTCATCCGCCGTCCGGGCCCACTCGTAGTCCCGGGCGTAGACGACCTGCGCCCAGATCTCCGGGGCGTCCGGGTGGATCCGCTCCGCGAGCGCCGGGTCGCCGCCGGCCAGCCGGGCGATGTCGAAGGACAGCGAGCCGTAGTGGGTCGCCAGATGGCGGGCGGTGTCGGCGGCCATGCGCGGGCCGGGGGTGCCGCCGTCCACCAGCAACCGGTGCTCGACGGCGTGCGGATTGGCCAGGCCCGGCAGCGGCATGTGCCGGGGCAGCTGCCTGACCGGCTCCATGTCGTCGGCGAGCGGCCGGCCCGGCAGCTCGGCCAGCTTCTGCATCACGGTGCGGCCGATGTGGCGGAAGGTGGTCCACTTGCCGCCGGCTATGGAGAGCATCCCGCCCTTGCCCTCGGTGACCACGGTCTCCCGCTTGGCCTTGGCGGTGTCGCCCGGGCCGCCGGGCAGCACCCGCAGGCCCGCGAAGGAGTAGGTGATCAGATCGCGGGAGAGCTGCTGGTCGCGGATGGAGAAGGCGGCCTCGTCCAGGATCTGGGAGATGTCCGCCTCGTTGACCGCGACATCGGCCGGGTCGCCCTCGAACTCCTCGTCCGTGGTGCCCAGCAGCAGCATGTCCTCCCAGGGGAGGGCGAAGGTGATGCGGTACTTGTCGATCGGGGTGGCCAGCGCCGCGTGCCAGGGGGAGGTGCGCTTGAGGACCAGGTGCGCGCCCTTGGACAGCCGGATCGACGGCGCCGCGCCCGGGTCCTCCATCCGGCGCAAGTGGTCCACCCAGGGGCCGGTGGCGTTGAGCACCAGACGGGCGCTGACCCCGAACTCGGTGCCGTCGGTGCGGTCCCTGAGCTCGGCACCGGCGACCCGGCCGTCGTTCTTGCGCAGGCCGAGGACCTCGGCGTGGTTGAGGACGGTGGCACCCGCCTCGACGGCCGCCCGGACCGTCATCAGGGCCATGCGGCTGTCGTTCATCTGCCCGTCGCCGTAGACCGCGACCGCCTTGAGGCCGTCGGTGCGCAGCTCAGGGACGTCGCGCGCGGCCCGCTCGGCGCCGATCACATGGCCCACGCCGTCACGGAAGGCGGAGAGTGCCGAGTAGGCGAAGACGCCCGCGCCCAGCTTGGCCGCGCCGTGCGGACCGCCCTTGTAGACCGGCAGGTAGAAGGTGAGGGGGTTGGCCAGGTGCGGGGCGACGGTACGGGAGACCGCGCGCCGCTCGAAGTGGTTCTCGGCGACCAGCTTGACCGCCCCCGTCTGGAGGTAGCGCAGGCCGCCGTGGAGCAGTTTGGAGGAGGCCGAGGAGGTGGCGCCGGCGAAGTCACCGGCGTCCACCATCGCCACCCGCAGTCCGGACTGCGCGGCGTGCCAGGCAGTGGTGATGCCCAGGATGCCGCCGCCGATCACCAGGAGGTCATACGTCGCCTTGGAGAGCTGTTCCCGGGTTTCGGCTCGGCTCGGGTTCGAACCGGCAGCCGGGTGCGTTCCGAGGGAGGACGGAACGCTCTGCAGGGTGGTCATTGATTACTCCTCGTCTTCGATCCAGCTCATGGTCCGCTGCACGGCCTTGAGCCAGTTCTTGTACTCGCGGTCGCGGACGTCCGTGTCCATTCGGGGGGTCCATTCGGCAGCCCGGCGCCAGTTCGAGCGCAGGGCGTCGGTGTCCGGCCAGAAGCCGACGGCGAGACCGGCGGCGTAGGCGGCGCCGAGGCAGGTGGTCTCGGCGACCATCGGGCGCACCACGGGTGCGTCCAGGGCGTCCGAGAGGGTCTGCATCAGGAGGTTGTTGGAGGTCATGCCGCCGTCGACCTTGAGCGCGGTGAGCTCGACCCCGGAGTCCTTGGTCATCGCGTCGACGATCTCGCGGGTCTGCCAGGCGGTGGCCTCGAGCACGGCGCGGGCGATGTGCGCCTTGGTGACGTAGCGGGTCAGGCCCGCTATCACACCGCGCGCGTCGGACCGCCAGTACGGGGCGAACAGGCCGGAGAAGGCGGGCACGAAGTACGCGCCGCCGTTGTCCTCGACCGAGCTGGCGAGGGTCTCGATCTCGGCGGCGCTGTTGATCAGGCCCATCTGGTCCCGCATCCACTGCACCAGCGAACCGGTGACCGCGATGGAGCCCTCCAGGGCGTAGACCGGCTTCTGGTCGCCGATCCGGTAGCCGACGGTGGTCAGCAGCCCGTTGTAGGAGTTGACCGGCTTCTCGCCGGTGTTCATCAGCAGGAAGGTGCCGGTGCCGTAGGTGGACTTGGCCTCGCCCTCGGAGTAGCAGGTCTGGCCGAACAGGGCCGCCTGCTGGTCGCCGAGCGCGGAGGCGACCGGCACGCCCGCCAGGACGCCCTCGGCCGTGTGCCCGTAGACCTCGGCGGAGGAGCGTATCCGCGGCAGCACGGCGGCCGGGATGTCGATCGAGGACAGGATCTTCTCGTCCCAGTCCAGGGTGTGGAGGTTCATCAGGAGGGTGCGGGAGGCGTTGGTGACGTCGGTGACGTGCACGCCGCCGTTGACCCCGCCGGTCAGGTTCCAGATGACCCAGGAGTCCATGGTGCCGAAGAGGATGTCGCCCGCTTCGGCCCGCTCGCGCAGCCCCTCGACGTTGTCGAGCAGCCAGCGGATCTTGGGACCGGCGAAGTAGGAGGCCAGCGGGAGGCCGGTCTCGCGGCGGAAGCGGTCCTGGCCGACGTTGCGGCCGAGCTCGCGACAGAGGGCGTCGGTGCGGGTGTCCTGCCAGACGATGGCGTTGTGCACCGGCTCACCGGTCTTGCGGTCCCACAGCAGGGTGGTCTCGCGCTGGTTGGTGATGCCGATCGCCTTGACGTCCTTGGCGGTGATCCCGGCCTTGGCGATGGCGCCGGCGACGACCTCCTTGACGTTCTCCCAGATCTCGGTGGCGTTGTGCTCCACCCAGCCGGGCTTGGGGAAGATCTGCTCGTGCTCCTTCTGGTCGACCGAGACGATCCGGCCGTCGCGGTCGAAGACGATGCAGCGGCTGGAGGTGGTGCCCTGGTCGATGGCCGCGATGAACGGTCCCTGGCCGTGGGACGAGGCGCTGGTGGTGTGGGTGTCGGTCATGATCTGCTGCTCTCCTGCGGGTGGTGGGGTGGACTAGGCGAAGGCGATCTCGTAGATCCCGCCCGCGATGGCACCGCCGATGAGCGGGCCGGCGACGGGGATCCAGGCATAGCCCCAGTCCGAGCCGCCCTTGTTGGGCAGCGGCAGGAGGGCGTGGGCGATCCGGGGACCGAGGTCACGCGCCGGGTTGATGGCGTAACCGGTCGGGCCGCCGAGCGAGAGACCGATGCCGACCACCACAAAGGCGGTGATCATGATGCCGATGACGCCCAGGCCCTTGCCGTCGCCGTTGAGCCCCTGGGTGAGGATGGCGAGCACCAGCACGGTCGTGGCGACGATCTCGGTGGCCAGGTTCTGCGCGGTGTTCCGGATCTCGGGGCCGGTGGAGAAGATGCCGAGCACCGGACCTGCGCCGGTGGCCTGCTGCTTGTCCGCCGCCACCGTGTCCTGGGCGCCCGGGCCGCCGACGATCTCACGATCGGTGAGATGGGCGTGGAAGTGGCCGAGGTAGGCGACCCACACCAGCGACGCGCCGATCACGGCGCCGAGCATCTGGCCGAGGATGTAGACGGGCACATCGTTCCACTCGGTGCCGCCCTCGATGGCCAGGCCGAGCGTCACCGCCGGGTTCAGATGGGCACCCGAGAGCGGTGCCGAGATATACGCGCCGGTGAGCACGGCGAAGCCCCACCCGAGGGTGATGGCGACCCATCCGGCCGCGAACGCCTTGGATTGCTTCAAGACAACGCCGGCGACGACACCGCAGCCGAGCAGAATGAGAACGGCGGTACCGATGGTCTCGCCGATGAAGATGTCGGAGCTGGACACCCGCGACTCCTTTGTCCTTCGTCCAGGGGAAGGCGAACCCCCGGGTCTCTCCGGTGGTCCGCGCCCTCGTGGGAGGGCGTTGGTCGGCCCGCGGCGAGTCCACCATAGCGAAAATTGTCGTCAGGTGTTCGACAATGCCGACCGATGAACGGCAGTTTTCTTCACGCCGAAGACCCCGTCAAGGGTCGTGTGAAGGAAAAATCGCTGGTATGTGAAACCGTGATGCAGCAGGTCATGCGGGGATATGGGAGCAGATCCCCATGCGTTGGCGCGATTCAGAAACGCAGGGCGCCCAGGTCCCTGGAGACGGCCCGCGCGCAATCCCTCACGGCGGCCACGAGCTCCGAGCGCAGCTCCCCGCTCTCGCACACCCGCTCGACCGCGCCCGTGATCCCCACCGCGCCCACGGGGAGCCGCCGCCGGTCGTGGATGGGCGCCGCGACCGATGCCACGCCCTCCCAGGTCTCCTCCACGTCGCAGCCCCAGCCGCGCGCCCGGGTCAGGTCCAGCACCCCCTCGAACTCGCGCTCCCCGGTGACCGTGCGGGGCGTGAACGCCTTACGGTCGCCGTCGGTCACCTCGCTGTGCGCGACCGGGTCGTAGGCGGAGAGCACCTTGCCCAGGGCCGTGGAGTGCAGCGGGTGCATCGCGCCGACCTCCAGCACCTGGCGGCTGTCGTCCGGCCGGAAGACATGGTGGACGATCAGCACGCCCTGCTGGTGCAGCACGCCCAGGTAGACGCTCTCGCCGCTGGAGCGGGCCAGGTCGTCGGTCCACACCAGGGCCCGGGCGCGCAGCTCGTGGACGTCCAGATAGCTGTTGCCCAGGCGCAGCAGCTCCGCGCCGAGCTGATAGCGCCCCGAGGCCTCGTCCTGCTCGACGAAGCCCTCCTGCTGGAGGGTGCGCAATATGCCGTGCGCCGTGCCCTTGGCCAGTCCCAGGGTGGAGGCGATGTCGGACAGTCCCAGACGTCGCTCACCACCGGCGAGCAGGCGTAGCATCGCGGCGGCGCGCTCCAGCGACTGGATGTTCCGGGCCATCGCCAACCTCCTGACTGCGGTTCGACAATGCTGAACACTATCGGTCCATGTCGACTGCTGGTACCTGGCAGCTATGTGTCGGCGGTCGATGGATTCGCCGCGACCCGATCGGCCGTGCCCATCCCGGCTGATGGACCGACCATCGTGAAATGACCACTGGCAGCTACCCTGGCGTGGTGCGCCGTCCCCGGGGGAGGGCGCAAAGCCGACAGCCGTCGCACCCCAGGGAGCACATCCATGGCCTCTCATACGCCATCGCCCACATCCGCCGCCCGAGCCGACGCGCTCCGCGAAGCGCTGGCCACCCGCGTGGTGGTCGCCGACGGCGCGATGGGGACGATGCTCCAGGCGCAGGAGCCCAGTCTCGACGACTTCCAACAGCTCGAGGGCTGCAACGAGATCCTCAACATCACCCGCCCGGACATCGTCCGCTCGGTCCACGAGGCGTACTACGCCGTCGGCGTGGACTGCGTCGAGACCAACACCTTCGGTGCCAACCACGCGGCGCTCGGCGAATACGACATCCCCCACCGCGTCCACGAGCTCTCCGAGGCCGGCGCCCGGATCGCCCGTGAGGTCGCCGACGAGTTCGCCGCCGACGGACGCCAGCGCTGGGTGCTGGGCTCCATGGGCCCCGGCACCAAGCTGCCCACCCTCGGCCACGCCCCGTACACCACCCTCCGCGACGCCTACCAGGCCAACGCCGAAGGCATGATCGCCGGTGGCGCGGACGCCCTCCTGGTGGAGACCACCCAGGACCTGCTGCAGACCAAGGCCTCGATCATCGGCGCCCGCCGCGCCCTCGACGCCACCGGTGCCAGCCTCCCGGTGATCTGCTCGGTCACCGTCGAGACCACCGGCACCATGCTGCTCGGCTCCGAGATCGGCGCGGCGCTCACCGCCCTCGAACCGCTCGGCATCGACATGATCGGCCTCAACTGCGCCACCGGCCCCGCCGAGATGAGCGAGCACCTGCGCCACCTCGCCCGCCACTCCCGGATCCCGCTCTCCTGCATGCCCAACGCCGGCCTGCCGGTGCTGGGCAAGGACGGCGCCCACTACCCCCTCACCCCCGGCGAGCTGGCCGACGCCCAGGAGACCTTCGTCCGCGAGTACGGGCTCTCCCTGGTCGGCGGCTGCTGCGGCACCACGCCCGAGCATCTGCGCCAGGTCGTCGAGCGGGTCCGCGAGCTGACCCCCACCGAGCGCACCCCGCGCCCCGAGCCCGGCGCCGCCTCGCTCTACCAGAGCGTGCCGTTCCGCCAGGACACCTCGTACCTGGCCATCGGCGAGCGCACCAACGCCAACGGCTCCAAGAAGTTCCGCGAGGCCATGCTGGAGGGCCGCTGGGACGACTGCGTGGAGATGGCCCGCGAGCAGATCCGCGAGGGCGCCCATCTGCTCGACCTGTGCGTGGACTACGTGGGCCGGGACGGCGTCGCGGACATGGAGGAGCTGGCCGGGCGGTTCGCCACCGCCTCCACCCTCCCCATCGTCCTGGACTCCACCGAGGTCGACGTCATCCGGGCCGGGCTGGAGAAGCTCGGCGGGCGCGCGGTCATCAACTCCGTCAACTACGAGGACGGGGACGGCCCGGAGTCCCGGTTCGCCAAGGTCACCCAGCTCGCCCGCGAGCACGGCGCCGCCCTCATCGCGCTGACCATCGACGAGGAGGGCCAGGCCCGCACGCCGGAGAAGAAGGTGGAGATCGCCGAGCGGCTGATCGCCGACCTGTCGGGCAACTGGGGCATCCATGAGTCGGACATCCTCATCGACACCCTGACCTTCACCATCTGCACCGGCCAGGAGGAGTCCCGCAAGGACGGCATCGCCACCATCGAGGCGATCCGCGAGCTCAAGCGGCGCCACCCGGACGTCCAGACCACCCTCGGCCTGTCCAACATCTCCTTCGGCCTCAACCCGGCCGCCCGCATCGTGCTCAACTCCGTCTTCCTCGACGAATGCGTCAAGGCGGGCCTGGACTCGGCGATCGTGCACGCCTCCAAGATCCTGCCGATCGCGCGGTTCGAGGAGGAGCAGGTCCAGACCGCCCTGGACCTGATCTACGACCGCCGCGCCGAGGGCTATGACCCGCTGCAGAAGCTGATGGGGCTCTTCGAGGGCGCCACCGCCAAGTCCCTCAAGGCGGGCAAGGCCGAGGAGCTGGCCGCGCTGCCCCTGGAGGAGCGCCTCAAGCGCCGCATCATCGACGGCGAGCGCAACGGCCTGGAGGCCGACCTCGATGAGGCCCTGCAGGAGCGCCCCGCCCTCGACATCGTCAACGAGACGCTGCTCGAGGGCATGAAGGTGGTCGGCGAACTGTTCGGCTCCGGCCAGATGCAGCTGCCGTTCGTCCTCCAGTCCGCCGAGGTCATGAAGACCGCGGTCGCCCATCTGGAGCCGCACATGGAGAAGTCGGACGACGAGGGCAAGGGCACCATCGTGCTCGCCACCGTCCGCGGCGACGTCCATGACATCGGTAAGAACCTCGTGGACATCATCCTGTCCAACAACGGCTACAACGTCGTCAACCTGGGCATCAAGCAGCCGGTCTCCGCGATCCTTGAGGCCGCCGAGGAGCACGCCGCCGATGTGATCGGCATGTCCGGGCTGCTGGTGAAGTCCACCGTGATCATGAAGGAGAACCTGGAGGAGCTGAACCAGCGCAAGCTGGCCGCCAGGTTCCCCGTGATCCTCGGCGGCGCCGCGCTCACCCGGGCCTATGTCGAGCAGGATCTGCACGAGATCTACGAGGGCGAGGTGCGCTACGCCCGCGACGCCTTCGAGGGGCTGCGGCTCATGGACGCCCTGATCGCCGTCAAGCGCGGCGTGCCCGGCGCCACCCTGCCCGAGCTCAAGCAGCGCCGGGTGCCCAAGCGGGACGTGTCCGTGACCGAGCCGGAGCCGGAGGGCCCGTCCCGCTCCGACGTGGCCACCGACAACCCGGTGCCCACCCCGCCGTTCTGGGGCACCCGCGTGGTCAAGGGCGTCCAGCAGGCCGACTACGCCTCCTGGCTGGACGAGGGCGCGCTGTTCAAGGGCCAGTGGGGGCTCAAACAGGCCCGCACCGGCGAGGGGCCGAGCTACCAGGAGCTGGTGGAGTCCGAGGGCCGTCCGCGGCTGCGCGGCTGGCTCGACAAGCTGCACACCGAGAACCTGCTCGAGGCGGCCGTCGTCTACGGCTACTTCCCCTGTGTCTCCAAGGGCGACGACCTGGTCCTGCTGAACGAGGACGGCAGCGAGCGCACCCGCTTCACCTTCCCGCGCCAGCGCCGCGGCCGCAGGCTGTGTCTGGCCGACTTCTTCCGGCCCGAGGAGTCGGGTGAGACCGATGTCGTCGGGCTCCAGGTGGTGACCGTCGGCTCGAAGATCGGCGAGGCCACCGCCGAGCTGTTCGCCGCCGACTCCTACCGGGACTATCTGGAGCTGCACGGCCTGTCCGTCCAGCTCGCGGAGGCGCTGGCCGAGTACTGGCACGCCCGGGTCCGCGCCGAGCTGGGCTTCTCCGGTGAGGACCCGGGCGAGATGGAGGACATGTTCGCGCTGAAGTACCGCGGCGCGCGCTTCTCGCTGGGCTACGGCGCCTGCCCCGACCTGGAGGACCGCGCGAAGATCGCCGATCTGCTGGGGCCGGAGCGGATCGGGGTGAAGCTCTCGGAGGAGTTCCAGCTCCACCCCGAGCAGTCCACGGACGCCATCGTGATCCACCACCCGGAGGCGAAGTACTTCAACGCGCGGTAGCCGTCGGGCGGCCGTTCGTGAGCGCCTTACGGTCGCCACGAGGCGCATCGGCGCGGCGCGACGTAGACTGGTCGATCCGGTAGAGGCCGGTCGCCTTCCCACCAGCGGAAGGGGGCCGGCCTTCGTGCCCCTTATCCGGAGGTGTTTGGATGACCAGCAGCATCCCCGCCGTCGACACTCGTACGGCCGAAGGCTCGGCTCTGCAAGGCGTTCTGCTCGACATGGACGGCACCCTGGTCGACACCGAGGGCATCTGGTGGGACGCGGAGGTCTCCATCTTCGCCGAACTCGGGCACGCGCTCGCCGAGGAGTACCGCCAGGTCGTGGTGGGCGGTCCGATGTCGCGCAGCGCCCAGTTCCTGATCGAGGCCACCGGCGCCGAGATCGCCCTCGCCGAGCTCACCGGCCTGCTCAACAGCCGCTTCACCGAGCTGATCGACGGCACCGTGCCGCTGCTGCCCGGCGCCCGCCGGCTGCTCACCGAGCTGGCCGCGCACTCCATCCCCACCGCCCTGGTCTCCGCCTCCCACCGGCGGGTGATGGACCGCGTGCTGCGCTCGCTCGGCCCTGAGCACTTCGCCCTGACGGTCGCGGGTGACGATGTCGAGCGGACCAAGCCGCATCCGGACCCCTATCTGCTCGCCGCGGCCGGGCTGGCCGCCGAGCCGGGGCGGTGCGTGGTCATCGAGGACACCGACACGGGCGTACGGGCCGCGGAGGCGGCCGGGTGCCGGGTGATCGCGGTGCCGTCCGTGGTGTCGATCGAGCCCGCGGCGGGGCGTACGGTCATCGGTTCGCTCGAAGAAGTCGATCTCGATTTCCTGCGCACTCTGGTCACGACGGTGCACTGATCACGCACCGAGCGCATTTCTGTAAATTGCAGAATGAATAGCTCGGGCGTACTTTTCACGTTCTGTTGGCGACAACAGAGCGTGATGTTTATCACTGTATTATCCCGTAGACGGATGCGATGCCCGGCTGTCGCGCGTCCCGTCTGGTGTGATTTGGGCATGCCCTTGTGTCCGGATTGGTGGCATGGGGTACGAATCGTGGTCACATCCGGATATCGGTCAATGATCGCTCGTTATCGGTGCGTGATATCGCCTCAACTTCGTTGTGTCTGAGCATTACTGGCACCGCGGACTAATCTCGTCGCGAGTGTTGATCGATGGCAGGGAGACTCCCGACAATGACGCGCAAGTCGCTGGTGCTGCCGACCGTGGCCGGCCTCCTGATCTCCACGCTCGCCGCGTGCGGGGGTGCCGACGGCTCGGGCTCGGACGGCAATACGCTCGTCCTGGGCAGCACGGACCGCATAGAGGCGTCCAAGGTGGCGCCCGCGCCGCTGGACCCCGCCCTGGCCTACGACTTCGCGTCCTGGAGCGTGCTGCACAACACCTTCCAGACGCTGATGCGGCTGCCCCGCTCGGGAACCGAGCCGATACCCGACGCGGCAGAGAAATGCGGCTTCCAGGACAGACAGAGCGAGCAGTACCGCTGCACCCTGCGCAACGGGCTGAAGTTCTCCAACGGCCACGACCTCACCTCGAAGGACGTCAAGTTCTCCCTCGAGCGAGTGCTGCGCATCGACGACCCCAACGGCACCAAGTCGCTGCTGTCCAACGTGGACAAGATCGAGACCCCCAGTGACCGCGAGATCGTCATCCACCTCTCGCAGCCGGACGCGACGTTCCCGTCCAAGCTCACCACCCCGGCCGCCGCGATCCTGGACAGCGAGGAGTACAAGCCGGACGCGCTGCGCAACGGCTTCGAGACCACCGGGTCGGGCCCGTACAGCGCCAAGACCGAGGTGCGCGACAACCGCCTGGTCAAGGTCGTCTTCACCAAGAACTCGCACTACAAGGGCGCTGCGGAGCCGAAGAGCGACAAGGTGGAGATGCGGTTCTACGACTCCGCCCCTGCCATGGAGCAGGCGCTCGTCAAGGGCGATATCGACGTGGTCCACCGCGGCTTCTCGCCGGAGCAGATCGACAAGCTCAAGAAGGGCGACGTCAAGGGCGTCCGCCTCTTCGAGTCCTCCGGCCAGGGCATCCGCTATCTGGTGTTCAACACCTCCGACCCGGTGGTGAAGAACAAGGCGGTCCGGCAGGCCATCGCCCATCTCGTGGACCGCCAGGCGCTGGTGCGCGATGTGTACAGGCGGACCGCCGAGCCCCTTTACTCGATGATCCCCACCAGCATCTCCTCGCACATCAACTCGTTCCACAACGAGTACGGCGACCCGGACCTCGAAGAGGCCAAGCGCGCGCTGCGGGACGCCGGTATCAGCACCCCGGTGAAGCTGAAGCTGGCCTACACCACCGACCACTACGGCCCGGAGACGGCCGGGGAGTTCAAGGAGCTGAGCAAGCAGCTCAACGCCAGCGGACTGTTCTCCGTCACGACCAAGGGCTACCCGTGGCGGGACTTCCGCCCCGCGCTCATCAAGCGCCAGTTCTCCGTCTCCGGGATGGGCTGGCTGCCCGACTTCCCGGACCCCGACAGCTACATCGCGCCCTTCCTCACCAAGGACAACTTCCTCAACTCGCCCTACCACAACGACACCATCCAGGACGAGCTGATCCCCAAGACCCGGCAGGAGGCCCAGCGCAGCCTCGCCGACAAGGACTACCAGTCGATCCAGAACGCCATCGCCAGCGATGTGCCCTACCTTCCGCTGTGGCAGGGCAATACGTACGTGGCCGCCCGCGGGAACGTGATCGGCGCCGAGTACGCCTTCGACTCCTCGACCATGCTCCAGCTGTGGGAGCTCGGCAAGGGCGACTGAGGACCACTCACGGGGGACCACTCACGGGGGACCACTCACGGGGGACCACTTACGGGGGTTGGACGGCCAGACATCGAGTGTGTGAGGAACAACCGTTGAGGAAACGTGAACAGTGGCTGGCAGCTCCCCTCGGCGCGGGACTGGCCGCCGCCCTGCTCACCGGCTGCGGCAGTGAGGACGGGGCGCGGCGGGCTCCGGCGAGCACGTGGTCATGGGGATGTCGGACGAGGTGCTGGCCACCGACCCGGCGTCCGGCCACGACCCGGGCTCCTGGCTGCTCTTCAACGACGTCTTCCAGTCGCTGCTGAGCTTCCCCAAGGGCAGCACCACACCGCGGCCGGAGGCGGCGGAGAGGTGCTCCTTCAAGGACGGCACCAGCAGGGTCTACTCCTGCACCCTGAGGGACGGCCTGGCCTTCTCCAAGGGCTGGGTGCCCGACTACCCGGACCCGGACAACTTCGTCGCGCCGTTCTTCGGCGCCGGGAACGTCCTGTCCAACCACTACACCTCGCCGCGGCTGACCGCGCAGCTCATCCCCGCCACCGCCGAGCAGCCCAGCCGTGAGGCCGCGGTGGGGGACTTCCAGCGGATCCAGGACATCATCGCCGACCAGGTGCCGATGCTCCCGCTGTGGCAGGGCAAGCAGTACGCGGTGGCCCAGGACGACATCACCGGGCTGCAGTGGACCCTGGACTCCTCGACGGTCTTCCGCTTGTGGGAGATCGGCAAGACGAGCGGCGGCTGACGGGCCGACGGGGCTGACGGGACTGACGGACGACCGGCTGATGGCCCGGTCGCCCCGCCCGAGCCGCCCCGGTGACGCCTACTGCGCGCCGGGGCGGACCAGCCCGCTCTCGTACGCGTAGACGGCGGCCTGCACCCGGTCGCGCAGCCCCAGCTTGGTCAGCACATGGCCCACATGCGTCTTGACCGTGGTCTCGCTGACGAACAGATCGGCGGCGATCTCCGCGTTGGACAGCCCCCGGGCCACCAGCTTCAGCACCTCGACCTCGCGCTCGGTCAGCGTGTGCAGGGTGTCCGGCACCGGCTCGTCGCCCGACGGCAGATGCCCGGCGTACTTGTCCAGCAGCCTGCGGGTGATGCTGGGCGCCAGCATCGCCTCGCCCGCCGCCACCACCCGGATGGCCTGCACCAGCTCGGTGGCGGGCGCGTCCTTCAGCAGAAAGCCGCTGGCCCCGGCGCGCAGCGCCTCCACCACGTACTCATCCAGGTCGAAGGTGGTCAGCACCAACACCTTGGCCGGGCCGTCCCGCCCCGGACCGGTGATCTGACGGGTCGCCTCCACACCGTCCATCCGCGGCATCCTGATGTCCATCAGGACCACATCGGGCTGCAGCGCCCGCACCTGATCGAGGGCCTGCAGACCGTCCCCGGCCTCACCGACGACCGCCAGGTCCTGCTCCGCCTCCAGAATCATCCGGAATCCGGTGCGCAGCAGCGGTTGATCATCGACCAGTAGGACGCGGATCGCCACGGGAACTCCCTCTCCTAGACCGCGTCCATTCTGCCCGCCCGTCTCCCACCGCCACCCTCAGGGGGCGCTGCGCGGCACCTCTCTTCTTGCCCGTCTCCCACCGCCACCCTCAGGGGGCGCTGCGCGGCACCTCTCTTCTTGCCCGTCTCCCACCGCCACCCTCAGGGGGCGCTGCGCGACTGCCTCAAATTCTGTACGGGCACCACCGCCAGCGGATAAGGCGGCGGCGTACCCCCGAATTCCGGACAGTGTGCCTGGTGGTCGCACCAGCCGCAGAGCTTGGTCTGCCGCGGCACGAACGCGCCGGTCTCCGTGGCCAGCCGGATCGCCTCCCACAGCGCCAGCACCTTGCGCTCCACGGCCCGCAGATCCCGCTCCTCCGGGTCGTACGTCAGCACGTCCCCGCTGCCCAGATAGACCAGCTGGAGCCGGCGCGGGATCACCCCGCGCAGCCGCCACAGCACCAGGGCGTAGAACTTCATCTGGAACAGGGCCTCGCCCGCGAACTGCGGCGCGGGGGCCTTGCCCGTCTTGTAGTCCACGATCCGCACATCACCGGTGGGGGCGATATCGATCCGGTCGATGATTCCACGCAGCCTCAGCCCGGACTCGAGCTCCGTCTCCACGAACAGCTCGCGCTCCGCGGGCTCCAGACGGGTCGGATCCTCCAGCGAGAACCACTGCTCCACCAGCGTCTGGGCCCCCGTCAGCCACTCGGCCAGCCGGTCCGGCGCCGGAGCGCCGTCCTCCTCCTGGAACAGCTCGGCCAGCTCCGGCTTGGCCGCCAGCAGCCGCTCCCACTCACCCGGCACCATCGACCGGGCCCGCGGGGCGGTGCGGTCGGCGGCCGGGGCGTCGAACAGCCGCTCCAGCACCGCGTGGACCACCGTGCCGCGGGTGGCCGCCGCGCTGGGCTTCTCCGGCAGTCTGTCGATCACTCGGAAGCGGTAAAGCAGCGGGCACCGCATGAAATCGGCCGCCCGTGAGGGCGACAACGAGGCGGCGGGGCCGGACTTCGGCGGCCCGTCGGAGGGTTCGGCCTTCCCGGTGGTGGTTCCCGTGGTGGTTCCCATGGCGAAGACCCTACGACCCGCCACCGACAGCCGGACGCATACCATCGACGTTCGAGCCCCCGGCACTGCATGATCGTGGGGAACGTACCAAAAAGAGGGGTGCGACCGAGCATCCGACGAGGGGACACCGTGGACAACAGCGGGCAGCGGCAGTCCGACAACGGGGAATCGGACCGCGCGACCGAGCCCGAGGGCGGCAAGCGGCCGCGCCCGCGTGAGGTGGGCGGCGGCATTCTCATGGGTCGCCCCTTCGGCGTGCCCGTGTATGTCTCGCCCAGCTGGTTCCTGGTCGCCGCCCTCATCACCTGGGTCTTCGGCGGCCAGCTCGACCGGGTGCTGCCCGAGCTCGGCGCCGCCCGCTATCTGGTCTCGCTCTTCTTCGCGGTGGCCTTCTACGCCTCGGTGCTGGTGCACGAGCTCGCCCACACCGTGGCCGCGCTCCGCTTCAAGCTGCCGGTGCGCCGGATCCAGCTGCAGTTCTTCGGCGGGGTCTCGGAGATCGAGAAGGAGACCGAGACCCCCGGCAGGGAGTTCGTGCTGGCCTTCGTCGGCCCGCTGCTCTCCCTGGTCCTGGCGGGCGTGTTCTACCTCGGCATGATGGTCGTGGAGCCCGGCACGGTGCCCGGGGTGCTGCTCGCCGGGCTGATGATCTCCAACCTGATCGTGGCCGCGTTCAACCTGCTGCCCGGGCTGCCCCTGGACGGCGGCCGGATGCTGCGCGCCGTCGTCTGGAAGCTCAGCGGCAGACCCATGACCGGCACCGTCGCCGCCGCCTGGAGCGGCCGCGCGCTCGCCGTCGCGGTGCTCGTCGGACTGCCGCTGCTCACCCAGGCGGGCGGGCTCGGCGAGGAGCCCCAGAGCTTCGGCAGCGTCGACTCGCTCACCGACGCGCTGCTGGCCGCCATACTCGCCGCGATCATCTGGACCGGCGCGGGCAACAGCCTGCGGATGGCCCGGCTGCGGGAGCGGCTGCCGGACCTGCGCGCCCGTACGCTCACCCGGCGCGCCGTCCCCGTGGCGGCCGACACCCCGCTCTCGGAGGCGCTGCGCCGGGCGAACGAGGCCGGGGCCCGGGCCCTGGTCGTGGTGGACGGCCATGGGGCCCCGACCGCCGTGGTGCGGGAGGCGGCCATCGTGGGGGTCCCCGAGCACCGCCGCCCGTGGGTCGCGGTCAGCGGTCTCGCCCAGGACCTCAAGGACGGCATGCGGGTCTCCGCCGAGCTCACCGGCGAGGAGCTGCTGGACACCCTGCGGGCCACCCCCGCCACCGAGTACCTGGTGGTCGAGGAGACCGGCGAGATCTACGGGGTGCTCTCCACGGCCGATGTCGAGCGCGCCTTCGTGGCGGCCATGGCCAGGACCTCCTCGGGCCCCTCCTGAGGCCCCCGGGCGTGGTCCGGGCACGGCGAAGTGCCCGGTAGGCTGTTCACATGTCCGAACCGACCGGTGCCGCCCGCCGTCGCGGGCCCTTCCAGGTCGGGGACCAGGTCCAGCTCACCGACCCCAAGGGACGCCACTACACCTTCACGCTCGAGTCAGGGAAGAACTTCCACACCCACAAGGGATCCTTCCCCCATGACGAGCTGATCGGCGCCCCCGAGGGAACCGTCGTGCGCACCACGGGAAACGTCGCGTATCTCGCGCTGCGCCCCCTGCTCCCCGACTATGTCCTGTCCATGCCACGCGGTGCCGCCGTGGTCTACCCCAAGGACGCGGGGCAGATCCTGGCGATGGCCGACATCTTCCCCGGCGCACGCGTCGTCGAGGCGGGCGTCGGCTCCGGCTCGCTCTCCACCTTCCTGCTGCGGGCCATCGGCGACCAGGGCATGCTGCACTCCTACGAGCGCCGGGCCGACTTCGCCGAGATCGCCGCGCAGAACGTCGAGCGCTACTTCGGCGCCCCGCACCCCGCCTGGCGGCTCACCGTCGGCGACCTCCAGGACAACCTCAGCGACACCGACGTGGACCGCGTGATCCTGGACATGCTCGCCCCCTGGGAGTGCCTGGAGCCGGTGTCCAAGGCGCTCGTCCCCGGCGGCATCCTGTGCGCGTACGTCGCCACCACCACCCAGCTCGCCCGCACCGTGGAGGCCATCCGCGAGCACGGCACCTTCAACGAGCCGTCGGCCTGGGAGACCATGGTGCGCACCTGGCACGTGGAGGGCCTGGCGGTCCGGCCGGACCACCGCATGATCGGCCACACCGGCTTCCTGCTCACCGCCCGTCGGCTCGCCGATGGTGTGGAGCCCCCGATGCGCCGCCGCAGGCCCGCCAAGGGCGCGTACGGCGAGGACTACGTGGGCTGGGGCACCGCCAAGGACGCCGGTGCCGCCGGGGACACCGGCACTGCCGGGGACGCCGGTACCGCCAAGGGCGCCTCGGGAGGCGACGGGCGCCCCTCCGGCGGCCAGGACACCCCCTCCGGCGACGCCTGACGGCCGTCAGGCAGCCTCACCCGGGGCCCGTCCGGCGGCCTCCCGGGACCCCGACCGGCGCCACAACGGCTGGGCGTGGCCACCGAATTCCCGCGTGAGGGCGGTGGCCGCGCCCTGTGAGATGTGGCACGATGCGGATCACCTCCCGCCTCAGCCCCTCACATGGAGTCATCCCGCGTGCAGCCTCTGGGCCCGGATCTCGCGCACACCCAACCCCGTCCGGTGCACTGGGTGGCGACCGCGGCCGCCGTGGCCGCCGTCATCGCCGGAGGGTCGTTCTTCCAGCCCTCCGACGCCAAGGCCACCACCTCGACCGCCGCCTCCGCACCGGGCACCGGGAGGCTCCCCGCCGCCGAGGCCCCCGACCCCCGAGCCGCGGACTATCCCATGAAGTGCGGACGGACCCGGCCCGACGTCATCGACCGGGGCTCCGCGGACCTGGACGGGGACGGGCGGCCGGAGACCGTCGCCGTGGTGCGCTGCGCGACCGCTTTCGGCACCCCGCCCAGCGGTGTCTATGTGCTCTCCCAGCCGGCCGGCCACGCGGGCGCCGAGCCCCGTGTGGTGGCCACCTTCGTGGATCCGAAGGAGGGGATGAGCATCAGCGATTTCGCGGTGCGCGGAAAGAAGGTTTCGGCCACCTTGCTGGGATACTCGTCGGCCAAAGTCCCGCGGTGCTGTCCGGATCTGCAGCGCAAGGTCAACTGGCAGTGGCGGGACGGAAAGTTCGTCCTTAAGGCGCTGCCGGTCCCGGGGAGTGTGTGAGCGGTTACTCGCGGTGCGTCACTCCGCACTCGCGGTGGGTCACTCCGCGTCGGGTCCGTAGACCTCGACCCGGTCAGTGACGCGGCGTACATGGATGCAGTCGCCGGGGCACTCCTTGGCGGAATCCCTGACCTCGGTCAGCAGGGCCACGGGCACCGGGGCGGCCGCGCCCTTGTCCTGTAGCAGCTCATCGTCGGCGCTCTTGACGTAAGCTAGACCGTCGATGTCGAGTTCGAAGACCTCGGGAGCGTACTGGGCACAGATTCCGTCCCCGGTGCACAGATCCTGGTCGATCCAGACCTCAAGACCGCCGAGCTCCTCGTTCCGCACGGTGTGCCCCCTCCTGTTCCTTCGATACGCCATTCAACATTGTCTAAATATCGCCAACCCTGGCGGGTGTTGACCGTGTCGACGATACAACCGCTCGCTTTCCGATGTTGTTGGGTGGGTATTCACCTGGCGTGAGGGAGTGCGCAAGGGTGAAGATCGGACACACGCCGACCGGGTTTGTGATCTAGGGGTTTCAACCCGCACCGGCCCAGGTAGGGTCAGGAAGCGTCCAGCTCCCCTTGGAGGAGGTGAGGACCGTGGCAGCCCACGACGACGACATCAACCGCGGCATCCGGCCGGGGCGGGGGTCTGACGACCCTGCCGGCCAGGTTGCCTATCTCGAGCAGGAAATCGCCGTCCTGCGCCGCAAGCTCGCCGACTCTCCGCGTCATACGAGGATTCTCGAAGAGCGGATCGTCGAGCTGCAGACCAATCTGGCGGGAGTCTCCGCACAGAACGAGCGGCTCGCGAACACACTCCGTGAGGCCCGCGACCAGATCGTGGCCCTGAAGGAGGAGGTCGACCGGCTCGCCCAGCCGCCGGCCGGTTTCGGGGCCTTTCTGCAGGCGAACGAGGACGGTACGGCGGACATCTTTACCGGGGGCCGTAAACTCCGGGTGAATGTCAGCCCAAGCGTCGAGCTCGACGACCTCAAGCGCGGCCAGGAGGTCATGCTCAACGAGGCGCTCAATGTGGTCGAGGCCATGGAGTTCGAGCGCGCCGGGGACATCGTCACCCTCAAGGAAGTCCTTGAGGACGGCGAGCGCGCCCTGGTGATCGGGCACACCGACGAGGAGCGGGTGGTGCGGCTGGCGGAGCCGCTGCTGAGCACCACCATCCGGCCCGGTGACGCCCTGCTGCTCGAGTCCCGGTCCGGCTATGTCTATGAGGTGGTGCCGAAGAGCGAGGTCGAGGAGCTCGTCCTCGAAGAGGTGCCGGACATCGACTACAACAAGATCGGCGGTCTGGGAAACCAGATCGAGCTGATCCGCGACGCGGTCGAGCTCCCGTACCTCTACCCCGATCTCTTCAAGGAGCACGAACTGCGGCCGCCCAAGGGCGTGCTGCTGTACGGCCCGCCCGGCTGCGGCAAGACGCTGATCGCCAAGGCCGTGGCCAACTCCCTTGCCAAGAAGGTCGCCGAGGTCACCGGCAAGCCCGCGGGGAAGAGCTTCTTCCTCAACATCAAGGGCCCCGAGCTGCTCAACAAGTACGTCGGCGAGACGGAGCGGCACATCCGGCT
Organism: Streptomyces antioxidans; assembly: GCF_000968685.2. GTDB lineage: Bacteria > Actinomycetota > Actinomycetes > Streptomycetales > Streptomycetaceae > Streptomyces > Streptomyces antioxidans. The sequence continues at coordinate 44,954 of NZ_LAKD02000118.1, forward strand.
GGTCTTCCAGCGCGCCCGGGAGAAGGCCAGCGAGGGCACGCCCGTCATCGTCTTCTTCGACGAGATGGACTCCCTCTTCCGCACCCGTGGCTCCGGGGTCAGCTCGGACGTGGAGAACACCATCGTCCCCCAGCTGCTCTCCGAGATCGACGGCGTGGAGGGCCTGGAGAACGTGATCGTCATCGGCGCCTCCAACCGTGAGGACATGATCGACCCCGCGATCCTGCGCCCCGGCCGCCTCGATGTGAAGATCAAGATCGAGCGTCCGGACGCCGAGGCCGCCAAGGACATCTTCTCGAAGTACCTGACGGAGTCCCTGCCCCTCCACACGGACGACCTCTCCGAGCACGGCGGATCGCCGAAGGCCGCGATCGGCGGGATGATCCAGTCGGTGGTCGAGCAGATGTACACCGAGTCCGAGGAGAACCGCTTCCTGGAGGTCACCTACGCCAATGGCGACAAGGAAGTCCTCTACTTCAAGGACTTCAACTCCGGCGCCATGATCCAGAACATTGTGGACCGCGCCAAGAAGATGGCGATCAAGGACTTCCTGGACCACAACCAGAAGGGCCTTCGCGTCTCCCATCTGCTCGCCGCCTGCGTGGACGAGTTCAAGGAGAACGAGGACCTGCCCAACACCACGAACCCGGACGACTGGGCCCGGATCTCCGGTAAGAAGGGCGAGCGGATCGTGTACATCCGCACCCTGGTCACCGGAAAGCAGGGCGCGGACACTGGACGCTCCATCGACACGGTGGCGAACACCGGTCAGTACCTGTAACACCGCGGTCCGGCTGCGGATGTCCTGGACGGGGCATCCGCAGCCGGATGCGCTTTTCGGACCGCATTCTTCGTACGAGTCCTACGAGCCCGACCGGAGCAATGACTGTAATGATCTCCGCAGCACCGCTTGGCCCCTCTAGGCTCTTTGGTACCGCAGTATCGCGGCACGGGGGATCGGAGGCCGCAGATGGACCGGGAGCGCAGCGGTACTTGAGCGCCGATCCCAGCCGGGGGCGGCGCCGGGCAAGGAGGGCCGCATGACCGTACGGCGCGTAATGGGAATCGAGACGGAGTACGGGATCTCCGTCCCGGGGCACCCGAACGCCAATGCCATGCTCACCTCATCCCAGGTCGTCAACGCCTACGCGGCGGCGATGCACCGGGCGCGCCGCGCCCGCTGGGACTTCGAGGAGGAGAACCCGCTGCGGGACGCCCGCGGATTCGACCTCGCACGCGAGTCCGCCGACGCCAGCCAGCTCACGGACGAGGACATCGGCCTGGCCAATGTGATCCTCACCAATGGCGCGCGGCTCTATGTGGACCACGCCCACCCCGAGTACTCCGCCCCCGAGGTCACCAACCCCCGGGACGCGGTGCTCTGGGACAAGGCCGGCGAGCGCGTCATGGCCGAGGCCGCGCTGCGCGCCGCCGAGCTGCCCGGCGGGCAGCCCATCCACCTCTACAAGAACAACACCGACAACAAGGGCGCCTCCTACGGCACGCATGAGAACTACCTGATGAAGCGGGAGACCGCCTTCTCGGACATCGTGCGCCACCTGACGCCCTTCTTCGTCTCCCGCCAGGTCGTCACGGGCGCGGGCCGCGTCGGCATCGGCCAGGACGGCCATGAGCACGGCTTCCAGATCAGCCAGCGGGCGGACTACTTCGAGGTCGAGGTCGGCCTGGAGACCACGCTCAAGCGCCCGATCATCAACACCCGCGACGAGCCGCACGCCGACGCCGAGAAGTACCGCCGACTCCATGTGATCATCGGCGACGCCAACCTCTCCGAGCTGTCGACGTACCTCAAGCTGGGCACCACCTCCCTGGTGCTGTCGATGATCGAAGACGGCTTCATCGCCGTGGACCTCGCGGTGGACCAGCCGGTGCGCACCCTGCACCAGGTCTCGCACGACCCGACGCTGCGCCGTCTGGTCACGCTGCGCAGCGGCCGTACGCTCACCGCGGTGCAGCTCCAGATGGAGTACTTCGAGCTCGCCCGCAAATACGTCGAGGACCGCTACGGGGCGGACGCCGACGAGCAGACCCGGGACGTCCTGGCCCGCTGGGAGGACGTGCTGAACCGGCTGGAGCGCGACCCCATGAGCCTCTCCGGCGAGCTGGACTGGGTCGCCAAGCGGGAGCTGCTCGAGGGCTACCGCCGCCGCGACGCCCTGGAGTGGGACGCGGCCCGGCTCCATCTGGTGGACCTGCAGTACGCCGACGTGCGCCCGGACAAGGGCCTGTACAACCGGCTGGTGGCCCGCGGCAAGATGAAGCGGCTGCTGGACGACCAGGACATCGCCCGGGCCCAGAACAAGCCCCCGGAGGACACCCGCGCCTACTTCCGCGGCCGCTGTCTGGAGCAGTACGCGGACGACGTGGCCGCGGCCTCCTGGGACTCGGTGATCTTCGATCTGCCGGGCCGTGACTCTCTGCAACGGGTTCCCACCCTGGAGCCGCTGCGCGGCACCCGCAACCACGTCAAGGAGTTGCTGGACCGCTGCCGCACGGCCGAGGACCTGGTCCGGGTGCTGTCCGGAGGCTGAAATGCCCCTGGGCCGGGAATCATCGAGGTGGCCTCCGAGCGTTGTAGCGAGTGGGAGGCCGATGTCGGACCCTCCTTGTAGGGTCTGATCTTGAGACCGATCGAATCAGCGGGCGAACCGAGCGGGGTGAGGGAAATGGCGACCAAGGACACCGGCGGCGGGCAGCAGAAGGCGTCGCGCTCGACCGAGGAGGTCGAGGAGCAGACGCAGGACGCACAGGCCGCGGACGACCTCAAGGAGCGGCAGGAGAAGCTCTCGGACGACGTGGACTCCGTGCTGGACGAGATCGACGACGTGCTCGAGGAGAACGCGGAGGACTTCGTGCGGTCTTTCGTCCAGAAGGGCGGGCAGTAAGGCGCGTCTCCTCCGTCCTGCGTCCCCGCGGTGGGACGCAGGACGGATGACTTCCATGGCCAGGGGTATGGTCCGTGCATCATTTCAAGATCTGGTGGAAGGAAACGTGTGGAAGCCAACACTCGTAGCACAGGGCGTCTGCCGGCTGCCTTCCTGACGCCCGGCTCCTCGTCGTTCATGGACTTCCTGGGCGATCACTCGCCCGAGCTGCTTCCGGGGAACCGCCCGCTGCCCCCGGTGCAGGGCGCCGTCGAGGCCCCCCACGGCACCACCATCGTGGCGGTGACCTTCTCCGGCGGTGTGGTGCTCGCCGGTGACCGCCGCGCCACCATGGGCAATGTCATCGCACAGCGTGACATCGAGAAGGTCTTCCCGGCCGATGAGTTCTCGGCGGTCGGGATCGCGGGGACCGCCGGTATCGCGGTGGAGATGGTCAAGCTCTTCCAGCTGGAGCTGGAGCACTTCGAGAAGGTCGAGGGCACGGTGCTCTCGCTCGAGGGCAAGGCGAACAGGCTGTCGACCATGATCCGCGGCAACCTCGGCATGGCGATGCAGGGCCTTGCCGTGGTCCCGCTCTTCGCGGGGTGGGACGTCGACCGGGAGAAGGGCCGCATCTTCTCCTACGACGTGACCGGGGGGCGTTCGGAGGAGCGCGGCTTCGCCGCCACCGGCTCGGGCTCGATGTTCGCCCGGGGCGCGCTCAAGAAGCTCTATCGCGAGGATTCGACCGAGGAGCAGGCCGCCACGGCCGTTCTCCAGGCGCTCTATGACGCCGCCGACGACGATTCGGCCACCGGAGGGCCGGATCTCGCCCGCCGTATTTATCCGATCATCACCTCCCTCACCGAGGACGGTTTCAAGAGGTTCAGCGAGGACGAGGTGTCCGAACTCGCCCGCGCCATCCATGAACGGCGCCTCGAAGAGCCGGACGGCCCGCGCGCCGCCCTGCTCTGATCAGGACGGTCCAACCGGAATGCATTCGCCAATGACAGAAGGGACGGACAGCCGGTGACGACGCCGTTCTATGTTTCTCCTCAGCAGGCTATGGCCGACCGCGCGGAATACGCCCGTAAGGGCATCGCGCGCGGCCGCAGCGTGGTCGTGCTGCAGTACACCGACGGCATCGTCTTCGTTGCGGAGAACCCGTCCCGTGCGCTGCACAAGGTCAGCGAGATCTATGACCGGATCGCCTTCGCGGCGGTCGGTAAGTACAACGAATTCGAGAATCTGCGCATCGGCGGTGTCCGCTACGCCGATCTGCGGGGCTATACCTATGACCGCGAGGACGTCACGGCCCGCGGGCTGGCGAATGTCTACGCCCAGACCCTGGGCACGATCTTCTCCAGCGCCGCCGAGAAGCCGTACGAGGTGGAGCTGATCGTCGCCGAGGTCGGGGAGGGCCCCGAGGACGACCAGATCTACCGGCTTCCGCACGACGGCTCCATCGTGGACGAGCACGGCTCGGTCGCCGTCGGTGGGAACGCCGACCAGATCAGCAGCTATCTCGACCAGCGCCACCGGGACGGCATGACCCTGGCCGAGGCCCTCAAGCTGGCCGTCGACTCGCTCTCCCGTGACAACAACGGCGGGGAGCGCAGCCTCACCGCCGAGCATCTCGAGGTCGCGGTCCTGGACCGCACCCGCCCCCAGAAGCGCAAGTTCAAGCGCGTCCTGGGCGGCCAGCTCTCCCGCCTCATGGAGCCCGGAGAGGGCGGCGCCGACGCGGAGGCGTCGCCCGAGTCCCCGGAGGAGCCCTCCTCGGACTCCGAGGACTGACCCACCCGCCTCCCGCTCTCCCCGCCACCGCCGCCCCGGCCCACGCACTCATCGGGGCGGCGGTGACGTTATGGACCACGAGAGCGAGACGGCCCCTGGCACCTGACGCACACCGGCGCACACACCGGGCTTGCGACCGGGTCCGGCGGGGCCCGGCGGGACTTGGCCGGTGGGTGGGTGCCCCCGTCGTGCGGTCGGGTCTGCAACGGGCTGCGGTGGTCGCTCCGCGGTCAGTCCGTGTCCGCGCGGGTCGCGGTGGCGGACCTGGGGGCGGGCCAGGGCCGTGGGGGCGCGGTGGCGGACGAGGGTCACACGCGGGCCCGCCCCTCGCTGCTGGCCGTGCGGCGGCGCGCACTCGGCCTGGCCAGGGGCGTGTCCTGGCCGGGAATGGCGTGCCCTTGGCTGGTGGGTCGGTGTCCTGGGCAGCGGCCTGTGGGGCCGGTCCGGAGCCAGTCCGTGCCCGCGTAGGCCGCGGTCACGGACCGCGGGCATACGCGGGCCCGTTTCTTGAGGCTGGCAGTCCGGTGGCGCGCACACCCGGCCCGGCCGGAGGCCGTGCCTACGGATACGACCTGGCCTGGCCGGTGGGCCCCGGCGTGCGGCCACGCCCGAAGGGGGCCGCAGGGTCCTTCGTGCTCGCTTGGGCAGTGGGGGTGGTGGACCGGACCCGGGCTGGGTCAGGGTCGTGGGGGAGGGGCCGTGGAGCCTCGGGGGAGCAGGGTGACGGGGAGCACGGTGGCCTGGGGTGACTCGCCGTCCAGGAGCGTCATCAGGGCCCGCATACCCGCCGCGCCCACCGCCTCCGCCGAGAGCCGCACCGTGGTCAGCTCCGGTTCCACCGCCGTGGCCAGGGCCAGATCGTCGAAGCCCGTCACCGAGATGTCGTCCGGGATCCGCAGCCCCAGCCGCCGGGCCGCCTTGCAGGCGCCCGCGGCCAGGATGTCGTCGTCGCAGACGAGGGCGGTCGGCCGGGGGCCTGGGCGGGCCAGGACGCGTTCGGCGGCGCGGCGGCCCTCCTCGACGCTCAGCCCCGCCGGTTCGGCGCTCAGCGCGGCGCCCTGGACCCCGTCCAACGCCTCGCTCAGGGCCCGGGCGCGGACCCGGAAGGTCCAGGAGTCCACCGCCGCCGCGAGATGGGCCACCCGGCGGTGCCCGAGTCCCAGCAGATGCTCGGCCACCTGCCGTGCCCCGTCCGCGATGTCGAGGTTGACCGTGGCCGCCGCGGCGGCGTCGTCCGGGTCGCTGTCGAGCATCACCAGCGGCAGTCCGCCGCCGCGCACCGCGACCAGCGCGTCGGCCGCCATGGAGGAGGCGATCACCCCGTCCAGCGAGGCGCGCGCCGAGTCGAACGGATCCCGGGCCGGGCCCACGCCCTCAGGGGACGGATAGAGCACCACACCGAAGCCGTGGTCGGCGGCGACCCGCTCGGCGCCGGTGTAGACGCGGGCGAAGAACTCGGTCGTCAGGGCGGGCACCACCAGCAGCACGGTCCTGGTGCGGCCCAGGCGGAGGCTGCGGGCCGCGAGATTGGGGCGGTAGCCGAGGTCCCGCGCGGCGGCGCGCACGGCCGCCACGGTGCGCTCGGAGACCCGTCCGGGCCACTTCTCCCCGAGTACGAGGGACACGGTCGCCTGAGACACGCCCGCCGCCCGCGCCACGTCCCGGCTAGTAGCCCGCCCCGCGCCCGGGCGACCCGCCCCGCTGCCCGGAGCCGTCCCGCCGCCTGCGGCCGCGCTACCCGCGCCCGTTCCGCCGCGGCCCGGGCCGCTGCCCGCTGCGGCCCCGCCGTCTGAGGGCGTCCCACTGCCGCCTGCGGCCCCGCCACTCGCGGTCGCCCCGCCACCGGGAGTCATCCCGCCGCCCTCCGCTGGGGGCTCGCTGACTGGGGGCGTCCGGCTGCCTCCAGCTGCGCCCCCGCCACCTGGCCCCGCCCCGCCGCTGCCTGCCGCGGCCCCACCGTCCGGAACCCCGCCGCTGCCCGCCGGAGCTTCGTCGCCGGTGGTGTCCCGCCCCCGCCCGCTGCGGTCTCCTCGCCTGGGGGCGTCTCGCCACCCGCCCCGTCGACCGTGGTCCCGCTGCCCGCGGCCGTCTCGCCGCCGCCCGGCGGCGTCCCGCCACCGTGGGCCGCGGCTTCACCGCCCGGAGCCCCGCTGGCGGCGGCCCCGCCACCCCGCCCGCCGTGCGGCCTCGTGGCCCCGGGGGCGTTCCCGTTGGGGTCGCCCGTCGGGTGGGGGCGGTCCGTGCTTGCCGCCATTGCCTCGGCTCCCCTCGGTCGCCGTACGGCTCGCCGCAGGCTGCTCGCTCATTCCGGTCCGCTTCCGGGTTCGCTTCCGGGTCTGCGGCCGGTCCGTCTCCGGTCTGTCTCCGGTCCGTTTCCGGGTCCGTTTCCGGTCCGCTTTCCGTCCGCCTCCGGGTCTGCCTTCGGTACGCGAGCGGTGGACCCGCGACCGCGGCCATGGTACGTATGACGCCAGACGTTATACGTACAACGTCGATCACGACCCGCGACTCGCTCGCGACAACCCGGCGGACCGGCACTCACCAGAATCCGCAGGAAGGGGCAGGCAATGGCGGCTGGCTACGGGGAACTGCTGCGCACCCCGCACGCGGCACGGCTGCTCACCGGCACGCTCATGGGACGGCTGCCGAACGCCACCGCCGCACTCGCCGTGCTGCTCTTCGCCCGCGCAGAGGGCGGCAGCTATGCCCTCGCCGGGGCGCTGTCCGCCGTCTACGGCGCGGCCAACGCGGTGGGCCAGCCGCTGCTCGGCCGGGCCGTGGACCGCCTCGGCCAGCCCCGGGTGATGCTCCCCGCCGCCGTGGTCTCCGCGCTCGGCATGGTCCTGCTGGCCGTCGTCGGGCTCGAGCCGCTGCCCGTGGCGTATGCCGCGATGCTGATCGCCGGGCTGTTCACCCCGCCGCTGGAGGGCGGGCTGCGGGCGCTGTGGCCCACCGTGCTGCGGCGCGAGGACCAGGTGCACGCGGCGTACGCGCTGGACGCCGTGGCCCAGGAGGTGATGTTCGCCGTCGGCCCGCTGCTGGTCACCCTGTCCGTGGCCATGTGGTCCGAGGCGGCCGCGCTGCTGGTCATCAACGCCATCGGGGTCGCGGGCGCGCTCTCCGTCGTGGTCTCGCGGCCCTCGCGGCAGTGGCGCTCCGCGCCGCGCGAGGCCCACTGGCTGGGCGCGCTGCGCTCGCCCGGGCTGCTGGTGCTGCTGGGCTCGTTCTTCTTCATCGGGCTCGCCCTCGGCGCCATCGCGGTGGCCGCCGTGGCGTACGCCGACGAGCACGGCGGCGGCGCGGTCTCCAGCGCGCTGCTCTCCGCCCTCGGGGTGGGCGCGCTGGTCGGCGGCGTCGTCTACGGCGGCCGGACCTGGCCCGGCGCGCCCGAACGGCGGCTGCGGCTGCTCGTGGCCGCGCTGGCGCTGGGCTATCTGCCGCTGACGCTGGTGCCGGGCGTCGTCACGATGACCGTCCTCGCCGGGGTGGCGGGCGTGTTCCTCGCCCCCTCGCTCGCCTGCGCCTTCGTCGTCGTGGACCGCCACGCCCCGTCCGGCACGGTCACCGAGGCGTTCTCCTGGCTGGTGACCACCTTCGTGGTGGGCAACGCGGCCGGCACCGCCGTGGCCGGACCCGCCGTCCAGCTCGGCGGCGTGGCCCCCGGATTCGCGGTCCCCGCGGCCGGTGGCGCGGCCGCCCTGGCGGTGCTGCTGGCGGCCCAGCGGTTCCTCCTGGACGGGCCGCGCGCCGCCGTCCAGCCGGCCTCGTACCGAACACCGGATGAACCCCGTACGGAAAATGATCGCAACCGTGCCCCCGAACCCGGTTTCAGAGCACGCCATCAGGCGTAATGTTCAGGCATGGACCGCCGCATTTTCGGGCTGGAGAACGAGTACGGCGTCACGTGCACATTCAGGGGACAGCGCCGGTTGTCTCCTGACGAAGTGGCGCGGTACCTCTTCCGCCGTGTCGTCTCCTGGGGCCGCAGCAGCAATGTCTTCCTGCGCAACGGCGCCCGCCTCTATCTCGACGTGGGCTCACACCCGGAATACGCGACACCCGAGTGTGACAACGTGACCGAGCTGGTCACCCACGACAAAGCGGGCGAGCGCATTCTCGAAGGTCTGCTCGTGGACGCGGAGCGCCGCCTGCACGAGGAGGGAATCGCGGGCGACGTCTATCTCTTCAAGAACAACACCGACTCCGCGGGCAACTCTTACGGCTGCCACGAGAACTATCTGGTGGCACGGCACGGGGAGTTCTCCCGGCTCGCCGACATTCTCATCCCGTTTCTGGTGACGCGACAGCTCCTGTGCGGCGCGGGCAAGGTCCTCCAGACCCCCCGCGGCGCGGTCTACTGCGTCAGCCAGCGCGCCGAGCACATCTGGGAGGGCGTCAGCTCCGCCACCACCCGCTCCCGGCCGATCATCAACACCCGCGACGAACCCCACGCCGACGCCGAGCGCTACCGCAGGCTGCACGTCATCGTGGGCGACTCCAACATGTCCGAGACCACCATGCTGCTCAAGGTCGGCGCCACCGACCTGGTGCTCCGCATGATCGAGGCGGGCACGGTGATGCGTGACCTGACCCTGGAGAACCCCATCCGGGCGATCCGCGAGGTCAGCCACGACATCACCGGGCAGCGCAAGGTGCGGCTCGCCAGTGGGCGCGAGGCGTCCGCCCTGGAGGTGCAGCAGGAGTACTACGAGAAGGCCGTCGACTTCTGCGAGCGCCGGGGCATCCGCACCGGCATGGTCGAGCGCGTCCTCGAGCTGTGGGGCCGCACCCTGGACGCGATCCGCACCGAGGAGCTCGACCGGATCGGCACCGAAATCGACTGGGTGATGAAGTACCAGCTCATCGAGCAGTACCGGGCGAAGAACAACATCACCATGTCGCATCCCCGGATCGCCCAGATAGACCTCGCCTACCACGACATCCACCGCCGCCGCGGGCTCTACTACCTGCTGGAGAAGCGCGGTCAGGCGGCCCGGGTCTGCAACGACTTGAAGATCTTCGAGGGCAAGTCGGTGCCACCGCAGACCACCCGCGCCCGGCTGCGCGGCGACTTCATCCGCCGGGCCCAGGAGCAGCGCCGCGACTTCACCGTCGACTGGGTGCATCTGAAGCTCAATGACCAGGCGCAGCGCACCGTGCTGTGCAAGGACCCCTTCCGCTCGGTCGACGACCGCGTGGAGAAGCTGATCGCCGGTATGTGACCGGCGTACGGCTTACCTTCCCCTCGGGCCCCGTGCGTTCTCCGGACGGGGCCCGAGTCACGTCGTAGAGTGACGCGCACTGGCCATCGCAAGATCTACCTAACGAGGACTCCGTGCGTCGACGCTCCGTACTCCTTGCCGTGCCCGCGGGCCTGCTGACACTCGCGGGCTGCGGTGACGAAGAATCAGGGTCCGACAAGACCAAGCCGTCCCAGGAGCCGACGAACCAGAGTCCCTCACCGGCCCCCACCGGCAAGATCGTCTCCGGCCCGGTGCCGGCCATCACCGCCGGTAAGAAGTTCGGTGAGAAGCCGAAGGTCGCCAAGGGCACGGGGAAGCCCCCGAAGGACCTCGCGGTCAAGACGATCAGCCAGGGCGACGGCAGGAAGACGGTCAAGGGCGACTGGCTCCAGGTCAGCTACCTGGCGCAGATCTGGGACACCGGGAAGGTCATCGACAACACCTTCGACAAGAAGAAGACCGCCGCCTTCCCCCTCGGCAAGGGCCAGGTCCTCCCGGGCTGGGACCAGGGACTGCTGGGCCGTAACCTCGGCAGCCGGCTGGAGATGGCCGTCCCGCCCGCGTACGCGTACGGCAAGCAGGGCCAGCCGCAGGCCGGTATCAAGGGCACCGACACGCTGGTCTTCGTCTTCGACCTCGTCGGCGCCTATGACGCCAAGAGCTCGGCCAAGGGCCGCAAGGTGGAGCAGACCGACGCCGACCTGCCCAAGGTGTCCGCCAACACCGACGGCAAGGCGCCCAGCATCACCGTCCCCAAGAAGTCCGCGCCGAAGAAGCTGGTCTCCGAGTACGTCATCGAGGGTGACGGCAAGGAAGTCAAGAAGACCGACGCGCTGCTCGTCCAGTACAAGGGCGTGCTGTGGGACGGCGGCAAGGAGTTCGACTCCACCTACAAGCGCGGCGAGCTCGCCCAGTTCTCGCTCCAGCAGGTCGTCAAGGGCTGGTCGCAGGGGCTGACGGGGAAGAAGGTGGGCAGTCGGGTGCTGATCGTCGTGCCCCCGGACCTGGGCTACGGCAAGGCGGCGCAGAAGGGCATCCCCGCCAACTCGACGCTGGTGTTCTCCGTGGACATCCTGGCGGTTCTGTAGCCTGTGCGGGTTGCCCACCACGTCACAAGGAGCAATTTCGTGAGCATCGAGAAGCCCGAGGTCGACTTCCCGGGCGGCGAGCCGCCGGCCGAGCTGGAGATCAAGGACATCTGGGAGGGCGACGGGCCCGCGGCCAAGGCCGGCGACAACATCGCCGTGCACTACGTGGGCGTCTCCTTCAGCACCGGTGAGGAGTTCGACGCGAGCTACAACCGCGGCACCCCGCTGCGGATCCAGCTCGGCGTGGGCCAGGTCATCACCGGCTGGGACCAGGGCCTGCAGGGGATGAAGGTCGGCGGTCGCCGCCAGCTCATCATCCCGCCGCACCTCGGCTACGGCGACCGGGGCGCCGGTGGTGGCCGGATCAAGCCGGGCGAGACGCTGATCTTCGTCTGCGACCTGGTCTCCGTCTGAGACGGCCGTCCGTCGCACCGAGGGCCCCTGCTGGTGAGCAGGGGCCCTCGGCTTTTGCGGGTGAGCGGGCCCTCGGCTTTTGCCGCGCCTCCCGGTAGCGGTACGGTCACGTTCGTAAGGTCACGAAGAAGGGGCGTCGATGGCGATTGCCAAGGCCGAGCGGCTGATGAACCTGGCCCTGTGCCTGCTGGGAACGCGGCGACCGCTGACCAAACGGGAGTTGCGGGGCTCCATAGAGGCGTACCTCCAGACCGGCACGGCCAATGATGAAGCGTTCAGCCGCATGTTCGAACGCGACAAGGACGATCTGCGCGAACTCGGCCTGGTCATCGAGACGGTGGAGGGCATCGACGGCGAGACCGGCTACCTCGCCCGCCGGGACAGCAACCGCCTCCCGCCGATCACCCTCGACGCCGAGGAGGCCGCCGCCCTCGGCCTCGCCGCCAAGGTCTGGCAGCAGGCCCGGCTCGCGGGCGCCGCCAGCGGCGCACTGCAGAAGCTGCGCGCCGCCGGGATGCCGGTCGCCGAGGATCCGTACGACACACCCGGGCACAGCGCGCTGGAGCCGCGCATCCCGGTCCATGAGAGCGCCTTCGAGCCACTGATGCTCGCCTGCCGCGACCGCCGCCCCGTCTCCTTCGACTACCGCAAGGCGAACGCCGCGCGCCCCGAGCAGCGGCAGGTCGAGCCCTGGACCCTGGAGTGCTGGCGCGGCCACTGGTACCTCGCCGGATGGGACCGTGAGCGCGCCGCCGAGCGGGTCTTCCGGCTCTCCCGGATCACCGGCCGGGTCCGGCTGCGGTCCGGCGCGTTCACCGCCGAGGTGCCCGACCACGTCACCGTGCGGGAGACGGTGGAGAGCTGGGCGGGCGAGACCGCCAACGGCACCGCCCGGATCCGGCTGCGCTCCGGCCACGGCTACCCGCTGCGGGCGAAGGCGCTGTCCACCCGGGCGGCCGGGGACGGCTGGGACGAACTGGAGATTCCGTACGGGCATGGCCTGGACGCCTGGCTCGTGGAGTTCGGCCCGGACGTGGTCGTACTGGCGCCCGAGGAGCTGCGGGCGGATGTCGTGGACCGGCTGCGCGCGGTCGCCAAAGGCTGAGGGGACGGACCGACTTCACCATGGCCGGAAACGCCATTGACCAGACCCGGCGGATGCTCTCCCTGGTGACGTATCTGCGTGAGCGCCCCGGCGCCCGCGTCGCCGACGTCGCCCGGGCCTTCGGCATCAGTCAGGACGAGCTGATCGCCGACCTGGATGTGCTGCCGCTGTGCGGCACCAGCTTCCGCGGCGGCGATCTGATGGACATCGACACCGACGGCGAGCGGATCTGGTGGCACAACCCCGATGACGTGGCCGAGCCGCTGCGGCTGGCCGCCGACGAGGCCACCGCGCTGCTGGTCGCCGCCCGCGCCGTCGCCACCCTCCCCGGGCTGCGCGAGGGCGACCGGGACGCGCTGCTGCGGGCCACCGCCAAGCTGGAGGCCGCCGCGGGCGAGGTGGCGGGCGCCAGCTCCCGGCTCTCGGTGATCTTCGAATCGGAGGGCGGGGTCTTCGCCGACGTCGACCGCGCCATCTCCGAGCGCCGCAGGCTCTGGCTGCGCTACTACTCACCCGCCCGCGACGAGATCACCGAGCGCGAGGTCGACCCGATCCGGCTCTTCGCCGTCGGCCGCACCTACATGGAGGCGTGGTGCCGCCTCTCCGAGGCACGGCGGACCTTCCGGCTGGACCGGGTCGTCGAGATCAAGCTGCTGGACGACGTATCCGATCCGCCGCCGATCGAGCTGCGCGACCTGTCGGAGCTGTCCTCAGCCCTGGTGCAGACCGGCGCCGAGGATCCCGAGGTGGTCGTCGAGGTCGGTCCGGGCGGGCGCTGGGTCGCCGAGTACTACCCGCACGACAGCGCCGATGAGCTGCCCGACGGCGGCCTCCGGATCACGCTGCGCGCGCCCGACCCCGGCTCGCTGCGGCGCCTGGCGCTGCGGCTGGGCAGGGACGGCAGGATCGTCGCGCCGCAGGAGCTGGCGGACAGCGCCCGGGACGCGGCGCGGCGGGCGCTCGCGGCGTACGGTGAGTGAGGGGACGCGCACAGTGACCGCACGGGGGAGTGCCACGTCGGTGATCTTCAAGGCAGCCTGTCCGCAGTGCCGCGGCCGGTTCGAGCTGGCCGCGGGTGCCCTGCGGCTGGCCATCGGGGCCAGCCACCGCACCACCTTCTACTCCTTCACCTGCCCCGACTGCGGAACCGCGGTACGCAAACCGGCGGGGGAGCGGATCGTGGAGCTGCTCACCGGTGGCGGGGTGCGTACCCTGCGGCTTCACTCCACCGTCTAGGCTCTGCCGCATGCTCTGGCCGATGCTCGCCCTCGCCCTCGCCTTCTGCGGAATCGCCGTCCTCACCGTGCTCTCGGTGCGGGTCCACACGGAGGTCCGCAGGCTGGCCCGGCAGGTGTCGGACAGCTCGCAGCGGATCACCCGGGCCGCGGAGGACCTGGAGCGGGCCTCGGCTCCGCTGGGGTCAACCGTCGACGCCCTGCGTCGGCAGTGACCGCCGCCCTGCGTCGGCAGTGACCGCCGCCCTGCGTCGGCAGTGACCGCCGCCCCGTGTCGGCAGTGACCGCGGCTCGGCGTCGGCGGTGATCGCCGCTTCACATCAGTGGTGAGGGCCGCCGCTGGTGGGCGCTCTGCTGCCCCGCGGCCAAGCGGGGTACGCTGACATTTCGTGGCCCTGGAAACGAGGCGGAGGGCCGCAACCCGGAGTCCGCACGGGGATTGCTTACGGTTTACCCCCGCGCGCTACGATCGCTGACAGCACGGCTGCCGGACACCTGTCCGACCGGTCGGGCAGCCCCACCCCCAGCCGCCTCGGTGAGAAGGTAGACGCTTATGCTGTTCGGAAAGATCGGCGTTCCCGAGATTCTCCTCATCCTTGTCGTCGTGCTGCTGCTGTTCGGTGCCAAGAAGCTTCCGGACATGGCGCGCTCGCTGGGCAAGTCGGCCCGGATCCTCAAGAGCGAGGCGAAGGCCATGAAGTCGGACGGTCAGCAGCAGAGCAGCGCGCCGGCCGACCCGCCTCACCCCGGTCAGGACGACGCCACCCACCGCACCATCCAGGCCGCGCCCGGAGACGTGACCAGCTCGCGCCCGGTGTCGGAGCCGAGCGACACCACCAAGCGCTGACGCAGGGCCACTTGAAGGCGGCGCGAAGGGCCGTCACCGGACGCACGAGATGAGGACGTGGGTTGCTCAAGTCTGCCCGCAAGAAGGAGAAGGACCCCGAGGGGCGGATGCCCCTCTCCGAGCACCTGCGTGAGCTGCGCAACCGGTTGCTCAAATCGGTCCTGGCGATCTGTGTGATCACGATCATCGCGATGTTCTACTACATGGACATCGCGAAGTTCCTGATGCGGCCGGTGCTGGACGCCGTCGGCTGTGGCGGGGTCTCGTTCTCCGACCTCAGCAAGGGAAGCGCCGGGGGCAAGGGTCACGACTGCGCCTACTTCACCGTGAACGGTCTGCTGTCGCCGTTCACGATCATGCTGAAGGTCTCCTTCACGACCGGTCTGGTGGTGGCCACCCCGGTCTGGCTCTACCAGCTGTGGGCCTTCCTCGCGCCCGGGCTGCACCGCAACGAGAAGAAGTACGGCCTGTTCTTCGTCGGGCTCGGCGTCCCGCTCTTCGTCGGCGGCGCGTACTTCGCGTACCTGATCCTGCCGACCAGCGCCAAGGTCCTCATCGGCTTCACCCCGGAGGGGGCCAACAACCTCCTCCCACTGGACGACTTCCTCGATCTGCTCGCCCGGATGGTCGTCGTCTTCGGGCTCGCCTTCGAGCTCCCGCTGCTGCTGATCCTGCTGAACTTCACCGGCATCCTCAGCGGGCGCCGGATGCTCGGCTGGTGGCGCGCCATGATCATGGGGATCACGGTCTTCGGCGCCATCGCCACCCCCAGTACCGACCCGATCGGCATGTTCGCCCTGGCCGGGCCAGTCGTCCTGCTCTACTTCGGCGCCGTGGGCGTCGCCCTGCTCAACGACCGGCGCAGGACGCGCCGCCGGGAGGCCGACCCGGACTTCGGCCTGAGCGACGACGAGGCGTCCCAGCTGGATCTGACCCCCGAGGCCGTGGCCGCGCCCGGCGCCAGGCCGGAGCTCACCGACGGGGACGACCCCGGCCCCGCCCGGCGCAACGGCTACGACGACGTCACGTAGCCGTACGCGGCCCCACCCGGCCGTACGTCGGTACGCCGCCGCCCCATCAGCTGGCCCGGTCCGGCGGCCCCTTCCGGGGCCCGGTCCGGGGGCCCGGGCCCGTCCGCCCGAACAAAGCCCCGATAAAGATCGCGTGCGCTGTCGGAGGTGGCCGGTAGGCTCGTAGATACGATGACCGACGAGCTATCTCCCGCCGAGCGCTATGCGGCGTCCCGCGTCCGGGCCGCCGAGCAGGCCACCGCGCTGGCCCCCTTCCGCGAGATGTACGACTTCGAGCTGGACCCGTTCCAGATCGAGGCCTGCCAGGCCCTGGAGGGCGGCAAGGGCGTGCTGGTCGCCGCTCCCACCGGCTCGGGCAAGACCATCGTGGGCGAGTTCGCCGTCCACCTGGCACTGACCCAGGGCCGCAAGTGCTTCTACACCACACCCATCAAGGCGCTGTCGAACCAGAAGTACACCGACCTGGTGAAGCGCTACGGCGCCGATCAGGTCGGCCTGCTCACCGGGGACAACAGCGTCAATTCCGAGGCCCCGGTGGTCGTGATGACCACCGAAGTGCTGCGGAACATGCTCTACGCCGGTTCCCGGTCGCTGCTCGGCCTGGGCTATGTGGTGATGGACGAGGTCCACTACCTCTCCGACCGGTTCCGCGGCGCCGTCTGGGAGGAGGTCATCATCCACCTCCCCGAGTCGGTGACGCTGGTGTCACTCTCCGCGACCGTCTCCAATGCCGAGGAGTTCGGCGACTGGCTGGACACCGTCCGCGGCGACACCGAGGTCATCGTCTCCGAGCACCGTCCGGTGCCGCTGTGGCAGCACGTCCTGGCCGGGCGGCGGATGTACGACCTGTTCGAGGAGAAGAACGGCCGGGACGGCGACCAGGGCGGACGCCGCGAGGTCAACCCCGATCTGGTCCGGCTGGCCCGGATGGAGAACAGCCGCCCCACCTTCGGCCGTGACAAGCGCCGCGGCCGCAATACGCGCGAGGCCGACCGGGAGCGCGAGCGCCGTCAGCGCAGCCGGATCTGGACCCCCGGCCGCCCGGAGGTGATCGACCGGCTCGATGCCGAGGCGCTGCTTCCGGCCATCACCTTCATCTTCAGCCGGGCGGGCTGCGAGGGCGCCGTCCAGCAGTGCCTCCACGCGGGGCTGCGGCTCAACGACGAATCGGCGCGCTCCCAGGTGCGGGCCATCGTCGAGGAGCGCACCGCCGGGATCCCCGACGAAGACCTCCACGTACTGGGGTACTTCGAATGGCTGGAGGGCCTGGAGCGCGGCATCGCCGCCCACCACGCCGGAATGCTCCCCACCTTCAAGGAAGTTGTCGAAGAGCTCTTCGTCCGCGGCCTGGTCAAGGCGGTGTTCGCCACCGAGACCCTTGCCCTCGGCATCAACATGCCCGCCCGCTCGGTGGTGTTGGAGAAGCTCGTCAAGTGGAACGGCGAGCAGCACGTCGACATCACCCCCGGTGAGTACACCCAGCTGACCGGCCGCGCCGGGCGGCGCGGTATCGACGTCGAGGGCCATGCGGTGGTGCTGTGGCAGCGCACCATGGACCCCGCGGCGCTCGCCGGACTGGCCGGCACCCGCACGTATCCGCTGCGCTCCTCCTTCAAGCCGTCGTACAACATGGCGGTCAACCTGGTGTCCCAGTTCGGGCGGCACCGCTCGCGCGAGCTGCTGGAGACCTCCTTCGCGCAGTTCCAGGCCGACAAGGCGGTCGTCGGGATCTCCCGTCAGGTGCAGCGCAACGAGGAGGGGCTTGAGGGCTACCGCGCCTCCATGACCTGCCACCTCGGCGACTTCGACGAGTACGCGCGGCTGCGCCGCGAGCTCAAGGACCGCGAGACCGAGCTGGCCCGGCAGGGCGCGGCCCAGCGGCGCGCCGCCGCCGCGGTCGCCCTGGAGAAGCTACGCCCCGGCGATGTCATCCACGTGCCCACCGGCAAGTTCGCCGGACTCGCGCTGGTGCTGGATCCCGGGCTGCCCGCCGGGCGGGTGGGCGGCCACCGCGGCATGGAGTACCACGACGGGCCGCGGCCCCTGGTGCTCACCGCCGAGCGACAGGTCAAGCGGCTGGCGTCGATCGACTTCCCGGTCCCGGTCGAGCCGCTGGACCGGATGCGGATCCCCAAGTCGTTCAATCCGCGCAGCCCCCAGTCGCGCCGCGATCTGGCCTCCGCGCTGCGCACCAAGGCGGGCCACCACGATGTGCGGCGCCACCGCAAGGAGCGCTCGCCCGCCGCCGACGACGCCGAGATCAGCCGGCTGCGCGCGGCCATCCGCGCCCACCCCTGCCACGGCTGCAGCGACCGCGAGGACCACGCCCGCTGGGGCGAGCGCTACCACCGGCTGCTGCGCGACACCCGGCAGCTGGAGCGGCGCATCGAGGGCCGTACGAACACCATCGCCCGCACCTTCGACCGGATCTGCTCCCTGCTCAGCGAGCTCGGCTATCTGCGCGGTGACGAGGTCACGGACGAGGGCAGACGGCTGGCCCGGCTGTACGGCGAGCTGGACCTGCTGGCCAGCGAATGCCTGCGCGAGGGCGTCTGGGAGGGGCTGCCCCCCGCCGAGCTCGCGGCCTGCGCCTCCGCGCTGGTCTACGAGGCGCGGACGGCCGATGACGCGCTGCCGCCCAAGCTGCCCACGGGCCGCGCCAAGGACGCGCTCGGGGAGATGGTGCGCATCTGGGGGCGGCTGGACGCCCTGGAGGAGCAGCACAAGATCAACCAGGCGGAGGGGGTCGGCCAGCGCGAGCCGGACCTGGGCTTCGCCTGGGCCGCCTACCGCTGGGCCTCCGGCCACGGGCTCGACGAGGTGCTGCGCGAAATCGACATGCCCGCCGGTGACTTCGTGCGCTGGACCAAGCAACTGATCGATGTGCTCGGCCAGATCGCCGCGGCGGCCCCCCAGGGCACGGTGGCGCGGAGCGCCCGTCGCGCGGTCGACGGGCTGCTCCGCGGTGTCGTGGCGTACTCCTCGGTCGGCTGAGCCCGTCGTCCACCGCGGTGGGCTCAGTCCGGATCGTAGGTGAAGGGGAGGGTGTTGCTGTTGCCCGCGGGGGTGTGGAGCTGAACGCTGACGGTTCCGGCGGCATGGGCCGGAGCCGTCGCCACCGCCAGGCTGTCCGAGAGGACGCTGAAGGAGGCCGGGACTCCCCCGAAGGTCACTGCGTCGGTGTACGTGAGGTTGGAGCCGTTGATCGTGACGGAGTCGCCGCCCAGCGATGAACCCTCGTCCGGGATGAGCGAAGTGATCACCGGGGCGCCGAGATAGGTGTAGTACGGGTTCCCCGGGCCCAGGGTGCTGGTGCCGCCCGGTGTGGTCACGGTGACCACGACCGTGCCGGTCCCCGGAGGAGCGGTGGCCGTCAGCTGATTGTCGGAGATCACGGTGAATCCGGTGGCGGGGTTGGGACCGAAGTCAACGCCGGTGGCCAGGGCCAGGCCGCTGCCGGTGATGGTGACGGTGTTTCCGCCGGTGTCCGGACCGAACTGCGGGATCACATTGGTGACGGCCGGAGCGGCGACATAGATGTACGACAGCGGATTGCTGATGCCCCCCGGCGTGGTGACGGTCACATTCACCACCGAGGGTGGTCCCGCGGGGGCGGTGGTGGTGATTTGGGTGGGGGTGTTGGTGAGGATGGTGGCGGGGGTGGTGCCGAAGAGGACTTGGGTGGCGTTGGTGAGGTTGGTGCCGGTGATGGTGACGGTGTTGCCGCCGGTGGTGGGGCCGGAGGTCGGGCTGAGCGTGGTGAGCGCCGGAGCCATGACCGTCGTATAGGTGAAGAACACGTTCTGGGTGCTGGTCCCCGTCGGCCCGGTGACCGTGACCCTGGCCGTGCCACTTCCCGGCGGAGTCCTTGCCGTGATCTGTGTGTCGCTCACGACGACCACATTGGTGGCGAGATTCGAGCCGAACCTGACCACGGTGGCGCCGATGAAGCCGAAACCACTGATGGTCACGGGGGTGCCCCCGGCCGGATTGCCTTGTGTGGGGCTGACGCTGGTCACTACGGGGGCCATGATGCCCTTCTCCTTCTTGAGCCGTGCGGACGGCCGTGCCCTGACCGGCGGGACGTCGGCCAGGGCACGGGGGATCGGAAATCGCCGTGTGCCATGCGGGGGTGCTGACCCGGGGGGGGGCGACCGTGTGCGGCTCGCCCGCCCACGGCCGGTGGATCAGGTGACGGTGAAGGCGGCGGGACCGGATGTGCCACCACAGGTGGTGATCGTGAAGGCTCCAGCACCCGCGGCCGCCGCCGCGGGCACCGCGGTGACGATGGACGTCTCGTCGATGGGGGTGTAGGGCAGGCCCGTGAAGGCGGTGGCGGCCGAGTCGGTGAACGTGACGTCGGTGATGCTGATGAGGCAGGCGCCGTCGGCGATGGTGGTCTCGGTCCCCGCCGGGCCCGTGTCGGGGGTCAGCGTGGCGGCGGTCAGATCCGGCGCGTTGTAGTAGTCGATCAGGGTGGTGCCCGCGGTGCCCGTCCCACCGGCCGTGGTGACCGTGACCTGCTGGGTGTCGAAGCACCCGGCCGGAGTGTGGGCCGGAGCGGTGACGGTGACCGCGGTGTTGCTGCCGCCGGCGGCGAAGGCGACCGGGGTGAGCGCGCCCACGTTGACGGTGCCCCCGGCCGCGAAGCCGGTGCCGAAGACCGTGATCGCGCCGCCGGCGGCGGGCAGGCAGCTCTCGTCCAGCCCCGTGGTCGTCGGCCTGACGATGACGAAGAACGGCACCGCGTTGGTCCGGGTGCCGTTCGACAGGTTGGTGGAGACCGAGACCTGACCGGAGCACGGTGCGGAGGCGGGAACCACGAAGGTGACCAGGGTGTTGGAGACTCCCGTCGGGGTGACGACGGCGCCGCCGAAGTTCACCGAGACGGTGGTGCCCAGCGCCGTGCCGTTGATGCTGACGGTGGTGCCGACCGTGCCCTGGCTGGGGGTGAGGGAGGTGATGGGCATGAGGTTTCTCCTGTTCGATCGTCTTGCTCTGAGCGGTTGTGCCGAGAGAGGCGAGAGAGGAGGGATGGGCACGTGGCCGTTGCCCGCACCGGCCTCCGTCGCGCAGAGGGGTGGAAGGGGAGACGGACCTTCGGGGGTCCGGGACGCCACGGCCTTCAGCGGGGACCGCATGACGGGTGATGGCGACTTGAGGGGGACTCGTGCCCGAGGGCCGGCCGTAAGGGGCGAGTCATGCACGGAACGAGTCGGCGCCGAGGTCAGCGTGGTGCCGAAACACTCGCTCGATGTGAGTGAACCAAAAGAGGGATAGATGTGGAAGGTGCGAAAAAGGCTCGAACGGAGCTCATATGACGATATGTCAAGGCTTCGCGCTGGGCTTCCGCGAGCCGGAGCGCGCCCTCCGCGCCGCCGGACCGGAACCGGTCACTCCGCCGAATCGACACCGGTCACTTCGCCGTGCTCGCCGCCCCCACATGCGACGGCCCCGGCCGAATTCTCCTGGCCGGGGCTTGATGGGTCCCACGTGGTGCGGCGTTCCCTACGGTGGCGCCGGTGCGGTGCGCGACGGTTTCCTGTGCGGCGCCCGCCGCGATGTGCCCCGCCGGGGTTTCGTTTCCGGGTACGGGCCGGTGGTCGGGTTGTGCCCACCCGTCCCGCCCCGCGGGACGATTGTCCACAACGGGGTGTGTTCCGCCCCACGGCGCAGCCGTCCGTAGTGGGACACCCCGTTGCCTCCTCGGGGTCCGGTGGGCCTTTCGCCAGCGCCCACCGCTTACGCGGCGTGCGCCACCTACCCGGTGCCCACCGCCTACGCGGGGCTAGCCGCTCATGTGGCACTCACCGCTTACGCGGCGCCAGCCGCCTACGCGGCCTTCTCCGTTTCCGCCTCCTCCTGCTCCGCCTCGACCTGCTGGTTCCACTCCCGCTTCGACGCCTGCCAGCCGTCCTCGTCATGGCCGCGCCGCCAGTAGCCGGAGATGGACAGCCACTCGCGCGGGATCTGCCGCTCCAGCCGCAGATGGCGGCGGATCTCCTTCACGAAGCCCGCCTCGCCGTGGACGAAGGCGTGCGCCTGCCCAGGCGGGAACTCCAGCCCCCGTACGGCCGTCACCAGCGCCTGGCCGACCGGCGCGGCGCCCCGGTGCAGCCAGTTCACCTGGACCCCCTCGGGCGCGGTGACCTTGAGCTCCTCCGTCTCGTCCGCCACCTCGATGAACACGTGCACCGGCACCTCGGGCGCGCCCCCCGCCCGGCTGTCGGTGAGCCGCTCCAGCGCGGCGGCGATCGCGGGCAGCGCGCTCTCGTCACCCGCGAGGAGGTGCCAGTCGGCCTCGGCGCTGGGGGCGTAGGCGCCGCCCGGCCCCATGAAGCGGATCTCCTCGCCGGGCCGGACCCGGGCGGCCCACGGCCCGGCCAGCCCCTCGTCGCCATGGGTCACGAAGTCCACCGTCAGCTCGCGGGCGGCCGGGTCCCACGCCCGCACCGTATACGTCCGGGTGACCGGCCACTGCTCGCGCGGGAACTCGGCACGGATCCGCTCCAGGTCGAACGGCTCGGGGTAGATGGCGCCCCCGGTCGGGAAAAGCAGCTTGATGTAGTGATCGGTCCACTCGCCCGCGTGGAAGTCCGCGAGGCCGTCGCCGCCCAGGACGACCCGCACCATATGCGGGGTCAGCCGGTCGGTGCGCACCACCTGTGCGCGATGCGGCGTGCGCGTCTTACGGGCCGGACGGTCCGCCATGGCGACCTCCCTGATCAACAAGAGTTAGGTTTACCTAACCTAACAGCTCCCTCCCTGAGAGTCCTAACAACTCACTCCCCGAGAGTCGACAGCAACCTGCGCAAAGATCCGCCCAATCCCCAGCGCTCCGCCAGCGCCGCCACGGCTCCAGGGTCGCGCGGTGACCGCGGCAGCGCGGCCTCGAAGGCCGGGAGCGCCACGTCCGAGGCGACCCGCACCACCTTGGGGGCGACCTCGACGTACGCCCGCGCCTCGGCCAGCCGCTTGCGCTGGGTCGGGGTCAGCCCGGCGGCGGGGTCGTCGACCGCGGCCATGATCCCGGCCAGGTCGCCATGGGCGGCCAGCAGCTTGGCTGCGGTCTTCTCGCCGACGCCGGGCACCCCCGGCAGCCCGTCGCTGGGGTCGCCGCGCAGCAGCGCCAGCTCCGCATACCCCCGCCCGGCGACTCCGTACTTCTCGCGCACATAGGACTCGTCCACGATCTGCAGGGTGCCCACGCCCTTGACGGGGTAGAGCACCCGCACCCCGCGCTCGTCGTCCACCAGCTGGAACAGATCGCGGTCGCCGGTGACGATGTCGACCGGGCCGGCCGCCCGGCCCGTGAGCGTGCCGATCACATCGTCCGCCTCGTAGTCCGCGGCGCCGACCCGGGCGATGCCGATCGCGTCCAGCACCGCGTCGATCACCGGGATCTGCGGGGAGAGTGTGTCCGGCACCTCCTCCTGGTCCACCCCGGCCCCCTGCGGGGCCTCCTCGGCCACCCGGTGGGCCTTGTACGTGGGGATCAGGGCCACCCGCCAGGCCGGGCGCCAGTCGAAGTCCATGCAGGCCACCAGGTCGTCCGGGCGGTGGTCCTGGACGAGCCGGGCGATGAAGTCCAGGAGCCCGCGCACGGCGTTCACCGGCGTGCCGTCGGGGGCCCGGACCGAATCCGGGACCCCGAAATAGGCTCGGAAGTAGAGAGAGGCGGTGTCGAGGAGCATCAGGCGTCGGGTCACAAATTGACTATGCACTACCCCACTGACACTGATCCTGAGGATAATGTGAACTGGATCACCGTTTGGTTTACGCCAGACCGATCGGGGCAGGCGCGCCGCCGGAGCGAGCCCGTTCAGTGATTCAACTATTGCGGCGGTCAGCGGTCCGATGCCGTACCGCTCCACGACCCGCCGGCGGGGGTGACGGGTCGTTTTTTGGTGCGATCTGAGAGGTACATGTGGCCAAATTGCGAGCCGAACACCTGTACAAGGTGTTCGGCAGACGACCCGATGAGGCGGTGGCGCAGCTGGAGGGCGGTGCGGACCGCGAGGAGCTTCGAGCGAGCGGCACGACCGCAGCGGTCGTCGATGCCTCCTTCGCCGTCGAGGCGGGCCAGATCTTCGTCGTCATGGGGCTGTCCGGGTCCGGCAAGTCCACCCTCCTGCGGATGCTGAACGGGCTGCTGGAGCCGACTGCGGGGCGCGTGCTCTTCGACGACGACGACCTGACCGCGCTCACCCCCAGGGGGCTGCGCGAAGTCCGGTCCCGCAAGATCAGCATGGTCTTCCAGCACTTCGCCCTCTTCCCGCACCGCAGCGTCCTGGAGAACGCCGCGTACGGCCTCGAGGTGCAGGGCGTGCCGCGCGACGAGCGCGTACGGCGCGCCACGGAGGCGCTGGAACTGGTGGGCCTGGCCGGCTGGGAGAAGTCCTGGCCCGATGAGCTCTCCGGCGGTATGCAGCAGCGCGTGGGCCTCGCCCGGGCCCTGGCCACCAACGCCGACATGCTGTTGATGGACGAGTCCTTCAGCGCGCTGGACCCGCTGATCCGCCGGGATATGCAGGACCAGCTGATCCAGCTCCAGCGGCGGCTCAAGAAGACCATCGTCTTCATCACCCACGACCTGAACGAGGCCATGCGGCTCGGCGACCGCATCGCCGTGATGCGCGACGGCAAGATCGTCCAGATCGGTACCGCCGAGGACATCCTGGTCACCCCGGCCAACGACTACGTCGCCTCCTTCACCCAGGACGTCGACCGCAGCCGGGTGCTCACCGCCGGGGCGATCATGTCCGAGCCGGACGAGGTGCTGGGCACCGAGACCGACGACGGCACCACGCTCCGCACCGCGCAGGACGTGCTGGCCGCCGCCCCCGCCACCGTCACCGAGGGCACTCCGATCATCGAGCTGTTCCAGCCCTGTTCGCGCAGCGGAGTCGCGGTCGCCGTCACCAACGACGACGGCGCGCTCACCGGTGTCGTCACCCGCGCCCGGCTGCTCGCCGCCCTCGGCGACCCGGACGGCGGGCCCGATGGGGCCCAGCCGCCGTCCGACGGCACTCCGGACGCGCCCGAGACCACCAAGAAGGTGATCACCGGTGCCTAGGCTTCAGCTCGGCGACTGGATCAACTCCGGCGTCAACTGGCTCCGAGACAATCTGAGCTGGCTCTTCGACTTCATCTCCAGCGTCGTCCAGGGCATGTACGACGGGTTGAACACGGTGCTCAGCGGCCCCGAGCCGCTGCTGTTCGCGGGCATCCTGGCGCTGCTCGCCTGGTGGCTGCGCGGGCTGCTGCCCGCCGTGCTCGCCTTCCTGGGATTCGCCCTCATCGACTCGATCGAGTTGTGGGGCGAGGCGATGAACACCCTCGCACTGGTGCTGGTCGCCGGTGTGATCACCATCGTGTTCGCGGTGCCGCTCGGCATCTGGGCCTCGCGCAACCGCGCGGTGAGCGCCGTGATCCGCCCGGTGCTGGACTTCATGCAGACGATGCCCGCCTTCGTCTACCTGATCCCCGGCATCTTCTTCTTCGGCCTCGGGGTGGTCCCCGGTGTCGTCGCCACCGTCATCTTCTCGATGCCCCCGGGCGTCCGCATGACGGAACTGGGCATTCGGCAGGTGGATGCGGAACTGGTCGAGGCGGCCGACGCCTTCGGCACCCATCCGCGCCGCACCCTGCTGCGCGTCCAGCTCCCGCTGGCCCTGCCCACCATCATGGCGGGCGTCAACCAGGTGATCATGCTGGCGCTGTCCATGGTCGTCATCGCCGGCATGGTCGGCGCCGAGGGCCTGGGCTCCACCGTCTTCCAGGCGATCAGCTCCGTCGACGTGGCCATGGGCTTCGAGGGCGGTATCGCGGTGGTCATCCTGGCCATGTACCTGGACCGGATGACCAGCGCGCTCAATCAGCGCGTCTCCCCGCTGGCCCGCCGCGCGCTGGCCAAGGAGAAGGCCAAGTCGCTCAGCGGCCTCAAGGTGCTGCACTGGCGCCCCGCGACCTCCGTCGCCATGGTCGGCGTCGTCGTCCTGGCGCTGGTCGCCGGGGGCATGAGCATCTTCGGCGACGACGACGAGGGCCCCACGGTCTCCGCCAACGTCGGCAAGGGCCAGTCGGTCAACATCGGCTACATCAACTGGGACGAGGGCGTCGCCTCCACCTTCCTGTGGAAGGAACTCCTGGAGCAGCGCGGCTTCAAGCCCAAGGTGCAGTCGTACGACGTCGGCGCGCTGTACACCGGTATGGCCTCGGGCAACATCGACTTCGAGACGGACTCCTGGCTGCCCACCACCCACGCCTCGTACTGGTCGAAGTACAAGAGCAAGCTCGAGAACCTCGGCTCCTGGTACGGCCCCACCTCCCTGGAGGTCGCCGTCCCCTCGTACGTCAAGGGCGTCAAGACCCTGGAGGACCTCGAGCAGAAGTCCGGCACCTTCAAGAAGAAGATCGTCGGCATCGAGCCCGGTGCCGGTGAGATGAAGCTGATGCAGGACAAGGTCATGCCGGGTTACGGGCTGAACAAGAACTTCAGCCTGGTCAAGGGCTCCACCGCGGCCATGCTCTCCCAGCTGGACCGCTCCTACGCCAAGAAGGAGCCGATCGCGGTCACCCTGTGGTCCCCGCACTGGGCGTACGACAAGTACAAGCTCACCAAGTTGAAGGACCCCAAGGGCGCCTTCGGCAAGGGCGACCGCATCGACTCCCTCGCGCGCAAGGGCTTCTCCAAGGACAACCCCCAGGTCGCCAAGTGGATCAAGAACTTCAAGCTGGACGAGAAGCAGCTCACCAGCCTGGAGTCGGCCATCCAGGACGCCGGTAAGGGCAAGGAGCAGCAGGGCGTGCGCGCCTGGCTGAAGCAGAACCCGGGCATGGCCAACAAGCTCGCCCCGGTGCCCGGCGGTGCCGACCAGAAGGGCAAGGAAGCGGGCGCCGCGCCGATGATCGGCTACTTCCCGTGGGACGAGGACATCGCCACCACCTACCTGTGGAAGAACGTCCTCGAGCGGCGCGGCTACAAGCCGGAGATCAAGCAGTACG
Source organism: Streptomyces antioxidans (assembly GCF_000968685.2). Lineage (GTDB taxonomy): Bacteria > Actinomycetota > Actinomycetes > Streptomycetales > Streptomycetaceae > Streptomyces > Streptomyces antioxidans. The sequence continues at coordinate 71,606 of NZ_LAKD02000118.1, forward strand.
ACGTCGGCTCGATGTTCACCGGAATGAGTACCGGACAGGTCGACGTCGAGTTCGACGGCTGGCTGCCGGTCGCCCAGAAGCAGTACTGGGACAAGTACAAGAAGAACCTGGTCGACGTCGGGTCGTGGTACGACAAGACCTCACTGGAGATAGCCGTGCCGTCCTACGTCAAGGACGTGAAGTCGCTCGCCGACCTCAAGGGGAAGGCCAGCACCTTCGACGGCAAGATCGTCGGAATCGAGCCGGGGACCGGTGAGATGAAGCTCCTGAAGGGCAAGGTGCTCAAGGAGTACGGCCTGGACAAGGAGTACAAGGTCAGTGACGGTTCCTCGCCGGCGATGCTGGCCGAGCTGGACCGGTCGTACGCCAAGAAGGAGCCGGTGGCCGTGGTCCTGTGGACCCCGCACTGGGCCTACAGCAAGTACAAGCTGACCAAACTCTCCGACCCCAAGAAGGCGTTCGGGGCCAGCAACCAGCTCCACACCCTCGCCAACAAGTCCTTCCCGAAGAAGTTCCCCGAGTTCAACGGGTGGCTGAAGAAGTGGCACATGACCGAGAAGGACCTGGCGAGCCTGGAGCAGGCCGTCCAGGACGCCGGTAAGGGCAACGAGGAGAAGGGCGTCCAGAAGTGGATTGACGCCCACCCCGGCATCGTCGACAAGATGGCGCCGGTGGCTTCCTGACCCACCGTCCGCACCACAGACACCGCGGCCCGGAGCGCACGCTCCGGGCCGCGGTGTCGTGCTGTGCGGGCTTTTCGGGCCGTGCCGCGCCGGGCGGAAAAACCGGATGACGGCGGAGGAGGCGGGCCCCTACTGTCGTATCCGTGAACGCACCTCCCGGTGCGAAGACGACGGTTACTTCGGTCGATTTGGGTTCGATTCCTGAAACACCCCGCCCAGCGCGGGGTGGGAAACACACCGTCGTCGACTGTGATCTCGGGAGGCGCGCGCACGGCATCGGAGCGCCTGGTGCGCGGGCCGCGGTTACTTCCTTCCCAGAGCAGTCCGCCGCCCACTCTCGACCTCAGGCGCTGCCGGTGCACCGGTGCGCCGCCTCCTCCCAATGCCCGCTCGGGGGAGAGGCATGACCGCATGACCAAGTTCAACCGCGTCTTCCGGCGCGCCGGGGCCACGACGACCACCTACGAGGGCGGCGGCGCCGTCACCCGCGACAGCAAGTCCGAACTGGTCCTGCTGGCCGTGGTGAACATGGTCGGCGAGCAGACCTTCTACGAGCCCTCCGATGGCCGTGACGAGTCCTCAGGGGACCGCGACGGGCGCTCCGGTGGTCGCGACGACCGCTTCCGCGCCCTCGTCCGGACGGTCGCCGTCGAGGACGCCGACTGGACCGCCCGCTTCATTGGCTGGCTGCGCGCCGAGGCCCTGATGCGTACCGCGTCGCTCGTCGCCGCCGCCGAGGCCGTCGCGGCACGTCTCGCTGCCGGGCTGCACGGCGGCAACCGCCCCATCGTCGACGCCGCGTGCCTGCGCGCCGACGAGCCCGGTGAGTTCCTTGGCTACTGGACCACCCACCACGGACGCACGCTGCCCAAGCCGGTCAAGCGCGGCCTCGCCGACGCCGTCCGGCGCCTGTATTCCGAGCGTTCGCTGCTCAAGTACGACACCGAGAGCCACGGATTCCGCTTCGCCGACGTCCTGGAGCGGGTGCACGCCGCCCCTGACCCCGACAAGCCGTGGCAGGGCGAGCTGTTCCGGCACGCCATCGACCGCCGCCACCAGCGGGACGCCGCGCCCCCGGTCTCGCTGCGCACCCTGCGCGCCCGCGCCCGGCTGACGGCCCTGCCGCAGTGGGAGCGGCGCGCCGTGCTGGAGCGGCCGGACGCCGCCGATGCGCTCCGTACGGCGGGCATGACGTGGGAGGCGCTTGCTGGCTGGCTGCAGGGGCCGATGGACGCGCGGGCCTGGCAGGCCGTGCTGCCCTCGATGGGCTATATGGCACTGCTGCGCAATCTGCGCAACTTCGACCAGGCCGGGCTGCCGGACGCGGTCGCCGAGCGGGTCGCCGAGCGGCTGGCCGACCCGGCGGAGGTGGCCCGCTCCCGCCAGTTCCCGTACCGCTTCCTGTCCGCGTACCGGGCCGCGCCGTCGCTGCGCTGGGGCCACGCCCTGGACCGGGCGCTGACCGCGTCCACGGCGGCCGTCCCGGCGCTGCCGGGCCGCACCCTCGTCCTCGTCGACACCTCAGGCTCGATGCAGACACAGGTCTCAAGCCGCTCCCAGGTGCGCCACGTGGACGTCGGCGCGCTCTTCGGGGCCGCGCTCGCGCACCGTGGCTGCGAGGTGGACCTGGTCGGTTTCGCCTCCGGGTACTTCGGCCACCGGCTGACCCCGGGCGGCTCGGTGCTCCGCGACATCGAGGCGTTCTGCGCGCGGATCGGCGAGGTCGGGCACGGCACGGAGACGGGTGCGGCGCTGCGGGCGTCCTACCGCGGCCATGACCGGGTGGTGATCGTCTCGGATATGCAGGCGTTCGCGGAGCCGCGCCGGGGCCGGTCCGTGCCGGTCTCGGAGGCCGTTCCGGCGCGGGTGCCGGTGTTCGGCGTCAACACCACGGGCTACGCCGCCACCTCCATCGACACCGGTCGGCCGAACCGGTACGAGATCGGCGGCTTCAGCGACAAGCTGTTCACGATGGTCGGGCTGCTGTCGGAGGGCCGCGGCGACGGTCGCGGCGACTCCCGGGGCGGCCGGACCGTCTGGCCGTGGGAGGCGCTGCCGGAGGCGGCGTAGGGGCGGCCGGGCGTATGGGCGTGGGCGTTGGGGCGGCCGGGTGCGGGGTCGTGCCCGGAGACGAGCCATGGCGCCGTACGGTGGGGCGATGAGCCCTCGCACCCCCGTACGGCGCGTGGTGTCCCTCGTGCCCTCGCTCACCGAGGCCGTCGCCGCCACCGCGCCCGAACTGCTCGCCGGGGCGACCGACTGGTGCACCCATCCGCCCGGCCTCACCGCGGAGCGGATCGGCGGCACCAAGAACCCCGACACCGCCCGGATCGCCGCGCTCGCCCCCGATCTGGTGATCGCCAACGAGGAGGAGAACCGCCCCTCCGACCTCGCCGCGCTGCGTACCGCGGGTCTCGAGGTCCTGGTGACCGAAGTGCGCACCCTGGAGCAGGCGTTCAGCCAGCTGGAGCGGGTCCTGGTACGCGGCTGCGGACTGGCCCGGCCCGGCTGGCTGGACGCGGCCGAGGCCGCCTGGGCGGACGTACGGGCCGGTGGCCCGGTGCGGCACGCCGTCGTACCGGTGTGGCGGCGTCCGTGGATGGTGCTCGGCCGGGACACCTTCGCCGGTGACGTCCTGGCCCGGCTGGGCGTACGGCACCTCTACAGCGCGCACCCCGAGCGCTATCCCCGGATCCCGATCCAGGAGTTGACGGCGCGGGAGGCGGATCTGGTGGTGCTGCCCGACGAGCCGTACCGCTTCACGGCCGACGACGGCCCCGAGGCGTTCCCCGGCCTCCCGGCGGCCCTGGTCAGCGGCCGCCACCTCACCTGGTACGGCCCCTCGCTGGCGGAGGCGCCCGGCGTCCTTACGGCTGCGCTCTCGGCGGCGCGGTAACTGTACGGTGGCCGGTGGCGGCCTCAGGCCCGTGCGCGGTCGTGCGCGGCCGGCGACGGCGGCGAGAACGGTGCGCCGCAGGGCCAAGAAAGCGGATGCGCCGGAAAAGCGATGGCCTTAACTTTGCCTCCGGCATATCTTTTCCTCGCGGGGGAGACGGCCCGGCTCCCTGATGAGCCCGTTGCTCCGATGAGCCCGGTCTCCCGATGAGCCGGTTGCCCCCGCGAGGCCCGGCCACCCACGACCACGACGGAGGACCGTTGCTGAACGCCATCGCTGTTCCCATGGCGCCCGAGGCGGCCCGAGCGGTCCGTGACCGCCCTGACGCGCTGATCGCCGCCCCGCTGCCGCAGGACGCCGAGGTGCGGGGCGACTGGGTCCGCGCGCCCGGCGCCCGCGGCGGCGCGGTGATCTACGTGCACGGCGGCGGATTCGCCCGCACGATGCCCGAGGCCGAGCGGACGATGGCCTATCGGCTGTCGAAGGCGACCGGACGCCCGGCCCTGCGCGTGGACTACCGGCTGGCCCCCGAGCACCCCTATCCCGCGGCGCTCGAGGACGTGCTGGCCGCCTGGCGCGCCGTGCTGGACGAGGGCGTCCCGGCCGCCGAGGTCGTATTCGCCGGGGAGTCGGCCGGGGCCACGCTGGTGCTCTCCGCCCTGCTGGAGATCCAGCGGACCGGAGGCCCGCGGCCCGGTGCCGCGATCGCGATCTCGCCCCTCACCGACTTCGCCCTTAAGGGCGCGTCGATCGCCGACAACGACGGTAAGGACGTCATGAGCCGGGCCGCGCTCGGCTCCATCGTCGCCCAGTACCTGGCCGACGCGCCCGCCGACCACGCCCCGCAGTCGCCGCTGTACGGGGATCCGCACGGGCTGCCGCCGTTGCTGATCGCCGTCGGCACCGACGAGGTGCTCCTGGACGACGCCCGCCGCTTCGCCGAAGCGGCCGACGCCGCCGGGGTCAGCGTGCGCCTGGAGGAGTACGAGGGCATGCCGCACGCCTTCCAGCTCTCCGAGCCGGGCGAGGTGCTGCTGGACCGGATCGGCCGGTGGCTCGCCGACCCGGTGCGCGTCTTCACCGTCAGCGGCCCGGACGCGGGCCCCTACGCGCTCACCGGCGGCTCCGACGGTGCCCTGTGGTACACCCTGGTCCACCAGGGCGCGATCGGCCGCAGGGACGCCGACGGCCGGATCACCGTCCACTCCGCCGGAACGAAGCCCATGATGATCGCCCAAGGGCCCGATGACGCCCTGTGGTTCAGCGAATACGGAACCCACTGCATCGGCCGGATCGCGGTGGACGGCACGCTTTCCTCCTTCGCCCCGCCGACCGCCGACGGCGGGCCGTACGGGATCGCCGCGGGCCCGGACGGCGCCCTCTGGTTCACCCTGTCGGCCGCCGGCCGCATCGGGCGGATCACCATGGACGGCCACATCACCGAGTACCCCGCGCCCGAAGGCTTCCCGTCCGCCATGGCGGCGGGGCCGGACGGCGCGATGTGGTTCACCCTCAACCAGGGCAACGCCATCGGCCGGATCACCATGGACGGCCGTACCACCGCCCACCCCCTGCCGACCGAGGCCGCCGCGCCGGTGGGCCTCGCCCAGGGGCCGGACGGCGCCCTGTGGTTCACCGAGATCGGCGCGGGGCAGATCGGCCGCATCACGGTGGACGGGACCGTCACCGAGTACCCGCTGCCCGACCGCCAGGCCCGGCCGCACGCCATCACCAGCGGCCCCGACGGGGCGCTGTGGTTCACCGAATGGGGCCGCGGCGGCGTCGGGCGCATCACCACCGACGGCCGGATCACGGCGTACGACCTGCCCCGGGCCGACTGCGAACCGCACGGCATCGCCGCGCACGACGGCGCGCTGTGGTGCGCCCTGGAGACCGGAGCACTGGCCAGGATCGACGTTCCCCGCTGACGGGCCGGGTGGGGCGGGCGGCCGGGCGCGCCGGGCAGGCCCGGACGCGGCCGCGGACGTGGACGTGGACCGAGCGGGGCCGGGGCCGAAGCCCCCGCCCCGCTCCGCCCCCGCCATCGCCCTCAGTCCACCGAGCAGCAGGAGTCGCGCCGCAGCTGCCGCCCCACCTCCAGCCACTCATCGGCCGACTTCCCGTGCGGCGCCGCCGCGGCACCGGCCCCCGGGAAGGACTCGACCAGGTCGCGCTGCTCGTACGGCACCCCGCCCCGCAGCACCGACACCGTCCGTATCAGCGTGTCGAAGTCCGTGAAGGGATCGCCGTCCACGACCGTCAGGTCCGCCAGCTTGCCGACCTCCAGGGTGCCCAGATCGCGGTCGGCGCCGAAGGCCCGCGCGGGGAGGACGGTCGCCGTACGCAGCGCCTCCTCCGGCGACAGCCCGAACCGGTGCAGGGCGCGCAGCGCCATGTGCAGATGGAGGCCCACCGGCACCAGCGGCTGGTCCGTCCCCAGGGCCACCACCCCGCCCCCGGCGAGGACCCGCCGGTAGACCCCGATCTCCGTGCGCAGCGTGGTCAGCTCGTCCGCGGTCGGCGGCGTCCCGGCGAGCTGCCGTACGAGCGCGGTGTCCCACGGCGGCATCAGCCGGGTGACCCGTTCGTCCTCCGCCAGCGAGGGGTCCGCCCCGACCAGGGGCGAGGCCGTGAACGGCGTGGCGATGAGCCGGAAGTCGGAGGTCGCGGTGTAGATCTCCGTCAGGTCCTGCTGGGAGTGCCCGGTCGCCGTGGTGGCGTGCCCGTACTCCAGCCGCTGGGTGGCCTGCAGATGCGTCGTGAGGTCCTGCCCGAGCTGTATGCCGGGTGAGCACAGATGGCTGCCGGTGCGCACGCCGAGCCGTTCATGCGCGAACCGGGCCGCCTCCTCCATGATCCAACCCGGTGCGCGCACATAGGTCTTGACGAAGTCCCAGTCGAGCGCGGCACCGCGCGCCAGGGAGCGCCGCAGACCCTCGCGGGTGCGATGCGCCCGGCCCATGCTGTACGCGACGCGCGGCCCGTCCAGCAGCTCGCCGGTGGCCAGCAGCCGCGGCCCGGCCAGGGCGCCCGCCGCGACCGCCTCCCTGAGGCGCGCCTGCTCATAGGCGAACCCGCCGAGGGAGACCGCGGTGGTGATGCCGTACGCGAGCTGGAGGGCGGTCTGACGGCCCCCGTAGGTGTACTGCCAGGGGTGGGTGTGGGCGTCCCACAGCCCGGGGATGACGGTGCGGCCGGAGGCGTCGACGCGCCGCTTCGCGGGCCGCCCGGCCCGGTGCGGCTCCACGGCCGCGACGCGTCCACCGCGCACCACGATGTCCACGTCCTCACGGACCGTGCCGCCCTTACGAGCCGTGCCGCCCTTACGGCCGTCACCACTGGGGTGGCCGCCCTCGCCGCCGGTGCCGTCCCAGAACCGTCCGGCGTGGACGACGGTGTCCGCGGGGCGCGGCCGCCGGTGGTCCAGCGGGATACGGACCGTGCGGGCGGCGCCGCTCGTGACGTCCAGCAGCCGCAACCGGCCCGCCGACAGATACAGGACGCTACGGGAGTCCCCGGACCAGGAGGGATGGTCGGCGGCCTCGTCGGTCAGCCGCCGCGGCGCGCCATCGGGGGTGCCGTCCGCCCTTACCGGCAGCAGCCACAGGGCGGACTCGACGATGAGCGCCATATGGCGGCCATCGGGGGACCAGACCGGCCCGGAGTCATAGCGGTCGGAGAGGGAGGTGTGCGGGGCGACGGCGTGCTGCCTGGCCGCACCCGTACTGATGTCGATCACCCGGATCAGGTTGTAGCCCTCGCGGAACCGCTGGTTCAGCCGATTGCGATCGCACAGGGCGACATGGCGACCGTCCGGCGACCAACTCGGCCGCCCGGGCAGCCCTCCGGCACCCAGCGGCGCGGCCAGCACCCGTTCCGTACCGGCGTCGAGATCGCGCAGGACCAGGTTTCCCGACATGTCGACACTGGCGAGCCGCTTGCCGTCGGGGGAGAGTGCCGGATGCACCCGGCCGCCGGAGGCCAGCACGGTCTCCGCGCCCGAGGCCAGGTCCCGGCGGCGCACGGCCAGCAGCCCGTCGCGGTCGTCGGCGTACACCAGGGCGCGTCCGTCGGGCGTCCAGGTGGGAGCCAGCAGATACCGGGTGGGGGCCGCCCGTACGACCCGGCGCGGGGCCCGGCCGCCGGAGACATCGGCGACCCAGAGGGAGTTGAGGGCGGCGAAGGCCACCTTACGGCCGTCGGGAGAGAGCGCGGGCAGATGCACCCCGCGCACCGGCCGCACCCCGCCACCGTCGAAGTCGTACCGCTTGACGCGGTACCGGGGCCGGTCGACGGGGAGGGTGGCGGAGAAGGGGATCTCCTCGTACGCGAGCGCCTTACGGTCGGCATCCGCACCGGCGCCTGACCGTGTCGCCGAGGACACCCGGAACACCCGGAACCGCCCGTCCACGGTGAGCAGCAGCTCATCCCGCGATACCCAGCGCGGCGGCACGGGCTGCACATCCCCCGTGACCGCCAGCGGCTCCCCGCCCACGACCAGCGTGCAGGAGGCGGCGGGAGCGGCCGTGGTCCGCAGATAGGCGAGATGGCCGCCGGAGGATACGGACGGCGTCATCACCTGGGCGGCGGCGGTGGGATCGGTGTGCTCGACGGTGACGGGTCCGGTGCCGTCGGCCCGTACGGAGGCGACCGTACGGGCGTTCAGCGTCGTCCCGTCGAGCGCACCGCGCACGAACAGCACCCGCTCGCCGTCCGCGGACCAGGTGGGGTCGAAGTCCTCCCAGGCGCCGTCCTGGAGCGGCCCCTCCTGGCCGTCCACCCCGGTGAGCCGGGTGAGCTCACCGCTGGCCACCTCCAGCACCCAGATCCGGTACGGGCTGCCCGCCACGGGGTCGCCGCCGCGCTCGGAGGCGAAGGCGATCCGGGTGCCGTCGGGCGACCAGGCCGGACCGCGGTCGTCCCACGGGCCATCCGTTCGCTGCCGCAAACCGGAACCATCGGGCCGCAGGGTCCAGACATGGAATCCGCCACCCCGGTAGGCGCAGACGGCCAGCAGCTTTCCATCGGGGGAGTACACCGGCCGGGTGGGCTCCAGGTCGGCCGGTGTGAGCGCGACGGCCTCGCCGCCCTTACGGGTGACCGACCACAGGACGTTCTGAACCTCGGCGATCAGACGGTCGCCGGACGGGGAGAGGGTCGCCGCACCGTTGGTGGCGGCCGTGAAGGAGAGCGAGCCCGCCCGGGCGGGTGCGGCGGCGGCCGCCTCGAAGGGCAGGGCGGCAGCGCCGGCGGCGGTCCCCACAGCGGCGGTCCCCACAGCGGCGGCCTGCAGGAAGCGCCGCCGCGACAGGGCGAGAACATCCGCTGCGGCGGGCGACCCCGGAGAGCCGTCCGACTCGGGGGAGTCGGGCGAACCCGAAGCGCCGGTCGAGCCAGCGGAGTCGATGGAGCTGGGGGAGCTCGTGGAGCTGGGGGAGCTGGCGGAGAGCGAGGCGTCGTGCGAGTCCAACGGTCCTCCTGGAGAGAGGGAGTTGTATGGATCGGCAGTCGATACGCGGTACCAAGCGCTTGATCGTTACACACCCCGCGCCCCGGAGGACAGGACCGCGTCGATGCCCTTGGCTTGCGGGCCCGGCAAAGGGAGAGTGGGCTTCCGTTCGCACCAGAGTGATCCGAGCAAGGAGATGAGACGGCATGCCCGACGGCGGTATCACCCACCGCACCGACCATCTGCCCATGCCCGACGGCGTGCGGGTCGTGACCTACAGCTGGCTGCCGGAGAACGGCGCCGTGCGCGCGATCGTCCAGATCGCCCACGGCGCCGCGGAACACGCCCGGCGCTACGACCGGTTCGCCCGCTTCCTCGCCGCACACGGCTATGCGGTGGTCGCCTCGGACCACCGCGGCCACGGGGCCACCGCCGATTCGACGGGCGGCCTCGGCGTCGTGGGCGAGGACGGCGACGGCTGGCGGGCGATCGTCTCGGACCTGCGCACCATCGGCGACCGCGCGCGGGCCGCGCACCCCCGCGCGCCCCTGGTCCTGCTCGGCCACAGCATGGGCTCGATGCTGGCCCGCGACTGTGCCCAGGAGTACGGCGAGGAGCTGGCCGGGCTGATCCTCTCCGGGACCTTCCGCTCACTCCCGGGGACCGAGACCGAGGAGGCGCTGGCGGGCATCGCCCAGGAGATCGCGGAAGGGGGCCGGAACGGCCAGTCCACCTTCACTCCGAACCTCTTCGCCTCGTTCAACGACCCGTACGAGCACATCCAGGACCGGACGGGCTTCGAGTGGCTCTCGCGCGACGCGGCGGAGGTGGCCATGTACGCGGGGGACGAACGGTGCGGCTTCGCGTTCAGCGCCGGGCTGTCCCAGGACTGGGTCCGCGGCGTCCGTAAGGTCAACGACCCGCGCCACCAGGCCCGTGTCCCGGCCACGCTGCCGGTGCATATGGCGGTGGGCACCGAGGACCCGTGCAACCAGGGGATGACGCTCGTGTACGAACTGCTGGAGGACTTCCGCTACGGCGGCACGCGGGAGCTGACCTGGAAGGGATACCGGGGAGCCCGGCACGAGATCCTGAATGAGACCAACCGGGACGAGGTCCAGCAGGACCTGCTGACCTGGCTGGAGAAACACATCTGAACCACGGGCCGAGGCAGGACCGAGCGCCGTGGCAGGGCCGACCGGGGCTGACACGGGGCTGACCGGAGCCGACCGAGGCTGAACAGGGGCTGACCGGAGCCGCCTGGTGGCCGACACCGAGGCTGAACCGGTGCCGACCCGGGTCGACCGGAGCAACCGAGCCGACCCTCTCCCACCCCGGAGCCGCCCCACCCCCTCACCCCGGAGT
>NZ_LAKD02000119.1 GCF_000968685.2 Streptomyces antioxidans
GGGGGCTGGGGCGCAGTCCCGGGGGGCTGGGGCGGAGCTCCAGTTTCGGGAAGGGGCGGGGAGGGGATAGCTCGCCGGAGGCGGCACCAGGGGGCGCCGCCCGCGGCTCGGTCAGCGTGTCGAGCGGGTCACGGCCCCGCCTCCGTGACGGTGGGCGCGTCGTCCGCGCCGAAGTCCACCACGACGCCCTGGCCGTCCCGCAGCCGTACGGTGACCGTGAGGCCGTTCACCTCGGTGGTGGCGAGGTCGGTGAGCGGGGCCGGGGCGGGCTCCCCGGTGAGCGAGGCCAGTGCGACGAAGAGGGTGCCGGAGGGGTCCTCGCCCACGGTGCCGGTGAGTTCGGGGACCAGGGCCCACGGCCCGTACGCGGTGCCCCGCGGCGCACGGACCGCGGTGGCGGTCTCCCAGCCGTGCAGCCCGAGGAGCTGACCGGTCACCTCTCCCCCGTCCAGCCGTATCTCGGCGCCCTCCTCGCTCTCCGCGGGGGCGCCCGGGGACAGGGCGACGGCCCAGCCGCTGTGGTGGATCCGGGTCCCGGCGGGGACGCCCACGGTGCGGTGGACGCGCACTTCGAGACGGCCGCGGACCAGGGTCAGGCTGTCGATGCGCAGCGAGGGCGCCCTGGGACCGCCGTCGGGGAAGGCGGGGGTGTGGGAGGAGGCGAGCCAGTCGGGACCCGCGGCCAGCGGGTGGATGCGCAGCCGGGCGCTGCGCACGCCGCGCTCCTCGATGGCGATGTGGTTGTCGGGGGTGTTGTCCGCGCTGGTGGGGCCGGTGCGGGTGGAGTAGGCGAGCCGGGCGTAGAGCGGGTCGGCGGGCGGGTGTTCGGCCTCCCAGGGGCGGAGCTTGTAGCTGCCGTGGTTGTGCAGCCGCACCAGCCCGTCCCGCCCGGTGGTCTGGACGAGGAACCCCGCCGCGGGCAGCGCCAGCGCCCGGTCGGGCCCCTCGGCGGGCGCGGCCTCCTCGGTCGCGGTCCACACCGGGTGGTCGGGCGGGAGCAGCAGGGCGAGGAACCCCTTGGAGGCCCAGTAGGGCGAGCCGGGCCCGGAGTAGCGCTGGAGGGTCGCGGCGTGCGGCCCGTACCAGCCCAGGCTCAGCACCCCGTCCTCACTCAGCGCCCCGCGGTCCAGGAAGTGGCGCAGCGCTCCGCTGAGCAGGCGACGGGTGGCGCCGGGGGCGAGGGGGGTGTGGCCGGTGAGGGCGCCGAGTGCCACCGAGGCTCCGGCGGCGAAGCGGTAGGTGAGGGAGCGGCCGTGGTGGATGGGGGCGCCGTCGGCGTCGAAGAGCAGCGAGAAGCCCTCGAGGAAGGTGCGCAGCCGGGGGCCGAGCCGGTCCAGGAGCTCCGCGTCGCCCGCGAGATGGGCGTGCAGCAGCGGGTACATGTGCAGTGCCCAGCCGTTGTAGTGGTCGAACGACCGCCCGTCGCCGTCGGAGTACCAGCCCTGGCCCTGGTACCAGCCCTCCAGCAGGCCGAGTCCCCGCTCGATGGCGCGGGCCGTCTCGGCGTCGCCGCGTCCGACGTCGTCAAGGAATCCGGCCACGGTGAGGGGGAAGAGGTACCAGTTGTTGGGAGCGGGCTGGTGGCGCAGCGCGCCGCGCAGCCACTCCTCGGTGCGGTCCTGGGCGTCGGGCGGCAGGGCCTCCCAGGTCCACGGCGCGGTCAGCCGCAGGCCCAGGGCCACCGACGCGGACTCCACCATGGGCTGGCCCTGGGCCCCGTGATGGCCGATCACCGGCCAGGACTCGGCGTCCCCGCGCCCGGGGGTGCGGGTGCCGCGGGCGATCCCCGCGGTGTAGCGCTCCAGGATGCCGTGCTGGTTCTTGCCCGAAGCCCCGACGGCGCGGAAGGCGGCGAGGAGGAAGGTGCGGGCGAACCCCTCGAGCCCGTCGGAGCGCACCCCGGACCTGGACGGCGGCCCCGGCAGGTCGATCAGGGCCTGGCCGGGGGTGGCGTAACGGAGTGCGGCGTGCAGCAGACCGTCCGCGGCGGCCTCCCAGTGGGCGCGGGTGTAGCCGGTGTGGGGGCTGAGGGTGCGGTCGTCGGCGGGGAGGGGGAAGGGGAGCTCGGGCATGGCGGGGTGGGCCTCCTGGGGTGCGGGTCGTTCTGCCGAGCGGTCGTCGCGGGGCGTTACGTCGAACGGTCGTCGCGGAGCGTTGTACCCAATGGTCGTCGCGGGTCGTTCTGCCGGACGGTCGTCGCCGCACGTATGGCGAGCGGTCGTCATCGCGGGGGCGTTGTACCGAACGGTCGTCGTCACAGCACGTATGCCGAACGGCCGTCGTCGCTGGACCTTACGCCGACCGGTCGAGCACCTCCGGTCGTACGGCGTGGGCGAAGGGGCGGCCGGTGACATAGCGCTCGATCTCGCCGATGGCGAGGTCGGCCAGGCGGCGCAGCTCACCGCTCTTGGATCCGGCGATATGCGGGGTGATGAGCGCGTTGTCGCAGTCGTACAGCGGGGACGCGGCGGGCAGCAGCTCCGGCACGGTGACGTCGAGGACGGCGCGGATCCGCCCGGCCACCACCTCCTCGGTCAGCGCCTCCTGGTCCACCACCGCCCCGCGCGCGGTGTTGATGAGCGTGGCGCCGTCCGGCATGGCGGCCAGCAGCTCCCGGCTGACCAGCCCCTGGGTGGCGGGCAGCAGGGGGGTGTGGACGCTGATGACATCGGCGCGGGCGAAGAGTTCCGGCAACGGCACCTGGCGCACCCCGAGTTCCCCCGCCTCCTGAGCGGTGACATACGGGTCGTACAGCAGGACGTCGAGGTCGTACGGGCGCAGCAGCTCGATCACCCGGCGGCCGATGGCGGAGGCGCTGAGGATGCCCACCGTGCGGCGGTAGTTGCCCGCGTCCGGATAGCGCTCGTTCCAGTCGACCGTGCGCCGCTCGGCGCGGTAGTCCCGGGCGATGTCCAGGACGCGCTTGTTGGAGAGCAGGATCATGGCGACGGTGTACTCGGCGACGGGCAGGGCGTTGGCCGCGGCGGCCGAGGAGACCGCGATGCCGCGCTCCCAGCAGGCGTCGGTGATGTGGTGGCGCACGGTGCCCGCGGTGTGGACCACGGCGCGCAGTCGGGGCGCGGCGTCGAGCGCGGGCCGGTCAAGGGGCGGGCAGCCCCAGCCGGTGACCAGCAGTTCGGTGTCGGCGAGTGTGCGGCGGGCGGCCGGGGTGGTGAAGTCGTCGAGGACGAGGCCGGGGTCGAGGTCGAGGAGGTCGATGAGCCGGTCCAGGCTCGCCGGTCCGAGCACCTGCCGGGCGGACCGCTCGGCCATGGCCAGGGCGGCGCGGGGGTGGCGGCGGGCGGAGAGGTGGGCTGCGGTCACTTGACGCTCCCTGCGGTCAGTCCGGACTTCCAGTAGCGCTGCAACAGGACGAACGCCACGATCAGCGGCACGACGGCGAGCAGCGAGCCGATGACCACCAGGGGGTAGTACTCGGGCGAGACGGTGGCGGCGCTGTTCCAGGTGTAGAGGCCGAGGCTGAGCGGATACAGATGCTGGTCGGAGAGCATCACCATCGGAAGGAAGAAGTTGTTCCAGATGGCCGTGAGCTGAAAGAGGAAGACGGTCACGAATCCGGGTCCGAGCATCCGCAGGCTGACCCGTACATAGGTCTGCAGCTCGCCCGCGCCGTCCACCCGGGACGCCTCCAGCACCTCGTTGGGCACGTAGCCGCTGCTCAGCAGGCGGGCGAGATAGACGCCGAAGGGGTTGAAGAGCACCGGGATGAAGACCGACCAGAAGGTGTTGACCATCCCGATCTCGGAGGCCACCAGATAGAGCGGCAGGGCCAGCACGGTCGGCGGCACCATGACACCGGTGAGGACGAGCCCGAAGAACTTCTCCTTGTGCCGGAACTCGTACTTGTCGAAGGCGTAGCCCGCGGCGACGCTGATGAGCGAGCCGGTCAGGGCACCGACGACCGCGTACAGCAGGCTGTTGACGTACCACTCGCCGTAGAGCCCGCCGTCCATGGCGAAGAGGTCGGAGAGGTTGCGGGCGAAGGAGAAGCCGCCGAGCGAGAAGATGTCGCTGCCGAAGAGGGCGTCGGCGTTCTTGGTGGACGCCAGCAGCAGCCACAGGGCGGGCAGCATGGTGTAGAGGGCGGCGATCAGGACCACGGCGTTGGCGATGCCGCGGCTGGTCAGCTTAGGACCGCCGAAGGGCTTGCCGAGCGGCCTGGACGGTCCCCGGGAGGGGTTCACGGGGGTGGTGGATGTGGTCGTGGTCATCACGCTCTCCGTTCCCGGCGGCCCGACCAGCGCGTCACGGCGTACGACAGGACGCAGGTGACGATCAGGAGGATGACGGAGGCCGCGGAGGCGAGTCCGTAGTTGTTGCGGCGGAAGGCCGCGTCGTAGATGTACATGTTCGGGGTGAAGCGGGAGTTGACCATCGGGGTGGCCTGGTTCATCAGCATGGGCTCGGTGAACAGCTGCAACGCGCCGATCAGGGAGAACATGCACACCATCACCACGGAGCCCCTGATGATGGGCACCTTGACCTGGAGCGCGGTGCGGATGCCGCCCGCGCCGTCGATGGTCGCGGCCTCGATCACCTCGCGCGGCAGCGCCTGCAGCGCGGCATAGAAAATGATCATGTTGTAGCCAAGGCCGCTCCACAGGGCGATGTTGACGATCGACGGGAGCACGGTGTGCAGGCCGAGGAAGTCGATGGTGATGTCGGCCTGGGCGAAGAGCTTGATGACCGGGCTGAGCCCCGGGGTGTAGAGGTACAGCCAGATGACGGCGGCGATGATGCCGGGGACGGCGTGCGGCAGGTAGAGCAGCATCTGCGAGGTGCGCCGCAGCCGGATCAGGCCCGAGTCGAGCAGCAGGGCGAGCGCGAGGGCACTGATGACCACGGTGGGGACGAAGATCACGCAGTAGAGGGCGATGGTGCCGAACCCGGAGAGGAAGCTGGGGTCCTGCAGCACCGCGAGATAGCTGCGCAGCCCGGTGAAGACGGTCGTCCCGCCGCCGAAGCCGAGCCCGCTGTGGTCCTCGCCGAAGAGGCTGAGGTAGATGGCGTAGCCGACGGGGACGAGGAACACGGCGACGAGCAGTGCCGTGAAGGGGGTCAGCAGGACGGTGGCGGCGATCCGCTGCTGGCGCCGTCCGGTTCTGCGGGGCGGGTCGGCGGCGGCCGCCTGTGGCGGGGCCGTCCGTCGTGACGACGTGACTGTGCTCACGGGGTACCTCGGCTCGGGCGTGGTGAGTGCGGCTCGGAGGATGCGGTGTGAGGTGGCCGGCGGGCTCAGTCGGTGGTGACCGACAGGCCGAGGCTCTTCAGGTCGGGCATGGTTCTGCTCTGGGCATCGCGCAGGGCCCCCAGGAGGGTGCCGCTGCCGGCTCCGGCACGGGCGAGTCCGTCGTCGCCCGAGGTGGTGGTCGAGACCATCCGCGGTCCCCACTTCCAGGTGGAGGTGATCAGCTCGGCCTGCTGCCCGAAGAGGCCGAAGATGTCCTGGCCGGAGTAGTAGCTGGTGTCCATCTCCTTGCGGGCCACCGGGACCAGGTCGGGCACGGACGGGAAGGCGCTGCTGACACCGCTGGCGAGTTTGGCCTTCAGGGCGCCGGGGCTGGTCACCATCCAGGAGATGAACTCCATTGCCTCCCGGGGGTGGCGGCTGTCCTTGGTGACCAGGAAGGTCGAGCCGCCCTGCGTGCTCACCTTGGGCTTCGCCGGATCCCACTGCGGCATCGGCGCGATGGCCCATTTGCCCTTGCCGCCGGGGGTGGACGACATCATCGAGCCCGCGGCCCAGGCACCGGCCAGATAGCCCGCCGTCTCACCGCTCTGCAGATGGGCCCGCCACTGCTGGCTGGAGCCGGGCTCCACGCGCACCAGGTCGTCGTCCATCAGGCGCTGCCAGTAGGAGGCGACCTTGCGGGTGGGGGCGTCGTCCATGGAGACGTGCCAGGTGTCGTCGGACGTTCGGTACCACTGGCCCCCGGCCTGCCAGGCGTACCCGGCCATATAGAGGGTGCCGCCGGTGGTGAAGAGGCTGGCGATGCGGGAGCGGGGCTGGGCCTGCTTGAGCTTACGGGCCGAACTCTCGAACTCCGCCCAGGTCTTGGGGACCGGGATGTGGTTCTTGGTGAAGATGTCCTTGCGGTACAGGAAGACCATCGGCTCGATGTCCACCGGTACGGCGTAGGTGCGCCCGTCGAAGGTGGTGAGGTCCAGCGCCTGCGGAAGGATCTTGCGGCGCACCGAGTCGGGCAGCAGCTTGGTGATGTCCCGGGGGACGCCGTCGATGGTGAAGCTGGGCAGCTGGGGGTATTCGATGGTGGCGACATCGGGGGCGTTGCCCGCGCGGGAGGCGTTGCTGAGCTTGGCCCAGCCGCCCTGCTCGCCGGAGGGGACCTGCTGGAAGTCCACCTTGATGTCGGTGTGGGTGCGGTTGAACTCGTCGACGACCTCCTGGCTGCCGCGCAGCGGCGACCAGAAGGTGAGGCGTACGGGACCGTCACCGGCGGTGTCGGACCCGCGTCCGGTCGAGCAGCCCGCGCAGCCCACCAGGACGAGGACGAGCAGCGTGAGCAGTGCGGTGGTGCCCGCCGTCGCCCGGTGGCCGGGCATCGGGCGTCCTGGGCGTCTCTGGCCAGGCATGGACCCTCCCCTGGTTCAACGGTGGAGTCAGAGGGAATCCTGATCGCTTGACTGAAATTACGTCAATACATCGCGCAGGAGAAACTAAAGCGGTCAAACGCTCAGTGGAGTGGGGCGGTGGAGTCCCGGACCACCAGGCGGGGCAGCAGCTCCAGATGGCGGGCGGCACCGGCCCACCGCCCGGTCCTGGTCCGCTCCAGCTGACGGGTCAGCAGCTCCAGCGCCGCCCGTCCGATCTCCCCCTTGGGCGGGGCCACGGCCGTCAGCGCGATCTGCCCCATGTCGGCGACCACATCGTTGTAGGCCACCACCGAGCAGTCGCGCGGCACCTCGACCCCCGCCTCGCGCAGCCGCTGGACCAGCACCAGCGCGTCCATGTCGCCGTGGATCAGCGCGGCGGTGGCCCCGGCCCGGCGCACCGCGCCCGCCAGGTCCGCCTCCCGCTCGTCGCGGGGCGAGGGATCGGGCCCCGCGGTGCGCGAGCTGAGCATGACCGGGCATCCCCCAGCGATGCCGCGGGCCGCGGTCTGCGCGGCGAACTCCGCGCGGATCACCCGTGCGGTGGGGCTGTCGTCGCGCGCCGCCAGCACGATGCGCCGGTGCCCCAGCGAGATCAGGTGCTCCAGCGCCAGATGCACCCCGTAGGCGTGGTCAGAGCGCACACAGTCCAGCCCGTAGATCGCGCTGCCCCGGTGGGGCCTGCGCTCCACCAGCACCACGGGGACCTCCAGCGCGGCGAGCCAGGAGTGGTCCGCCCGCGCCTCCGCCTCGGTGCGCCAGCGGGGGGCCAGCAGCAGTCCCCGCGCACCCGCGTCCAGCGCCTGGTGGACCGCGCGCTCGGTCCCGCGCTCGTCCGCGGCGATGTGCAGCGCGAGCCGCAGCCCGGCCTTCTCGGCGGCCTCGCGCGCCACCTGGACGGCCTCGGTGAGATAGGTGTTGCGCTCCGGGACCACCATGCCGATGGTGTCGCCGGTGGCGGTGGACTCCTGGGCCATCGGCCGCAGCGAGCGCGCCACCCCGTGACCGCGGCGCAGCTCCCCGCGCCGGGCCAGCTCCTCCACGTCCCGCCGTACGGTGACGACGGACACCGCCAGCTCATCCGCGAGATCGGTGATCCGGGCGCTGCCGCGGGCCTCCACGAGGGCCGCGATCCGTGTCTGCCGCTTCTGCGCCGGCTCCCGCATGTTCCCCAACCTCCGACGCGAACGGCTTTCGTCTTTAGTATCGACTCCGCCATAGTAGCGATCATTCGATCAGAAAACAGTCAGCGGAGGGCCGGGGCGGTCAGCAGTCGGTGATCCCCCGCGCCCGCAGGGCCGTCCGCAGCGCCCGAGTCGCGTAGTACGTCCGCGACTTGACGGTTCCGGGAGGCACCCCGAGCGCCCGGGCCGCCTGGCTCACACTGCGGTCCAGATAGTGCAGCTGCAGCAGCACCTCACGCTGCGGGGGCGCCAGGTCCGCCAGGGCGTCCCACACCACCCGGGCGGTGAGCGTCTGATCGACCACGTCCGGCGCGGCAAGCAGCACCATGTCCGCCTCACCGGCCATCTCCGTCCAGGGCTCCGCCTGGCCCTGGTGGGCCTCCCCGCCCAGATCGCCGACCAGGTCACTCACCACCGTCAGCAGCCGGTGGCGTGCGGTGGCGTCCATGGGGCCGACGTCCATCGGCCGCTGCCAGGCCCGGATCGCCACTTCCTGCACGATGTCCTGGGCCCCGTGCCAGTCCCCGCCCAGCAGCCGGGCCGCCAGCCGGCGCAGCGCCGAGCCATGCCGCCGGTACAGCGTCGTTAAGAAGGTGTCGGCGTCGGTCATGACGGCCGCCGCGTTGGTGTCCATCGTCCCGTTCCCCCCGAGGCGAATGTGTCGATGGCGGGAGCGTAAGAGAAGGGGGACGCCGATTGAGTGACGAAAGACTGACGTCACACCGCGGCCGGAAGAGCACGGTGACCGAAACGGGCCCGACTAAGATCCCCAGTTGTGCGATTTACGGTGTTAGGCCCGGTCAGGGCGTGGCGCGAGGGCGCCGAACTGGAGCTGGGCCCGCCCAAACAGCGGGCGCTGCTGGCGCTGTTGCTGGTGCGGGCGGGGCAGCCGGTGGCGCTCAGCGAGATCGTCGACGTCCTCTGGCCACGGGATCCGCCGAGCACCGCGGTCAATGTGGTGCACCGCCATGTGGGCTCGGTGCGCCGGCTGCTGGAACCGGGCCTGGCGGCGCGGGCGGAGGGCAGCAGGCTGGTGCGCAGCTCCGGCGGCTACCGGCTGAACGCCGACGCGGACGCGCTGGACCTGCTGCGCTTCCGGGAGTTGGGCGAATCGGCGCGGCGCGCCACCGCCGAGGGAGAGCCGGAGCGGGGGGCCGGGCTCTTCGCCCGGGCGCTCACCCTGTGGCAGGGGCCGACCGCCACCGGAGTCCCCTCCGACCTCCAGACCCACCCCGTCTTCTCGGGCGTGGACCGGGAACTCCTGGCCGTCGCCAAGGAGGCCGCCGCCGCGGCACTGGCCTCCGTGGTTCCGGAGCAGCTGCCCACCGTGCTCCAGCAGTTCGCCGCCCACCACCCACTGGACGAGACCCTGCAGGCCCAGCTGATACGGGTGCTCGCCGCCACCGGACGGCGGGCCGAGGCCCTGGAGGTCTTCTCCGCGGCGCGGAACCTGCTGGCGGACCAGCTCGGAGTGGCACCCGGCCCGGAACTGCGCGCCGCACACCGCGAGGTGGTGCCCCGGTCCACCCCGGCCCCCGCCGAGCCGGTCCAGCCGCCCCTTCCGGCGACTCCGCCCGCCCCGGCGGTCCGCCCGGCGCAACTCCCGCCCGATCTGGCCGCGTTCAGCGGGCGCCACGGCGAACTCGCCGGTATCCAGGCCCTGCTGCCCGAGGGCTCCGGGATCGCCTCCCCGGCCCCGCTGGTGATCAGCGCGATCGACGGAATGGCCGGGGTCGGCAAGACGGCGCTGGCCGTGCACTGGGCGCACCGGATCGCCCACCGCTTCCCGGACGGACAGCTCTACGCCAATCTCCGCGGCTTCGATCCGACCGGTTCGATGATGTCGCCCAACGAGGCGCTGCGCGGATTCCTCCACGCGCTGGGGATCCCGCCGAGCCGGGTGCCCACGGGTCTTGACGCCAAGACCGCGCTGTACCGCAGTCTGTTGGCGGGGCGGCGGACGCTGGTCCTGCTGGACAATGTGGTGGACTCCCAGCACGTACGGCCGCTGCTGCCCGGCTCCCCCGGCTGTCTGACCATCGTCACCAGCCGCAATCAGCTGCACGGTCTGATCGCGGGCGAGGGGGCCCATCCTCTTACTCTGGGGCCGCTGTCCCCGGCCGAGTCCCATGAGGCGCTTGTCCGGCGGCTGGGCACGGACCGGGTCGCCGCGGAGCCGCGGGCCGTGGCGGCCATCGTCCGGCTCTGCGGGCGGCTGCCGCTCGCGCTGGCGGTGGTGGCCGCCCGCGCCGCGACCCGCCCTTCCTTTCCCCTTTCTTCTATAGCGGCGGAGTTGCGCGAGGGCCAGGGCAACCTCGACGCGTTCGCGGGCGCCGATCCGAGCACCGACGCGCGGAGCGTCTTCTCCTGGTCCTACCGGGCGCTGGAGCCGGAGGCCGCCCGGCTGTTCCGGCTGCTCGCCCTGCATCCCGGGCCCGAGGTCTCCGCGGCGGCCGCAGCGAGCCTGGCCGGGCTGCCGCTGCGGGTCACCCGGGCGCTGCTGGCCGCGCTCACCCGGGCCCATCTGCTGGTGGAGCAGGACCCGGGCCGCTACACCTTTCACGATCTGCTGCGGGCGTACGCCATGGAGCTGGTCCAGGACCAGGAGGCGGACGAGGTCCGCCGGGACGCCCGGCACCGGATGTTCGACCACTATCTGCACACCGCGCGCACCGCCGCCACGCGGCTCGCCCCGCACCGGACCGAACCGCTGCCCCTCTCCCCGGCCCGGCCCGACGCGGCGCCCGAGCACCTGGGCGGCCAGGAGCACGCCGAGACATGGCTCTCGGTCGAGCGCCGCGTACTGCTGTCGGTCGTCGAGCAGGCGCGGGACCACGGCTTCCCGGCCCACGCCTGGCAGTTGGCCGTGACGCTGGAGCGCTTCCTGGACCGGCGCGGCCACTGGCAGGAGCAGACCGCCATCCAGCGCACCGCGCTGGGGGCGGCCCGGGCCGTGTCCGACCCGCTCGGCCGGGCGCACAGCCACCGCACCCTGGGCTTCGCCGAGGGACGGCTCGGCCGGTACGAGGAGGCGTACGGCCATCTGGAGCGTGCGCTCGAGCTGTTCACCGAGCTCGGCGAGCGGGCCGGGACCGCCTATACCCTGCGCATTCTGGCCTTCCTGGCCAACTGTCAGAGCCGGTACCAGGAGGCACTGGACCACTACCGGCCGGCGCTCGGCCACTATGTCGCCCTGGACCACACCAGCGGACGGGCCAGCGTGCTCAATGAGATCGGCTGGACCCACATCCTGCTCGAGGAGTACGAGCACGCCCTGGCCCGTTGCCGGGAGGCCGTCGAACTGCACCGGCGGATCGGTGACGCGTCCGGCGAGGCCGCCGCGCTGGACAGCCTGGGGTACGCGTACCACCACCTCGGACGGTATGAGCAGGCCCTCGCCTCCTACGGCCGGGCGCTCGCCATCTACCGCGAGATCAGCGACCGGTACCTGGAGGCCGACACCCTGCACCACCAGGGGGACGCCCGGTTGGCCCAGGGCGATGTGGCCACCGCCCTCACCGACTGGCGGCGGGCTCTGGAAATCCTCCAGGAGCTGAACCACCCCGATGCCCGGGTCCTCGACGGCAAACTGGGGCAGTACCGGCAGTCGCCGCATCCGGCCTCGGCTCTGAGTGGATGACGGGGCCTGGCGGGCGTGGTCTTCCGCGCTGTCGCGTTCACGGCGGGGCGCCTCCGGGTCGTCGGGACGGTGCGCGGCCGGGCCGCTGGAGCGCGGCCGTGCACCGGGTTCTCCCTGCCGTACGTACGGGCCCGGCACGTTGCTCAACCGGAGGGGAAAAAACTTCCTGAAGCGCCCTCGGGCGGGCGGGCGCGGAGGGTACCAGCAGGTAATGATCTCTGTCCCGGCTTTATTCACTAGTGATGAGGTCTCCACGACCGAGCCACACGAGGTACTAGCGTCCGGTGTCACTCCGAACCAAGGAGGGCGCTGTGCCATCAGCAAACCTCACCAGATCCATCGCCTCCAGCCGTACCATCGGCACCGGACTCATCATCGGGGCGCTCGCCGTCACCCTGGCGGCGATCCTGATTCCGGTGTCGTTGTTCGGTGAGAGCAGCGTGGCCCAGCCGCGCAATGGCGTCACGGACGACGGCGGTGGGACGGTCAGCACCCAGTACGGGCCGCTCACGGCCACTGACCGGGACTTCGTCCGCAAAGTCAGGCTCGCCGGTACGTGGGAGCTGCCCGCCGGGCGTCTCGCCCAGGAGCGTGACAGCCGGGACGCGGTGAAGACCGCCGGTGAGCATCTCATCGAGGGACACACCGAGCTCAACCGCCGGGCCGAGGAGATCGGCCGGGCGCTCGGGATCCAGTTGCCCAACCAGCCCAACGCACAGCAGCAGGGCTGGCTCGACGAGATGACCAGCGCGGGCAGCAGCGCGGAGTTTGAGCGGGTGTTCGCAAACCGGTTGCGCGCCGCTCACGGCAAGGTGTTCAGCCTTGTGGCACAAGTGCGAGCCGAGAGCCGCAACTCCATGGTCAGATCTCTTGCCACCAGGGCCAATGCCATCGTTCTCGACCACATCACGGTCCTCGAGGACACCGGGCTTGTCGACTTCGACGCCCTCTAACGACTAAGTGAAGTGATCTCATGAGGCAACAGACCCACAAACGCGGGCGGTTCACGAACAAGACCGTCGCCATCGTCGCCGCACTGGCGCTCGGCGGCGGCGGGGCCGCGATCATCGCCGCCAACGCGTCCGCCCACGGCGACAAGAGCGGCTCGGACCAGAACCACGCCGTGGCCGCGAAGGCGGGGACGATCCAGTGCCCCGACGTGGGGCAGCAGCTGAATGACGTGCCGTCGAAGGCCAGGCCCGAGGTCGACAAGAGCCTGGCCGAGCTGGACAACCAGGTGGCCGGGGCGTACCAGCGGATGAACCAGCGGCAGGGTTCGAACGACGCGGTGCTCTCCAAGCTCAACGACGACCGCTCGCGGACGCTGAACAACATCGGCTCGGCCATGGGCGGCGACGGCTCCCAGCTCCAGGGCATGGCCGACTGCAAGTGGCAGGAGGTCGCCGATCAGGGCGGCGACCAACAAGGCGGTCAGCAGCAGGGCGGCGACCAACAAGGCGATCAGCAAGGCGGCGACCAACAGGGCGGTGACCAGCAGGGCGGCGAGGGCGCCAATGAGGTGCCCGGCAACGCCGGCGGCCAGGCGGGCAACGGCCCGTCGCAGGACGACTTCGTCGACATCACCACGGTGCAGCCGAACGTCCAGCAGCCGCCGGAGGCCCAGGAGAACGGCTCCACCGGCACCTTCGCCTCGGAATGCGGAGTCGGCGACCCCGAGCTGCGCAACAGTGACAATGTCATCGTCGCGCCCGGCGTCGGCAACGGCGCCCACCACACCCACGACTACGCGGGCAACGACAGCAACGACGCCTTCGCCAACAACGAGACCTTCGAGCAGGGCGGCACCTCCTGCGAGAACCAGGACGACAAGTCGACCTACTACTGGCCCGTGGTCCGCGCCCAGGACGGCAAGGACGAGGCGGACGCCAATGACCTCGGCGGCGGCCAGGAGGGCAACGTCGGGACGATCCTGACCCCCAAGAGCTCCAAGATCGAGTTCAAGGGCAACGCCCAGAGCAAGGTCACGGCGATGCCGAAGTTCCTGCGCATCATCACCGGTGACGCCAAGGCGTTCACCAACGGCGACAAGAACGCCAACGCCTCCTGGAGCTGCACCGGCTTCGAGGACCGTCAGCTGACCGACAAGTACCCGCTCTGCCCCGAGGGCAGCTCGGTCACCCGGACCTTCGACTTCCAGAGCTGCTGGGACGGCCAGAACATCGACAGCGCCAACCACCGTGACCACGTGGCCTTCGCGAACGAGGACGGCTCCTGCCCCGAAGGCTTCCAGGCCATCCCCCAGCTGGTGAACACCATCACCTACGACGTACCGGCCAACACCCCGTTCGCCGTGGACGGCTTCCCCGAGCAGTTGCACAAGCCCATCACGGACCACGACGACTTCATCAACGTGATGTCGGAGGACCTGATGAACGAGGCGGTGGACTGCATCAACAGCGGCAAACAGTGCGGCTGATGGACCACGCCCACCAGGCGCGCGTCAGCCGGAAGGCCGGCGCGCGCCGCGCCGTCAGCGGGCACTTACACCAGGCCGTGGACGACGACGCGGCCGCCGACCCTCCGGCGGCGGAGCACCCGGACACCGAGGGGTTCCCGGGACCGGCACACACCGACCGACCGGTCCGCTCCCCCTCGGACCGGGAGCTCACCAGGCAGTTGGCGGAGGGCTACCGGTCGGGCAGCGGCAGTCCGGCCGCGGCCGACCTGCTCTACCGCCGCCACCACGCGGCGACCCTTCGCTACGCCCGCACCTGCGGCCGTGACCCCCATGACGCCGAGGACCTGACCTCCGAGGCGTTCTTCCGCACCTTCCAGGCCGTTCGCGCCGGGGGCGGTCCGCGGGGTCCCTGGCGGCCGTATCTGTTCACCGTGGTGCGCCATGCGGCGGTGGAGTGGAGCGCCGCGGAGCGCCGGGTGCTGCTCACGGCCGACTTCGAGTCCTGGCGACGGCACCCGTCCGCGGCCGACCCCCAGCAGTATCTGGTGGCCCGGGAGGACCGCCGGTTGCTCATCCGCAGCTTCCGGGGGCTTCCCGAGCGCTGGCAGCTCGTGCTGTGGCTGACCCTCGTCGAGGAGGAGCCCCCGCACCGGGTGGCCATGTTCCTGGGCATCTCCCGCAGCGGGGTGACCTCGCTGGCCTTCCGGGCCCGGGAGGGGCTGCGGGAGTCGTATCTGCGGGCCCATCTGGAGTCGGCGCGCGACGACCGGTGCCGCCACCACAGCGGCCGGATCGGCGCCTCGGTGCGGCGCGGCGGGGTGCGCGGCCGGGCGCTCGCGCGCCATCTCGCCGCATGCGGCTTCTGCTCCCACGCCTACCGCGAACTGCTCGGCCTGAACGCCGCGATGCCCACGGCACCGCGTACGGCTGCGGCCGCCGCGGCGAGGGGCTGAACCACGCCGCTTCGGCGGTCCCGGCGGGCGACCGCAGCCGCCGGGGGCAGCGAAAACCGCCGACCGCATGAGCGCGGTCGGCGGTTCGCCTTCTGCTGGCGAGGGCCGGTGGAGTCTGCCGGACTCCTGGTCAGAGCCCTGGTCAGAGTCCGTTGACGCGCGCCTCCCTGGCGATGCCCAGCGGCCGGACGCCGGGGGGCGCGCCGGTACGGGTCCGGCGGCTCACCCGGGACGCATGGCGCCGTATCCGGTCCATCTGCGCCATCAGCCTGCGGCCGCGCAGCGCCATCTCCAGCTCGAAGCGTATTCGGGGGTCCCGGAGGCCGGGCCCGAAGAGCTTCTCGATCTGGCGCAGCCGGTAGCGCACGGTCTGCGGATGCACCTTGAGGGCCTTGGCCGCCTCGGGCGCGCCACCGCCCTCCAGCCAGGCCAGCAGCGTCATCTGCAGGCGCTCGCTCTGCCGCGGGGTCAGCCCGACCAGCGGCTTGAGCCACCGGGCTGCCAGCGCCCGGACCAGCGACTCGTCCTGCAGGAGCAGCAGCATCGACAGATGGTCGTCGACGAAGAGCACCCGGGCCTCGGGGCCGGAGCGGACGGGCGCCAGGGTCAGCAGCCGCCGGGCCCAGCGCACCGAGGAGGACGCGTCGTTGAGCGGCACCACATGGCCCACCGCCGCGGTACGGCCGCGCAGCGCGGTCTCCAGCGCGGCCCGGGTGCCGGGCTCGGCCGGGGCGGCCTCCCGCTCCGGGTCCTTCTCGCCCTCCTGGGCGGCGGCGGTGCCGGGGTCCGCGGTGGGTCCCGGGTCCGCGTCCGGGTCGGGGATCAGCAGGCACAGCTCGTCGCCGACCGCGCCGATGAGGGTGTCTCCCAGCACGGCGGCCAGCTGCGGAGCCTCGCCCGGGGTGGGCAGGGCGATGGCCTGCACCGTCTCGGGAAGCGGCCAGCGGGCGGCCCGGGAGAGCTCCACCAGGGTGCGCTCGGAGACCGCCACTTCGCCGATGAGGGCGTCGAACAGATCGCGCCGGGCCCGCTCGGGCGGCACTTCGGCCAGCGCCTCCTCACCGGAGGCGGCGGTCTGCTCGACCGCGCCGTCCTCGCCCGCCCTGCGGTGGCCGAGTGCGGCCAGGAGAGCCTGCTCGACTCCCCATCGGACCTTGTCTCGCTCAGAGTCCTCCAGGAGCTCGGCGAATCCCGGAATTCTGTGCCGGAGGTTGTCGACCACCTCATCGGCCACGGACGGGAGTTCATTGCGCAGCACCCGGGTCCACTCGCCACGGGGGCGGGACCAGCTGCGGTTCACGAGTTCGCCCATCATTACCTCGTTCTTGCCGGGGGGAGACCTGGCCGTTGGGGGGTCGGTCAGGTCCGTGGAGGTTGCCTCCGTCACCGGTTTCGTCCAGTACCGGTCAGGGAGTCGAGGGTCCTCCGCTACGTCATAGAGGACCCCGCCCCCTCCCGGTCCCGGTACTTTGCCGGTTCTTTGCCATTGAGACGACAGTCGATCAGCCGGGGACGGTGCGGGCATGGTTCGTCCACTAGAAGTTGTCACGTTACGACAAATCTTATGGAGATCAGGTGTACTTCCGAGAAGCTGGCGCCCCCAAGACGACTTTGACGTATCTCGTCACCCGCGCGAATCCGCGCGATCGGGAGGCTCCAATGTCCATGTCCCAAACGCCGCTCCCCTCCTCGCAGGGGCGTCACGGGGGACGCCGGGCTCGTGGCGGACGACGAGCCGCTCGCCGGACTCAGCAGCATGATCCATCCGGGCTGGGATGGCCACGCCATGTCCGGATCTATGCCATCGTCGGCTCCATCGCACTGTCCCTGTACGTGACATGGAGCGCCGGCGCGTTCTCGCAGATGTTCGCGTTCCTCGACTTCGGCGCGGGTGTGCTCGCGCTGGTCTGTCTCACCTCGGCGGTGCTGTGGGGGCTCGCCGCGACCGACCAGCTGATCCTGCACACCAAACAGCGGCTGCTGGCCCAGGCCATCCACCGGGCGGCCGCGGTCGCCGGACTGCTCTTCCTGGCCGTTCACATCTGGGTCAAGGTCGCGGAGAGCCACACCAACACCGCGTCCATCGCGATACCGTTCGCTGACGCAAATCAGCCGGTGCTGATCGGGCTCGGCACCATCGCCGGCTATCTCTTCGTGATCGCCGCGGTGACCGGCGCCGCCCGCAGCTCATTCGCCTCCAGGGGCAACTCCCGCTGGCGGTACCGCTGGTGGCGGGCGCTGCACGTGGGCGCCTACCCCGCGTGGTGCGCCGCGCTGATCCACGGTCTGAAGGCGGGACGCGCCGCCAAGACCTGGGCGACCTACGGCTATATCGCGGCGCTCGCCGGTGTGGCCATCGCGCTGTGGCTGCGGCTGGTCCAGCGGCGGCGCCAGGACACCGACCGGGCCGACGGCATCGAGGTCAGAAACCCTCCCGCCCGCAGCATGCAGGAGCGCAGAACCCGGCAGCCAGGTCCCACGGTGCCGCGCCCCCGTTCGGCCGAGCCCGGCCGGTATGACAGCCAGCCGCTCGGTGCCTCTCGCGGGTGGGACCGGTGATCACGACCAAACCCAGGCTCGCCTGTGTCGATCCGCCCCGGCTGCTGGCCGGACTCGACGAGGTGTACCGGCTCGACCGCGTCGGCCATCTGACCGTCCACGGCACCATGCCCGCCCTCCGGGCGGACGAGCTCGTGGCACTCGCGGAGAACATCGATCTGCGCGGGCGCGGCGGCGCCGGATTCCCCTTCGCCAAGAAGGTCCAGGCCGTGGTGGAGTCGGCGGGCCGTCGCGAGGGCCGCTGCACCGTGGTGGTCAACGGCAGCGAGGGCGAGCCCAGTTGCCTCAAGGACACCGCACTGCTGCTGCACACCCCGCATCTGGTGATCGACGGCGCCGTACTGGCCGCCGAGGCGCTCGGCGCCGAGGAAGTGGCCATCGCGGTGCACCGCCAGGACGTCGAGGAGTCCGTGGCCGCCGCGATCGCCGAGCGCGGCCCCAGCGGCGTCCCGGTGGGGGTGGGCCGCACCCCGAACCGGTTCGTGGCCGGTGAGGGCGGCGCGGTCATCAACGGCCTCAGCGGCGCCCCGGCCATCCCCAACGGCCGGAAGATCCGTACCAGCGACAGCGGGCTCAGCGGACTGCCCACCCTGCTGTCCAACACCGAGACCTTCGCCCAGCTGGCGGTGGCCGCGCGGATGGGCGCCCTGCCGTACCGCTCGGTGGGGCTGCCCACCGAGCCGGGCACCACGCTGCTGACGGTCGGTGGCAAGTACGTGATGGAGACGCCCACCGGGGTGCCGCTGACCTACGTCCTGGAGCTGTGCGGCCTCACCCCGGGCCAGGCGATCCTGGTGGGCGGCTACCACGGCAAGTGGCTGGACCCCAAGAGCATCAACGCCGCCACCATCTCGCGGGAGTCGATGAAGAAGTACGGCGCCAGGCTGGGCGCCGGTGCGGTGCTGCCCCTCCCCGAGAACACCTGCCCGCTCGGCGAGACCGCGCGGATCGCGCGCTGGCTGGCCGCCGAGACGGCCGGTCAGTGCGGGCCCTGCTTCATCGGGCTGCCCGCGCTCGCGGACGCGATCGGCCAGGTGGAGCGCGGCGGCGGCCAGTCCGCGATCGACAATGTGCGCGCCTACACCAACTCGGTGCGCAAGCGCGGGGCCTGCAGCCATCCCGATGGCACCGCCGGTTTCGTGACCACCGCGCTGGACGCGTTCCCCGAGGAGTTCGAGGCGCATGCGCTCGGCGCCGGCTGCGGCCGGCCCACGATGGGGGTGCTGCCGCTGCCGGAGGACGCGCTGCCGCCCGCCCTGCCGCCCGCACCGCTGAACCCCGCGGCGCGCGACGAGCGCCGCCAGCGGGGGCCGACGGAGAAGCTCCTGGTGGACTGGTCGCTGTGCCAGGGCCATGGGCTGTGCGCGGACATCCTGCCGCCCGAGGTGCTGACGCTCGGGATCGACGGCTATCCGGCCTCGGCCACCATGGAAGTGCCCAGGCAGCTGCGGGCGCAGGCGGTCCGCGCGGTCCGCCGCTGCCCCGCCCTGGCGCTGCGCATCGAGGAGTAGCCGGGGAACGGTCCGGCCGCACCGCCGCCACCGCGACGGCCATGGGAGACGGCATCCGACACCGCGACGGCCGTGAGTAACGGCCGTCGGCCGCTGTGCGCTCAGCGATCCGGCGAATTTTGCGTCCGGTGACAAATTCGCAAGCCGCTGAACGCCGTCCGTACGGGAGCCGTATGGACCGGCGTCGGCGCAATCACCGCCGGACCGATCGAGATTGCAGAGGAATGGCCATGGAGAAGCGGCGTCACATCGCGTTCGCCGGGGTGTCGGTAGCGATGGTTCTGCTGACGGCGGCGTGCGGCAGCAGCAAGGACAACAGCGCGGGCAGCGCCAATGTGCAGCCGGCCGGTGGCAGCCAGACCGTGGGCGCGGGGGCCTCCGCGTCGGCGGGCGCGGAGGCCGGTGGGTACGAGGCGGGCGGTGACTCCGGTGCCGGTGCGGGCGGCGAGGCAGAGCGCACCGGTCCGGCGAAGCAGCTGGCGGTCAAGGAGGACGCCAAGCTGGGCAAGTTCGTCACCGACAGCAAGGGCTGGACGCTCTACCGCTTCGACGAGGACACCCCCAAGCCGGCCAAGTCCAACTGCAACGACGACTG
The DNA here is from genome assembly GCF_000968685.2 of Streptomyces antioxidans. Lineage (GTDB taxonomy): Bacteria > Actinomycetota > Actinomycetes > Streptomycetales > Streptomycetaceae > Streptomyces > Streptomyces antioxidans. Next base: position 19,495 of record NZ_LAKD02000119.1, read on the forward strand.
CGCCACCAAGTGGCCCGCGGTGCCCGCGGACGACGCCGCGGCCACCACCGGTATTGAAGCCAGCAAGCTGGGCTCGGTCACCCGTACCGACGGCACCAAGCAGCTGACGCTGGCGGGCTGGCCGGTCTACCGCTTCGCGGGCGACAACAAGCCGGGCGACACCAAGGGCCAGGGCGTGGGCGGCACCTGGAACGCGCTGGCGCCCGACGGAAAGCCGGCCGGGAAGACCGCCGCCGCGGACGACAGCCTCCAGCTGATGGTCAACAACAACGCCAAGCTGGGCAAGATCGTCGTGGACGGCAAGGGCATGACCGTCTACCGGTTCAACAAGGACAGCGCCTGGCCGATGAAGACCGGCTGCCTCGGCGCCTGCCTGGACACCTGGAAGCCCGTCAAGGCCGTGGACACCACCAAGGTCGCCGGGCTCGACGCGTCGAAGGTCACCTCCTTCAAGCGCCCCGACGGCACCAAGCAGGCGGCGTTCGACTGCTGGCTGCTGTACACCTTCACCGGGGACGAGAAGCCCGGTGACATCAACGGCCAGGGCGTGAAGGGCACCTGGTTCGCGGTCACCGACAAGGGCAAGAAGGCGGGCCAGTAAGGGCGACAACCACTACCTTTGGTCCACCGCGGCGGGTGGCCCGAGGCGTAACGAGCCCGGGCCGCCCCGCCGGATCTTCTACGGGAGGTTGTTGTGTCACTCGCTCTCCGTGCCACCGCGGTCGGCGCGGCCCTGCTGTTTCTGGCCGGCTGCGGTGGAGGCGAACGGACACATGGCGCCGGCCACGAGCAGAAGAAGGTGTCCCCCGCCACCAAGGAGTTCGCCAAGCCAGGGAAGCCCGCGCCGCTGACGGGGATCGCCGACGCCATCGGGTGCAAGGCCACGATCGTCACCGAGGCGGCGGAGCTGCGCCAGGGCTCCTGCGGGTCCGGTCAGAAGCGGTTCACGATGGTCACCTTCGCCACCGACAAGGGCCAGCACGACTGGCTGACCACGTCGAAGGACTACGGGGGCATGTACCTGGTCGGCAAGCGCTGGTCGGTCACCGGCCTGTCCATGGGCTCGCTGGAGCCCCTGCGCGAGAAGATCGGCGGCTCCCTCGAGAAGGGGATGTCCCACGGCGGGTCCCATGGCGGATCCCATGCCGGGTCTCACAGCGGGTCCAAGACGGGGGACGGCATGGAGGGCATGGAGGGCATGGACGGCTCGGGGAGCCATGCGGGCCACGACGCGAAGAAGTGACCCGCGGCGCCCGACGTCCGGACGGTGTGCGCGACGCGCGCCGTCCAGGCGCTGAGCGTGGCTCAGCCTCTCAGGCCGCCCGGGAGTCCGCCCACTTCACCAGGTCCGGGTCGGCGAGGGTGGAGACCCACACATCGACCGGCGGAGGCTCGTCCACCGGCTTGCGCGGGCCCACGCCGAGCACCCTCAGCCCGGCGCGCGAGGCGGACAGAAACCCGCAGTGGGAGTCCTCCACCGCGAGGGCGTCCGCGGGGGCCGCCCCGCACAGCCGGGCGGCCTCCAGATAGACGTCCGGGTACGGTTTGGGCCGTACGTCCCCCTCGGGGACCAGCACATGGCCGAAGTACCGCAGCAGCCCGGCCTTGGCGAGCCCGTCCTCGACGACGTCCCGCGGGCAGTTGCTGGCCACGGCCAGCGGTGCGAAGGCCGCCGCCTTCGCGACCAGTTGGGGCGCCCCGGGCATGGTGACCGGGTCGTCGGCCACCAGTCGACGGAAGGCGTCCAGGAGTTGTTCTGTCATCTCGTCGGCGAGTTCGGGGCGACCGGCGAATTCGGCCAGCATTCGGCCGCATTCGGTGTAGTGGAGCCCCTTCGTGCGCCGTGCGAACTCCTCGTCGGGGGCGGTTCCGTGGCTTCTGAGGACCACTTCACGCGCCTCCTCCCAGTGTCGTTCGGAATCCATCAGGGTGCCGTCACAGTCGAAGACGATGGCGGCTGGGGTCCATCCGAGAAACTTTTCGGCTGTCATCTGTCTGCCGTTCCATGGGAGGTGGAGGAATCGGCGCAGGGGATGCCTGTACCTGCGGGAGCCGTGCGGTGGAAAGCGTCCTGGCGGCTCGTGAGGGCGCTGTGCGCCGACCGCTGTTGTCGTACAGGCCGTGGGCTTCGCCTGCCCGAAACATAACGATCACTACGTTAGTTTGATGACCCGCAGTAAGCAAGAGGCTACTGAGCGTCGGCGTTTTGTTCGTCGTTCAGCCTGTTCGTCGTCATGTTGTTCGTCGCACGGCGTGTTCGTCGTACGCGCGTCTCCGTCGCTCGGCACGTCCGCCGTCAGAGGTACTGGAGCACGCCGACCGCCGTACAGATTCCGGCCTGGCGCAGCCGGAAGACACATGTCCTGCCGTGGACGGTGCACTCGGCCACGGCCGGCGGATAGGACTCGGTGAAGCGGATCGCCTTCATCCGGCAGGCGACGGGCCGGGTCAGCGCCCCGCCGGTGGCCAGCGCCGCCGCCTGCCGGGCACCCTCAAGCAACACCAGGCCCGGCATGTGGTCGCTCCAGTGGTCGAAGAAGAACGGGTGGCGGGGGTCGGCGGGGTCGAGGTAGACCACTCCCCCGTCCCGCACCACCAGCACGTCGCGAGCCGCCGGAACGGCCAGTTGCGCAGGTGAGGGCCGTACGGCGGCACGCAATCTGCGGCGCGCGGTGTGTCCGTGGACGGCGGCCCGGGTCTCCGCGTAGGTGGTGCCGTCGAGGAAGCGCGCGGTGCCCCCGGCCCAGGCGAAGAGCTTGCCGCCGGCCGACAGCACGACATCCAGCCGCATCCCGGTGACGAAGGTTCCGCAGGCGCTGATGCGGATGTCGGTGACGGCGGCCCGGCAGGTGATGTCGGAGGCCCCGTACGGCGCCCGGGGCTCGGTCTCGGGGTCGAGCCGGTAGGAGATGTCCCGGATCAGGAAGTGCGCCCCCGCGGGCACCGCGTAGTACCGCGTGGGGATGTAGATCCCCAGCTCGCGCAGGGTTTCCGCGATCATCAGCGGATGGTGGCGGCCGTCTCCGCCGTGCGGGAAGGTGGGATGGGACCTCGGCCACTGGGCCGCGGCCTCGAACCGGTTGTCACCGTGCGTACGCACATCGGTGAGCAGCACCTCGGCCACCGAGACCCGGTGCACCGCCTCCCGCGCCACCGTGCGGGACCAGCTGAGCGGCCGCCCGGCGGGACCGGACGGCTCCGAAAGGCCATGAGCCTCACGAACGATCACCTTAAAATACTAATAATGTTTGACCTGTCTCGCCTCATCACCATCTCCGGCCGAAAGTCCGCTAAGTTCTCCACGTCACATCCGACCTGCTGGTGAAGGACGGCGAACACGTGCAAGAACGGGCCGCGCAAACGCGCCGATCCCTTCTGGAGGCCGCGGCGTTCCTTTTCGACGAACGGGGATACGCGGGAACGAGCATCAGCGACATCACCTCCCGGTCCGGCCACACCAGCGGCGCGATCTATTTCCACTACACGAGCAAGGAAAGACTCGCCCTGGCCGTGGTGGAGGAACACTTCGCCACCTGGCCTCCGCTGATCGAGCGCTTCGCGGCCCTCGACTCGCCGCCCCTGGAGCAACTCGTACGGCTCAGCTTCGCGGTGGCCCGCGCCTTCCGCGATGACATCGTGGTGCGCGCCGGAGCCCGGCTGTGGACCGAGCGCACCCTGATCGAGGCGCCCATGCCACCGCCCTTCGTGGGGTGGATCGACGCGGTGGGGCAGATGATGGAGAAGGCGCGCGCCGAGGGCGATCTGGCCACGCACGTCGAGCCGCTGCCCGCCGCCCGGACCGTCGTGTGCGCCTTCTTCGGGCTGCACACCGTGTCCGAGGCGCTTGACGGGCGGCGGCTGGTCGAGGACCGGCTGGCCGATCTGTGGAGCCTGCTGCTCCCCTCGCTCCAGGCCCGGCCCGGGGACACCTCGGGGCTGCTGGCGCTCGCCCGCGGTGACGCGGCACCGCCGTCGGAGTGAGGGGCGGGTTCAGGACGACCACCGGCTGATTCCCCGGTGGCGCCGCCGGTACATCGTCGTGTGGCTGACGGGCCGTCAACAGGTCGCTGCCCGGCGGGTTGTGGATCGTGGCGACCGAGGCGCACCGCCCCGCCCGGCCCGGCGGTGTGGGATGGCGGTCACCGTGGCATGCCTGCGCGCTTTGCGCAATGCTGGCCCGCACACTTCGCGCAACGTATGCCATCATCGGGGCCACGGAGACGGTGTCCACGGCGTTGGGCCGCTCCGGCTGTCATGGTCATTCGAGGGGGTACCGGTGGACATGACGCCCTACCGGAGGCTGCTGGCCATCGCGGATGACCTGTCGGGCGCCGCGGAGGTGGCGGCTGCGGTGTACTCGCGCACAACACGCAGTCGGGTGCTGCTCTTCGGGGGGCCGGGAGCTGTCGGCATGGCAACGGCCCTTCGTCCCCGCCATATCGGCGAGGCGACCGTCCTGGACCTGGACACCCGGTACCGCCCGGCCACGGAGGCGGCGGAGGCGGTCCGCGCCGCACTGCGGATGTCCTGGCCGGACGGGGACGGCCGGGATGCCTCGGACGCGCTGGACACCCCGGACACCCCGGACGCCATGGACGCGCCGGACACCATCGTCCTGAAGAAGATCGACTCGCTGCTGCGGGGCAATGTCGCCGCCGAGATCGCCGTCCTCGCGGAGGACGCCACGGGCGTGGTACTCGCCCCCGCACTGCCGATCGCCGGGCGGGTGGTGCGCTCGGGGGTGGTCCATATCGGTGGAGTGCCGCTCCACGAGGGCGACGCATGGCGCGCCGAGGCCGTCCCCCCGCCCGCGTCGGTGGCCCAGGCACTCGGCGGCCTGCCCACCGCCCTGATTACGCTGCCGACCGTACGAGCCTCCCGCCCGACCCTGCTCACCGCCCTGCGCGCGGCCACGGCGGCGGGACGGGTGGCCATCTGCGACGCGGAGACGGACGCGGATCTCGACGCGATCGTCGGGGCGTCGCTGGCCGACGGCCCCGGGACGCGACTGGTCGGCTCGGGCGGCCTGGCCCTGGCAGTGGGCCGCCACCTGGCGACGGCCTACCCGGCCACCCGAACGCGTGCCACCCCGCCCGCCACCGGCCCGGCCACGCCAAGTACCACAGGTCCGCCCACACCGGGGGCTACAGCCCCCGCCACACCAGGGACCACAGGCCCGGCCGCCCCTAGTGCCACAGGCTCGGCTGCCCCCGCCGCCGGGGGACCGGCCGTCTCACAGGCCCTGGGGCGGGGCACCGCCGACACCGCCAGGGCTCCGGCCCTCGCCGCCCCGGCGGCAGCCGCGCCCCCGGCGGACAGTGGAACCGTCCCCGACGCGGCCGCGTCCCGCACCGGGCGGCCCGTGCTGGTTGTCGTGGGTACGGCCGAGCCCGGGGCCGTTGAGCAGGTCCGGCGGTTGGTCGAGGACGGGGCGCGTCATCAACGGCTGCCGCTCGCGGGGCTGTTGGCGGACGGGCCCCCGGTGCGGCTGCCCGCGCTGACCGCCGCCGTCACCGTCGTCACCCTCGGCGCCTCGCCCGGGTTCCCCGGCCGGACGACACCTTCGTACGAGGCGGTGGCGCTCCCCTCCGCCCGCGAAGCCGAGCCCCTGTCCGGGCGGCGGCTGGTGCTCGGGCTCGCCCGGGCCGTCGGCGCGGCCGTCGCCACGCATCGCGGGGCCGTCGACCTCGTGCTGACCGGCGGGGAGACGGCGCGCCGGGTGCTGGACGCGCTGGCGGTGACCGAGCTCGACCCGGTCGGCCAGGTGCACCACGGCGCCGTCCATCTCCGCACCCCCGACGGGCGCTCCATCGTGACCCGGCCGGGCAGCTTCGGTGATGCCGACTCCCTGCGCCGTATCGTCCGGGCGCTGCGCCCCCACCCGACCGAACGGAGGGTCACCTCATGAACTCCCCCGCCCCCACCGGGGCCGCCGGTGCGGACACCGGCCCCGCCCCGCTTCCGCTGATCGCGGTCACCATGGGCGATGGCGCCGGGATCGGACCCGAGGTGGTCGTCCCCGCGCTGCTCGACCCGGACACCCTGCGGCGCTGCCGCCCCGTGGCCATCGGGGACGCGGAGCGGCTGCGGCAGGCGGCCCGGCTGCGCGGCATCGCGTGCGAGGTCGTCACCGTGGCCGCGCCCGGCGACGCGGTGTTCACCCCGGGCCGGATCAACGTCATCGACCTCCGGCTGCTCCCCGCCGATCTGCCCTGGGGCGAGCTCTCCCCGGTGGCCGGGGACGCGGCGTACCAGTACATACGGACCGCCGCCGAACTCGCCATGAGCGGGAGGGTGCAGGGCATCTGCACCGCGCCGCTCAACAAGCAGGCGCTGCACGCGGGCGGTCATGTCTTCCCCGGCCACACCGAGCTGCTGGCCCATCTCACCGGGGTCGGGGAGGTGTCGATGATGCTGGCCACCCCCGCGGTGAAGGTCATCCACGTCACCACCCACATCGGGCTCATCGACGCGGTGCGGAGGATCGAGCCCGGCCTGGTCGAGCGCACCGTGCGGCGCGGCCACGAGGCGATGGTCCGCGCGGGCACCCCCGCACCGGTGATCGGGGTGTGCGGGATCAATCCCCACGCCGGTGAGAACGGTCTGTTCGGCTACGGCGAGGAGGAGGAGAAGATCGTGCCCGCGCTGGAGGCGCTGCGCGCGGACGGCATCGACGCCCGCGGCCCGCTCCCCGCCGACACCGCCTTCTTCCTGGCCGGGCGCGGGGACTACGACCTGATCGTGGCGATGTACCACGACCAGGGGCACGGCCCGGTCAAGGTGCTGGGCCTGGAGGCCGGGGTCAATCTGACCGTGGGCCTGCCGGTCATCCGCACCTCCGTCGACCACGGCACCGCCTTCGACATCGCGGGGACCGGCACGGCCGACGCCCGTAGCATGATCGAGGCACTGCGGCAGGCCGCCGCGATGTCACCGCCCCCCGCCCGCTGACGCGGAGGGCCACGGCGGCGAGGATCGCCCGCCGCCCCTCCCCACCGGGGTACGGCCGAGCCGCGCACATCATGCGCGGTCCGCACACCCGTCGTACGTACGATGTGGAATGAGCGAGGGTCTGGATCCCCGGGCTCTGGACCAGGATCCGGACCAGGAAGACGCCGCATGGCGGCGGCGACCGCCGAGACCATGCGTATACCCCGGGGGACCGGGGCACCCGCCCCGGAAGTGACGTGGCCACCAGCCCAAGAGCTTTGGAGGACACCGTGGCACGGCAGACCGACCCGACGCCCATCCACCCGACGCTGCGAGATCCCGGGCCGCCGTCTCCGACCCCGTCGCCCGGTCCGGGCGGTCCCGAACCGGGTCCCGCACCGGGCCCCGTGCCCGGACCGCCCCCGGGCCCGCCGCCCGACCCGATCCCCACCCCTCCGCCCGAGCCGCCGCCGAGCCCCACGCCCGGCCCCGCACCGGACCCGTCCCCCGACCCGGTGCCCAAGCCGCCGGGACCGGATCCGGTCCCGGACCCCTCACCGGCGCCAGGACCCCTGACCCGGTGAGCTCCCTCGGCCCGGTGACCGCCGTGACCAGGTGAGTCACCGGGCCGGTGAGTGCCCGGGTGGCGTAACAGCGGTGAGTGCCGCGGCGGCCGGGATGAGATCGTCGGACGCAACCGGACCGGCAAAGGAGAAGCAGATGGCCACCACCGCTCCGGCCCGCCCCGTCCTCGAACCCGCCGCCGCGGCCTTCGCCGAGGCCACCGCCAAACCGCCGTATCCGTACCAGGTGCCGCCCGCCGAGGGTCGCCGCACCCTCGACGAGGTGCAGTCGGGCGAGGTGCCCAAACGCGAGGTGGACGAGGAGTGGATCAGCGTCGGTGGCATCCCGGCGGGCGGTGTCCGAGCGCGGATCGTGCGGCCTCCGAAGGCCGTCGGCACCCTTCCCGTGATTCTCTACATCCACGGCGCGGGCTGGGTGTTCGGCAACGCCCACACCCATGACCGGCTGGTCCGGGAGCTGGCGGTGCGGGTGGGCGCCGCGGTCATCTTCCCCGAGTACGACCTCTCCCCCGAGGCCCACTACCCGGTGGCGCTGGAGCAGAGTTACGCGGTGGGCCAGTGGATCGTGGCGCACGGCGAGGGCGCGGGGCTCGACGCCTCCCGGATCGCGGTGGCCGGGGACTCCGTCGGCGGCAACATGGCCATCGCCCTCACCCTGCTCGCCAAGGAGCGCGGCGATCTGCCGCTGGTGCGGCAGGTGCTCTTCTACCCGGTGACCAACGCCGCCTTCGACACCGGCTCCTACGAGCAGTTCGCCGAGGGCTTCTACCTCACCCGTGAGGCGATGAAGTGGTTCTGGGACCAGTACACCACCGACCCGGCACAGCGCTCCGAGATCACCGCCTCCCCGCTGCGCGCCACCCCCGACCAGCTCGCCGGGCTGCCGCCCGCCCTCGTCATCACCGGCGAGGCGGATGTGCTGCGCGACGAGGGCGAGGCGTACGCGGCCGGGCTGCGGGAGGCCGGGGTGCCGGTCACCGCCCTGCGGATGCAGGGGATCATCCATGACTTCGTGATGCTGGACGCGCTCCGCGACACCCGGGCCGCACGGGCGGCGCTGACCCTGGCCGTGGACACCCTGCGGGACTCACTGGGCACCGCCTGAAAACCCCGCCGGAAATGCGGGGCGAAGTCCCGCCCCGAGAGGCCCGCCTCAGGCGCCGCCCTTCGCCTGCTTCGCCTGCCGCTTGAGCTCCTGCTTATGGGCGCGGACCTTGTCCAGCGACTCGGGCCCGGTGATGTCGGCCACCGAGCGGTACGCGCCCTCCCCGCCGTACGCCCCGGCCGCCTCGCGCCAGCCCTCCGGCCGCACCCCCATCCGCTTGCCCAGCAGCGCGACGAAGATCTGCGCCTTCTGCTTGCCGAAGCCGGGCAGTTCGTGCAGGCGCCGGAGCAGCTCCTGGCCGGAGGGGACATCGCGCCACAGGGCGGCCGGGTCGCCCCCGTAGTGCTCGGCCAGATACCGGCACAGCTGCTGGATGCGCCCCGCCATCGAGCCCGGGTAGCGATGCACGGCGGGCTTCTCCGACAGCAGCGCGGCGAACCCCTCGGGGTCCTGCGCGGCGATCTCCTGGGCGTCCAGGTCGTCCCTGCCCAGGCGCCGCGCGATGGTGTACGGACCGGAGAACGCCCATTCCATGGGCACCTGCTGGTCGAGCAGCATCCCGATCATCAGGGCCAGGGGGTCGCGCCCGAGCAGGGCGTCCGCCTCGGGCTGCTGGGCGAGACGAAGACGTGCGTTCATCCTGTGGGGATACCCCGCCGCAAGCGCAACCAAGCACCGTAAACCTGCATACCACCCAAAGGCGCCTATACCATCACCAATTTGGTCGAATTGCGAGGCATGAGGGCGCATGCGAATCTGGTGGCGACCGCCGTGACATCGGACCACGGAGGCGAGTGACCATGTCAGCAACCGCGACTCGCCAACGACGCCATGACGACACTCCCGACACCGGCGGTGCCTTCCTGCGTCTGTCCCGGCTCCCATCCGGGCCCGAACGCGACGCGCTGCGCGAGGCGATCATCTGCGCCTGGCTGCCCGTCGCCAAACGCCTTGCGCTGCGCTTCCGCAACAAGGGCGAGAACATGGAGGACCTTACCCAGGTCGCCTCGCTGGCCCTGGTGAAAGCCGTCGACCGCTACGACCCCGACCTCGGCCATGCCTTCCCCTCCTATGCGATCCCCGTCATCACGGGCGAGCTCAAGCGCCACTTCCGCGACTATCTGTGGACCCTGCACATCCCCCGCAACATCCAGGAGGTCCGCTCCCGCACCCGCTCCGCGCGCGACGCGCTGGAGCAGGAGCTCGGCGGGCGCACCCCGACCGTCCACGAGATCTGCCTGCGCACCGGTATGCCCCAGGAGGATGTGAAGGCCGGTCTGGAGGCCAGCGCCTCCTGCACCCCGCTCTCCCTCAACGCCGCGGTCCAGGGCGCCGAGGAGCGGCTGCTCGCCGAGACGGTGGGCGCGGACGACGCCGCGATCGAACGCGTCGTCAACCGCGAGGCGCTGCGGGTGCTCATCGCCGAGCTGTCGGAGCAGGACCGCTACGTCCTCTATCTGAGGTTCTTCGCGGGGCTTTCGCAGAGCCAGATCGGTGAGATCCTGGGCTTCTCCCAAATGCACATATCCCGCAGGCTCTCCCGGCTCTACAGCGAGCTGCGGCAAGGGCTCATGGCCTACGCCTAGCGACCGCGACCGGCGACAGCGACAGCCAGCCGCCCGGCGGCAGCACCAGCCCGCGCAACCCCCGGCAGGAGGTGGCCGATGCGCTCCGAGACCGCCCGTATCGCCGCGGACGACGCCATGCTCGTGGGCGATCTGGCCCTTCCCGAGCAGCCCATCGGCGTCGTCGCGTTCGCCCACGGCAGCGGCAGTTCCCGGCACAGCCCGCGCAACCGCGCGGTGGCCGGGGTGCTGCAGGACGCGGATCTGGCCACCCTGCTGTTCGATCTGCTCACCGAGGCCGAGGAGCGGATGGACGCGATCACCGCCGAACTGCGCTTCGACATACCCCTGTTGGGCCGTCGGCTGGTGGCCGCGGTGAACTGGCTCGACGGGCATCCGGCCACCTCCGGGCTGCCGGTGGGCCTTTTCGGCGCCAGTACGGGCGCGGCGGCGGCGCTGACGGCCGCCGCGGAGCGGCCGGAGCGGGTGGCGGCCGTGGTCTCCCGCGGCGGGCGGCCCGATCTCGCGGGCGGCGCGCTGAACCGGGTACGGGCGCCGGTGCTGCTCATCGTGGGCGGCGACGACCACGAGGTGCTGCGCCTCAACCAGCAGGCGGCCGCCATGCTCGCCGCCCCGCAGGAGATCCAAGTGGTGCCCGGGGCGAGCCACCTCTTCGAGGAGCCCGGCGCCCTGGAGCAGGCCGCGCAGGCGGCGCGCGACTGGTTCGTACGGATGGCCAAGCGCCCGGCCCGCGGCGGCAGGCGCTGACGCACGACGGCCAGCGGGGACGCCTGCGGGCGGCTGTTTCCCCACCCCGCCCCTGCCCACAACCGGGGCTCCGCCCCGGACCCCGGGAGCCCCTGCCCGCTCGGCGGTTACGTGTCCGCCGCCGAGCCCAGTACCTGGCGCAGATCGTAGGAGACCGGCTCCTCCAACTGGTCGTAGGTGCACTGTGCCGGCTCGCGGTCCGGCCGCCAGCGGCGGAAGCGTGCGGTGTGCCGGAAGCGGCCGCTCTGCATGTGGTCGTAGGCCACCTCGCACACCCGCTCCGGGCGCAGCGGCACCCACGACAGGTCCTTGACCCCGGTCCAGCGGCTGGGCGCGCCCGGCATCCGGCCCCGGGCGTGGGCCTCCTCGCGCGCCCAGTCGGCCCACGGGTGGCCCTCGACGGTCGCCATGCGCAGCGGTTCCAGCTCGGCCAGCAGCTCCTGGCGGCGGCGCGCGGAGAAGGCGGCGCTGACGCCCACGTGCTGGAGGCGGCCGGTGTCGTCGTACAGGCCGAGCAGCAGGGAGCCGATGCCCTGGCCGGACTTGTGGACGCGGTATCCGGCCACCACACAGTCGGCGGTGCGCTCGTGCTTGACCTTGACCATCACCCGCTCGCCGGGGCGGTAGCGGAGGTCGGGGCTCTTGGCCACCACTCCGTCGAGCCCCGCCCCCTCGTAACTCTCGAACCACCGCCGGGCCACCTCGAGATCGTCCGTGCAGGGGGCGAGGTGCACCGGGTCCCGGGCGTGGCGCAGCGCCTCGGTGAGCGCCGCGCGGCGTTCGCCCTGCGGGGCCTCCAGCAGCGAGACGTCGCCGAGGGCGAGGAGGTCGAAGGCGACGAAACTGGCCGGGGTGTGCTCCGCCAGCATCCGCACCCGGGAGTCGGCGGGGTGGATCCGCTCCAGGAGGGCGTCGAAGTCCAGCCGCCCGCCGCGCACGATGACGATCTCGCCGTCCAGGACGCAGCGCGGCGGGAGGTTGGCGAGCAGCGCCCCGGCCAGTTCGGGGAAGTAGCGGGTGAGCGGCTTGGTGGTGCGGCTGCCGATCTCGATCTCGTCCCCGTCGCGGAAGACGATGGCCCGGAAGCCGTCCCATTTGCCCTCGTAGACCATCCCCGGCGGGATCGTGGAAACGGCCTTGGCGAGCATCGGTTCGACGGGAGGCATCACCGGAAGGTCCATGACGTCCGATTGTGCTCCCGTGCGGGCCCGCGCGCCCGCCGGGAGGCGGCCCCGGGCGGGCGGGCCTAGCGTGTCCGGTATGGGAGAGTCGGTGGAGCTCACGGTCGGCGGTCGCACGGTGCGGGTGACCAACCCCGGGAAGGTGTACTTCCCGGAGCGCGGGTTCACCAAGCTGGACCTCGCCCGCTACTACCTGGCGGTAGGTGAGGGCGCGCTGCGGGCGCTGCGGGACCGGCCGACGACGCTGGAGCGCTATCCGGACGGGGTGGACGGGGAGTCGTTCTTCCAGAAGCGGGCCCCGAAGAACCTCCCGGAGTGGATTCCGACCGGCCGGATCTCCTTCCCCAGCGGGCGGCACGCGGACGAGATCTGCCCGACCGAGACGGCCGCCGTGGTGTGGGCGGCGAACCTGGGCAGCCTGACCTTCCATCCGTGGCCGGTGCGGCGCGTGGACACCGAACACCCCGATGAGCTGCGGATCGACCTCGATCCGCAGCCGGGCACCGGCTACGAGGACGCGGTGCGGGCCGCGGCAGAGCTGCGCGAGGTGCTGGACGGGCTGGGGCTGCGCGGATGGCCCAAGACCTCGGGCGGCCGGGGGCTGCACGTCTTCGTCCCGATCGCACCGGAATGGACCTTCACCCAGGTGCGGCGGTCCGCGATCGCGATCGCGCGGGAGCTGGAGCGGCGCGCTCCGGATCGGGTCACCACCAAGTGGTGGAAGGAGGAGCGCGGCGAGAAGATCTTCGTGGACTACAACCAGACCGCCCGCGACCGCACCATCGCCAGCGCCTATTCGGTGCGCCCCCACCCCCATGCCCCGGTCTCCGCGCCGCTGCGCTGGGAAGAGGTCCCGGACGCCAGGCCGCGCGACTTCGACCTGGCCACCATGCCGGTGCGCTACCGCGAGCTGGGCGATGTGCACGCGGACATGGATGAGTACACCTTCCGTCTGGAGGCCGCGCTGGAGCTGGCCGCGCGGGACGAGCGGGAGCACGGTCTGGGCGACCTCCCGTATCCGCCGGAGCATCCGAAGGTGAAGGGCGAGCCGAAGCGGGTGCAGCCGAGCCGAGCCAAGAAGTGATGGCCGGATCGAACCCGTCTGCGAGAATCGCGCCATGTCCGTCTTCACCCACCCCGGCCGCCATCGGGTGGCGGTGCTGGTCCGCCACGGTCTGCTGCCGTTCGAGCTGGGCATCGCGCACCGGCTGTTCGGCCGGGCCGTATCGGCCGCGGGCGAGCCGCTGTACGAGGTGGTGACCTGTGCGCTGATCCCCGGTGAGGTGCGTACGGACTCCGACGTCACGATGAACGTGGCACACGGCCCGGAGGCACTGGCCGAGGCCGACACCGCGCTCGTCCCGGCCGCCAACGAACCGGACGCGCCACAGACCGAGGGCAGGCTGGACGCCCCGCTCACCGGCGCCTTCGCCCGGATCCGCCCCGGGGCCCGGATCGCCTCGATCTGCACGGGGGCGTTCGTCCTTGCGGCGGCGGGGCTGCTGGACGGCCGCCGGGCGACCACCCACTGGCAGGAGGCGGACCGGTTCCGGGAGCTGTTCCCTGCCGTCGCACTCGACCCGGACGTCCTCTACGCGGACGAGGGCGAGGTGCTGACCTCGGCCGGGGACGCCGCCGGTATCGATCTGATCCTCCATATGATCCGGCGGGACCACGGCGCGGCGGTGGCGGGCGAGGTGGCCCGCGGCTCGGTGGTGGCCCCGCACCGCGACGGCGGCCAGGCGCAGTTCATCCGGCGGCCGGTGCCGGAGCGGCGCGGCGGCTCCACGGGGGCGGCCCGCGCCTGGGCGCTGACCCGGCTGGACCGGCCGCTGTCCCTGCGGGAGCTGGCCGCGCGGGAGTCGATGAGCGTACGGACCTTCTCCCGGCGATTCCGGGACGAGGTGGGCATGACCCCGGTGCAGTGGCTGACCCAGCGGCGCCTGGAGCGTGCCCGGCAGCTGCTGGAGGAGAGCGATCTGCCGGTGGACCGGATCGCGGCGGACGCGGGCTTCGGCACCGCCGCCTCGCTGCGGCAGCATCTGCACACCGCCCTCGGGGTGTCACCGAGCGCCTACCGCGCCACGTTCCGGGGCAGCGCCGCGCGCCCCTAGGGGGTCCGGCGGGGCTTTCCCCCGCCCCTTCCCGCGGAGCGCCTGGCGGCGGGCCGTCCACGGCTCGTCAGCCGCTTTCCACGGCAATCACGGACTTCTCCGGCAGGCGAGGGCGGCGCAGCCGCGCCAGCAGCAGGGCCACATCGTCGTCCGGCGCCCCGTGCAGCGCGGCCAGCACCTGGTCGCAGATCCGCTCCAGCGGGCCCTGGTGGCGGCGCAGCAGCTGGACCAGGGTGTGCAGCCCGACGTCCAGGGACTGGTGGCGCTTCTCCACCAGGCCGTCGGTGAACAGGGCCAGCAGCGCCCCCTCGGCCAGCTCCCGCTCCACCGAGGCGAAGGGGACACCGCCGACGCCGAGCGGGGCGCCGGTGGGGATGTCGATGAGCTCGGCGCCGCCGCCGGGTTGCACCAGCACCGGCGGCAGATGGCCGGCGGTGGACATCTCGCACCTCCCGGTGCGCGGATCGCATACCGCGTAGAGACAGGTGGCGATGGACTCCCCCAGGCTGGGGGTGATCTCGTCGAGGTGGCTCAGCACCTGGGCCGGGGGCAGTCCGAGCCGGGAGAAGGCCCGGGTGGCGGTGCGCAGCTGGCCCATGATCGCCGCGGCGTGGATGCCCTTGCCCATGACATCGCCGACCACCAGCCCGACCTTGCCGTCCGGGAGGGGCAGCACATCGAACCAGTCGCCGCCCGCGGCGCTGACCGCGGGCAGGTACCGGGAGGCGATCTCCAGGCCGTCCAGGTCGCGCGGCTGCTGGGAGAGCAGGCTGCGCTGGAGGGTGAGCGCGGCGTCGCGTTCGCGGGCGTAGAGCCGGGCGTTGTCGATGCACAGGGCGGCGCGGATGGCCAGTTCGCAGGCGAGGGTGAGGTCCTCCTCGTCGAACGGCCTGGGGTTGATGGTGCGGTGCAGGCTGAGGGTGCCGAGCACACTGCCGCGGGCGATCAGCGGGGCGGCGATGTAGGAGTGCACGCCCTCGCGCAGCAGCACACTGGCGGCGTCGTCGTCCCGGGCGATCCGCCGTACGTCCTTCTCGGTCACATGCGGCACCAGCAGCGGCCGGGCCTCGCGGACGCACTGGGTGATCAGCCGGTTGGGCTCATAGCGGGCGATCTCCCCGACCGGGTCCGCGGCGTGGACGGCGGCGGTGGGGTACCCGGCGGCGACGGCGAGCGCACGGAAGCGGGCGGAGCCGTCGGCCCACACCCGGGGGGTGGCCTCGCGGTGCACCACGGAGTCCAGGACGTCGACGGCCGCGAGGTCGGCGAGCCGGGGCACGGTCACATCGGCGAGTTCCTGGGCGGTCTGGCGCAGGTCCAGCGTGGTGCCGATGCGGACGCTGGCGTCGGCGATCATGGCCAGCCGCTCGCGCGCCTCGGCGATCTCGCTGGTCTCGCGGTGGCGCCGGGAGATGTCCATGATGGAGACGGCGATGCCCAGGATCCGGCCGCTGGGGTCCTCCAGCCGGTAGTACGACTCCGACCAGGCGTGGTCATGGTCGGGGTCGGCGGGGGTACGGCCGACGCTCTGCTGGTCAAGCAGCGGTTCGCCGGACTCCAGCACATGCCGCATCGCGCCCTCTATGGCCTCGACGTCGAGCCCCGGCAGCACCTCCCCGAGGCGGCGGCCGCGCACCTGGGACTCGGTGATCGAGTTCATCTGCTGGAGGGCCGGGTTGGCGAGCAGCCAGCGCAGCTCGGTGTCGAACACCGCGAGCCCCACCGGTGACTGTCGGATCAGGAAGCCGGAGACGGCGAGGTCGGTCTCCAGGCGCCGTACGGTCTCCTCGTCGGCGGCCAGACCGAGGGCGTACCCCTCGCCGTGGGCGTCGCGCAGGCCCATGGTGCGGAACTCCACCTTGAGGGTGGAGCCGTCCGGGCGGCGGACCGGGAAGACACCGGCCCAGGTGTCGCCCGCCCGCACCCGGGCGAAGAGCTCCACGGCGGCCCGGCGGTCCCGCGGGTGGACCAGCAGCCTGTCCGCGCGGCGCCCCAGCGCCTCGGATGCCCGGTAACCGAACAGCTGCTCGGCTTCGGGGCTCCAGAGGGCGATCCGCCCGTCGACGTCCAGGGCCACGGCGGCGACCCGCAACAGGTCGAGCACCCCTCCCGGGCCGGTCGCCATGCTGCTGATAGCCGCCTCTTCCTCCTGGTCCACACGGTCATGCGTCGTCATACCGGCACCTCACCGGCTCGCCGTGCCCTCCTACTGTCATACCTCGCCCGGCGGGCCGCCGCACACGGATATGACATGGGCACGGTCAGACCCCGGTTCAGATGGTGAAGGGCCGCTGCCGGGCGAAGGCGGAGTTCGGCGCACCCGTCTGGACGAGGTGGGGCGTCTGGTCGGGCGGCATCCGCTGGACGACCCCCCGGTGCAGCGCACGGTAGCTGCCCGCGAAGGCACCGCCCCGCCAGACCTTCAGCAGGGTACCGGTGAACAGTCCGTTGACGATTCCGTCGGCCGAGGTCTGGTTGTCCTGGCAGCCGGAGATCCGCAGCACACTGGCGTCGATCCTGGCGAGGTCCTTGGCGGTACGGGTGTTCTGGATCCGGTCGTAGGCGTCGCGGTCGCGCCGGTAGACGGCGGACTGCACCGACTGGGGCATGGCCCGGATCCTGCGGCCGACCTCCTGGGGATCGGCGGTGCTAAAGCGCCGGTCGAGCTCCTGGTGGCTGAGCACCTCGGGCAGCAGCCGGGCCACGGTGCCGCTGTGGCAGCTGTCGGAGAGCAGCCAGATCCGCACCCCCTTGGCGAACTTCCCGAACAGCTCGAAGAGCTCGTCGTCGACCAGCTGCCGGTCGTACAGCACCCAGGTCTCGTCGAGGCGGTCGCCGGTCTCGTCGTGGTTGAGGTCGGGCACCTGGCCGCCGTGGCCCGCGTAGGTGAGGAAGAGGATGTCCCCCTCGGCCAGCCGCCCGGCCGCGGCCTCCAGGGTGGCGGTGACCTTCTCCGCGGTGGCGGCCCGGCTCAGCAGCGGGCCGGTCACATCGAACCCCGCGGCGTCGGCGAGCCCGGCCATGTCCACGGCGTCCTGCTCGCAGGCGCCCAGCTCACCGCTCCAGCCGTCGTACGCCGCGGGGTCGACCTGATTGAGTCCGATATGGACGGAGAGGCCGATGGGCATGGGGGCTCCTTGGGTCGAGGACGTGCGGCGGCGCACCATCGCGGGACGTGCGGCACACCGCCGCGGGACGTGCGGCGGCGCACCATCGCTCGTCACTAAGCGATGATGCGGGGCCGCGCCCCGCCATGCCCTGTTCTCCGGCCCCATCCGGAGGAAGTGCCCCGCACCCAACCGGTGGCGCCCCGGCCGTCAGGCCGGGCGCGGCCGGGCGTCCATGGCCCGCAGCGCCATATCGGCGGCGCGCTCGAAGTAGCCGGGCTCCAGCGGCGCGCCACGGCCCGAGACCCGCCAGTAGACCAGCCCGCCGAGCAGATCGAGCGCCAGCTCGCGGTCGAGGTCCGGCGGCAGCTCGCCGCGCTCGACCGCCCGGTCCAGCACTCCGGCCATCCGGGCGCGCCGCGGCTCGCCGATGTGGCGGGCCAGGGCCTGGCTCAGCTCCTGGTCGCGCCGCGCCTCGGCGATCAGGTCCGGCAGGATCCGGGAGAACCGCGGCTTGGTCAGCCAGTCGGCCACCGCGTGCAGCCCGGCCAGCACGTCGCCGCGCAGGGATCCGGTGTCGGGCGGCTCGACCAGGGCGACGCTCGGCTCGGACACGGCCGCGATGACCATCCGCTGCTTGGAGGGCCACCGCCGGTACAGGGCGCTCTTGCCCACCCCGGCCCGTTTGGCCACCGCCTCCATCGACAACCGGCCGTAGCCCTGCTCGGCGAGCTCGTCGAGGACGGCTTCGCAGATGGCCGCGGTCTTGTCCGCGCGCAGGGTGGCGGCGCCGCTCGGGGGGCGCCGGGTGGGCTCCGGCATGGTCCCGAGGTTAACAGATGGACGGGACGGTACCGTATCGTTCTATGCTGTGCGGACGGGACGGTACCGTCCCGTCCCGATGTTTCCCGTTGCCGGAGGAGAGGTACCCCATGGACGACCGCGTCAAGGTCTTCGAGCGGGCGAAGGAGCTGCTGCTCGGCCACGACATGATGGGATTCGCGGATCTGTGGGCCGTCGACGGCACCATGGAGTTCCCCTTCGCCCCGTCCGGGCGGCCACGCCTGCTGGAGGGACGCGAGGCCGTGCGCGCCTATGTGCGGGACTACACCGACCACATCGATCTGCGCGCCGTAGCGCACGAGGTCGTCCATCTCACCGAGGACCCCGGCGTACTGATCGTGGAGCTCACGATGGACGCCGTGGCCGTCGGGACCGGCCGCCCGTTCCGCCCCGGCTACGTCGCCGTCATCACCGTCCGCGACGGCGAGATCGCCTCGTACCGTGACTACTGGAATCCACTGATGCTCGAGGAGATCGGCTTCGGCGCCGAGGAGGGCCCGACCCATGGCTGAACCCACCGTTCTGGTCCTCGGCGCCACCGGGAACACCGGATCCAAGGTGCTGCGGATGGTGCGCGCGGAGGGCGCGCGTGCGCTGGCCGCCACCCGCCGCCCCGATGCCGCCGCCGCGGCGGGCGCGGCCGACGCCGTACGGTTCGACTGGCACGACCCCGAGAGCCACCCGGCGGCCCTGCGCGGAGTGGACCGGATCTACCTCGTCGCACCCCTGGGGGTGGCCGAGCCGCTGCCCGTGGTCGAGCCGTTCCTGAGGACGGCGGTCGCCCGGGGCGTGCGGCGGGCGGTACTGCTGAGCTCGTCCGCGGTTCCCGAGGCGGACACCGGCCCCGGCGCACTGCACACGCTGGTGCGGCGGACCCTGCCCGAGTGGGCGGTGCTGCGGCCCTCGTGGTTCATGCAGAACTTCACCGGTGACCATCCGGTGGCCCGGGCCGTCCGCGGCGACGGTGAGATCGTCACCGCCACCGGGGACGGCAGGGTGGCCTTCGTGGACGCGACGGACATCGCCGCCGTCGCCACCCGGGCCCTGCTGGACGACCGTCCGCACAACACGGACCACGTCATCACCGGCCCGGAGGCGCTCGGTTACGCGGCGGCGGCGCGCATCGTGACGGAGGTCTCCGGGCGGCCGGTCCGCCATGTCCCGGTGGAGACTGGGGAGTTGGCCGTCAGGCTGAAGGCGGCAGGGCTGCCGCCGGAGTTCGCCGCGCTCCTCGCCGGGCTCGACGAGGACATCCGGCACGGCACGGAGGACCGTACGACGGACACCGTCGAGCGGATCACCGGGCGCGCTCCCCGCTCCTTCCGCGCCTTCGCAGAGGCACACCGCGCCGCGTTCGCGCCGGAGTCTGCCGCCTGAGCCGCCTCGTTGACGTCCGGTGGCACGAGGCTGTGTCGATACGCGGCTCCGCCGCGTGGGCGACCGGCCACGGCGCGGCCGCGGGGGAACGGCCGCGGACCGCGCCCCGCGCCGCTTCCCGCGGAGCGCTCAGCGGAACAGCCCGCCCGGAAGCCCGGGGCGGTCGATCGCCTCCTGGAGGGCGGCGCGCAGGATGTGACTGTCGGTGAGGGGGACGCCGGGCCGGATCAGCCAGCTGTGGCCCTGCCGTACGCAGCCGGGCCTGGGGCAGCGCAGCACCCGGCCCGGGCCCGCCGCGGCCACCGTGCGGCGGCGGGCGTACTCCGTCCCGGCCAGCCAGACCTTCCAGTCGGCGGCGGCTCCGGGCGGCACCAGGAAGGAGAGCACATGGCTGGCGGTGGCCAGCATCACCGGCCCCGCCGCGTCGCGCCGCCGCAGCGCCTGGATCACCGCGGTGCCGATGTCCTCGCACATCCGCACCAGGTCGAAGACCGGGCCCACCGGCAGATCGGCGAGGCCGCCGCCGCTGGCCCACTGGAGCCGCACCCGCCCGGGGTCATCGCTCGCGGCCAGCAGCCATTCGGCCGCGTCGGCCTCCACCGTGACCCGCGCCCGGGGCTCCCCCCGCGCCCCCGCGTTCATGAGGTGGCCACCAGCGGCAGGGTGAACCACACCTTCTTCCCCCGGACTCCGGGATCGGGCGGCTCGGTGCCCCAGTCGGCCGCCAGGTCGTCGACGATGGCCAGCCCCCGCCCGGACTCCTCGGTGGGCTGCGGTGTGCGGGCGACCGGGATCACGGGCGAGCCATCGGCCACCTCCACCCGCAGCTCACGGCCGAAGCGCTCCAGCGAGACGGTGACGGTGACCGTGTCGGCGGGGCCCGCGCTGCCGTGCTCCACGGCGTTGGCGAACAACTCGTTGGTGGCGAGGACGACATGGTCCACGACCGCACCGAGCCGCCAGTCACGCAGATGCCCGGCCACCATCCGGCGCACCGCGGCGGCGCGGTCGGGGAGGGCGGGGAACTCCGCCCGGAAGAGCCGGCGGGTGTCCAGCGGGATCACCGTCCGCCCCCCTCCTGAGCTGGGGACGGGGATCGCCGCGGCGGCCGGGCCGTCGGCCGGAGCCGTGCTCGGCGCGGCGGCCCGCCCGGTAACCGGGTCGGCTCGCGGGCGGTCCAGGGAGCCCGCGACGCCACGGCTCGTGCCCATCGTCTCGTCCTCCTCATTGGCCTCATCGGCCTCATCGGCCGGCGCCGGCCGGTGCGACAGCCCTGGACTGGGTCGGCTCACGGTGTCGGTCCTCACGGTCCTCATCGGTCGATGGGCACTGGTGGCATACGGGCACATGGGGTGATTGATGTCCGGGTGAGCGGGTAAGCGCATTCTGGCGACCGGCGGCGTGGCATCTGAGCTGGTGACAGGTGGTGCGCACGCCCCACCCGACCCGCCTGGACCAGCTGCCACGGACGGAGACGGCCCGGTCGCGGTGAGTGCCGGTTACCGGCATGGTTCCTCCTTCGAAGGCAGCGCAAAGCGCCATCGGTCGCCGTTCATGTAGACAAACGGTTGGACGGGCCGATGGGCGAGAGGGCATGGGGGTTGTCCGGTTGTACGGGCGTAGTGGTTCGGGCTGCACGGTCCGGACGTGGCAAGCGTGAGCGAGGGCCGCGAGGGGCGGCCGGACCCGGGGATACGGTCCGGTGTGGACGGCAAGCGCGTCCTGGTGACCGGGGGCTCCCGGGGGCTGGGGGAACAGATCGTACGGCTCCTGGCGGCCGGCGGGGCGCGATTGGCCACCTGTGCGCGGAACCCGGAGCACCTGCGGTCCCTCACGGCGTCCCTGGGCGCCGAGGGGCATGAGGAGCCGTTCACCCGGGCGCTGGACGTCACCGAACCGGAGCTGCTTGAGCAGTTCGTGGATGCGGCGGCGGAACGTTTCAGCGGACTTGATGGCGTGGTGGCCTGCGCCGGTGGCGCCCGTGGCCGCGGAATCGAGGACGCCGGTCCCCAGGACTGGTCGCTGACCTGGGAGCTGAACGTCGGCCATACGGCCCGGCTGGTGAAGGCCGCGGTGCCGCACCTGCGCCGGGCGGGCGGCGGCTCCGTGGTGGTGATCGCCTCCATCTCCGGCTGGAAGCCGGGGCCACAGGCGCAGTACGGGGCGGCCAAGGCCGCCCAGATCCAGCTCGCGGCCTCACTCGCCCGCGAGCTGGGCCCGGACGGGATCCGGGTGAACGCCGTCTCCCCGGGGTCCATGCTGATCCCCGGGAAGCGGTGGGACCGGATGCGCACCGAAGAGCCCGCGGCCTACGCCCGGTTCACGGCCGAGCTGCCACACGGTGAACTGGTCACCCCGCGGGAGGTCGCCCAGGTCGTGGCGTTTCTGCTCGCGGACGCCTCGAGCGGGGTCTCCGGTGCGCATCTGCCCGTGGACCGGGCCCAGAACGCCCCCACGCCGGGAGGTTATTGACCCCCGGCGCTCCCCCGAGCGGAGGCGGGGCGGGCCCCGCGACTGGATGCCTCAGCGTGTTCTTTAACCTCCGGCGTAGGCCGTGTGACGGAGCCCTCGTCTCCGGCTGAGGACGGATGACCACACCGCGCCGACCCGGCAGGGTGATCCCCTACCGTCACTCTTCGCGCGAAGGATGTGCGTCATGTCCGTGCAATTGCTGAATGACGACGATGTGCGCACTCGTCTCGACGCCCCAACCGCCGTCCGCGCCGTACGGGACGCCCTCATGGCCGCGCATGAAGGACTTCTCCATGCTCCACCACGGGTCCAAGCTGACCTCGGGGACGGCCATCTGGTGTTCACGGCAGGACATCTGCGCGCGGAGAGACTGTTCGGCTTCCGCGCTTACGACACCCTCGTCGGAGCGGAACAACTGGTGGCCCTGTGGGACTGCGATGGCGGTCGGCTCCGGGCTGTAGTCCACGGCGATGAACTGGGTGCCCGGCGAACCGGTGCCATTGGCGCTGTAGCGGTGGACACCGTGGCAAATCCCGGACCGGTACGGCTCGGGCTGGTGGGAGCAGGTACGCATGCCTGGACACAGCTGTGGGCCATCTGTGCCGTGCGGCAGGTGATGGAGGCCACGGTGGTGGCCCGCAGACCAGAACGCGCGGAAGCGTTCGCCCAGCGGGCTGCCGAGGAATTGGGGGTGAGGATTCGGGCGGTGCCCACGGTGGAGGAAGCGGTGCGTGATCACGATGTCGTGGTCGTCGCCACGAACAGCACGGTGCCCGTGCTGGATGCTGACTGGATCGGGCCAGGGACACATGTGACGACACTCGGGCCCAAAACGGTCTCGCGTCATGAAGTGCCCGCTGCCCTGGCATACCGAGCCGACGTGCTTCTCACCGACTCCCTCGCTCAGACGGCCAGCTACAGCGAGCCCCACATCCTTCCCGCCGACCGGATGGTGGACCTGGGCGCCGTCCTTGCCGGAGCTGCGCCAGGCCGGATGAGCCCTGACCAGATCACCATCTTCTGCTCCGTCGGTCTCGCCGGTACGGAGGTCGCTGTCGCTGCCGCGCTATTGGAGGGAGCGCATCAAACGCGGCGCAGCCACGGTGCACCCACGGCTGGCATCGGGGCGGCGTCCAGCCGAACGTCGCCCCGAACCTGAGCACCCGGATGGAGTTCGCAGAACGTACCCAGGCCGGACCATAAAGAACAAGCTCAGGCGGCCACGCCGAGCACGGTCCGGGAGCGCTGCTCGAACTCCCTGACCATGGGCTCCGCGCGGTGCGGCCGCAGCCGGGTGCGGAAGTCGCGGAGCGCCTGGATCGAGCGCTCGCTGTGCACCCCGCTGAGGGTGTCGAGTGCCTCGCCCGCGGTGCCCATGGCCTCGTCCAGCCGGTTCTGCTGGAGATAGGCCGTGGCCAGCACGGATCTGCTGATGGCCTGGCGCCGGCGCCGCTCGGCGTTGGCGCGCACGGATTCGGCGGCGGCGTGCTCGGCGTCCGTGGCGTTCCCCAGGTCGCGGAAGCACAGCGCCGCCTCAGCGGCCAGGTAGTGGTGGTCGAGGAAGCGCACCCAGGGCGACTCCTGCTCGGGGCCCTGGCTGGCCTCCAGCTGGGCGTCGGCCGCGCGCAGCGACTTGGACGCCTCCCGGGGCCGGTCCAGTGCGGCGTAACCACGGGCGGCCATGGCGTGCAGCCGCATCAGCCCGAGCGGGCTTCCGGCGTGCTTGGCGGTGGCGACACCGACCCGGGCCAGCTCGACCCCCGCCTCGGGCTGGCCCAGATTGGTCGCCAGATGGGACAGACCGGCCAGGATCTGACCGCCCAGGACCCGGTCGCCGCCCTCGGCGCACAGCCGCAGCGCCTGGGTCATATAGCGCTGGGCCAGGCCGTATTCGGCGTTGTCATAGCTGCTCCAGCCGGCCATCGCGGCCAGCTTGGCGGCGGCGGTGAACAGCTGGCGCCGCTCCTGCGGTGGCGCGCCGCGCTGCTGGAGCATGGGGACGACCTCGGTCGACAGATAGAGCACGATGCTGGCGCGGACCTGGCCGCCGCCGAAGCGATTGTCCATCTCGTCGAACATGTTGATCGCCGCATGGACCTGTTCGACGCGGCCGCCTCCGGCCGCGGGGGTGAGCCGGGCGGTGTCCTGGTTCTCGACCAGCCAGAGCAGCCATTCGCGCTGCGGGGTCACCAGCGCGCCGGCGACGAAGGGCACCGCACCCAGCAGGCTGCGGCGGGATATGTCGGTGGAGCCGAGTTCGGCGAGCGTGTGCAAGGTTTCGCTTACGTCCTCCCGGTAGGCCAGCGCCCGGGCCACGACCGGGCGCTGTCGGTCGGAGATGAACCCCAGCTCGGCGGGGCCCACGGGCCTGCCGAGCCGGTGGGAGAGCACGGCGGCGATCAGCTCCGGCGTGGTGCCGCGCGGCTGTCCGCCCTGCAGCCAGCGGGTGACGGACGCCTTGTCGTAGTTCGACTCGCGCCCCTGCCTACGGCCCAGTTCATTGACGCGCAGGGCCAATGAGGCGTAGGAACACCCGGATTCCTTGAGAGCGGCGGCCAACGCACCGTTGACCACGGCGCCTTGGCGTCCGCTCACCAGCTGTGCTTGCTGCGTCACCGTGCCCGTCCCCGCTGTGCGCCACGGCGGTCTGCGGGATCCCCGTCGCTCATCCCCCACCGGTCAGTCGGGGGCCTCAACGACACTGTGGACATGGGTGGTTGGGAGCCCTCGCCATAGAGGGTGAGATGGGTCACGTGCTCACTATGAGTGCTGGAGCCGTCACCCCGCAACCTTCGTTCTGATAATTTCAAAGCGCTCCGCTCGGTCTGTCTGTGTCATGCATCGCGTGGCACACTGTGCAGGCATATGACAGCCATTCCTACGGGAGGCGGACGTGAGCGAGGCACGGCCGGCCGGCGCCGCCCCCACCGTCTTGCGGAGAGTCCTGGGCAAGCGTCTGCGGCGTCTGCGTGAGCGAGCGAAGGTGTCGTTCGAGGAAGCCGCGAGAGCCATCGAGGTCACCCCGTTGACCGTGCGCAGGATGGAAAAGGCGGAAGTCGGCCTGAAGATTCCGTATCTGAAGGAGCTGCTGCGGAACTATGGCGTCCGCGGCCCGGAGATGGAGGACTTCCTCGCCCTGGCGCGCGAGGCCAACCAGCCGGGCTGGTGGCACCAGTTCCGCGATGTGCTTCCGGACTGGTTCAGTGTCTACGTCAGCCTCGAAACAGAGGCCACCGTCATCCGCGCGTACGAGCCCCACTACGTACCCGGGCTGCTCCAGACAGAGGACTACGCACGAGCGGTGCTACGCATGGGCTTCCCCAGTGACACCGAGGAGGAGCTGGAGCGCCGGATCGCCCTGCGGGTCAAGCGCCAGGGCCTGCTCACCAAGCCGGACGCGCCGACCATCTGGGCCATCCTCGACGAGACGGTGCTGCACCGCCCGGTCGGCGGCTCGCGGGTGATGCGGGACCAGATCGACCACCTCATCGACACCTTGGACGTCCCCAAGGTCAGGCTGCAGATCATGCGGTTCGCGGCGGGGCCGCACCCCGGGGCCTTCGGCCCCTTCCACTACTTCCGCTTCGGATTCTCCGAACTGCCGGACGTCGTCTACACCGAGAGCCTCACCGGGGCGGTCTATGTGGACAAGCCGGCCGAAGTCGTCGCCTATCTCGAGGTCCTGGACCGGATGGCGGTCCAGGCCGAGCCGATCGGCGACTCCAGCACCATCCTGGCCGAACTGCGTAAGGAGCACTGAGATGGATGACCCCGTCTACACCGGAATGCCGGCCACGGACCTGGGCACGGAGGGCTGGGAGAAGCCCTGGAGCGGGTCCAACGGCGGCACCTGCATCGAGGCCAAGCGACTGCCGGACGGGCGGATCGCGCTGCGCCAGTCCACCGACCCGGCCGGGCCCGCGCTGATCTACACCCGCTCGGAGGTGGCGTCCTTCCTGGAGGCGGCGAAGGCGGGCGAGGCGGACTTCCTCATCTCCTAGCGCGGACCGCCCCCGGCCGGTTCCCCGGAAATCTCCGAAAACCACTACGCCCGCACAACCGCACAACCCCGCACCGCACTCCCGTCCCCGCCGTCCCGCCACGCACACTGAAGAAACGCCGTGACGGGACGGCGGTGTCGTCCCCTCGCAAATGTGCAGAGCCCTCGCAGATGTGCAGAGCCCATGGGACCGACGGGATGCCGTGATGAACCTCGACCAGGCGGTGACAGAGCACCGCACCCTGATCGTCGAGGGCTGCGACGGAGTCGGCAGGGACGCGCTGCTGACCGGTCTCGCCCGCCGCCACGGCTACGCCGTCACCCACGCCTCCCGCGACCTCCCCCATGTCGACCCGGTCCGGCCGTACCGCGAACTCCTCCGGCACGACGGGGCGCTCGCGGTCGACGCCGGGCTGGTCGGCGAGCTCGTCTACGGGCCGCTGCGCCGTGGCCACTCCCGGGTGACGTGGATCCAGGCCTTCGACTTCGCCGAGGCGGTGGCCGAGCGCCACGGCGCCTTCGTCCACATGACCGCCCCGGTGCGCGTACTGGCGGACCGGCTGGCCGCGCGCGGCGCCCCGGCGGCGGCCCTCGCGGAGATCGGCGCCGCGGTCACCGGCTATGACCACGCCTTTTCCACTCTCGCCGAACACGCCCCGGTCCTCACCGTCGAGGAGCGGCCGACCTGCGGCGGCGGCCCGGACCGGGATCCGGGTCACGGTGGGGCGGTGTCGGAGCCCCCGGCGGCCTCGTTCACCCGGCCCTTCCCGCGGATCCGCTCCCCGGTGCCGTTCGCCGAGCAGAGCTGAACTCCCCGGCACCGAACCTAAGTTGGTGCCACGCGAACCGCATCCGCACGGCAGGAGACTGGCGCAATGACAGACGGCTCGTCCACCCCCGACCAGCAGGCCCTGACCAAGATCGACACAACGGTGCCGCACTCGGCCCGGATCTGGAACTACTGGATGGGCGGCAAGGACAACTACGAGGTCGACCGGATCGCCGGCGACGAGTACCGGGAGGTCGCCCCGAACATCGAGACCATGGCCCGCGCCTCGCGCGCGTACCTCATCCGCACCGTCACCCATGTGGCGGGCGAGTGCGGGATCCGGCAGTTCCTGGACATCGGCACCGGGCTGCCCACCTACGACAACACCCACCAGGTCGCCCAGCGGGTGGCGCCCGAGGCCCGCATCGTCTACGTGGACAACGACCCCCTGGTGCTCCGGCACGCCCAGGCGCTGCTCACCAGCACCCGCGAGGGGGTGACCGACTACATCGACGCCGATCTGCACGAGCCCGAGCGGATCCTGGAGGCCGCGTCGAAGACGCTCGACTTCGACCGGCCCATCGCCCTGATGCTGATGGGCATCCTGGGCCACATCCAGGACTACGACGAATCGGTGTCGATCGTGCGGCGGCTCCAGGCCGCCCTGCCGTCCGGCAGCTACTTCGTGCACTACGACAGCACCGACACCGACCAGGCGCTCAAGCAGGCGCAGCAGGGCTACGACGACACCGGCGCCGTGCCGTACGTGCTGCGCAGCGTCGAGCAGATCAGCCGCTTCTACGAGGGCCTGGAGCTGATCGAGCCCGGTATCGTGTCGTGTCCGCTGTGGCGCCCGGCCCCCTCCGAGACGGACATCGAGACCACCGATGTCCACGGGGGCGTGGCGCACAAGCCGTGACGGCGGTGACGACCACACGAGCGGTGACGACCAAACGAATGGTTCGGCCACCGGGGAGGTAACCCCCGCCCCCGTCGCGTCGTCAGACACGGCGCCGGGAAGCGAGGCGGAGGGACGCGCGGGTGTTCGAGGTCGGGGCCTGGAGGGTGCCCTCCGTCAAGCGGCTGCTGCGGGCGTCGGTCGCCGGTGCCCCCGCCGCCGTCGTACGGCAGCGCCGCGGTCCCCACGACGGGGCTCCGCCGGGGCCGCGGCACCTGGCCATCATCATGGACGGCAACGGCCGCTGGGCCGCACTGCGCGGCCTCTCCCGCACCCGCGGCCATCAGGCGGGGGTGCTGGCACTGCCGCGGGTGGTGGACACGGCCCTGGAGGAGGGCATCGAACACCTGTCGCTGTTCTTCTTCTCCACCGAGAACTGGAACCGGCCGCGCGCCGAGGTGGCCGCCCTGATGCGGCTCACCGCCCAGCTGGCGGACGTCTTCCGGGGCTACGGCGAGCGGGGGGTGCGACTGCGCTGGCTGGGCTCGGAGGCCCGGCTCCCCCGGGCCACGCTGGCCGCGCTGCGCCGCGCCGAGGACGACACCCGGGACAACCGCGCCATGACGCTGGCCTTCTGCTTCAACCACGGCGGCCGGGAGGAGATCGCCCGCGCCGCCACCTCGCTGGCCCGCGCCTCGGCGGACGGCGCGCTGGACCCCGGGGCCATCGACGAGGCGCTGTTCACCCGCCATCTGCCGCACGCCGATCTGCCGGACATCGACATGCTGGTGCGCACCTCCGGGGAGCAGCGCATCTCCAACTTCATGCTCTGGCGTGCGGCGTACGCGGAGCTCTTCTTCGTGGACACCCTGTGGCCCGACTTCACCGGTGAGGAGCTGCGCGCGCTGCTGGCCGCCTTCGCCACGCGGAAACGGCGCTTCGGGGCGGGGGTGGGCCCGGTTTGACGGGCCCGGTTCAGCGGATCTGGACGCCGGAGAGGGTGCGGGCGATGACCAGGCGCTGGATCTCGCTGGTGCCCTCGAAGATGGTGTAGATGGCGGCGTCGCGGTGCATCCGCTCGACCGGGTACTCGCGGGTGAAGCCGTTGCCCCCGAGGATCTGCACCGCCTGGGCGGTGACCTGCTTGGCGGTCTCGCTGGCGAACAGCTTGGACATGGAGCCCTCGGCCGACTCGAAGGGCCGGCCGCTCACGGCCATCCACGACGCGCGCCACACCATCAGCCGCGCGGCGTCGATCCGGGTACGCATGTCGGCGAGCTGGAAGGCGATGCCCTGGTTGTCGATGATGGGGCGGCCGAACTGCTGCCGGGTCTTGGCGTAGTCGAGCGCGACCTCGTACGCGGCGCGGGCGGTGCCGACCGCCATCGCGCCGACGGCCGGGCGGGATGCCTCGAAGGTGGCCATGGCGGCGTTCTTCAGCCGCTCCCCGCCCGACTTGGCCCGCTCCCGGGCGCGTGCGAGGCGTTCGTCCAGCTTCTCCTTGCCCCCGAGCAGGCAGTTGCCGGGCACCCGCACCTGGTCGAGGACCACTTCGGCGGTGTGCGAGGCGCGGATGCCGTGCTTCTTGAACTTCTGGCCCTGGGAGAGACCGGGGGTGCCCGGCGGGATGATGAACGAGGCGTGGCCCTTGGAGCCGAGGTCGGAGTCGACGACCGCGACCACCACATGGACATTGGCGATACCGCCGTTGGTGGCCCAGGTCTTGGTGCCGTTCAGCACCCATTCGTCCTTGGCCTCGTCGTAGACGGCCCGGGTGCGCATCGCGCCGACGTCGGAGCCCGCGTCGGGCTCGGAGGAGCAGAAGGCGGCGACCTTCACATCGTCGGCGTCGCCGTACATCTGCGGGATCCAGGTGCCGATCTGCTCCTCGGTGCCGTTGGCGAGGACGCCGACGGCGGCGAGGCCGGTGCCGACGATGGACAGGGCGATGCCCGCGTCGCCCCAGAACAGCTCCTCCACGGTCATGGGGATGCCGAGGCCCGTGGGGTCGAAGTGCTGCTGGGCGTAGAAGTCCAGGGAGTACAGGCCGATCTTGGCGGCCTCCTGGATGATCGGCCAGGGGGTTTCCTCGCGCTCGTCCCATTCGGCGGCGGCCGGGCGCATGACGTCCGCGGCGAAGCCGTGGATCCAGTCGCGCACCGCCTTCTGATCGTCGTCGAGCTCGAACGAGAACTCCGCCATGACCCCTCCACGTGCTTATTACCTGCGGTAACAGCAGTCTGTTACCGCCCAGTAGGCGATGTCAACTCCCCCGGGCAGGCGGGCCACGTGCCCCCTCGGGTGTTACGTTGCGCTTCAGCGCGGGGCGCGATCGCCAGGACGCGCTGGGTGCGACGGCGCGAGTACGACATCGGGGGCGGGGAGGCAACGCATGCGGACCGGGACCAGCCAGCGGGACGACCAGCGGCAGACGGCCCAGCAGAGGCGCAAGGAGCTGCTGGAGGCCGCGGACCGGGTGGTGCTGCGCGACGGACCAGAGGCCTCGATGAACGCCATCGCCGCCGAAGCGGGCATCACCAAGCCCATTCTGTACCGCCACTTCGGTGACAAGGGCGGACTGTACCGCGCGCTCGCCAAGCGCCACACCGACGCCCTGCTCGCCTCGCTGCGCGCGGCCCTGGACGCGCCCGCCGACGACCGCAGGCAGCGGGTGGAGGCCACACTGGACACCTACCTGGCCGCGATCGAGGCCCGGCCCCAGGTGTACCGCTTCCTGATGCACCCGGCCGACCACGGCCAGCAGGAGCCGGAGCAGAGCTTCGACGTGGGCCACCACTCCGCTCCGCTGCTGCGCCGGCTCGGCGAGGAGCTGGCCACGGTGATCGCCGAGCGGGTGGAGCTGGGCCCCGGCGGCGAGGAGGTGGCCCGGGTCTGGGGCCATGGGATCGTCGGCATGATGCACGCGGCCGGTGACTGGTGGCTGCGCGAGCGCCCCTGCGCACGCGGCCAGTTGGTGCACCATCTCACCGATCTGCTGTGGGGGCGGCTGGCGCTGGCCGACGACCGCCTGGGCGCTCCGGGCTTCTGAGCCCCGGGGTCCGCCGGACACCCGGTACGGCCGCTACGCCTCCACGGCCTCGGCGCCACCACTCGGCGCCCAGGGGGCGCGGCGGATCGCACGCAGGGCCCGGTGCCGTCGCAGCCCGGTGAGGTGGTCGAGGAACAGCCCGCCGTCCAGATGGTCGCACTCGTGCTGCAGACAGCGCGCGAAGAAGCCCGTGCCCTCGATCCGCACCGGCTCCCCGGTCATCGTCACGCCCTCGATCACCACGTGGTCATGGCGCGGGGTGCCCGCCTCGACGCCCGGCAGTGACAGACAGCCCTCAGGACCGCGCACCGTCACCCCGTCGGCCGCGACCGGCCGGGGGTTGACGACATGCCCCAGATGGCGGTGGTCCTCGTCGTCCGGGCAGTCGAAGACGAAGACCCGCAGCCCCACGCCGATCTGATTGGCCGCGAGGCCCACCCCGTGGGACGCGTACATCGTGGCGTACATGTCCTCGATCAGCAGGGCCAGCCCGGCGTCGAACGCGGTGACCTCCGCGCAGGGCGCGCGCAGCGCCGGATCGCCGAGGAGCCTCAGGGGCCGCACCGCACCGCGGCTGCCCGGGATCACGCCATGTCGCATGGCAGCCAAGCCTACGGCGCCGGTGGGGTGGCCCCGTACGGGCGGACGGAATTCGGGACAGCCGCCGGATCTCGATAGGCTGCTCTCCGACCGTGGCCTCCCGGCTGGCGATGCGGCGCGGCGGGGGCGTACCACCGGCGCCTCGGGGGGCAGGAGCGGCGCCGGTATGCGAGGAGGATCGAGAAGACGATGGCAGGCAACTCGGAGCCGCTGTCACCACGGGCCAAGCTGGCCGTGACGGCGGGCAGGGCCGCGGCGGCGGTATCGAAGGCCGCGGGCCGCGGCAGCGGATCGGTGATCGGCGGCAAGGTGGCCCTGCGGCTCGACCCCGATCTGCTGGGCAGGCTGGCGCAGCACCTGGACGTCATCCTGGTGTCGGCGACCAACGGCAAGACCACGACCACCCGGCTCATCGCGGAGGCGCTGCGGGCGGCCGGACCGGTCGTCTCCAACGCGCTGGGCGCCAATATGCCGGCCGGTATCACCTCGGCCCTGGCGGGCGGCTCCGATGCCCGCTACGGCGTGATCGAGGTCGACGAGAAGTACCTCGCCGGTGTGGCGCGCGACACCGAGCCCAAGGCCATCGCGCTCCTCAACCTCTCCCGCGACCAGCTCGACCGCGCCGCCGAGACCCGCATGCTCGCCGAGAAGTGGCGCGAGGGCCTGACCGGCTCCAAGGCGGTCGTGATCGCCAACGCCGATGACCCGCTGATCGTCTGGGCCGCCTCGTCCAGCCCCAACGTGGTGTGGGTCGCGGCCGGGCAGGAGTGGAAGGACGACGCCTGGTCCTGCCCGTCCTGCGGCGGTGTGCTGCAGCGCCCGGGCGACGACTGGGTCTGCGGGGAGTGCGGCTTCCGCCGCCCGGTGCCCAGCTGGGCGCTGAACGGCGACTACGTCCTTGACCCGCACGGCGCCGCCTGGCCCATCCAGCTCCAGCTCCCCGGCCGCGCCAACAAGGCCAACGCGGCCACCTCGGCCGCCGTCGCCGCCACCTTCGGGGTGCCCCCGCAGGTCGCGCTGGAGCGGATGTACTCGGTCCAGGCCGTGGCCGGCCGGTATGACGTGGTCACCTACCAGGAACGCCAGCTGCGGCTGCTGCTGGCGAAGAACCCGGCCGGCTGGCTGGAGACCTTCTCGCTGATCGACCCGCCGCCCACCCCGGTGATCCTCTCGGTGAACGCGCGCGGTGCCGACGGCACCGACACCTCCTGGCTGTGGGACGTCGACTACACCCGTCTCGCCGGGCACCCGATCTGTGTGATCGGCGACCGCAAGCTGGACCTCGCGGTGCGTCTCGAGGTCGCCGGGCTGGACTTCCGGGTCTGCGCGGACGCGGACGAGGCGGTGCGGATCTCACCGCCCGGCCGCATCGAGGTGATCGCCAACTACACCGCGTTCCAGGACCTGCGCCGCCACGTCGGCAACTGACCCCCGTACGAGAGGCACGAAGATGCGTAGCACGAGCCAGAACGGCCTGCGTCTGGTGTGGATCTACCCCGACCTGCTGAGCACGTACGGCGACCAGGGCAACGTGCTGGTGGTCGAGCGCCGGGCCCGGCAGCGCGGGCTGGAGGTCTCCCGTCTGGACGTCCGCTCCGACCAGCAGATCCCCACCTCCGGGGACATCTATCTGATCGGCGGCGGCGAGGACCGCCCGCAGCGGCTGGCCGCCGAGCGGCTGATCCGGGACGGCGGGCTGAACCGGGCGGTGTCCAACGGGGCGATCGTCTTCTCGGTGTGCGCCGGATACCAGATCCTCGGCCATGAGTTCGTCAATGACCTCGGGCAGCGCCAGCAGGGCCTGGGGCTGCTGGACGTGGTCAGCACCCGTGGCGAGGGCGCCCGGTGCGTCGGTGATGTGCTGGCCGACATCGACGAGCGGCTGGGGCTGCCCCCGCTGACCGGCTTCGAGAACCACCAGGGCGTCACCCATCTGGGCCCGACCGCCCGCCCCTTCGCCCGGGTCCGGTTCGGCAACGGAAACGGCACCGGGGACGGCTTCGAGGGCGCGTACAGCGACACCGTCTTCGGGACGTACATGCACGGCCCGGTGATGGCCCGCAACCCGCATATCGCGGACCACCTGCTGAAGCTGGCCCTCGATGTGAACGCGCTGCCGCCGGTCAACGACCAGTGGTACGAGGCACTGCGCAACGAGCGGATCGCGGCGGCGACCCAGCCCGCCTGAGCCGCGCCCCGCTCGCTCGAGCGCAGCTCAGACGCCCTGCGCACACAAGGTGACCGCATGGCGGACATCGGGCCACAGGCCGCGCCCCCGCCGCCCGCCCGCTTGTAGGGTGGCGGGGTCCCGCCGGACGACGCGGTCCGGCCGTCGGCCCCCCAGCTCAGACAGAGGTACGCGTGCCATGCGCATTGGTGTGCTCACGTCCGGCGGCGACTGCCCCGGTCTGAACGCGGTCATCAGGTCAGTCGTCCACCGCGCCACCGTTGACCACGGCGATGAGGTGATCGGCTTCCAGGACGGCTGGAAGGGCCTGCTGGAGTGCGACTACCGCAAGCTGGACCTGGACGCCGTGAGCGGCATCCTGGCCCTCGGCGGCACCATCCTCGGCTCCACCCGGGTGCGCCCCGAGCATCTGCGGGACGGCGTGGAGCGGGCCAAGGGGCATGTGGCGGAGCTCGGCGTGGACGCGGTCATCCCCATCGGCGGGGAGGGCACGCTGAAGGCCGCCCGGCTGCTCTCGGACGCCGGACTGCCGATCGTCGGCGTGCCGAAGACCATCGACAACGACATCGCCTCGACCGATGTGACCTTCGGCTTCGACACCGCGGTCGGGGTCGCCAGCGAGGCCCTGGACCGGCTCAAGACCACCGCGGAGTCCCATCAGCGGGTGCTGATCGTCGAGGTCATGGGGCGGCACACCGGCTGGATCGCACTGCACTCGGGCATGGCCGCGGGCGCCCACGCCATCGTCGTCCCGGAGCGCCCCTTCGACATCGAGGAACTGGCCAGGACCGTCGGGGCGCGGTTCGACGCGGGCAAGAAGTTCGCGATCGTGGTGGTGGCGGAGGGCGCCAAGCCGCGCGAGGGCACGATGGACTACGAGGCCGGCGGCCGGGACGTCTACGGCCACGAGCGCTTCGCGGGCATCGCCCACCACCTCTCCGTGGAGCTCGAGCACCGGCTCGGCAAGGAGGCCCGGGCGGTCATCCTGGGCCATGTGCAGCGCGGTGGCACCCCGACGGCGTACGACAGGGTGCTGGCCACCCGCTTCGGCTGGCACGCGGTCGAGGCGGTCCACCGCGGCGCATTCGGCACGATCACGGCGCTGCGCGGCACGGACATCACCCTGGTGCCGCTCGCGGCGGCCGTGGAGCGGCTGAAGACGGTCCCCGCCGATCGGTACCTCGAAGCCGAATGCGTACTGTAGGTACGACACCAGCCGGATAGAGCCGATTCACACCGCGACCATCAATTGCGCAACCCTTGCGGCGAGCGACCAGGTCCGCGAGAGCGGCGCCGGTTCAGGCGCAAAAAGGGAGAATCTGCTGATGGACCACGGCGGGCACGGCATGATGATGGATCTGCCGCCGTTCACGCTGTCGCGCGGGCTGGAGTTCGGCGGCGATCCGTTCTTCCTGGTCGGCTGTGTGCTGGCGGTCGGTCTCTACGGCTGGGGCGCCGCGCGG
This sequence comes from Streptomyces antioxidans, assembly GCF_000968685.2. Classification (GTDB taxonomy): domain Bacteria; phylum Actinomycetota; class Actinomycetes; order Streptomycetales; family Streptomycetaceae; genus Streptomyces; species Streptomyces antioxidans. The sequence goes on from NZ_LAKD02000119.1 coordinate 54,508, forward strand.
CTGTGGCGGCGCGGGGACGCCTGGCCGGTGGGGCGCACGGTCTCCTTCGTGCTCGGGGTGCTGACCATCGTGGTCGCGATGTGCACCAAGCTGAATGACTACGGCATGGTCATGTTCAGCGTCCATATGGTGCAGCACATGATCATCAGCATGGTCTCGCCGATACTGCTGCTGCTGGGCGCGCCGGTCACGCTGACCCTGCGGGCCCTCCCTGCGGCCGGGCGCGGCCGTAAGGGGCCCCGGGAGCTGCTGGTCGCGCTGTTGCACAGCCGCTATATGCGGATCATCACCCACCCGGCGTTCACCATCCCGCTGTTCATCGCGAGCCTGTACGCGCTGTACTTCACCCCGCTCTTCGACTTCCTGATGGAGAGCAAGGCCGGGCATATCGCGATGATGGTCCACTTCCTCGCGGTGGGTCTGGTCTTCTTCTGGCCGATCATGGGCGTGGACCCGGGCCCGCACCGGCCCGGCTATGTGATGCGGATGCTGGAGCTGTTCTCGGGCATGCCGTTCCACGCGTTCTTCGGCATCGCGCTGATGATGGCGTCCGAGCCCATGGTCGGCACGTACCAGCACCCGCCCGCCTCGCTGGGCATCGACGCGCTGTCGGACCAGACCTGGGCGGGCGGTATCGCCTGGGCCTTCAGCGAGATCCCGTCGGTGATCGTGCTGGTGGCGCTGGTCTACCAGTGGTACAGGTCCGAGCAGCGGCAGGCGCGGCGCATCGACCGCACGGCGGACCGGGACGGCGACCGGGAGCTCGCGGCGTACAACGCGTATCTGGCGTCGCTCCAGTCCCGGAGCCAGTGACTGCCCACGCGGCAAAGAGCCGTCTGACAGCCCGTAGCGGGCGGGGCCCCCAGCGCGAGACCATGGACCCGGGCCCTGGATGGCCCGGGTCCTGGCGAAGGGGCGTCGGGACCGCCGTGAGGAGGTCGGGGATGCCCGGTTCCGCGAAGGCGATGACGGTGGCCACGGTGGGGGCTCTGGTGCTGGTGACGGCCTACACCGTGGCTCTGGGGAGCAACGGCTGGCTCTGGTTCAGCTGGGTGGTGCTCGGACTGCTGACCGTGGGGGTCGTGGCGGCCCGGGGCTGATCCCTACCGGGCGGAGGACTCCTTCGGAGCGGTTCCCGGGGGCCTGCCCAGCAGCCACCGCCATAACGCCGCCCACCACGGGACGTGTCCGGGGGCCGCCGCCCCGGGCCCCTCGGTGCCGGTCCTGACCGGTGCCGGGGGCTCCATCTCCCCGGGCGAGGGCACCCCCCGCCGAGGCGGAAGGAGGGCCTCGACGGGGAGGTCCATGATGTCCGGCTGGGGGCGCCGGGGCATGAACTCCACCGGCAGCTCCACCAGATGGCGGGAGATCCAGGACGAGAGCCAGCTCAGCTCGGACTCGTCCACGGCCAGCCGCAGATCGGGCAGGCGCAGCAGCAGGGTGTCGATGGCGGTGTCCGTGATGGCGCGGCCGATGTCCTGCCCCGGGCATTCATGGGGGCCGCCGCTGAAGGCGAGGTGGGACCGGTTGCCGTACATCGGCGCGGCGATGTCGGGGCGGATGGCCGGGTCCACGTTCCCGGCGGCCAGCCCCAGCAGCAGCATGTCCCCGGCCTTGATCCGCTGGCCGCCCAGCTCGGTGTCCCCGGTGGCCCAGCGGCCGGGGATGACCGTGAGCGGTGGCTCGTTCCACAGCACGTGCTCAATGGCGTCCGGCAGCGTCATATGGCCGCCGGCCAGGGACGCGCGGAAGCGCGGGTCGGTGAGGACCATGCGCAGCGTGTTGGCCATCAGATTGGTGGTGGTCTCGTTGCCGGTGAGCAGCACCAGACGCAGATGCTGGACCACCTCCTCCTCGGTGAGGCCGGAGGGGTGGGCCAGCAGCCAGGAGGCCAGGTCCTCGCCGGGTTCGGCGCGCTTGCGGGCCACCAGGCCCTCGAGGGCGCCGGTGACGTACGCGTCGCTGCGCAGGGCCGTCTCGGTGCCCTTCATCAGGTCCCGGGTGGCCTCGACCAGCCGTGGGCCGTACTCCTCGGGCATGCCCAGCAGTTGGGTGAGGACGAGCATGGGCAGCTGCTCGGCGAAGGCCGTGACCATCTCCGCGCCTCCGTGGGCACAGACGTCGTTCACCAGCTGATGGGTGAAGCGGGTGACGTGGCGGCGGATCCCACGGCGGTCGAAGCGCCCCATGGACTCGGTGAGCGCGGCCCGCAGCCGCTCGTGCTCATCGCCGTCGGCGAAGGTGCACATGGGCTGCCAGCCGACGACCGGCAGCAGGGGCGAGTCAGCGGCGATCCGGCCGTCCCTCCAGGCGTGCCAGTGGCGGGAGTCGCGGGAGAAGCGGGAGGGGGTGCGGGAGACCTCCAGGTTCTCGCGGTAGCCCAGCAGCAGCCAGGCCGGTATGCCACCGTCGAGCACGATCGGGGCCACCGGGCCGTGCTCGGTGCGCAGCCGCTCGTACAGCCCCATCGGGTCCTTCTCGTTCTCGGGCCCGAGGAGGTCCACCAGGCCGCCGTCTCCGCCGGGGAGCGCGGTGCGGACGGGGCACCGGGTGGGCGGCAGTTCGGCGGGCCCGGTGCCGGGGTCGTCGGGATGAGGGGTCACGGTGTCTCCGGGGTCACGGTGTGGAGGGGGTCACGGTGTGGAGGGATCGCAGATGGCGCACGAGGGCGAGGAGGGTGTCGCGGCTGGAGGCCCGGTCGCGGGCATCGCAGTCGATCATCGGTACGGAGTCGGGCAGGTCCATGGCCGCGCGCAGCTCCGCCATGGAGTGGACGGGGGCCTCGGGGAAGGCGTTGACCGCCACCACGAAGGGCACCCCGCGCTCCTCGAGCCGCCCCACCGCGTCAAAGCTGACCTCCAGACGGCGGGTGTCGACCAGGACCACGGCGCCCAGGGCACCCTCGAAGAGGCCGTCCCACAGGAACCAGAACCGCTCCTGGCCGGGGGTGCCGAACAGATAGAGCACCAGGCGCTCGTTGAGGCTGATCCGGCCGAAGTCCATCGCGACGGTGGTCTCGGTCTTGCGCTCGATCCCGGCGATGTCGTCGACGCCGACCCCGGCCTGGGTCATGGTCTCCTCGGTGGTCAGCGGGCGGATCTCGCTCACCGAGCCGACCATGGTGGTCTTGCCGACGCCGAAGCCACCGACGATCACCACCTTGACGGCGGCGGCCACGGAGGCCGGGAGGATGTCCTCGCTGCGCGGTCCGGCGATTCCCTCAGAGGTTCTGTAGTCCATGCATCACCGCCAGCAGCAGTTCGGGGTCGGGCAGCACGGCGGCCGGGACCGGCGCCCTGACCTCCACCCGGCCCTCCCCCAGCAGCCCCGCGAGGAGCACGGCGACGGTGGAGACGGGCAGGGCCAGATACGCGGAGACCTCGGCCACCGAGAGCGGGAACTGGCACATCCTCAGCACCGCCGCGGCCTCGGGGGCCGTCCCCGGCTCCGGTTCGGCGCGCGCCACGATCAGGCTGACGAGTTCGACGGGCCGGTGCCGGCGTTCCTGCGGGGCGTGGCCGCGGCTGACCGTGTAGAGCCGCTCGGGGCCGCCCTCGTCCCCCGGCTTGCCGGGCTCGCTCATGTCACGCGTCCGTCGACCCGCGGCGGGCTGCTGAGGTGCTCCCCGAGCCGGGCGACGAGGTCTCGCATGCACTGGCCCATCAGCCCGGCGTCCACGCTGTCCTCGGCGAGCACCGCCAGGTACGAGCTGGTACCGGCCGCCATCAGATAGAAGAACCCGCCGTCGACCTCGATGACGACCAGCCGCATCCGGCCGTCCCCCTCGGGGAATTCGGCGGCGATCGCGGCGCTGAGGCTCTGCAGCCCGGCGCAGGCGGCGGCCAGGCGGTCGGCGGTGTCCTTGTCCGTGCCGACCTGGGCCATGCACAGGCCGTCCGAGGACAGCAGGACCACGTGCCGGGTCTCCGGAACGCTGGACGCCAGGTCCCGGAGCATCCAGTCCATGTTGAACCGCGGTTGCGTCACTTGCCTACTCATCCTTGTTCGACGGGTTCGACGGGTTCGGGGAGTACGGGGTGTGCGGGGTGCCCGAGCCGTCCGGGATGGGGTGGCAGTCCCGGGGGTCCGGCGCGTCGGCGGCGGGGGGCGCCGGCGGGATCGGCTCGCCGTTGAGCCCCTTGGTGAAGGCGTCCAGCCAGATCCCCGGCTGTACGGGCCGCCGGGCCGCCTCGCGCGGCGTGCCGGGCACCGCCGGGGGCGCGGAGTCGACCCTGGTGGGCGGGGCGGCCATGGGCATCCGGCGGCGGCGCTGCGGGAGTCCGGCGCCGTTCTGCCGGAAGCCGGGGCCAGGTCCGGGTCCGGGGCCAGGTCCGGGACGGCCCTGCGCCACCGTGCCGCCGGTGCGGGTGGGCGACGGCAGGGGGGTGGCCCGCTTGATGGGCTTGGGCGGGGGCAGCTTGGCCGCGCGGGCGATGGCACCGCCGGGCGCGGGGGTGGGGCAGATGATGTCCTGCGGTACGACCAGCACCGCGCGCACCCCGCCGTACGCCGAGGGCCGCAGCGAGATCTGGAACCGGTACCGCACGGCGAGCCTGCCGACCACGGCCAGGCCGAGCCGCGGGGTCTCGCCGAGGTCGTTGAGGTCGAATCCGGTGGCCGCCTGGCGCAGCACCGAGTCGGTGCGCCTGCTCGCCCCCTCCGACAGGCCCACCCCGGCGTCCTCGATCTCGATCGCGATCCCGGACTGGACCTCGATCGCGGTCAGGTGCACCCGGGTCTTGGGCGGCGAGTAGCGGGTGGCGTTGTCCAGCAGCTCGGCGAGGGCGTGGATCAGCGGCTCCACCGAGGGTCCGACGATGGCGACGTCCGCCACCGAGTGCAGGTCCACCCGCTCGTACTCGAGGATGCGGGACATGGCGCCGCGGCAGACGTTGAACAGCGGCACCTCCTTCTGCCACTGGCGGCCCGGGCGCGAGCCGCCCAGGACCGAGATGGAGTCCGCAAGCCTGCCGATGAGGGCGTTGCCGTGGTCCAGGTGGAGCAGATCCTCGAAGACGTCCGGGTCGGCGCCGTGCTTGTCCTCCATCTCCCGCATGTCCAGGGCCTGTTGGTGGACGATGGCCTGCACCCGGCGGGCGATGTTGACGAACGCCCGCTGGCCCGCGTCCCTCAGGTCCTCCTCGGTCCGTACGGTCTCCAGCACCCACCGCAGCAGTTGCTCGTGGGCGGCGTCGAAGTCCGGGTCGAGACGGGGCGCGTAGTCGACGGCCTTCATCGCCTCGTGCACCATGGCGCCGCGCCGCAGCCGGTCCACGGTCGCGGGAAGCACCTCCCGGGTCAGCCGCCGGATCTCCGCCTCCTGGTCCGCCAGGCGCTGCCGGAACCGGGTCTCCTGGGCGGTGAGCCGGGTGCGCAGGGTGGTGATCAGCCGGCCGCGGCGCATCGCCTCGGCCGCCGCGAGGGCCACCGCGAGGGTCGCCGCCACTCCGCACCAGGCGACCGTGGCCCGCGCCCCGGACGGGACCACGGCGACGGCCAGGGCTGCGCAGAGCGCCATCGCGGCGGGAGGGATGACCCATACGAGCGTGGCGGCGGGCCGACGGCCTCCCGGTGAAGTGCCGGCTCCGGTCGAGGTGCCGCCTCCGGATGAAGTGCCGCCTCCGGATGAGGTACCGGCGAAAACCATGGGCATCCTTAAAAACAGCGAAGAGAAAATGGGTGCGGAATGAGGGCGACGCGTCAGCCCGTCATGGGCCCTGGAGCATAGCGGTTTCACCGTCGCATGAATCGAAGATGCTTTTTTCTTCGGAATGCGCCACGGTGAATTCAAAGAGCGCGAAAAAGCGATCACCTGTACTCATTCTTTGACCGTGAATGATCGGCCGAGGGCGAATCTGCTCAGGGCGAAGGAGTCTGGGCAGCGCGGCGCCCGGGCCCTTAGCGTCCCGGCATGAGCACTGGGAGCGCATGTGTGATCGGGGCGACGGGACAGATCGGCCGGGCGGCGGTGCGCGCGCTCGCCGAGGAGGGATGGCGGGTGCGGGCCGCCTCGCGCGGCGGGGGCCGCGACGGGAGCTGGCCCGGGTCGGTGGAGAGCGTGGCCGTGGACCGGGACGACGAGGCCGCGGTCGCCGCGCTGATCGGCGACGGCTGCGACGTGGTGCTGGACTGCGTCGCCTACGGTGGGGCGCACGCACGGCAGTTGCTGGACCTCGCCGGCCGCGTCGGGTCGGCGGTGGTGGTCTCCACCGGAGCGGTGTACGAGGACGACGAGGGCCGGGGCTTCGGGACCCAGGACCGGCCGGACGGCGCCCCGCGGTATCCGGTGCCGCTCCCCGAGTCCCAGCGGACCGTCCCGCCGGGCGACGGCTACGGCGGCCGGAAGGCGGCGCTGGAACGGGAGCTGCTGGCCGCCGGGGACCGGCTGCCGACGACCCTGCTGCGCGCCGGGGCGATCCACGGCCCGCACTGCCGCACCCCCCGCGAGCTGTACTTCGTCAAGCGGGCGCTGGACGGGCGGCCGGTGCGGATCCTGGCGTACGGCGGCCGCAGCCGGTTCCATCCGGTGCACGTCGACAACCTCGCGGAGCTGGTGCGGCTGGCCGCCCACCGTCCCGGTTCACGGGTGCTCAACGCGGGCGATCCGCAGGTCCCGACGGTCGCCGACATCGCCGCCGCCGTGGACGCGGTGCTGGAGGTGCGCGGCGAGCTGGTGCTGATCGACGGCGAACCGCCGCATCCGCATGTCGGCAGCACGCCCTGGAGCCTGGCCCACCCCCTCGTCTACGACCTGTCCGCGGCCGAACGGGAGCTGGGCTACCGCCCGGTGACCGGCTACGCGGAATCGCTCCCGGCGACCGTCGCCTGGCTGGCGGACCGGCTGGCGGCCGCCCCGGACTGGCGCACGGCCTTCCCCGACATGGCCGCCGCCTACGACCCGATGACCGATCTGTTCGACTACGCGGCCGAGGACGCGTGGCTGCGGGACGCGTAGCGGAGAAACGGAACCGGGCCCGTGCGGGGAACGCACGGGCCCGGCCCAGTACCGCGTACCGCCGACTACTTGACGATGTCGGCCGCCTCCTTGGCGGCCTTCGCGGAGGCGCCCGACTTCGCGGGCACCGGTGTGGCGTGCGGAGCACAGGTCACGTCCTCGGCGTCCACCGTGCCCTTGAGCAGGTAGGTGTCCACCCGGTCGTTGACGCACGGGTTGACCAGACCGGTGACCCCGTGCGAACCGGCGTCCTTCTCGGTCACCAGGCGCGAGCCCTTCAGCCGCTTGTGCAGCTCCACCGCGCCCTCGTAAGGGGTCGCGGCGTCGCGGGTGCTCTGCACGATCAGCGTCTTGGGCAGCCCCTTGGCGGCCCCCACCTCCAGCGGGGTCCCCTGCTTGGCACCCCACGTGGCGCACGGCAGGTTCATCCAGGCGTTGGACCAGGTCAAGAAGGGGTAGTCGCGGTGGAGCCGGGTGCTGTCCCGGTCCCACTTCGCCCAGCTGGTCGGCCACTTGGCGTCGGCGCATTCGACGGCCGTGTAGACCGCGTTGCCGTTCTCCGAGGCGATGTTGCCCGCGGTGTCGGACATGTCCGGGCCCGCGGCCTCGACCAGCGCCTTCTCATCGCCGCCGAGGTAGTCGCTCCACACCTGGGCGACCGTGGCCCACGACGAGTCGTAGTACGGAGCGCTCTGGAAGAACCCGAGCAGCTCGGCCGGGCCCACGACCCCGCCGATGGGGCTCTTCTTGGCCGCCGCGCGCAGCTTCTCCCACTGCCGCTGCACCTTCGCCGGGGTGTCGCCGAGGTGGTAGGCGGCGTCGTTCTTCGCCACCCACGCCTTCCAGTCGTTCCAGCGCGACTCGAAGGCGACGTCCTGGTCCAGGTTGGCCTGGTACCAGATCTTCTCCCGCGAGGGGTTCACCACGCTGTCCACGATCAGCCGGCGCACATGGGTCGGGAAGAGCGTCGCGTAGACCCCGCCGAGGTACGTCCCGTAGGACACGCCGATGTAGTTGAGCTTCTTGTCGCCGAGCGCGGCCCGGATGACGTCGACGTCCCGGGCGGTGTTGGGCGTCGTCAGGTGCGGCAGCATCCAGCCGCTGTGCTCCTCGCACCCCTCGGCGTACTCGCGGGCCAGCTTGCGCTGGGCGCGCTTGTCCGCCTCGCTGTCGGGCACCGGGTCCGACTTCGGGGCCTTGACGTACTCCTGGGGATCCACGCAGGAGATGGCCGTGGAGTGGCCCACCCCGCGCGGGTCGAAGCCGACGAAGTCGTACGCCTTCGACGTCTTCGTCCACAGCGGGTTCTTGGTGGTGACCCGGGTGGGGAAGCGCAGCCCGGAGCCGCCGGGCCCGCCCGGGTTGTAGATCAGCGAGCCCTGCCGCTCGGAGGCGGAGCCGGTGTTGGCGATCCGGTCCACCGCGAGCCTGATGGTGCGGCCGTTCGGCTTGGCGTAGTCGAGCGGCACGGTGACATAGCCGCACTGGATGGGCTTGGCGAGCTCCCAGTCGGCCGGGCAGTCCGTCCAGTCGATGCCCTTCTTCGCGGCCTTGGCCGCGGCCACCGCCACCCCACGGGCCTCGGCGGCCCCGCCGGGCGTCCGCTCCGATGCCCCGGCCGTGGGGGCCAGTGCACCGGTTATCAGCGCACCGGCGATCACACCGCCGGTCACGCCGAAGAGTGCTGTGCGTCTCACGTAGTTATCCCCCTGCTTTGTTGCGCCGCCAGGGGCGGCGATGATCACAGAGTGTCAAAGGGATTCTTCTGTCTTGCTTACCGCCGAGTACAGGGCAAACCGCCGATTCTTTATCAAGACGTGAACATAGACGTGAACATGAAGATGACTTCAGGAGTGCACATCAGCCCACGGCGGTGACCGCTTCATCGAGGGCCCGGCGGAGCTGGAGGGCGTCCGGGGCCACGGCGGTGGCGAGGGCGGCGGGACCGGTCAGCGGCACGAGGACGGCGGTCCCGGCGAGGCGGCGGGGGGTGAGGGGCTGAGCGTCATGGGACGGGTCGACCACGAGGAGCTGACCCACCGCCCGATGGCCGCCGAGGACCGCGCCGCCGTCCCAGCCGGGGGCGCCGGGGCCGTAGGAAAGCTCCTGGTCGAGGAGTGGGCGTCCACCGCGGTGGACGGTGAGGCGGCTGGTCAGACGGCCCGGCGATTCGCCGGTACGGCCCAGGATCTGCTCCTCGCGGAGCACGAGGCGGGCGGTGGGCGCGAGTTCGACACGGGTGGTCATCATGAGCTCGCTGCCGTGCGCGGAGATCAGGGGCTCGGGCAGCCAGTGCAGGGCCGCGCCGTCGGCGACGGTGAGCCGGATCTCGTAGTGCGCGGGCCCGGCCGCCCGCCCGGGCAGGGCGATGGTGGCCGCGGCGGAACCGACGCGCAGCCGGGCACCCGGCCCGGCGGTCACCTCGAGGGCGATACGGTCACCGCCGAGGGGAGCGCTCATGGCCCCGACGACGGTGACACACGCCTCCCCAGCCACGCCCCGGGTCCGCCGCAACGCGAGCGGCCCGTCCCCGGCGAGCACGGGCAACGCGGTACCGCCGCGTCCGTCCGCCTCGGCGAGGAGACGGGCGGTGGCCCGCACGGGTGCGCCGGGGGCGCCTGTTGCGGGTGAGGTGCGCGCCGCGCCCGAAACGAGTGCTGACGCACCCGAGACGCCCGCCGCGTCCCCGGTGCCCGCCACAGCCGAGGCGGTCGGGGTGCTCCGGGTGGCCGGGGCTTTCCGCTCTGGGGTGCGGCCGGGCATGCGCGGGGCGGGGCTCGGCCCGGCGGGGGAGGTCGCCCGTGGGCGTTCAGCGCCGGACGCGGTGTCCGGGGCGGGCGTCACACCGGGGCCGCTGTCCAGGCGGCCAGGCAGGTGCGGACCCAGTCGGTGATGGGGCGGACGCCGTCCTCGGCGACCAGGGAGGTGAAGGCGACGGGAAGTTCACCGCGCTGGGCCCTGGCGTCGCGGGCCATGCGTGCCAGGTCCGAGCCGACGTAGGGGGCCAGGTCGGTCTTGTTGACCACGAGCAGGTCGGCGGTGGTCACGCCGGGGCCGCCCTTGCGGGGGATGTCGTCGCCGCCCGCGACGTCGATGACGAACACCTGCGCGTCGACCAGGCCCTTGGAGAAGGTCGCGGTGAGGTTGTCGCCGCCGGACTCGACCAGGATCAGATCGAGCGGGCCCACGGTCTCCTCAAGCTCCTCGACCGCCTCCAGGTTGGCGGAGATGTCATCGCGGATCGCGGTGTGCGGGCAGGCGCCGGTCTCCACGGCGGTGATGCGCTCCGGCGGCAGTACGGCGTTGCGCAGCAGGAACTCGGCGTCCTCGCGGGTGTAGATGTCATTGGTGACCACGGCGAGGGAGAGCTGGTCGCGCAGCACCCGGCACAGGGCGGCGACGGTGGCGGTCTTGCCCGACCCCACGGGTCCGCCGAGGCCGATGCGCAGCGCCCGGCGGGTGCCGTCGGGGCGGTAAGGGCGGGGGGCACCGTAGGTGTGGCGCGGGGGGTAGGTGTTGTCCGCGTGGTCGAGATGCATGAGACGGCTCCGATGTTCCAGCAGCGGGGGCGCGGGCCCGGTTACGAGGCGAAGAGGCGTACGGACCAGGTGGCGTGGTGTTCGGCGGCGATGTCGAGCAGCGGCGCGGAGGCGGCGGGCAGCGCGCCGGGGCCCTCGTCGAGGGCCCGCCGCGCCGCGTCGGCGGCCCGCGCCGCGACCTGGTCAAGCTCGGGGGCGAGGCGGGCGAGCACGGCGGTGGCGTCGAAGGGGTCGAGGCTCAACAGCCGTACGGCGGCGGTCGCGGGTCCGCTCACCGCCTCGTACCCGGCGGCGTACGCGGCGTCCGGCGGCCCGAGCGCGGCGGCGCGCGCGGTGAGTCCGAGCACCACGGGCTGATGCGCCCCGCGCGGCCGGGCGGCGGCCAGGGCGTCCAGCTCGGACGAGGGCCAGGTGGCGCGGGCGGCACGCATCAGCTGGCGACCGAGCCGCCGGGCGGTGGCCCGCAGCGCGGGGCTGGGGGTACGGGCATCCGCCGCGTCGTCCAGCACGAGCGGATCGAGCCCGGCGGCGGCAGCGGCGGCGAGCCCGGCCGCGGTGAGCCCAGCGGTGTGCAACCGCCCCCGGCAGAACGCCTCCAGAGAGTCGGCGTCACGGATCCGTCCCGCCGCGACGGCGGCCTCGGCACCCCCGGAATGCGCATGCCCTCCGGCCGGAAACCGCCCATCAGCAAGAACCAGCAACGCACCGCCCCCGATCCCCCAACGCGCGGCTGGCGCCCAAGGGGCGGCAACCGTCCCACCAGGAGCCTCGCCCCCAAAGGCCCGTCGCGCGGCCTGTGGCCCGCCTTCCACCGCACGCCCTACGGTCATGTCCTCCGCCCCCGCACCGGCCCGCCCCGGCCCATCCGGCGCCCGAGAGGCGGCAGGGGCAGTCCCGCCAGGGGCGGCGTCCGGGACGCCGCCGGGGGCCAGCGCTTCCGCTTCTGCACCGGCCCGGCCCGGACCAGCCGGTGACGGGGCGCCAGGTACCCGCGAGGCGGCAGTGGCGGCCCCGCCGGGGGCCTCGCCCATGGGCGCCCGACGCGGGGAGCGCGGCCCGTCCTCCGCCTGGGAACCGGCCCCGTCCGGCCCGTCCGCTGGCGGGGAAGCGGGGGTCCAGGGGGCGGGGGCCCCTGGTTTCGGGGAGGGGCGGGGTGGGGGAGAGCCACCCGCGGCCGGACCGTGGGCGCCCCCAGCGTGCGCGGAGTCTCGTGTGTGGGCATCACGGGTCCGGCCGGTCAGAAGAGGAAGTAGCGCTGGGCCATGGGAAGTTCCGCCGCCGGGGCCGGTTCGACGGGCTCACCGTCGATCGTCACCGTGAACGTATCGGGGTCGACCTCCACCCGCGGCAGGGCGTCGTTCTGCCGCATGTCCGCCTTGGTGACCCCCCGCGTCCCGCGGATCGGGGCGAACCGCTTCCGGAGGTCCAGCCGGTCCGCCAGGCCGTCGTCCAAGGCGGTCTGGGTCACGAAGTTGACCGAGCCCCCGGCCGCCGCGCGGCCGAGCGCGCCGAACATGGGGCGCGGCAGGACCGGCTGCGGGGTCGGGATGGAGGCGTTCGCGTCGCCCATCTGCGCATAGGCGATCTGGCCGCCCTTGATCACCAGGTGCGGTTTGACGCCGAAGAACGCCGGGTCCCAGAGCACCAGATCGGCCAGCTTCCCGGGCTCCACCGAGCCGATCTCACCGTCGAGCCCCTGCGCCACCGCCGGGTTGATGGTGTATTTGGCGACATAGCGACGTGCCCGGTGGTTGTCGGCGCGGCCGTCCCCGGCCAGCGCCCCGCGCCGTCGCTTCATCACATGCGCGGTCTGCCAGGTGCGCAGCACCACCTCGCCGATCCGCCCCATGGCCTGGGAGTCCGAGGAGATGATCGAGATCGCGCCGAGGTCGTGCAGCACGTCCTCGGCGGCGATGGTGCTGGGCCGGATGCGGGACTCGGCGAAGGCGAGGTCCTCGGGGACGGCTGGGTTGAGGTGGTGGCAGACCATCAGCATGTCGAGGTGTTCCTCGACGGTGTTGACCGTGTGCGGGCGGGTCGGATTGGTGGAGCTGGGCAGCACGTTCGGCCGGGAGACCACGGTGATGATGTCGGGCGCGTGCCCGCCGCCCGCGCCCTCGGTGTGGTAGGCGTGGATGGAGCGCCCGGCGATGGCGGCGAGGGTGTCGCCGACGAAGCCCGCCTCGTTGAGGGTGTCGGTGTGGATGGCGAGCTGGGCGCCGCTCTCCTCGCAGACGCCGAGGCAGGCGTCGATGGCGGCGGGGGTCGCCCCCCAGTCCTCATGGATCTTGAACCCGAGCGCACCGCCGCGCAGTTGGGACCACATCGCCTCGCCCGAGACAGTGTTGCCCTTGCCGAGCAGCCCGATGTTGACCGGATAGCCCTCCAGCGCCTCGAACATCCGGGCCAGATGCCAGGGTCCGGGGGTGATGGTGGTGGCCTTGGTGCCCTCGGCGGGCCCGGTGCCGCCGCCGACGAGGGTGGTGATCCCGGAGCAGAGCGCCTGGTCGACGAGGGTCGGGGAGATGAAGTGGACATGGGCGTCGATGGCGCCCGCGGTGAGGATCTTGCCGTTGCCCGCGATGACCTCGGTCTCGGGCCCGATGACGAGGTCGGGGTGGACGCCGTCCATGGTGTCGGGGTTACCGGCCTTGCCGATCCCGGTGATGCGGCCGTCACGCAGGCCGATATCCGCCTTGACGACACCCCAGTGGTCCAGCACGACCGCACCCGTGATCACGGTGTCGGGGGTGCCCTCGGCGCGGGTGGCGCGGGACTGGCCCATGGATTCGCGGATCACCTTGCCGCCGCCGAAGACCGCCTCGTCCCCGGCCCGGCCGGGCCCGCCACCGCGGTCCTCCTCGATCTCGATGAAGAGGTCGGTGTCGGCGAGCCGGATGCGGTCCCCGGTGGTGGGGCCGAAGAGATCGGCGTAGGCCGCGCGGTTCAGTTCAGCGGTCATGCTGCACCTTTTCGTTCACTTCTCCGCTCTCCGTCCACGAGGCGACAGCGCACCCCGGCGGCCAGGTACCGCCCGGCAGTCTCGTACCGACCGGCGGCCTCGCGCGCGGCGTTCACAACCGCCCTCCCGTCTCGCCGCGCAGCCCCGGCACGATCCGCTCCCCCGCGATCGGGATCAGGGCGACCTCGACGGGGATGCCGGGTTCGAAGCGCACGGCGGTGCCCGCGGCGATGTTCAGCCGCTTGCCGCGGGCGACGGCGCGGTCGAAGTCAAGGCCGGGGTTGGCCTCGGCGAAGTGGTAGTGGGAGCCGACCTGGACGGGCCGGTCGGCGGCGTTGAGCACGGTGAGGAGGGTGATGGGCCGCCCCTCGTTGAGGGGCACCGGCTCATCGGCGTAAAGGATCTCTCCGGGGATCATGGAGGCGCCCCCCATCAGGCGATCGGCTGATGGACGGTGACCAGCTTGGTGCCGTCGGGGAAGGTGGCCTCGACCTGGACGTCGTGGAGCATCTCGGGAACGCCCTCCATCACCTCGTCGCGGGTGAGCACCCGGCGGCCGGAGGCCATCAGCTCGGCGACGCCGCGGCCGTCGCGCGCGCCCTCCAGGATGTGGGCGGTGATCAGCGCCGTCGCCTCGGGGTGGTTGAGGAGCACGCCCCGGGCCCGTCGCTTCTCGGCCACGTCGGCGGCCACATGGATCAGCAGACGTTCCTGCTCATGCGGGGTCAAGTGCACGCTTTCCACCTCATTATCGCCCTCATCCCTTTTCTCGCCCACTCCGCACGATCCGGGGCGATGTGCGTCCGGCCCCCGCAGGCTAGTTCCGCGGCGTTTCGTCGGCGTTAACTGAGCCATGGTGCGGGCAAGCCTGATCAATCCGATCGATGCTGGTCAAGACGGTCTTATGAGCCGCCGCCAGCTCTTCGCACCCCCCTCGGCCACCGTCCGACATCCGCTCGGCGGACCCGTACGTCCGGCTATCGCACTTGACGACCCCACCGGATAGCCCCGATTCTCATCACCGCAACACCATGATTCACCTGCTCCGCTCCAACCCCCCACATCACAACGGAGCCCAACTGTGAAGCGAATAGCGTCAATTCGCCGCGGAAGCCTCGCGGCGGCAACCGGTGCCGCGCTCGCCGCGGCCCTGCTGAGCGGCGCCTCCGGCGCCGAGGCCACCGTCAACTCCAAGGCCGCCGCCCCCGACGTGGACGTCGCGGCCGTCAAGGCCGATCTGGGCGAGCTGCAGTCCATCGCGGACGCCAACGGCGGCAACCGCGCCCATGGCGAGCCCGGCTACCAGAAGTCCCTGGACTTCATCAAGGGCAAGCTGGACGAGGCCGGATTCACCACCTCCGTCCAGGAGTTCACCTCCGGCGGCGAGAAGGGCTACAACCTCATCGCCGACTGGAAGGGCGGCGCCGACGAGAAGGTCGTCATGGCCGGTTCGCATCTCGACTCGGTCCAGGCGGGCCCCGGCATCAACGACAACGGTTCCGGTTCCGCCGCGATCCTCGAGGTCGCGCTGGCCGTGGCCAAGGCCGACCTCCAGCCCACCAAGCACCTGCGGTTCGCCTGGTGGGGCGACGAGGAGGACGGCATGGTCGGGTCGACGCACTACGTCGACAGCCTGGCGGCCGACGAGACGTCGAAGATCGACTCCTATCTCAACTTCGACATGCTCGGCTCCCCCAACCCGGGCTACTTCGTCTATGACGACGACCCGGAGCTGGAGAAGGTCTTCAAGGACTGGTACGCGGCGAAGGACATCACGACCGAGCCGGAGACCGAGGGCGACGGCCGCTCGGACCACGCCCCGTTCAAGGACGCGGGCGTGCGGGTCGGCGGTCTGTTCACCGGCGCCGAGGCCACGATGAGCCAGGAGCAGGCCGACCAGTGGGGCGGCGAGGCGGGCGAGGCGTTCGACCCGTGCTACCACTCCGCGTGCGACAAGACGTCGAACGTCGACGAGAAGGCGCTGGACCTGAACACCGACGCCATCGCCAACGCGATCTGGTCGCTCAGCTCCTGATGAGCACCCCCGCCCCGGACCGGCACTGAGCCGGTCCGGGGCGGTCCCGTTCCGTCCGTCACTCCTCGCGGCCCGGACGCCGATCCCCGGCGTCCGGGCCGCTGTGTTCCGCCGCGATGCCGAAGCGCCGCCGTTCGCCCGGAGCGGACGAGGTGGGGCGCATCGATGACACGGTACTGATCACCTGCTCCTCCGCGCCCGTCTCGATCTCCTCGAGTCGCTGCAGGTCCGCAGCGGACACCAGGGCGACAAGCGGCTTCCCGTGGCGCGTGACGACCACCCTCTCGCCGCCGTACACCACGCGGTTGATCAGCTCCGCGAGCTCTGCACGGGCTTGCGTCACCGGAATCTCGTAAGCCATGCTCCCATCATATCTGGATGTACATCCTGTACATTTTTTACGGAGCCCATTCGAGAGGTGAAGCGATGGAACGACCGACCGCGCGCTATGTCCTGCCCGAGTTCACCGAGCGCACCAGCTCGGGGACGCGCACCATGGACCCGTACTCCAAGCTGCTCTCCGAGCGCGTCGTCTTCCTCGGCACCCCGATCGACGACACCGCCGCCAACGATGTGATCGCGCAGCTGATCCATCTTGAGCACGCCGCGCCCGACCAGGACATCTCGCTCTACATCAACTCGCCGGGCGGCTCGTTCGGGGCCATGACGGCGGTCTACGACACCATGCACTTCGTCTCCTGCGACATCGAGACGATCTGCCTGGGCCAGGCCGCCTCGGCCGCCGCGGTGCTGCTGGCCGCCGGTGCCCGGGGCAAGCGCCTGGCCCTGCCGGGCGCGCGGATCCTCATCCACCAGGCCGCGTTCAGCGAGCCCGTCGAGGGCACCACCTCGGATCTGGAGATCCAGGCCAATGAGCTGTGGCGCACCCAGGAGATGCTCGAGGGGATGCTGGTGCGGCACACCGGCCAGAGCGCCGAGCGGATCCGGGCCGATATCGACCGCGACAAGATCTTCGACGCCGAGGGCGCGAAGGCGTACGGACTGGTGGACGAGGTCACCCAGAGCCGTAAGCGGCCGGGCCCGGCGGCGCGGGAGGGGTGAGCGCGGTGCTGACACCGGAGCTGCCCCCGCTGCCCGCGCTCACCCGCGCGGAGGGGAATGTGATCGACGGCTATCTGGAGGTGGTCGATCTGCTGGGCCGGATCAATCCGGCGCGCGGCCGTGACACCTACGGCAGTCTGCGGGCCGCCCAGGCGCTGGTGGCGAGGGCCACCGCGCTGCGGGACGCGCTGACGCTGATGCACGAGCGCGGGGAGAGCGAGCTGCACACCGCGACCCTGGCCCGGGCGCTGCGGGTGCTGGACGGCGAGCGGCGAGCGGAGCGCGTCACGCTGCCCCCGGCGCTGCGGACCTGAACCGGACTCGCCGCGGGCGCGGGCCTGCCGTTTGGGCGCGGGCCCGTCGCGGGCTCGGGGACCGTCGGGAGCGCAGAGGCCGTCGGGGGCTCGGAGCCCGTCGGGAGCGCAGAGGCCGTCGCTCGAACGGCGGAGCCGGGTTTCCGCGCTCCGGGCGGGGCCGGCTTGCGCACCGCCGCCGCCCGGGTCCGTTCCGCCGCCCGCCCCAGCACGCCGCAGCACGCCCGTTCCGGCAGGTCATCGCCGTGGGACGGATCGGTCGCCACCACCCGAACGGCCCCGCCGTGACCACCGTCACACCGCACCCTCTCGAGTCGGAACCGGCGCCGCGCCTGCGTGACCATCCCAGGAGACGACAGGACCCCGCGACCACACCGGGGCGGGGTCGGCTCACGAAGGGTTTCGTGTGATGTCTGCGCACATACGTGTCCCCAGGATGTTCTCCCGAGCGGGCGCCGTCTCCGCCCTCACCGTCGCGGCCGTGGGCGGCACCGTGGCGACACCGGGCGGTCCACCGGAGGCCGAGGCCGCGACCGTCGCCGCCAAGGCGCTGCGGATCGCGGCCTCCAAGAAGGGCGCCCCGTACCAGTACGGCGCGACGGGGCCGAAGCGCTTCGACTGCTCCGGGCTGACGCAGTACGCCTACAAGCGGGCCGGGAAGCGGCTGCCGCGCACCGCGGCCGCCCAGTACAACCGGACCCGCCACATCAAGGTTGCCTCCCGCAAGGGCGGGGACCTGGTGTTCTTCCACTCCGGCAGCGGGGTGTACCACGTCGCGGTGTACGCGGGCGGCGGGCGCGTCTGGCACGCCCCCAAGACCGGCTCGGTGGTGCGGCTGGAGCGGATCTGGACCAAGAAGGTGTCGTACGGGCATGTGCGCTGACCCGCCGTAGGTGTCAGTGGCCATGGGTAGGTTGACGGGGCCGGTACACCGCCGTGGACCGGCCCCGTCAACCGCCGGAGGCATCGCATGGCGTATCTCAACCCGGTCCGGCACATCACCTTCGACGCCCGTGATTCCCACGCCCTCGCACGCTTCTGGTCCGGGCTGACCGGTTACGCCCTGGAGGACTCCGAGCCGGACGGCGAATGGGCGCTGGTCAGCTCGGGGCAGCCGGGGGTGCCGGGGCTGCTGTTCCTGCGGGTCCCGGACGACAAGGCCGTCAAGAACCGCCTCCACCTGGACATCCAGCCGCCGTCTGGCACCCGGGACGCGGAGGTGGAGCGGCTGCTCGGGCTCGGCGCGCGCGTGGTGGACGACCGGCGCACGGAGGACGGGCTGGGGTGGGTGGTGATGGCCGATGTCGAGGGCAATGAGTTCTGCGTGGAGCGCAGCGCCGTCGAGCGTGGTCTGGTGCCGGCATGAGCGAGCCCTTCCAGGCTGACCGGACCTATGACCAGGTGTATCTGCTCTTCGTCGACACCTCCGGGTATTCGACGATCGTCCGCTCGAACCCCAGGGACCGCGCCGCCCACGCCTTCGATCTGCTGCGCGAGCGGATGCGCGCGCGGATCGAGCAGTTCTCGGCGCAGTACCGCTGTGCCCGCGGCGACTTATGGAGCTGGCGCGGCGACGGGGGCTTCTTCGCGGTCCACGACGACCGCGAGAGCGTGGCCCGCGATGTCGCGCTGGAGGCGGCCCGCACCTTCCTCACCCTCGATCTGCGCCATCTGCGGGACGAGTTCGCGCAGGCGGGGGTGGACGGTGAGCTGCATGTGCGGATGGCGCTGCACAAGGGGGCGATCCGGCACACCGGCGAGGGCCGGACCGGCACCATCCACTCCCCCGACATCAATCTGGCCGCGCATCTGGAGAAGGCCACTCCGCCGGACTGCCTGGCGGTCTCGGAGGATGTGCACCGCACCGCGGGACCGTATGCGGAGCTGTTCGCCCATGTCGGAAGCCACGAGGGCAAGGACGTCTATCTGATGGCGGGCGACGGTGGCCCGGACGGGGCGGCCAAGGCGTGGCTGGCGGGCCGGGGGCTGGCGGGCGGCGCCCAGGTGCACGCGTATCCGGAGCGGCCGAGCCCCCAGGAGAAGGCGCGGCTGCTGGACGCGGCGGCCGAGGAGGTCCTGGACATGGGGACGGCGCTGCGCACCACCTCCGGCCGGCTGGTCACCACCGAGCGCCCGGCCCGCTTCCGTGACGCGGTCCTCGGGCTGCTGCGCCGGGGCGGCGGCTACCACTGCTATCTGCTGGACCCGTCCTCGGACGCGGCGGCCACGCTCTCCCGCCAGTACCAGGAGGACATGACGCGGAAGATCAAGGATTCGCTGGAGCGGTTCGGCCGTTTCAAGGAGCGCTACGGGGCGGAGGCCGACGGCCTGCGGGTCTATCAGACGGAGGAGTTCCCCGGCTTCTCCGCGCTCACCATCGATATGCGCGGGCCGAGCGGGCTGATCCTGTACTCCGCGTATCTGATGGGCACGAGCCCGTACGGGGTGATCGAGCGCGGCGACATGCCGCACTATCTGATCGGCCCGGCCGCGGGGCGGGTCCACACCCGGATCCGTCAGCTGGCCGAGGCGCGGGTCTCGGAGGGGCGGGCCCAGCGCGTGCTGTGAGCAGAGTGTGGGCAGGAGGGCTCAGCGGACCGGCACGGTCCACGGCAGGGCGATCCAGACGGTCTTGCCGCCGTCCGCGGTCGGGGTGACGAACACCTCGCCGCCGGACTCCGCGGCCAGACAGCGGACGATCACCATCCCGCGCCCGCTGTCCTGCTGGGTGGCCAGCGGCAGCCACCTGGGCCATTGGGGATGGCTGTCGGTGACCCCGATCTCCAGCCGCTGCTCGCGGTCGAGCCGTAGGTCCACGGTGAAGGTGGGCGACTGGCCCACGGTGTGCTCCACGGCGTTGGTGGCGAGCTCGGAGACGATCAGCCGCACGGTGTCGGCGGCCTCCGCTCCCGCCCCGAGCCCCCATTCGGCGAGCACGTCCGTGACGTAGGCGCGTGCCGCGGGAACCGACGCCGGTGCGCTCGGCAGAGTGACGGATGCTTCCTGATGGTCTGCCATGACGGCCTGTCCCTTTCCGGCCGGGGCGCGGCTGCGGACGCGTTTCGAGGTGGTACTGCGAAGCCGGTGAAGTCGTGGGCTGCCCCGATGGCTCTACGCGTCAGACTGCCACCAATGGCCGTCATAACGGGGGCGATCCACCGAGTTATGCATATATCTGTCGCCCAAAGCGGTGAACTCTGCTACGGAAGACCGGATTTAGAAGGCACACTGGGCCACTGGTGCGACACGCGCTGTGGGCGGCGCGCCACAGGAAAGGCGGGAGGCAGAACTGATGCGATACGGCCCGGCGGTGCGTCGCCGCAAGCTCGGTGCGGAACTGCGCCGCCAGCGCGATCTGGCCGGGCTCACCAGCGGTGAGGTAGCCGCCCGGCTGGGCTGGCACCAGTCGAAGGTGAGCCGGATCGAGACCGGGCGGAGCGGGGCCAAGCCCTCGGACGTGGCGCGGCTGCTTGAGGTCTACCAGGTCGCCGACCCGGAGCTGCGCGCCCTGCTGGAGGCGCTGTGCCGCGGGGGCGCCTCGGATCCGGAGGGGTCACGGCGCGGCTGGTGGTACGCGTACCGCGATCTGCTGCCGCCCGCCTACCGGGACTTCATCAGCCTGGAGGCGGAGGCGTCGGACGCGTACACGCTGGAGACCACGGTGGTGCCGGGGCTGCTGCAGACCCCGGACTACGCCCGGGCGGTGACCCTGGCGGCGCTCCCGGATCTGCCGGGGCCGCAGGTGGACTCGCTGGTGGAGGTGCGGATCGCGCGCCAGTCTGTGCTGCACGGCGAGGAGCCGCTGCGGCTGCACGCGGTGCTCGACGAGGCGGCGCTGCGGCGCGAGGTGGGCGGACCCGGAGTGATGACGACGCAATTGCGCCATCTGGCCGAACTCTGCGCATTGCCTCAGGTACAGCTCCAGGTGCTGCCATTCTCCATTGGAATGCCCATTGGCATGACGGGCCCTTTCATTATTTTCTCTTTTCCGCACATTAGTGACCTGGACGTAGTAGTTCTTGACCACTTGACGAGTAGCCTCTATCTGGAGCGGAAAGAAGACCTCCGGGCGTACAGCGCCGCGTTCGAAGTACTGCGCGCTCACGCCCTGACACCTGAGGAATCGTTGTCCTTCATCAACAAAATCGGGGGCGGCGCCTGAGGGGGCACCATGTCCAAAATGTCCGCCAACTCCGTCGACTGGCTGCGCAGCAGCTACAGCGTCGGAATGAACAACTGTGTCGAAACGGCCCTGCTGGGCCCCGACCGGCTCGGTGTGCGCGATTCGAAGAACACGGCGGGCCCCGTCCTGCTGTTCACCCCGTCGACCTGGGTCTCCTTCCTCGAGGGAGTCAAGGGCGACGGCCCCGGCTCCGGCCCCTTCCGCTCGGCCGGAACCGGAAGCTGATCCGTCAGTGAAGTATCTGTTCCGCCGGTGAGCCGCTGAACCGCTCACCCTCCCGTCAGTGAGCCATCAGGCGGTCGGCGCGGTCCTCACGATCACGTCGACCGCCTCCTCGACCTGCTCCTCCGTCAGATCGCCGCGCGCGGTCAGCCGCAGCCGGGAGACGCCGTCCGGGACGGACGGCGGGCGGAAGCACCCCACCATCACCCCGGCCGCGCGGCAATCCGCGGCCCAGCGCACCGCCTTCTCCGGCGACGGGGCCCGCACCGACACCACCGACGCGTCCGGCCGCACCGCGGCCAGCCCGGCGGCGGTCAGCCGCCCGTACAGTCCCATGGCGACCGTACGGACGCGGGCGGCGCGCTCCGGCTCCCGGCGCAGCAGCCGCAGACCCGCCAGGGCGGCGCCCACGGCCGCCGGGTTGAGCCCGGTGTCGAAGATGAACGTCCGCGCGGAGTTCACCAGATGCTCGATGACCCGGGCGGGCCCCAGCACCGCCCCGCCCTGGCTGCCCAGCGACTTGGAGAGGGTGGCCGTGACCACCACGTCCGGCGCGCCCGCGAGCCCGGCCGCGTGCACCGTGCCGCGCCCGCCCTCGCCGAGCACCCCGAGGCCGTGCGCCTCGTCCACCACCAGCGCCGCGCCGTACGGCCGGGAGACGGCGGCGAGGGCGGCCAGCGGGGCGGCGTCACCGTCGACGGAGAAGACCGCGTCGCTGACGACGAGGGCGCGCCGCCGCGCCGCGCCCGCTCCGGGCGTCTCCCCCGGGCCCGCTCCGGCCGTCTCGGCCGCGCCCAGTGCCTTGCGCACGGCGTCCGGGTCCGCGTGCGGGACGACGGCGGTCTCGGCGCGGGAGAGCCTGCAGCCGTCGATGAGCGAGGCGTGGTTGTCCGCGTCGGAGACGACCAGGGCGTCCCGGCCGCTCAGCGCGGAGACGGCGGCCAGATTGGCCGCGTAGCCGGAGGAGAACACCAGGGCCGCCTCGAATCCGCAGAACTCGGCGAGCTCCCGCTCCAGCGTGGTGTGCAGCTCGGTGGAGCCGGTGACCAGACGCGAGCCGGTCGACCCCGCACCCCAGCGGTGCGCCGCGGCGGCCGCGGCGGCCGTCACCTCCGGATGCCGCGCCAGCCCCAGATAGTCATTACTCGCCAGATCGAGCAGCGGGGAGTCGGCGGGGCGGGGGCTGAGCCGGCGCACCAGCCCCGCCCGGTCGCGCCGCTCCCGCTGTGCGTCGATCCATGCGAACGCGTCATCGCGGTCCTGGGGCATCGGCTGTCTCGCCTTCGTCGCCTCGTCTGGGGCACCGACTGTCGGGTCCGGATAGAACGTAGCCCCGTC
The DNA here is from genome assembly GCF_000968685.2 of Streptomyces antioxidans. Lineage (GTDB taxonomy): Bacteria > Actinomycetota > Actinomycetes > Streptomycetales > Streptomycetaceae > Streptomyces > Streptomyces antioxidans. The sequence continues at coordinate 77,118 of NZ_LAKD02000119.1, forward strand.
CACGCCCGGTCAATGGTGTGGCAATACACACACCCCGATCAGCGCGTCTTGTGCGGTCCCTCCTTGGCCGCGGGCGGTGGGGTAGGAAAGGATCGTCGCCATGGACCTGCTGAACACGCTGGTGGAGAAGGGGCTGCGGCGCGAGACGCCCACCCGCGAAGAGGCGCTCGCCGTCCTGGCGACCTCCGATGACGAGCTGCTCGATGTGGTGGCCGCGGCGGGCAAGGTGCGCCGCGCCTGGTTCGGGCGGCGGGTGAAGCTCAACTATCTGGTGAACCTCAAGTCGGGGCTGTGCCCCGAGGACTGCTCGTACTGCTCACAGCGGCTGGGCTCGAAGTCGGAGATCCTCAAGTACACCTGGCTCAAGCCGGAGCAGGCCGCCGCCGCGGCGGGCGCCGGGGTCGCGGGCGGCGCCAAGCGGGTGTGCCTGGTCGCCAGCGGACGGGGTCCGACCGACCGCGATGTGGACCGGGTCTCCCGGACCATCGCCGCCATCAAGGAGGAGCACCAGGACGTCGAGATCTGCGCCTGTCTGGGGCTGCTGACCGACGGCCAGGCGGAGCGGCTGAAGGACTCGGGGGCGAACGCGTACAACCACAACCTCAACACCTCCGAGGCGACGTACGGCGACATCACCACCACCCACACCTACGCCGACCGGGTCTCGACCGTGCGGCAGGCCCAGGCGGCGGGGATGTCCGCCTGCTCCGGGCTGATCGCGGGCATGGGCGAGTCGGACGCGGACCTGGTGGACGTGGTCTTCTCGCTGCGCGAGCTGGACCCGGACTCGGTGCCGGTCAACTTCCTCATCCCGATCGAGGGCACCCCGCTGGCCGGGGACTGGAACCTCACCCCACAGCGCTGTCTGCGGATCCTGGCCATGGTGCGGTTCGTCTGCCCGGACGTCGAGGTGCGGCTGGCGGGCGGGCGCGAGATCCATCTGCGGACGCTCCAGCCGCTGGCCCTGAACCTGGCGAACTCGATCTTCCTCGGCGACTATCTGACCACCGAGGGCCAGTCGGGCAAGGACGATCTGGCGATGATCGCCGACGCGGGCTTCGAGGTGGAGGGCACCGATACGACGACACTGCCCGCGCACCGCGCCGACGCACTCGCCGCCGCCGGTGCGGGCTGCGGCGGCCACGGCGGGGAGGGCGGCGGCTGCGGCCCGTGCGGTGACGCGGCGCCCGTCGACGCCGTAACCGCTCAGGCCGTAGCCGCCGATGCCGCACTCGCCGAGACGGTGCCAGCGGAAGCCGTACCCGCCGATGCCGTGCCCGCCCAGGCGGCGGCCGGTGCGACGGTCTCCGCCGCCGCGGGCCCGCGGGAGTCCCACGCCGACCTGGTCGCGGTGCGCCGCCGCGGCGCGGGCACGGACCTGCCACCCAATGCCTGAGCCGCTGACCCCGGCCGAGCTGCGGGCGCTGGACCGGCAGCACGTCTGGCATCCGTACGGCCCGATGCCCGGCCGCCAGGACCCGCTGGTCGTGGAGTCCGCGGCCGGGGTTCGGTTGCGGCTGGCCGAGCCGGTGGAGGGCGTACGCGAGCTGGTGGACGGGATGTCCTCGTGGTGGTCCGCCATCCACGGCTACAACCACCCGGCGCTCAATGACGCCGCCCGCGGCCAGCTTGACCGGATGAGCCATGTGATGTTCGGCGGGCTCACCCATGAGCCCGCCGTCCGGCTGGCCACCCGGCTGGTGGAGATCACGCCCGAACCGCTCCAGCACGTCTTCCTCGCCGACTCCGGCTCGGTGTCGGTCGAGGTCGCGGTGAAGATGTGCCTGCAGTACTGGCGCTCCCTCGGCCGCCCCGCCAAGCGGCGGCTGCTGACCTGGCGCGGCGGCTACCACGGCGACACCTGGCAGCCGATGGCCGTGTGCGATCCGGAGGGAGGTATGCACCGGCTGTGGTCCGGGGTGCTGCCCGAGCAGATCTTCGCGGACGCGCCACCGCCCGGTTTCGACGCCGACCCCGACCCGGCGTACGAGGCGCACATCCGGGAGCTGGTGGCCCGTCACGCCCATGAGCTGGCCGCGGTGATCGTGGAGCCGGTGGTGCAGGGCGCGGGCGGGATGCGCTTCCACTCCCCCGCGCTGCTGCGGACGCTGCGCGAGGCGTGCGACGAGCACGACGTACTGCTGGTGTTCGACGAGATCGCCACCGGCTTCGGCCGCTCGGGCGCGCTCTTCGCGGCCGAGCACGCGGGGGTGTGCCCCGATGTGATGTGTCTGGGCAAGGCTCTGACCGGGGGCTATCTGACGCTCGCCGCCACGCTGTGCACCCCGCGGGTGGCGGAGGGCATCTCGCGCGGCGAGGTGCCGGTGCTCGCCCACGGCCCGACCTTCATGGGCAATCCGCTGGCCACGGCCGTGGCCAGCGCCTCGATCGAGCTGCTGCTCTCCTACGACTGGCGGCAGGAGGTCAAGCGGATCGAGACCGGGCTGCGGGACGGGCTCGCGGAGGCGGCGGCCGTGCCGGGCGTCCGGGACGTACGGGTGCTCGGCGCGATCGGCGTCGTCCAGCTGGACCGTCCGCTGGACGACGCGGCGATGGCGGCGGCGGCGCGGGCCGCGGTGCGCGAGGGCGTGTGGCTGCGCCCGTTCCGCGATCTGCTGTACACCATGCCGCCGTACATCACCGGGGACGACGATCTGGCCCGGATCTGCGCGGCGGTCCGGGCTGCCGCGACCGCGGCCGTCTGACCGGCCCTGCCCCGGGGCACCGGCCGTCCGACGCCCGCTCCGGGCGGACACCGGGAGCGTCGGGGGCGTCGGGGGCGTCGGGGCACAAGCGAAAGCGAAAGGCAGCGGAAACAACGATGACAGTCCTGGTCGTCACCGGTACGGGCACCGAGATCGGAAAGACCGTCAGCACGGCGGCCATCGCCGCCACCGCGCTCGCGCGCGGGCGCTCGGTGGCGGTGCTCAAGCCCGCCCAGACCGGTGTCGCGGAGGGCGAGCCCGGTGACGCCGCGGAGGTGGCCCGCCTCGCCGGGGCGGTCACCCTGCTCGAACTCGCCCGCTACCCCGAGCCGCTGGCCCCCGCCACCGCCGCCCGCCGCGCCGGACGGCCCCCGGTGCGGCCGCACGAGGTGGCGGACGCGGCCGGGAAGCTGGCCACCGAGCACGATCTGGTGCTGGTCGAGGGCGCGGGCGGGCTGCTCGTACGGTTCGACGAGACCGGGGCGACGCTCGCCGACGCGGCCCGGCTGCTCGGCGCGCCCGTTCTCGTCGTCGCCCACGCGGGCCTCGGCACGCTCAACGCGACCACCCTGACCACCGAGGCGCTGCGCGTCCGCGGTCTTGAGTGCCCCGGCGTCGTCATCGGCAGCTGGCCCGCCGCCGCGGATCTGGCCTCCCGCTGCAATGTGGCCGATCTGCCGGAGTCCTCCGGCGTCCCGCTGCTGGGCGCCGTCCCCCAGGGAGCCCCCGCCCTGCCGCCCGCCGAGTTCCGCGCCCAGGCACCCGGTTGGCTGGCGCCCCGGCTGGACGGCACCTGGGAGGCCGCGCGGCTGGCCGCGTAGCCACACCCCCCGCCTGGGCAGAATGCCGGTACCGGCGATCGCCCCTCCTCGGGACGACCCGGAGAAACCATCCACATCCGGGACAATCACCCATACCCGGGACAAGGGGGAGCTCCCATGCCCGTATGCCGTCGTACACCCCCGCGTGACGCCGTCCACCATCCGCTCTTCGCCCGCTGCTACGCCAGGCTGAGCCCGCTGGCCGACGAGCGGGCCGGGCTGGGTGAGCTGCGCGGCGAGCTGCTGGCCGGGCTCTCCGGCCGGGTCATCGAGATCGGCGCGGGCAATGGCCTGAACTTCCCGCACTACCCCGAGACCGTCTCCGAGGTCGTGGCCATCGAACCCGAGCGCCATCTGCGGCGGCTGGCCACCCGGGCGGGGCTGCGCGCCGGGGTGCCGGTGGATGTGGTGCCGGGCGTCGCCGAGGCGCTGCCGGTCAAGAGCGAGGGGTTCGACGCGGCGGTGGCCTGTCTGGTGCTGTGTTCGGTGCGCGATGTGCGCCGGGCGCTGGCCGAGCTGCTGCGGGTGCTGCGGCCCGGCGGTGAGCTGCGCTTCCTCGAGCACGGCCGCGCTGAGGGGCGGGTCCTGGCGACGACCCAGCGGGCGCTGGACCGCACGGTGTGGCCGCTGGTGTTCGGCGGCTGCCATACGGCGCGCGAGGTGCGGTCGGAGATCGTGGCCGCGGGCTTCGAGCCGATCGGCCACCGTCGGCTGCGCGTCCCGGACCGGGGCCCGACGCTGCCGACGTCCCCGTGCGTGCTCGGCGCCGCGCGCCGCCCGCCGTCGCCCTCCGGCCCCTGATCGCCTCGCGGCCGGCGGTCGCGTTCCCGTCCCGGCGGTCGCGATCCCATCGGCGGTCGTTCGCAATCCCGTACGCCCGTGTCCGCAGGCGCGCGTACCGGCGGCCGGGTCCCTACCATCGAGGGCACGACGTTCCGATACGGAGAGGCATCACATGTCCACACCGGCGGCAACGAAGACGGACGGGTTCGCGGACGGCGGCGCCCATGTGGCGGCCCGGGCCCGGGCCCTGACCAAGGCGTACGGCAGCGGCGAGACGGCCGTGCTCGCGCTGGACGCGGTGGACGTGGAGATCGAACGGGGCAGGTTCACCGCGGTGATGGGCCCGTCCGGATCCGGAAAGTCCACGCTGATGCACTGTCTGGCGGGTCTCGACACGGTCTCGTCGGGCCGGGCCTGGCTGGGCGACACCGAGATCACCGGCCTGGGCGACAAGGAGCTGACCCAGCTCCGCCGCGACCGGATCGGCTTTATGTTCCAGTCGTTCAATCTGCTGCCCACGCTCAACGCGGCCGAGAACATCACCCTGCCCATGGACATCGCGGGCCACAAGCCCGACCAGGAGTGGGTGGACCGGGTCATCGACACCCTCGGACTGCGGGAGCGGCTGCGGCACCGGCCCGCCCAGCTGTCCGGCGGACAGCAGCAGCGGGTGGCGTGCGCGCGGGCGCTCGCCTCCCGCCCCGAGCTGATCTTCGCGGACGAGCCCACCGGCAACCTGGACTCACGGTCGGGCCTGGACGTGCTGCGCTTCCTGCGGGAGGCCGTGGACGAGCTGGGCCAGACGGTCGTCATGGTCACCCATGACCCGACCGCGGCCGCCCACTCCGATCTGGTGCTCTTCCTCGCCGACGGCCGGATCGTGGACCGGATGGACCGCCCCACGGCCGACGCGGTGCTGGAGCGGATGCACATCTTCGCGGCCACCACCCCCGACCCCGATCCGCTCACTTGAGTCCCCGACCCCGAGCCCATCGGCCGGGCCGCCGACTGAGGGATGGCGGCCCCGAACGGAGCCGGACTCCGGTACGTTCGCGGTATCCGCGACCAAGGAGTGCTCATGGCAAGGCAGTTCCGTTTTGGAGTCAATCTGCTCACCCTTGAGTCGGGGGAGGCATGGCGGGAGAAGTGCCGCCATGCCGAGCGGCTCGGCTATGACGTGCTGCTGGTCCCCGACCACCTCGGCAACCCCGCTCCGTTCCCGGCGCTGGCCACCGCCGCCGAGGTGACCGAGCGCCCGCGTCTCGGCACCTTCGTGCTCAACGCCGGTTTCTGGAACCCGGCACTGCTCGCCCGGGAGGTGGCCACCTGCGACGCGCTCACCGACGGCCGGCTGGAGCTCGGCCTGGGCGCCGGTTATGTCAAGGCCGAGCACGACAGCGCCGGGCTGCCGTTCGGTTCGCCCCGGGAGCGGGTGGACCATCTGGTGCACACCGTGGCCGAGTTGGACCGGCTGCTGACCGATTCCGAGCACCGGCCGCGGTCCACCCAGTCCCCGCGCCCACCGCTGCTGCTCGGCGGCAACGGCGACCGGATGCTGCGGCTGGCAGCGCGCCACGCCGACATCGCCGCCTTCACCGGTGCGGTGCAGCCCGCCGGCAAGCCAGCGGGCGCCCTGGAGCTGATCAGCCCCGAGGCGCTGGAGGACCGGGTCACCGCCTTCCGCGGCTTCGCCGCCGAAGCGGGGAGGACGGAAGGTGCCGATGAGACCGGCATCGAGCTGAACTACCTCATCCAGCTGGTCGGGCCCACCGACGACCGCCGCGCCAAGGCGCGCGAGCTGACCTCGTACGCACCGGACCTCACCGAGGACCAGCTGCTGGAGCACCCGGCGCTGCTGCTGGGCGGCGCCAAGGAGATGGCGGAGCAGCTGCGGGCCCACCGCGAGCGGTTCGGCCTCTCGTACTTCACGGTGCTGGACCACAACATGGAGGCGTTCGCCCCGGTGATCGAGGAGCTGAACGGCGGCTGACCGGCGGAACGCGGAATTCCGTCGACGCCGCGGTCCGCCCGGTGGTGGGATACGGCCATGAACGATCTCCGGATACGGGCCGCGTCCTCCGCCGACCTCGACACGGTGCTCACCTTCTGGAAGGGGACGGCGGAGGGCACCAGCATCAGCGACGACCGGGACGGGGTGGCCCGGCTGCTCGACCGCGACCCGGAGTCGCTGCTGCTGGCCGAGCGGGACGGTGAGCTCGCCGGAACCGTGATCGCCGGTTTCGACGGCTGGCGCTGCCATCTGTACCGGCTGGCCGTCCACCCCGGGCACCGCCGCCGCGGCGTGGCGACGGCCCTGCTGGCGGCGGCCGAGAAGCGGTTCGCGGCCCTGGGCGGACGGCGCGGGGACGCGATGGTGCTCAACGAGAACGACCTCGCCCACCACGCGTGGCGCGCGGCGGGCTATGAGCCGCAGCCGCAGTGGAGCCGCTGGGTCAAGCCGCTGCGCCCCTGACCCCGCCGCACGCCGTACGGTGCCCCTTAGCAGCGGCGCCGCCGTGCGTGGCCTTTTAGCATGGGACGGAGGTGAACCGATGACCGAAGTCCTCCTCCTGGCCGTGGCGCTCCTCCTCGCGCTGGCCTGCGGCGCCTTCGTCGCGGCGGAGTTCTCGCTGACCACGGTCGAGCGCAGCGAGCTGGAGCTCGCGGCCGGGCGCCGGGAGCGCGGCGCGGCCGGGGCGCTGAAGGCCGTACGGAGCCTCACCTACCAGCTCTCCGGCGCGCAGCTCGGCATCACCGTGACCAACCTGGTCGTCGGCATGCTGGCGGAACCGTCCGTGGCGGCCCTGCTGGCCGGGCCGCTCGCCGCGATCGGCGTGCCCCCGTCGGCCGTCCGCTCGGCCGCGCTGGTGCTCGGCACCATCCTGTCGACCGTCGTCCTGATGGTCGTCGGCGAGCTGGTGCCCAAGAACTGGGCGATCTCCCGGCCGCTGCCGGTCGCCAAGGCCGTGGCCAACCCGCAGCGCGTCTTCAGCTCCGTCTTCCGCCCGCTGATCAGCCATCTCAACAACACCGCCAACCGCACCGTGCGCCGGATGGGCCTGGAGCCCGCCGAGGAGCTGGCCTCCGCGCGCGGTCCGCAGGAGCTGATCGCCCTCGCCCGGCACTCGGCCAAGGAGGGCGCGCTGGAGAAGGGCACCGCCGAGCTGTTCGTGCGCACCCTCAACCTCGCCGGGCTCACCGCGCAGAACGTGATGACCCCGAGGGTGCGGGTGGTGGCGCTGGACGTACGGGCCACCGCCGAGGACGTGGCCAACGCGACCCGCGCCACCGGGCTGTCCCGCTTCCCCGTCTACCGGGGCAGCCTGGACACCGTCGCCGGGCTCGTCCACATCAAGGACGTGCTGGCGGTCCCCGCCGAGGAGCGGCCACGGCGCCCGGTGTCGGAGCTGATGCGCGACGCGGTGTTCGTCCCGGAGCCGCTCACCGTGGACCGGCTGCTGGACCGGCTCTCGGCCCAGCGCAGCATGGCCGTGGTGATCGACGAGTACGGCGGCACGGCCGGGGTCGTCACCCTGGAGGACATCGTCGAGGAGGTGGTCGGCGAGGTCCGCGACGAGCACGATCCGCAGGAGACGGCCCAGCTGGTCCCGGCGGGCCGGGACCCGGAGGGCCACCGGCTGTACGACGCGGACGGCGCGGCCCGCGTCGACCAGCTGGAGCGCATCGGGCTGCGGGTGCCCCCGGGCCCGTACGAGACGCTGGCCGGGCTGATCGCCGCCGAGCTGGGCCGGATCCCGGCCGTCGGTGACACCGTCCACCCGGCGGGCTGGGCGGTGGAGGTGCGGAAGGTGACGAGCCACCGGGCGGCCCGGGTCCGGCTGCGGGCGCCGCTGCGCGGTGCCGGGGGCGAGGGGGCCGGGGGCGACGGAACCGGCGGCGACGGGTCCGGCGGAGTGCACGGGGCCGAGGGGGCGACCGGCCGATGACCGTTGTCCAACTGCTGATCGGACTGCTGACGCTGGTCTTCAACGCCTTCTTCGTGGGCGCGGAGTTCGCCCTGATCTCGGTGCGCCGCAGCCAGATCGAACCGCGTGCCCAGCAGGGCGACCGGCGGGCGCGGTCCGTGCTGTGGGGCCTGGAGCACCTTTCCGCGCTGCTGGCCGCCGCCCAGCTCGGGATCACCCTGTGCACACTGGTGCTCGGCGCCGTCGCGGAACCGGCCATCGCCCATCTGCTGGAACCCCTCTTCCACGTGGTGGGCCTGCCCCTGGGGCTGGTGCACCCGATCTCGTTCGTGATCGCGCTGACCCTGGCCACCTATCTGCACATGCTGTTCGGCGAGATGGTGCCGAAGAACGTGGCGCTGGCCGAGCCGGTGCGCACCGTGCTGCTGCTCGGCCCGCCCCTGGTCGCCCTCGGCCGCGCCCTGCGCCCGGTGATCTTCGGGGTGAACGCCCTGGCGAACGGGGTGCTGAAGCTGTTGCGCGTGGAGCCCAAGGGCGAGGTCTCGGCCACCTTCTCCGACGATGAGCTGGCCCGGATGGTCTCGGACTCCAGCGAGGCCGGGCTGCTGGACGACCGCGCCACCGAGCGGCTGCGGGACGCGCTGGAGCTGGGCCGGCGGCGGGTGCGGGACGTGGTGCTGCCGATGGGCGAGGTGGTCAGGGCGCGGCTCGGGGTGACCCCCGATGAGCTGGAGCGGCTGTCAGCGCGTACCGGCTTCTCGCGGTTCCCGGTGGTGGACGGCTCCGGGCGGATCCTGGGCTATCTGCATGTGAAGGACGCGCTGGACGCACGGCCCCGGGATGTGCCGTTCCGCCCCGATCAGCTGCGCCCGATCCCCCGGGTGCGGTCCCTCACACCGCTGGACGACGTGCTCACCGCGATGCGCGACAGCCGTACGCATCTCGCGGCGGTCATCGCCGCGGACGGACGGCTGGAGGGGCTGGTGACCATGGAGGACGTACTGCGGGAACTGGTCGCCTGAGCGCTCCCGCCCGCCCGTGCCCGATCACTCCTCGGTCTGTCTGGACTCATGGGCGATGATGCACGCCTGCCAGTGGGCCAGCGCCTCCTCCCGGCCGCCACCGCCCTCCTCGGCCACCGCCACCAGCGCATGGGCGGCCATCGCGGCCAGCCGCACCGCGACCCGGCACACATCGCGGGCGTCGAGCGGTTCAAGGAGGGCGGCGGCGCCCTCCCCGTCGTCGGCGAGCGCGGCGGCGACGATGGCCATGGTCGTACGGTCGCATTCGAAGGCATCCACGCCGACCAGACTGCCCCGCGGTGCGGCGCGGGGAACCCCGGGCGGTCCAACCGGTCCAATCAGCTACGGGGGCCGGGACCTGAAACGGAACCGGAGCCGGACCGGGTGCCCATCGGGTCGTGGCGGAAGATCACGTACTCGACCCGTCCGATGACCTTGGTCCGCTTCGTCCGCCGGTACAGCTCGGGCGGCCGGAAGATGTTGTCGTCGTAGATGTCCGCGCCGGGCTCCACATTCCAGCTGGCGGTCGTCCCGTTCCGCGCTCCGCCCTCGAAGTAGATGTGGGTCATCGCCATGCGGCTCATCATGCTCGCGGACGGCGGCCCACGCAGCACACGCGCCCGGATAGAATCGCCCGAGCCATGCAGACGAACATCACCTACAGCAGCTTTGTCGCGGTCGGCGACTCCTTCACCGAGGGCATGTCGGACGCGCTTCCCGACGGCACCTACCGGGGCTGGGCGGATCTGCTCGCCGGGCGGCTCGCCGCCCGCGCCCCCGGGTTCCGCTACGCCAATCTCGCGGTGCGCGGCAAGCTCATCGGCCAGATCGTCGAGGAGCAGACGGCTCCGGCGGCGGCCATGGGCGCCGACCTGGTGACCCTGGTCGGCGGGCTGAACGATGTGCTGCGGCCGAAATGCGATGTGGACCGGGTGTGCGGACTGCTTGAGGAGGCCGTCGAGCGGCTGGCGCCCAGCTGCGAGCGGCTGGTGCTGATGCGCAGCCCGGGGCGGCGCGGACCGGTGCTGGAGCGGTTCCTGCCCCGGATGGAGCGGCTGTTCGCGTTCATCGACGAGCTGGGCGCGCGGCATGGCGCGACCGTCGTGGACCTGTACGCCTCGGAGGCGGTCGGGGATCCCCGGATGTGGCACGAGGACCGGCTGCACCTGAACGCGGAGGGGCACCGGCGGGTCACCGAGGCCGTATGGCAGGCGCTGGGCCTCGAACCGGAGGAGGACTGGAACGCGCCCCTGCCGCCCGCGGTGCCCGTCGGCTGGCTGGCCCGCCGCACCTCGGATGCGCGGTTCGCCCGCCAGCACCTCGGGCCGTGGATCGGCAGGCGGTTGACCGGCCGTTCATCGGGCGACGGGCGCGCCCCCAAGCGCGCCGAGCTGCTGCCGTACCAGGGCTGAGCGGAGCGCGGTGCCGTGAGCCCCGGCGTCATCCGCGCAGCGCGGCGAGGACGTCCTCCGTGCCGATCTCCCCGGACAGGGTGGTGCCGTCGGCGAAGCGGAGAACGGGCGGCGCCGGCAGCCCGAGCGCGCGGACGCGGGCGAGCTCGGCGCGCAGTTCGTCCGCACCGCCGCCGGTGTCCGTGACGCCCGTCTCGGCGGCGAGCCGGGCGAGGGTGCCGGGGTCCGCGATGTTCAACCCGTCGGCGAAGTACGCGCGGAAGAGCCGTTCGGCCATCCGCTCCCCGGTGCCCTGCGCGGCGGCCCGGGCTACCAGTCGGTGGGCGTCGAAGGTGTTGGTGAACACCGCGCGGCGGAAGTCGAGCGCGAGGGCGTCGGCGGCGCCGAAGGAGGTGTCGGCGGCGAGCTCCGCGGCGACGGCGGCACCGCGCTCCCGCGCCCACACCTCGACCAGCGGCTCCCCGGCGGGCGATGCATCGGGCCGGAGCTGGAAGGGGCGGAAGACCGTCTCGGCGGCGCCGCCCTGGTCGCGGTACTGGCGGAGGGCCCGGGCGTAGCGGGTGAAGCCGATGTAGCAGTGGACGCAGGCGAAGTCGAGGACGACCTCGACGCGGTGGGGGCTGGTCATGTCGGTTCTCCTTGAGTTTCGCGGGGAAGGGTGCCGGTCACCACGGGAGCGGGCCGCCCGCCGCGACATAGCCGCCGGTCGGCCCGTCGGGGCCGACCAGGGCCATCCGGACAATGATGTCGGCGCCCTCCTGGACGGTCTGGGCACCGGTGTGGCCATTGAGGTCGGTGGCGGTGTGGCCGGGGTCGACGGCGTTGACGCGCATCGTCGGGAAGGCGCGTGCGTAGAGCGCCGTGACCATGTTCAGCGCGGCCTTGGAGGAGTTGTACGGCAGCGCGGACACCCAGAGCGGCACCAGGCAGGCGTGGGCTTCCGGATCCGAGGCGATGGCGAGCGACCCGAGCCCGCTGCTGACGTTCACCACGACCGGCGTCGCGCTCTTCTCCAGCAGCGGGAGGAATGCCTGTGTGACCCGCACGGCGCCGAACACGTTGGTGTCGTACGCCGCGAGCATGTCCGCCGCGGTGATCTCGGCCGCTGGCCGCACCGAGCCGACGATCCCGGCGTTGTTGACCAGGACGTCGAGGTGCCCGTCCCGCTCGTGCACCAACGTCGCGGCGGCCTGTACGGAGGCGTCGTCGGTGATGTCGATGAGCAGCGGACGGGCGCCGACCCGTCGGGCGGCCTCCTTGCCGCGGCGGGCGTCACGGGCGCCCAGATACACGGTGTGCCCGGCCGCGACGAGGCGGCGGGCGGTCTCCAGGCCGAGGCCCTTGTTGGCCCCGGTGATGAGCGTCGTCGTCATGCCGAACAGCCTCGCCCCTCGGCGGTCATCCGGGCAGATCACTGTTCTTCCTGGTAACGCCAGTACCAGCCCGGACTGTCCCGCCGCGCCGATACTGGACCTCATGAGCAGCGGCGGTACTGGACCCATGAGCAGCGGCGGCGGACACCCGCGGCGGCGTGACAGCGACCTGGGAGAGGCGCTGCGCCGCTGGCGCGACCGCGTGCCCCCGGCCGACGTCGGGCTGCCCACCGGGCGGAACCGCCGCACACCCGGGCTGCGGCGTGCGGAGTTGGCCCTGCTGGCGGGCATCTCGGCCGAATACGTCGTCCGCCTGGAGCAGGGCCGGGCGACCTCCCCGTCCGCCCAGGTGCTCGGGGCGCTGGCGCGGGCACTCCGGCTCTCGGAGGCCGAGCGTCGGCACCTGTTCGCCCTCGCCGGGCAGCCCGAGCCACCGGAGGGCAGGCTGTGGGCCCGGCTCACCCCAGGTGTGCAGCGGCTGGTCGACCAGTTGCCGGGCACCCCCGTCGGCGTGTACGACGCGGCCTGGACACTACTGGCCTGGAACCGCCTCCACGCCGCCCTGCTCGGCGACCCGTCCCCGCTCGCCCACCGGAAGCGCAACCTCGTGTGGCAGCACTTCACCGGACCGCCCGGCCGGGTGCGGCACACCGCGGGGCAGCAGGCCAGCTTCGAGACCGCGGTGGTCTCCGACCTGCGCACCATCCGCGCCCGCTACCCCAAGGACCCGGCCCTGCGCAGTCTCATCGCGGACCTGCGCGCCGCCAGCGCCCGCTTCGCCACCCTGTGGGACGGCCATGAGGTCGGCGAGCACACCCTGCACACCAAGACGGTCCACCACCCCGACGTCGGACCGCTCGACCTGGACTGCGACATCCTCACCGAACCCGGCGGCGACCTGCGCATCGTCATCCTCACCGCACCGCCGGGCAGCGACGCCGCCAGCAGACTGCAACTGCTCGACGTCATCGGCATCCAGCCGTCACCGACCCTCAGAAGGTGACGGCGGCGTTCACACTCGACCGCTTCAGCCGCCCTCGTCGGCCGGGGGCCGGTCGTCGATAACGATGCGGGTCACCCCAGGCTGGCGCCGCTCGCTGCCGCCCTGACCCCGCTCGGTGCTGCCGTCGGTTTCGACTTCACGGAGGGCGTCGCCGACGCGCCCGTAGACCTTGGCCGCGAGGCGCCGGGTGCCTGATGGGACGTCGGAGTCGCGCTGGGTGTGCCAGAGGGCGTCGAGGACGGCGATCAGGGTGCGGCCGGACAGGTCCGCGTCGATGAGGCAGTCTTCTTCCCGGACGGCCGCGGGTAGCCGGAAGTGTTCACCGCGGCTGGATTGGGCGACGAGGAAGTCCCAGGTGTCGCGGTGGCAGGAGATCTCGGCGTAGGCGACACCGGCCGCGCGGTCGAGGAGCTCTTCGAAGTCGCCCGTGCTGGCTTGCTCGGGGATGGCTGGTTCTTGCTGCTGCTGGGCCTGGACGGCTTCGGCGGTGACCCGGGCTTCCGAGGTGTCTGCCCGCCACGATTCGACGGTGGCCCGTAGTCCGGCGATCTCGCGGTGGATCCGGTCACCGTCGCAGCTTTCCGAAGCTGGGTGGCTAGCTTCGACGCTAGCGCGGAGTCGTTCGATGTCAGTGCGGAGTGTTTGGATCTCGGTGTGGAGGCTGTCGACTCGGCGGCTGATGACACCCGCGGATTCGCTGGTCCGCTGGGCAGCGCCACCGATCTGGTCGATGCTGGTCTTGATACTGTCGAGCCCTTGCTCGATCGCTGTTGTGAGGGCGTTCTGTAACCCCTGAATCTTTTCCGTCAGTCCCCCGACAGCTCGGACCACAGCACTGCTTCCGAACATGTATTCCCCCCTTGCCAGTCACGGTATTCGCCGGTGAAAGGCTCCCCGCGAGGGCTGGGTATGACGCGGCAGGATCCGGCCGACATGGGCTGCTCGAGCACGCCTCCGCTCGTCACCTATCCGGGCTGACCCCAGCGCAGCGCCCGGGGACACTTGCTTCGCCGCGCGGCTGCGACCTTTGGCAGTCTCAGACTGCTCGCGCCGTACGCACCCACGAGCCTTCGACCTGGACTTTCTTGGTCTCCATGGGCGTGAACGACCGCCATGGACGATAGGTAGACTCTGTGCACGTGACTGGTAAGCCGCGCATTCCGAACGTCCTGGCCAACCGCTACGCCTCCACGGAGCTGGCCGTCCTGTGGTCCCCCGAGTACAAGGTGACGCTGGAGCGGCGGCTGTGGCTCGCGGTGCTCCGTGCCCAGAAGGACCTCGGAATCGAGGTGCCGGACGCCGCCCTCGCCGACTACGAGCGGGTCCTGGAGACCGTCGACCTGGCCTCGATCGCCGAGCGCGAGAAGGTCACCCGCCACGATGTGAAGGCCCGCATCGAGGAGTTCAACGCCCTCGCCGGTCATGAGCACGTCCACAAGGGCATGACCTCCCGCGATCTCACCGAGAACGTGGAGCAGCTTCAGATCCGGCTCTCCCTGGAGCTGGTGCGGGACCGCACGGTCGCGGTGCTGGCCCGGCTCGGCAGGCTGGCCGCCGACCACGCCGAGCTGGTGATGGCCGGGCGGTCGCACAATGTCGCGGCGCAGGCCACCACGCTCGGCAAGCGGTTCGCCAGCGCGGCGGACGAGCTGCTGGTGGCGTACGAGCGGCTGGAGAACCTGCTGGGCCGCTATCCGCTGCGGGGCATCAAGGGCCCGGTCGGCACCGCTCAGGACATGCTGGACCTGCTCGGCGGCGACGCCGCGAAGCTGGCCGAGCTGGAGCGGCGGATCGCCACCCACCTCGGCTTCGGGCAGGCGTTCACCTCCGTCGGCCAGGTCTATCCGCGCTCACTGGACTACGACGTCGTCACGGCGCTGGTGCAGCTGGCCGCGGCCCCGTCCTCACTGGCCAAGACGATCCGGCTGATGGCCGGGCACGAGCTGGTGACCGAGGGCTTCAAGCCCGGCCAGGTCGGCTCGTCCGCGATGCCGCACAAGATGAACACCCGCTCCTGCGAGCGCGTGAACGGCCTCGCGGTGATCCTGCGCGGCTACGCCTCGATGACCGGGGAGCTGGCGGGCGACCAGTGGAACGAGGGCGATGTGTCCTGCTCGGTGGTGCGCCGGGTGGCACTGCCGGACGCGTTCTTCGCCTTCGACGGCCTGCTGGAGACCTTCCTGACCGTGCTCGACGAGTTCGGCGCCTTCCCCGCCGTCATCGCCCGTGAGCTGGACCGCTACCTTCCCTTCCTCGCCACCACGAAGGTGCTGATGGGGGCCGTACGGGCAGGAGTGGGCCGTGAGGTCGCCCATGAGGCGATCAAGGAGCACGCGGTGGCCGCGGCGCTGGCGATGCGCGAGCGCGGCGCCGAGCGCAATGAGCTGCTGGACTCGCTCGGCACCGATGAGCGGATCCCGCTGGACCGGGCCGCGCTGGGCGCGCTGATGGACGACAAGCTCTCCTTCACGGGCGCCGCCGCGGACCAGGTGGGCGCGGTGGTGGCCCGCATCGAGGAGATCGTCAAGGAGCGCCCGGAGGCCGCCGCGTACGCCCCCGGCTCGATCCTCTGACGCGATGACATCCGCGAAGACCCCCGCGATGACCCCCGCCGAACTGGAGGCCGTCCGCGACCGCCTCGTCCCCGATGTGGTCGCGGACGGTCTGCGCGTCCTCTTCTGCGGTATCAACCCCGGGCTGATGACGGCCGCCACCGGCCACCACTTCGCCCGCCCCGGCAACCGCTTCTGGCCCGCCCTCCACGCCTCGGGCTTCACCCCGCGGCAGTTGCACCCGTCCGAGCAGTCGGAGCTGGTGCGCCACGGCCTGGGCATCACCAATGTGGTGGCACGCGCCAGCGCCCGGGCCGATGAGCTGAGCGACGAGGAGTACCGGGAAGGCGGCCGGATCCTGGAGGAGAAGGTGCTCCGGCTGCGGCCACGCTGGCTGGCGGTGGCGGGGGTCACCGCCTACCGGGTCGCCTTCGGCGACAAGAAGGCGAAGATCGGCCCGCAGACGAGGACCATAGGCGACACCCGGATCTGGGCCCTGCCGAACCCGAGCGGCCTCAATGCGCTGTGGACTACACCCAAACTGACGGATGTGTTTCGTGCGTTTCGGCTGGTCACAGGGCTACCCGACGCGTCGTGTGCGGGTGGCCCCGAGGACTAGTGTAGCCGTCTAGTGCCCCCAGGGACGGCTACGGCTACCCCTGCCTGGCCCGTGCTGCCAGCGCCGGAATCGCCGCGATCTTCTCCGGGCTAAGGTCAGCCCAAACAAGGCCGCTGGGTCGTCGTCGGTTGGCACATGGGATCACCTCGTCGGGGGTGACGATGTAGTCCACGCTGAAATCGTGCTCCGTCTCCGGGATGTCATCCTCGACCACTTGGAGCGCATGAACCGGTGCAACGATCACCGTCTGATCTGTGACGAGACCTGCCTCGATCAAGAGCGCAACCTCAAGGTCGGAGTACCCGGCCCCCTTGCCGATGCGTGCCCCCGACCGGTTCACGGCGACACTGCCGCACACCACGACGTCGATAGGTTCCATCGACTCTGGCGCAAGCCGGCGGGCGACCTGAGCCGCGCCCTTCTTCTCGGCAGCCTCCTCGGGCGGAAGTCCGAGGTTCTTCGGGTCGAGCAGGTAGAAGGGTTCGAGCGAGGCCATACGCGGGACGGCCATGTAGACGCGCTTGCCGTCCTGGAGAGCACGAACTCGGACGGGGTACTGCGCCCAGTCAGGGTTTGCCTTCACGGTGGAGGCACGCTGCCAGAAGTCTTGATCGGCCAGTTGCACAGCAGTGGCGTCAGCACCGTAGAAGCCAGGGATCTTGCCGGACGAGTCAGCCGGTGCGCCGCCGCCGTCGATGAGACGACGCCACACCTTCTCGCGTAGCTCCTGCTTGGCCTGGTCGATGTTCGTCACGCCCCACCCGTACCCGTTCTAGATCGCTGCCATCAGGGCAAGCAACCGATCGTTGATCTCCTGCGCCCATGGTTCCTGTCGCCACTGCCGCAGCTCACGCCCAGCAGAGAACGCCAGGTTAAGACCACCGCCACCGCGCGTCAGCTCCACGGCATCAATCGTTCGATGCATTGCCGATGCCGCCTCATCCAGCTTGCCTTGCCGGATGAGCGCCAAGGTCAGGTTGCCTAGCGCGATGGCCTGAGATTTCTTCTTGGCGGCGAGTGCCCGCGTTGTCATACGGAGGATGGGTTCGGCTCGTTCAGGCAGGCCGAGGAACAGGTAACACGAGCCAGCCAGCCGATTGAACTCGTTGACGGAGTAGTAGGACGCGGCCACGTCGTCCGCGTGAACGCGGTCGAACTGGTCTTCCGCCTTTCTCAGCGCAGCTTCGCATTCGTTGGTCGCACCGGTCATGGCGTGCCCCTCGGCGACATGCAGAAGCGACAGACCAGTCAGTGAGGGGCTGACCAGCTTGGCGGCTTCGGCGGCCTGCTCGGCGAGCGTCACACCCCGGCCAGGGTTCTTCTCGCCGTAGAGCGCCACGTAAGCAATCCGTAGCGTGGCGTACGACTCCGTCGATGGATCGCGGGCGTGCCGCGCAGCGTTGACCGCTTCCTCGAAGTACCCGAGCGGCGCGTGGTGGTCGCGTCGTTGACTGACGTCCCATACCAGTTGCCCCATGAACGTCGCTGAGTCGGCCTCCACCTCGTACAGCGCTCGGCGCACGCGAGGACTCGCAGCGTTCTCCCGAAGGAACTTCACCTGGCCGTGCAGTTGTCCGGCCGTACCAAGCAGCCCGGTCGACGCCTCCAGGTCGTAGGACTCATCCAGCTGACGCAGCCGCTCGTGAAGGTAGGCCACCACCATCAGGTCAGCCGATGCCGGATTCTCCAGGGCATAGGACATCCGCTCACTAAGGGCTGTCCCGTAAATGACCTTTGATGTGCAGGATGACCTGCTGGTTCCCTGCGTCACCCGGCGAGGACGAGGTTGTGCAGGCGGGCGATGCCGAGCATGGCGTGGTGAACGCCGTCGCCTTTCAGCCGGCAGTCGCGAAGGATTTTCCAGCTCTTCATGCGGGCGAAGACGTGCTCCACGCGGGCGCGGACTTTGCGGTGGGAGGCGTTGTGCTTCTCCTTCCAGTCCGGGAGTTCTGTCCGGCCTTTCTCCCGGCGGTGCGGGATGACCAGGCCGGTGCCGCGGTAGCCGCCGTCTGCGATGACCGTGGTATTGCCGGCGGCGTCTTTCGCGCCGGACAGCTCCCATGCCTTGCAGTCGTTGCGGTTGCCCGCGACTGGTCGGCCGACCGCGACGACGAGCCGGGTGTCGGCGTCGATGACGACCTGGTGGTTGGTGGAGTACTGGTAGTTCTTGGACTGCTCGGCGATGGTGTGGTCGCGGGTGGGGACCAGGGTTCCGTCGACGATCAGCACGGTGTCCTTGCGGTACCGCTTGCGCTGCTGGAGCGCGAGCGCGGGCCCGAGGTGGTCGATGATGCGGTCGGCGGCCGACTTCGATACCCCGAACAACGGCGCCAGTTGGCGCAGGGTCAGGTTTGTGCGCCAGTACGCGGCGACCAGGAGCATGCGGTCCTCCAGCGGCAGGCTCCAGGGGCGGCCTTTGCGTACCGGGTCCGCTCCCTCACTCCGGAGCGCGGTGATCAGCTTGCTGAACTGGCGCGGGCTCAGCCCGGTGAACGGGGCTATCCAGGAGGGCTCAGACGCCGTGATTACACCAGACACGGCAAGATCATCTCACCCGTGACCAGCAGTTACGGGACAGCCCTTAGTGCTGGCGAAGAAGTCGATCCTCGTTGAAGGCCCGTCGGACGAACTGGTCATTCAGCGCGCTCACATAGACATGCGTGGCGGCAAGCTGCCTGCCGAGAGCGGCATCGACGTCATCAACGTGCGGGGGCTCTCCTTCAAGCGCTTCCTCGACATCGCCATGCTGCTGCCACAGAACTTCGTCGCTGTCGTCACCGACAACGATGGCAAGGACGCCAGCGACGTGAAGCAGCGCTACGCGAGCTACACCACGGCCCCCAACATCTCCGTGCACGTCGGCGAGGACAAGAACTTTAAGACCTTGGAGCCGCAGCTCTTCAAGGTGAACGGCCGGGCCACGCTGAACGCTGCCGTCGGGAAGCGCTTCACCACTGACGATGACCTGCTCGACCACATGAAGAAGCGCAAGACAGACTCGGCGCTCGCCATCTTCGAGAGCGACCAGACCATCACCATGCCGGAGTACCTCAAGGACGCGGTGGATGCAGTCTCATAACAACCGGGCCATCATCGCGGCGGCCGGCTCGCGCAAGACGCAGCACATCATCGACCAGGTCCTCGGAGACCCGACGAAGCGCGTCTTGGTGACGACGTACACCAACGAGAACCTGAACCAGATTGTGAACCGGCTCAGTGCTGGAACCGGTCTTCTACCAAGCCACGTCACGGTCATGGGCTGGTTCACCTTCCTCATGAACCAGTGCGCCCGTCCATATCAGAGCTATGTCCTGAACGACATCGGTGTGATGGGCGGGCTCAACTTCTTGGGCCAGCGCTCCCGGTTCGCGCGCAAGGACAACCCCACGCGGTACTACCTCGACTCCTCCCGGGCGGTGTACCGCAATGAAGTTGCAGCTCTCGCCGATGAAGCGAACCGGCGAAGCGGTGGCAAGGTTGTAGATCGGCTTGCGGGGATGTACGACCACATCTACGTCGACGAGATCCAGGACATGGCGGGATACGACCTAGAGCTCCTCGACGCCCTATTGAAGTCGCCCATCGGCCTCACCATGGTCGGAGATCCGCGGCAGGCGACCTTCTCCACGAACACTGCGCAGAAGAACAAGCAGTACAAGGGAAGTCGCATCGTTGACTGGTTCAGCGAGCGTACCAACGTGTGCGTCATCGACAGCCGCGTCGAGAGCTACCGGTGCGGTCAAGGCATCTGCGACTTCGCGGATGACCTGTACCCCGAGCTGCCACGCACCATCTCGATGAACAACGAGATCACGGGACATGACGGCATCTTCCGAATCAAGAGGTCGGAAGTGCAGGAGTACATGGAGAAGTACTCTCCGACCGTGCTGCGCTGGGATCGTCTGACCAACACCTTGGGGTTGGACGCGATGAACATGGGCGCCTCGAAGGGCAGCACCTACGACCGAGTGCTCATCTTCCCCACGACACCGATGATCAACTACTACAGCGCTCGCGACTTCAACCAGCTCAAGGAGCGGGCGAAGTTCTACGTCGCTGTGACGCGGGCGAAGTACAGCACAACCTTCGTCATCCCCTAGCACCTCTACACCCCGCGCAGTCGTGATGCCCTTGGTACGCCACTCTTCCGCGATGGCCGTGGGACGGATGCTCGCGAATACATCCGCGATGGCCTTGTGGGTGATGACGGCCTTGTCCTCATTGATCGAGCCGTCCTTGTTGCGATAGAACGCCGGGTAGTTGCCGAAGACATTGCCCTTCAGCGCCTCGTCCCGGTAGAAGTTGGTTACGCGCTTCACGGTCTTCGCACTGGAGTGGTTGGCGATGTTCACCAACATGCGGGCGACCATCTGGCCGTCTTCGTCCGTCAGGTCGATGCTCATCGAGGGGAGCCAGATAACTGAGCCTTTTCCAACCTCAGTTTGAGGCGTTGCGGTGGAGGGTGAGGATGGCTTGGACGAGGGTGGTTATGCGGGTGGTGCTGCACCGTAGCTTGCGCAGGAGGCGCCAGGTCTTGAGAGTGGCCATGGCCTGCTCGACGAGCGCGCGGATCTTGGCATGGGAGACGTTGACGGCTCGCTGACCCGCGGAAAGCTTCTCCCAGCGACCTCAGCGTCTCAAACACCTCATCGGTTCAGAGTGTTTGCAACGCTCGTCGCCTCTCCGTCGTCCCCGGATAGTCTACAGAGCGAGTTGCGGGAGCCGCGTCGGGGAGAGCGGTCACCTTCCGGGGTGCACGCGCCCTGGTCTGCCTTGCGGTCGTAAGGGCGTTCACTCCAGGTCGTGGCGGAAGGTCGTCACGAAACAGGTGACCTGGCCGTCGGCGTCACGGCCCAGCCAGGTCGGATAGACGCCGTCGCCCGCGCCCGAGGGAAAGACGGCGACCTGGTGGCCGTTTGACGGGGCGGTGATGACCCCTGGTATGCGGTCCCGCTTCGTCGCTGGGCCTTCCACCTCCTCGCGCGCTGCATCATCCTGGGCGAGTACGCGATTGGTTTCGGCGTCCAGGAAGCAGGACCGGCCGGAGTCGACGCCGTACCCGTAGAACTTCTCACGGCCCCGCAGCAGCGCCGGTTCCCAAACGAACGTCGGAGTGTCGCGTACGAGGAGCCGGGCAGCCGCTACCCCGTCCTCGTACGGAGAGGTGTCCGGGTATTTGAGGTCCTGCACGGTGACCTTGGAGACGGACACCGGATAGCGCCCGGACGGAACCCGCTCGGCATAGGGCAGCTGGTCTTCGTCGCCAAGGAAGATCGGGTCACCCACGATGACTTCGCCGCTTGGCAGCCACAGCTCACCAAGGGAATCCACCGAGATGGTCAGCTCGTCATCAAACGGGTCCCCGATGATGGTAGTTCCCGTGTGTCGCCTGCTCCTGCCATGTTCGAAGTAGACATCCAGGTGGGGCAGGGCGACGGACATGGCATGTTTCCTTCGATGTTGCACACGGTGATGAAGCCGGGAGAGCATAGCAGCCGCCGCGGGGCCTCTTCTAACGTGCCAGGCCACGGCCTGAGTTGAGATAGGGGCCATGTGCGGAGGGGTGAAGCTCCTGGTAGATGGGGTGTCGACCAAGACCACCTGTCCGCCCGGAGCTTCATGTGCTTGTCTACCCATCGGGTATCGATCTGTCCAGCGCCGCCCTTCGGTTCCTGTCCAGTCTGCTGACCGCCCGGCGTCGCGATCTCGGAACACGTTGGCGTCGGCTTCCTGCCGACCGGCAGGCTCTCCTCGTGCTGGCGCATCTGCGGTGCGGACACACATACGCCCAGCTCGCAGCCGGTTTCGGCATCGGGATCGCCACCGTCTACCGGTATGTGGCCGAGGCGGTCGAGATCCTTGCCGCCCTCGCGCCAGACCTCGCCGCCGCCACCCGCGCAGCGACGCACAAGGCGTTCGTGATCATCGACGGCACGCTGCTCCCGGTCGACCGCATTTCCGCCGACCGGCCGTACTACTCCGGCAAGCACAAGAAGCACGGGATGAACGTGCAGGTCATCACTGATCCGTTCGGGAATCTGCTGTGGGCCTCGCCCGCGCTACCCGGCGCGGTCCACGACATCCGCGCGGCCCGCACCCACGGCATCCCCGACGCCCTGGCCGAAGCCGGCATCCGCTGCTGGGCCGACAAGGACTACCAAGGCGCAGGCGGGACGGTACGCGTACCCTACCAAGGTCGCCGGGAGAAGCTTTCCGCGGGTCAGCGAGCCGTCAACGTCTCCCATGCCAAGATCCGCGCGCTCGTCGAGCAGGCCATGGCCACTCTCAAGACCTGGCGCCTCCTGCGCAAGCTACGGTGCAGCACCACCCGCATAACCACCCTCGTCCAAGCCATCCTCACCCTCCACCGCAACGCCTCAAACTGAGGTTGGAAAAGGCTCACTGGCTTTGCACGGCCCTCTTTGAAGTACGCGTGGCAGTACGCCTTGATTACGCGTTCAAGGTCCGAGGGCTGACGGAAGATGCGGTCGAGGTCCCAACCAGCAATGCCATCATTCCTACCGGCGGTGAAGTCTTGAAGCCAGGGTTCAAATCCCTCGTCACAGATGACCTCTGGCTTATACGCGGACTTGTCATTGTCGATGTACTCATGCGTTGCCGTCCCGCCGCGTGAGTCGATGAGCGGAAGTACAGTACGAAGCTGCCGGTCAAGACCGGGAGCACGCTCCTCATCCGTATCTGAGATATGGGCGTAGGGGGCAACTCGTATGGAGTTTATGTCCGCTTTCATGCGCTATGCCCTAATTATATTATGTTGGGCATAGTTTCCAAAGCCTTGAGCGGCCTCAACGCGCACTGGACACTGCCCGCCATGGCCGAGGAGTACGGCCGCCTGCGCACCGCCGCTGAGGCCGACGGCTACTGAACTTGAACCTGTGATGTCGGGTGTTGGCAAGGCTGACCGCGGAGTGCCCGTGGCCGAGAACGGGACCTGCTGGTGGATCCGACAGGCCGTGCGGCTACTCTCAGCGCGCCGCGGCCTCGGTCGTGGCCAAGCCAACGCTTTGGTCTGTGAGGAGCACGTCCGATGGCTCGCACCACCCCGCCACGTCCGCTCGATGTCGAGACGCTGTTCCCGGAGGTGGCCAGCTATCGGAAGACGGCCGTTCGCCTGCATCCGCGCCTCGGTGATCCAAGCGCGCGGGAAAGCTCGCTCGGCGGTCCCGTGCTCTGGCCGCTCTCGGAGCCCTGGCCGCACTGCGAGGACGACCACCCGCGTACGGCGTTCTCCCCTCCCGCCCAGGGACCGATCCCGCTCGTCCCGGTCCTCCAGCTGTTCGCAACCGACGTGCCTGACCTGGCCTTCCCCAGCGCCACCGATCTACTGCAGGTGCTCTGGTGCCCCTTCGACCACGAGGACGGCTATGTTCCCCGCCCCGAGGTCTATTGGCGGGACAGCTCTCTGAGCGACCTACAGCCGGCCGATCCACCCTGCCCGACCGGCCCTGACAACAACTACCTTCCGGACCCGTGCGTCCTGCACCCTGAGCGCGTCACCGACTACCCGAGCTGGGACCTCCCGGACGAGGTCGCCGACGCGCTCGACGTCGGGTTCGAGCAGATGGAGGAGGAAACCGGCTGGTCTTACTGGTCCCACCTCTCCGTGGCGGACGGCGTCAAGGTCGGCGGGTACCCGACGTGGACGCAAGAGCCCAACTGGCCGACGTGCCCTACATGCAGTGTGCGCATGGAGCATCTTCTGACGATCAACAGCTCCGAGTTCGACGGCGAGAGCTGGCGCACGTGGCTGCCCATCGAGGACACCCCGGCCACGGGAACCATCTGGGACCTTCCTTACGAACAACGCACCGAGATTCAATGCCCTCCTGGTCTCACGCTCGGCGACATGGGCGGCATCTACCTGTTCGAATGCACCAGCTGCCCCGAGAGGCCCTTCGCCTACCGCTCAGACTGTTCTTGACCGCGCGCGGCTCCGGCGCCACCGTTCGATCGACCGCACGCTGATCCGCAGGGCAGCGGCAATTTCAGCCCGCCGCCCCGCGCGTACCTCACACCCCAGGGCTATCGCGGTGCCGAGGTCCAGCCGTCAGGCGAACGGCACCGACATCACTCGATCAAGTTCAGTAGCGCCGTGGTGGATGGTGTCGCGGGCTGGTGGCCCGAGCGCCTCGAAATCGCTGGACACTTTGGGGGCGGTCGGCGAGCATCCGCGGGTGACAGATGAAGCCGATCACCCAAGCCCGCTCGTGCGGAGCCCGAAACGCATCCGCTTTGTCGAGTTGTCCGGCGGGGCGATGTCCGCGTTGCTGGATGGGGACCTGTCCGGAGCCAGCGGGATCGCCGGGGTTTCGCTGACCGAGTACTTCGTGACCGACACGGCACGGTGGCTGTGGCAGTTCCGGCTCGGCCAGATGGCCGCGGATCCCGGCCGCGCGGGGTGGATGGCACGGCAAGCGGTCGTCGGCGACAAGGGTCTCGTCGTCGGACACGCCGGGTTCCACGGACCGCCCGATGAGTTCGGCACGGTGGAAATCGGCTACTCCATCGCTCCCGACTTCCGTCGGCAGGGATACGCCCGGTCCGCGCTGAGCGAGCTGCTGCGCCGGGCAGCGGCCGAACCCGCGGTCACGACCGTGCGGGCGACGATCAGCCCCGACAACGTGGCATCCCTGGCCACGATCTCGGGCTTCGGCTTCGTCGAGGTCGGAGAACACTGGGACGAGGTGGACGGTCGCGAACTCGTCTTCGAGGTCCCTGCCCGCGGGTTCCACCCGCTTGATGCCGACGCGGTCACTCGAACCGTGCTGTGTCGCCCGCCCCGCGACGGACGATCTCGGCCTCGCCCCCGGACAGGTCAATGACCGTGGTCGGCTCGGTCCCGCAGTCACCCGAGTCCACCACGGCGTCCACGACGTGGTCGAGCCGTTCTTTGATCTCCCAGCCCTGCGTCATCGGCTCGTCCTCATCGGGCAGGAGCAGGGTGCTGGAGAGCAGCGGCTCACCGAGGTCGGCGAGCAGGGCCTGAGTGGCGGCATGGTCGGGGATCCGGACTCCGACCGTCTTCTTCTTCGGGTGCAGCAGCTGCCGCGGCACCTCCTTCGTCGCCGGGAGGATGAAGGTGAAACTGCCGGGCGTCGCTGCCTTGATCACCCGGAACACGTCCTTGTCGACGTGCACGAACTGGCCCAGCTGCGCGAAGTTCTGGCACACCAGCGTGAAGTGGTGACGCTCGTCGAGGTTTCGGATCGACCGGATCCGGCCGATGCCGTCGCGATTGCCCAGTCGGCATCCCAGTGCGAAGCAGGAGTCCGTCGGGTAGGCGATGAGCGCGCCGGAGCGGATCATTTCGGCCACATTGCTGATGGTGCGCTGCTGTGGATTCTGGGGGTGCACATCGTAGTACTTCGCCATCCGTCGAGCCTATGCGATCAGGACACCTCCGGTCGTGTCGTGCCCCGGACGCTGTTCGCACCGTCCCGCGCGGTATCCGCCCGAGCCGTACCGTCGGCATCCGTCGCAGCCAGCGCCGGAGGGGTGTCATATCGCACCCTCCTCCCCCATCGCCACCAACAGCTGGAACGGCGACTCGCGGTCGCCCTGCCCGACCCCCAGCCCCACCCAGCGGCCGTTGACGCGCCATACGCGCAGCTCGGGGACGTAACCACACAGGGTGTCCAGCGGGGGCGGCACCGGATCGCCCATCGCCGAGCGCTCGAGGGAGTCGGTGAGGTCGAGGACGTCGGGGGCGCCCCACCGCGAGGTCAGCACCCGGTCCAGCGCGCTCAGCTCGGCCTCGAACTCCTCCAGCACCTCCTCGACCCGGCTCAGATCCGCGTCCCAGAAGTCCTCGCTGACCCGGAGGTCGGCGATATGGAAGCCCGGGCCGCTCTCCACCCGTCCGTCGGCGGTCGGCCGTGCGGGGAAGTCCCGCGCGCGCAGGTGATCGATCGTGGCCACGTGGTCCGCCGTACTGGTCATCGTGCTAGTAAACCGCGTAGGTCAGACACCTGGCGGCCCGTCAGCTGGCAGGGTGGCCCGACCTGGGAAGAAGCACTCGCCGCCGCCGCGCCCAGCGGATACGATCCGGCGGGTACGCACTGGGAGGGAGGCCGACGTTGGGGCGGCTCACCGGTGGGGATCCGTCCCTGCTGCGACGCATCAACTCCGCAGTGGTCCTGCACGCGCTGCGCGCGGCGACCGCGTCCGGCACGGCCACCGGGGGTGGCGAGGGCGAGGCGGGGGGCTGCGCCGGGAGCGCGAGCCTCACCGATCTGACCCGGGTGACCGGGCTCTCCCGGCCCACCGTCGAGGGGGTGATCGACGGGCTGGCCGACAGCGGTCTGGTGGTCGAGGTGCCCGCCGAGGAGGGCGGTGTCCGCCGCCAGGGGCGCCCCGCCCGCCGCTTCCGCTTCCGGGCCGAGGCCGGGCATCTGCTGGGCATAGAGATAGGGCCGCACCGGGTGGCCGCGCTCCTGTCGGACCTCGACGGCCGCCCGCTCGGCTCGATCGTGCGCGAGGTGTCAGAGAAGGCGTCCGCGGACGAGCGGCTGGAGCGGTTGCGCACCGCGGTCGCGGATCTGCTGCGGCGCGCGGGGGTGGCCCGGTTCTCGCTGCGCGCGGTCGGGGTGGCCAGCCCCGGCATCGTCGAGGCCGACGGCACCGTGCATCTGTGCACCGCGCTCCCCGGCTGGACCGGGCTGCCCCTGGGCGAGCGGCTGCGGCGGTCCTTCCGCTGTCCGGTGCTGGTGGAGAACGACGCGAACACCGCCGCGGTGGCCGAGCACTGGAAGGGCGCGGCGGCCGGTTCGGACGATGTGGTCTTCGTGCTGGCCGGGCTGAGCCCGGGGGCCGGGTCGTTGATCGGCGGGCGGCTCCACCGCGGCTTCGCCGGCGCGGCCGGGGAGATCGGGGCGCTGCATCTGCTGGGCCGCGAGGCCGCCCCGGAGGAGGTACTTTCCACGACCGGGGAGCCGCTGAGCCCGCTGGACGAGGCGCAGGTGGCGCATGTCTTCGCGCTGGCCCGGGAGGGCGACGTACGGGCGCGCGCGGCCGTGGACCGATTCGTCCGCAGGCTGGTGCATGACACGGCGGCCCTGGTGCTGGCGCTGGACCCCGAGGTCGTGGTGGTGGGCGGCTGGGCCGCCGGTCTCGACGGGGTGCTGGCCCCGCTGCGCGATGAGCTGTCGCGCTACTGTCTGCGGCCCCCGCAGGTCGCGCTCTCGCTGCTCGGCGAGGCGGCGGTGGCCACGGGGGCGCTGCGGCTGGCCCTGGACCATGTGGAGCAGGAGCTCTTCGCGGTCGACAGTACGGTGACGACCCGCCGCGCGGGTCGCTGAAGCGGGTGGGCCCGGCTCAGCCCGCCAGCACCTGCTCGCCCGCGTCCCTGCTCAGCCCGCCAGCAGCTCCTCGCCCGCGTCGCCGAAGGTGAGTCGGCAGGTGTCGGCCCGGTAGGTGGCCACGGCGACGGCCGCGGTGCGGCCCTGGGCCACATAGCGGGTGGTCACGAGGAGGACGGGGGCCCCGGGCAGCCGGTCGAGCTCCTTGGCGTCGTCCGCGCGGGCCGAGCCGAGCTCCACGGTCTGCTCCCGGCCCTCCAGCTCCAGCCTGCGCAGCTCGCGCAGCACGGTGCGGGCCCGGGCCAGTCCGCTCGGGGTGTCGATGGCGGCGAGGCCGGGGACGGACTCGGCCGGTACGTACAGCAGCTCGGCGGCGAGCGGCTGGCCGTGGCTCATCCGGGTGCGGCGCACCCGGTGGACCGGGGTGTCGGGGTCGATCTCCAGCAGCCGGGCGACCTCGGCGGGCGGGGCCGTCTCGGTGCTGTCGACGGTCTGCCAGGTGTCCTCGGCGGAGGTGTCGGTCCAGCCATGGGCGTAGTCCCCGACGGCCACGCCGACGCGGGGCGGGGCGACGGTGGTGCCGACGCCGCGGCGGCGCTGCAGCCTGCCCTCCAGCTCAAGCTGCTCGAGGGCCTGTCGGAGGGTGGCGCGGGCGACACCGAAGCGGGCGGCCAGCTCGCGCTCGTTGGGCAGGATCTCCCCGACCGCGAACTCCGAGTCGAGTGCGTCACTGAGCACGGTCTTCAGATGCCAGTACTTGGGCTCTGGCACCGATTCCAGCTGCGTGGTCCCCACCCTGTCCCCCTTGATTCCGACGGTCGACGGTCCCGCACGCCTTCACAGTTATGCGCGCTTCTTTATTAAAGGTTGTTGCAGTATCAATGCGACGATAAGGCTGCGTGCGGCACTTGGTCAAGACCAATTCTCCGAGCGGTTATCGTCGGTGACCGTCGGAGCAGGATGCGTAACGGGGCGGAGCTGAGCTGATGGGCATGGACCAGGTCACGGTGGTCACGGGGGGCAGTCGCGGCATCGGCGCGGCGGTGGCGGTGCGGCTCGCGCGCGCCGGGCACAGCGTCGCGATCGGCTACGAGCTCGCCAGGGACGCGGCCGAGCGGTGGGCGGCGGCGGTGCGCGCGGAGGGTGTGCGGTCGATGGCCGTCCGGGCCGACACCAGCGATGCGGAACAGGTGGAGGCGATGTTCGACCAGGTACGGGAAGAGCTGGGCCCGATCACTGGACTGGTCAACAACGCCGGGATCACCGGGCCGTTGGGCCGCTTCACCGAGACCTCACCGGAGGTGATGCGGCGCGTCGTGGACGTCAATGTGACCGGGGCCCTGCTGTGCGCCCGGCGCGCGGCGCGCGAGATGTCCACGCGCCACGGCGGGGAGGGCGGCGCCATCGTCAACATCTCCTCGGGCGCGGCGACGACCGGCAGCCCCGGGGAGTATGTGCACTACGCGGCCAGCAAGGCGGCGGTCGACGCGATGACCGTGGGGCTGTCGAAGGAACTGGCTGCGGAGGGGATCCGGGTGAACTCGGTCCAGCCCGGGATGACGCTGACCGACATCCACGCGCGGATGGGCGACCCCGAGCGGCCGTGGCGCGACCCGGGGCGGGTGCCGATGGGACGCCCTGGCGAGCCGGAGGAGATCGCGGGCGCGGTGGCGTGGCTGCTGTCGCCGGAGGCGTCGTACACGACGGGGGCGGTGTTGCGGGTCGCGGGCGGGCTGTAACGACGGCCGCGCTCGCTCGCGCTCGGCGACGCGCGGTAGCCCGGCGGTGTGCGGTTGTACGGGCTGGCGGCGATGTGCCCGCTGTACGGCCGTCAGCGACGGTCGGCGGCCCGCCATTGTCCGGGCGTCGGCGACGTACGGTCACCCGGGCCGTCGGCGGTGTGCCGTTGTACGGCGGTCGGCGGCCGGTCATCCGCCGACCGCCGTCCGCTAACCGCCATCCGCCATCGGGTCTACCCTCCGGTAACTCTTGCTGACATGCTGTCTCATACGCCGCATGCGCCCGCCGGAACGCCGATCGTGAGGAGCCACCCGATGCCCGCGTCCCTCTCCTTCTCCGTCGCCACCCCCGGCGGCCCCCGCACGGCCCGGGTCGTCCACGAACGGCGCGGCGCGGGACGGCCGTTGGTGCTGCTGCACGGCATCGGCCACCACTGGCAGGCGTGGGAGCCGGTGCTCGACATCCTCGCGGTCGAGCGCGATGTGATCGCCGTGGATCTGCCCGGTTTCGGAGCGTCGGACGCGCTGCCGGACGGCATCCCCTATGACCTGGACGGCGTCATACCCGTACTCGACGCGCTCTTCGAGGCCCTGGGCACCAGGCGCCCCGATGTGGCCGGGAACTCGCTCGGCGGACTCATCGCCCTGGAGCTGGGCCGACTGGGGCTCGTACGGTCCGTCACCGCGCTGTCCCCCGCCCGGTTCTGGACCGAGGCCGAGCGCCGCTACGCCTTCGGCGTGCTGTCCGCGATGCGGGCCGGGGCGCGGGTGCTGCCGCCGCCCATGGTGGCGTGGCTGGCCCGCGGCGCGGCCGGACGGGCCGCGCTGACCGGCACCATCTACGCCCGGCCCGCGCGGCGTTCACCGGACGCCGTCATCGCCGAGACGCGGGCGATGCGCGAGGCGGTCGGCTTCGACGCCACGCTGGCCGCCGGAGGCTCCGGGCTGTTCACGCACGACATCCCCGATGTCCCGGTCACCATCGCCTGGGGCTCGCGCGACCGGCTGATGCCGCGCCGCCAGGGCGTCCGCGCCAAACGGGTGATCCCCGGTGCCCGGCTGGTCCGCCTCCCCGGCTGCGGCCATGTGCCCATGAACGACGACCCCGCGCTGGTCGCCCGCGTCATCCTGGACGGCAGCCGCTGACGGCCCCGCCGCCTCCGCGACTAGACCTCCGTACCTCGCCCCCCGCACCGCAACTCCGCACCGCGCCGCGTCCGGGGTCTTTACTCCGGGCGGCCGCACCGATATTCACTGGGCGTTCGCAAGGGCGGCACCTTGCACCGATAACAAACACAACAGCACAGCGGTTCTACGAGCGACGGAGGGCACCATGGGGCGGGAATCGGGCAGAGGGATCGGGCGGCGCGCGGTAGTGCGGGGATCGGCGGCCGCCTCGGCGGCCCTCGCGGTGCCCGCCGTGGCATCGGCCACCGCGTCGGCCGCGTCCGGCGCACCCGCTCAGGCACTGTCGGGACGTCCGGGCGCCCGGTGGGGCGTTCAGGTGGGCGATGTGACGACGTCGTCGGGGCTGGTGTGGGTCCGCTCCGACCGTCCGACGAGGATGATCGTGGAGACCTCCGCGACCGAGTCCTTCGCGCGGGCCAAGCGCTGGCACGGCCCGCTGGTCGGCCCCGGCACCGACTTCACCGGGCGCACCGCGCTGCACGGCCTGCCCGCCGGGAGCCAGGTGCACTACCGGGTGCTGCTGGCCGACCCGGAGGACCCGCGCCGCACGGGTGAGCCGGTGCACGGCACGTTCCGTACGGTTCCCGAGCGCCGTAAGGGCGTGCGTTTCGTCTGGTCGGGCGATCTGGCGGGCCAGGGCTGGGGCATCAACCCCGAACACGGCGGCTACCGCGTCTTCGAGGAGATGCGCCGCCGCGAGCCGGACTTCTTCCTGTGCAGCGGCGACAACATCTACGCGGACGGTCCGCTGACGGAGACCGTCAAACTGCCCGACGGCTCCACCTGGCGCAACCTCATCACCCCGGAGAAGGCCAAGGTCGCCGAGACGCTGGACGAGTTCCGCGGCAACTTCCGCTACAACCTGCTCGACCCCGCCCTGCGCCGGTTCCACGCCGAGGTGCCCACGATCACCCAGTGGGACGACCACGAGGTGCTCAACAACTGGTACCCGGGCGAGATCCTGGTCGACGACCGCTACACCGAGAAGAACGTCGACGTGCTGGCCGCCCGCGCCCGCCGGGCGTTCGCCGAGTACTTCCCGATCAGCACGCTGCGCCCGGACGCGAGCGGCCGGGTCTACCGGGTCCAGCACCAGGGCCCGCTGCTGGACGTCTTCGTGCTGGACTGCCGTACGTACCGCGACCCCAACTCGCCGAACCGCCAGCCGGAGGACACCCAAGGCATCCTCGGCGCCGGGCAGTTGGCGTGGCTCAAGCGCGAGCTGTCGCGGTCGCGCGCGGTGTGGAAGGTCATCGCCTGCGATATGCCGCTGGGCCTGGTGGTCCCGGACGGGAAGACCGACTTCGAGGCCGTCGCGCAGGGCGACCCGGGCGCCCCGCTCGGCCGTGAGCTCCAGCTGGCCGAGCTGCTGCGGCACATCAAGCACCGGAGGATCACCGGCACGGTGTGGCTGACGGCGGACGTCCACTACACCTCGGCGCAGCACTACGACCCCTCGCGGGCGGCGTTCAAGGACTTCGCGCCGTTCTGGGAGTTCGTCTCCGGTCCGCTGAACGCGGGCGCGTTCCCGGCGGTCGGGCTGGATGGCACGTTCGGCCCCGAGCAGCCCTTCGTCAAGGCGCCGACCGTGGCGAACGTCTCGCCCGCCGAGGGCTTCCAGTTCTACGGCGAGGTGGACATCGACGGCGACAGCGCCGAGATGACGGTCCGGCTGCGCGAGGACGGCGGCAAGGTGCTGTTCACCAAGGTGCTGCGACCGGGGCTGGTCGGCCAGTAGCCGCGCGCCGTAAGGCCGCCACGATCCGGGTGGCGGCCACCGTAAGGGCGCCGCGCACCGGTGGCGCGCACCGTAAGGCCGCCACGATCCCGAGACGCGCACCGTAAGGGCGCCGCGTACCGTACGGGCATGGGATCCAGTGACGCCCCCGGTCGGGCCTCCCGGCTCACCTATCCGGAGGTGGGCGCCACCCGGCGGTGGCCGCTGCCGTCCGGCTACCGCCATCTGCGGGTGCGGACCCGTGTGGGCCACGGGCGGGCCACGTTCGAGGCGGCCGGGCGGGCGGTCGTGGACTGGCGGATGCACCGCGCGGTGGGGGTGTCGATCCGCGCCGCGGATCCGGCCGCCACGCCGGGGCGGCCGGTCGTGGTGGGCCTCGGAGTCGGGCGGCTGCGGCTGCGCGCGCCGTGCGAGGTGGTGTGGACGGTCGCCGAGGAGTCGCGGACCGGCTTCGCGTACGGCACGCTGCCCGGCCATCCGGAGCGGGGCGAGGAGTCGTTCGTGGTGGAGCTGGAGCCGGATGGCTCGGTGATACTGACGGTGACCGCGTTCAGCCGTTCGGAGTCCTGGTTCGGCCGGGCCGGTGGGCCGCTGGTGCCGCTCTTCCAGCGGGCGTACGCACGGCGGTGCGGCAGAGTACTGCGCAGGTGGGCGGCAGGGTGACGGAACCTCAGGCTTCAACCTTTTGATTTCGGACAAAATAAGCTTCCATTGCCAGATGCACCCTTAACCCATAGGTCACAGTCTGTTCGTGATCACGCAACACCCCTGCGCGAGGGTGTTTGCATGACACTTCGAGCGACCCCCCAGCCCCCTCACCGGCACCGCCCCCGCTGGCGGCAGGATCTGGTCGCATGGTGGTCACGGCGTCAGGGCCACGCGCCGCCGGGCGGCTCACCCTCGCCCGCGGCCGAAGCCCACGCCGCGGGCGCCCCGGAGACCACGACCTCGGAGACCACGGCCCCCGAGGCCACCGCGCTGTGGCGGATGCGCACGACCGTACGGGACGAGCCGGGCACCCTCGCCGCGCTGTGCGCGGCGCTGGCCGGGCACCGGGTCGACATCCTGGCCCTGCAGACCCATCCGCTGACGGACGGCACGGTGGACGAGTTCCTGCTGCGCGCCCCCGAGGCCCTGCCGTCCGACGGGCTGACCGACGCCGTCGCCGCCGCGGGCGGCCGTGACACCTGGGTCGAGCGCGCCGACACCCACGACCTGGTGGACGCGCCGACCAGGGCGCTGACGCTGGCCACCCGCACCGCCCTGGATGCCGCCGAACTCCCGCTCGCCCTGCGCCAGTTGTTCGGCCGCTGCACCATTCACTCCGTTCCCGCCAAGTCCCTCAGCGGACGGTCACTGGAGAACACACCGCCCGCCGAAGGTGTCCTGGAGGAAACCGTGATGCGGCTGCGGGACCCGTCCGGCGGCGCGATCGTCATCGAGCGGCCGTATCTGCCGTTCACCCCGACCGAGTTCGCCCGGGCCCGGGCGCTGGTCGAGCTGGACGCCCGGCTCGGCCCGCGGATCCCGGACGGCGGCGATGTGCTGACGCTGCCCGAGGGCAACGCCATCACGCTGCGCCGCTCCGACACCGGCGATCTGGCCGCCGCCCGCGAGATGCACGCCCGCTGCTCCTCCGCCACGCTCGGGCTGCGCTACCACGGGCCGGTCGCCGACGCCGACCGCTATCTCGCCCATCTGCTGAGCCCCCGCCTCGGCCGCACCCTGGCCGCGTACACCGCCTCCGGACGGCTGGTGGCCCTCGGCCATCTGCTGTGGGACGGGGACGAGACCGAGGTGGCGCTGATCGTCGAGGACGAGTGGCAGCGCCGCGGCGTCGGCGGGGAGCTGCTGCGGCGGCTGGTGGCGATGGCCACCGAGACCGGCTGCGGATGCGTCTACGCCGTCACCCAGTCGGCCAACACCGGCATGGTGGCCGCGATGCGCGCCCTCGAGCTGCCGCTGGACTACCAGATCGAGCAGGGCACGCTGGTGATCAGCGCCCGTCTCGACCAGGCTCCCGCAGCGGCGCCCGGGCCGGTCATTCCGCTGCCTGCCCGGCCGCACGCGCGCTGAGGTCGACCGGGGCCCCGTGCCCCGCCCGGCGGGCGCCGTCGCCCACCGTCCTGCGAGCGTCGTCGTGCCCCGCCCGGCGGGCGTCGCGCCCCGCCGGGCCGCCGTCGAGCGCCTGGTCCAGATCGCGCCACAGGTCCGCCACGTCCTCGAGCCCGACCGACATCCGCAGCAGCCGGTCGCCGATCCCCGAGGAGCGGCGGTCCCCCTCGGCCACGATCCGGTGGCTGATGGAGGCCGGGTGCTGGATGAGGGTGTCCACACTGCCCAGGCTCACCGCCGGAGTGATCAGCCGCACCCCGCCGATCACCGCGTGCGGATCGCCATGGGGCTCGAAGGCCACCATCGCCCCGCCGATCCGCGGATAGTGGACGCGGGCCACCCGGGGGTCGGCGGCCAGCCGCCGGGCCAGCTCGGCCGCGGTAGCCGAGGCGGCCCGCATCCGTACCGGCAGCGTGGACAGCCCGCGCAGCAGCAGATATCCGGCGAGCGGATGCAGCACCCCGCCGGTGGCGAACCGCATCTGGCGCAGCACCCGGGCGAACTCCTCGTCACAGGCCACCACGCCGCCCATCACATCGCCGTGTCCGCCGAGGTACTTGGTGGCGCTGTGCAGGACCAGGCTCGCGCCCCGCTCGGCCGGGCGCTGCAGCACCGGGGTGGCGAAGGTGTTGTCCGCGAGCAGCGGGACCGTCCCGCAGGAGTGGGCCACGGCCCGCAGATCGACCTCCGCGAGCGTCGGATTGGCCGGGGTCTCCACCATGACCAGGCCGGTGTCGGGGCGGATCGCGTCCGCGATCCCCGCCGGGTCCACCCAGGTGACCTCGGTGCCGAGCAGCCCGGTGTCCAGCAGATGGTCGCTGCACCCGTACAGCGGCCGGACCGCCACCACATGCCGCAGCCCCTGGGCCCCGCGCGCCAGCAGGCACGCGCTGAGCGCCGCCATGCCGCTGGCGAACGCGACCGCGCTCTCGGTGCCCTCCAGCCGGGCCAGGGCGGTCTCGAAGCGGGCCACGGTGGGATTGTCCAGACGGGCGTAGACCGGCGGGCCGTCCGGCCGGGCGCCGGTGGCGGCGAACGCGTCGATACGAGCGGCCTCCTGGCGGCTGTCGTACGAGGGGTAGGTGGTCGACAGATCCAGGGGTACGGCGTGCAGACCCATGCCCGGAAGGTCCTCGCGCCCGGCGTGGACGGCCTCGGTGGCGAACGCGTGCAGCGCGGCGTCGTCGCCGTACGGGCCCTGTGTACCGCCCGGCGCGGTCTCCGCGCTCCATACGGTTCCCGTGCCCGCTGTGCTCCCTGTGCTCTCCGTGCTCTGCCTGATGTCCATGGGTGAAGGGTGAACAACCACCGGACGCTCGCGGCCGATGTCCGTGCTACGTTCGGCCGATGGCCGAAACCGTCGCCCTCGATCCGGTGGATCTTCAGATTCTGCGGCTGCTGCAGAACGACGCCCGGACCACCTACCGCGATCTGGCCGCCCAGGTCGGCGTGGCGCCCTCGACCTGTCTGGACCGGGTGGCCCGGCTGCGCCGCTCCGGGGTGATCCTCGGCCATGAACTCCGGCTGGACCCCGCCAGGCTTGGGCGCGGTCTCGAGGCCCTGCTCTCGGTGCAGCTGCGGCCCCACCGCCGGGAGCTGGTCGGCCCGTTCGTGGAGCGGATCCGGGCGCTGCCCGAGTCCCGGGCGCTGTTCCACCTGGCCGGGCCGGACGACTACCTGGTGCATGTGGCGGTGGCCGACACCGCCGATCTCCAGCGGCTGGTGCTGGACGAGTTCACCTCGCGCCGCGAGGTGGCACGGGTCGAGACCCGCCTGATCTTCCAGCAGTGGAGCTGCGGCCCGCTGCTGCCGCCCGCCCGGGACGGCTCAGCAGTCCCGTAGCACACTCCTGTTCCCATGCGTCACACCCCCTTGGTGCTGACGCCGCACCCCGGAACGTACGAGGATGGGCCGCATGTCCGATACCAAGAACGCTCCGCTGCCCCGCCAGGTCGCCGACGGCTATGTCGACGCCCTCGTCGAACTCGACCCGATCACCGGCACCTACCTGGGCGTTCCCGAGAGCTCCCGGCGTCTTCCCGACTTCTCCCCCGAGGGGGCGAAGGCCGTCGCCGACCTCAACCGCACCACCTTGGACCGGCTGGCCGAGGCCGAGGCGCGCCCCGGCGCGGACAGCGACGCCGAGCGCCGCTGCGCCCGGCTGCTGCGGGAGCGGCTGACCGCCGAACTGGCCGTGCACGAGGCCGATGAGCAGCTGCGCGCGGTCAGCAATCTGAGCTCCCCGCTGCACTCGGTGCGCGGCATCTTCACCGTGATGCCCACCGAGACCGAGGAGGACTGGTCGGCGGTGGCGGCCCGGCTGCGCGCCGTACCGGCCGCGCTGGAGGGGTACCGCGACTCGCTCGCCGAGGGGCTGCGGCGGAGCCTGCCCGCCGGGCCCCGGCAGGTGGCCACGGTCCTCGGACAGCTGACGGAGTGGATCGGCACGGACGGCGGCTGGTTCGCGGACTTCACCGCCGAGGGCCCGGACGCGCTGCGCGGTGAGCTGGACGGGGCCGCCGCCGCGGCCACGGGCGCGCTGGTCGCGCTCCGCGACTGGCTGCGCGACACCTACGCCCCGGCCGTCGAGGGCGCGCCCGATGTGGTGGGGCGTGAGCGCTACCGCCGCTGGGCCCGGATGTGGAACGGCACGGACCTCGACCTGGACGAGGCGTACGCGTACGGCTGGTCGGAATTCCACCGGATCCACGCCGAGATGCGCACCGAGGCCGAGAAGATCCTGCCCGGCGCCAACCCGTGGGAGGCGCTGCGCCACCTCGACGCCCACGGTGCCCATATCGAGGGCGTCGAGGAGACCCGGGTGTGGCTGCAGGAGCTGATGGACGAGGCCATCGAGCAGCTGGACGGCACCCACTTCGACCTGGCCGAGCGGGTCAAGCGGGTCGAGTCGATGATCGCCCCGCCGGGCAGCGCGGCGGCGCCGTACTACACCCAGCCGTCGGTGGACTTCTCCCGCCCCGGCCGGACCTGGCTGCCCACGATGGACGAGACCCGCTTCCCCGTCTACGACCTGGTCTCCACCTGGTACCACGAGGGCGTGCCCGGCCACCATCTGCAGCTCGCGCAGTGGGCGCACGTCTCCGACCAGCTCTCCCGCTACCAGGCCACGGTCGGCATGGTCAGCGCCAACGCGGAGGGCTGGGCGCTGTACGCGGAGCGGCTCATGGACGAGCTGGGCTATCTGTCGGACCCGGAGCGGCGGCTGGGCTACCTGGACGCGCAGATGATGCGGGCGCTGCGGGTGATCGTGGACATCGGGATGCATCTGGAACTGGAGATCCCCGCCGACTCGCCCTTCCACCCCGGCGAGCGGTGGACCCCGGAGCTGGCGCGCGAGTTCTTCGGGCTGCACTGCGGCCGCCCGGCGGACTTCCTCGACAGCGAGCTGGTGCGCTACCTGGGCATGCCGGGCCAGGCCATCGGCTACAAGCTGGGCGAACGGGCCTGGCTGACGGGGCGAGAGGCGGCCCGTAAGGCACACGGCGACGCCTTCGACGCCAAGAAGTGGCACATGGCGGCGCTGTCGCAGGGCTCGCTGGGCCTCGATGACCTGGTGGAGGAGCTGTCAGCGCTCTGAGCGCGTTGCGCTTGGGTTGACTTGGCCGTGGCGGGCCACATCCGTAGCATGCGGCCCGCCCCGCTCCAGAACTGTCCGGCGAACCACCCAGGGTCTTCTCCGCCCCTGACCGCCGAGGCCTGAGACGAAGCCCGATGCGAGGCCTGGGCGGAGCCCCGGTACGGGGCCTGGGACGAAGCCGCGAGACGGAGCCTGGAGCAAGACCCCGGCACGGGATCTGGGGCGAAGCCGCGGCACGGGGCCTGGGACGAAGCCGCGGCACGGGGCGTGGGCGGAGCCCCGGCACGGGGCCTGGGGCGGAGCCCCGGCACAGGGTCTGGAGCGGAGCCCCGGCACAGGGTCTGGAGCAAAACCCCGGCGAGGCCTGGAGCGAAGCCCCGGCACAGGACCTGGAGCAAAACCCCGGCACGGGATCTGAGGCGAAGCCCCGGCACGGGGCCTGGAGCAAAACCCCGGCGAGGCCTGGGACGGAGCCCCAGCACGGGGTCTGGGGCGAAGCCCCGGCGGGGTCTGGGGCGAAGCCCCGGCGGGGTCTGGGGCGAAGCCCCGGCGGGGTCTGGGGCGAAGCCCCGGCGGGGTCTGGGGCGAAGCCCCAGTTGTGGGAAGGGGCGGGGAGGGGAAAAAGCAGCGCGCCGGACGCCCCTAGTGCGCGGCGGCCGTCCGATGCCGTACGGCCGAGCCCCGGCGCCCCTTGACGACCTCCAGCTGGGCGGGGATCCGCCGACGCAGATCGGCGACATGGCTGACGATGCCGACCGTACGGTCGCGTTCGCGCAGCGAGTCCAGCACGTCCATCACCTCGTCCAGGGTCTGCTCGTCCAGGCTGCCGAACCCCTCATCGATGAAGAGGGTGTCCAGGCGGACCCCGCCCGCCTCGTCGGTGACCACATCGGCCAGCCCCAGCGCGAGGGCCAGCGACGCGGAGAAGGTCTCTCCGCCGGAGAGGGTCGCGGTGTCGCGTTCGCTGCCCGTCCAGGCGTCGACGACATGCAGTCCGAGGCCGGAGCGCCCGCGCCCGCCGGAGCGGGCGTCGGAGTGCACCAGGGTGTAGCGCCCGGAGGACATCTGGCGCAGCCGTACGCTCGCCGCCGCGGCGACCTGCTCCAGCCGGGCCGCCAGCACATACGCCTCCAGCCGCATCCTGCGCTCGTTGTCCGCGGAGGTGCCCGCCGCGAGCGAGGCGAGGCGGGCGATCCGGTCGTGCTCCGCACGCAGCGGGGCGAGCCGATGGGCGTCGGCGAGCGCCTGCGCGGACAGCGCGTCAAGCTCCTCGCAGCGGGTGCGGGCCGCGGCGTCCGCTGCCGAGACCTCGCGCAGCGCGCGGGTGGCCGCGTCGGCCGCCGACTGCGCCGCCCCGGCGTCGGCGGGCGGCGCCTGCGCGGCGGCGAGCACCCTGGGGTCGGAGAGCTCGGCCGCCACGGCCGCCGACTCCGACTGCCAGGCGTCGAGGCGGCGGCGCGCCTCGCGCTGCCGGTCGGGGGGCAGCACGGCCGCCGCGGCCTGTTCCGGGGTCTCGAACCCGGCCCGGTACGCGGCGTCGGCGAGCCGGGCGTCGGCCTCTTTGAGCCGGTTCGCGGCCGTCCCGGCGGCCCGCGCCGCCTCGGCCGCGTGGGCCAGCAGCCCCGCCTGCCGTTCGAGCCGCGACGCGCGCCGCGCGACGGTGGCGTCCGCGCCGCGCGCCTGATCCAGCTCGGTCAGCAGCGCGGCCCGCTCCCTGGCCAGGGCCTCGCGGTGCGAGGTGCGGGCGGCGGCCCGCCGCTCGGCCTCCTGCCGCTGTTCCTGACGGCGTGCGTGCTCGCCCTCGGCCCGGTCCAGGGCCTCGCGGGCGGCGTGCGCGTCGGCCGCCGCGTTCCGTGCCTCGGCGTACGCGGTGCGCAACTCGCCCAGGGCCCGGTCGAGTTCGGCCGCGTCCTCGCCCTCGGCCGTGGCCTCCGCACCCGCACGTGCCTCCCGCAGCGCGTTCCGCGCCCGCTCGGCCTCCTCCCGGACCTCCTCGGCGCGCTGGTAGTCCGCCAGCGCGGCCTCCTCCGCCGTACGGTCCACATGCCCGGCCCCGGGCCTGGCCGGGCTCGGGTGCTCGGTCGCCCCGCACACCGCGCAGGGCTCTCCGGCGCGCAGCCCGGCCGCGAGTTCGGCGGCGATACCGCGCAGCCGGGCCTCCTTGAGGTCGAGCCAGCGCTGCCGCGCGGCGGCGGCCCCTTCCCGCGCCCGCAACAGCTCCTCCGCCGCCTGCTCCTCCTGCCCGGCGAGCCGGTCCCGCCGCCGGGCGGCCTCAAGTCGCCGCTCGGCGGGCTCGATCCGCCCGCCGAGCTGCTCGGCCCGGGCGACGGCCTCCTGCGCCGCCTCGACCCGCCGCTGATGCGCCCGGTGGGTCTCCTCCCACCCGGCGAGCCACTCGTCGGCCTCCTCGACCGCCTCGTCATCGGCACGGGCCTCCCGCTCGAGCGCGGCGATCTCACGGAGGACGGCCCCCGCCCGGGCCTCCGCCCGCCGCGCGGCCCCCAACGCCCCCAGTTCCTCCCGCACCCGCCGCTCAGCCTGTGCCAGCCACTGGGCATCGGCTTCGGCGGGCACCACGGCCACGCCCGCGCCCCGCGAACCGGCGCCCGGCTCGCCATACGGCCCCTCACCGCCACGGGCCGCGCCGCCACGACCCGCCTGGGGCGGCGCGGCCTGCCTCGCCGCGCCAGGGTCCGGCGCGCCCGGACCGCGCGCCCCCGTGGCGGTGCCCGGACCGCGGGAAGCCCCCACGTGCGGCACTCCGCGCTCCGACGCATCCGCACCGCCCGACGCACCGGCCCCGCCCGGGGCGGCAGCGTCGCCGGACGGCGCCCGGCGCCGCACATCGTCCGCGGTGTCCTCGTCGGCAGCCCGCCCGGCCCACGCACCTTCCGTGCCCGGGTGCGGGGCGGGCTCCTCCGGGGACGCGGTGGCCTGTGCGGGCAGCGGGGCGTCGGGCGAAGCGGTCGGGACCGAGGCGGCGGGGGTGCGTTGGTCGGGGATGTCCGGCGCCGTCCGTAGGTCGGGCTCGGCGGCCAGGCGGGCGCGGGCCTGGCGTTCGGTGGCTTCTGCGGTGTCGTGGTCGCGGGCGGCGACGGTGCGGAGGTCGAGCGCGGGGACCACCGCGTCGGCGGCGCGGGCGCGTTCCAGCAGCTCGCGCAGGTGGTCGTGGTCGGGACGGCGCCGTTCGAGGTCATCCGCCCGGCGGCGGGCCTCGGTGTGCCGGCGCTGGAGTTCGGCCCGTTCGCGGATCGCGTCGGCGGTCCGCTGGGCGGTGTCGTGGGCCGACTCGGCGGCCCGTACGGCGGACAGCGCGATGTCCCTGCGTTCCCGCGCGCCCGCGCGCGCGACGGCGGCCCACTCCAGGACGGCGTCGGCCAGCCCCGGCTCACCGGGGGTCAGCTCCGGCAGCGGGTGGCCGTCCAGCTCCGTGGTGCGGCCCGCCGCCTGCGCCATGCGGTGGGCGAGCGCGAGCAGCCGCTCGTCCCCGGCCGCGACCCGCTGCTCCGCCGCCCGCCGCTGCTCCGCCAGCCGTTCCTCGACGGCGGCGAAGCGGCCGGTGTCGAACAGCTTGCCCAGCAGCTTGCCGCGGGCCAGCTCGTCCGCACGCAGAAAGCGCGCGAAGTCGCCCTGCGGCAACAGCACCACCTGGCAGAACTGCTCCCGGCTCATGCCGAGCAGCTGCGCGATCTCCTCGCCGATCTCCTGGTGCGAGCGGCTGAGGGCCTTCCACGTTCCCGTCCCCGTGCCCGCCGCCCCCGCCCCCGCGCTGGCCGAGGAGGGCGCCGGGACGTACTCGCGGAGCAGGGTCTGCGCCTTCTCCCGCGTCATCCCCGTGCCCCGCTTCTTGGGGCGCGGCTGCTCGGGGCGCCGGGTGATCTCAAGGCGCCGTTCCCCGACGGTGCATTCGAGAACGACCTCGGTCGGGGTCAGCGGTTCGGCATGGTCGCTGCGCAGCGAAAGCCCGCCGCCCTGGCGGGCGCCGGGCACCTGGCCGTACAGCGCGTAGCAGACCGCGTCCAGGACAGACGTCTTACCGGCGCCGGTCGGCCCGTGCAGCAGGAAGAGCCCGGCGGCGGACAGCTCATCGAAGTCGATCTCCTGGGCGGCGCCGAACGGCCCGAAGGCCGTGACGGCGAGCCGGTGCAGCCTCATCGCGCCGCCTCCCCCGCGATCCTTACGGTTGCCGTCGCCGCCCCCGGGGTCGTCCTTACGGTTGCCGTCGCCGCCCCGGGGGTCGTCCTTACGGTTGCCGTCGCCGCCCCCGGGCCGTTCTCCCCGCCCGGCACGACCCCCTCGTGCGCCTCGCTCCTTACGGTCTCCAGCGCGTCCTCGAGCAGTACGCGCTCCGCCGCGTCCGGGCCGCGGCCGCCCCGCACATGGGCCACGAAGTCCTCGGCGATCTGCCGGTCCGAGCGGCCGCGCAGCCGCTGCGCGTACGAGGCGAGCGGATCCTCGGGGGGCCGCTCGGGGTCGAAGACCAGCGTGAGCACATGGGGGAAGCGCCGCACCAGCCGGGCCATCGGCTCATGCGGCCGCACCGCGTCGGTCAGCGTGGCCTCGACCCACGCCTCCTCGTGGCGGTCGAGGTCCGGGTCGGCCAGCAACTCCTCGATCCGGCCGCGGATCCGGGCCAGCGGCCTGGGCACCGGGCACTCCACCCGTTGGTACGACGGGGCCTCGCCCGCCGCCCCCAGCTCCACCACCCACATGGACTTGCGGTGCGCCGCCTCGGAGAAGGAGTACGCGAGCGGGGAGCCCGAGTAGCGGACGCGCTCGGTGATGGTCTGGCAGCCGTGCAGATGGCCCAGCGCGGCGTAGTCGACGCCGTCGAAGACCTCGGCGGGTGCGGAGGCGACGCCGCCGACCGTGATGTCCCGCTCGCTGTCGCTGACCGCGCCACCGGTGACGAAGGCGTGCGCGAGGACGACGGACCGGGTGCCGGACGGCCGGGTGGCGAGGTCGGCGCGCACCCGCTCCATGGCGGCGCCGAGCACCGCCGCATGCCCGGCCGCCGGGGCGCCCAACTCCTCCCGCACCAGACCCGGTTCGAGATACGGCAGACCGTAGAAGGCCACTTCGCCGTGGTCGTCGGCGAGGACGACGGGCGTGGCGCATCCGGCGGGGTCGGTACGCAGATGGATCCCGGCCCGGTCGATCAGCCCGGCGCCGACGCCGAGACGGCGGGCCGAGTCATGGTTGCCGGAGATCATGACCGTCGGCACCCCGAGGTCCGCGAGCCGGTGCAGGGCGTCGTCGAAGAGCTCGACGGCGGCGAGCGGCGGCACGGCGCGGTCGTAGATGTCGCCCGCGACCACCACCGCGTCAATGCGCCGGTCGCGCACGGTGGTGATGAGGTGGTCGATGAACTCCCGTTGTGCGGCAAGGAGGCTGACCCGGTGAAAGGACCGCCCGAGGTGCCAGTCGGAGGTGTGCAGAATTCTCACAAGTGGTCTCCGACCTGCACTTCTGTCCTTCCTCCCACCCCGGTGGCCAGCATCACACCCGCGGTGTGTTCGCGATGCGGGCACCGACCACGTTAGCCGCGTTCGGCGCCCGGTCTCTCATGGACCTCGTATTTCCCGCCCGTGTCGCCCGTGCCGGGGCCTGTCACCGGCGCAATCCCCGCACGGACAGCGAAGTCTGTACGCCTCACGCGTCCTGGTACGCCTTAGGCGTCCTGGTACGCCTCGCCGCCGAGCTCCAGTGTCGCCGTGCCCGCGGTGGTGTCCGCCAGCCAGTCGCGGAAGGTGTCCACGTCCGCGTCGGGGAGCCCGAGTTCGATCGTCACTGCCTCGGCGTAGCGCACCTCGCGTACCGCGCGCCCCGTCGCCCGCAGATCGTTCTCCAGCTTTCCGGCCCGCTGGTGGTCCACGGTGACGGTCACCAGCCGGAACCGCTGCCGGGTGACGGTGCCCAGCGCGTCAAGCGCCTCGCCGACCGCTCCGCCGTAGGCCCGGATCAGACCGCCCGCGCCGAGCTTCACGCCCCCGAAGTAACGGGTGACGACGGCCACCGCGTACCGGATCTCGCGGCGCAGCAGCATCTGCAGCATCGGCACCCCGGCCGTGCCGCCCGGCTCCCCGTCGTCGCTCGCCTTCTGCACACCGCCGTCCGCGCCGATGACGTAGGCGAAGCAGTTGTGGGTGGCGGTGGGGTGCTCCTTCCTGACCCGCTGGACGACGTCCTGCGCCTCCTGCTCGGTCGCGGCGGGCGCGAGCGTGCAGAGGAAGCGCGATCTGTTGATCTCGGTCTCGTGCACGCCCTCGCGCGCGACCGTCCGGTACCGCTCCTGCATCAGGCCACCCTATGTCCCGGCACCGGTCCGCTGTCCCGGCGCTGGTCCGCGGGGCGACGGGGAAGGGCGGCTGACCGCGCCCGGTCAGGCCTTTCCGCCACTTCAGCCGCGTCCGCCACTTCAGCCGCTTCCACCGCGGCTGAACCGGGCCGGTCGGTGCAAGGGCCCCCGCGCGCCCCGCTGGCGCGCCACCACGCCCTCGGCCTCGGCGATCACGCTCTCGGCGATCAAGGCCACCGGCTCCACATCGAGGACCAGGGGCTCGTTGTCCGGGCCCCGGCCGGTCTCCTCCCCCTTGAGCACCCAGGGGTGGACATCGGTGGAGCCACCGTCGTCGTCCCGGAGGTGGATGTAGTCACACAGCCTCCGGGCGACCCACACGGTCGTGGGCAGGTCCTTCGCCCATTCCTCGAAGACCAGCGGGTTGGCCGAAGCGGGCGGCGGCGTCCGGGCCAGCGTCAGCGGCCCAGGGCCTTGGCCAGCTGGTCCTTGGTCATGGTGGAGCGGCCCTCGATGCCGCGCTGCTTGGCCTCGTTGTACAGCTGGTCGCGCGTCGGGCCCTTGG
The DNA here is from genome assembly GCF_000968685.2 of Streptomyces antioxidans. Classification (GTDB taxonomy): domain Bacteria; phylum Actinomycetota; class Actinomycetes; order Streptomycetales; family Streptomycetaceae; genus Streptomyces; species Streptomyces antioxidans. The sequence goes on from NZ_LAKD02000119.1 coordinate 121,893, forward strand.
GACCCGTCCGGCTGCCGGAGCGCTGGCCGCCACGCTGCGGCGCGGACTTCGGGTCCTTGGTCGAGGTCCTGCTCGCGGCCCTGGACTCGCCCGAGCGGGCGCGCTCCTTGTTGACCGTACGGGCGGCCATTTCCTTCGCCCGGCCGGTGGACGCGCCGCGCTGCTCGGCGCCTTCCTTGATGTGCTCGTACTGCCGTTCACGCTTGCGGCTGGATCCTGCGGGCATGGTGTCTTCCTCTCCTTCCCCCTCGGTTCGTGGCGGCCGACGGCCTGAGATCGCCGACCGCATGAGTCGGGTTCCCCCCGCTCTCTCCCCCATAACCAGCGTGCGTCTCCTGGGCGTCGGCCGGATGCCGTGCGGTGTGCGGATTCCACGGGATGGGTCTTTGGGCAGTGGCCGCCGGTCCTCCGTCTTCGTAAGGTCGCCCCTGCGAGTCGGCTGATCACTCGGGACGCGGGTGGGGTACATGACGACGCAGACGCCTACGACCGGATCCGGTGCCCGCCCGTGGGCGTCCCGGGCCGCCGGACACCTGCCGCTGGCGGCCACGCTGGCGGCCACCATCGGCGCCGCCGGGCTGAGCGTGGTCAGCCTGGGGTGGGGGGTGCCCACGGCGCTGTGCGCGTTCGCGGCGGGGTGGCGGCCCGGGCGGACGTGGTCCACGGCGGTGGGGCTGATCGGGGTGGTCGCGGGCGCGGTGGTGGCGGTCGCCGTGGTGCCGTCCTGGATCACCTGGGCCGAACCGCTTCGTGGCGGCGGTGGCGGGGGCCGTCGTCCTGCCGTGGTTCGTGGGGCGGTTCTGCCGTCACCGGGCGGGGTGGGAGCGGGCCGCGCGGCTGGAGCGCGAGCAGCGGCTGATCGCCGAGCAGGCCCGGCTGCGGCGGGCCCGTATCGCACAGGACATGCACGATGTGCTCGGCCACGAGCTCAGCCTGACCGCCCTCTCGGCCGGGGCCCTCAAGCTGGCGCCCGGGCTGACGGACGGCCACCGGGAGGCCGCCGGGGACATCAGGGCCGGGGCGGCGGGCGCCGTGGACCGCCTCGGCGAGGTGATCAGCGTCCTGCGCCAGGAGCCGGACGGGGCGCCGCCGGAGCCGGGTGACGCGGGCAACGCGGGATAACGCTGGCAGCGCGGATGTGGCGGGTGGCGCGGATGTGGCGGAGCTGGTCGAGCGGCTGGCGGCATCGGGTCTTGCGGTCCGGCTGCAGAGCGAAGACGAGCCCGGCGAGCTGCCGCCGGACGTGGAGCGCGCCCGGTGCGCCGTGTGGTGCAGGAGGCGCTGACCAACGTGGCCAAGCACGCGCCGGGCGCGGAGGCGGCCGTCCACGTCCGGCACACTGCGGAGCAGACCGAGGTCCGGGAAGCCGATCTGAGTACGATCCGCGCTCCTCTGCTGGTGATCGGCGGTCGGCGAGATCAGTTCGTCGACCCCGCCCATTCCGTGCCGAACCATGTTGTCAGTGCGGACCCGAGTGCGTTGCGGAGGTGTTCGATCGGCTCGTCCAGCGTTGCCGCCCAGGCAACATAGCCGTCCGGGCGAATCAGGAGCGCGTGTGCGGGCGGGTCGGTGCAGTGGGCCGAGACGGTGTCCACCCGGTCCTTCCAACCGGCCGCCGCTGTGGACAGTTGCGTTCCGCCGGAGAGGTCGAGCAGGAGCGGCCTGGCATTGCGCATGAGGTCGGCGAGCCGGGCAGGGCCGGTCTCCGTGGTCAGCATCAGGTCCGGTGCGAATCGTCCGGTGAGCGGGTGCCCTGCGGCCTCGTCGTTCTGCGCGCCCGCCGCGTAGCGTACGTCCGCCCCCGCCATCAGACCGGCGATGCGCTGAATGGTGTCCTTGTCCTGTAGCAGCTCGCCGAACACCTGGCGAAGTGCGGTGATCCCGCTGCCAGGTGCCATCAGGGCCATCTGCGCCTGGGAGTGCATGGCGACCCGCTCGCTGGCCGGGTGCCGTTCGGTGTGGTACGTGTCCAGCAGCCCAGGCGGTGCCCAACCGCTGACTTCGGCTGCCAATTTCCATCCGAGGTTGGCCGCGTCCTGGAGGCCGAGGTTGAGCCCGGGTGCGCCGACGGCGGAGTGAACGTGGGCGGCATCACCGACCAGCAGCACCCGGTCCTTGCGGTACGTCTCGGCGAGCCGGGTGTTGCGGCCGACGAGCCGACGCAACAGGTGCGGGCCGGGGGCTTGAGGTTCGGTGATCGGAAGGTCCGCGCCGAGCACCCGGCGCAGGCTGGCACGCAACTCCTCCGTGGTCATCGGTGCGTCGTCGTCGGTGGGCGGGCGCTCCCACTCCATCACGCTGACCGTCAGGGCGCCGGAAGGAAGCGGCATGATCGCGTACGCGCCATGCTCAGTGCGCTGCCAGGCATACATGCCGATGCGGCCCACCCCCGGCACCTCCAGATCCACCGTTCCCGGCACGGCCTGTGCACCCTCAATGGCGACATGGCCAGTGCGGGACGTGACATCCGGCGCGGTCACGCCTGGGAAGCCGATACCCGCCTGCTTTCGGACGGTGCTGTGTCCGCCGTCGCAGCCGACCAGATAGCCGGTACGCATCTCGTACCGACCATCCGGCCCCCGCACGCGCAGGGTCACTCCGTCTTCCCGCTGGTCGAGGCGGACCAACTCGTGACCACGTCGCAGTTCAACGCCGAGTTCACGCGCGCGTTCCTCCAGCACCTGCTCCAAGCGGCGTTGCGGAACGCCCAGGCCATACATCGGATTCGCGTCCAGCCCGCTCAGATTCAGCGGCAGCGCACCGAAGAGGAATGCCGGGATCGCCTGCGGCGCTCCCGGCTCGCCACGGAGCCGCTCGTACAGCCCACGGTGGTCGAGGAGCCGAACCACCTGCCCGATCACGCCGTTGGCCTTAGGGCTTTCACCGCGCTCGTGCAGCTGTTCCAGAACGACCGGCTGCATGCCCGCCAGGCTCAGCTCGCAGGCCAGCATCAGTCCATTGGGTCCGGCACCGGCGATAACGACATCCACTGTCAAAGGAACTCCTTGTCTCAACATCCGGTGGCAACCATCGCGATCTCACCTGCGGGCCGGCAGTGAGGCGGTAGGCGGTGAAGAGGGCTCGTTGGCATGGGGCTGCCGGAAGGCTGACCTAGGGGGCCGCGGCACCGGGGTCGGTGGACGGGTCAGGAAGTCCCGCGGCCAACTGCCGCAGCGCCTGAACCAGCAGGGGCACCAGAGGGACCGGCGGATCCGCGCGCAACCACCGATCGGTGGCTACGTGTACCGCGCTCGTCACGGCGGCAGCCGCCAGCCTGGGGTACAAGTCCCGATCGACGTCCGTTCCTGTGCGCTCGGCGATGGCCGCGGCGAGCTCGCTGTCGGCCGCGAGCCCGGTCTTCAACGCCTCACCGAGCAGCGCGGGGGCATCGCTCATCCGCCGCAGCCTGGCCAGCACGTCCGGCTCAGGAGCGCGGTGGGCCCGCTCTGCACCCGCCAAGGGTGACAGCGTGGCCTCGATGAGCGCGTCCCACAGTGGCTCGCCCTCCGGGCGGGACCGCAGCGTGTCCGCGGCCTGCCTCGCCCGGTCGATGTTCCGCGCGGCGAGTGCTTCGTACTTGCTGGAGAAGTAATTACTGAACGTCCGTGGCGACACTCCCGCCTCGGCGGCGATGTCCTCATTGCGGACGTTCTCCAGCCCGCGCTCCGACGCCAGACGCACCGCAGCCAAAGTCAATGCCTCTCGGGTCGCCTGCTTCTTGCGCTCCCGCAGACCGCCGCGCGTCCCATCCCGTCCCTCGTCAGCCAGCATGCGTGCCACCCTAACGAAATATGCACACTCGGCAAAATTGCCGTCATGGCAAGTATGCCGTGGTCACCGAGAACCCGCGTACCGCAGGGCACGATCACGCTGCCGGGGTCGGCCCCGGGTTCCAGGAGACGGTCTTGATCCTCAACCGCGGCGCAGAAAGGGTGGTCAGTCGCCCTTCGCTGACGATGGAGGGTGGTACCGCAGGCGCGAGCAGACCCCTTTTTCGGCGACCCCAGGCATCGTGTATTTCCACATGTTGGAGATCTGAACCAGTAGGTCGGCGAGGCCGGTCGCGACGTAGGAGGTGATGCGCAGGCCGGCGATTCCGCCGACGAAGAATCGCGCAGCGTCTTCGACGATGACGCCCTCCAGCAGTTCACCCGCCTCGTCGGCCGCCGCCAGGAGCCGCGTGACCGCCTTCTGCGGCGCGGAGTAGCTGCGCATCGTCATCCACGGGCCCGCCTCTGTGCTCAGTTTGACGGCAGCCCGCAGCACGACCTGTTCCTGGATTGCGGTGCAGTAATGGAAGGACAGGTCGATGAGGGCCTGCAGCCGCGGAGTCGTGCGCGGAGCGGGCTGCTCCGCCACCTGCCTCGCAGCCTCGTCGAAGAATTGCAACTGTGCGTCGATGATGGCGTCACCGAGAGCCATCTTGTCTTCGAAATGGTGGTGGTATCCGCCGGCCGAACCATTAGCCGCCGCGATGATCCGCGGCGTGGAGGCCCCGGCGAATCCACGTTTCTCGATTTCCCACGCGCCCGCCACGAGATACCGCTGGCGCGTCAGCCGGGAACGTTGCTGCTGCGCCATCAATCGCGCCTTACGCGAGGCGGGCGGGGCACAGCACCGCGGCGGTTTCTTCTCCGTCCACGGGAATCGCGCCCCATACCCGTTTGCCCCCGGCGCTGCACGGCTCGGACCCCATGTGCCGGCACACCAGAGAAACGATCTCCAGGCCACGGCCGTGCTCCTGCTCGTCGCTCGCGTGCCGGATCTCCGGCGGAAGATGGCTGCTGGGATCCGTCACGCTGACGATAACGCAGCCCGCGTCGAATCCGATCTCCACTCGGAGTGTCGTATCCGCGTGGATGGAGGCGGCTTCCCTGACCGCGTTCGTCGTCAGCTCGGAAAGAACGAGGAGCACGCTGTCACGGGTGCCCTGCAGCCAGGCTTCAAGAACTGTTCCCGCCCATTTCCGTGCCGCGCGGGGGGCGCTTGGGGTGGGCGCGACGGTGAATTGCAGCATCTCGTCCTCGCAGTCCCGCAATCAGATCGGTATGTCTGATTCCAGAGAACACCGGAACAGACGGCTGCGTAATGGCCAAGATTGGGCATGTCCAAGATTGGTCAGCAACCCGTTCTGCGGTGCACGGAACGCTGGGATGACGCCGCAGTGCCGTCCTATTCTGGGAATCGCCGCTTGTAAGGAGGTTGCATGATGCAGGAAGGGTGGGTAAACCACGAAGATCCAACGGCTTCCATGCCGGAGATCCTGCGGCAATGGATGACCCGGCGGGGGCTCAGGTCGGGCGAGCAGCTGGCAGATGTATTCGCCGTGCACCCCCGTCATGCGGCGAGACTGGTCTCCGGCGAGCGGAAGATGACCTTGTCGCAGGTTCAGGCCCTCTCGAAGGCCCTGCGCCTGAACTGGGCCGAGGCGAAGCTGCTGCATTCCCGAGCGGGGCATCTGCCGCCCCCTCCTCCGCCGCGAGGAGGGGTCGAGATCCCGCACCCGCTGCTGAGGACGATGCACCGCCAGCAGGATGCGGCAATGATCGAAGGCCCGGACTGGGAACTGCTGGACTGCAATGACGCCGCGCTCCGGAATTTTCCGTGGTTCTCCAACAGGGGCGTGAACGTGATGGAGGGGCTGCTGGTCGGCGAGGGGCGGGCGCAGCTCGTCGACCGTGAGGAGGTGTGGATCCCCGCGCTGGTCGCCCAGATCAAGACGATGGTGCTCCAGTCCGTCCATTACCAGGTCGAGCACCGGCACAGCCTGATGGCAATGACGGAGGTCATCCGACGGGACCCGGCCGTCGAGAGGTTCTGGCTCACGAGTGTGGATCTCCAGGACCACACCTACGGGCGGCGCCGGGCGATGTATCTGCCGGGCTGGGGGGAGGAGCCCGTCGAACTCGACGTCCTCAGCTTCGCCCTGGAGCATCCCGACGTCTCGACCGGCACACGGATGGTCGTGGTGGCCGCGGCGGACGGAAGACCGCAACCACCTGTCTGAGGGAATCACCCGCGAGAGGCGTTCCCCGGGCGACGCCAGGTCGTAGTGGCTGACTACGGACCGGGCTCCCGCGCCGGGAGGTCGTGCATCCGCCACGCGTTCCCTGACCACCTATGGCCCCTGAACCCTTGGACTGAAGGTGGGCCTCGATCATCTCTCCGCCCCCTGGGGCGCGGTCGGCCAGCCGCCGCTCGGTTCCAGTACCGTGGCGACGCGCAACAACCGATCCTCGCGGTGCAGGCCGGCGATGGCCTGCACGCCGACGGGGAGCCCGTCAACCGTGCCACCGGGGATTTGTGCGGCAGGGTGCGCGGTCAGGTTTAGCCCGCAGGTGTGGGCGATGCCCTTCCCGATGGCATCGGCGATGACCTCGCCATCTGGGGTGCCCGGGCCGGGCGCGGGCAGCGCGGGGGTGTAGACGGTCGGGGTGAGGAGAACGTCCACGCCATTGAGGGCGGCGTCCCACGCGGTGGTCAGGCGGGCGATGCCGTCCAGCGTGGCCGCGACCCACTCCGCGGAGTCGCCGCAGGCCGCGCCCACCGCGGCGGACAGCTTCGTGGTGGCCCCGAGGTGACCCGGGTCCCGGTCGCGGCGGTCGCTCACCTGGTGAACAAGCTCAGGATCACCGTGGGCGACGCCCGGGCTGTGCCCGAAGTGGCCGGCGAGCACGGCGGGCACCCCACCGTGCACGGTCAGCAACATCGCCAGGTCGCGGGCTTCTCCGTACTGGGGGATGTCGACGGTGGACAGGACGGCACCGGCGAGGGCGAGATCGTCCGCGCGGGCGCGCACTACCGCGGCCACTTCTGGGGTGCAGAACTCGGGGGTGAGGGACTGACCGACGATGCCGACGCGCAGTCCGCGCACGCCGTCCCGGAGGCCGCGTGTCCAGTCCCGGGGCGCGTGCTGCGCGAACCTGTCGCGCCGGTCTGTGCCGGACAGTTCGGAGGCGAGTACGGCGACCTCGCGCACGCGGCGTCCGGCGACGGCAACCCGGTCCTGAACGGGCGTGAACCCGAGGATTCCCGTCATGGGGATGAGACCAGAAGTCGGCAGGAGCGCGAACGCCCCGCAGTGGGAGGGCGGCACCCGGCCGCTGCCGGCCTGGTCAACCATGATGGCGAGGTCCACGAGACCGGCGGCGAGCAGCGCTGCCGCTCCGGCGCTTGAGCCGCCCGTCGTGCGGTCCCGGTCCCAGGGGTTGAGGACCGGGCCGTCCCACGGGGTGGCGCCGGTGATCGCCAGACAGAGATCGTCTGTCCTGGTGGTGTGGGTGACGGCCGCGCCGGCGGCGAGGGTGCGCAGCACGACCGTGGCGGACTCGCGTGGCACATGCCCCTGCACCAGCCGTGAACCGGCCGCGAGCGGCACCCCGCCGTAGGCGATCGTGCTCTTGATCGCGACCCGCTTTCCGGCGAGCGAGCCGACGGTGCCCGGCGTCGTCCCAAGCTCGAACTCGACGGCGTTCAGGGCGTCGGTGCCGCGGGCGTAGGGCGGCGGTTCCGGCATGGGATGGGCCTTTTCCCATGCGGCGCGTACCCGCCCGTGGGCGGCGACGAGCCCTGGCGCCAATTCGGCGTACAACTGCGCCTCCTGCCGGGTGATGCCCAGGTTGAGGCGGTCGGATGCGGCGCGGATGGCCCGTACGGTCGGGGTCGACCAGGCCAGCACCTCCCGCCGGACAGCGGCGGCGGATGGCGAGGTGGCGAACGCCCTGGTTCCCATGGCCACAGCGGCGCCGACGGCAGTGGCAGCGATCAGTAGGCGGCGGCTTGGCATGATGGGTGCTCCTGGTGGTGTCGTGTTGGCTGTGGCCGCTGTGCGGTGCCGCCCACGGTTCGACTCCGAGGGGTTCGACCGGCCAGCAGGCCGCCGAGGGGGCGCGCGGGTCTCCTGCGCGAACCGGCGGCAGCGCGCGTCCGCCCGTCACGTGCCCTTGATTCCAGCATGCCCGCCCCGCTCACAGATGGCCTGATAGGACCCGGGCGTGCAGGTCAAGCCGGGTCCGTTGCCCGGCACCCTGGTGCTGGGGAATCCCTGGATGGTGATGCCCGTTGTGGCACTCAGGCTGTATGTCGTACCCGGAGGGGGCAAACATGTACGGCGACGCGGCGGCGGTCCGCAGAATCCTTACGGAGTTGGGAGACACCTGGGCCATCGTGGGCCTGTCGGCGAACCAGCGGCGTGCGGCTTACGGCGTCGCCGGGGTCCTCCAGCGCTTCGGCAAGCGCATCGTGCCCGTACACCCCAAGGCCGAGACGGTGCACGGCGAGCGCGGCTACGGCTCACTCGCCGAGATCCCGTTCCCGGTCGACGTGGTCGACGTCTTCGTCAACAGCGCCCTGGCGGGCCCGGTCGCCGACGAGGCCGTCACCATCGGCGCCAAGGCCGTCTGGTTCCAGCTCGGCGTCATCGACCCGGAAGCGTACGCCCGCACCCGCGCCGCCGGACTGACCATGGTCATGGACCGCTGCCCAGCCATCGAAATCCCCCAGCTGGGCTGAGCCGCACCACGGAGATCACCCCGCCCTCAGGCGGCCAGGCCCTCCAGGACCGCCGCGCCGGGGAGGGCGGCGAGCAGTTTGCCCGGGACGATGAGCTTGCCTCGGCGGGCGCCGCTGCCGATGAGGGCGTAGGGGGTGTCGGCCACGGCGGCGTCCACCAGGAGCGGCCAGTCGGCGGGGAGGCCGATCGGGGTGATGCCGCCGAATTCCATGCCGCTCTCGCCCGTCGCCGTGTCCATCGGGGCGAACGACGCCTTGCGGGCGCCGAGGTGGCGGCGCACCACGCCGTTGACGTCCGCGCGGGTGTGGGCCAGGACCACGCAGGCGGCCAGGGTGGTCTCGCCGCCCCGTTTGCCCGCGACCACCACGCAGTTGGCGGACTGCTCCAGCAGCCAGGAGCCGTAGTTCTCGACGAGCACGGCGGTGTCGGCCTTGTCCGGGTCCGTGTCCACGAAGAGCACCTGTTCCACCGGCTCCGGGCCGCGCCACGTGCGCAGCGCCTCGGCGACGGGGGCGGTCAGCAGGTCCAGGCACTCGACGGCGGGACGGACCTCGGCGAAGGCATCCATCGGCGTACTCATGCCGCCAAGCTAGCAGCCGGGGCGGGGCACGAGGGCCGGGCCCAGTGGCCTCAGCGCGCGGGTGGCACCGACACGGTCATGGTCATCTCCACCGGCGCCGTACTGTCGTTGCGGTAGGTGTGCGGGGTGTTCGCCTCGAACGCCACGGAGGTGCCGACCGGGGCGGTGTGGGTCTCGCCGCCGATCACCAGGGTGAGTTCGCCGGTCGTCACATGGATCAGCTCGACCGTGCCGGAGGGGTGTGGATCGGAGCTGCTCTCGTCGCCGGGCATCAGCCGCCACTGCCACATCTCCAGCGGGCCGTTCGCCTCGGTGCCGACGAGCAGCGCGGTGTAGCTGCCCGCCTCGGTGGACCACATCCGCACCGCCTGGTCGGGCGGGACGAAGGTCACCCGGGGCCCCTGCTCGTAGTCGAGCAGTGTGGTGATGCTCACGCCGAGCGCGTCGGCGAGCTTGACGGTGGTGCCCACGCTCGGATTCGTACGGGCCTGCTCAATCTGGATGATCATCCCCCGGCTGACCCCGGCGCGGGCCGCCAGGGCGTCGAGGGTGAAGCCGCGTTCATTGCGCCACCGTTTGAGGTTGCGGGCGAGCGACTGTGTGAGCTGGTCGAGGTCCGTCACGTTCCGGTCCGTCCATCCGTCCAAAATAGTGAATGGCATAGTCGAGTGGAGTGAACTACCGTGGGCTGTACTCCCACGTCCACCACACTGTACGGCGAGGTTTCACGATGTCCGCACTCTTCGCTCTTGCCACCAGCCTGCTCTGGGGGCTGGCCGACTTCGGCGGAGGGTTGCTCACCCGGCGCACCCCCGCGATCACCGTGGTCGTCGTCTCCCAGATCATCGCGGCCGCCGTCCTCGGCGCCATCGTGGTCGCCACCGGCGGATGGTCAGCGGCGGGCCCGCAGCTGTGGTTCGCCGCGGCGGCCGGTGTGGTCGGCCCGGCCGCGATGCTGTGCTTCTACCGGGCTCTCGCGCTCGGCCCGATGGGCGTGGTCTCCCCGCTCGGCGCGCTCGGCGGGGTCATGGTGCCGCTCGGGGTCGCGCTGGTGCTCGGCGAGCGGCCCGGGCTGCTCCAGGTCTCGGGGGTCGTGGTGGCGGTCGCGGGCGTGGTCATGGCCAGCGGTCCGCAGACCGGCGGGGCGCCCGTCCAGCGGCAGACGCTGCTGCTCACCCTGGTGGCCGCGCTGGGCTTCGGCTCGGTGATGGCACTGATCGCCGAGGCGTCGCACACCCTGACCGGGCTGTTCCTCGCGCTGTTCGTGCAGCGGGTGTGCAATGTGGCGGTCGGCGACGCCGCACTGCTGGTCTCCGTACGGCGCGGCAACCCCGGGCTGCCCGAGGGCGGGATGGGCGTGGTGCGGGCGTCGCTGCCCGCGCTCGCCTTCGTGGGCCTGGCCGACGTGGCCGCGAACGGCACGTACAACCTCGCCGCGCATCACGGCCCGGTCACCGTCGCCGCGGTGCTCGCCTCCCTCTACCCCGTGGTGACCGCCCTCGCGGCCCGCGGACTGCTCGGCGAGCGGCTGCGTGTGGTCCAGGCCACGGGTGCCGGACTCGCCCTGGTGGGCACGCTGTTGCTGGCCACGGGCTGAGGGGCGCCCACCCGCTGTCCGCCCGGCCGTGCATAAGCCGACGTACGCCAGGAACCCGCTACGCCATGGGGCATGCGAACGACAAGCTGTACACGGTGCGGGCCGAGACCCGGGGGATCGTGGACGCCGCGGCGCGGGCGTGGCAGGGCCCGGGACGGGAGCGGGACCTGCTCGTGCAGTCGCTCAAGGCGGCCGGTGCGGCCACGCTCGCCTGGGCGGTCTCGGGGTGGTGGCTGCAGGACCCGGTGGCGCTGATGGCGCCGTGGGTGGCGGTGGTCCTGGTCCAGGCCACCGTCTACCGCTCGCTGTTCAAGGGGCTGCAGCAGCTGGCGGCCATCGCGGTGGGCACCCTGCTGGCGGCGGGGGCCGAGGCCCTGACGGGGAACATCCTCATCTCGGTGGCCCTGGTCCTCCCCGTCGTGATGCTGCTCAGCAACTGGCCCCGCCTCGGCGACCAGGGCATCTACGGCCCCACCACCGCGCTGTTCACCCTCACCTCGGCCCCGGTCTCCAGCCTCACGGTCTCCCACCGGCTGCTGCAGGCCCTGCTGGGCGCCGCGATCGGCATCGCGGTCAACGCGCTGATCCTGCCGCCGGTCCATCTGCGGAACGTACGGGAGAACCTCAGCAGTCTGGCGCGCGGAACACAGGAGACCCTGGCGAGCGTCGCCGAGGGGCTGGCCCAGGGGGACTGGTCCGCGGACACCCCCGCCGACTGGCGACGGCTGGCCGACCAGCTCCAGCAGCGGCAGGAGAGCCTGCGTTCCGCCCGGCTGTGGAGCCATGAAAGCCTCCGGCTCAACCCCAGGCTGCCGTGGACGTCGCGCGAGAAGCTGCCGCCGGCGCTTCCCCCCGAGAGCGAGGACCAGCGGTGGGGCTCGATCGTCAGCCAGGTGTACGCGGTGGTCAGCACGATGGTCGACGTCGCCGATGAGAACCGCACCATTCCCACCCCCGACCAGCAGCCGCTGCGCGAATACGGCCGTCTCCTCGCCGATCTCGCGGCGGCCTGCGAGGCCCGGGCCGAAATGATCTGTGAGCCCGCCACCCCCGACGGCCCGCACGGCGCACTCGACGAGGCGCTGGAGGCGGTGGAACGGCACCACGGCGCCCTGCACAAACGGCTCACCGATGAGCGCTACGTCTCCCCCGGCACCGCCGCCGTGCTGGGCACCCTGCTGATCCAGGCCCAGAACATCTGGCACGACATCGCCCCGGACGCCTGGCCCCGCGCCGCCGCCCGGGCATAGCACCCGGGCGGCGGGGTACATCGGTGCAATCCCCCGCGGTGGTGCCGGGGCGGAGTGATGAGGAGTGGTGCCCATGAAGCCGATCGCCCAGGCACGGCCGGGATTCCCCGGCTGGGTGAGCCTCGCCGTCCCCAGCCTCGGGGCGGCGCAGCAGTTCTACACCGCGGTCCTCGGGTGGACCTGGCGCCCCACCGGGCCGGGCGAGGGGTTCCGTACGGCGCTGTTCGGTGGAGCGCCGGTGGCCGGGGTCGGGGCGCTCGCCAACAGCCTCAGGGGCGCGGTCGCCTGGACGCCGTTCTTCGCCGTGGCGGACGCGGACGCCACCGCGGCACACATCCGTGAGCGGGGCGGCACCGTCGGCGTCGGCCCGCTCCCGTTCGGCACCGGCCGCCGCGCCGGTCTCGCCACCGACCCCGACGGCGCCGTCTTCGGCTTCTGGACGGGGGAGGCGCTGCCCGGCTGGCCATCGGGTCCGGAGGGGCCTTCGGGTCCTTCGGGTCCGGAGGGTGCGGAGGGTCCTTTGACTCCGGGGGGTTCAGGGGAAGGCGCCCCGGCCCGGCTGGAGCTGCGCACCCGTGACGCGTTCGCGGCCGCCCTCTTCTACGGCGAGCTCTTCGGCTGGGCCTCGCCGGAGAGCACGTGCTCCGTGGAGTACGCGAACGACGAGGTGATCGTGTGCGAGGAGGGCCGCAAGCTGGCGGTGATCCACGGCGGCGCCGTCGAGCAGGCCCCCGACCCTCGGGTCCGGCCGCGCTGGTACGTCCACTTCCGCGTCCCCGATGTGACGGCCGCCGTGGCGGCGGCCCGCGCCGCCGGTGGCACGGTCGCCCTGCCGCCGGACGCCTCGCCCACGGGCGGTCAGGCGATCCTGTGCGACCCCGACGGCGGTCTGTTCACCGTCACCGCGGCCTGAGCGGATGCAGCCGACGCAGTCACGCAGCCGACGCAGCGAACGCAGCGGAGGCACCGTCGGCGGGCGGTCCCGGTGCGGCGGCCGAAGCGGGGGACCCACGCCCCGGGCGTCCTGCCGAAATCCGGGTGACGGTGGGGTTACCACCGGAGGTCTCTGGGGTACCTGCACGTCACGCCATCGCAGCGACCCCCGGGGGACCACGGTGGCCAGGCGCTTCCGGTCCAGACCGCGGGCCGGAAGAGCCGCTTCGGCTGTTGCGTCGGCTCGGGCCGGCGCTTCAGTCGTCGATTCCGCCGCTCTCGCAGACCTGCCGGGCGATGTCCCGCAGCTTGACGTTGCGCTCCTGGGACACCCGCCGGATCAGCGCGAAGGCGTCATCCTCGGTGATCTTCAAACGTTCCATGAGGATGCCCATGGCCTCCCCGATGGTGTGCCGGGTCTGGATCGCCTGCTGGAGCTGATCGGCGGTGCGGGCGCTGGAGAAGGCGACCGCGGCATGCGAGGCCAGCAGCCAGCCCGCCGTCTCGCTGGCCTTGGTGAAGACGGCGGGGCGCCGCGAGTAGAGGTTCAGCGCGCCGAGGTTCTCCTGCTCGGTGTAGAGCAGGAACCCCATCATGCTGCCGATGCCGAGGTGGCGGGCCTCACTGACGAAATCCGGCCAGCGCTCCTCGGGCTCGGTGAAGTCCCTGATCCGGAACACCCGCTCGCGCCGGCGGGCGGCGTCGAAGCAGGGCCCCTCGCGGAGCCGCTCCTGCAGCCGGTCCGACCGCACCACCAGCCCTTCGGTGGGGGCGAGTGACTCCACCCGGTTGCCGCGGAGCACCAGGATGCCTGCCGCGTCACAGCCCTCCACGATGTCCACCGCGCATGCGCTGATCCGGTCCAGCGTGGCCTCCACGGACTCCTGCGCCAGCAGGTCCCGCGCCATGGTGGCCATGCGCTCGGCGAAGGCTTCCCAATCCATGACCACCATCCGATCACATCCGGCTACTCGCCGCTTCTGAGCGCCTTGCGGTACTGCTTCGCCCGGTCCGCGTACACCTGGGCGTTCAGTTTGATGCCTTCTCGCTCCTCGTCGGTGAGCGGGCGCTTCACCCTCGCGGGCACCCCGGCCACCAGCGACCCGGGGGGTATCTCCATCCCCTGCGGCACCAGCGCCTGGGCCGCGACCAGTGATCCCGCACCGACTCGCGCGCCGTTGAGGACCGTCGCCCCCATGCCGATCAGTACGTCGTCTTCGACCGTACAGCCGTGCACCACCGCGTTGTGCCCGACCGAGACCCGCTCGCCGATGGAGACCGGGAACCCGGGGTCGACATGCACCGTGCAGTTGTCCTGGATGTTGCTCTCCGCGCCGACGGCGATGGGGCCGCCGTCACCCCGCAGCACCGCCTGGTACCAGACGCTGGACCCCGCTGCCAGTACGACATCGCCGATCACCACCGACGTGGGGGCCACGAAAGTGTCGGGGTCGACCTGTGGCTCCTTCCCGTCGATGCCGAAGATCAAGGCGCGCACCGTCTCTCCCACCTGGTCGTTCCCTTCGCGTTCCACGCCCCGGCCGGTAGCTCCGGCAGAGCCCTGGCATCGATATGCGGCTACGCCGCGCGGCAGGGAAACCAGCCCGCCGCAGGCGGCGCGATCCGCCGCCCCCTAGTCCCCGGCCGGGACCCGCTCCGGCTCGGCGGTCTCGGCATCGGCCGCCGTGACCGACGCCGCCTCGGCCTTCTTGGCGCGCCACTTCATGACCAGCATCGAGCCGAGGCCGAAGAGCAGGGCCAGTACGAGCCCGAGCCAGGAGAAGCGCTTCAGCCAGTCCTCCGCGACCTTACCCAGGGAGTAGATGACCGCCGTGGTGCCACCGGCCCAGACGACGCCGCCGAGCACATTGGCGATGAGGAACTTCCAGTACGGCATGCGCAGCACGCCCGCGAGCGGTCCCGCGAAGATCCGCAGCAGCGCGATGAACCGGCCGACGAAGACCGCCCACATGCCCCACTTCTGGAAGGAGCGCTCGGCGGTGGCCACGTGCTCGGCGCTGAAGTGCTTGGGGAATTTACGGCCCAGCCAGGCGAGCAGCGGCTGTCCGCCCTTGCGGCCGATGAGATAGCCGATGGAGTCGCCGATCACCGCGCCCGCGACGGCGCACGTCCCCAGGATGTAGGGGTTGATGTGGTCCTGAGAGGCCGCCAGCAGCGTCGCGCTGACGAGGACGATCTCACCGGGGAGCGGAATTCCCAGGCTCTCCAGGCCAATGACGATGCCCACCAGCAGATACACGCTGACCGCGGGCACCGTCTCGAGCCATTCCTCGATATGCAACGCCGGTTCCTCCCCGTGTGGCGACCGCTTCCCGGCGTACGCCGGACAGGACGCGGCGTACGCCGGGAAGCCTACTCAATCGGCGCGCGGTCGCCATCATCCCCAAGTCGTGCTCGCGCTCGCGCCGACTCCGGCGAAGGGAGGAGGGGCCCAGGGCTGGGAGGGGTACGCACTCAGGGCTTGGGGGATACGCACATGATGCTGGCGAGGAGGTACGGCCTCAGGACTGGGGGCGCAGGGTCCACACGATGGACATTTCACCCGTAACCGCACTGTCCTCGCGCGTGATCGCGACGTTCACCGGAAATTCAGGGCGCTCCCCCGCGTCCAGCTCGGCGACCACCTCGGCGGCGGGCCGACCGAGGGTGGCGGTCGCGGTGACGGGCCCCTTGGCGAGCTTCTTGTAACCGATCTCGGCGCGCACGGCCAGCGGTACTGCGCGGCCGAGCTGATCGCCGAACGCCGCCAGCACGATGGCGCCGCTCGCGGACTCCGCCAGGGTGAACATCGCGCCCGCGTGGGGGCCGCCGACGTGGTTGTGGAAGTCGGGCTGGTCGGGCAGGCACAGCACCGCGCGCTCGGGCGACGTCTCGCGGAACTCCAGGTTCAGGGTGCGCACCATGGGCACCGTGGCGGCGAGCATCTCACCGACGGAGGGCAGGGTTTCTGACATGCCCCGGAAGTTACCATCCAGTAGTAAACGGGGAAAGGGGCAGTTCGCCGGGCAGCCCGTAGCAGCTGTCGGCGGGCCCCTCTATCGTTACTGGCCATGTGGCCAGGACAGCAGCCGCCCGGGGGCGAGCAGAACAACCCGCAGGATCAGAACCCCTATCAGCAACCGGGATACCAGCAACCGGGGTACCAGCAGCCCAACCCGTATCAGCAGCCCGGATACCAGCAGCCGAACCCCTATCAGCAGCCGCCCCAGCAGCAGCCGGGGTACCCGGACCAGCCTGGGCAGCAGCCCGGGTACGGCACGCCGCAGGGTCCGCCCAGCCAGCAGTGGGGCGCTCCGTCCGGTCCACCCGGCGCACCGCGGCCGCCGCGCGACAACAAGAAGCGCACGACCACCATCGCCATCATTGCGGCCGTCGCGGTCGTCGCCGCCGCGGCCATCACCGGCGTGCTGGTCCTGGGCAAGGACAACAGCGGCGGCGGTGACGAGTCGAAGGGGAAGGACAAGACGCCCGCCGTCTCGGCTTCGGCCTCCGAGGAGCCGACCGGGGACCCGCGCGGCGGCGGTGGTGCGGACAACCCGCGCGCCGGCGGTGACACCGGCGACGTCAAGGCGGTCATACCCGGCTGGAAGCCGGTGGTCAGCCCCAAGCGGCACAACGCCTTCGACGTCCCTCCGAACTGGACGATCGAATCGCCGGGACTGAGCACCGGATTCGAGGACGACAAGGGCAAGCCGCTCGTGGTCATGTCCGCTCCGGCGAGGTACAAGAAGGACTACTGCTCGGTCAAGGACAAGGACGGCTACGTCAACAAGAGCCATGCCGCCGGGGCGGGTTCGAAGGGCGCCCAGGGCGCCACGAGCGAGGCGTCGGCCGCCAAGATCGAGGCCGAGAACTGGGTCTTCGCCGCCTTCGACCAGAAGCAGACCGGGACCCGTAAGGTCACCGACGCCAAGAAGTTCAAGAGCGCCCACGGTCTGCGGGGCTACACCGCGTCGGCCACCGTCACCGGGGTGAAGAAGACCGACAAGTGCACCACCGACGGCAAGGCGGTCACCGTGACCTACACGGACACCAACGGCGACTTCGCCACCTGGGTCCTGTACTCGGTCAAGGGCGCCAAGGAAGAGGTCCCGGACTCCACCATCAAGAAGATCATGAGTTCGCTGCGGCCGGTGAAGTCGGAGGTCTCCTGACCCTCTGATCCCCGGCTGACCGCCACACGCCAGACCCTCCGACCGCCCGATCGCGTGACCGCCAGACCGCGTGACCGCGTGACCGCCTGACCACCCGGCGGCTCCGATCGCGGCGGCCGGAATCCGGTTGGACGCCGGGGCCCGCCCCCGGGGATAGTCCGGATGTGACGACTCCTCCGGCCCCGCGCCACCTACCGCACCGCCCCGCATGGGCCGGCCGCAACTACACGCTCCTGACCACCGCCGCCGTGGTGACCGGCCTCGGGAACGCCGGGGCCCTCATCGCGGCGGCGTTCGCGGTGCTTGAGGCGGGCGGGGACGGCGGCGACATCGGTCTCGTGGCGGCGGCCCGTACGCTTCCGCTGGTCGTCTTCCTGCTGATCGGCGGCGCGGTGGCGGACCGGCTGCCCCGCCATCGGGTGATGGTCGCCGCCAACAGCCTCAACTGCCTTTCGCAGGCGGCCTTCGCGGTGCTCGTCCTGTCCGGCGAGGCGCGGCTGTGGCAGATGGCCGTGCTGTCCGCGCTCGGCGGCACCGGGCAGGCGTTCTTCTCCCCCGCCGCCGAGGGCATGCTGCTCTCCAGCGTCAACGGCGAACAGGCCGCCCGCGCCTTCGCGGTGTTCCGCATGGGCATGAACGGTGCGCAGATCGGCGGGGCCGCGCTCGGCGGTGCGCTGATCGCGGTGGTCGGCCCCGGCTGGGTGCTGGCCGTCGACGCCGCCGCGTTCGCGGTCGCGGGCGCCCTGCGCTCCCTGCTCGACGTCAGCGCCGTCGCCCAACGGGAACCGGGCGGCGGCATGTTGCGGGATCTGCGCGAAGGTTGGCGCGAATTCATCGGCCGGCCCTGGCTCTGGTCGATCGTCGTCCAGTTCTCCGTCGTCAACGCGGTGGTCGGAGCGGCGGAGGGGGTGTTCGGCCCGCTGGTGGCCGAGGACCAGCTGGGCGGGGCGCGCCCCTGGGGATTCGCGCTCGCGGCGTTCGGCGCGGGCACCGTCCTGGGCTGTCTGCTGATGGTGCGCTGGCGGCCACGCCGGATGCTGCTCGCGGGCTCCCTGTGCGTGCTGCCGCTCGCGCTGCCGTCGGCCGCGCTCGCCGTGCCGATGCCGATCGCACCGCTGATCGTGGTGATGTTCCTGGTCGGGGTGTCGGTCGAGGTGTTCGGGGTGGCCTGGATGACCGCGCTGCACCAGGAGATCCCCGAGGACAAGCTGTCGCGGGTCTCGGCGTACGACTGGTTCGGCTCGATCGCCATGGTGCCGCTGGCCACGGCGCTCGCGGGCCCGGCCGAGGAGGCGTTCGGCCGGTCGGCCTCGCTGTGGGGGTGTTCCGCGCTGATCCTGGCGCTGACGCTGGCGGTGCTGACGGTCCCGGACGTACGGCGGCTGCGCCGGCACGAGACCAAGCCCGTCGCCGGGGACGGACCGGCCGCCACCACGGACGCCACCCCGGAGCCGGTCAGCCCACGCTGAACGCCGTCCCGGACCCGTCACCGCCAGACCCGGTCAGCCCACGCTGAAGGCCCCGTTCGGCGGCTCGGGCGAGGGCGTCGCGTCCTCGTCCCGCACCGGCGCCGCGCCCCCCATGAACCGCTCCAGCGCCTCCCCGTGCTCGACCCTGGCCGGAAAGGCGTCGGCCGCGGTGCGGCGGGCCAGCACGGCGACCGGCGGCGGCGACTGGGAGGCCACCAGCACGGCGTTGCCGAACCGGCGACCGCGCAGCACCGACGGCTCCGCGATCAGGGCGAGATGCGCGAACGCCGTGCGGTACGTGGCCAGTTGGGAGCGGAGGAAGGCGAACGGCGCCCCGTCGGCCAGATTGGCCGCGTACCACCCGCCCGGCCGCAGCGCCCGGGCCGCGGCGCGGGCGTACTCGACGGAGGTCAGGTGCGCGGGCACCCGCGAACCGCCGAAGACATCGGCCACGATGACATCGGCGGACCCCTCGGGCGCGGCCTCCAGCGCGGCCCTGGCGTCCTCGGGCCGCACCGTGACCCCCGCCCCTGACGGCAGCGGCAGCTGCTCGGCGACCAGCTCGAGCAGCCCCCGGTCGGCCTCGATCACCACCTGCCGGGAGCCCGGGCGGGCGGCGGCCAGATAGCGAGGCAGCGTCAGCGCCCCACCGCCCAGGTGGAGTACGTCGAGCGGGGCGCCGGGAGCGGCGGCCGCGTCCAGGACATGGGCGATCCGCCGTGCGTACTCGAATTCCAGATGGCCCGGATCGTCCAGGTCGACGTACGACTGCGGGGCGCCGTCCACCGTGAGCAGCCAGGCACGCGGGCGGTCCAGGTCCGGCAGCAGCTTGGCGGTGCCGCCGTCCACGGCGCGGCTCACGGGGATCGGCTCGTTCACCCTCTCATTGTGCCGTCGCGCGCGGGCCCTGGCGTCCGCTCGCCCGCCTCCTGCACGGGGGCGGGCGAGCGGGGCCGGTGATGGCTACGGCAGCACGGTCGTCACCGTGCCCGCGCCCACCGTGCGGCCGCCCTCGCGGATCGCGAAACCGAGGCCGGGCTCCAGCGGTACCGCGCGGCCGAGCTCGACCGTCATGGTGACCGTGTCACCGGGGCGCGCCACCGCGGCGGCCCCGAGGTCCACGGCGCCGACCACATCGGCTGTACGGAGGTAGAACTGCGGGCGGTAGCCGGTGGACACCGGGGTCCGCCGACCGCCCTCGGCCGCCGGGAGGACGTACACCCGCGCCGTGAAGCACCGCCGCGGCACGACGCTGCCGGGCGCGGCCACCACATGGCCGCGGCGCACCGCGTCCCGCGCCACTCCGCGCAGCAGCAGCGCCACGTTGTCGCCCGCCTCGGCCGACTCCATGGACTTGCCGAAGGTCTCCACCCCGGTGACCACCGTGGCCACATCGGTGCCGGGCACCTCGACGCGGTCGCCGACCCGTACCGTGCCGCGCTCGATGGCGCCGGTGACGACCGTGCCGCGCCCGGTGATGGTCAGCACGTTCTCCACCGGCAGCAGGAAGGGCGCCCCGGTGTGCCGCACGGGCGTCGGTACGTAGATGTCCACGGCGTCCAGCAGCGCCTCGATCGCCGCGGTCCAGCGCGGGTCGCCCGCCAGCGCCCGCAGTCCCGAGACCCGTACGACGGGCGTGGTGTCGCCGGGGTAGCCGTGTGCGGACAGCAGCTCGCGCACCTCGAGCTCGACGAGGTCGGTGAGCTCGGGGTCGCCCGCGTCGGCCTTGTTGAGGGCCACCACGATGTGGTCGACGCCGACCTGGCGGGCCAGCAGCACATGCTCGGCGGTCTGCGGCATCACACCGTCGAGCGCGGAGACCACGAGGATCGCCCCGTCGATCTGGGCGGCGCCGGTCACCATGTTCTTGATGAAGTCGGCGTGGCCGGGCATGTCGACGTGGGCGTAGTGCCGGGTGTCGGTCTCGTACTCGACATGCGCGATGTTGATGGTGATACCGCGCGCGGCCTCCTCCGGCGCCCGGTCGATGCGGTCGGCCGGAACATAGGCGCCGCCGGTGCCGCGCTCGCTCAGCACCTTGGTGATGGCGGCGGTCAGCGTGGTCTTGCCGTGGTCGACATGGCCCATGGTGCCGATGTTCAGATGCGGCTTGGTGCGCACGTACGTCTGCTTGGAGGTGGTGGACATACGACGGTCTCTCCTCGTCACCGGGGTGGGAAGCGCGGACCCCAGAACCTCGCCGACCCTCCCCCTGGGGGATCCGTCGGAGTTGTCCGAGGAGGGTCAGCTTCGGGCGCCGTCGAGGCAGGCGGCGGGAACGGCAGTGGGAGCGGCTGCGGGCGGGTCCGTGGTGAGGACGGCGACCGCGGCCGGAGCGAGGGGGAGGACGGCAGCCTTCGGCGCGTCCGCGACCGCGGACGTCGGCGTGAGGAAGGCGAGCCGGAACATGCTGTGATCTTCGCGCACTGTTCGGTCCGCGTCGAATGGTTTTCGGTGGTTTCGGGGCGCGCGGGGTGGGTGGGGCGGTGGTCCGGAACCTCTGTCGACGGGCTTCGGGACCCTCTGCGGTCGGGGTCCGGAGCCCTCTGGGGACCGGGTCCGGAACCCTCTGCCGACGCGGTCCGCGACCCTCTGTCGACGGTCTGCCGACAATCGGACGACAACCCGACGACATCACAGCGTCCGCCGGGCCCGGTCGGTTACGCTCCACCGGTGCTCGATGTCGCCCCGCCGCCCGCGAAACCGGCCGCGCGCCGCGCCCGCGCCGTGCTCCTCTCGCCGTGGTCACGGCTGGGGCTGCTCGCCGCGCTGCTCACCGGTTCCGCGATCGCGGTCTGGCTGTGGCAGCCGCAGCGGCTGCTGACCCACGGCTGGCCGGAGTTGACGGGCGGGACGGCCGTGGTGCTGTTCACGGCAGCGTACGGAGTGGGCACCGCCGCGCTGGTCCCCCGGCCACTGCTGAACCTGGCGGCCGGTGCGCTCTTCGGCATCCAGGCCGGGCTGGCCACGGCCATAGGCGGCACGGTGATCGGCGCCGGGATCGCCTTCGGCCTCGGGCGGCTGCTGGGGCAGGACGCGCTGCGGCCGCTGCTGCGGGGGCGCTGGCTCACTGCGGCGGACCGGCAGTTGAGCCACCACGGGTTCCGGTCGATGCTGGCGATCCGGCTGTTCCCCGGTGTGCCGTTCGCCGCCGCCAACTACTGCGCGGCCGTCTCACGGATGGGCTGGCCGTCGTTCCTACTGGCCACGGGGCTGGGCAGTGTGCCGAACACCGCCGCCTACGTGGTGGCGGGCAGCCGCGCCACCACCCCCACCTCGCCCGTCTTCCTCCTCGCGCTGGCCTTCATCGCGGTGCCCGCCGTCGCGGGAGCGCTGGTGGCCTGGCGCAAACGCGGCCGTATCCGGACCGTGCGGCCCCTGAGGCCCGTACGGCCCGTACAGCCCGCGGAAGACAGGACGGCGGACGAGATGGCGCCGCGGGGCTGACGGACGAGGGCCGGCGCCGTCAGCCACCCTGCGGACCGGGGGCGGAGGGCGACGTGGCCGCGGCGCGCGCGGACAGCGGCTCCGCGACGTCCTCCAGTGAACGCCGCTCCGCCGGAACGGCGAAGAAGACGGCGGCCAGCCCGGCCGCGACCATGAGCGAAGCCCCGATGCAGAAGGCCAGCACGGTGTCGGCGACGACTCCGCTCGCCGTCAGATCCGAGAAGATCAGCGGACCGCTGATGCCCCCGGCCGCCGTGCCGACGGCGTAGAAGAAGGCGATGGCCAGGGCGCGCGTCTCCATCGGGAAGACCTCGCTGACCGTCAGATACGCCGAGCTGGCACCGGCCGAGGCGAAGAAGAGGACCGCGCACCAACAGGCGGTCATCGTGGTCGCGTTGAGCCAGCCGCTGCCGAACAACCAGGCCGTGATGAACAGCAGCGCACCGGAGAGGATGTACGTCCCCGAGATCATCGGCCGACGGCCGACCGTGTCGAAGAGCCTGCTCAGCAGCAGGGGCCCGAGGAAGTTGCCGAACGCGATGACCGCGAAGTAGTAGCCGGTTGCACCGCTGGACACGTTGAAGAACTTCACCAGGATCGAGCCGAAGCCGAAGGTGATGGCGTTGTAGAGGAACGCCTGCCCGATGAAGAGGGCCAGCCCCAGGAGCGCGCGCCTGGGGTAGGCCCGGAAGAGCGTCCGGGCGATCTCGATGAAGCCGGTGCTCTTCCGGGTGCGGATGGTGATGGCCTTGTCCGGCTCGGCCAGGCGCCGCCCGGTCTCGTCCTCGATCCGCCGTTCGGCCGCCGCGACCAGTTCCTCGGCGCCCTCCGCGCGGCCGTGGATGAACATCCAGCGCGGGCTTTCCGGGACGTTCCGCCGAACCAGCAGGATGGCCAGGCCGAGGACGACACCGAGGGCGAAGGTGAGCCGCCAGCCGACGTCCAGCGCGAAGAGGTTCGTGTTCAGCATCAGCACGGAGAGCAGCGAGCCGCCCATCGCGCCGAGCCAGAAGCTCCCGTTGATGACCAGGTCGACGCGGCCCCGGTACTTCCTGGGGATCAGCTCGTCGATCGCGGAGTTGATGGCCGCGTACTCCCCGCCGATGCCGAAGCCGGTGAGGAAGCGGAAGAGGAAGAACCACCAGGCGGAGAAGGAGATGGCGGTGAGCGCGGTGGCGGCCAGATAGACCCCGAGCGTGATGAGGAAGAGCTTCTTGCGGCCGTAGCGGTCGGTGAGCCAGCCGAAGAACAGCGCCCCGGTGCAGGCCCCGGCCACATAGAGGGCCGCCGCCATCCCGGTGACCTGCGCATCGGTGATGGGCAGCCCACTGCCGGGCTCGGCGAGGCGGTTGGCGATATTGCCGACGACGGTCACCTCGAGACCGTCCAGGATCCATACGGTGCCGAGGCCGATCACGATCATCCAGTGCCAGCGTGACCAGGGCAGCCGGTCCAGCCGCGCCGGGACCTCGGTGGTGATCGTCCCGCCCGGCCCGCTTCCGGCGCCGCCCCCGGCCCCGTCGTCCCGTCGGCCACCCCGTCCTCCGTCGTGCCCGATCGCGGTCATACGGTTCGGCTCCTCGGCTGCCCTCAGCTGTTCACCGGTCTTACCCGGCTGGTCCTCGTCAGGCCGCCCGCGGCGGGGCGGCCGAAGCCCCGAGTACCCGAGGTCAAAGCGCTGAACCGAGGGTCTGACCAGGCCCTTGATGGGCCGCACACCCGAGGACGCTACGCTGCCCCCACAACCGGCCGTTGATCCTCGACGGTCGGCCTCCCACTGACCGCCCCGCCTGAATCGGTCATGCCTGGACATCTGCGACCAGGAACCGAGCAGCGCACGATCAGCCTTGGATAGCGAAGACTCAATGTCGTGGTTTGAATCATTCATCCTCGGGCTGGTCCAGGGGTTGACTGAGTTTCTTCCGATCTCCTCCAGCGCCCATCTGCGGCTCACGGCCGCGTTCGCCGGCTGGAACGACCCTGGGCCCGCCTTCACCGCGATCACCCAGATCGGCACGGAGCTCGCGGTGCTCATCTACTTCCGCAAGGACATCGTCAACATCGTGTCGGCCTGGTTCCGCTCGCTCTTCAGCAAGGAGTGGCGCGGCAACCACGACGCCCAGATGGGCTGGCTGGTGATCGTCGGCTCGCTGCCCATCGGTGTGCTCGGGCTCACCCTCCAGGACGCGATCGAGGGTCCGTTCCGCGATCTGCGGCTGATAGCCACGACCCTCGTGGTCATGGGCCTCGTACTGGGCTTCGCGGACCGCCGCGCGGCCCGCGATGAGACGGGCGGTCGGCACCGCGTCGCCAACCAGCGCAAGACGCTCCAGGAGCTGAGCATCCGGGACGGGCTCATATTCGGGGTCTGCCAGGCGATGGCGCTGGTGCCGGGCGTCTCCCGGTCGGGCGCCACGATCAGCGGCGGGCTGCTGATGGGCTACACCCGCGAGGCGGCGGCCCGTTACTCCTTCCTGCTCGCGGTCCCGGCGGTACTGGCCTCGGGCGCCTTCGAGTTGAAGGACGCCTCCGACGGCCATACCGACTGGGGTCCGACGATCTTCGCGACGGTCATCGCCTTCGTTGTCGGCTATGTGGTGATCGCGTGGTTTATGAAGTTCATCTCGAGCAAGAGCTTTATGCCGTTTGTGATCTACCGGATTCTGCTGGGCATTGCGCTCTTCGCGCTCGTCGGCCTCAGTGTGTTGAGCGCGCACGCGGCCGAGTCGGCAGGCTGACGCGCGTCTCAGACACCTGCCTCTCGGACATCCGCCGGGCAGGGAGATGGGCCGCCGGCCGAGGAGGGAGGAGTCCGGCGGCCCCTTCGCTCAGGTCTGGCGCCCCCTGAGCGGCATGGGACGAGTCAAGCGCCCTGCCGCGCGGCAGGGAAGGGTGTGCGATAGATATATGCAAGCATTCACATCACACCGGGTGTGAACTCCTCACTCTGCGCACACCCCTGCCCCGGGCTGCGGCCTTACGGAGACGATGGCCCCGCCGGTCCGGTGAAGATCTCCACCAGCTCACCCAGCGAGTCGATCCGCCAGTCCGCCATCGCCGCCTCGGCCGTATCCGCCCACAGATGCGCCCACGGCCCCCGGCGGATATGCGCGGCCCGCAGCCCGGCGGCCTTCGCCGGGCGGATGTCGAAGGCCGGATGGTCACCCACGTACACCGTGTCCCCCGGCGCGGCGCCACCGAGCTCCAGCACCCGCCGGAAGAACTCCGGATCCGGCTTGACGACCCCCCATCCACCGGACGTCGCCACGGCATCGACCGGCAGCTCCATTCCCCGCAGCAGCTCCCCCATCCGCAGCGACTGGTTCCCGGCCAGCACCACCCGCAGCCCGGACCCCCGCAGCGCGCCGAGCGCGGACCGTACATCCGGGTACAGATCGGACTCGTCCAGCCACTCCCCCCGCCCCGCCGCCTCCCGCGCCCGCCGTTCGGTGTCGATGTCCACGCCGTCCGGCCGCAGCAGCCGGATCGCGTCCCCGTCGTCGCGCCCCTGTGCGACGACGGCCCCCACCAGCGCGGACAGGGTGTGCCGCGGCACCCCGAGCCAGTCGGCCCAGGCACCCCAGTAGCGGTCCTCACGGACGAGGGTCGAGCCGATGTCGAACACCACGCTCTCCACCACCACGGCCCTCTCCTACTCCCGCCTACTCCCCCGGCCCATGGCCCACGGTCCTCAAGCCTTCTCCGGCCCCCGCCCCTCCCAGTCCGCGTAACGGACCCGGGCGAGATCCAGCACCTCACCGACCGTGCCCCATTCGTTCCTCCCCAGCCGGGACAGCGGCCGCAGCCTGGTGATCTCCGCATGCCCGTCGACCATCACCTCGTCGTCGATCACGGCATGCACCACCCGCCCAAAGACCACCGTCGAGTTCCCGATCCCCATCGTGCTGTGCACCACACACTCCAACGCCACCGGTGACCCCGCCACCCGAGGCGGCTTCACCCGCAAGCTCGCCTCCTGCTCCACCCCCACCTCCTCGAACTCGCTCATCCCGTGCGGAAAGTCCGTCGCCGTCGCGTTGACCTGCTCGAACAGCCCCTCGGGAGCGAGGTTCACCACAAACTCCCCGGTGGCCTCGACGTTCCGCAGCGAATCCTTACGCCCCACGGAGGTGAACTGCACAACGGGCGGAGCCACGGCCGCGACGGTGAAGAACGAGTGCGGAGCGAGGTTCGCGGCACCGTCCTGGCCGACGGTCGACACCCAGGCGATCGGCCGGGGCACGATGACCGAGGTCAGCAGCTTGTAGAAGGGGGTGGCACCCATGGTCTCGGGCTCGAAGTCAATACGCATACGGCCCAGTATCCGCGAGGCCCGCGGCTAGATTGGCCAGATGACCTGGAGCGAGGAGGAGTACGTCGACTATCTGCACGGTGAGCGGCGTTGCTACGCGTGGGTGATGCGGCGATACGGCGGCCTGGCACCGGACCAAGCCCGGCAGGCCGCTGTGGAGCGATACCCATACGAGCCGAGCGATGAGCCCCATCGCGGCCTCCTCTTTCATGACGAAGCCTGGCACTGGGCGATGCTGGCGCTCTACGGCCATCGGTACACCGTGGAGCACCCCGAGCTGATGGATCCGTCAGCTGAGTACAGGGCTCTTGACTGACCTCTTTAAGAGCTCAAGAACAGGGTGCCGCCAAGCGGCCCCACCCATCATCCGCGAACACATGCACGAAATTTCGGCACCGCGTTTGATTCCCGTGAGGTGAAAATACCTCAAGCGGCTCCACGTAAGAGATGACTTTGCATGAGAGGCTTTCGAGGGCCATCGGGGTCGCCGCTCACGATACTGTCGTGCTGGCTCCAGGCAAGGGAGCCCGCCCCGGGGAAATGGATAGCAGCCATCCCCCGGAGTGCGATGTGATCAAGACAGGAATGCGAATGCTTGACCGATCTCGCCGAGGGTGCACGCAACCACCCTCCGGGCCATCGCACGGTATCAGCTTCAATTTCGGGCCCGCAGTGATTCGCGAGGGAAAGCCTCCTACGACTGCCCGTCAGTTAAGTGCGCCGCCCGCACTCCTCGGTGACAGCAAACGGCGTCAGGGCGGTGCCCCGGCCGCGGACCAGGACTCCCACGAGCATGGCCCCATCACGGCGAACCCGTGGAGCGACGCCGGCTACCTGGCCTTCGTCCAGCTGCACCGGCCCCGCTACCTCCGCTACGCGCAGGTGCGACTGCTGGACAAACCGGCCGGCCAGGCGGCCGTCGATGCCACGTTCGGCATCGTCGCGAGCCGATGGGACGAGCTCCTGCGCGAACCCCGACTGGCGGCCGAGGCATGGCGTCAACTCCGCGGCCAGATCAGCGCCGCACGCCACAGAAGAAGAACTGACCGCCGGGACCAGGCCGTCGACCGGCTGTACGGCTCACTGCCCGACGGGACCGCCGACGCGGTGGTGCTGCGGTGCCGACTGAAGATGCCGGTCAAGACCGCCGCCGAGCTGATGGGGGTGGAGCCACCTGTCGTGACGGCCAGCCTCCTGGCCGCCAGGCGGCAGCTTTCCACCACGGCCCTCGAATATCTGGAGTCGCCCGTTCCGCACTGAAATCGGCAGGGATCTCACGTCAACGTCTACGATAGAACACGACGTTCACGCCCAGTTTTCGCCATCATCACTCTTAACAGTGGTGGTGGCGCTTGGCTTGCCCTCATAAGATGGCCCTCATTCCCTGGAGAGATCGGGGCTCGACCGGGAGGGGGTCTGTCCTTGACGGACAAGCGACGCATCGACTTATCGGTTCCAAGCGCGGCCAGGATGTACGACTGGCTACTTGGCGGTCATTACAACTACGAAGCGGACCGGACAGCTTGCCAGCTACTGCTGCGCTCCGCGCCGACCACAAGAGAGCTGGCCCGCAACAACCGTTGGTTTCTTGAGCGCGTGGTCCGGACTCTCGCCGCGGAGCACGGCATACGGCAGTTCATCGACTTCGGGTCTGGGCTGCCGACGCAGAACAACGTCCACCAGGTCGCACAAGCAGTCGATCCGCAGTCGAGCGTCGTATACATCGACAACGATCCCGTAGTCCTGGCCCACGGCCGGTCGATCTTGGATGAGAACGACCGAACCACCATCATCTCGGCCGACATAACGGAAACCGACTACATCTTCAGCCACGCTGAGTTCAAACGGCTTGTCGATCTAAGCGAGCCCGTCGCCGTCCTGTTCATTTCCGTGCTGCATTGCATTTCGGACGAGGCAGAGCCCGGGCAACTCGTCCAGCGGGTCGTCGAGCGCCTGCGGCCGGGAAGCTTCGTCGTGCTCTGCCAACTCGTGAGCGAGGACCCACGGCTCCGCCAGAAGGTGACGGAGCTGATGCTGGAGCAGACCCAGGGACACTGGGGTCGGGTGCGGCAAAAGCAGGATGTGTATGACTACTTCGACGGGCTCGCGGTCCAGCCGCCAGGGCTTGTGGATGTGACTGACTGGCGTCCGGACTCCGAGTTGCGGCAGCGACAGCGGAGTATCGAATGGACCGAGTTCGGCGGCCTAGCCGAAGTGCCTGCCAGGCCATAACGAGCCGTTCCGGCTACTCGGAGAACCGTTCGAGGGCCTTGTGAATCATGCTGCGGCTCTGGCGCCGTGAAACGGCCGCTTCACCGCTGAGCCGCAGCATCAGTTCGACATGACGCTCCACGTCCTCCGTCTTCGAATGGTACGTCGCGGCATCGTTCCCCTCGATGTACACCATGGGCGGCAGACCACCGTCACCGAAGACCAGGTGGGTCATGGAGCCATAGTTGGATACGACCGCGCTGTCGAAGGGCACGAACCTGATGCTGACGTCGGGTACGTCAAGGAAATCCAGCAGCTTGAGCAGCTGCCCCCGCATCGTCTGAGGATCGCCGACCTGACGGTAGATGATGGACTCGTCCAGCAGGAACGTCGCCTGTGGCGGCTGAGCTTGATCGAAGAACCGCCTCTGGCGTTCCTGCCGCAGACGTACGCGCGGATCCACCTGGTCGCCATCAGCGGCACGCAGGCCATTGCTGATGATCTGCCGGGCGTACTCATCGCTCTGCATGAGGCCGGGCACGATCTTCATCTCATACGTCATGAGCTGGACGGACATCGCCTCCAGGCCCATCAGCCGGTGCATCCACACCGGGGTGTAGTCCGAGTAGGGCTCGAACCATTCGGCTTCCTGGGCACGCCGGGCCAGTGCCTCCAGGTGAGCTCGGTCCTCAGCGGGCAACTTGTACCAGGTGGCCAGCGCTGCGACGTCATGCACGTCCGGGGGACTTACGGCGCGCTCCAGCCGACTGACTTTGGATACCGAGGCGTTGATCGCCTTCGCGGCCATCTTCATGGCGATGCCACGCTGATCACGCACTCGGCGAAGGTCAAGCCCGAGGAGGAGCCCAGCCGCGGTCGGCCTGACCTCTGCAAGCCGGTCTGCGCCGA
The DNA here is from genome assembly GCF_000968685.2 of Streptomyces antioxidans. Lineage (GTDB taxonomy): Bacteria > Actinomycetota > Actinomycetes > Streptomycetales > Streptomycetaceae > Streptomyces > Streptomyces antioxidans. The sequence goes on from NZ_LAKD02000119.1 coordinate 151,288, forward strand.
AAAGCGGGAGAGAATCATCAGGACGGGTGGACACGCGAACTCCATTCGTGGATAGGGCTAGCCCATCTTGGCACGGTCGAAGCTCGCGTGTCCCTTGAGTATGGGTTTCTTTTCGGCCTAGTTGACTACCGCGAGAAGGTCGAACTCACCCTTCTTCGCTCCGTCCAGGAATGCGGCGATCTCCGACGCCTTGAAGATGAGCGCGGGCCCGCAGGGATCGGTCGAGTTACGCATGGCCACCCTGCCCTCCGGCAGAGCCGCTAACTCGACGCACTGACCGGTCGCCGTGCTCTTCCTGCTCTTTGTCCAGATCGCATCGATGGAGCCCGCCGGGCTCCCGTTCCGGTACTCGCCCATACAGAACCTCCGAACCATTGCGTTCGAATATGTCACTTCTCCGTCGCACGTGGTCTGCCGATCAGGAAAAGCAGCAGGCCGCAGCGCCGTACAATCCCGTCATGCAATTGCACGAACCGAAGATGCTGAGATACTAGCGCCGCGAATTCGAACGGCGCCGTCCCCCTATGGGATGATCGGCAGGGAACGCCACGCCGACAAGCGTTCCGTACATTCGTCCGGACATTCATCCTTGAGGGACACAGGAAAAACCCTTTGCAGATGGCGCCGCCCGGATGATGAGGTCGCACGGTGGCCAACCACCATGGGACGGCGGCTGTCCAACCGTTGACACTGGCTTGGGTGAGCCGCCACCTGGAGGCGGGCGAACGGGTCGTCGGGGCTGAGGCGTTGCACGGCGGCATCACTGCCGAGATGCGGAGGCTGACCGTCGGCACGCGGGACGGCGGCACCCGCGACCTGGTGCTGCGGACCCTCGTCAACGCGCAGCACGCCAAGGACTGGCTGAACAGGGAGGCCAGTGCCCTGACACTGCTCACGGGGACCGGCGTGCCCGCTCCTGGACTGCTCGCGGTTGATCCGACCGCCACGCACTGCGAGCGTCCATCGCTCCTGATGACACAGCTGGCGGGCCTGACGGTCCTCGACGACGGGGGACTGGAGACACGCGTCCCCGTGCTGGCCCGTCAACTCGTCGCGATCCACGCGTTGCGACCGGCCGAGCGGCCCCCGGAGTACGTGGCGCGGACGACCGCCGACACCGTCGTCGTTCCGAAGGGCGCCGACACGGCGGTATGGGCCGCGGCGATCGACGTGATGCGCAAGCCCGCGCCGTCCTATGAGGGACGGTTCCTGCACCGGGACTTCCACCCCGGCAATGTGCTGTTCGGCGACGCGCTGTCTCCGGGGGCGGCTGGTGTCCGGATCACCGGCGTCGTCGACTGGGCGCAGACCTCCTGGGGCCCGGCGGACATCGATGTGGCGCACTGCTCCACCAATCTCGTGCTGCTGCACGGCCCGGCGTGGGGGCTGCGGTTCGCCGAGGCGTATGAGGAGGCCGGCGGGGCGCTGGCCGCGACCGCGAGCGAGCGGTTGTACTGGCGGGTGCGCGACGGGCTGGCGCTCTCTGAGGAAGTGCGGTTGGTGTCGCGGCCGTGGCGGGCGGCAGGGCGGACGGAGCTGACGGCGCGAGCCGTGGAGGAGCGGCTGGATGCCTATGTGGCCGCCCTGATGGACGCGTTGGGCTGAGCCGGGGGTCCGGGGCGTGGGGGCTGCCACCGTCTCGTTCCGGGGGTTTGCCGGAGTGCCTTGGGGCGGGGCCGCATGATCCGCTGTGCACACGGAAATGTGCGCGAGAAGGGGCGGACAGGTGAAGGCTCGAATCGGATACGCCGCGTGGGCGGCAGGAATGGTGCAGTTCTTTGTGGCCCACTGGATCGTCGAGTCGGCCTGGGCGACACCGTACAGTTGGGCGCGGAACAACATCAGTGACCTGGGGAACGCCAACTGCGCGATGCAGTCGGAACCCGAGCCACGGTATATCTGTTCGCCCGAACACGGCCTGATGAACGCCTCGTTCATCGTGCTGGGAACGTCGCTCGTCGTCGGCGCCGTCCTGACTGGTGCGCTGTGGCGTAGCGGTGCGGTCGCAACCGTGGTTCGCTGTCTGTTGGCAGGTGCTGGTGTGGGGTTTGTGCTGGCCGGGCTGGCTCCTGCGGATGTCAACGAGAACCAGCATGTCCTGGGTGCCATGCTCATCATGGCGGCGGGCAACATCGGTCTCGCGCTGGCGGGAATCGGCCTGGCGGACGATGTTCCGGGGCCGCTGCGGTGGATGACCAGCCTGCTGGGGATCACAGCGATCACGGCCTTCGGGCTCTTTCTCTCCCACCACTATCTCGGGCTCGGCATGGGAGGCATGGAGCGGGTCGCGGCGCTTCCCCTCCTGGCGTGGATGCTGGCTGTCGGCGGCCGTGGCCTGCTCCGCCAGAAGACCCAACCGCCGGGCACTGCGCGGGAAAGGCATATCGCGCAGGCGTCTCACCGCTGAAGCGGCCTCGCGTCGTCCATCACACCCTGCACACCGAACGCCAGGAGCGGCAGCGGCGGCAGGGGCCCTGGACTGGGCCGACTGGTGGCACACGGCGGCCGACGACCCCCTCCTCGCCGAGGCGACGGCCCAGCGCTTCGCCCTGCTCGGCGACCCGCGCGAGCCCAGTCCGCACGGCGGCGCCCGGCGGGACCGGCCCACCGCGACCCGCTGGCACCTCGAGACCCTGCTGGACCGGGGATTCAGCGAGGCGCGGCAGGTGTGGTGCTCCGCGAGCGACGCACTGGTGGCCGCGCTGCGCTGATCTCGTCCTGGCCGATGCCAGGAGCACACGCGCGGGACCCGAGGCGCTATTGAGGCGTGGCCGCGCTCCCGGTGGGCGGCGGAACGGGCAGACCGGGCCCCGTGCAGCGCACATCCGCCGCCGGCACGGCCCCGTCGACGAGGTACCGGGCCGTGGCGCCGTCCACGCAGGCGTTGCCCCGGCTGGCGAACACCCCGTGCGAGTAGTCGTCGTCGAGCGTCACCAGGCGTGAGCCTGGGAGCAGTCGGCGCAGCTGACGCGCGCCCTCGATGGGCGTGACGGGGTCGTGGGCGGAGGCCACCAGCAGGACGGGCGGCGCGTCGGGGCTGCCGAGCGGGGTGCGGCGGGCGGGCCGGTGGTGCCAGTAGGCGCAGGTGGACGCCTCCATGCCGGTGAGGACCGGCTGGGGGTCGAGGCGCCGGGTGCGGCGGATGTCCGCCACGATCCGCCGGGGCGTGGGGCCGGGGCCGTCGGCGCACTTGACGGTGCGGTTGGCGGCCTCGTAGTTGCGTGAGTCCGGGCCGGTGAAGTCCTCGGTGGGACGGAGTCCATTGGGGCTGCCGTCGCGGAGGTAGGTGCGCAGGCCGTCCACGAGGTCGGCCCAGCGTTCGGTGCGGCCGAGGGCGCGGTACACGGCCCGGTCGAACTCCGCGGGGCCGAAGCCGTCCACCGGGTCGGCGCTGAGTCGGTCGCGTACGCGCAGATAGGCCCGGCGTACGGCCGCCGCGCTGTCGCCCAGGCGGAAGCGGTCCGCGTGGGCGGCGGCCCAGGCGAAGAAGGTGTCGCGCTGCCGCAGCAGCGCCCGGCTCTGGAGCACGTCGAAGTCGTACCAGTCCCAGGGCCCTACGGCGCTGTCCAGCACCATCCGGCCCGTGCGGTGCGGGAAGGCGGCGGCGTAGGCCGCGCCGAGGTAGGTGCCGTAGGAGACGCCGAGGAAGCTCGTCCGCCGTTCGCCGAGTGCGGCACGTATCGCGTCCATGTCCCGGGCGGTCTCCTCCGTCGACAGGTACGGCAACGCGTCGCCGCCGCCCGCCGCGCAGTCGTCGGCCAGATCGCGCAGTGACGCCAGCTGGGCCCGCTCGGCCGTTGGGCCGATGGGCACGGGGTCCACGCCCGGGGTGGCGAAGAGACCGCCCATCGGGCCGCAGTCGACGGGTGCGCTCTGCCCGACGCCGCGCGGGTCGAAGCCGATGACGTCGTACGAACGGCGCACGCTCTCCGGGAGTTTGGCCCGCTTGGTGACCGCGTAGGGCAGCCCGGAGCCGCCCGGCCCACCGGGGTTGACCAACAGGATGCCGCGCCGCTCCGCGGGTGTCCCGGAGGCCCGGACGCGCGAGACGGCGATCTCGATGCGCGGCCCACGGGGGCGGTTCCGGTCCAGCGGCACGCTCAGCCGCCCGCATTCCACGCGCTCCGGCGCGGGCGGATCGGGCACGGACGCGGGGCAGCCGCCGAAGCGGAGCGCGGACGCCGGACCGGTGGCGGGGGTCCGGGCGGCGGACTGGGCGGGGGCTGCGGGGGCAACGGTCGCGGCGATGGCCGCCAGGGCGCACAGCAGGGCCGTGCGGCGCGTGGGTGAGGTCACAGCGATTTCTTCCTCGGTACACGGGGAGCCAGATGACAATGAAAACGATTATCGATAACGTGGCCGCCACGTTATCCCACACGAATGGAAAAGGGGAGCTGTGGCTCATCTGTTGGTGGTAGAGAGCTGGGTCGGGTCGATGAGCAGACTGCTGCCACGGGCGATACGCGAGAGCGGGCACGAGTTCACCTTCCTCACCCGCGACCTGCACCACTACCTGCGCTCCGCCCCCGAGGGCACGGCGCACCCGCTGCTCGGGGCGCGCAATGTGATCACTGCCGACACCAATGACACCGAGGCGCTGCTGCCGGAGGCCGAGCGGCTGCACGCGGTGTTCGGCTTCGACGGGGCGATCACGTCCTGCGACTACTACCTGCCGACGGTCGCGCGGATGGCCGGACACCTCGGACTGCCAGGACCGGCCCCCGAGGCGGTCCGCGACGCCTGCCGCAAGGACGCCACGCGCCGCGTCCTCGCCGGGGCCGGGGTGCCCGGGCCCCGCTTCGCCGTGCACGAGGAGTGGGCCGACCTCGCACGGGCCGCGGGGGAGATCGGCTACCCGCTGGTCGTCAAGCCCGTCGACCTGTGCGCGGGCATGTATGTACGGCGGGTGGACGACGAGTCCCAACTCGCCGCCGCCTTCGGCGCGTTGGCCGACTTCCCGGTCAACGCCCGCGGCCAGCGGCGCACCCCCGCGGTGCTGCTCGAAGAGCTGCTGGACGGCCCCGAGGTGAGCGTGGAAACGGTCTCGTACGGGGGCGCGGTCCATGTGGTGGGCGTGACCGACAAGAGCGTCGGCGGGGCGCCCGCGTTCATCGAGACCGGGCACATGTTCCCCGCCGCGCTGACGGCGTCCGACACGGAGGCCGCCGAGCAGACCGCCCTGGCCGCGCTCAAGGCGCTCGGGCTCACCGCAGGCGTGGTGGCACACACCGAGGTCAAGCTCACCTCCGCCGGGCCGCGCGTGGTCGAGGTCAACCCGCGCCCCGCCGGAAACCGCATCACCGAACTCGTCCGCCATGTCACCGGGATCGACCTCGCCGCCGCCTGCGTGGACGTGGCCCTGGGCCGCACCCCCGATCTGCGGCGCACGGACACCGGGCTGCGCAGCGCCGCCATCGGCTTCCTGGTGCCGGAGCGCACGGGCACCCTCGCCGCGCTGGACGGCGCCGGGCTGCGGGATGCCCCCGGCGTGCTGGAGGTGCGACTCGCGGAGCACGGCGGCCGGGTGAAGGCGGCGGGCAGCAACAACGAATACCTCGGGCATGTGATGGCCGGGGACCCGGACGGGGCCGGAGCCCGGGACCGGGTCGAGGCGCTGCTCGCCGAGGTGCGGTCAGGACTGGTGATCCGATGACCGCCGACACCACCGAGACCTCCCCCATGACCGCCGTCGGCTCCGCCCGGGCCTCCTCCGCGGCCCGCGTGCGGACGTACGACGATCTCGTGGCGCGCGTCCTGGCCGGGGAACTCGGGCCCGACCCGCGCACCCGGCGGATCGCCGTGGCCTTCACCACGCGGCAGGCGGTACGGCACGACGGGCGCGCCACCGGCTACCGCAACGAAGTGCTCAGCCTGCGGCTCGCCGGGGCCGTCGGCTCGTGCGCGGTCGAGCCCGGCGCCCTGTCCGACGGCGCCGTGGCGGAGTGTGTCGGCGCCGATGTGGCCGGGCTCCTGGACCATCCGCTGCTCCCGGTGCGGGTGGCCGCGCTCGACGCCTACCTGATGCACATCACTCCGCACACCCCGGAGCACGGGGCCCGTCCGGTGGCGCTCCCCGCCGGGACGTCGCTGGAGAAGTCCCGGGCACGGGCGCGGGCCGTCGTCGCACTGCTCGACCCGCCGCCGGGGGCGACGGTGCTCGTGGTCGGCGTGGTCAACTCCCTGCTGGAGGCGCTTCGTTCGCGCGGCATCGGCTATGTGCCGTGCGACCTCAAGGGTGGGGTGACGGAGTGGGACGAGCCGGTCGTCACCGACGCGCTCGCCGCGGCGGCCCGCTGCGACGCGCTGCTCGTCTCCGGGATGACGCTGGGCAACGGGACCTTCGAGCCGCTGCGGGAGCACGCGCTGCGGCACGGCAAGCCGCTGGCGCTGTTCGCGCAGACCGGCAGTGCCGTACTGCCCCGGCTCCTGGGGTGCGGGGTGAGCGCGGTGTGCGCCGAGCCGTACCCGTTCTTCTGGCTGGACGGCGGCCCCGGCACCGTCCACCACTACCGCGCCGACCGCCCCGGAGGTGCCCCGTGACCACGACGGCCGTCCGTCCCACCGCCCGCCGGGAACTGCTCGCGCTGCTCGGCCGTACGCCCGTGGTCCGCATCGCCTCCGATCTGCCGGGGCCGCATCCGGGCTTCTGGGCCAAGCTCGAAGGGCTCGCGGCGGGCGGCATGAAGGCGAGGGCCGCCGTGTCGATGCTGCTGGGCGCCCGCGAGCGGGGCGAGCTGCGGCCCGGAGCGCCCGTGGTGGAGTCCACCTCCGGCACCCTCGGCATCGGGCTCGCCTTCGCCGGGCAGGCACTCGGCCACCCCGTGGTGCTGGTCGGTGACAGCGAACTCGAGCCGTCCATGCGGCAGTTGCTGCGCGCCCACGGGGTGCGGCTGGAGCTGGTGGACCGTCCGGCGGAGCGCGGCGGCTGGCAGGCCGCCCGGCTCACCCGGCTGCGGGAGCTGCTCGCCGAACTGCCCGGCGCGTACTGGCCCGACCAGTACAACAACCCCGACAACACCGCGGGTTACGCCTCGCTCGCCGCCGAACTCGCCGCCCAGCTGGACCACCTGGACATCCTGGTGTGCAGCGTGGGGACCGGCGGCCACAGCGCGGGGATCATCGGTCCGCTGCGGCGGCACTGGCCCGCGCTACGGCTGATCGGCGTCGACGCCACCGGCTCCACGATCTTCGGCCAGCCCGCGCGGCCCCGGCTGATGCGCGGCCTGGGCAGCAGCATCCACCCGCGCAACGTCGCCTACGACGCCTTCGACGAGGTCCACTGGATCGGTCCCGCGGAGGCCGTGGACAGCTGCCGCCGGCTCGCCCGCGGGAGCTTCGTCAGCGGCGGCTGGAGCACCGGTGCGGTCGCGCTGGTCGCCGCCTGGGCCGCCCGCGTCCACCCGGGAGCGGTCGTCGCCACCGTCTTCCCCGACGGCCCGCACCGCTACCTCGGCAGCGTCTACGACGACGGCTTCGCCGCCGCCCACGGTCTCGACCCGGCCACGGCGGCCACCCGGCCCGTGGAGATCCCGCGCCCCGGCGCGGCCGAGGCCACCGGCTGGACGCGATGTACGAGGGTCACCGACCCCTTGCGTGCCGACCTGCTGGGGCCCGCCCCGCTGAGGGCCGTCCCGCTGGAGGCCGTCCCCGCCCGCCACCACCTGGAAGACCTGGAAGAGAACCTGTGAAGGCCAGTCAGCGCACCATCCCCCTGCGGCTCACCGAGCCGCTGCGCATCTCCCGCTCCACGACGGCCGCCCGCGACGCGGTGTGGCTGAGCGTCGAACACGACGGGGTCAGCGGCCACGGCGAGGCCGTCACCAGCGTCTACTACGGTCTCGACGCAGACACCCTGCGACGGCTCCTCGCGGTCGTCGGCACGGAGCTCGTCCGCCACCGCGACCCCGAGAGCGCCCTGGAGGCCCTGCGGGCGGGCGAGTTGGCCGGTGCGGACACTCCCCCGGCCGTGACCGCCGCCGTGGACGCGGCGCTCCTCGATCTCGTCGGCAAGCGCGCGGGCACCCCCGTGCACCGTCTCCTCGGCACCACGGAACCGCCCGTCGCCGCCACCGCCCGCACCATCGGCATCACCGCGTTGGGCCGTGCCGCGGCCGAGGCCCGCCGCCTGGCCGCGCGCGGTTTCCAGACCCTCAAGGTCAAGGCGGGAACTCCCGACCCCGAGGACGATGTCGAGCGCGTACGCGTCATCCGCGACGCGGCACCCGGGGTCCGGCTGCTCCTCGACCCCAACGGCGCCTGGACCGTGGCGCAGGCCGTGGCGCTGCTGCCGCGGTTCGCCGAACTCGGCGTGGCGGCCGTCGAACAGCCCCTCGCGCCCGGCCACCCGGACGCGCTGGGGGCCCTCGCCGAGCGCTCACCCGTACCGGTCATCGCCGACGAGGACGCCGTGGACCTCAAGGACGTACGCCGTCTGGCCGGACGCGTCCAGGGGGTCAACGTCAAGCTCGCCAAGTGCGGCGGGGTGCACGCCGCCCTCCGCATCGCCGAGGCGATCGAGGGCAGCGGCACCGCGCTGATGCTCGGCTGTCTGGCCGCCAGCAGCCTCGGCCTGGCGCCCGCCGTCCACCTCGCCGACCGTGCCCGCTGGGCCGACCTCGACGGACATCTGCTGCTGGCCCATGACCCGTGGTCGGGCATCGGTGGTGCCGATGGTCTCGTCCGTGCGAACACCCTTCCCGGACTGGGAGTTCAGCCCCGGGAGGTGAGCCGTGAGGACGTGGCATGAAATGCGCCGCTTTCCGCTCGCGATCCAGCTGCTGCTGGTCAACCAGCTCGGCGTCAATACCGGCTTCTACCTGCTCATCCCCTATCTCGCCACCCACCTCGGCGAGAACCTGGGCATGTCGGCCGCCGTCGTCGGCGTCGTCCTCGGTGTGCGCAACCTGAGCCAGCAGGGCCTGTTCATCATCGGCGGCTCGGCCGCGGACCGGCTCGGCGCACGTAGCGTCATCATCGCCGGGTGCGCCCTGCGCACGGTCGGGTTCGGGCTGTTCGCGCTCGGCGACAGCCTCTCCGTCCTGATCGCCGCATCCGTGCTCAGCGGGTTCGCCGGGGCACTGTTCAACCCCGCCGTGCGCGCCTACATCGCGCAGGAGGCGGGCGGGCGCAAGGCCGAGGCGTTCGCCCTGTTCAACGTCTTCGCCACGACGGGGGCGCTGATCGGTCCGCTGCTCGGCAGCGCGCTGCTCCTGGTGGACTTCCGCACCTCGGCCCTCACCGCCGCCGGGATCTTCGCGGTCCTCACCGTGGCGCAGGCCCTGGTGCTGCCCGCGCGCGAGGTGGCGCCGGGCAACGGCACGGTGCTCGCGGACTGGCGCGAGGTGCTCGGCCACCGCGCCTTCCTGGCGTTCGCGCTCGCCATGGTCGGCATGTTCACCCTGGAGAACCAGCTGTATCTGCTGCTGCCCGACGGAGCGCGCCGGGCCACCGGCTGGGACGGTGCCGCCGGGCTCGTCTTCCTCGTCGGCACCCTCGCCAACCTCGCGCTCCAGCTGCGCATCACCAGCGCCCTGAAGACGAGCGGTGACCGGGCGCGCTGGATCGCCGCGGGGCTCGGTGTGATGGCGCTGGCGTTCGTGCCGCCCGCGCTGGTGGCGGGCGGCTCCGGCGGCCCGGACGGCACCGCCGACGCGGTGCTGCGCGCCCTGCCCGTGCTGCTCGGGGCCCTGCTGCTCTACCTCGGGGTGATGGTCGCCCAGCCGTTCGTGATGGAGCTCGTCCCCGGCTTCGGCCGCCCCGAACTGACGGGCACCTACTTCGGCATCTTCTACGTGGTCTCGGGCATCGCCGCCGCCCTCGGCAACACCGTCGTCGGCTGGGCCATGGACACCGGCGAGCGGGGCGGCGCCGGCTGGCTGCCCTGGGCGTGCTGTGCGCTGTTCGGGCTCGTCTCCGCATTCGGCGTGGCCTGGCTGCACCGGCTGGGCTCACTGCCGACGACGCCGAAGCCCGCCACACCGGACGCGGTGTCCGATGACACCGGTCCCACCGGACGCGGCGTGACGAGGGAGAAGACATGACGGCCACCACGGCGGACGCGGATGCCCACAATCTGCTCACCGACCACCCCGAGCTGTACGAGGCCAGGTTTCCCGACCCCGAGCGGCTGGCGGGCCGATGGACGGAGGACTGCCTGCGTCGGCACGGCGCCGGGCGGCGCGTCCTCGACCTGGGCTGTGGCACCGGCCGCGACGCCGCCCACCTCCACGGCGCGGGCCGCGAGGTGACCGGTGCCGACCTCTCCGAGGCGATGCTCGCCCACGCCCGCGGGCACCACCCGGGACCCGCGTACGTACGCGCCGATCTGCGCGCGTTCGACCTGGGCCGGGGCGTGGCCGACGCCGTGGTGTGCCTGGACAGCGCGCTGCTGTACTGCCACACCAACGCCCAGCTCGACGGCTTCCTGTCGTCCTGCCGGCGCGCCCTCGTCCCGGGCGGACTGCTCGTCGCGGAGATGCGCAACGGTGCCTACTTCCTGGGCCGTACGGATCTGCTCGACGCGCCCAGGGCCGGCGAGTTCACCTGGCGGGGCACCGCCTACCGGTCCGCCACCACGCTCACGGTGGACCGCACGGCCCAGCTCCTGCGCCGTACCCGCGTATGGACCACGGACGACGGATCCCCGTCCGTGGAGCAGCGCTCCGCATGGCGGCTGCTCTTCCCGCAGGAGCTGCGCCACCTGCTGGGCGCGCACGGTTTCGAGGTCCTGGAGCTGCACGACGGACCGGGTCCGCGCACCGAGCCGCCCTGGTGCGAGGGCCTGTCACCGGGCCGTACGGCCGACGCCGACCGGCTGCATGTGGTGGCCCGCGTCACCGCGCCCGCCCCCTCGGCACCCTGAGGGCCCGCGCCCGGCACCCGCCCCGTACCACCCCGTATCCCACCGGTACTTCCCACACCCCGAGGACACCCGCATGCATGATGAACCCGCCCGCCACCTGCGCCCCGTGGGCGACCACCCGGACGAACACCACTTCCCCGGACTGCGCCGCCGCGGCTTCCTCGCCGCCGCGGGCGCGTCAGCACTCGGCGCGTTCGCCGTCACCGGATGCGGCGGCACCGATGACACCGCGGGAGCGGGCGGCGGCGCCGGTACCCCACGGCGTGGCGGACGGCTGCGCGCCACGTTCCCTGGCGGCGGCGCGAGCGAAACCCTCGATCCGCACCTGGCCAACCTCTTCTCCGACGCCGCCCGTGCGAAGGCCCTCTACGACAAGCTCGCCGACTTCGGCTCCGACCTGTCCGCCCGGCCACGCCTCGCCGAGAAGTGGGAGCCGAACAGGACCCTGGACCGGTGGCGGGTCACCCTCCGCAGGGCCACGTTCCACGACGGCCGGCCGGTCACCGCGAAGGACGTGCTCCACAGCTACCGCCGGATCACCGACCCCGAGAAGGCGTTCCGCGCCAAGGCGTCCCTGGAACCCATCGACCTCGGCGCGAGCCGCGCGACCGGCGAACGCGGCATCGAGTTCGTCCTCAAGCGGCCCACCGCCGAATTCCCCAACGTCCTGGCCGCGTTCGGCGCGTACATCGTGCCGCAGGACACCACCGACTTCGACAAGAAGCCGATCGGCTCCGGGCCGTTCCGCTTCGTGTCCTTCGCGCCCGGCCGGTCGGCCGTCTTCCGCCGCAACGAGGACTACTGGGACGGCGCCCCGCACCTGGACGAGCTCGAGTTCATCGTCGCCAACGAGGAGTCCGCCCGGGTCAACGCGCTCCTCGGCGGACAGGTCGAGTACGCCCATGAACTCCACCCCACCACCGCCCGCGCGCACGAGGGCAAGGGGCAGATCACCATCGTCCGGCTCCGGGGCAGCGATATGCAGGGGTTCGCGATGAAGACCGACCGGGCCCCCTTCGACGACAAGCGGGTGCGCCAGGCGTTCTTCCTGATCGCCGACCGCGGGGAACTCCTGGACGGGGCCCTGTCGGGGGCGGGGGTGATAGGCAACGATCTGTTCGGCAGGGGCTACGAGTACTACGCCGACGGCCTCCCGCAGCGCGAACAGGACCTCGACCGGGCCCGCGCCCTGCTGAAGGCGGCCGGTGCCGAGAAGCTGAGGGTCACCCTCGACACCTCGGCGGTGGCCGCCGGGTTCACCGAGTCCGCGAGCGTCTTCCGCGACCAGGCCGCGAAGGCGGGGGTCACGATCGATGTGAAGATGGGCAGCAAGGACTCGTACTGGAGCGACATCCTGGACGGCGGCGTCCTGTGTTCCTACCGCTCCGGTGCCATGCCCATCGAGGCCCATATCTCCCAGCGGCTGCTCACCGGCTCCACCACCAACGCCACCAAGTGGCACCACAAGGACTTCGACGCGCTCTACCGGCGGGCCCAGTCCACCAGGGGCAAGGCCGAGCGCGCCGCCCTCTACGAGCGCATGCAGCGCCGCCTGCACTCCGAAGGCGGCTTCCTGGTCTGGGGCTTCGCCGACTCGATCCTCGGCACCGCGCGCAATGTCAGGGGAGTCGAGTCCAAGGCGCCCGCCAACACCCTCGACTGGGCGCGCTTCGACAAGGTGTGGCTCGGGTGAGCGGACTGCGCTCCTTCGTCGCCCGGCGGCTGCTGCTCGGCGGCGCCCAGACCGTGGCCGTCGTGCTGCTGGTCTTCACGCTCACCGAGGCGCTGCCGGGCGATGCCGCGGTCGCCCTGGCCGGTGACCAGCCCGATCCCGCGCGCATCGCGGCCATCCGCGCGGCCCTCCAGCTGGACCGGCCCGCCCATGAGCGGCTGGCCGACTGGGCCGTGGGCCTGCTCCATGGCGACCTGGGGACCTCGCTCACCTCCGGCCGCCCGGTGAGCACCTACCTCGCCGACGGCTTCGGGCCGACCCTGCTGCTGGCCGCGCTCACCGTTTCGCTGCTCGTCCCGGCCGCCTTCGGCCTCGGGGTGCTGGCCGCACGGTACGAAGGCCGCCTGGTCGACCGGCTGATCAGCTCGGTGACGCTGGCCGTGTACGCGGTGCCCGAGTTCGCCCTCGGCGTACTGCTGGTGACCGTACTCGCGCTCCGGCTCGGCTGGCTGCCACCGACCGCCGTCGGCTACGGCACCGACCTGCTCGGCCACCCGGCCGCGCTCGTACTGCCCGTGCTCGTCCTGCTGTCCCGGCCGGTGTGCTCGCTGTCCCGGCTGGTGCGCGCGGGCATGGTCGACGCGCTCGCCTCCCCGTACGTGGCGCAGGCCCGGCGCTACGGCGTCTCCGGGGCCAGGGTCCATTACGCCCATGCCCTCCCGGCCGCCCTCGCCCCGGCCGCCCAGCAGCTGGCCCGCACCGTCGACTGGCTGCTGTGCGGCGTCGTCGTGGTGGAGGCCCTGTTTGTGATCCCGGGCCTCGGGACGGTCCTGCTCAACGCCGTGGCCGAGCGGGACGTGCCCGTCGTCCAGGGCCTCGCCGTCGTCTTCGGCGTCCTGACCGTCGTCCTCAACCTGGGCGCGGACCTGGTGACCCACCGGCTGGCGCCCCGGGCGGGGGTGGCCGCGTGAACACCCCTCCCGTCGCGGGTCCCCCGCGGGGGCCGTCCGGCGCCCCGGGCGCGGGTGTCCGCCCGATGCCGACGCCCGGCCGTGCGGCGAAAGGGCGCACGGGCCGCTTCGCGCTCGGCGTCGCCGTCGTCTCCGTACCCCTCGTACTCGCCCTTCTCGGGCCGGTGTTCGCGGGCGCCCCGGGCCCGCGGGCCGCGTCCTTCACCCTCGGAGGCGGCCACTGGCTCGGCACCGACTTCGTGGGGCGCGACGTGTGGCGGCAGGTGCTGCACGGCGGGCGTCCGGTCGTGCTGACCGCGCTCGCCGCCACCGCGCTGTCCTATCTCGTCGCCCTCCCGCTGGGCCTGGTCTGCGCGCTCACCCACCGCCGCTGGCTGGAGGAGCTGCTGATCCGGCCCCTGGACGTCCTGCTCGCCGTGCCGTCGCTGCTGCTGATCCTGCTGGTCGCCTCGGTGTTCTCCCCCGGCGCCGTCGGCCTCGCCCTGCTGGTCGCGGTGGTCAACGTGCCCGACGCGGTCCGTATCGTACGGGCCACCGCCGCCGAGGCCGCCGCCCGCCCGGCGGTCGAGGCGCTGCGCATGCAGGGCGAGACGTGGTGGCGCATGGCCGTCGGTTACGTGGGGCGCTCCATGCTGCGCACCCTGGCCGCCGACGCGGGCACCCGGCTGACCGGCGTGCTGTACCTGGTCGCCACGGCCGCGTTCCTCGGCGTCGGGGTCGCGCCGGACGCCGCCGACTGGGCGGTCATGGTCGACCGCAACCGCACCGGTCTGTTCGTCCAGCCGTGGGCCGTGGTCATCCCGGCCGTACTGATCGTCGCCCTGACGATGGGCACCAACCTCCTCTTCGACGCCGCGCTCACGGGCCGCCGACGGCACGTGGCGCGCCGGGGCGCGCGGAGCGGGATCAACCGGAACCGGGCAGGAGAGTCACGCCGGTGAACCACAGGAAGCACACCAACCCCCCGGCCGCACCCGTCGCCCCCGACGCCACACCCCTCGGCCCCGAAGACCCGGCCGGACCCCTCACCCCCGACACAGGGCCCCTCGGCCCAGACGCCGCTCCCGTGGGCCGCGGCCCCGGGGCGGCGGCCCCCAACACCGGGACGGTGGGCCCCGGCCCCGGGGCGGTGGACGCCAACGCCGAGGCGGTGGACCTCGACACCGGGCCCGTAGGCGCCAACACCGAGACGGTGGACCCCAACACCGGGCCCGTGGGCATCGACACCGGGGGAGTGAACCCCGACACCAGGGCGGTGGGCCTCGGCCCCGGGCCCGTGGGCCCCGACACGAGGTCCGTGAGCCCCGACACCAGGGCCGTGGAGCCCGACACCAGGGCCGTGGGCCTCGAGCCCGAGTCCGTCGGCCCCGACATCGGGCCCGTCGCCGCGATCCGCGGCCTCCGCGTGGAGATCGACGGCAGGGTGATCGTCGACGGTGTGAACCTCGAGGCCCGGCCCGGTACGGTCACCGCCCTGGTGGGCGCTTCCGGCAGTGGCAAGACCACCACCGGTCTGGCCCTGCTCGGTGAGTACCCGCCGGGGGCCAGGATCGGCGGCGACGTCCGTCTGGCCTCCGAGGGCCTGGTCGGCTATGTCCCCCAGCACCCGGCGGCCGTGCTCAACCCCGCCCGCCGCGTCTCCGCCCTCCTGACCGACATCGCCCGGTCCCAGGTGCGCCACCTCCCCCGCGCCCGGCGCCGGGCGGCGGTCCGCGAGCGGGTCGTCCGCGCCCTGGCGGAGGCCCAGCTCCCGGACGGCGAGACCCTGCTGAGGCGCTATCCGCACCAGCTCTCCGGCGGCCAGCAGCAACGCGTCGTGCTCGCCCAGGCGCTCCTCCTCGGCGCCCGCGTCATCGTCGCCGACGAGCCCACCACCGGCCAGGACGCCCTCACCAAGAGCCGCGTCGTCGGCCAGCTGGCGGCCGTCGCCGCACGGGGCATCGCCGTCGTGCTGCTCAGCCACGACCTCGACGTGGTCCGCGCCCTCGCCGACGACGTCCTGGTCATGCGCGCCGGAAGAATCGTGGAGTCGGGCCCAGCCGAACGCCTGTGGAGCGCGCCACGCCATCCGTGGACCCGTGAACAGCTCGGCGCTCAGCGGGAGTTCACACCTCTCGGGCGCTCCGCCGGAACCGGGGAGCCGGTCCTGCGGATACGCGGGCTGATCGCCCGCCACCGCGA
Source organism: Streptomyces antioxidans (assembly GCF_000968685.2). Lineage (GTDB taxonomy): Bacteria > Actinomycetota > Actinomycetes > Streptomycetales > Streptomycetaceae > Streptomyces > Streptomyces antioxidans. The sequence continues at coordinate 166,973 of NZ_LAKD02000119.1, forward strand.
CGGCGGCGCCCACGGCCGCCCGACCACGGTGCTGCGCGTTCCCGACCTCGCCCTGTACCCCGGCACAAGCCTGGCCGTCGTCGGCCGCTCGGGCAGCGGCAAGACCACGCTCGCCCGCTGCCTGGCCGGACTCCACCGGGACCACGAAGGGGAGGTCCTCCTCGGCTCCACCGCTCTGCCCCGCACCCTGCGCAGCCGCGACCGCGGCCAACTGGCGGCCGTGCAGTACGTCTTCCAGGACTCGCGCGCCGCCTTCGACGAGCACCGTCCCGTGCTGCACCAGGTCGCCCGCACGGCGGTACGTCTGCGCGGCACCGACAAGGAGGCGGCACGGCAGGAGACCCTGACCACCCTGACCCGTCTCGGCCTGCCGAAGGACCTGGCCGACCGGCGCCCACCTCAGCTCTCCGGCGGCGAACTCCAGCGCGCCGCTCTCGCCCGCGCCCTGCTCGCCCGGCCCCGCGTCCTCATCTGTGACGAGATCACCTCCGGCCTCGACACCCTCAACCGCCGCGGCCTCCTGGAACTCCTCGCCCAGCTGCTCCGTGACCGCGATGACCTCTCGCTGCTCCTCATCACCCATGATCTGGACGTCGCGGCGCTCGCCCACCACATCGCGGTCCTCGACGCCGGAGAACTCGTCGAGCAGGGGGCGGCCCCACGCGTACTGACCGCACCGGAGCACCCGGTCACCGCGTCCCTCCTGCAGACCGCGGCGACCGCCCGCGCCTCAACACGCGGCACGTGACAGGGAATCGCCACGCGCCGTCAAGAGTTGGCGAGCGCGAGTGCCGCCTCCCCCGGCATGTCTCCAACTCTGAAGTGGGGCGATCGATACTTCCGCGGCGACGAGGTCATGCCGGGAGCTTTCATTCAACTAGTAAAGCCAGCACGGCACTTGACCGACAAGGGCAGGGTCCAAGACAGTCATTCTGTGTGAGCGCTCTCACGCCCCCGATGGCGCTCGCTTTGCCCACTGTGCCCGAGTTCCCGTAGCCCGGTCTCCATCACCCCCACGCCAGGAGCGGGCTACGGGAACTCGCACATCCCAGTCACACATCACCGCGGCACCTTCAAACGAAAGCAGCCCCCCACATGTTCAGAATCACTTCCTCAGACACAGACACAACGGCGGACGCCACACCCCGCCGCCGACGACGACGCCTCCTGGCCTTCGTGGCCGCCCTGTCGCTCCCCGTGACCGGTCTGCTGGCGCTCACGGTGTCCTCCAACACCGCCGCCGCGGGCGAGACCTCGGCCAAGGCCGAGTGGACCACCGTCTTCCAGGACGACTTCGACGGCGCGGCGGGCACCGGCCTGAACAAGGACGACTGGCTGTACGACATCGGCACCGGTTACCCGGGCGGCGCCGCGAACTGGGGCACCGGCGAGATCGAGTCGGTCACGGACTCCACCGAGAACGTCTACCACGACGGCGACGGTCACATGGTGATCAAGCCAATCCGCGACGGTTCGGGGAACTGGACCTCGGGCCGGGTGGAGACCCAGCGCACCGACTTCGAGGCGCCCGCCGGTGGCCAGTTGGAGATCAGCGCGTCCCTCAAGCAGCCCAATCCGGAGAAGGCCCTCGGCATCTGGCCCGCCTTCTGGGCCATGGGCGCCGACGCCCGCCCGGTGAGCGCCACCAACTGGCCGAGCATCGGCGAGCTGGACATCATGGAAGCCGTCAACGGGCTGAACAAGCACTCGCACACCTTCCACTGCGGTGAGTGGGCCGGTGAGTGCCACGACCCGGACGGGATCAGCAGCGATCTGCTGCCGTGCGACGGCTGTCAGACCGACTACCACACCTACTCCGTGATCGTGGATCGCACCGACACCTCAGCCGAGCAACTGCGCTTCTACCGCGACGGCAAGGAGACCTTCACGGTGAAGCAGGACCAGGTGTCGGCCGAGACCTGGAAGAAGGCGGTCGACCACGGGTTCTTCGCCATCTTCAACGTGGCGGTCGGCGGCTCCTATCCGAACAAGGTCTGCGGCTGCACCTCGCCCGGGGCGGACACCACCTCCGGTGAGGGGATGAGCGTGGACTGGTTCTCCGTCAAGGTGAGCCAGTAGCGCCGGAAGGTGAGCCAGTGGCGCCGCGAGCATCCGCGAGCACGCGTTCAGGGGCCGGGTCACTCGGGGCGGGGAGGGCGTGGTTCTTCCAGGCGGGAGAGCCACGTCGTGAGCAGCGCCTCGAGCGTCCCGGCCTCCGCGGGTGTCAGCAGATTCAGCAGATCGCGTTCGTTGCGCATATGGTCGGTGAACGCCTCGTCGATCAGTTCACGCCCCGGTCCCGTGAGGGCGACGATCCTGCCGCGCTGGTCGTCGTCCGAGCGGCGGCGGGTGACGAGTCCGGCTCGTTCGAGGCGGTCGATCCTCTTGGTCATCGCACCGGTGGTGACCATGGTGTGCGCGGCGAGCTCGCCGGGAGCGCGTTCATAGGGTTCACCGGCGCGGCGCAGTGCGCACAGCACGTCGAATTCCCCCTCGCTGAGGTCGTAGTGGCCGTATACGCGGCAGAGTTCTTCGGTGAGCCGACCGGCCAGCCGGTGCAGTCGGCCGATCACTCCTTGCGGCGAGGTGTCGAGGTCGGGCCGTTCGCGGCGCCAGTCGGCCTGGATGCGGGCCACACGGTCCAGCGGTTGCGGATGTTCCATGGAAGACAAATATAGCTTCCCGGGAAGCTATATTTGTCTTCCATGGAAGCTCATATGCGTTGGGTGGCGCTGACCGCGGTCGCGCCGGTGGCGTGGGGAGCCAACTACTTCGTCACCCACGAATACCTTCCCGCCGGAAGCCCGCTGTACGGGGCCGCTCTGCGGGCGCTGCCCGCGGGGCTCGTCCTGCTGGCGCTGTGCGGGTGGCGGCGGCCGCACGGTGGGTGGTGGTGGCGGTCCGCGGTGCTCGGAGCGCTCAATGTGAGCGTGTTCTTCGCCCTCGTCTACGTCGCCTCCCAGCTGCTGCCGACGAGCGTCGCGTCCACCGTCATGGCGATGTCCCCGCTGACGATGACGCTCATCGCCTGGCCCCTGGTGTCCGAACGGCCAAGGACCGCCCACCTGGCCGGTGCCGTGGTCGGGCTCGCCGGAGTGTGCCTCATGCTGCTCCCGGGAGCGGACGGGGTGAGCGTGCCGGGAGTCCTCGCCTCGGCCGCCGCCATGCTGGTGTCGTCCTTCGGCCACATCCTGACCAAGCGGTGGAACGCCGATACCGATGTGCTCGCCTCGACCGCCTGGCAGCTGACCGCCGGAGGGCTGTTCCTGCTTCCGGTCGCCGCGGTGGCGGAGGGCCCTCCGCCCGCGCTCTCCACACCGGCGCTCGTAGCCTTCGGCTATGTCTCCCTGGTCGCCACCGCGCTGGCCTTCACCGCCTGGTTCACCGGGCTGCGGCATCTGCCCGCGGCGACCATGGGCCTGATCGGGCTGCTCAACCCCGTCACGGGTGTGCTGCTCGGCACGATGGTCGGCACGGAGACGCTGACCGTTCAGCAGCTGTGCGGCCTGGTGCTGGTCCTGGCCGGAGTCATGCTCGGACGGCCCACCCGCGCGGGCCTGCGCGGCGCCGGCCGGACGCCCCCGCGGCCCGGCCCCCACCGGTGCCCCGCACCGGATCCCCCGCCGTCCCGCCCCCAACCCCGGTGAGATCACTGGGACTTTGGCTACAGTGCTCAGGAAAGGCAGCGTCGGATGGTGCTCATGGGGTACGGGTGGCCCCATGTCTCGCACGTTGAGTTCAACGAAAACCCGCGCCGCGCTCCACTCATCGGCACGCGTCTCGCTCGAATTGCTGGTGGTCCTCCTGATGGCCGCGGCGGCCCTGTGGACCCTGGGCCAGATGTGGTCGGTCATCTGGCCGCTCGTCATCGGCCTGCTCCTCACCACGCTGACCTGGCCCCTGGCCCGCTTTCTGCGCGGGCACGGATGGCCCCCCGCGCTGGCCGCCTCGGTGGTGACCCTGCTGTTCCTCCTGGTCGCCGCGGGCATCGTGGCGCTGATCGCGGTGCCCGTGGCGTCCCAGTCCGGTGAGCTGGCCAACGGTGTGACCGAAGGCATCCAGCGGGTGCGCGAATGGGCCGCCGGGCCGCCGCTGAACATTGACGACGCCCAGATCTCGCAGGCCACCGACACCGCGGCGGCCCGGCTGCAGAGCAGTGCCGGAAGCCTGGTCACCGCCGTCGTCGCCGGGGTGAGCACCGTGGTCGACGGTGTGATCACCGCCGTCCTGGCGCTCTTCTTGATGTTCTTCTTCCTCAAGGACGGTCCGCGGTTCCTGCCGTGGCTCGCCCGGCAGCTCCCCGGCCGGCTCGCCACCGACATCCCCGCCGTGGCCGAGCGCAGTTGGGACACGCTGGGCGCCTTCGTGCGTTCCCAGGCGTTCGTCGGTCTGCTCGACGCCATCCTCATCGGACTCGGGCTGTGGGCCCTGGGAGTACCGCTGGTGCTGCCGCTGGCGGTCCTGACCTTCATCTCCGCGTTCATCCCCGTCGTGGGGGCCCTGTTCGCGGGTATGGTCGCGGTGCTCATCGCGCTGGTGTTCAACGGCCCGACGGACGCCCTGATCGCCTTGGCGATCATCGTCGTGGTGCAGCAGCTGGAGGGCAATGTGTTCCAGCCGATGATCCAGAGCCGCGGGCTCGGTCTGCACGCGGCGGTCGTCCTGCTCGCGGTGACACTGGGCGGCAGCCTGGCCGGGATCGTGGGCAGTCTGCTGGCCGTACCGGTGGCCGCGCTGATCGCGGTGGTCTGGAGCTACCTGCGCGAGCAGCTCAGCCATCCGCCACAGGAGCCGGAGAACGATGACCAGCACGCCGATGGCGCGGTCGTGTCGTAGACGTCCCCGCGTACCAACGGGGGCCGGTCACCCGATCTTCGCCGTGTCATGGGGCTGGTCCAGTGGCTCCTGGGCGGTGGCCCGTTCGGCCTTTCGCCCGGCCGTCAGCAGGATCACCAGCCCGGTGGCGAGCATGAGAGCGATGGCCAGCAGGGCGTAGGTGAAGTCTCCGGTCGCGTCCGCGATGGCGCCGGTCATATAGGGGCCGATGAATCCGCTGGCGTTGCTCACCGAGTTGATCAGCGCGATGCCCGAGGCCGCGGCGGCACCGGTCAGGCACAGCGGCGGCAGTCGCCAGAACTGCGGCATCGCGGTGTAGACGCCGGAGACGCTGACGCAGAACGCCCCGATGAACAGGACGTCGTCATGGGTGAAGGTGGCCAGCAGCAGGCCCACGGCGCCGAAGGCCAGGGGTATGGCCGTGGAGAACACCACGGACCGGCGCGCCGCCACCCTGGCCCAGGCGAGCATGGCGACGATGGCGATGGCCGATGGGATGCCGGCGAGCAGCACACTGCTGACATCCGAGATCGTGGAGGCGTTCCCGGCCAGCGTGGCGATCATCGTCGGCAGGAAGAAGGCGATGGGGTACAGGCCGAAGACGATGGCGAAGAAGGCGAAGGACAGCATCCACACGCGTCCGCTGGAGAGCGCCTGACGCATCCCGGTGAGCGCGCCGTGCGCGTTCTGCTGGGCGGTTTCCAGGGTGAGCCGACGCTGGATGGCGTCCTTCTCCTGGGGTGTCAGCCACTTCGCGTCGGCGGGCCGGTCCGGCAGAAGGAGGTAGACCAGGGCTCCGGAGAGAACGGTGAACAGGCCCTCGGTGAAGAACAGCGATCGCCACCCGGCGTACCCGGTGAGCCGTTCGCCCCAGGACAGCATGGCCGCGGCGAGGGGCGAACCTATGATGCCGGACAGCGGGATCATGATGAAGAAGACCGACATGGCCCAGCCGCGCTGTCTCCTGGGGAACCAGAAGGTCATATACAGCAGGATCCCGGCCGCCAGCCCGGCCTCCGCGAATCCGAGCAGGACTCTCATGACATAGAGCTGGACAACGCTCTGCACGGCCGCGGTTCCCATGGTGACGAGGCCCCAGGAGACCAGGATCCGGGTGATCCACTTCCGTGCCCCGAACCGGCGCAGCATCATATTGCTGGGGATTTCCACGAGGATGTAGCCGATGAAGAACAGGCCGGAGGCCAGGCCCAGCTGTCCGGCGGTGATGCCGAGACTCTTGTTGAGCGACGGTGCCACATAGCCGAGGTTGGCACGGTCGACATAGCTCATCACATAGGCGAGGCCGATGAGCGGGATGATGCGGATGCCTACTTTGCGCCACACCCGGCGCATGTCATCGTCCGTCGGTGTCAGGGCGGTGACCTCGGCCATGACGGGGTCCTCTCGGTGGGCGGGGCGGTGCTAGCGGCGCCGCGCGGCGCGCCGCCGCCGGGTCGCCGCCGTGTCGATCGCGCCGTCGGGGGTGATGACGACTCCGTAGTCGCGGATCGCGCCGGAGACGGTGACCTTCCCGTCGAGTACGTCCCGCAGCACACGGTCGGGATCCCGGGCGAAGGGGTCCCCGTGGCCGCCTCCGCCGGCGGTGACGTGCCGGTGGCGCTCGCCCGCGGCGAGGGGCTGGACGACCTTGGCGGGGAGGGTCCGCTCCCGTGGGGTGCCGGGGTTGAGGATGTTGGACGACGGCGTGCCCTGGGCCCCTCCCCCGAGACCGTACGGCAGGTGGGTGCGCCGGTCGGAGCGGATCTGTACGGAGACCGCGGGGGCGAGGACCGTCATATCGCGGAAGGTCGACAGGCCGCCGCGCCAGCGGCCGGGGCCGCCGGTGTCGGGAAGATAGCCGTAGCCGTCGATGCGCACATGGCCGGACCGCTCGAGCTCCTCCACCGGCACGTTGGCCAGGTTGGCGCCGAGCGGGCTGACGCCGTCCACACCGTCGCGGTCCGGACGGGCTCCCCAGGCCCCGCACAGGATGTCCCACAGGACGTTGGTGGTTCCGTCCTCCCCGGTGATGCCGATGGCCACGGAGTCCGGGCCGCCGTCGCCCGCGGCCGGGACCCGGTCGGGAAAGACCGGGGCCAGCGCTCCGAGGACGGTGTCGATGATGCGGTAGGCGACCAGGCCGCGGGCGCCGCGGGCCGAGGGTCGTCGGCCGTTGAGGATGGAGGCCCGGGGAATCGTGAAGGTGAGTGGCCGGTAGAAGCCGCTGTTGGCCGGGATGTCGGATCCCAGGGCGCCCTGGATGGCCGCGTAGGACGCGGAACGGGTGAAGGACTCGGTGGCGTTGAGGGCCGAGGCGACCTGCGGGGAGGACCCGGTGAAGTCCAGGTGCAGGGTGTCCCCGGCTATGGTGATGGTGACGCGGAAGGGGATGGGCGGCGAGCCCATGCCGTCGTCGTCGATGAAGTCCTCGAACGCGTAGGAGCCGTCGGGTGCGTTGGCGAGGGCCGCGCGCAGCAGGGTCTCGGAGTGGGCGAGCAGTTGCTCGTTGAGTGCGGCCAGCCCGTCGGTGCCGTGGCGTCCGGCCAGTGCCTTCAGCCCTTCCCCGCCCGCGTGACAAGCGGCGAGCTGTGCGTCCAGGTCGCCGCGGAGCAGGTCAGGCTCGCGTACGTTGCGGAGGATGAGCGCGAGGAAGGTCTCGTTGAGGGTGCCCGCGTCGCACAGCCGCGATGGCGGTATCTGCACGCCTTCCGCGAAGATGCTGGTGGACTGCACCGCCATGGATCCCGCGGCCCAGCCTCCCACGTCCACGTGGTTGACGACGGTGACCGAGTAGCCGAGCAGTTCCTGCCCGGAGGTGAACACCGGGGCGATCGCGAAGATGTCGGGCAGGTGCATGCCGCCCAGGTCGGGATCGTTGAGCAGATAGACATCGCCCGGGCGTACGGAGTCGCCGAAGGCGGTCAGTACGGCGCTCATGGCTTCGGGGATGGAGCCGAGGTGCACCGGACAGGTGTTGGCCTGGGCGATCACCCGTCCCGAGGCGTCGCACAGCGCGGCCGAGAAGTCCATGCTGGAGGCGACGATCTGGGAGTGCGCGGTGCGCAGGATGGTGATCGCCATTTCGTCCGCGAGTCCGGTCACCGCGTTCCGGTAGACCTCGAAGGTGGCGGCGTCGCGGATCGGGCGCGGGCTCATGAGGTGGCCTCCGGGGCTGTGGCCGTCCAGCTGATGACGATGTTGTTGAAGCGGTCGCGATGGGCGGTGGCGGGCGGCGGTACGAGGGTGGTGGAGTCCATGTCCTCGATGACGAGGGGGCCCGGCCGGGGCTCCGGTGACAGTGCGGCGCGGGGGATGACCGGGGTCGGCTCGGTCTGGTCGAACCGGCACTCCCGGGTCGTTCCGGCACCGGGCGCCGACGGCGGCAGGCTCAGCAGCCGCTCGACACCGACGGGGTTGGGCACCCGCCCGCGGACGCGGAGGTTGACGATCTCCACGAGTTCGTCGGTGCCCGCGCGTCCGTAGGTGCGGTGGTGCTCGGCGTGGAACCGCTGGCGTACGGAGGCCATCAGGCCGGGGTCCAGCTCCCCGTCGGGGACGGTGATCGACAGCTCGAACCGCTGGCCGCGGTAGCGCATGTCGAAGACCCGCCGTACCTCGGTGTGCGCCGAGGGGGCGGCCTCCCGCAGGGCCTCGGTGACCTCCTTGGCCATGCGGTCGAACTCCGCGCCGAGCAGGTCCAGCGCGTCGGGGTCGGCCCGGTGGGGCACCACCGACTGCCTTTCGGTGTCGGCGACGAGCAGCCCCAGGCTGCTGAACAGCCCGGTGTGCACGGGGACGATGACGGTACCGATGCCGAGCTCCCGGGCGATGGCGGCGCCGTAGAGGGGCCCGGCGCCGCCGAAGGCCACCATGACCGCTTCCCGCGGATCGCGGCCGCGTTCGCTGGTGACGGCCTTGACGGCCTTGGTCATGCTGGACACGGCGACCTCGTAGGCTCCGCGCGCGGCCGCCGGGATGTCGATGCCGAGGTCCTGGGCGACCGGGGCGATGGCCCGCCGGGCGAGGTCCGGCTCGATGGTCACCCGTCCGCCCGCCAGGGCCTGGGGGCTGAGGTAGCCCAGGACCACATTGGCATCGGTCAGAGTGGGGCTGGTCCCTCCGTTGCCGTAGCAGGCGGGACCGGGCCGGGATCCGGCGCTCTCCGGTCCGACCCGCAGGGATCCGGCGATATCGGTGGAGATGACACTGCCCCCGCCCGCACCGACTTCGGCGATGTCGATGGAGGGCACGCGCAGCGCGTATCCGGCACCCTTGCCCATGCCGCGGGTGATGTTCATGCCCCCGCCGACCTCGTAGTCACCGGCGACGAACGGTTCCCCGTTCTCGATCAGGGATGCCTTGGCCGTGGTGCCGCCCATGTCGAAGGCGACCACCGAGTCCAGGCCCATGAGCTGGGAGAGTTTCCGTACGGCGATGACGCCGGCGGCGGGCCCCGACTCGATGATCTGTACCGGGCGCCCCACCACTGAGGGGGCGTCGAGGAGGCCACCGCTGGACTGCATGATCATCAAGGGTGCGGAGACGCCCGCGTCCCGCAGACCCTCGCCGAGCGCCGTGACATAGTCATGGACCTGGGGCCCCACATAGCTGTTGACCACCGCGGTACTGGTGCGCTCGTACTCCTGTGGCTGAGGTGTGATGTCGACGGAGGCGGTCACATAGGTGCCGGGGAGGAGGGCCCGCAGTTCGGCGGCGACCCGGCGCTCTTCCTCGGGACGGACATGGGAGTTGATCAGGCACACCGCCACCGCCTCGATGCCCGCGGCCCGGATCTCGCCGGCCACCCGCGCCAGCTCGGCGGAGTCCGCAGGGGGTTCGAGGCGGCCGTCGGCGGTGATGCGCTGGTCGATCTCGTAGCGGTGGCGCCGGGGAACGAGCGGGGCCGGGCGCTGCCAGGAGAGGTCGTACAGCAGGGGGCGGCGCAGGCGCCCGAGCTCCAGCACATCCCGGAACCCCCGCGTGGTCACCAGGGCGGTAGGTGCTCCGCGCATCTCCAGAATGGCGTTGGTGGCCACCGTGGTGGCGTGCAGCATCGCCGTGACCTGGTGCGGAAGCGCGCCCGCCGCGGAGAGCGCGGCCCGGGTTCCGCCGAGGACGCCGCTGCCGAAGTCCGGCGGTGTGGAGAGGACCTTGACGGGGACGACCCGGCCGCCCGGGCCGAGGGCGATGACATCGGTGAAGGTCCCGCCGATGTCGGCGGCCACTCGCCAGCTTCCGTCGAGCTCGGTCACAGCGGGTCCTGGCATGTTCGGCTCCTTGAAAGGCGGCCCTGGGGGCTCCCTCACGCCGCCTCTCCGGCAGCTGCGATGACCATAAGGCAGATCTGAGATCTCAGCAATGGGAAAGTAGGATCCCTGACGCATCAGCCTCTTTGCTCGTGCGGCACCTCGCCGTACCCCCGTGTCAACTCCCCGAGCCGCCGCCCCACTTCCTCGAGGTCGGCGGCGGATCCCCCGTACACCATGCGGACGTGGGTATCCGGCCCCGCGAAGGCGTCTCCCGCGATGGCCGTCATGCCGTGATCCAGCAGCAGCCGCTCCAGCCGGCGCCCGCGGAATCCCAGGGGGGTGCAGTCGACGAAGACGAAAACGCCTGCGTCGGGGCGCACCGAAGCGAGACCGGCACGCTCCAGCCCGCCGCGCAGAATGTCACGCCTGGCCCGCATGGTGGCGAACTCTTCTTCTATCCAGTGCTGTGGTCCGGTCATGGCGGCATGCGCCGCGGCCTGGGCCACGTCGCCGACGTTGATGGCGTCCCATTCGAAGGCGTGGTGTATCGGCTCCAGCAGGTGGGCGGGGGCGTGCACATATCCGATCCGCCAGCTGCTGAAGGCGTAGTTCTTGCTGAGGCTGGTCACGGTGACCAGGTCCGGATGGTGGTCGCGGAGCAGCATGTGCGGCACATAGCCGGGCCCGTCCCATACGTACCGCTCGTAGGACTCATCGGAGAGGACGATCAGACCGTGGCGCGCGGCGATGGCCAGCAGCTGGCACAGCCGCTCCCGGCCGGGCACATAACCGGTCGGATTGTTGGGGTTGCAGATCAGCAGCGCCCGGGTGGCCGGAGTGATCGCGGCCTCGACCGCGGCCGGGACGTGGTCCCAGCCACGGCTCTCGTCGGACGGTACGTACACCGGGCGGGCCCCCGCCAGGCGGATCATGCCGTCGAAGAAATAGCTGGGAGCGGGGACCACGACGTCGTCGCCCGGCGACAGCAGGGCCCTCAGCGCCACGCTCATGCCGTGCTGGGCACCGTGGGTGATCAGCAGTTCGCGCCCCGGGTCCACGGCGAGCCCGTACGCGGCCTCCAGATGCGAGGCGATCGCCTGGCGGAGCGCTTCGGAACCGCGGCTGTTCCGGGGGAACACCTCAGCCGCGGCGGTCCGCACCGCCTCCACGACGTGCTCCGGCATGGGCAGCGCCGGCACGCCCCGGAAGGGGACTGCGGCAGCGTGGCTCGGTGGTGCGGTCGGGGCGCGATCGGCGAGTTCGAGAGCCGGTAGGCGTTCCAGCTTCATCAGATTCCCTTCACGAGTCTTGGTCCGCCGGGCAGCCGGGCAGCCGCGCACCGGGGCCCGGACCGTCTTGCCGCGTCCTCCGGGCTCAGGTGACGCTGATGCTGACCTCGGCGAGCGACGCATGGGACACCAGCTGGTCGATGATCTGCTCCTGGGCGGTCCGAGTGCGGGCGTCCATGGCCGCGCGGGCCGCGGCCGGGTCACGGTCCCGGATGGCCTCGAGGATCTCCCGCCGCTGGTGCACGGCGGAGTCCGAGAAGGGCAGGAACTTCAAGGTGATCCGCAGGACCCGCTCCAACTCGTCGAAGACCCGGATGACCGCCCGAGCCAGCATGTCGTTGCCGCACCGGTTGGCGATGATCGCGTCGAACTCGAGATTGGCGTGGAGGAACGCGTCGAGACTGGCCGGGGCCCCCGTCTGGTAGGTGACCGACAGGAGTTCTTCCATCCGGGCGAGCTCGCGCTCGGGGCAGCCGATCTCCGCGGCGAGCCCCGCCGCCTCGACCTCCAGCAGCCGGCGGAAGGCGCAGAGATCACGCGTCCCCTTGAGGGTGACCGGCAGGATGCGATAGCCCGAGCGGGGCAGCGCCTGCACCAGACCGTCCCGCTGCAGCCGGGTCAGGGCCTCCCGGGCGGGCATCGTACTGGCACCGGCCCGGTGTGCGAGGGCCGACTTGGTGACGTGGGCACCTGGCTCCAGCTCGAGTTCGATGATCTGGCGCTTGATGGTGGCGTAGGCGCGCTCGGTGGCGCTGAGACTCGGATGGTCTTCACTCAGGATGGCTGGCAGATACTTCACCGTCCCATCCTAGCGCAATCGCGATCTCAGTTCCTTCCCGTGAAGATCTCAGCTGGTGGGGTACGGGTGATCGCCATCCGGTCCGCGGCTCTGCCCGACGAGAAGGGAGCTCGCCCACGGGCCCAGGGTGAACCCCCCGCCTCCCCGCCGGACCTCCACGGCGCCCGCGCCACCGGAGAAATGCGCGGGTACCAGCAACTCCCTTTGGTCGGCCGCGCGTTGGAGGACGCGCAGACGGCTCGCCGCCGCCCGTTCCGAGTCCAGGCAGGCGTTGCTGTTGCAGCAGGGCCGGAGGATCTGCACCGGGCTGTGCAGCAGATCTCCGACGAAGACGGCCCGGTCACCGCCGGAGGCGAGCCGCAGCACGGACGAGCCCGGGGTGTGACCGGGCGCGGACTCCAGGGTGAGGTGCTCGTCGATGCGGTGGTGGCCGTCCCACCGCACGGCCTGCCCGGCCCGGTGGACGGGCGCGACGCTGTCCTCGTAGATCAGGCGGCCGTCCGCCTGTGAGCCGTTGCCGTACCCGCCCTCCGGACCGAAGTGGGCGTCGTCGGCGGCCGGGATGAGGTACTGGGCACGGGGGAACGCCGGTGTCCACTCCCCGTCCGCCTCGACCGTGTTCCCGCCGACGTGGTCGATGTGCAGATGGGTGTTGACGACGACGTCCACGTCCTGGGCGCGGACGCCCGCCTTCGCCAGACAGCCGAGCAGATCGCCCCGCCAGTGGTGGAACGGCGGCGAGCCCGGCCGCTCGCGCCCCTTGCCCACTCCGGTGTCGACCAGGACGGTCCGCCCGGCGCTGCGCAGCACCCAGGTCTGCAGCGCCAACACCAGCCGGTCGGTCTCCGGCTCCCAGTGGTCCGGCGCCAGCCAGTCCTCGTTGTCCCTCCACACCTCTCCGACGGTCTCCGCGACCAGGTCGGGGACGGGCACGAACGGGCCCTGCCACTCCACGACCCGGATGACCTCGACATCGCCCAGCACGAGGTGGTGCACACTCTCATTCGTCATGCGGCCGACGCTAAGAAGTCCGCACGAGCCGTTCAATGCGCGTCCGGCTCACTGAGATGCGCATCCGTCTCATGCCTCATACGGAACGTACTCTGCGCACATGGATGTGGTGAGCGACGCGATCTCCGCGATGCGGCTGGGGCACCCCTCCTCCCACCGGTTGCGGATCGACGGCAGCGGATGCACACGGCTTCCCCCCTTCGGCGGCGCGGGCTTCCATGTGGTGCTCAAGGGCGGCTGCTCGCTGCTGCCCGACGGCGGTGACCCGGTGACCCTCGGCGTGGGTGACGCGGTGCTGCTCCCCCATGGCACGGGCCATGCGCTCGGCGGCTCCCCGACCGCTGCGGAGGTCCTTTGCGGCCAGTACCGGCTCGACTGCAGCCGCATCCACCCGCTGCTGGCGGAGATGCCCCGGGTCATCCACCTTCCCAGCCGCGTGGGCGGCCATGTCGAGCTGAGCGCCGCGATCGACCTGCTCGCCGGCGAACTGGACGACAGCAGGCCCGGCTCCTGCATCGCGCTGCCGAACCTGCTCGACCTGCTCCTCGTCTATATGATCCGCGCCTGGATGGCCGAGGCCACCAGCGGGGCCTGGCCCCGTGTCCTCGGCGACCCGGTGACGGCCGCCGCGCTGCGGGCGCTGCACTCGGATCCGGCCGCCCCGTGGACCATCGAGCGCCTGGCCGCGGCGGTGAGCGTCTCCCGCCCCACCCTGGCGCGCCGGTTCACCGCCCTGGTGGGCCGCCCTCCGATGGCGTACCTCACATGGTGGCGCGTCATTCTCACCGCCACCCTGCTCCGGGACACCTCGGACACCCTGGCGTCCATCGCCGCCCGGGTCGGCTACGGCAGCCCGTACGCACTCTCACACGCCTTCCAGCGGGAGTTCGGTACCACCCCGGGGCGGTACCGGAAGGCCGCGGGCCGGGCACCGGGCACCTGAGTCCACCACGGTGGGCGGGCGTTCAGCGGTAGGTGGCCGTCAGTTCGGCGAGGGAGGTGAAGGTCTGCGTTCCGCCGGAGCCTCCGATGACGCGGACGCCGTCACCGGTGGTGGTGTCGAAGTCGAAGACGTAGGTCTTGTGCGTACCGGCGGCCGAGGAGGTGGGGTAGGACGGGGTGACGCGCTGGCCGGTGGCATCGGTCCAGGTGCCGTCGCGGCGGACCTGGATCTTGGGTGGGCTGCTGAACCAGCCGCCGTCGCCGAACATGGTGCCGGTGGTGTAGGCCACCTGGTTGAGGCGGTACGTACGCGGCCAGGTGTAGCCCCACCAGCTGGTCGGCTTGCGTTCGTCGTTCCAGTCGTCCTCGCTCTGGGTGGTGTCACCGTCGTTGTAGATCGCGCGGCCGAAGTGGGTGGCGCGTTCGACGGGCACGGTGCCGGGTTCGCGGGCGAGGTCGCGGGAGGCGTCCGGGGGGTTGTCCGGGGTGGTGGGGACCGAGGGGGTGAGGGACATCTCGCGCAGTGAGAAGGTGTACGCCCAGAAGTCGCCCGCCGGGTAACCGCCGCCGCAGGGGCAGACATTGGACTGCAGCCACATCGACTTGCCGTCCGCGCTGATGTACTTCGACGGGATGGTGGTGGCGTAGCCGCCGTGCTTGGTGTGGGTCCAGGGGTAGCCGCCGAAGTCCTTGGGGGTGAAGTGCTTCCACGGACCCCAGGGCGTGGGCGCCTCGTAGAACTCGTAGGTGTACTCCGTCCAGGACGTGTAGAGGTAGCGCTTCAGCGCCTTGTCGTAGACCACGCCGCCCTGGCTGATCACGCTGAGGTCCTTGACCCGGTCCGGGGTGCCCACGTTCTGGTAGACGCGGTGGTCGTCGTGGAGGACCGACACCCGTTGGTCGATGTCGGACGACCACCGCGGGGTGCCGCCGCTGGCACCGGAGTAGAACTGCCAGGTGGAGCGGTCCATGATGGAGGTGGCGGCCGTGAATGTTCCGCGCCCGGCCGCACGGCCGTGGCCGGTGGCCGCGCCGTTCGCCTGGACGGCGGGTACGGTCGCCATCGTCACGACGGCGAGCCCCGCCGCCAGGGTCATCAGGAGTCTGGATCGTCGCACGGTGTGCTCCTCGCGGGTGTCCGTGGCGGCGTGCTCAGGCGGCCAGGCCGTTGATCCGGTACTGCATCACCCGGTAGTTCTGGTCGTCGTACCACTGGCTCACGGCAAGGTGGAAGGTGCCGAAGGTCGAGCCCGGGACGATGAAGCCGCCGTAGGGGTTGGCCACGGCGTTGCCGGACTCGTCGCCGGGGGTGGTGGGGACGATGAGGGTTTGCTCCGGGGTGGCGAACAGATCGCTCGTCGGCAGCGCGAAGACCTGCGCGCGGATGTCAAGGGGCTCCATGTTCAGCCAGGTCAGGGCGTACTTGCCGGCCATCGCACGGAAGCAGATCTCACCGAACCTGCGCCGGGCGGTGACGGTGGTCGGGTAGTTGCCCCAGGCCCAGGCGCCGTTCGCGTAGCCCCACGGCTGGTACGCCGCCGGGTCGCCCAGCAGGTCCTGCGGAACGCGGTGGAGCAGCAGGTCGGAGGCCACGTCCCGGCTGAACACGCTGGAGAGGACGTAGCAGTAGCCGTCGTCCGCCACCGCGTAGGTCTTCTGCTGGAACTGGCCGCCGTACTGGTCGCCTGACCACTGGCACAGGTACTCCCACGTCTGGCCGTTGTCCGTCGAGCGCCAGAAGTCGGAGTGGTGGGTCTGGTACAGAACACCCCGCATCAGGTGCATGTACATCGTGTCGCCGACGGTGAAGACGTCCGACGGTATGGCGGTGGTGTTGTTCTCGTGGCTCTCCGGGACCAGGCCCACGGCCTGTGAACCGCCCACGCTGTCGTCGATGACGAGAGCGTTCAGATCGGGGTGGCGGGCCCGCAGGCCCACCGGGGCCCGCCAGTTGGGGCCGCCCACGCCGCCTCCGTCGAAGGTGTCGCCGCATACGAACAGCATCGTGCCGTCGGGGCAGCGGACGGGGATACCGAGGTCGGTCCAGGGCACGGCGAACGGGCCCGTCTCGGCCGGGCCGGTGAGGTTCCTGACCTTCGTACCGGTGATGGCGGTGGCGGCGGCGCTCGCCCGCGGCGCCCCCGCCGTCAGCCCGGCCGCCGCCGTGGCCAGGCCGAGACCGGCGGCGAGCACCAGACGGCGGCCGGGGCCACCGGCCGCTCCCGCGCGCTCCCCGCCAGCTGTTTCTGCGGTCGCCCCACCGGTCGTTCCGGTGCTGAGGGGATCTGATGAAGCTGCCATGTGCGACTCCTCGGAATCGTGCGCTTCTACGGCTGTGACCACGGCTACGTGTACGGCTACGGCTTTACGCGTACGGCTACGGCTACGGCTCTGCGCGACGGCTACGGCTGGACCGCCACGTCCCCGCACAGGTGCACCTCGACGCCCAGCTCGGCGAAGAGCGCGGCCTTGGCGCGCAGCGCCTTGTCGGCGGTCGCCGCGTCGGGTGCGTAGGCCACATTGAGGTGGTTGGCGCGGTGGCGGGCCATGAACTGGTCGCGGGTGACGCCGTGCAGGACCGCGTGCATGATCGGCCACTGGTGGTTGGTGGCGTCGAGCCGGCGCCGGGTCTCCTCCTCGGGCAGCTCGACCGAGGTGGCGCGGCCGAGGTCGGCGTGCAGCCCGCCGTCCATCAGGAACACCCGCGACCAGACGATCTCGCCCGGCTTGGAGACGCCGCTGAGGGTGCCGCCGCCGAGCGGGAAGAACATCGGGGGCTGGCGCATGCTGTACGACTTGTCGTAGCCGCCGTTGTGGGACGCGGGCACCGAGCCGGAGATCTCGAAGACCCAGACGAACCGGCCGTCGTACTCCTCGCCCCAGCGGATGTCGTGCAGGGTGGTGGCCGGGTCCAGGCCCATCGCCGTCCAGATGCGGTTGGTGACCAGGGAGTCCACGGCGACGCCCTCGTCCACCTCGTTGAAGTGCGGCAGCGGCGCGCCCGCGTACAGCTCCCGGACGCCGTCGCGGCTGCGTACCGGCGGGCGCTGGACGTTGTTGAGCAGCCCCTCGGCGAGGTCGCTCGCCGGGACGGTGTCCTTCAGGCCCTGCTGGTACTGGATGCCGACCGCGTCGAGCCCGAAGTCGTCGGCGATGCGCACCGCGGCGATGTACATCTTGAACTGGCTGTGCAGCTGGGCGTCGGTGAGTTCGGTGGCCTCGTCGGTGCCGGTGTGGAAGGTCAGCCCGGCCCGGTCGAGCCAGGCCCGGACCTGCTGGGCTTCCTCGTCGGACACCTTCTTCATCTCGGCCACCAGGGCGCTCTGCGACAGGCGCTCCTTGTAGACGCCGAGCGGGTTGAGGAACTCGTCGTCGATGATGGCGTTGTACATGCCCATGCAGCCCTCGTCGAAGACGCCGATGATCGCCTTCTCCTCGCGCAGCTGCCGGGCGAGCGCCACGCCCAGCGCGGTCTCGGGGTCCGCACCGGACAGCGGCGGCAGGGGCCGGACGTGGCTGGTGTCATGGGTGAGCGTGCCGGTCTCCAGCCAGCCGCGCAACGATTCGCGCGCCCAGTCGTCGGTGAAGTCGGCGCTCCACAGCACCGCGTAGTCGCGCCCCGCCTTGGTGAGGCTCCCGGCGAGGTTCAACAGGCCGACCAGCCCGGGGAATTCGCCACTCCAGTTGGCCACCACCAGGATCGGGCCCCGGTGGTCGCGCAGCCCGGCGAGGACGTGGTGGCTGTACTGCCAGACGGCCTCGACCACGATGAGCGGGGCGTCCTTGGGTATGTGCTTGAAGACCTCGATTCCGGCGCGCTGGCTGTCGATGAACCCGTGCCCCTTGGCCTCGTCCACCGCGTGGCCCCGGCGGACCTTCCAGCCGAGGTCCCCGAGGGCCGTGGCGAGGTCGCCCTCCAACTTCTCCTGGGTGGGCCAGCAGGTGACATTGGCGGCGGGGCGCAGGTCGCCGCTGGCCACGGTGTAGACGGTGGCCGGCTCGGCGGCGGGCGGGCGCTGGAGCTCGGGCAGGGTGTACGTGGTCATGCGGTCTCCGTTGGTGGTGCGTGGTTGGTGCGCGGTGGTGCGGTGCGCTCGGGGAGCGCCGTGGGAGCGCTCAGCGCTCCTGCAGGGCCGCCAGCGCGTGGACGGTCGCGGCGGTGTCCGGGTACAGCCGCCGGTAGAGGGCGTACAGGTCGTCGTAGCGCCCGGTGTGTTCGGCGCGCGGGGCCACCGTCTCGCGTACCGGGTTCCAGTCGTCGATGGCGGCTTCGCCGACGAGCTGGGCGGCCAGCAGCGCGTCGCCGTAGCCCGCGCCGATGGTGATGGTGCGCAACTCCTGTGGGCGGCCGGTGATGTCGGAGACGACCTGTGTCCACAGTGAGCCCTGGGTGCCGCCGCCGACGGCCACCACACGGCGGATGTCGCCGCCGACCGCCTCGATGGCCTCGACGTTCTGGCGGACGGCGAACCCGGTGGCCTCGAGTGCGGCCCGGTAGAGGTCGCCGCGGGTGTGGGAGAGGGTCAGCCCGGCGATCACTCCGCGGGCGTCGGGGTCCATGATCGGGGTGCGCTCGCCGGAGAAGTACGGCAGCATCAGCAGGCCGTTGGCGCCGACGCCCGACTCGGCGGCCAGCGCGGTGAGTCGGGCGTGGTCGCCGTCGGCGAACAGGTCCTTCAGCCAGTTGGCCACCGCCCCGGAGGTGGCCATGCCACCGGCCAGGTTCCGGGTCCCTGGCAGGGCGCCGACGGTGCCCCACAGGGACGGGCTGGTCAGCGGCTTGGGCACGGTGTGGATGAGGAACATGGTGGTGCCGTACATCAGCATCAGATCGCCGATGTTCTGCGCGCCCACGCTCAGGGCCTCGGCCCAGGCGTCGATGGTGCCGGTGGTGACGGGGATCCCGGCGGGCAGACCGGTCGCCGTGGCGGCCTCGGAGGTGAGGGCACCGGCCGACTCGCCGGGCCAGCGCAGCGGTGGCAGTTCGATCCCGGGGGCGACCTCGGCGGCCCAGGGGGCGTACCACTCGCGGCCGAGGGTGTCGTACAGCGGGGTGCACTGGCTGGCCGAGTGGTGGTCCAGGACGTAGTTCCCGGTGAGCTTGCGCACCAGCCAGGAGCTCGGCATGTACAGGCGCCTGGCCCGTGCGTAGAGCCCGGGCTCCTCCTCGGCGATCCACGCGATCTTCGGCCCGGCGGCCTGGGTGGTCAGGGCGGAGCCGCCGCGGCGGATGATCTCGTCGGCGCCGAGCCGCGCCTCGATGTGCCGGATCTGACGGACCGAGCGGGTGTCCACACCGTAGAGCACGGCGGGACGCAGCGGGGCGTCGTGCTCATCGGTCAGCAGGACGCAGGGCCCCATGCCGCTGACTCCGACGGCGACCACGGTGGTGTCCTCCGCGGCGGTCAGTTCCTGGGCGAGTTCGGTGAACTCGCGCCACCAGACGGAGGCGTCCATCTCGAAGTGGCCGGGGCCCGGTCGTGCGGGGGTGTGCTCCCGGGTGGCCGAGCGGATCAGTGCGCCATCGAGACCGACGAGGACGCCCTTGCTGCTCGAGGTGCCGATGTCCACTCCGATGACTGCGTTGCGAGGCATGGCGAGCACGCTGACAGAAATCGATTTCACCGTCAAGGGATGCCACACGAATGGCCTTTCCCCTGGCGAAAAGCCATATCAGCAGCGCATGGGGCCACCCCGTGGTGAGCCACATGTCTCCTCCTGCTCACCTCTTGACACCCCCTAGGGGCCGCTCTACGTTGCGGTGAAATGGATTTCAAGCGGGCTGCCGGAGCACGCTGGCAACGCCGTTCTCCGCACGTCGCGGCGCCTGGTCAGGGCCCGTCGGCGCGCGCCCCGTACCCCACCCATGAGGGCAAGACACGATGACGACCTATGGACTCGACGGCATCTCCCGCAGGACGCGAGCCGTGAGCCGTTCCATCAGCGCCGAGAACACCACGGGCGCCGAGTCGGGTGGCGGCCGTGCCACGGAGGGCACCGGAGCGGTCGCGGCGAGCAGGCTGGGGCCTGGCTGGAAGATCTCCCCCAGCATCGACATCGCCCCCGGCACGACGGCCGTGCTCGCCGACATCGAGGGTCCGGGCACCATCCGCCACCTGTGGTGCACCACCGACCCCCACCGGGCCTGGCGGGGCACCCTGCTGCGGATGTACTGGGAGGACGAGGAGGAACCGGCGGTCGAGGTCCCGCTCGGTGACCTCTTCTGCAACGGCTGGAACACCTTCAGCCAGGTCTCGTCCGTGCCCATCGCCGCCAATCCCAACGGCGGCTTCAACGCGTACTGGCCGATGCCCTTCCACCGCAGGGCCCGCATCACCCTGGAGAACCTGACCGCCGAGAAGGTCACGCTCTACTACCAGGTGGACTACGAGCTGGACGAGGTCGGGGACGACGCCCTCTGGTTCCACGCCCAGTGGCGCCGCAGCCACCCGGTGCCGTACGGCGAGGTGCACACCCTGCTCGACACGGTCACCGGCGCCGGCAGTTATGTCGGCACCTATCTGGCCTGGGGCGTCAACAGCCCCGGCTGGTGGGGCGAGGGCGAGCTGAAGTTCTACCTCGACGGCGACGACGAGTTCCCCACGCTCTGCGGCACCGGCACCGAGGACTACTTCGGCGGCGCCTGGAA
This sequence comes from Streptomyces antioxidans, assembly GCF_000968685.2. Taxonomy (GTDB): domain Bacteria; phylum Actinomycetota; class Actinomycetes; order Streptomycetales; family Streptomycetaceae; genus Streptomyces; species Streptomyces antioxidans. The sequence continues at coordinate 187,748 of NZ_LAKD02000119.1, forward strand.
CTTCGACGTCCCCGGCCAGGGCTACACCGCCTACACCACCCCGTATCTGGGCCTGAACCAGATCCTGCGCCCGGACGGGCTGTACCAGAGCCAGCAGCGGTTCGGGATGTACCGATGGCACCTCCTGGACCCCATCCACTTCTCCGAGGACCTGCGCGTGACCGTGCAGAGCCTCGGCATCGGCCCCGGGCAGGGCAACGGGCTGCCGCACCGCTACCGGCACACCAGCGATGACATCGCCAGCACCTCGCTGTTCTACCTGGACGCCCCGTCGTCCGCGTCCCGCCCGGCCACACCGGACCTGCTCACGCTCGAAGTCGACTGAGCCGTCAGCGGCCTTCTCCACCAGTCCCAGCCCCCCATTCCCCCCACCCGCACATCCCAGCCCCATCCCACTCCGACAGGAGCGCACGCATGCTCCAGCACGGCAATGAAGCCGGGCGTCCGGCCACCTCCCCCGGCACCTCACGCCGCCGTTTCCTCACCGCGGCGGCGGGCGCGGGCTCGGCCGTGGCGGCCCCGGCGCTGCTCACCGGTTGCGGAACGGCCCGGGCCAAGGGGGGAAACCTCCAGTTCTGGAACTTCTACGGGCCCCAGCGCTCGCCGGACCCCGCGGTCAACGCACAGTCCAAGTGGTTCGTGGACATGGTCGACCGGTGGAACGCCACCCACAAGGCGCGGATCGACCTCGTCTATCTGCCGCAGGCCACCTATCTCAACGGATTCAAGCTGCCGGCCGCCTTCGCCACCGGTGAGGGCCCGGACATCTTCCTGCTCTCCCCCGGCGACTTCCTGCGCTACTACAACGGCGGCGTCCTGGCCGACCTCACCCCGCACATGGAGAAGGCGGCCATCGGCGACTTCGGGTCCGCGCTCGACAGCCGCAAGGTGGACGGCAAGGTCTACGCCCTCCCCATGGAGATCGAGCCGCTGGCCATGTTCTACGCCCAGGACGTCTGGGAGAAGGCCGGTCTGTCGGAGGCCGACATCCCCACCACCTGGGACCAGATGCTCGACATCGGCGACAAGCTGCGCACCAAGACCCGGGCCGGGCTGGTCTTCGAGACCAGGCCGGGCTACTACCAGAACTTCACCTGGTACCCGTGGATGTGGCAGGGCGGCGGCGAGGTCCTGGACGAACACGGCGAGGTGGCGTTCGATTCCAAGGCCACCCGCCAGGCCCTGGGGCTCTGGCAGGACGCGGTGCGCCACGGCATCGCGCCGCGCACCATGCCCGCCGCGGCGGACGTGATCGGCGGCTTCAAGGGCGGCAACGTCGCCATGTGGCAGCAGGGCATCTGGAACGTCTCCAGCTTCAAGGCGTTCGCGCCCAAATACCGGTACGGCGTCTTCAAACTGCCCACGCCACCGGGCGGCCGGTATGTCACCGCGCTGGGCGGCTGGTCCTTCTGCGCCAATGCCCAGGGCCGCAACGCCGAGGCGGCGGCCGAGTTCTGCGTCTGGGCGCTGGGCTCCATGAAGGACGATTCCATCGACCGGATGGTGGAGTGGTGCGTCGGCACCAAGTCCGATGTGGCGCCGCGGGACAGCGCCCTGGACCGCGGCTCCGCCAAGGGCGGCTATGACTCCGCGATCATGAAGAAGTTCAAGGACGAGATCTTCCCCGGCGGCCGTGCCGAACCGCGCTATCCCCCGGTCGTCTACAAGGCGATCTCCGACGCCATCCAGGGCACCATGCTCGCCGGTCACGGCGTGGCCAGTGACGCCGGGAGAGCCGCCCGGTCCATCGAGGCCTACACCAAGAGCTACCAGGGGGCGAGCCTGATATGAGCGGTGTCGCCGCACAGGAGCGCCGCCGCGGGACCACCATGGCGGCCCCGGCGCAGTCGCCGGACACCTCGGGGCGCCGGCCGAGGCTGAGCCGCAAGCACCGCGAGTGGCTGGCCGCCGGGCTGTTTCTCGCACCCGATGTGCTCGGGCTGCTGGTGTTCGTCGCGATCCCGATGGTGCTGTCCATCGGACTGAGCTTCTTCCAGGTCAGCGGCTTCGGCAGCTATGAGTGGATCGGTCTTGGCAACTACCGGCGGATGGTGAACGACCCGCTGTTCTGGGACTCGATGAAGATCACGGGGCTGTATGTGGTGTTCCTCGTCCCCATCCTGTTCTGTGTGAGTCTGGGTCTCGGCCTTCTGGTGAGGCAGAAGCTGCCCGGGGTCGGCGTCTACCGCACGATGCTTTTCATGCCGTACGTCATCAGCCTGGTGGTGGTCGGCGTGCTGTGGAAGTTCCTGCTCGACGAGCAGACCGGCGTGGTCAACCGGGCCATGCGCGCCGCCGGTCTCGACGGTGAGCCCTGGCTCGGCAGCCCGTCCCTCGCCCTCGGCTGTGTCATCGCCGTCATGGTGTGGGTGATGATGGGCTACTACATGATCATTTTCCTGGCCGGGCTCCAGGAGATCCCCCAGGAGTACTACGAGGCCGCGAAGCTGGACGGTGCGGGGCCGTGGACCACGTTCCGCACCATCACCTGGCCGCTGCTGCGCCCCACCAGCTTCTTCGTCCTGCTGATGTCCACGGTGGCCGCCATCACCGGCGGCCTCGACCTGATCTTCGTCCTGACCAACGGCGGCCCCGCCAACGGCACTTCGCTCGCCATCTTCTACATCTACCAGCAGGCGTTCGGATTCGGGGAGTACGGCTACGCGTCGGCCATGGGCTCGTTCCTGGTGCTGATCATGGTGCTCATCTCCGCGGTCCTCTTCACGTTCACGAGAGGCGGGAGGTTCGACGATGGCGAGTGACGCCCTGACGACCCGGACCCACACCACGGCTGCCGCCGCCGGTCGGCGGCGGCTGCTGTCCTCGCGCGCCGGGCTGACCCTGCTGGCCGTCGTCCTGTCGCTGATCAGCCTCTTTCCCGTGCTGTGGATGGTCACGTCGTCCTTCAAGACGCGTGCCACCGTCACCGACGGACGGCTGATCCCGCAGGACTTCACCTTCCAGAACTTCGTCTACGTCTTCACCGAGGTGCCGTTCGCCCGCTATCTGTGGAACAGCTTCTTCATCTCCACGGTGATCACCGTGGCGGCGCTGTTCTTCCACTCGATGGCCGCCTACGCGCTGGCGCGGCTGCGCTTCCCCGGGCGTGAGAGGCTTTTCGGCGCCATCTTCGCGACGCTGCTGGTCACCGCGCCGGTGGTGCTGATCCCGCTGTTCCTCGTCGCCCGCGAACTGGGACTGCTCAACAGCTATGCCGGGCTGATCATCCCGGCGATCTTCAACGCGTTCGGCATCTTCCTGCTGCGCCAGTTCTATCTGGGGCTGCCGAAGGAACTGGAGGAGGCGGCGGTCATCGACGGCTGCGGCCACTGGCGGGTCTACTGGAACATCGTCCTGCCGATGTCCCGGCCGATCCTCTCGGCCCTGGCGATCTTCTTCTTCCTCGCCAACTGGAACGCTTTCGTCTGGCCGTTGGTCGCCACGAGCGATCAGGACCTGACGGTGGTGCAGTTGGGCATCTCGTCGTTCCAGACGCAGTACACCTCCAACTGGAACTACATCCTGGCGGCGGCGACGGTGGCCGCGCTCCCCATGCTGGTGCTGTTCTTCATCTTCCAGCGGCAGATCGTGGAGTCGATCAAGACATCGGGGCTGAAGTGAGCGCTGAGGGGTGAAGTGGCGCCTGCCTTGTGTCCTGCCCATCAGGACCGGGCAGGCCCGGCCGTGCTCTCCCGGACCTGCAGCTTGGTGCGCAGCACCACGGTCTGCACCGGCGACACGCCGCCGTCCATGCGCTGGAGGAGCAGGTCGGCGGCGGTGCGCCCCAGCTCGTACGAGGGCAGTTCGACCGCGGTGAGGGATGGCCGCACCAGCGACGCCCAGGGAACGTCGCCGAAGGAGAGCACACCGACCCCGGGTGGGGTGCGGTCGGCCTCGCGGAGGGCGTCGAGGACACCGATGGTCATGAGGTTGTTGGCGACGAACACGGCGTCGGGCGGCTCGGGCAGCGCCAGCAGTTCGCGCATCGCCGCGCGACCGCCGTCCACCCGGAAGTCGGCATGCCGTACGTAGGTGTCGTCGGCCGCGGCCGCACCGCCCTGGGCCGCGCGCAACGCCGCGCGATGGCCCGCGAGCCGCTCCTCGGAGGTGGAGGCGCCCTCGGGCCCGGTGATGCAGGCGATCCTGTGGTAACCGGCCTGGAGGAGGTGGCGGGTGGCCACCTCGCCACCGTGGTGGTTGTCGACCAGGACCGCGTCCACCTCGGCGTCACGCGGACGGCGGTCGACGGCGACCACCGGCACCCGCCGGTCGGTCAGCGGCCCCAGGTCCGTCTCGTCCTGGGACGCCGCCGCCACGATCACGCCCGCCATCTGCTCGCCGAGGGCCACCTCCAGATAGCGGCGCTCCTTGTCGGTGTCCTCGTCGGAGTTGCACAGGACCACGGAGAGGCTGGTGCGCTGTGCGGCGTCCTCGACGCCACGGGCGAGCGAGGTGAAGAACGGGTTCTCGATGTCCGGGATGATCAGCGCGATCACACTGGACCGCTGCTTGCGCAGCGACCGCGCCACCCGGTTGGGCGCGAACCCGAGGGCCGCCGCGGCCTCTTGCACGGACAGGGCACGTGCCGGTGTGACCTTGCCGCCGTTGAAGACGCGCGAGACGGTCGCCGGAGAGACACCGGCGGCTCGCGCCACGTCATGGATCGTCACCAACTGTGCCCGCATCCCTTCACCGTGTGCGCCCAGCCTTCACCCTACCTCGTGGTGAAAAGGATTTCACACCGGTATTGAGCGGGGTAGAGGGCGTGGCTGTGCGCCCGGACACCGCGGTGCGCGGCGCCGTCCGTCAGGGGGTGGTGGACTACCTCCTCAAGCCCTTCGACTACGAGGATCTGCAACCCCGCCTGGAGCGCTACGCGACCCAGCGCGGGCGGCTGCTCACCGCGGTCCTCCGTGGCCAGGCGGATGTGGACCGCGTGCTGGCCGGGGCGTTCGCGCCCCCGGCGGGCGGCGCCCTCCCCAAGGGCCTGAGCGTGGAGACCGCCCGGCTCGTCGAGCACGCGCTCCGCGAGGCGGACGGCACCGTCTCCGCCGCCGAGGCGGCCACCGCCATCGGCATCTCCCGGGTCAGCGCCCGCCGCTACCTGGAGTACTTCCACGCCACCGGCCACGCCGATGTCTCCCTGGGCTACGGCACCGCCGGGCGCCCGGAGCGCCGCTACAGCTGGCGGGCGTAGCGCCCCGGGCGGGTCCGCACCACGCACGGACCGCACCGGGCCGGGCGTGAGCCGTCCGGGATGAGCGGTGCGGGACGAGCCGTGCACGAGACGGCGGAACGAGCCTTGTCCGTGGGGACCGCGTCGCGGAATCGGGCAGCGGTGTCAGGGCTTGCGGGCCACCGCCCCGTACATCGCGATGTCCTCGTCCTTGATGTCCTCGGTGTCCGTGGCGTCTGGGCGCCACTTGTGGACCTGGGTGAGGCCGGGCTCGACCAGCTCGAGGCCGTCGAAGAACCGCTCGGCCTCCGCCTCGGTGCGCAGCCGCATGGGCATGTCGCGGGCCGCGTACTCACGGGCGACCCGGGCCACCTCGTCCGGCGCGAAGTCGGCGGTGCCGATGGACATCGCCAGGTAGCTGCCGGAGGGCAGCGGCTCAAGGAGGCGGCTGACGATTCCGCGTGCGTCGTCCCTGTCCAGGACGAAGTGCACGATGGCGATCACCGTCAGGGCGACCGGCCGGGTCAGGTCGAGGGTCTCGCGGAGTTGGGGGGCCTGAAGGATGGTGGCGGGCTCGCACATGTCCGCCTCGACATAGGCGGTCCTGCCCTCGGGGGTGCTGGCGAGCAGGCCCTGGGAGAGCGTGAGGACGATGGGGTCGTTGTCCACGTAGACGACCCGGGAGTCCGGGGCCACCGCCTGGGCGATCTCATGGAGGTTGGGCGAGGTCGGGATGCCGGTGCCGATGTCGAGGAACTGCCGGATGCCCGCCTCCTCGGCCAGATAGCGCACGGCCCGGTTCATGAAGTCGCGGTTGGCCCGCATGTGGATCGGCAGAGCGGGCCACTCGCGGGACATGGCGATGCCCGCTTCCTTGTCGGCCGGGTAGTAGTCCTTGCCGCCCAGGATGTAGTCGTAGATGCGTGCCGAATGCGCGCTCTCGGTGTCGATGCGGTCGGCCGACCATCCGTTGTCGCTCAAGGCGTCCCCTCCCAGTGGATCGTCAGTTCGCTGTCGGTGTGGCCCCCGGTCGCGCGGGCCGGGACGGGCCCGCGCGACCGGGAAGGATGCGGTGTCGTGGCGCTAGCAGAGGAAGTCGGCGCGGCCGGCCTTCACACCGGCCAGGAACCCGGTCATCTCGTTCGTGGTGAAGACCAGTGCGGGGCCGTCGGGGTCGGTCGACTGACGCAGCGCCACCCGTCCGTCACGCAGCTTCTTGGCCTCGAGGCAGGCGCCCCCGGCGTCGTCGCTCCACGGCTTGGACCAGCCCATGGTGCCGAGGTCATGGGAGGGCATGCCGCTGGATATGTGGTGGTGCACTTCAGAGCTCCTTGCGAATCGCGCCGAGGACGGCCTCGGTTTTCCTGGCGGGCACCGACTGGGCGCCCATCCGGTCCAGGACCTCGCGATACACCACCACGTCGTCCTCCTTGTCCAGATACACGGCGCCGACCAGGCCGCTGAGGTAGACGATGTCGGGCAGCTCCGGAGCCCTGAACCGGAAGACATGGAACGCACCAGCGCGCATGGCCGGATGCGGGCCGCTCCCGAACGGCATGATCTGCACGGTCACCTGGGGAAGGGCGCTGATCTCGATGAGGTGGTCGATCTGGGCGCGCATCACCGCCGGGCCCCCGACCGGCCACCTCAGCACGGTCTCGTCCATCACCACCCACAGCCGGGGAGGGGATTCCCGGGACAGCAGCTCCTGGCGCTGCATGCGCAGCGCGACCCTGCGCTCGGTGGCCTCCGCCGGAGCGTGCGGGTTTCCGGCGCTCAGCAGCGCACGGGCGTAGTCCTCGGTCTGCAGCAGCCCGTGGACGAACTGCGCCTCGTAGGCACGGATCTGAAGCGCCGCCTGCTCCAGATTCAGATACGCGGCGAACCAGTCCGGCATCACATCGCGGTAGGTGTGCCACCAGCCGCGCTTATTGGCCTCGCGGACCGACTTCAGGAAGGTGTCGAGCTCGTGCCGGTCGGTGACGCCGTACGTCTGGAGCAGCTTCTCCACGTCCGCGAGCCTGAGCCGGGCCACCTTGGCGGCTTCCATCCTGCGGATCGTGGAGTGGCTGACCCCGATCGCCGCGCCCGCCTGGTCGTAGCTCAGGCCGGCGCGCGTCCGCAGCTCCTCCAGCTGCCTGCCGAGGATCATGCGGAGGACAGAGGGGGCGTCGCCCCACGCGGTTTCCGCCTCCAACGCTCTCCAACCTCCTCACACCGGACTACGGCTGCAGTCTGTCACGGTCGCCACCACGCCAACGGCAGCCCCGCGATGGCAACTTGCAATTTTCAAGTTACCGCTTGCAAGTCGCTCGTCGCACCTGTCACAGTGGTCACACCGTCCGATCACGGTGGGAACGCTTGCGTGGGTACGTCCGTAGGCACTGCGCAGTGCGGGAACGGCACGGTCATGATGCGCAGGCAGACGAAAGGCGGCCGTTCGTGTCTCCCCTCGCCCTTCCCCGAGGACACCGCAGATGTCTGTGCCTCCCCGACGGGCTGCCCGCCAGGCTGGGTTATGACGCGGTCGGGATGCCCGTGGACATCGGCAGGCGGGTCATGACGTGTCTGCCCCGCGTCGGCTGTGTCTTCGCCGACGACCAGCGGTGGTGGTGGATCGTGCCATCGGGGTCGAACATCGACGTCGACTGGCCGCCGTTCACCAGCTACGCGGTCGGGGCGCGGATGAGCGAGCCGGGCGGAGAGCACTCCGGGCGCTCCCGCCTCCCCGGCCTGATCCATCATCCGCAGGACGAATCGCCGTACACACCGCCGATTCCGCTGTACTTCATGACCTGTCACATCGCGGGCATCCAGCCCCGCTGGTCACCCGGGGACGCCTCCGGGCCGCCCCGGGCGATCTAGGCTCCCCTCCCGCGCACCGCTGCTCCGCATGCGACCCCTGCCTCGCCGACAACGTTGTCCCAAGGTATGGACAAACACCTGAGTGAGTGCTCTGGTAATGCGTGCAGCAAGTGTTCCCTGTGGAAGAGTTCCGCCGTCCTCCGGGCGGCGGCGCCAACCGGACCCATGGAGCAGCAGCGTGCTGAGACACTTGTTCCTTCGCCTCCCTTCCCTCCTCCGCCCAAGACGGACCTGGCGGCGGCGCGTGGCCACCGCCGTGGCCCCCGCGCTGGCCGCCACCGGTCTGCTCGTCTCCGGTGCCGGTCCCTCCCACGCCGCCCAGGCCTGGGATCCCAAACCCTCCCCGATGACGACGCCGTGGACGAACCAGGTCCCGGTCGACAACCCGCTGCCGGAGTATCCGCGCCCCCAGCTCACCCGGCCCGACTGGTCCCCGCTCAACGGCGTTTGGGACTTCGCGGTCACCTCCCGCGACGCCGGGCAGCCCGCCACGTTCGATGAGCAGATCCGGGTGCCGTTCGTGCCCGAGTCCGCGCTCTCCGGCGTCCAGCGCAAGATCACCCAGAATGACAAGCTCTGGTACAAGCGCACCTTCACGGTCCCCTCCGGCTGGAACGGCCGCCGCGTCCAGCTCAACTTCGGCGCGTCCGACTGGGAGACCACGGTCTGGGTCAACGGCGAGCAGGCCGGCGCCGCCCACCGCGGCGGCTACGACGCCTTCAGCTACGACATCACACCCCTGCTGAACGGCGGCACCAACACCGTCGTCATCTCCGTGTACGACCCCACGGAGACCGGCGGTCAGGCCATCGGCAAGCAGCGCGTCCAGGACGTCACCCCGCACCCCGGCAAGAGCATCGTCTACACCGCCTCCTCGGGGATCTGGCAGACCGTCTGGCTGGAGCCCACCGCCCCCGCGCACATCACCCGCCTGGACATGGTCCCGCGCCTGGAGGACAACACCCTGCGGGTCACGGTCCGCGGCGCCGGAGGAGCGGACGGCGCGGGCGTCAAGGTCACCGTCTCCAGCGGCGGTACGGCGGTCGGCAGCGCCACCGGCACCGTGGGCGGCGAGCTCTCCGTACCGGTGCCGAACGCCCACCTGTGGACGCCGGAGGACCCGTTCCTGTACGACGTCACGGCCGAGCTGACCGGCGGCACCGGGGCCGACAAGGTCGGCAGCTACACCGGCATGCGGTCCATCGCGGTGAAGGACGTGGGCGGGGTCCGGCGGCCGGTGCTCAACGGCACCTTCGTCTTCCAGACCGGCACCCTGGACCAGGGCTACTGGCCCGACGGCATCTACACCGCGCCCACCGACGAAGCCCTCAAATACGACCTGCAGAAACACAAGGACCTGGGCTTCAACATGGTCCGCAAGCACATCAAGGTCGAGCCCCAGCGGTGGTTCTACTGGGCGGACCGGCTCGGGCTGCTGGTGTGGCAGGACATGCCCTCGATGGACAGCGGCAAGACCCCGGACACCGCGGCCCGCACCCAGTGGGAGAGCGAGTACCGCGCCATCATCGACCAGCACCGCAGCTCGCCCTCGCTCATCCAGTGGGTGGACCAGAACGAGGGCTGGGGCCAGTACGACCAGGCCCGCATCGCCGACATGGTCAAGGCGTACGACCCCTCGCGCCTCGTCGACAACATGAGCGGCGTCAACTGCTGCGCCGCCGAGGACGGCGGCAACGGCGACGTCATCGACAACCACAACTACGTCGGGCCCGGCAACACCCCGGTGGAGTCGGTGCGCGCCTCGGTGCTCGGCGAGTACGGGGGCCTGGGCTACCGGGTGCCCGACCACGAGTGGTATCCGGGCGGCGGGTTCAGCTACGAGGACCAGCCGAGCATCGCCGCGCTCAACAACCGGCTCGTCGGACTGCTCGACGGGATCCGGGAGAGCGGCATGCCCGCGGGCGGCCTGTCGGCCTCCGTCTACACCCAGATCACGGACGTGGAGAACGAGGCCAACGGGCTGATGTCCTACGACCGCCAGGTGGTCAAGGTGGACCAGGCCCGGGTGCGGGCCGCCAACCAGGCCCTCGTCGCGGCCTCCCGGTCGGCCGGGGCCACGGTGAAGCTGCCCGTCGGGCAGAACGTGTCCATCCGGGTCACCACCCCCGGCTACACCGACCGCTACGTCCGCCACTACGACGGGCTGGGCTTCACCGAGGTGGTGAACTCCGCCAGCGCCGATGTGCTGAAGCGGGACGCCACCTGGACGGTCCGGCAGGGGCTGGCGAACAAGCTCTGCTACTCCTTCGAATCCCGCAACTACCCGGGGGAGTATCTGCGCCACCGCGACTTCCGGGTCCGGCGCGAGGCGGGCGACGGCACCACCGTGTCCAAGGAGGACGCCACCTGGTGCCCGGTCCAGGGCGTCGGTGGCATCCGCATGTCGGCGGCCAACTTCCCCGGTCAGTATCTGCGGCACATCAACGCCGAGCTGTGGCTGGCCCAGTCCGGCGGCACCCACGCCTGGGACGACCCTGCCAGCTTCACCGAGGACACCACGTGGGCGATCGAGTCGCCCTGGGCTCCCTGATCGTTCCCTGATCGACCGCCGCGGGCCCTGACCGACGGGCCCGCACCCCACGGCGGCCGCCCGCGCGGGCGGCCGCCCATCTCTCCTCCCCCACGCTCGGCTGCCGCTTCTCTCTCCCCCCACGCTCATGCACACGGCCCCCCATGGAAAGGCGGGTACGTCATGTCAGCGCGGCTCCACCGGGTCCTCCACGGACTCCCGACCCTGGCCATCGCCCTTGTCATCGCCCTGGCCGGTCTGGTCGCCCTCCCCACGCCGTCCCGTGCCGCCACCCCGGTCTGCGCGCTGGCGTGCGACACCCTCGACCCCTCGAAGGCACAGCGCGAGACCTTCCCCGTACCGAATGTGGACCTCAACGGCCGGATCCTGAAGGTGCATGTGTCCGACCCCGACTCCATGGCCTGGGCCAGCCTCGACAACGGGGTGGCGGGCGACGCGGTCTGGCTCGACCGGACCTGGGACCGGGGCGCCACCTGGGAGGGCCTGCTCGGCAGGGCGAGCATCCCCGGCACCTGGACCGGCACCCGCACCCTGATGTACAACCTCACCGATCCGGTGGGGCACCGGCGTGGCTGGATCCGCGCCTGCGCCGACGCCGCCGGTGTCACCTGCACCGACTGGGTCTACCCCACGGTGTGCGACGGCGCGTCCTGCGACGGCGCCGACCCCGCCACCGCGGCGGGCGACGACCGCCCGGTGCCCTCCACCACCCTGTTCGGGCGCACCGTCAGCCTCCATGTGGACCAGAAGAACGGGATGGCGTGGGGCGTCGTGGAAGGCGGCGGCGCGGGCGACGAGATCTGGCTCGACCGCTCCTGGGACAGCGGCGCCAGCTGGCCCGAGGGCTCCTCCCTCGGCCGTACGGGCGTGGCGTCGGGCACGGCCTCGGCACGGACGGCCATGTTCGCCACCCGGGATCCGCGCGGGCTGATGTTCGGCGGCGCCGTCCGGGCGTGCGGCCGTGCGGCGAGCCACCAGGAGGGCAGCTGCACGGCCTGGGCCAGGCCCGCGCCGAGCCGGGCGCACGCCGCCGCCGACGCGCTGATGGCGTCGTACCACACCTACGAGGGCTGGTGGCGCAGCAGTTGGTGGAACTCGGCCGTCGCCGTCACCTCGCTCATCGACTTCGCCCAGCGCACCGGGCGGCACGACTACGACTGGGTCATCGCCCGCACCTTCGAGCAGAACCGCGGCACCTTCGCCCCGGGCGAGCGCAGCTCCGACGCGGTGGAGGGCCACTTCATCAGCCGTGCCATCGACGACGCGGCCTGGTGGGGCGTGGCCTGGCTGGCCGCGTACGACCACACCCATGAGCGGCGCTATCTGGACGAGGCGGTCACCATCGCCAGTTACGTCCACGAGTACTGGGACACCGGCAGCTGCGGCGGCGGTGTGTGGTGGGACCGGGAGCGCACCTACAAGAACGCCGTGACCAACGGGCTGTATCTGTGGCTGACCACAGCGCTGCACCGGACGATCCCCGGCGACAGCGTGTGGGGCGACCGGGCGGCCACGGCCGCGACCTGGTATCTGGACAGCGGGCTAATCAACGGATCGGGCCTGGTCAACGACGGGCTGACCGCCGACTGCCGCAACAACTCCCAGACCGTGTGGAGTTACAACCAGGGCCTCGCCATCGGCGCCTTCACCCAGCTGTGGCGGTCCACCGGCGACGCGAAGTACCTGGACACCGCCCGGCGCCTGGGAGACGCCGCCACCACCTCGGCGGCGCTGACCCGCGACGGCGTGCTGACCGAGTCCTGTGACACCGGCGGCAATGCCTGCGACGACAACCAGAAGCAGTTCAAGGGCGTCTTCATGCGCCACTTCGCCGACCTCGCGGACGCCACCGGATCCGCCGCCTACCGGGCGTACATCACCGAGCAGGCCGACTCGATCTGGGCCACCGACCGCGACCCGCTCAACCGGCTCGGCCAGCGCTGGGCGGGCACCACCCCCAACCAGGTGGACTGGCGCACCCAGGCCAGTGCCCTCGGCGCGCTGACGGCCGCGGACGGCCTGTGATCCCCCTCCTCCACAAACCACCCCCCATGAGCCGTACTCGCATCGACGCAAGGAAGCGCCCATGAGCCCTCGCACCGCCCGCCGCCGCGCGGCGCTGCTCACCGCCCTGCTCGCCGTCCTGTGGGGCCTGGTCTCCGCTCCGCCCGCCGCCACGGCGGCCCCGCGCGCCGCCGCCGCGGGCACCTTCCGCAACCCCCTCAACACCGGCCCGGACCCGTTCATGACCACCTGGAACGGGACCTACTACCTGACCACCACGCAGGGCGACCGCATTCGGATGTGGCGCTCCACCTCCCTGGGCACCCTGCTCGACGCCGATCCCATCACCGTGTGGACGGACACCGACGGCTCCCGCAACCAGCACATCTGGGCACCGGAGTTCTACCGCTTCGGCGACCGCTGGTACCTCTACTACACCGCCGACGACGGGGTCGACGACCACCACAGGCTCTATGTGCTGGAGTCGGACCGTGACGACCCGGCCGGTCCGTACCACTTCAAGTCCCGGCTCACGCCGCCCAACCACGCCGCCGACTTCGCCATCGACCCCGGCGTCCTGGAGCACAACGGGCGGCTGTACCTCGCCTACTCGGGCATCAACCAGTACCAGCACAACGGCCTCAACATCGCCCCGATGTCCAACCCGTACACCGTCTCGGGCGACGCGGTCGCCATCAACGCGGCGGGCGGCTGCCCGGAGGTCCGCGAGGGCCCCGAATTCCTCTACCGCAACGGCCGCACCTGGATGACCTACTCCACCTGCGACACCGGCAAGCCGGACTACCAGGTCTGGATGATGTCCCTGCCGTCCACCGCCGACCCGCTCGTGCCCGGCAACTGGACCCAGCACTCCGGCGCGGTGTTCTCCCGCGCCGATGACCAGGGCGTCTACGGCCCCGGCCACCACGCGTTCTTCCGCTCGCCCGACGGCACCGAGGACTGGATCGTCTACCACGCCAAGACCACGTCCGTGAACACCTACACCGATCGCACCACCCGCGCCCAGAAGATCACCTGGAACGCCGATGGGAGCCCCAACCCGGGCCGTCCGCTCGCCATGGGCGCCACCCAGGACCTGCCGTCCGGCGACCCGGGGGCGGGCACGTACTGGATCAATGACGACGGCCGGTCCAGCGGCGGGGGAACCGTGTCGTACACCGGCACCTGGAACTCGGGGACCGGCTGCGCCGCCCAGTGCTTCTGGAGCGATGACCACTGGAGCGACCAGGCGGGCAACACCGCCACCTTCTCCTTCACCGGCACCCGGATCGCCCTGCTGTCGGTCCGCGACACCGGCAACGGCATCGCCGCCCTCAGCATCGACGGCGGCCCCGAGCAACGCGTGGACTTCTACGGTGCGCTCCGCACCGGCGAGACACTGCAGTACCTCAGCCCACGGCTCGCCTCCGGCCCGCACACCCTGCGCCTCCGGGTGACCGGCGAGCACAACGCCCAGTCGGGCGCCTCGTTCGTGAGCGTGGACCGCGCCGAGGTCTACACCCGCTGACGTCCGGCACTTCCGCGGCCCCCGCCCGATGGCGGGGGCCGCCCGTGTGGTCAGCCGCTTGGCGCCGCTTGGCACACTATTCTTCGTATGGTCAGATGGCGAGGGTCGCGCGCAGCGCGGGTTGCAGCCGCTCGCCGTGCGCGCGCACCATCTCGTCGCACAGCTCCCAGATCTGCTCGAGGCGCAGCGCGGCGGCGGTCGCCGGGTCGGTCATGGCCGCGTGCCGGATGTGGCGTGGCTCGTCCTCCAGGGCGGCGCGCACCACGAGGTCGTTCATGCTGAGGTAGGTGCGGTTGAGCGCGGCGAGCTGCGGGGGCAGCGCACCGGCGCGGGTCGGCTGGACACCGGACCGGTCGACCAGACACGGCACTTCGACCACGCCGTGGGCCGGAAGGTTCTCGATGAGCCCGTGGTTGGGCACATTGCCGTAGACGGTCCTGGGGGTGCCCGTCACCATGGAGTGGATGATCTGCGGGGCGTACTCCATGGTCCCCTCGACGTCGATCTGGGCGCCGGCCGCGAGGGCGTCGCGGGTCCTTTCGTACGCGGCCACGTTCTCGTCCACGACGCAGAGGTACGCGCCGACGGGCAGCCGCAGCCGTTCGATCTCGCCGTCGTGGTGCAGATACCAGGGCACGTATTCGGAGGAGTGCTCGCTGGTCTCGGTCGGGTAGTAGCCCAGCCGCCGGTACATGTCGACGCGGGCCCGCCGTCGCAGTTGCCCGTTCTCCGCGATCAGCGCGTCCAGCCGCGGGTAGAGATCGGTGCCGTCGCGCTCCAGGCGGAGCACCCACGCCTGGTGGTTGACCCCGGCGGCGCGGTAGGTGACCTCGGCGAAGGGGACCTTCAGCAGGTCGCACAGGTCGTGGATGGTCCAGTGCACCGAGTGGCACAGGCCGACCACCCTGGTCAGCCCGGTGGCCGCCACCAGGTACTGCACGTTCATGGCCATCGGGTTGGTGTAGTTGAGCAGCCATGCCCCGGGGCATACGGCGGCGATGTCCTCGCCCAGCGCCCTGAGGAACGGGAAGGTGCGCAGGGCGCGGAAGATGCCGCCGACGCCGAGGGTGTCGCCGATGGTCTGCCGCACACCGTGGCGCGCCGGGATCTCGAAGTCGATGCGGGTGGCCTCCCCCATGCCGATCTGGACGAGGTTGATGACGAAGTCGGCGCCGTCCAGCGCCTCGCGCCGGTCGGCGTGTGCGGTGATGTGCGCGGCGGCACCCCGCCGCTCGGCGATGTACCGCGCGGCGGCCTCGGCGGTGGCCAGGCGTTCCGGGTCGATGTCGTGCAGGGCGATCCGTGCGGACTTCAGCTCCGGGAAGGCGAAGAGGTCCGCGAGCAGGCCCTGGGTGAAGACGACGCTTCCCGCGCCGACCAGCACGATCTTGGGATGGCTCATGACCGGATGTCTCCGTTGGCGGTGAGGTGGGTGAGGGCTTCGTCCCAGGTGGGCTGGGCGGTGGTGCCGCCCGCCGCGCGGGTGGACAGCGCACCACAGGCGGCGGCGAGGTCCAGCGCCTCGGCGATCGGGCGGCCCGTCAGCCGTCCGGCGAGGAAGCCCGCGTTGAAGCTGTCGCCCGCGCCGACGGCGTCCTGGGGTGTGACACGGATCCCGGCGGTGGTGAGCAGGGTGCGGCCGTCGTGGCACAGGGCGCCGTCCGCCCCGTTCTTGACCGCCACCAGCGGGACCTGCCGCGCCAGGAGTTCGGCGGCCGCCGCGACGGATGTGCCGTCGGTCCCGGCCAGCCGGTGGGCCTCGGCGGCGTTGGGCAGCAGGAGGTCGGTCCGGGCGAGGACGGGCGCCAGCGATGCCCGGTCCCACCGGCCCGAGGGGTCGTCGTTGGTGTCCAGCGAGGTGGTGGCGCCCGCCGCGCGGGCGGTGTCGAAGAGGTCCGGCAGATCGGCGGCGAGCCCCGGCATCAGGAAGTAGGACGCGGCGTGGAGGTGCCGGGCCGAGGTCAGCAGGTGGGGCGGGATGTCGCGGCCCGAGGTGGTGGCGAGGGTGCCCGGCGCGGTGAGGATGGCCCGGTCGTCCCCGCGGGTCACGATGACCGTGAGCGGTGTCGGCAGGCCGCTGTCCAGCTGCAGTCCGCTGACGTCGACGCCGTGCGCCGCGAGCCGGTCGCGGGTGTAGTGTCCGGCGCCGTCGTCCCCGACGCGTCCGGCGAAGGCCACGCGCAGTCCCAGCCGGGCGGCGCCGCACGCGGTGATCGCGGCGGATCCGCCGGGGGTGAGCGCGCCGCCGTCGACGAGCTGTTCGCGCTGGCCGAAGGCGAGCGGGGGGTCGAGCGGTCCGACGATGACGTCCGGGTTGGCGTCCCCGATGACGAGCAGGTCGAAGGTGGGTGGCATACGGGTTCCTGGAGGGTGAGGGAGCGGCTGGCGGTGCCGGTCAGCCCTTGAGACCGGTGGAGGTGATCGACCGGACGAAGGTCTTCTGGGCGGCGAGGAAGGCGAGTAGTACCGGCAGGACGGTGATGACGTTCCCCGCCATCACCGCCGACCACTGGGTGTGGTGCTGTCCCCGGAAGGTGGTCAGGCCCAGCTGGAGGGTGTAGTTGGCGTCGTGGTTCAGCGCGATGAGCGGCCACGACAGGTCGTTCCAGGTGGTGAGGAAGGTCAGGACGGCGACCGTGCTCAGCGCCGGGCGGGACAGCGGCACGACGATCTGGAACAGCACCCGCAGCCGCGAACACCCGTCGATCCAGGCGGCCTCCTCCAGCTCCCTGGGCAGGGAGAGGAAGAACTGCCGCAGCAGGAACACCGCGAACGGCGTCACCAGCGACGGCACGATCAGCGCACCCAGGGTGTCGACGAGCCCCAGCTTCCGCATCACCAGGAAGGTCGGGATCATCGTCAGCTGGAACGGGATGGCCATGGTGGCCAGCATCAGCACCAGCAGCACCCGGGAACCGCCGAACCGCATCCGGGCGAAGGCGTATCCGCCCAGCGTCCCCAGCAGCAGATTGGACACCACCGCCACGGCCGAGACGATCAGGGAGTTGGCGAACCAGCGCGGGAACATCGCGTTGCCGAGCACGAAGCGGTAGCCGCCCAGGTGGATCCCCGAGGGCCAGAGCGCGGGCGGGAAGCGGTTGATCTCCGCGTCGCTCATCACCGAGCTGAGCCCCAGCCAGATCAGCGGTACGGCGAAGAGCAGCGCGAGTGGCGCGAGCAGCAGATGCCACGGGTTGAACGGCAGCCGCACGCCGCGCCGCCGGGACGGGTCCGTCATGACGTGGCTCCCTCGATACGGCGGTCACCGCGGCGCCGGACCAGCCGCAGCGCGGCGGCGGCCACGAGCAGGGCGACGCCGAGGACGTACGCCGCGGCGGCCCCGTAACCGGCGGTGAAGTTGCGGAACGCCTGCTCCCAGACGAAGTAGACGATCACGGTGGTGGATCCGAGCGGACCGCCCTTCGTCGTCACGTACACCAGGTCGAAGACCTGCAGGGCGCTGATCGTCTGCCAGAGCAGCAGGAACACGCTGACCGGCGCGATGGTGGGCAGGGTGACATGGCGCAGCACGTGACGGCGTCCCGCGCCGTCCAGGGTGGCGGCCTCGGTGAGTTCGCGTGGCACGTCCTGGAGGGCCGCGAGGTAGATGACGACGCAGAAGCCGGTGCCGCTCCACAGCGAGATACCCACCAGGACCAGCAGCGCCTGGCCCGGATCGGACAGAAATCCCTGCGGGGAGACTCCGAGGTGGTGCAGCAGCGAGTTGGCCGCGCCGAACTCCGGGTCGAGGATGAAGGAGAACAGCACGCCCTGGGCGGCGGCCGAGACCACGAACGGCACGAAGAGCAGGGTGCGGTACAGACCGGCGAACCGGATGCGGCGGTCGAGGACCAGCGCGAGCACCAGCCCCAGGCCGATGCTCAGCGGTACGTACAGCGCGGTGTACTCCAGGGTGTTGCGCACGGCCTGGGCGAACTGCGGATCGTCGGCCAGCTGGCGGTAGTTGTCCCAGCCCACCCAGACGCTCGGCGTGAGGAGGTCGCTGTACTGGAACGACAGCAGCAGGGACCACAGCACGGGGACGACGCTCAGGCCCAGGATGACCAGGACGGAGGGGAGGACGAACACCCAGGCGGTCGCGGCCTCCCGGCGGCCTGCGCGGCGCGCGGGACGGGCCGGTGCGCGGGGCGCCGCAGGGGCCGGTGTGCGGGGCGCCGGACGGGTGATGGGGGTGGGCAGACGGGACACGGGGGCTCCTCAACGCACCTTGGCCATGGCCGCGTTGGCCTCGTCGGCGCACCGCCGCAGGGCCTTCGCCGGTGTGCTCCTGCCGAGCAGGACGGCGGTGATGGCCTCGCCGAACGGCATGGAGATCTTGGGATAGGCCCGGTCGACGGGGCGTACCCTGGCGGTCTCCAGCACCTCGGTGAACACCTGCAGACCGGGCACCCCGGCCGCGTACGCCCGCCACCGCGGACGGCGCTCGGCCGGGCGGCTCTGCGGCAGGCTGCCCGCCTGGGTGTCCCACCGGTACGCCTGTCCGGGCTCCATGAGCCAGCCGACGAACGTACGGGCGGCCTTCAGCCGCGCGGAGCCGTTGTCGAACACGCTCCAGGTGTCGGGCCCCGAGATGGTCACCGACCGTCCGCCGCGGAAGCCCGGCAGGGGTACGACCTGATAGTCGATCTTCGCCTGGCGGATGTCGGGCAGCTGCCAGGGGCCGGTGGCGACCATGCCCAGCCGTCCGGCGGCGAACGCCTGGTACATCTGCTCGCCACCGGGTTTGGGATCGACGTAGACGCTGCTGTCCCCGGCGAGTGCCGCCAGCACCTCGAGGGACCGGACCCCGGGTTCGCCCGCGAATCCGACCTCCCGCTTGCCCTCGGCGATGACCTCGCCGCCCAGGTCCCAGACCATGGGCCACATCCGCCACACCGTGTCCTCGTCACCCGCGGCGGGCCAGCCGGTGCCGAACGCGCCCCGGCCGCGGTCGGTCAGCTTCCTGGCCGTCTCGGTGAAGTCCCGCCATGTCCAGCCGGGTTCCGGCAGCTCAAGGCCCGCCCGGCGGAAGAGGGCCTTATTGCACACCACGGCCAGCGAGTCCAGCACCGCGGGCACCGCACGGACCACACCGTCGACCGTGACGCCCTCCCGGGCGGCGGGCCAGTACTGCTTCCAGGGCACCTGCCCGGACTCCACGACGCTCGTCAGATCCGCCAGCTGGGGGCTTCTGGCGACGCTGGCCAGGTCGGAGCCGAAGACATAGGCCACATCGGGCGGGGATCCGGCGACGAGACCGGTCATCACCTTCTGCAGCATGTCGTCCGCCAGCACACCGCCGCTCAGGTCGATCCGTATCGCCGGGTGACCACGGTGGAAGTCGGCCACGAGCCGCTTGACCGTCCGCAGGGCGGTGCTGGTCTGCCCGTGCCACACCTCGATGTGGACGACTCCATGGGAATCCACCCCCAGGCCCGTTCCGCACCCCGCCACGGCGGCACCCGTGGCGCCCATGGCACCGGTGAGCGCCATCGCCCCGCCGCGCAGGACCCCACGCCGGGACGGACCGCCGCGCACGGGGGGAGGGATACGCGAACGGTTCAGGCTCATCGCTGAGAGCTCCATGATCCGAGGGCACGGCCCCGCCTCGGTCATCGACAGCGACCTGGCGACTCGGGCCGGACTCGCGGCGGAGCCGCATACCGGCTGGGCGTACCTCTGCCGCCGAGGATTCGACATCGGCGGTGCCAGGGAGTAAACCGATCGGACCGAATCACGTCAAGAGCGTGAAACTGCTCAGTGTTGGCTTTGAACGCGCATAAGCAATCAGCGGGTGAGGGCTTGTTGGCGGGCGTTCGGCACGGAAGGGGGCATATCACCGCGCGGGATCTGTCGGTTCCGGCGCGGCGAAGCCGCAGCGCACTGCACCGGCCCGAAGCCGCTAGATCCGCCGAAGACCCACCAGCACGCGCTCCATCAGGGCGACGTCCGGCGGCTCGCCCTCCGCGGAGGCCGTCCCGTGGACGGCGATCAGGCCCTGCTCGGCCATGTCGCCGAGCAGGACCTTGGCCACCCCCAGCGGCACCGGGAGCATGGCCGCCACCTCGGCCACCGACCGCGGCTCCTGGCAGAGCGCGATCACCGGGCGGTGGTCCGCCTGCGAGGTGTCCATCGAGCCGTGACCCAGCTCGGTGGTGGACACCAGGGTCTCGACTTCGAAGTGATGGTCGGACCTGGTCCGACCGCCCGTCCAGGAGTAGGCGCGCACCAGCGAGGCCGGGCCCTGGCCGCCGTCGTACTCCGGAGCCTCCCAGACGCCCGTCCGCTCCGGCTCCGACGCCCCCCGCGGGAAGGGTCCCCCCGGCTCCCCAGTCTCCCCGGTCCCCCCAGGCTCCCCGGATTCCTCCGGCCGGGTGTCCCCGCCCCGGCGGCGGGACCTGGCGCCCTCGGGCGCCCCGTCGGACCGCGGTGGCTTCCGCCCGCGTCGCCCCTTGCCGAGGCTGAAGGCGTTGAGCACATCGGCGAAGGTCTGTTCGTCCCCCGTCCCCTGTTCTCTCCCAGGTCCCCGCCCGGAAGGGCCTTCACCGGTGCTCATCATCTCCCCGTCCGGCCTATTGGGCTGCTGTCCGCTGTGCGGTCCGAAGGTTCAATTGCTGCAGCTCGGCGCGGAGTTCCGGGGTCAGCATCTCGCCGGCCTGGTCGACCAGTACCGTCATCTCGTACGCCACCTGACCGATCTCGCAGTCCGGCGCCGCCAGCACGACGAGGCACGAGCCGTCCTTGATCGACATCAGGAGCATGTTCCCGAGCTCCATCTGGATCACCGAGGACCGCACATCACCGGTGTCCAGGCACTCGGCAGCGCCCTGGATCAGGCTGATGGCCCCGGCGGCTATGGTGGCGACCTGCTCGGCCCGATCGGCCGCCAGCCCTTCCGACGCGGTGAGCAACAGCCCGTCGGCCGAAACCACCACGGCGCACGCCACGTTGGGCACGCGCTCGGTGAAGTTGGTGACCAGCCATCCGAACTGGCTCACCTCCCGCAGCTGGGGTGAGGTCATGGGTTCTTCCTGTCCATCTTCGCTGGGGTCTTATGTCTCATCGCGTCCGCCGGGCTGAGGAGCCCGCCGGATGCCCGACTGGTAATTGCTGAGGAACGAATGGGTACGCCCCGCGTCCCGCCGCGCGGCGGCCTCGTCCGCGGCGGCGCGCCGCGCGGGCCGCTCTCCGGTGGCGCGCGGCCCGTCCCGGTCCGCCGCCTGGCCCTGGCGCGGCACCCGCCGGGGCAGCCCGGCCTGGGTGACGCCGCCCGCCTCCGCGGCACCGGGCCGTTCATGGACGATCTGGCCGGGCTCGTCGGCGGGGTCCGGACGGTCCTCTTCGGGGGGTCCGGACGAAGTGGGTTCGGACCGCCGGGAGGCGGCGGACGCCGGAGGGTCCGCGAGCTGACGGCCGTCGGGCGGCTCCTCGCCGTGGGAGGCCGCCGGTGCCGTCTCGGGCGAGACGAACCAGGGCGAGGGGGTGCCGTTGGCCGGGGTGCCCTCGCCGACCCGTGGACCCTCACCGACCGATGGGCCCTCGCCGACCCGTGGCCCCTCGGCGACCGGTGGCCCCTCGGCGACCGGTGGACCCTCGCCGGCCGATTCGCCGACCGGGTTGGGGTGGCCCGGCCCGGCGGGGTGACCTGGCCTGGCCGGGTGGCCGGGCTTGGCGGGGGTCCGGCGCGGCAGTCCGCCGGTCTGCTGGGGATCCGTGAACGCCCGCGAGGACCCGGGGCGCGTGGGCAGCGAGCGGCCCGTGTGCCCGGACGCGGCCGGAGCGTCACCGGCGCGCGGCGAGCGGGCGCCGTCGGGCGCACGGCGCGGCAGGGGTGCCGCCGGGGCGGCGCCGAGCTCACGGTGCGCCCGCGCCGGCTCGGACGTACTGGATGTCCTGGACGTACTGGGGGTCCTGGCAGTGGTCTTCCGGACCGGCAGCGAGCTCTCCCGGCCCGCGATGGCGGGCTTGTCACCGAGCATCAGCCTGGCCGGTACCAGCACACCCGCACGCAGTCCGCCACCGGTGTGCCGCTCCGAGGCCAGCTCCACGGTGACGCCGTGGCGACGGGCCAGCCGACCGACGACGGTCAGCCCCAGCTGCCGGGACGTCGGCACCTCCACGGACGCGTCCCCCGCCACGCGCCGATGGGCCCTGGCCAATTCGGCGCCACCCATTCCGAACCCCTCGTCGCGGACCTCGATCAGCGCGGAGCCGTCCAGCCGCAGGGTATTGCTGACGGTCACCTGGGACTGCGGCGGGGAGAACGCGGTGGCGTTGTCCAGCAGCTCGGCGATCATTCGCGCCAGGTCACCGGCGGCGTATCCGATCACCTCGGCGGTGGGTACGGGCTCCACCACCACCCGCTGGTAGTGCTCGATCTCGGAGACCGCGGCGCGCACCACGCTGTCCAGCCGCACCCGCTGTTCTGAGGGGCGGACCGGGGTGCTGCCGCACAGGACCATCAGGTTCTCGTTGTTCCGGCGCATCCGGGTCGCAAGGTGGTCCAGCTTGAAGAGGCTGGCCAGTTGGTCCGGGTCCTCTTCGTGCGATTCCAGCTCCTCCATCAGGCGCAGCAGCCGGTCCACCAGGCTCTGGCTGCGCCGGGAGAGGTTGACCAGGGTGTCGCGCAGGTCGCCGCGGAGCGCGGCCTGTTCGGCGGCCAGCCGTACGGCCTGGCCGTGCACCGCGTCGAACGCCCTCGCGAGCTGCCCGAACTCCTCGGTGGTGTGCACCGGTACGGCGCTGATCGCGGTGCTGGACGCCTCGCCCTCGCGGATGCTGGACACCGCCTCCGGGAGCCTGCGCTCGGCCACGTCGAGCGCGGTGGAGCGCAGCACGGTCAGCGACCGCAGCAGATGCCGGGCGATGCCGATGCCGATGGCGAAGGCGAGCAGGAGCACCGCGAAGAGCAGCACGGACTCGGCACCGGCCCGGTCGCTGGTCTCGTCCTGGAGCTTGGCGGAGGTCGCCCGGAGCCGGTCGGCGAGCCGCTGCTCCACCGCGTTGATGAGGCTTCCGGTCGCCTCCGAACTGCGGTGCCAGCTGTGGTGGGAGAACGGCGTGGCCCCGGCGGCGTTCCGCCCGGCGTTCGGCGAACCCGCCCGGGACAGCACGGAGTCCAGCAGCTTGGTCCGCCGGTCGACCTCGGGGCCGGTGACCGTGCGGTCATAGGCGCTCTGGTCCCCCGCGGCGGCCACGGCGCGGAAGTCGCTCAGCTTGTCCCGCATGCGGATGTCGGACTCCTGGAGCGCCCTGATGAGCCTGGGGTCCTCCAGGGTGCCGGGCTCGGGCGCCACCATGACGATCACATGCTGGAGGTGCACCTGCTCCTGGACCATCTCCAGGTCGTACAGCGCGCTGGCCGGTCCCGACAGCTGGGCGTCACCGAACCTGCTGCCCAGCGCCTGGTCCAGATCGAGCAGACCGTTGATGATCTTGCTGTATTCGGTCACCGCGGTCCATGAGCCGAGGTCCCCGGACGTCACCCGGTCGCGCAGACCGGGCAGTTTGTCCAGGAGCTTGGAGGCGTCGCGGTAGCGGTTGGCCGAAACCCCCGTCAGTCCCTGGGTCCGCCGTGTGATACGGGTGACGGCGGCCCGAGCGCGGTCCACGCGCTGGGTCTGCTGGCGGAGCACGGCCGGATCGGCGGACCTGCCGTCGCCCAGCCGCTCGGCCGAGAGGGTGCGCTCCCCCTGCAGATCTCCGATCAACGGCCGTAGCCCACCGCGCAGTTTGACCAGCCGCTGCACATCCGCGTACGTATTGGCGCGCGCGACATCGCGCTGGATCTGCACGACGCCCAGGACCACGGCGAGCAGCGCGGGCACCACCAGAACGGCGCCGAGCTTCACCGGCAGCCGCCAGTTGCGCCACTCCGTCACGCCGGCCCACCACGACGGCGAGCGGTCGCGCGCGGCCGCGTGCCTGCCCGGGGTCATGAGGCGCGCTCCGCACTCGAACCGGCTTGCCCACCGGGATGTATCACGATGCCGCTGCCTTTGCGGGGGAATCCGCCGTGGTCGCGTTCGACGAGGAACCGTCTGCGCCAGTCACCGGATTTCGGCGGATCACCGGGGCGGCCTTCTCCAGGATCCCCATACCAGCAGTAACGTTCATGCTCAGCACGACCCGGAGCGGCCAAAACTGCGGGGTCCAGCCGTTCCCGAGAAGTCTAGGGAATTTCCCAGGAGTATCTTAAAGACGCTCCAGGCGTACGCCCGGCCGACGGAGAAGTGGATCGCAGGGGCCGCCGGAGGAATCAGCCAACGATTCCGGCCCGCGCCTGCGACGATGCGAGAGCGGTCGAGGAAACCCACAGATCAACCCACCTCCGGCTTCTTGAGAAAACCCCCGCGGACTGCATTCCTTGGCCTATCCAAACACGTCGGGGGAGGAAGTGGCGAGCAGAGGGCTCCTGTCATATGCCAATGACAGACCCGCTGCCCAGCGGCGTGCTCACCGCACTCACGCCCGCACCCCATGGACCTTCCACTGGTTGTACCAGTGGCGACACTTGGGACACAACGGCGGGTACCGAAATGTCCCCAAGGCGCAACCCTGAGCACCCAGCCCCCACCTGACAGGGGCCCACCTGCGCCGGTCAGGGGCGGGTGCCACGTTGACTGCGTCCGGCGCCTAACTACACTTGCGGCGTCAAGGGCCCGCCGGTTGCCCTCCCCTGACGCCCCAGCACGGGCGCCCCCGAACCGACGGTTTCGTCAGAAAAACCCCGGAGAAAACCATGAATAAATCGGTGCGACCGCCCGCCCCATTGCCAGCAGAGCGGGCCACCGGACCGGGGTTCACCGACCGCGGTGACGATATCGGGGAGCCCGACTTCGAGGCGATCCAGCAGAGCCCGGAGTTCAAACTCCTGCGCAAGAGACTGCTCTGGTTCATCTTCCCGATGAGCGCGTTCTTCCTGTGCTGGTACATGACCTTCGTTCTCTTCTCGGCCTATGACCACGACTTCATGAGCCGCAAGCTGTTCGGCGCGGTCAACACCGGCACCGTTTTCGGTCTGCTGCAGTTCGTGACGACCATGGCGATCGTCCTGACGTACCGGCGCTTCGCGCACAAGAAACTTGACCCCCAGGTGGACACAGTCCACAAGCTGGCGGGAGTCGGCAAGGAATGACCGTGCAGATCGCAGCCCGCACGACCGGCAGCCCGATGATCAACCTGAGCGTCTTCTTCGCTTTCGTCGTCATCACGCTGTTCGTCGTCTACAAGGCCACCAACAGAAATTCGACCACGTCCGACTACTACGCCGCGGGCAGCGCCTTCAGCGGCGTCCAGAACGGCATCGCGCTCTCCGGCGACTTCCTCTCCGCGGCCTCCTTCCTCGGCATCTCGGGGGCGATCGCCGTCCACGGCTACGACGGGTTCCTCTACTCCGTGGGGTGGCTGGTGGCCTGGCTGGTCGCGCTGCTGCTCGTCGGTGAACGGCTGCGCAACACCGGGCGGTTCACGGTCGGCGATGTGATGGCCTTCCGGATGAGGCAGCGCCCGGTGCGCGCGGCGGCGGCCAACGCCACCCTGGTGATCACGTTCTTCTATATGCTCGCCCAGATGGCCGGTGCGGGCGGGCTGATCGCCCTGCTGCTCAATGTGCACAGCAAGGGCGGGCAGGCCCTCATCATCACCGGCGTCGGGCTCGTGATGGTCTTCTACGTCCTGGTGGGCGGCATGAAGGGCACCACCTGGGTGCAGATCATCAAGGCGGGCCTGCTGCTGATCTGTGTGACCTTCATGAGCGTGTTCCTGCTCGGCAAGTTCGGGTTCAGCCTCTCGGCCATCCTCGACCAGGCGGCACAGAACAGCCCGCTGGGCGGCGAACTGCTCAACCCGGGCGGCTGGTACGGCAACAACGCGATGGACCAGCTCGACTTCGTCTCGCTCTCCCTGGCCCTGGTCCTCGGCATCTCCAGCCTGCCGCACGTGCTGATGCGCTTCTACACCGTGCCGGACGCCAAGGAGGCCCGGCGCTCGGTGGTGTGGTGCTCCTGGTCGATGTTCATCTTCTATCTGTCGATCCTGCTCGTCGGCTACGGCGCCACCGCGCTGGTCGGCTCGGACAAGATCGTGAACGCGCCCGGCGGCGAGAACTCCGCGGCTCCCCTGCTCGCGTTCGAGATCGGCGGTGCGATGCTCCTGGGCATCGTCTCCGCGGTGGCCTTCGCGACGATCCTGGCGGTGGTGGCCGGGCTGACCCTGGCCGCCTCGGCCTCGTTCGCCCACGATGTGTACGCCAATGTGATCCGCGGCGGAAAGGCCGATCCGCGGTCCGAGATCCGGGTCGCCCGGCTGACGGCGCTCGTGATCGGCTTCCTGGCCATCCTCGGCGGCATCCTCACCAACGGCCAGAACGTCGCGTTCCTGGTCTCGCTGGCCCTGGCGCTCGCCGCGTCCGCCAATCTGCCCACGATCCTCTACACGCTGTTCTGGAAGCGCTTCAACACCACCGGCACGCTGTGGAGCATCTACGGCGGTCTGGTGTCCGGGCTGGTGCTCATCGTCTTCTCCCCGGCCATCTCGGGCAGCTCCACGTCGGTCATCAAGGGCGTGGACTTCCACTGGTTCCCGCTCACCAACCCCGGACTGGTGTCCATTCCGCTCTCCTTCCTCTGCGGCTTCCTCGGCACGGTCTTCAGCAAGGAGCCCGCGGATCCCAAGAAGCAGGCGGAGATGGAAGTGCGGTCGCTGACCGGCATCGGTTCGCAGGCGTAGCAGGACGGAGGCGGCCCGCTCGGGGCCGCCTTACGGCCGACGCGTGTTCCCGGGGGTCGGAACGCGGTCCCCGCGCTCCGACGGCACGGCCCGCGTCGGGGAGTCGGGGGCCGCCGAGCGTCCGCGGACGGGGGCCTTCGCACCGTCCTGGGGGCGCACGGTCTGGCGGGGCCCGCGGGTGCGGCGCTGACCGGACGACTCGGACGGCGTCGACGGCCTGGGGGACACCGAAGGACCGGTGGGCGCCGACGGAAGCGGGGGCGCCGTACGGCCGGTCGTGGGCGGCGGGGCGAGCGGGACCGTCGGGCGCGCGGGCGGCTCGGGCGACGCGGAGCGGAGCGGCAGCGCGATCAGGACGGCCACGGCGCAGGACACCCCGACCCCGGCCGCGGTGCGCAGCAGCCTGCGGCGGGCCGCGGTGCGGCGGACCGCCTCGTACCGGCCGGGGGGCGGGCCGAGGTAGTCGGAGGGGGGCCGCAGGATCACCGCGAGGGGGTCGTCGGGCTCCCGCTCGGGGCCGATGTGCTCCGGGCCGTCGTCACAGCGTGGGGTCAAGGCTTCTCCTCAGGTGGACGCGGAGCAGTTCCCGGGCCGCGTGGAGGTCGGCCTTGACGGTTCCTTCCTTGCGCCCGGTCAGTACGGACACCTCCCGGATCGGCATGTCAGCGTAGTAGTGCAGCAGGATCGGGACGCGCAGCCGTTCCGGCAGCGACTGCACGAGCAGGCGCACCGACGGGTCGGACGGTTCGGTGTGGGGGCGTACGGCGGCTTCCGTGGTGGCACGGCGCATGGCCCTGCGCTCGCGCTCCACCTTGCGCCAGTGGTCCCGGACGAGATTGGCCGCGGTGACGTAGAGGAAGCCACGGGGCTCCTCAACGGACGTCCAGCGGGCCCAGAGCCGGGTGAACGCCTCGGAGGCGATCTCATGCGCCGTCTCGTCGTCGTCGACGAGACGGCGGCACCAGCCGGCCAGGCGCGGGTAGAGGGCGGCGAACAGCTCGGACGCCGCCCTGTCACGGGACCGTTTCAACACACTCCATGGTCGGGACGGCACTCGGCCGTGAGGGCACTTCGGAGGGGAGGATCCCGGGCCGCCGCCGTGGGTTCCACGGGCCCGGGACCCTTTCGGTGGGTCAGGGGGCGGCGGACGTCAGCGCGGCGAAGACGATCACGTTGTCGAGGTAGCCGTCGCCGGAGCGGGGGCCGCCACAGGTGATCAGCCGCAGCTCCGGGCGGTTCACGTTCCCGTAGACCCGGTCCGCCGGGAAGTCCGCCTTGGCGACGGTCCGTACGGCACTGATATCGAACCGTGCCGCCGTGCCGTTCTCCAGGCGCGCCTCGACCCGGTCACCCCGGCGCAGCCGCGCCAAGTGGCGGAAGACCCCGTCACCGTAGCCGCCGACCGTGACATGGCCGAGGATGACGGACGGGCCGAGCTGCCCCGGTGTCGGCGAGTGCCGGTACCAGCCCGCGCGGTCGTGTGCCGTGACCGGCGGCACCGCCACGCTCCCGTCCGGCGCCAGCCCCAGCCGGATGACCGGGGTGTCAACGCCGATGGCCGGGATCCGCAGCCCGACCGGGACCGAACGCCCCAGGGGGCGCGCCGGCTTCACGGGGGTCGGCGGTGGCCTCCTTCCGGAGGGCCGTGCGGCCGTGGTCTGCCGGGCCTGGTGGCCGCCGCAGCCCGCGAGCAGCGAGGCCACCGCCGCGGTGGCGAAGGCGCGCCTGGAGAACGGGGTCATGCCCCGGTCGCCCGGCGGCGGCGTACGACGAGGACCGCCGCGCCGCCCGCGGCGAGCACCGCGGCGGCGCCCCCGCCGATCAGCGCGCCCTCGTCCCCGGAAGACCCGGAGGACCCGGAGGACCCGGAGGACCCGGCGGACTCGGCGGTCACTCCGGTGTTCGGCGCGCCCTTCGGCACGACGGCGACCTGGCCGCGGTCGCGCTTCTGGGCCGGTTCCTCCCTCGGGGCCGGGACGGCGGAGGCGGGCGTACGGGTCGGCCGCTCGCTCGGGACCGGGCTGGCGGAGGCCGCGGGAGTGCGGCGGGGGGCGGGGGTGGTCGCGTCGTCGGCGAACGCGGGGGCGGTGGCCGCCAGTACGGCGGTGCACGCGAGTGTCATCGCGCTGAGGACAGTGCGGCGCATGTGTCGCTCTCTTTCGTCGGTCCGCCCGGCCACGGGCAATGCGGCGGGGCTGGGTTACGGATCGAGCGGAGAGACGAGGCAGCGGCGGGACGCGTTGTAAAGAGATGGCAAAGCGTGTGGGTCGGCCCGGTGGGGGCCCGAACGCCGTCCAGGCCGGTCCGTGCGGACCGGCCTGGACGGTGTGTGCTCGGAGCGGATCAGACGAGGTCGAACCGGTCCAGGTTCATGACCTTGACCCACGCCGCGACGAAGTCGTGCACGAACTTCTCCTTGGCGTCGTCGCTCGCGTAGACCTCCGCGAGGGCGCGCAGCTCGGAGTTGGAGCCGAAGACGAGGTCGGCACGGGTGCCGGTCCACTTGACCGCGCCCGAGGCGTCACGGCCCTCGAACGTGGTCTGGTCCTCGGACGTGGACTTCCAGGTCGTGCCCAGGTCGAGCAGGTTGACGAAGAAGTCGTTGGTGAGCTTGCCCGGGGTCTCGGTGAGGACGCCGTGCTTGGACCCGTTGTGGTTCGCGCCCAGCACCCGCAACCCGCCGACCAGGACGGTCGTCTCGGGGGCGCTCAGGGTGAGCAGGTTCGCCCGGTCCAGCAGCAGGTACTCGGCCGGGAGGCGGTTGCCCTTGCCGACGTAGTTGCGGAACCCGTCGTAGGTCGGCTCCAGCGCGGCGAACGACTCGGCGTCGGTGTGCTCGTCGCCCGCGTCGACACGGCCCGGGGCGAAGGCCACCTCGACGTCGACACCAGCGTCCTTGGCGGCCTTCTCCACGGCGGCGGAGCCACCGAGGACGATCAGGTCGGCCAGGGAGACCTTCTTGGCGCCGGAGTTGAACTCGCCCTGGACGGACTCCAGGGTGTGCAGGACCTGCGCGAGCTCGTCCGGGTTGTTGACCTCCCAGCCGCGCTGGGGCTCCAGGCGGATCCGGGCGCCGTTGGCGCCACCGCGCTTGTCGCTGCCGCGGAAGGATGCGGCGGACGCCCATGCGGCGCCGACCAGCTGGGAGACGGTCAGTCCGGAGTCGAGGATCTTGGCCTTGAGCGCCGTGACATCGGCGGCGTCGATGGGCTCGCCCCCGGCCTCGGGCAGCGGGTCCTGCCACAGCAGGGTCTCCTCCGGGACCTCCGGGCCGAGGTATAGCGACTTCGGGCCCATGTCGCGGTGGGTCAGCTTGTACCAGGCACGGGCGAAGGCGTCCGCGAACTCCTGCGGGTTCTCGTAGAACCGGCGGGAGATCGGCTCGTAGATCGGGTCGAACTTCAGCGAGAGGTCCGTGGTGAGCATCGTCGGACGCTGCTTCTTGTCCGGGTCGAAGGCGTTCGGAACGATCTCCGGGGCGTCCTTGGCCACCCACTGGTTGGCCCCGGCCGGGCTCTTGGTGAGCTCGTACTCGTACTCGAAGAGGTTCTTGAAGAACCCGTTGCTCCACTGGGTGGGGGTGGCCGTCCAGGTGACCTCGAGGCCACTGGTGATGGCGTCCTTGCCCGCGCCCGTGCCGTGGCTGCTCTTCCAGCCGAGGCCCAGCTGCTCCATCGGGGCGGCCTCCGGGTCCGGGCCGACGGCGTCCGCGGGGCCCGCGCCGTGGGTCTTGCCGAAGGTGTGGCCACCGGCGATGAGGGCGACGGTCTCCTCGTCGTTCATCGCCATCCGGCGGAAGGTCTCGCGGATGTCGCGGGCCGCGGCGATCGGGTCCGGGTTGCCGTTGGGGCCCTCCGGGTTGACGTAGATCAGGCCCATCTGGACCGCGCCGAGCGGGTTCTCCAGCTCGCGGTCGCCGGTGTAGCGCTCATCGCCGAGCCAGGTGGTCTCCGGGCCCCAGTAGACGTCCTCCTCGGCCTCCCAGACGTCGGCGCGGCCACCACCGAAGCCGAAGGTCGTAAAGCCCATCGTCTCCAGGGCGACATTGCCGGTGAGGACCATGAGGTCGGCCCAGGAGATGCTCTGGCCGTACTTCTTCTTGACCGGCCACAGCAGCCGGCGGGCCTTGTCGAGGCTGGCGTTGTCCGGCCAGCTGTTGAGCGGGGCGAAGCGCTGCTGACCGGCACCGGCGCCGCCGCGGCCGTCGCTGATGCGGTAGGTGCCGGCGCTGTGCCAGGCCATGCGGATCATCAGCGGGCCGTAGTTGCCGAAGTCGGCGGGCCACCAGTCCTGCGAGGTGGTCAGCACCTCGGCGATGTCCCGCTTCACCGCCGCGAGGTCGAGGGCCTGGAACGCCTCCGCGTAGTCGAACTCCTCACCCAGCGGGTTCGTCACCGGGGGGTTCTTGGCGAGGATCTTCAGGTTGAGCCGGTCCGGCCACCACTGACGGTTCCCGCCGCCCTGCGTGGGGTGGGGAGCGCGCCCGTGCGCGACCGGGCAGCCCCCCGCTTCCTCTGTTTTCGGGTCTACGACGATTGCCTCATGGTTCTCGGACATGGAAAATCCTTCCACGCTAGGGCGGATCATGGTGCTCAGGAACTGGTGGCGGTGGAACAGTCGGGGCACTGGCCCCAGTAGATGACCTCGGCCTCGTCGACGGAGAAGCCGTGGTCATCGGACGCGGTCAGGCAGGGTGCCTCACCGGCGGCGCAGTCGACGTCGGCGACGGCACCACATGTCCGGCAGACGACGTGGTGGTGGTTGTCCCCGACGCGTCCTTCGAACCGGGCGGGGTTGCCCGCCGGCTCGATGCGGCGTACGAGGCCCACCGCGGTCAGTGCGTGCAGGCCCTCGTACACAGCCTGGAGGGAGATGTGGCCGACGCGGTCGCGCACCCCGGAGGCGATCGCCTCGACCCCGAGGTGATCACCGTCCCGGACGGTCTCCAGCAAGGCGACCCGGGCGGCCGTCACCCGCAGGCCGGCACCGCGCAGCTCCTCGGCAGTGGTCGGAGTCTGGGATGCGGTCATGGCGCAGAACCTACCCGCACTAACGCGAACGCTACAAGGAAACTAGCCGTTAAAGTCTAGCGCCGCGGAGAAATTTTGCCCGCGTTTGGCCCGATTTCCTGACCGTCGGCGCCAGCCCGGCAGGGGTCGGAGGCGCGAGGTCTTCAGGCACGGATCTTGAGGCCGTCCAGGATGAGGTCGAGCAGGCGCTCTGCCTGCTGTCGGTGTTCCGCGCCCGCCGATGTGAGGGCGATGCCCTCCAGCGCGGCGCTGATGTCGGTCGGGGGGATATCGCTTCGGATCTTCCCGGCTGCCGCGCAGGCGTCCATGAGGGTGGCGACGGCTGTCTGGATCATCTCCCTGCTGCGGCCGTAGGGGTTGCTTCCCGTTGCGGCGATGGCGCGCAAGGCGTCGATCATGCCGTATTTCGTGGTGACGTAGTCCAGGAACAGACGCGTCCACGAGCGCAGGGCCTCGTCCGGCGGCCGCTGTGCCAGCAGGGAAGAGACGGAATCGCAGAGCTGGGCCACCTCGTTGCGGTAGACGGCCTCGACCAGAGCCTCCCGGGTGGGGAAGTTGCGGTACAGAGTCGCACTGCCCACGCCCGCCTCCTTGGCGATTCGGTCCATCTGCGCGTTCAGGCCCTCCGCGGTGAACACGCGTGCGGCAGCGGTGAGGATCTTGTCCCTGTTGCGCTGTGCGTCGGCGCGCAACGGGCGGTGCACCTCGTCGACCATCCTTTTCGACTTCCCTTCCCGGGTGCCCCGACTTGCTAAGTGGGGACGTCTCCGATTACCTTTCGAATAAGTGGGGATGACCCCGTTTTCACTCTAGGTCACGCGATGACCTGGGCACACCTCTCGGGAGGGAACTTGATCATGTCGACCATCCAGGGCAAGGTCATCGCGATCACGGGTGCCAGCAGCGGCATCGGCGAGGCGACCGCGAGCTTCCTCGCCGAAAAGGGAGCCCGGCTCGTGCTCGGGGCCCGGCGCGGGGACCGGCTGAGCACTGTGGTGGACGGCATCACGGCCAAGGGCGGAACCGCCACCGGCGTCGTCGTCGACGTCACTCGCCGCGAAGACCTCCGCCGCCTCACCGATACCGCCATCGAGCGGTACGGCCGCCTGGACGTTCTCGTCTCCAACGCGGGCACCATGGCCGTCTCCCCGTTCGACGAACTGCGGCAGGACGACTGGGACAGCATGGTCTCCACGCACATCACCGGTCTGCTCAACGGCATCGGGGCGGCCCTCCCCGTCTTCCGGCGGCAGGGCTCCGGCCACTTCGTCAATGTCAGCTCCACCGCGGCCTATGTCGTCAAATCCCCCCAAGCCGTCTACGCGGCCACCAAGGCGGCGGTGAACGTGATCTCCGAGGGCCTGCGCCAGGAATCGGGTCCCGATTTGAGCGTGACGGTCATTTCGCCCGGCTTCACCCACACCGAGGGTGTCGGCAAGGGAGCCACTCCCGAGGTATCCGCAGCACTGACTCAGATGCGCGACGAGATCGCGATGCCGCCCTCCGCCATCGCCTCCGCCATCGGCTACGCGATCGAGCAGCCCGCCGGCGTCGACGTCAACGAGATCGTCGTCCGGCCCACCGCGCAAGCCTGACAACGCCACTGAACGCCAGGACCGCCCTGCGAGTACGGGAGCGGCGTTGAGGTCAAGCCGCGCAATGACCCTCTATCAGGGAGAACAGCCGGATTTTCCAGTGCACCGCATACATCGGAAACTGCCGTTAATCGGACGGTTTTCGCAAAGGGCCTTTCCCTGTGAAACGGCCTTCCGCCGAGATTTTGGCGACAATTGGCGTCCCGGCACTGTCCTCATACGACATGACTGCTTTAAATTTCTCCTTTCTCACACCACCACGCACAGCATCACCAGGCACTCGTACAGGGGAACCGTGCTCACTCAGGACTCGACCACGCAAGGCGCCTCGAGCGCACCGGATACGGAGGCGCCACTGACCGGCGAGCGGCCCAAAGCGCCCGCCCGGTCGAAGAAGGCCGCCATTCTCGGCTGGGCCGTCACGCTCAGTCTCACCGTCGTCGCACCGATCATCACGTACTACACACTGCGCGACCATGGCTTCAGCGAGTTCGCCGCGCTGCTGATCAGCAGCGCCTGGCCGGTGGTCGACGGCGCAGTCCACCTCGCCTGGCGCCGCCGCCTCGATGAACTCGCCATCGTCACCCTGGTGTTCATCGTGATCACGGCCGTGGTGTCGACCGTCGGCGCGCACTCGGCCCGCGCACTGCTGATCAAGGACTCATGCGTCACCGGGCTGTTCGGAGTGCTGTGTCTGGCGACGCTGCTGACGCCGCGCCCCCTGATGTTCTACCTGGGGCGCAAGTTCGCCACCGATGGCACCGAGGCGAGCACCGCCTGGTGGAACAGCCTGTGGTACGTCGATGGCTTCCGCAAGGCCATGATGACGATGACGACCGTCTGGGGCGTGGCCTACTGCATCGAGTCCGCGGTCCGGGTCGTGCTGTCGTACACCCTCAAAACCGACACCATGGTGGTCCTGAGCCCGGTCCTGATCTACGCCGTGCTGGGCTCACTCGGCACCTGGACGGCCATCTACGGCAGGCGGTCGCGCCGCAAGGGCCAGGAGCGCGCTGCCGCCGCGGCGGCAGCAGCGGCAGAAGCGGGGGAAGCGAAGGCCGAGTCCACGGCGGCGGCCGAGGGCTGACCGGCCGACCGACACCGGGAGCCCGGGCGCGGAGAACTCCGGCGTCCGGCACCCGGGAGATCGGCTACTACGGCGGGGCGCGCAGGACCGGCTGAGCCACCGCGCGCCGCACACGGGCGTCAGCGCGCCGCACACGGGCGTCAGGAGGGGCAGGCGTTCTCGGAACCGCCCCGGTAGGTACGGTAGATGCCCGGCGCGCCCGGATCGCCGGAGCGGGCGCGGGGCGGGAACTCGACCACGGGCACGGGCTTGCACACGGCCCACTGGTCGTTCTTGCCCGGGCCCTCAAACCCGTACGTCCCCCCGGCGCCGACCAGGCAGAAGCTGCACCCGTCACCGGCGATGCTCGGAATGATGAGGGTGTTGTACACATCGTCCTTCGTCGGGATGCTCAACGCCTCCGGCGCCTTCTCGCCGCCCTCGTTGATCTCGGCGAAGGTGCGGTCCACCGCGCCCGCGAGCAGGGTGAAGGCGTCGTGGTACATCACGGCGTAGCCATCGTCGAGCGGCTTGTCCCCCAGCTTGTGTTGGCTCCGTATCTCCTCGAAGCGGTCAAGGAAGCGGCCGAGCGCCTTCTTGGGCTTGGACTTCCCCGCCCACCAGGCGGGATCGACGGCGGATGCGTCGACGATCGTGGCGCGCGCCTCATCCAGCCATCGGGCGGGCGCGTCCCCGGTGAGGGTGGGCTCCAGGCCGATGCCGACCTTCAGGACGCGCAGCGTCGTGGTGCGCCCGCAGCTGCCCTCCTGCGCCATGCGCTCCATGAAGGCGGGCAGGTCCTGGTCGCGGCCCGCGAAGAAGACGGTGTCTGACTTCTCGTTGCAGATCTTCTGGACGGCGTCGGTGAACCGCTGGGGGATGCCCTTGTCGGTTCCGGAGGTGCCGGTGAAGTTGGAGTTGTGGCTGGTCAGGTCGTACGCGTCGGCGAAGTGCCGTTCGAAGACCCCGCGCAGGTTCTGGGAGTAGACGTCCTCGCTGCGGTTGTCCCAGACCAGGAAGCCCCTGTGCTGGGCGGGTCTCTCGTCCAGGTAGAGCTTGAGTGCGCGGGCGAACTGGTCGTTGTTGGGCGAGGTCTTGAAGAAGTACGGGGAGTTCATGTTGGTGGCGGTGATGACCGGGCCGACGGTGGGGATGCTGTGCTCGCTGAGCGCCGCGATCGCCTTACGGGTCTCCGGTGTGCTGCTGGGGATGCCGGTCACGCCCACCAGCGGCGCCCGGGTGTCCTTGGTCAGCTCGGCCAACCGGTCGACCACGGGCTCCCACTGGTCGAGGTTGCGGCCATCGGGGGCGAGCAGCAGCTGGTAGTGCGGTCCGCCGAAGCGGTTGGCCTGCCGCTGGGCGGCCAGGGCACCCGCGATGCCGCGCCGGATCATGTCCGCCGTCATGGCGCTGTGGTCATCCGCGGTGAAGGGCATCATCAGCGCGATCCGTACGTACGGGATCCTGGGGCCGCTCGGCGGATCCTCCCAGCCCCGCTTCACCCGGGCGTTCTCGTCCGCCACCGCCCCGATGAGGCTTTCGACGCCCGGGTCCGCATCGAAGGCGTCCTCGGTGACGCCCACGCAGTCCCCGTCGATGTCCCGGAGGTCGTCACCGCACCTGCCGGGGCCCTGCGCCACGTTGACGGCGACGGTGATCGCGGCGGCGACCAGCACACCGATCCCGGCGACGGCCAGCCATTCGAGCGGCCCCCATTCGCGAGGATGACGGCGGAAGAGACGGAGCAGCATGCTTCCTCACTGACCGGAGATAGGGAAGGGGCGCCTCTTCCGTGCTGCCGCGGGCCAGTTGCGGGCCGCCTGGCCCAGGACGGCGTGCCAGGACGGATGGCGCGGTGAGAGATAGGCCAGCTCCTCGCCGACCGCCTTGCACATATCGGGATCCGGCTCGGCGTGCGGCTCGGAGACGTGCCACAGGGCGTGCAGCAGCCGGTTGACGCAGCGCTCGATCTCGTGCAGTTCGGCGTACCGGCCGTCGTGCGCGCCGAGGGCGATCTGCATCCGTTCGTCGGTCCACTCCTCGGCCGGTGGGGTGGGCGCGGTGGCGGCGTACTGGAGGCACAGCAGCCAGTGGGCGGCGGCGTGGGCGTCCTTCTCCGACTGGAACTCCTCCGTCAGCATGGCCACCACCGTCTCGGCGCTCCCGGCCGCGAGGGTGTGCCGCAGGGCGTCCGCCTCGCCGCTCTCACCGCGCTGGGCATGGTGCATCCGCAGGAAGCGGTGGATGTCCTGCCAGCTGCGGCCGTCCTCGGCCCGCGAAGAGGTGCGGCGCGCCTCGTGCACCAGCAGGGTGCGCAGCAGCGCGTCGGTGACCAGCGGCTGGTCGGGCGGGGTCAACCGCTGCCACTGCTGCTCTTCGAGGTAGTCGGTGGCGGAGTTGGCGGGCAACTGGTCCGGACCCTGGAGCCGCAGATGCTCGGCCAGCGCCTCGGCCGCGGTGCTGTCGCGGGCGAGCGACAGCAGGGTCAGCCGGTCGCGCTGGCGGCGGTCCGGGAGCAGCCGCTCCAGGAGCGCTTCGGTGACCGGGCGGCCGTCCCTCGCGCTCAGTTCGAGGAGGTCCCGGGGGTCCACGCCGCGGCCCCGCCTGGTGGCGTCCAGGACCGCCGCGCACAGCACGGTGGTCACCGCCGGGTGGCCGCCGGTCAGGGAGTGCACGGCGGAGGCCAGATAGGGGTGGAGCGGCCGGGCGGGCCAGTCGGGCACCAGGAGGGGCAGGATGTCGTCCCGGCTCAGCGGGGTGAGCGGGACGGCGAGCAGCCCGGCGGACGGGGCCAGGCCGCCGCGCTGCCAGCCGGAGGACTTCACCAGGTCGGGCAGGTCGCGGCGGACGGCGTCCGACGCGTCCTCGGGCAAGCCGCCGAGGCGGGTGGCCACGACGACAAGCTCCTCGTGATCTGGGCGCTCGGGCAGCGCGCGGTGCTCGAGGAGCAGGTCGAGGAAGTGCTGTCCGGGCGGGCAGTGGGCGTCGTCGAGCAGGATGAGCGGCCACGGTTCGCGGTTCCACCGCTGGAGCCTGCCGTAGGAGGAGGCGATGTCGTGGAGGAAGG
Organism: Streptomyces antioxidans; assembly: GCF_000968685.2. GTDB lineage: Bacteria > Actinomycetota > Actinomycetes > Streptomycetales > Streptomycetaceae > Streptomyces > Streptomyces antioxidans. The sequence goes on from NZ_LAKD02000119.1 coordinate 225,359, forward strand.
CGGCCATCAGGCTCTGCTCGGCCGAGTGCCGGTAGTCGCCGCCGCGCTGGAACCACTCCCCCAGCAGCACCAGCGGATCCTGGCCGTCCGCGCCCCGCGGAAAGCGCCCCCGGAACCACTCCTGGGCCGCGGCCGGCTGGTGCCGTTCGGTGTACTCGGCCACCACGGCGGCGGTGACCGCGTCCCGGCCCCACTCCGCGTCGGCCTCCGCGTCGACGGCCTCCAGACGGCCCTCGACGGCGGTGGCCCAGGCGTGTCTCAGCGCGTTCTCGTCGCCACCGGCCAGCCGGCAGGCGAGCAGCAGCCGGGCGAACCACAGACACGCGGCGTCCCGCTGCTCGCCGCTGCCGTGGTACCAGCCGGAGACGGCGAACAGGCCGGGCAGCAGGACGGGGAAGCGGCGGCGCAGCGCGGGGGCGAGTGCGCACACCAGCTCCGCCAGGGTCTCCACCAGGGTGGCGGCGGTGGGGGCGCCGCCGTCGGCCGGGGCGGGCGGGAAGGGGGCGGGGTCGGTGGCCACGGCCCGGACGTGGGCCAGCGGCAGCCGGTCCCGGTAGCGGGCCGCAAGCTCCTCGAGGACGGCGCTGCGCCCCATGCCGTGGTGGCCCGTCAGCAGCACCACGGGCAGATCGCCCTGGTACTCCCGGCCGACCCGGGACCGCTCGTCGTAGGCCAGGCCGGTCAGCCGGGGAACGAGCGAGCGCAGCACCGGGTCCCGGCCATAGAGCGGTGACCCTTCCGATACGCCCATCCCGTTGCGACCCGCCTCAGTCGTCCTCTGCTGCCCGGCAGCCGCGACCTCGGAGACGGGCGGCACCGCTCCCCCGAGACATCAGCCGCTGACATCCGTACCAACTACGCCCCTACAGTCCTGAATTTACCCCTTGGGTAAACATCCCACCAGGTGGACGCGGCACCGTTGGAGTTAGCGCCGGTCAGGGGTGCGGATAGATGTCGAGATCGACGCTCTCGGGGAGCGAGTCCGCGCCGCGGACCTCGCCCGGGTAGACCAGCCGCACCCGGCGCAGCCGCCGCAGTCCGGCGAGGGAGGCGAGGTCGAGCTCCGCCACCTGGGACAGATGGATCTCCTCAAGTCCCGGCAGCCGCCGGGCGATTCGGCGCAGCGGAACCGCGACCCCGGCCCTGGCCCACACGTCCAGATGGGTGACCTGGGGTATCTCGGTGCGGGGCGCGAACAGCAGCATGCTCAGCTGCTGCGGGGAGAGCGTCAGCTTGCGCAGCTGGGGCAGCTCGGCGATGAGGGAGCCCCATTCGTCCGGGGTCAGCCGCTCGCTGGCGTCCTGGAGCCGCAGCTCGGTCAGCTCCCGGCACTCCACGATCCCCGCGAGCTGCGCCGCCGACGACGGCAGTGAGAGCAGCCGCAGCTCGGCGGGGCGCGGCAGGTCGGAGAGGCCGCGCCAGGGCACTTCGGGCCCGATGAGCAGCCCGTCGAGGAGGGCGCAGTCCGCCAGCTTCAGCAGCGGCTCGAACTGCGGCAGGTCCCGCAGCTCCAGCCGCCGCAGCCGGGGCAGCCGGGTCAGCGGCGCGGGGTCCTTCACGTTCCGGCAGCCCTGGAGGGCGAGGGTTTCCAGCTCGGGGTAGGCGGAGAGCAGATCGAGGTCATCCAGCTGGAGGGTGTTGCGCAGGCGCAGCTCGCGCAGCTGCCGCGGGTCGAGCGCGGCGCGGATCGCCTCGGGTGCGAAGTCGCCGTGCAGCCCGACGCGTTGGTAGCCGGACATGGTGCTCAGGGCGTCCAGCTCGGCGTGGGAGCGCACGGTGACGATCTCCTCGGGCGCGGCGTCGAGGAGCGGCCTGACGATCTCCTCGGCGTACGCCTTGGTGTCGAACCGGTCCCAGTGGGCGAGGAGTTGGGCGCGCACCGCGGGCTGGCCCGTGCCCAGGAACTCCCGGAGCCTGGGGATGGCGGCGTCCCCGCCGATCTGGCAGATGGCGTGGACGGTGGCCAGCTCCTCGTCGCCCGCCAGGTCCTTGGCGTCGGGCAGCAGGCCCAGCAGCAGCGGGCCGGTCTGCGCCAGTGACCTGGCCTCCCGCAGGCTGCGCGGCGGGAGCAGCCGGGCGGCCCGGTCCTCGATGGCCTCGCGGACCGTGGGCTCCAGGCGGGTGGCCTGTTCGAGGGAGGCGAGGGCGAGGAGCCGCAACCGCGCCTGGACCGTCGCGTCCTGCTCCCGGTCGCCCCGCTCGCGCAACCGGGTCAGCAGGTCGGCACGCTCTTGGTGTCGAGCCTGTGCGACGGCCATCTGCACCACGTCCTCCCACTGGTCCAGGTGTGCGTTGTTCACCAGCATGCCCATATCGCGCTCTTCCAGTACGGCCCTGGCGCCCAGGAAGTCCTGGAAGGTGCGGTGGATGAAGTTGACCGCGCCCGGGGCGGGTTCGCGCAGCAGACCGGAGCGCTCCAGCAGGTGCTGAAGGGTCTCCTCCGCCGTGCCGACCTCGGCGAGGCGGGGCACGGAGGGCTGCAGCCGACGCACCACGTTCACCGCGTCCGGGCGGTCCAGCTGGGTCCGTTCGTTGCGGATCAGCCAGTACGCGAGCCTCTGCAGCGGCTCCGTGGCCGACTTCTGGTCCAGGACGGGCTTACGGCTGCGCCCGTAGACCTCGCGCTCCAGGTCGCGCCGCTCCAGGAGCATGGACAGGGCCGCCTCGTACAGGGAGGCGCGGCCCTGGGGCAGGAAGCCGCGGCGCTCCCGGTGCAGGGCGCAGATCAGGCCGCACATCAGCGGATTGGTCGCCAGGCGGCTGAGCTCGGGGCTGCTGCGCAGCGACTGCGCGAGCGCGTCGCCGAGCTCCTGCGAGGCCCCGGCGGCCGTGTGCCAGCGCCGGATGAACTGCTTCATATCGGCGGGCCGCATCGCGGCGAGCGCGAACTCCTGGAAGCCCTCGCGGGCCAGCCAGCCGCGCTCGAGGGCGGCGGGGCGGGAGGTGAGCAGCCACAGATTGCCGGGGAAGACGGCGAGCAGCTTCCTCAGCCAGGCCCGCACCCGGGTGCGGTCGTCCTTGGGGATCTCATCGGCCCCGTCGATCAGGAGCACTCCGCGCCCGTGCCGCAGCACCCGGGCGGCCCAGCCGTCGGGCTCGGTGCCCACCAGCGGGCAGCCGATCCAGCGCAGGAAGTCATCGGGCATCGGCAGTTCGGCGTCCTTGCGCGCCAGGGTGCGCAGCGGCAGCACGAAGGGGACGCGCCCGAACAGCTGGGACAGCCCGCCCGGCACCCGCTCCTGCTGTGCGGTGGACAGGGCCAGCCACTGGACGAGGGTGGTCTTCCCGGTGCCGGCGACCCCGCGCAGCAGAACGCGCTCCTGGGTGGCGAAGACGGCCTCGGCCGGGCCCGGGGCCCGCTCGGTCTCGGTGTCCCGGTCGGCGCCCGGCTCGCCGTTCACCACCGGCACCCGGTCGGTGCCGTCGCGGTACGGCCTGGCCTGGAGGCTCAGATACGCGGTCTCCAGCGGCCAGTCCTGGCCGTCCGGTTCGCGCAGGTCCACGCCGTAGATGGTGAGCCTGCCGTGGCACTCGACGACGTAGCGCGCGTACTCCTCCTCGAACTGTTCGTCCTGGCGGCTGATGTCGGGCAGCCGCCGCAGGATGGCGTCCAATTTCTCGCTCTGCTCCCGGATCTCGCGGCTCTGCTCGATCTGGGCTCGGGCCGCGAAGCCGGGCCGCTGGCTGAAGAAGCGCATGAGGTGGACGCAGGCCGTCTCCAGGAGCCGGTCGTGGAAGCGGGCGGCGTCGTCGCCGAGGAGCCTGCGGGTGTCGGGGCCCGCGCGCCGGGACAGCTCCGCGGCCAGCCGCTCCGGGCCGAGCGCGAAGGCGTGTACGTCGTCCATGTCGAGATCGCCGAGCGCGTGGAGGGTGCGGGTCAGCGCCTGCCCCACGGAGTCGTGCTCATCGGCGCCGATCGGCGGATCGTGCGGCCCGGCGGCCCGCACGGCGCGGCGGACCAGCTCGCGGGCGAGCTTGTGGAGGTCGTCCTCGGTGAGGGTGCGGTGCTCCCTGCCGAAGGAGACGAGCCTGCGGATCGGTACGGGCCGTTCGCCGTACTCCGCGGCGGGCGCGCTCGCGGGCGGCAGCAGCAGTCGTTTGACCACCGGCACGACCACTGCCGACGCGATCCGCAGACCCACCGTGCCGCCGTCCACAGCAGCCCCTCCCTCGCGGCGTCGGCGCGCGTCCCCCGCCGAGCCCGTGCAACCGCTCACCTCCCGCTCACCATAGCCGCGAAGTCCCCTCCGCGGTCAGGGTTCAGGTCAGGGTGCGCGGGGCGCGAAGTGCCGTGGCACGGGTACGGTTTGGCCCATGGATGTTTCCGGAACACCTTCCGCGGATGACGACTCCGGGATCCGGGCGGTCATCATGGCCACCGCGCGCCAGCTGCTGGTGAAACTGGGCGCCGGAGGGCTGTCCCCGGCCGCGGTCGCCCGGGAGAGCGGTCTCTCCGCCGGCGAGGTGGCGGCCGTCTTCCCGCACCGGGACGATCTGCTGACCGCGCTGCTCATCGACGCCTACGACGAGTCCGGCGCCGCGATAGAGCAGGCCGACCGGGCCGCCCGGGAGGCGGGCGCGTCGGCGGGCGCCCGGCTGCTCGCGGTCACGCGGGCGCTGCGCCGGTGGTCCTTCGCCAACTCCGGTGTGTTCACGCTGGTTTACGGCTCGCCCGTGCCGGACTACCACGCCCCGCAGGAGACCGTACCGCCCGCCTCGCGCACCCCCGCGGTGCTGGCCGGGATCGTACGGTCGGCGCTGGAGGCCGGTGAACTCACCGCGCCCCGGCGGGAGGTGCCGGGGCCGCCGCTGCTGCTGCCGGAGGCGGTGCGGCTGTTCGGCGGGGTGCCCGAGGCCCCGTTCTCCGACGTCATCGAGCGCGGCATCGTGCTGTGGAGCAGCCTGATCGGGCTGCTGGTGTTCCAGGTCTTCAGCCGCACCCATGACAGCGTCCGGGACGAGGCCGCGTTCTTCGACTACGCCGTCGCCGTCGCGGCCGAAGGGATCGGACTGGTGGTTCCCTTGGGCGAGAACGCCGATGGAGGGGGCACCGGCTGAGAGAGCACCGACTCCGAGAGCACACCGACTGAACCGTTCGCCGCGTGCGCGGCGCCTGTGGGGGAAAGGGCCGTGAACACCATCAAGACTCTCTGCTTCGTCATCGCGGCGCTGTCGTCGTATGCCGCACTCGTCTACCGGCTGTTCCAGGTCAGACGCGGCTGGCGGGACAGCGCCTACCGCACGCTGTTGGTCACCCTGCTGCTGCAGTGCCTCACCTTCACCATGGGTGCCGTCGCCATGGGGAGCGAGCGCTTCCTGGGCGTCGGCAACCTCGCGATCCTGGTGATGCACCTGTCGGCGGTCGCCTTCTGCGTCAGCGCCCAGATCATCCTGCTGCGCTGGGCGACCGGGGGCGAGGAGTCGGTGCGCAGGGCACGCTACTGGCTGATCACCGGAATCGCCCTCAACGCGCTCCTTACGGCGCTCTTCTTCATCGCCGACGGCCCGGGCCGTCCGGCCGACGACTTCAACACCGGCAGCGGCCAGCCGCTGGTCCTCACCTACCTCCTGGTCTTCATGGTCTCCCAAGCGGTGCCGTGCGTCACCATCCTGCGCCAGTGCGGGCCCTACGCCCGCATGGCGAGCAAGACCTCGCTGCGGCAGGCCCTGCGGCTGCTCTTCGTCGCCGCGGTGATCCTCTTCCTGTACTGCCTGGCCCGGGTGGTCAACGTCCTCACGGCCGCGTGCGGGCTCGACATCGGCGGCTGGACCCTGGCCGCCTCCGTGTTCAGCGCGCTGGGCATCGTCACCCTCTCGCTGGCCCTGACGATCTCGTCCTGGGGGCCGTCGGCCACCAGGCTGCTGGAGTGGGCGCACGGCTACCGGTCCTACCGGGCGCTGTATCCGCTGTGGCGGGATCTGTACGAGTCCTCGCCGGACATCGTCCTGGAGCCGCCCGGGGCCGCGGTCTCCGACCTCGACTACCGGTTGCACCGCCGGGTGATCGAGATACGGGACGGATGGCGGGAGTTGCGCCCCTATATCGACCGCACCACGAACGGCGACGGCGGGGCGGGCCCCAGGGTGAGCGAGGAGTCCCGGCAGGCGTTCGCCGAGGCGGCCCAGATCAGACAGGCCCTGCACGCCAAGCGCACCGGCACCATTCCCGACGACAACGCGGACACCGGCGACTTCGAGGACCGCGACTCGGACAACTTCACCGCCGAGGTCGTCTGGCTCACCAAGGTGGCCTCAGCGTACCGGCGGCTCGGCAAGGCGCGCTGACGGCCGGCCCAGCCCGCTGAGGGGCCGCGGGCGCGTGCGCGCGGAAGCCGCGGGCGCGTGCGCGCCGAAAGGGATCCCGCCCGGTCTGCCCCCGTCAGGCCGGGCGGGACTTCCCCCGTGATTCCCCCGTGTCCCCCGTTTTCTTCTGCCGAGCCGAGTGGATGGCCCCACTCAGTCCGGCCCGGGTCCGGCCCCGGAAGGCAGGGCCGGACCAAGCCGATAGAACTAGCGGCCAACTCGGCCACCCCCGTGAGCGGAGTTAGCCAGCAGCTATCGGTGAGCTCCACGGTGGCGGAGTTGCGTCCGATTGTCAACTGACCGCTAATCTGCGAAACTGACGATTAGCCGGGGGCAAAGCCGAGGAGGTGAGGGAGGGAGATTCGCATGTCCGAGACTGATGACCGGCCCATGCTGGCAGTGCGTCTGGACGACCTCTTCAAGACGGTTCGTCCCAAGGGCAAGCACTGGACCAACGCCGAGGTGGCGGAGGAGCTCAAGCGGGCCAACCCCGATCTGAAGGTCGGGGGCGTCTATCTGTCGCAGTTGCGGACCGGCAAGCGCTCCAATCCCTCACCGGACCTGCTGGCCGCCCTGGCACGTTTCTTCGGCGTATCGGTGGCGTACTTCTTCGACGACCAGGTCGCCGAGTCGGTGCTCAGCGAGGTCGCCGCCATCGAGGCGCTGCGCCAGGCCGGGGTGCGCGCCGTGGCGATGCGCGCGGCGGGGATGAAGAAGGAGAACCTCGAGGCCATCACGACCATCATGGATCAGTACCGGCAGCTCCAGGGCCTGCCGCCGGTCAGTGACTCCTCGGACCCGGAATGAGGGGTGCGGCTGGGTGAGGGGCACAGGCAAGGGGCGGTCGGCCGATCACGACCGCCGCAGTCAGCTCAAGAAGCTCCGCAAGGCCGGTGCGCGGCGGATCGCCGACCTCGACCTGCCGGAGATGGCCGATGTGGCCGAGCTCTGCCGCCATCTCGGCGAGGTCCGCGGCCGCCCGATCACGCTGGTCCCGATGCCGATGCCGGCGACCCACCCCTGCGGCATGTGGGTCGCCGCCCGCGACGAGGACCTGATCTTCTATGACGCCAACACGACCAGCGCGCATCAGGAGCACATCATCTTGCATGAGCTGGGCCACATCATCTGCTGCCATCGCGGGGCGGGTTGGCTGGACGAGGCGAGCGCCCGCCTCCTCTTCCCCAACCTCGACCCCGACCTCGTGCGTGACATGCTCCTGCGCGCGACCTACGACGACGTCCAGGAGCAGGAGGCGGAGGTCATCGCCTATCTGCTCTCCCAGCGGGTGGGCGGCGCCGAGGAGCCGCCCGGCGCGCCCACGGCCCAGGACGCCGGGGCATCCGGGAAGGACGCCATGCTCAGCCGGATCGAACGCACGCTGATCTGAGGCGGATCCGACGGTGTTCCCCTCATCCCCCGGTGGCCGCCACCTCCTCGGCCAGGATCGTCACGGCGCGCCGGATGTCGTCCTCACGGTGCTCGCTGGTGACGAAGAACCGCAGCCTGGCAAGCCCCTCCTCCACGGCGGGGTGGAAGATCGGATCGGCGATCACACCGCGGTCGAACAGCCGGTCCGCGATGTGCAGGGTCCGCGCCGAGTTTCCGAGGAGGCACGGCACGATCGGGGTGTGGGCGCTGGTGCCGGTCGCCAGACCGGCCGAGGCGGCCAGGCCGAGGAAGAGCTCCGCGTTGCGCCGCAGGGTGCACACCCGGTGGGGTTCGGCGACGATCAGTTCGGTGGCGGCCAGCGCCGCGGCCGCGTTGGCCGGGGTCAGACCGACGCTGTAGACGAAGCCCGGCAGCGTGTGCCGCAGCCACCGCACCATCCGGGCCGAGCCGCCGAGATAGCCACCGCAGCTGGCGAACGTTTTGGACAGGGTGCCCATCCAGAGGTCCACATCGCCCCGGTCGACGCCGAAGAACTCGCTGACGCCACGGCCGCGTTCGCCCACGGTGCCGATGCTGTGCGCCTCGTCGACCATCAGCAGTGCGCCGTACCGCCGCTTCAGCTCGATCACGGCGGGCAGGTCCACCAGGTCGCCGTCCATGCTGTACGCGCCCTCGACGACGATCAGCACCCGTCTGAACCGGGACCGGTTGCGCCGCAGGGTGTCCTCCAGCGCGCCGATGTCGTTGTGGGCGAACGGGCGCCGGGCCGCCCCGGACAGGGTGCAGCCCTGGAGGATGCTGTCGTGGGCGAGCGCGTCGTGCACCACCAGGTCCCGCGCCCCGACGAGGTGCCCGATCGCGGTGACGTTGGTGGCGTGTCCGCTCACCAGGGCCAGGCAGTCCGCGGTGCCCAGGAAGTCGGCGAGCGCCCGCTCCAGCCGTACGGTCAGGTCCCGTTCGCCGGAGAGCACCCGGCTCGCGGAGACCGAGGTCCCGTAGCGGTCCACCGCCGCGTGCACGGCCTCGTTGACCGCCGGATGGCCGGAGAGCCCCAGATAGTTGTAGCTGCCGAAGGACAGATACGGCCTGTCGTCGATCATGGTCGTATCGCGGATGGTGCCCTGGTGGACGCGGAAGTAGGGGAAGTCCGCACCGCTGCCCGTGATCGTGCTCAGGCGCTCCTCGAACTGCCGCACCTCGGGGAAGTCATCGGGGCGCGCGGTCGCCGCGTCCCAGTCCGCCGCCCGCGTCTCCGGGGGCAGTGGCTCGCCGGGGGCGGGCCCACCGAGGACGGGCGGCCCGGGGACGGGCTCCCCGGTGAGGTGCGGATCGACCAGCCCGACCAGCCGTGCCACGGTGAGGTCGGGCGAGAAGATCTCCTCGGCGCGGAATCCCGGTATTCGTTTGCCGATGTTGACCTCCAGTTCCTGGAGCATCAGGGAGTCGAAACCGAGGTCGGTCACCAGCTCCATTGGCTCGGTGAGCTCGGCGAGCGGGAAGACCCCGGTCCGCGAGAGCTCTTCGAGCACGATGGCCGCGGCGGATCCGCCTCCTGCCCGGCCCTCCCCCACCGCTGCCGCGAGGTCGGGCGGGGCCTCCTCGGGGGCGGCCGGGGCCTCCTCGGGAGCGCGCGCCGCCTCGTCCACCGCCCAGTGGTGGCGCGGGGCGAGCGGGCTCGGTGGCAGGGTGCAGGGTGGTTTGTGCTCCATCACCGGGCGGAGCCCCGCGCCGGTGACCGCGCGCTCGGCGAGCCGGGCAAGCTCGGCCGAGCGTTCCGCGGTGGACAGCGAGCCCGGCGCGGGCACGGCGGCTTCCGGTTGTTCGCCGGGTGGCACCGTCCCGGCCACCAGCCCCGCCCCGAGCCGTCCGTCGTCCCCGGCCGCCACGGCCTCGGCGGCGGCGGTCAGCTTGGCGGCGGCGTCGGCGGTGTCCTCGGCCACCAGGGCGAGGCGTTCGGCGAGCGGGGCCCGGCGGGCCAGGGTGTCCGCCACCACGGCCAGCGGCGGACGGTCCTCGGCGAGGGTGTCGGCCAGCTCCCGGGCGTGGCGGGCCAGCCCGGCCCGGTCGCGGGCGCTGAGCACCAGCAGTTGTTCCCCGTCCGGTGCGGGGCCGGCCGGTGCGGTGGCGCACTCCTCGACCACCAGATGGACCCCGGTGCCGCCGAAGCCGAAGGCGCTCACCCCGGCCCGGCGGGGCTGCCCGGACTCCGGCCATGCGGTCGGCTTCGTCGGAACGGTCAGCCGCGCGGCGTCGAGCCCGGAGCGGTCGGCGAGGTCGAATTCCGGCTGTGGCGGTATCACTCCCCGGTGCACGGCCAGCACCGTCTTGACGAGCCCGGCCATCCCTGCGGCGTTGAGCGCGTGTCCGACCACCGCCTTCACCGCGCCGAGGTAGGCGGGCGCGCCCCGCTCGCCGCGCAGTTCGCCCAGGACGCCGACCTCGACCGGATCGCCGACCGTGGTCCCGGTGCCGTGGGCCTCGAGGTAGCCCACCGCGTCCGGGGCCAGATCGGCGTCGCGGTAGGCCCGGCGCAGGGCCCTGAGCTGACCGGCCGCCTGGGGGTGCATTCCGCCCTGTACGGTCCCGTCGTTGGCCGTGCCCACGCCCCGTATCACCGCGTAGACCCGGTCGCCCGCGGCCAGTGCGTCGGCCAGGGGGCGCAGTGCGAGGACCCCCGCTCCCTCCCCCAGGACGAAGCCGTCGGCCTCCGCGCCGAACGGCAGGCATCTGCCGGTGCGCGAGATGGCGCCGATCCGGCACAGCCCCACCAGCAGGTCGGGGGTGAGGATCAGCTGGGCGCCACCCGCGAGGGCGATGCGGCAGCGGCCCGCGCGCAGGGCGAACACGGCGTTGGCCACGGCCATCAGGCCACCGGAGCACGCCGAGTCCAGCGCATAGCTCTCGCCGTGCAGATCGAAGACCGAACTGACGGTGTTCGGACCCATGTTGAGCAGGAGCCCGGCCACCGAGGAGCCGTGCAGACCGTCCACCGCACGGACGGTCTCCGGCCACCCGGGACCGGTGGCCCGCGCCCCGAACTCGCCGCCGGCCAGCTGGCGCATCCGGATGCGCATGGTGGTGATCTCGCGATAGCCGCTCTCGGTGAGCGCCGTGATCACCGAGGTCTCCTCGCGGTCGAAGCCCTCGGCCTCCCATCCGGCGTCCTGGATGGCCTCCCGGGCCAGGTCGATCAGCAGCCGCCCCTGCGGGTCCATCGATCTGGCCCGGCGTGGCGGGATGCCGTAGTGCGCCGCGTCGAAGTGGCCCACGTCCGGCAGCAGCGCCATGGTGTCGGTATAGGTCGAGGACGTGTCGCGTAAGTTGTCGCTGAGGAAGGCGGCGGTGCGCCACCTCGAGTCCGGTACGGCGGCGAACTGCGGCCACGGTTCATTGAGGAGCCGCCAGTACTGGTTGACGTCGCGCGCCCCCGGGAACCGGCAGGCCATTCCCACGATCGCGATGTCATCGCGCCGCGCTCCGTTCGCGCCCACGGTGGATTCCTTCGCTGTCACGGCCGTCACCGGGCGCTGGCCAGTCGCTCGCGCCACCACTCCACCGTCGACTTGACCTGCTCGTCGACGGGGGTGGCGCGCACCGCGAACTCGGCCTCGTAGGCGCTGGCGTCCATGAGGAAGGGCCGGTCGAACTGGTAGCGGACCTCCCTCAGTTCGCGGAGCAGCGGGGAGACCAGCGACGCGAGCCCCAGCACGGCCGACGGCAGCCTGCGCACCGCGACCGGGCCGGTCCCCGCCTGGGTGGCGAGGCGGCCGACCATCTCCCGGGTGGACAGCGCGGGCGCCGTCGGTACGTGCCAGGCGCGCCCCCAGGCCCGCTCCTCACCCGCCACCTCGGCCAGGGCGGCGGCCACATCGGGGACATAGCTCCAGCTGTGCGGGGTGTCCGGGTCCCCGAGCGAGGACACCGCCTTGCCGCGCAGCACATTCGGCACGACCCGCGCGGCCAGGTGTCCGCCGTCGGTCACCCCGGGCCCGAAGAAGTCCGACGCCCGCACCTCGACCGCCTTGATGCGGCCCTGCTCATGGAGGTCCCGCGTCCGCTCCCACACGGCGGCGCGCACCCGCCCCTTGGTGCCGGTGGCGGCGAGCGGCAGTTCCTCGGTGAGGGGGCCGTCCACCGGGCCGTAGCCGTAGAGATTGCCCAGCATGACCAGGACCGCCCCGGTGGCCTCGGCGGTCGCGCGGAGCGACGCGGCCAGGGGCGGCCACTCACTCGCCCAGCGGTGGTAGGGCGGCGCCCCGCAGCTGTAGAGGGCGGCCGCACCCCGCACGGCCTCGGTCAGCCGCTCACTGTCCCTCGCGTCCAGCGCGAGGTGCTCGATACCCGGTTCCGGGGCGCGGCCCGACCGGGTGATGACACGTACCGTATGGCCCTTTTCGACGAGCAGCCGAGCAGTGGCCGCGCCCGCGGGCCCGAATCCTATGACGACATGTAGGTTCACGCGCGCACACTAGCGCGAGTATCCGTGGCCTTTGCGGCAGACGTTCCGATGGGGCCGTTCACCGGAGGCGTCGGCTCCCGGTGAACGGCAGGTAGCGCGGTGCCCGCCTGCCGTCCAGCCGGTGCTCCACCACGGCGCCCGGCGACAGCAGTTCGGCATCCTCGTGGTCACCGGCCATCAGGAGTACGTCCACGGGCAGTTCGTCCACGAACCCCCGAAACACGCCCAAGAGGGCTTCTGATGGATCTCCGCGTCGCGACCGCCGCGGAGATCCATCAGAAGGCTCCCTCAGTCCCGGCGCAGGCTCGCCAGGAAGCGCCAGAGCGCGGAACGGGGCCGTTCCGGCTGGGCGGAGGCGGATGCCTCGGCGGCGGGTGCCGGGTGGGCGGCTGGCTCGGGCTCCGGCAGCGAGGCGGCCGCCGCGGCTCCGGGGGCCGAGGGCATCGGGGCCCGCCGCGTCCGCATCCGGTACCGGACCGGGAAGGCCTTCAGCCCGCGCACATACGTAGATGAGCGCCAGGGCAAGTGGTCGACGGGCAGGCCCAGTTCGAAGTCACACCGCTGGAACAGCTTGCCCACCGCCGTGGTGACGATCATGTCGGCGAGCCCCCGTCCCGGGCACTGGTGCGGCCCCGCGCCCCACGCCAGATGCGCGCGCGAACTCACCGACGCGTCCTGGCTGCCGGGCGTGGCGAACATCGGATCGCCGTGTGCGGCGGCGATCGAGGGCATCACCGCATCGCCCGCGGCGAGCCGGAAGTCCCCCAGGTCGGTGTCGGCCACGGGGAAGCGGGCGGTGAGGTTGACCCACGGCGGCGAGGCGATGTGCACGCGGTTGACCAGCTCCTCGGGCGGCCCTGCCATCAGCCCGGCTCGTGTCCCGGACTCCCCGGCCAGCACCTCCAGCACACTGTTGGTGATGGCGTGGCTGACGAGATCCGACAGGATGACGATGATCGCGAGCAGCTCCCGGCCGATCTGTTCCACCGTCAGTGGGGGCTCGATCGCGAGCAGGCGGGTGGTCAGGTCGTCACCGGGGTGCTGTCTCTTGTACACCGCGAGTTCGGTCGTCGCGGCCGTCAGTCGGCCCATGGCCGCCGCGGCGTCCGGGCCGCCGTCCACCGCCCGCCACGAGTCCATGAACACGTCGTCGCCCTGCTCGACCGGGAAGCCGAACAGCCGGTTGACGGCCATCAGCGGCAGCGCCCGCGCGAACTGCGCGCCCAGATCCACCCATCCGCTCTCGCTGCCGTCCGCGAAGAAGCTGATCAGCTCGTCGGCGTGCCGGGAGACGGCGTTCGTCAGCTCCCAGGACTGGGGCGCGTCGGGGTCCTGGAAAGGCGCGAGTGCCTCCTCCACGGCGGCGCGTGTCGCCTTGTGCCGCTGGTCGTCCTGGAACAGCAGAAAGCTGGCCTGGTAGCCGGGCAGAAGCGGCCAGTCGGACGGCACCCGGCCCTCGCGCAGCCACCGCCAGTGCTGGACGTTCTTCTTCCATACGCTCTCGTCGCGCAGCACTTCCCGCACCTCGCGATAGCCGAGCACCAGCCATACCGGCACCCCGTACAGAACGACGGGTGCCACCGGCCCCCACTGGGCCCGCAGACGGGTGTAGACCGAGGCGGGCTGGGTCTCGAAGTCCCGTGTCATCAGCGGCTCGACCGCCAGGGACTCCAGCTCGGACGGCTCGGCAGGGGGCAAGTGCATTTCGATGTCCTTAGTGCGACAGCTGGGCCATTCCGGCCGGGCCGCAAGGTCCTCGTGGGAGGCGCCACACGGCATCTGACGCGCGGCGCGGAGCGAAAGTCGGCCCTACGGCGCAGGCCACATTAGCGGTCGTTCGGCCGCCTGAACAGCATGGCCGATCTCCACGGTCCAGGGCGGCGCACGGTGCCCGCGCGCACCTCCCAGTCCATGCGCGACGACTGACGGACCAACACATCACCGTCCAGCCAGCGTGTGATCAGCTCGACGGCTCGATCACCAGCCGTACCCCCTGCGTTGCCCCGGACGAGGGCCCGGTCTCCAGCAGGAGTTCACCGGGTTCGACGGCGAGGCCGAGGTCCCGGGTGACGGAGGCGAGGGTGTCGGCGTCGATCGCGAACACCGCGTCGGCCTCCTCCCCCGGCCGCAGATCCAGGCGGACGAAGCCGCGGAGCTCACGGACGCGCGGCCACGAGGAGCCGCCCGACCGTCGCCGTACGTAGAGCTGGACCGTCTCGCGCACCGGCCGCTGCCCCGTGTTGCGCACGGTGACCCGGCAGCTGAGCGCCGGGTCGTCCGGGGTCACCCGGGTGCGCGAGAGCCGTGGCGGAGCGTAGCCGACCGTGGTGTACGACAGGCCGTGGCCGAAGGCGTGGCGGGCGGTGGCGGGCTGGTCCACATAGCCGCGGTACCCGTGGTCCTTGGCGTTGTAGAACACCGGCAGCTGCGCGGCCGACCTGGGGATGGACACCGGGAGCCGCCCCTCGGGCTCGGCCGCGCCGAACAGTACGTCGGCGACGGCCCGTCCGCCCCATGGACCCGGATACCAGGCGCTCAGCACCGCCGCGGCCGTGCCGGAGAGGTCGGGCAGGGCGTGCGGACGGCCCTGGACGAGGACCACGACGACTGGCACACCCGTGGCCGCCACCGCGCCCAGAAGCGCCAACTGTCCGTCGGGCAGTCCCAGTTCGGCCAGATCCACCCCCTCGCCGCAGGTCATACCGGTGGGGTCGGCGGAGCTCACGACGGCCGCGCCATTGGTGTCGAAGGTGGTGTCGCCGGACCGGGCGCTCGACCCGCCCAGGACGAGCACCGCGAGGTCCGACGCCGCCGCGCGCGCGACCGCCTCGGGGACACCCGAGAGGTCGCCGCCGACCAGCTCGCACCCGGGCGCGTAGGTGACCTCGGTGTCCGGTGGGGCGGCCGAGCGGATGCCGTCCAGGACCGTGATGTGGTGGTGGCCGGGGCGCTGTGGCGCGGTGTAGTCGCCGATCTGCTGGGCGATGGAGTCCGCGTTCGGGCCGAGGACGGCGATCCTGCGGGTCGAGGGGGCCAGCGGCAGGACTCCGCCGTCGTGGGCGAGCAGGGTGATGGACGCGCGGGCGATGCGTTCGCTCAGCTCGCACGCGTCGGAGGGCCGAGCCCCAGCGGGCTGTGCCACGGTGGGCGCATGGCGCGGTTCGACGGCAGGCGCATAAGGCCGCTCGAAGAGCCCCAGGCGGAACTTCAGCGCCAGCACCCGCGCCACCGCGGTGTCCAGGGTCCGCTCCGCGACCAGCCCCTGGGCCACCGCCTCGGCCAGCCGCGGAAAGCACGCGTCCCAGAGGCTGAGGTCGCATCCGGCGTTGAGGGCCAGGGCGCCCGCGGCCACCGGGTCTCCCGTGAGCCGGACCAGGCGGTCGATGGCGCCGCCGTCCGCCATCACCACACCGTCGAACTCCAGCCGCTCCCGGAGGAGTTCGGTCAGCAGTGGCCGACTGGCCACGCAGGGCAGGCCGTCGAATTCGTTGTAGGCCGCCATCACCCCGGCCGCACCGGCGCGTATCCCGGCCCGGGCCGCCGCCAGGTGGATGTCGTGCAGCTCGCGGGCGCCCAGTTCGGTGGCCGCGCTGTTGCGTCCGCCGACCGTGGCCCCCTGCCCGGCGAAGTGCTTGAGCACCACGGCCACACCGGCCGTGCGCATTCCCCGCACCAGCGCCTCGGTGAGCCGCGCCGCCAGATACGGGTCCTCGCCGAAGCACTCCTCCGCGCGGCCCCAGCGCGGGTCGCGCACCAGGTCGAGGGCGGAGACCAGCGCCACGTGGCCACCGCGTGCCCGCACCTCCACGCCGACCGCGGCCGCCGCGGCCTCGTAGAGCCCGGGGTCCCAGGTGGCCCCCACGGCGAGATTGACCGGCAGCACGGTGCCGTCCAGTGCCTGGTGGCCGTGCGGAACCTCCTCCACGAGCAGCACGGGTACGCCGAGACGGGTGTTCTCCACGACATGCCGCTGTACGGCGTCGGCGACCCGCGCCCCGTCCGCCGCCGCGATGCCGTCGGCGAAGCCGACACCGGACCAGGCGTCGGCCCGCTGGAGCCCGTACAGGGCCCCCATCCCGCGGTACGCGGCGACCTCGGCCCGGAAGTCGTCGGTGAGCCGGTGTCCGTGGCCGCCGTCGGCGCGCTCATAGGCGTGCCAGCCGTACATCCGCTGGTTGACCTGGCCGACCTTCTCGGTGAGCGTCATGCGCCCGAGCAGATCGTGGACCCGCTCCGCCACCGGCGCGGCCGGGTCGCGATAGCGGGGGCCGGTCACCTCAGCTCCAGGACGCGCACACCGTACGGGACGAGTGTCACGTCCGCCGTCGCCGCGCCGGACACCAGGTCGTACAGCGTTCCCCCGGTGGCGGGGCGGACGGTGACCTCCTCGGGGCTCTGGCTGACCAGCCAGACGAAGCGGCGTCCGTCGTCGTGGACGAGGAGGTCAGCCCCGACATGGGGGCTGTCGACCGTCACCGGGCGGCGGACCCCGGCCACATCGGCGAGCGCCGCGTACAGCCGGTGGGTCTCCTCGGGGTTGACGCGGGCGGTGCGGGCGGCCATGTGCTCCAGGGGGTAGGTGGCCAGCACGGTGCGGCCGGACCCGGTGTCGCGCACCAGGAGGGCGGGCCGCCCGTGGGCGTCGACGGCCACCACCCGGGCGTCACGCGGAACGACCGGCAGATACGCCCGGCTGTCCTCGTTGCCCGCGACGGGGAAGCGCAGCGAGGTCCCGGCCGTCAGCCCGCCGAAGTCCTCGGTGAACGTCATCTCCAGGGCATCGTCCTCGATGGGCTCGGCCACGCCGTAGGAGAGCTGCAGTTCCACCCCGAACAGCCCGTCCAGGTCGTCGAACCACGGGCCGCGGGTCCCGGGGTGCTCGCCGGAGCAGAACGAGAGGTAGACGGTGGCGCCCTCGTGGGCGCGGCGTTCGAGCTCACGCCGGGTGCGGGTGGTGAGCTGGCGGGTGGCGGGGAGCAGGTACAGGGCCGCGTCGCCGGGCAGGCCGTCCGCCTCCCGGGTGAAGCCCACCGGCAGGTCGGCGGCGCGGGTGGCCACATAGCCCTGGTGCAGGGACGTGAAGATCAGCGGCCGGTCGGCGGGCCTGCTGTAGGGGTAGCCACGCTCCAGGAAGGCGGGCACGACCAGGGCCGCGTCCGCGTCGGCACGCCGGCAGTGTGCGAAGTCCACGGCCTTCAACACCTCGGCGAACGCGGCGAGTTCGAGCAGCGGGGCCTTGGGGGCTCCGGTGTGGTCGGTGATGCCGAAGTGCATCTCGAAGGGGTGGTGGTCGTACGGCGAGCGGTCCCACAGATCGTCGTAGTCGGTGTTGTTCCAGGCGATCCAGCCGGTGGCCCCGCCGAGCAGCGAGTTGTGCAGGGTCTGCCGGTAGTACACCGCCGCGTGCCGATCGGACACGGTGTCCGTGGAGAGCCCGAACTCCTCCAGGACGACGGGCTGTCCGGTGACCGCCGCCAGTTCGCACTCGAAGGCTGCGCGCAGGTGCTGGCGCGGCCGGTCGGTGTCCGAGCGGTAGACGTGCGGGCCCACGAAGTCCACGTACTCGGCGGTCTCACGCAGCGAGAAGCCGTTGTCGCGGCCGGTGACCTCGATGCCCCAGGCGCCGTCGCCGAGGGAGACGGGCTGGGTGCCACCGGCCGCCCGTACGGCGTTGCACATGGCCTGCGCCCAGGCGGTCACCACCTCGGAGGAGGGGGGATCCACCTGATAGACACGGCCGTAGCCGGGCATCTCATTGGTGATGAGCCAGCCGGTGACCGCCGGGTGGTCCTTGAAGCGGCGGGTCATCTGGGACACGAACCACGCCTGGCGGCCGACCATCCACACGTCCTCGTAGAGGTCGCGGCCCCCGCGCCAGACGGGGTCCCAGTTCTCGCCCGACATATGGCCGACGATGAAGGTGGGCACCGTGGCCATGCCCGCCTCGGTGTGGGCGTCGAGGAAGTCGCGGAAGCGTTCGCACAGCGTCTCGTCGACGCGGTGGGGCTCGGGGTGGAAGTCGGGCCAGTAGAAGAACGACCGGGTCATCGTCAGGCCGTGCTCGCGCAGCACCCGCAGTTCCGCGCGGACCGTCGTCGGGTCGTAGTCGCGCCACATCAGGGGCCCGCCGGTGCGGGACCAGAAGTTGGCGCCGAGCCAGGGCAGGACGGCGGAGTGGTGGGTGAGCTGGGCGCTGTGGCGTCGCATGGTCCTTCTCGGATGTCGGTGGTACGGGGTGGGGGGTGCCCGGCATATGGCCGGGGTCGGGGCTGACCGGGGTCGGGGGGTGGGGCGGGGTCCAGGTCCGGGCCGGGGGTGGTGCGTCAGCCGGGCGCGGGTCCGGTGGACTCGCGGACGACCAGCCGCGGCCGGTCGTCGAGCGCCGTCTCCTCGACGTCCTCGCCGCAGCGCGCGAGGAGCAGCCGGGCGGCCGCCGCGCCGACCCGCTGCACCTGCTGGTCGACCGTGGTGAGCCGGGGGTGCAGCCAGCGGCCGAGCGGCAGATCGTCGTGGCCGACGACCGACAGGTCCTCGGGGACGCGCAGCCCGGCGCGCTGGGCCGCGCCGATGCCGCACATCGCCATGGAGTCATTGGCGTAGACGATCGCGGTGGCGCGGTCGGTGGCGTCCAGCAGGGCCTGGGTGGCGGCGACGGCGGACACTTCGGTGAAGTCGGTGTGCAGCACCGCGTAGGGCCGCAGGCCCGCCCGCCGGAGGGCGGTTGCGAAGACACCGCCGCGCAGCCGGGTGTGCCTCAGGTCGGCCGGGCCCGCCACATAGGCGATCCGCCGGTGGCCGAGCCCGAGCAGGTGGCGGACGACCTCCTCGACGGCCGCGTCCTGGTGGCCGAGCCCGACGCGGGGCACGGCGGCGGCACGGTCGGGGGGACCGAGCAGCACGGCGGGCAGGCCGAGGCGGGCCAGCAGGGCGGGGCGCGGGTCGTCGGCGCGGGCGTCGGTGAGGACGGCGCCGTCGACGCGGCCCTCGGCCGCGAGCCGCTTGTAGAGGGCGTTCTCCTCCTGGGCCCCGGCCACCAGGTGCAGCAGCAGACCGTAGCCGCGGGGCGCCAGTTCGCCCTCGATGCCGGTGATCAGCTCGCTGAAGTGCGGGTCCGCGCCGAGCACATCGGTGGGGCGCCGGACGACGAGGGCGAGGGTGCGGGTGCGGGCGCTGCGCAGGGCGGCGGCGGACGCGCTCGGCGACCAGCCGAGCTCCGTCGCGGTGTCCAGGATGCGCTTCCGGGTGGCCTCCGACAGCCGGCCCTTGTCGTTGAACGCCTGGGACACGGCGGCGGTGGACACCCCGGCGGCCGCCGCCACCTGTTTGATGGTGGGGCGCCGTCCCGGTCTCGCGGCGGTCGTGCCCACGTTCGCGCCGGTCGTGTCCACGTTCGCGGCGGTCGTGCTCACGCCTTGACCGCCCCGTTGATGAGCGCCTGCTGCATGCGCTTCTGGAGCACCGTGTAGACGACCCAGACGGGGATCAGGGTCAGGACGGTTCCGGCGGTGAGCACGCCGTAGTCGGTGCCGGTGATGGCCTTGAGGGTGGGCAGGGCCACCTGCACGGTGCGCTGCTCGGGGTCGGGGCCGATGATGACCAGCGAATACAGGTATTCGTTCCAGAAGGTGAGGAAGTTCAGCAGCAGCACGGTGGCGATGCCGGGCAGGCACATGGGTATGTAGATGTGGCGCAGCACGGTGTAGGTGGAGGCCCCGTCCATCCGGGCGGCCTCCTCCATCTCCCTGGGGATGGTCCGCATGAACTGCACCAGGATCACCACCGACAGCGGCATCGCCGTCGCGGGCAGGAAGAAGACCATGAACAGCCGGGTGTGGAACAGCCCGGTGGCGGCGGCGAGCAGGAAGGTGGGGAAGAGCGCCGCGAACGTGGGGATCAGGAAGCCCAGCGAGAAGACCTTCTCCATCGCCGAGGCGAGCCGTCCCGTGGAGCGGGCGAGCGCGAACGCCGCGGGCAGCGCCAGTAGCAGGGTCAGCGCCAGCGCGAGCACTGTCACCAGGGCGGAGTTGACGACGGCCGTGCCCAGATCGGCGCTGTCGTAGGCGGTGCGGAAGTTGCCGAAGCCCAATGACCCGGGCAGAGCGAAGGGATGGGCGAAGATCTCCTCGTTGCTCTTGAACGCGGAGGCGAGGAAGTAGTAGAGCGGCACGATGAGCAGTACCGCGTAGGTCCACACCAGGATGTGCGCGGGCAGCCAGCGCTTGCCGAGTTTCATGGTGAGCCGCCTTACGGTCAGTAGTTCTGGCGGAACGCGCGGCGGATGGTGAGCAGCCCGACGAGCCCGGCCAGGAAGAGGATGACGCCGACGGTCTGGCTGTAGCCCAGGTCGGCCGCGATGAACGCCTTCTGGTAGACGAGGAACGACAGGGTCGTGGACGAGCTGCCGGGACCGCCCTGGGTGAGCAGCAGCACGTGCTGCGCCGAGCCGAAGAGGGTCCACAGGAACTGCAGCATGGTGACGACGCCGACGTAGTCGCGGATCACGGGGAAGTGGACGCGCCACATGGTCCGCCAGTGCCCGGCCCCGTCCAGCTGGGCCGCCTCGCCGAGGTCGTCGGGGACGCTGTCGAGCCGGGCGGCGAACAGGACGGCGGTGAAGCCGATGCCGCTCCACACGTCCAGGGCGATCAGACAGGCCAGGGCTGTCGAGGGCGAGGCGAGCCAGGCGTCGGTGAGCGCACCGAGCCCCGTGGCGTCGAGCGCGCCGTTGACCAGCCCGTCCGGGGACAGCGCCGCGTAGAACACCATGGCCTTGGCGGGGGTGGAGACCAGGCCGGGGATGAACAGCAGATAGCGGATCACCCGGTGTCCGGGCGGCTTCTGCGCCACGTAGTAGCCCAGCATGTAGGCGCATACGATCATGATCGGCAGTGCCACCGCCAGCTGGACGGCGGTGTTGCGCACCGCGTCCCAGAAGACGGGGTCGTCCAGCACGGTGCGGACGTTGCCGAGCCCGGCGAATGACACCGGCTGGAGCATGCCCGGCCAGTGCAGGGCGGCGATCACGAAGATGGCGATCACCGGGCCGATCATGAACACCGCGTACCAGACCAGCGCCGGGATGGCGAGGATCGTACCGCCCTGCCGGGGTGTGCCGGTACGGCCCGTGGTGGCGGGCGGTGCGGGGTGGCGGATCGCGGCCCCGCCCGGGGGTGACGTCAGCGTCGTCATGAGGTGGCTCCCGTGGAGTCGGGCTCGGGATATGAGCGAACGGGCGGGCGGTTCACGCGGAGCGGTACGCGGTCTCGAGCGCGGCGCGGACCTTCGCGGCGCTGGTGCCGCGGGTGAAGGAGGTGCTGGTCGCGGTGATCAGCGGCTGGGCGGCGGCCGGCGGTACGTACACATCGGGCAGCAGCGCCTGGCTCACCGTCGAGCCCAGCCGCTGGGCGGCGGCGACCAGCGGGAAATCGGTGCTGACGGCGTCAGAGCGCAGCGCCATGTCGCGGCCGCTCTCCCGGATGAACCGGGCGACGGTGTCGGGCCGGTACATGAAGCGCAGGAACTTCTCGACGGCGTCGATCTTCTTGGTGCCGTTCGGGCTGATCCAGAACCCGATCAGGGTGTAGGTGCGCAGGATGGTGGGCTTGTCGTGCGCGGCGCCGTCGGCCAGCGGCCACCCGCCGACCTCGGTGTGCCGGGCCACCTTCGGCGGCACCTTCGCCAGCGCCGAGGACATCGCCGACTGGATCGCCGCGGTCTGGGTGTTGAACTGCGTGGTCATGGAGTCCGAGGTGAGGCCCTGGGCCTTGTCGGCGAAGACGCCCGCGTCGCGCAGGGTCACGAAGTACTCGATGCCCTCGCGGGCGCCCCTGCCGCCGAAGTCCCCCGTGGAGTAGGCGTGCCGGGCCTCGTCCTCGGTGAGGAAGGTCTGGATGATCTGGGCGAGCAGTTTCTGGCCCGTCCAGTCGTTGCCGCCGACGGTCACGGGCGCGATCCCCTTGGCGCGCAGCTTGCGGGCCGCGGCGATCAGTTCGTCGCCCGTGGCGGGTATCGCGTCGACGCCCGCCCGGTCCAGCAGGGACCGGTTGTAGGCGATCGGCCAGTTGGTGGCGAAGTAGGGGAAGGCGCGCACCCTGCCCTTGGGATCGGTCCACTCGGCGAGCGCCTGCGGAAGCACGCGCGTCCGTAGCCCCCAGTCGTCCAGATAGCCCTTGACGTCGACCGTGGCGCCGACGTCGGTCCAGGCCAGCGTCTTGTCGTAGAGGTTGACCATGACGACGTCGGGCTCCTTGCGGGCCAGCCGGGAGGTCTCGTAGACCTGCGCGAGGTCGTCGCCGTTGATGAGGTTCTTGACCTTGAGCCCCGGGTGCTCCTCGCGGAACCGGTCGAGGGCCGCGAGGTAGGTGGGCGATCCCGGGGCGGTGGTGCCCAGCTGGCTGTGCACGACGAGCGTATCGGGATCGGAGTCCGCCCCGGTGAGCGCGGAACAGGCGGAGAGGCCGGGCAGGACGGTCGCGGCGGCGAGGCCGGAACCGGCGGCGAGGAAGCCGCGCCGGGTCAGCGGTGAGTGCACTGCGGGGGTCTCCAACCAGGCGGTTAACGAGTGGTTAATCGATCTACCTCGAGGGTGTGAGGAATGTAGGAGCCACTTCGTCTCTGGTCAAGTCCTTGCCGGGGCCGAAAGCACACCGCCGCGGCGCGGGCCCGGGATGGCCCGCCCGCGGCGGCGGGCCCGCGATGGCGCTATTCCCAGGCCAGCCGTACCTGGGCGCCGGGGTCCGCCACCTGCGTCCAGGTCTCGGCGATGCGCATGGTCGTCCTGCGCACGCCGTCGTACGGCGGCCAGCCGGGGTCGCCCGTCCTCGCGAACCGGATCCAGACGGCGTGGACACGGGTGGCGAGGTCCGCGGGCGGCTCGGTCGGGCCGAGGATCGCCTCGGGCCCGTGCAGCCGCGCCAGCCCGGTGCGGTCGAACACGAACGGCAGCTCGACGACGTGCGAGGCGCCGAGCCGACCGTCCAGCGCCCCCGACCGCCAGGCGAACTCATAGACGTGGGTACGCGACGAGGGGTGCCGGGCGTGGGCGGTCGCGAGCCGCCGGGTGCCCGCACCGAACAGGGCGTCCGTCATGATGGCGGCCCGCAGCTCGCCGGGGGACGCCCCGGGCCGCTCCCGGCGGTAGACCGCCACCAGCTTCTCGGGGTCGGGGTGGCAGCGTGCCGCCGTGGCGTGGACGTCCTCCTCGGTCGAGGACGTGAGGTGACCCGGCGGGGCCAGATAGAGGTTGCCCTCCTCGGCGGTCGTACCGAGCAGCAGATCGATGCCCGCGCCACGTCCGGTGGCCACCGCCTCGGCGGGCTGCTGGTCCAGGGCCAGGCTGAACGCGCTCAGGCCGATCAGCGGGTCGAAGCGTCCGTCGACCGTGAGATCGATCCCGGCGAGTCGCGGCATGGCCTCGACGAAGCGCTCATCGGGGACCGACGCCAGTGCCTCCGCGGTCGCGGCGGTCCCCAGGACGCGGGCGAGGGCCCGGGTGACCCGGCTCGCCTGGGCGCGGCTGAACGCCCCCTGGCCGTTGCCGCTCTGGATGATCGCCCGCTGGAAGAGCCCGTCGGCCCGGGGGTCGGCCACCACCGCGCCCACGATGGTGGCGCCCGCCGACTGGCCGAAGAGCGTCACCCGGGACGGGTCGCCGCCGAAGGCCGCGATGTTGTCCCCGACCCAGCGCAGCGCCGCGATCACATCCAGCAGGCCCCGGTTGTCGGGGGCGTCGGGGAGGTGCAGGAAGCCGGGTATCCCGAGCCGGTAGTTGAGGGTGACCAGGACGACGCCGTCCCGGGCGAAGGCGGTGCCGTCGTAGAGCTCGGAGCGGGTGGACCCGGCCACGAAGCCGCCGCCGTGCACGAACACCATCACGGGGAGGTCGTCACGTGCGGTGTCGGGCGTCCAGACGTTCACCGCGAGGTAGTCCTCGCCCGGGACCCAGCCCTGTCCGAAGTACGGGGACATGTCGAGGCGGCCGAACGCGTCGCGCCTCGGCTGCGGTGCCGTGGGGCCCGCGGCGGTGGCGTCCCGGACACCGTCCCACGGCGGGTGCGGCACCGGCGGGGCGAACCGGGCGGCGCCGCGTGGCGGGGCTGCGTAGGGGATGTGCCGGAAGACGGTGGCGTGCTCCTCCTGGCGGCCACGGACCGCGCCCTGGGAGGTCACGACGGTGGGGGCGGTGGTGTGGTGCGTCATGCGTGGTATGTCGCTTCCTCGGTGTCGCTGTCCTGGGTACCGCTCGCTCGGCGTCGCTGCCCGGGTACCGCTCGCTCGGCGTCGCTGGCCGGATACCGCTCGCTCGGCGTCGCTTCCTCGGCTTCGCTCCGGTCCGCCGGTCACAGGCGCGCGAAGGCGGCCCATTCCTTGACGGCGAACCCGCCGCCCTCGCGCCGCACCTCGGCGGCGCCGTGGCCGCCCAGGTGGGCGGGGAAGACCAGGGCGTTCTGATCGGCGGCCCGGCCGAGGACCCGGCGGCGGGTGGCGCGGGATTCGGCCGGGTCCTCGCAGAAGCAGCTGTTGGTGTCCGGATCCACGAGCTGCACCGGGCTGTGCAGCAGATCCCCGACGAAGAGCGCGCGATCGCCCCGGGAATCGAGGGTGAGCAGGGAGGACCCCGGTGTGTGTCCGGGGGCGAGTTCCAGCCGGAGATGGGCGTCGATATCGAAGCCGCCGTCCCACAGCAGTGCCTGGCCCGCTTCCCTGATGGGGGCGACGGAGTCCTCGAAGACATTCTGGTTGCCCCTGCCGAGCAGCGGCTTGTGCTCATTCTCCGGATTCCAGAACTCGAAGTCCCGCTCGGGGATGAGATAGGTGGCGTTCGGGAAGGTCGGCACCCACTGCCGACCGTCGAGGCGGGTGTTCCAGCCCACGTGGTCGACGTGCAGATGGGTGTTGACCACGATGTCGACGTCCTCGGGCCGCACCCCGGCCCTGGCGAGATTCTCCAGGAAGCCGGTGTTCAGATAGCTCCACACCGGTGCGTAGGGCCGGTGCTTGTGGTTGCCCACCCCGGTGTCGACGAGAATGGTCTTGCCCTCACTGCGCAGCACCCAGGTCTGAATCGCGGACCGCACGTCATCGGTACCGGGATCGTAGAAGTCCGGGACCAGCAAGGGGGCATTGTTTTCCCAGGCCTCCTTCGGGCTTTCCGGAAAGAAGGTTCCGGACGTGAGATCGACGGACCCGACGTATTCCTCAACGCGTGTGACGGTGACATCGCCCAGGGTTATCCGCTGCATGGGTAATCGCCTCGTTCATGGGAAATCCGATTCGCAGCAGAATCCTCCCCGTGGTGGGCCATGGGCGGTATCCGTCATCTGACTGCATCGGCACGCCCGCGGGAGGCGGTGCGCGACGGGGGCGTCGGCACCAGGCGCTGCAGCAGCGGGCCGGTCATCATCGTGGTGATCACGGCCATGGCCACCATCACGGTGAAGACACGGCCGTCGATGACACCGAGGCCCAGACCCACGTTGAGCAGGACGAGTTCGGTGAGCCCGCGCGCGTTCATCAGCACGCCGAGGGTGGTGGCCTGCCGTGGAGTGGCCCCGGTGAGCCGGGCGGCGGCCGCGGCGCCGATGAACTTGCCCGCGCAGGCCGCGATGAGCACGGCGAGCAGCATGGCCAGGCCCTGGCCGCCGAGTCCCCGGAAGTCGACGGACAGCCCGGTGACGGTGAAGAACACCGGGAGCAGCAGCAGGCTCGACTGCTCGATGCGCGCGGGCACGTCCGGAGCGTGGGCCTCGAGCTGGCGGCGCGGTACGACGGCGCCGAAGACGAAGGCGCCGAACACGGTGTGCAGTCCCATCGCGTCGGTGGCCCAGGCCGACAGCAGCAGGCCGCTGAAGACCACGCCCTGGGCCAGTGTGCTGTCCCCGTTCCAGGGCCGTTCGGGCGCCAGCAGCCAGCGCAGTACTGGCTTGATCACGTACAGCATGCCGAGGACGAAGAGGGCGGACAGCAGCGCCATCCGGGCGAGTGGCCAGGGGCCGTCGGCGTTCACCACGACGACCACGACCGCGAGGATGCCCCACGCCAGCAGGTCCTGCAGGGCGGCGCAGGCGAGCGCCATGGTGCCGATGCGCTCCCGGGCCAGACCATGGTCGGTCAGGATGCGGGCGAGCACCGGGAAGGCCGTGATGGACATGGCCGCGCCCAGGAACAGCGCCGGGCCGAGCAGCCCCGTCCGCCCCCGCTCGGTGAGACCCCAGGAGGCGAAGGCGACGGCCAGGCCGGTGCCCAGGGCGAACGGCAGGGCGACGGAGCTGAGCGAGACCGACACCACCTGACGGCCCCGGCCGCGCAGCTGCGCCACGTCGAGGTGGTATCCCACGCCGAACATGAAGAGGACGAGGCCGAGTTGGGCCAGCAGCTGGAGGAAGGGCCGGGCCTGCTCGGGAAAGAGGGCCGCGGTCGGATTCCCGGGCAGCAGCCCCAGCAGACTGGGCCCCAGCATCAGGCCCGCGGCGATTTCCCCCAGCACCGCGGGCTGCCGCAGCCGCTGGGCGATCCGGCCGCAGACGATGGCCGCGGGCACGACCACGGCGAGGCCGATCAGCACATCACGGATGGTCTCTTCCAGCACACTGCCACTCATGGCCATGGCCCTCCCCCGTCACCGGATCCGCCCAGTCTCGGCGAGCCAACTCCCAGACAGAAATGTGCACTTGGACGATTGGACGGGCAGCCCGGAGCCCGGCACCGGGACGGAGACGGGGGATTCACCACGGTGCCGGGCGGTTCGGTTCAGACCGTGCGCAGCGCCTCCGTGGGAGGCATCCGGGCCGCCCGCAGGGCGGGCAGCAGCCCGGCGATGGCGCCGATGGCCACGGCGGCGCCGAGTCCACCCGCCCAGGCGAGCACCGGTACGACCGTCTCCCAGCCCTTGACGCCCGCGTAGACGAACGTCGCCAGTGTGCCCAGCACCACCCCGACCGCGCCGCCGAGCATGGCGAGCAGGATCGCCTCGGAGAGGAACTGCAGCCGGATGGTGCCACGGGTGGCGCCGAGCGCCCGCCGCAGGCCGATCTCCGAGCGGCGTTCCAGCACGGAGATCACCATGGTGTTGGCCACGCCGATGCCCCCGACGAGCAGGGCCACCGCCCCCAGCCCGAGGAAGAGCCCGTCCAGCGCCGATCGCGCGGCGGCCCGGGCCTCGAGCGCGGCCGACGGCTGGGTGACGCTGACCTCGCTGGGGTTCTGCGGGTTGGCCGTGGCGGCCAGGACCTTCCGGACGTCCTTGACCTGGTCGGTGTCCGACCGTACGTACACCGTGGAGGGGTGGCCGTCGAAGTCCAGGTATGTCTTCGCGGCCTCGTAGCCCACCAGCACCGCAGAGTCGATCTCCGGCGTCAGCTTCGCGGGCTTGAGCACCCCGGACACGTAGAACCACTGACCGCCGACCCAGATGCGCATGCCCGGGTGGATGCGGGAGATGCCGAGCCGGCTGGCGGCGTCCCAGCCAAGGACGGCCACCGGCTGCCGCGCGGTGGCGGCGTTGAGATATCTGCCCTGGGCCATCGAGGTGCGCACCGCGGCCGGGAGGCGCAGGCTGGCGGCGTTCACCGAGAGGGAGTTGGTGTTGAGGCTCGGGATGTGCGGACTGCGGTACGCCTCGGCGTCGGTCTTGCCGGTGCTCTGTACCGCCTCGACCGGGCCGATCCGGGAGATCATGCCCGGTGCCTCGATGGGGAGTTCGGCGTCCCCGCCACCCAGCGACTGGCCCGGAGTGACCTTCAGCAGATTGGTGCCCAGCTTGTCGATCTCGGCGAGCAGCCCGGCCTGCGAGGAGGAGGACAGCCCGAGCACCGCCACCATCGCGGCGACACCGATGGCGATGCCCAGCGCCGACAGGGCGGCCCGCATCCGGCGGGTGCGCAGCCCCACGCTGGCGGTCCGGCCCAGGTCGGCGGGGTGGAGCCGGCCGGGGGCGGTGGCGGTGGGAGTCATGGCAACCGCCTCTCGGTGCCCAGCGGATCCTCCGCCGACCTGACGTCCGCGACGATGTGGCCGTCGAGCACCTCGATCCGGCGTGGCAGAAGGGCGGCCAGTTCCCGATCGTGGGTGATCATGACGATGGTGGTGCCCTCGGCGTTGAGCTCCTTGAACAGTGTGAAGATGGCGGCACCCGCGACGCTGTCGAGGTTGCCGGTGGGCTCGTCCGCCAGCACGATCGCCGGGTCACCGGCCAGGGCGCGGGCGATGGCCACCCGCTGCCGCTCGCCACCCGACAGCTGCGACGGCCGGTGGTGGATCCGGTGGCTGAGGCCGACCCGGTCCAGGGCCACGGCGGCCGCGGACAGCCGGGCCGGGCGACGGACGCCGGAGTACAGCATCCCGTCGGCCACGTTCTCCAGCGCCGTGGCGTGCTCGGCCAGGAAGAACTGCTGGAAGACAAAGCCGATCCGGGTGGCGCGCAGCCCGGCCAGCGCTCGGTCGGACATCGCGGCCACGTCCTCCCCCACGACCCGTACCGTGCCGGAGGTCGGCCGGTCCAGGGTGCCCATCACCTGCAGCAGAGTGGACTTGCCGGATCCTGAGGGTCCCACGATGGCCACCAAATCGCCCCGGTGGACGGTGAATCCGGCCTCGTCGAGCGCCACGACCGGGGAGGCGCCCGGGTAGACCTTGGTCACGTCCTCCAGCTGAAGGACCGCCTCGCCGGTGGTGCTCCGCACCTCGACCGGCCGCGTCTCGGTCTCCACGCCGGTCATGAGGCGGGCACCGCGATCTTCTGGCCGACCCCGAGCCCGGCGCCGCTGACCTCCACCTTGCCCTCACTGTCGTCAAAGATCCCAGTACGCACCGGGATCAGCTTGTGCTTGCCGCCCGCGTCGACCACCTCGACGGCGTAACCGCCTCCGGCGAGCGCCAGCAGCGCGTTCACCGGCACCGACAGCACGTCCTTCACCGTGTCGGAGACGATGGCCACCTGGACGGGCGCCTGGTCGAGCCCTCCGGTGGCCTTCGGGTCCTCCGGCCTGATCCGCACCTCGATGGTGGTCTTGTCGTCGGTCTGCTTCGCCACCTTCCCCACCGATGACACCTCGCCATCGGTGGACTTGCCGTTGGGGAGGGTTATGGTCACCTTGTCGCCGACCGCCACCCCGGTCTGCTGGCTGGCGTTGAGCTCGACGGTGACCTGCCGCCTGGTCGAGGAGACCTGCAGGACGTTCTGCCCCTGCCCGGCCGGGCCACCGCGTACGGCGCCCGACTTGATGACCCGGACCTCGTCGGCGGGCAGGAACACGGCCTGTCCGAGGGACAGTTCACCCGTCTCCTTCAGTCCGACGTCCTCCTGGAGCTCCTTGAGGGCGTAGAAGGTCTGCAGGCTGAAGTAGTCCGAGTCGGGGTCGATCTGTGCCTCGGTGGCGTACTTGAGGCTGACGAGCGCGGCGTTGAGCTGTCGCACATCGGCGCCCTCGGCGCCGTAGGCCAGATCGCGGTACACCGGCGCGGCGGCGCCCTGGAGCAACACCACCGGCTTGCCGCTCACGCGGTAGAGCACCTCGCCCTGGCTGATCGCGTCGCCCACGGCGGGGAGCTCGGTGATGGTGCCCTTGGCGTTGTTGACGACGTCGTACGAACCCGCGTAGCCGAGCGTCCCGTTCTCCAGGGTGCGGGCCGACAGGGAACCCTGGGTGACCTTCGCCAGTCCGGTGGGCGCGCTGGTCCTGGCCGACGAGCCCTTCTCGGACTTCTTGAACGGATCGGCCACGACGACTCCCGCGCCCGCCACGACTACGATCGCCACGACGACGATCGCGGTCAGCCCGCGCCGCTTGCGCCGCGCCGGTGGCGGCGCGCCCTGCCGCTCCGGGGGGCTCGTCTCCTCGTCCTCGGTCGGGACCTGGGTCGCACTCACGCGGAGCCCCCACCGGGCTTGTTGGGCTCCATGTTGCGCAGGGACTCCGGCTGGTACTGCTTGCAGGCGTCCTCCGCCTTCTTGAACTGCGGTGTGGTCGGGTCGACCTCCAGCTTGAAGGCACCGCTCTCATCGGGGTCGGGGAAGCTGGGCACGCCGTTCTTGCGCATGCACTTGGCGTACTTGAGCTTGTCCTCGGTCGGCCACACATCGCCCGGACCGCCGCCGCCCTCCTGCGGGGGCGGCGCAGGCATGTACTGCTTGCAGGCCTTCTCGGCCTTCTGGAACTCCGACGACTGCGGATCGATTCCGGCGCCCATTCCCTCACCGGGCTTCGGGTCCTTGAAATCGGGCAGGCCGTTCTTCCGCATGCACTGCGCGAATTTCAGCCCGTCCCCCTGTGCACCGGCCTCCGGCTGCTTGGACTGCGAGTTCTTCCCGGAGCCCACGCTGGCCACGCTCTTGTCCGGTTCATCGCTATCGCCACAGGCAGTGGCGAGCAGGGCGACCCCGGTCAGCAGCGCCGCCAATGCGGTGGTGCGCCGCAGCCTCTTCCTGGATGCGGCACTGCCATCCGACGGCCGCTCCGTGATAACCACCATGCCACTGTCCCCATTCCCTCGGGATTTCTTTCCTGTGCTTCCTGTTGTAGCGAGGAGGCGGTTTCGCCGAGGTTTCAGTGGGGGTTACGGCCGGGGGCGTGGGGCCCGGTGGGCGGGGCCTGGCGCCGGGCGGGGGAAGCCATGGTCTGCCGGCGCAGGTGGAAGCCCCCGGACCGCCGAGCATGCGGAAGCCCCGGTTTCGCCGGACGGGTGGTCCGGCGGGACCGGGGCGGAGGGGCACCCTTCAGGGCGTCGTACGGGGTTACGCGGGCCCCGGCGCTCCTGCGGGCAGGTGTCGCTGGCAAGCCTTGTGGGCGTCCCGGAACCCGGGCGACTGGACGTCGATCCCGGCCTCCTCGGGCGCGAAGCCGCCGCCCTTCGGATCGGGGAAGTCGGGCACCCCGCTCTTCCGCATGCAGTTCACGTACGTCGTCAGATCGGGCATCCCACCGGGCGGCGGTGAGGCCCGGCGCCCCTCGGGCATCAGACGCTCGCAGGCCTTCTCCGCCTTCTTGTACGCAGCGCCCTCGACGTCTATGCCGCTGCTCGGGTCGAGCAGGATCGAGCCGTCCGCGGCGGGATCGGGAAAGTCCGGCACGCCGTTGTCCCGGAGGCATTCGACAAATGCCATGCTTTTGGCCCTCTTGTCCCCCGCCCCGGCGCTGGCGCTGCCGGAGGACTTCGGGGAATCGTCGGAGCCGAGCGCGAATCCCAATCCGCCCGCCACCATGGCGATCGCCAGGGCGGCTCCCAGCGAAACGAGCAGAATGGCTAATCTGCCCTGTCGGCGCGCGCCCCCGGGCGGCTCGCCCGCGGCCGCGTTCTCCTTCTCGTCCATACTCTCTCCACCCTCTCCTTCATTCTCCGGCAGCAGCAGTTGCAGTTCTCCGTCAGCAGCTGTTCTCTGTCAGCAGCCGCGCGGAAATAAGCCGACCGATCGTTTTAAGGGGCTCTCCGGCGAGCATTCCGTCGTGATCGGAGGTGATACGGACCGGTTCGACAGGCCCGTCGACGTACGGCGCCCAGCTGTCCGGAGCCAGCCGGGCGGGGGCCGACGCGGATTGGCCCTCCGTGGCGACGAAGAGCAGGAGTTCTCCGCGGAAGACGCCGGGCGTGTGGCGCTGGAGGAGCCGGTTGTTGTTGGCGTTGACCCGATGGATCTCGGAGAGCATCCGCACCTGCTGGCGCCGCCTGTGGTGGGGGCCTTCGGCGGGTCCGCGGGTGGGGCCGACGTCGGATTTGCGGGTGGGGCCGACGTCGGGCTTATGGGTGGGCTCGCCGGTGAGCTCATTGGGCTCACCGGGCTCACCGGTGCGTTCGCCCGCGCGCCCGCCCGTCGGTTCCGCCTCGTCTCCACCGGGGTAACCATCGAGGCTGACCAGGAGATCCACCGTTTCGCCCTGCTGCTGGAGGAGTGCCGCCATCGCATGGGCCACGGTGCCACCGAACGACCAGCCGAGGAGGTGATAGGGCCCGGCCGACTGCACGGTCCGGATCCTCGCCACGTAGTCCGCGGCCATTTCCGCGACCGTCCCCGGCAGTGACTCATCCGTGCCGAAGCCGCGGGCCTGCAGTGCGTAGACCGGGCGGTCCGGCGGCAGGTGGTCCGTGAGTTCCGCGTAGCAGCGCCCCAGCCCGGTGCTCGGGTGGACGCAGAACAAGGGCGGCCGGTCGCCCTCGGTCCGGAGCGGCAGCAACAGGCCGGTTTCGCCGGAGTCGGTGGGGGCGGTGCCGCCCTCCGTACCGTCGAGCAGCCGTGCCACGTCGGCCACCGTCGGAGCGGTGAACAGCCCGCGGATGCTCACCTCGGCGCCGAGGACGGCACGGATCTGGGCGATCAGCTTCATCACCAGGATCGAATCGCCACCGAGCTCGAAGAACGACGCCTCGACACCAACTTCTTCCAGGCCCAGCACCTCGGCGAAGAGGGCACACAAGCGCTCCTCCGTGGGCGTCTCCGGACCGCGCCCCGCCGTTGCCTCGCCGGTGAAGTCCGGAGCGGGAAGAGCGGCACGATCCAGCTTGCCGTTCACCGTGAGGGGCAACACGTCAAGCGTCACGAAGGCGGCCGGGACCATATAGTCGGGCAGCCGGTCAGCGAGGAACCTCCGCAACGGGGCGACGTCGGCCAGACCATCCAGCGTGCCGTCCACCGCGCCATCCGGAACAACGTAGGCCACTAGCCGCTTACCCCGCATACGGTCTTCCCGGGCGATGACCGCCACCTGGCCGACGCTCGGGTGGGCGGCGAGGGCGGTCTCGATCTCACCGGGCTCGACCCGGAAGCCACGCACCTTGACCTGGTCGTCCACCCGACCGCCGAAGACGAGCTGACCGTCCGCAGTCCACTTGGCCAGATCCCCGGTGCGATACATCCGCCCACTCGTGAAGGGGCACGCGACGAAGCGCTCCGCCGTCAGCCCGGGGCGGCCGAGGTAGCCACGGGCGAGGCCAGGACCCGCGACATACAGCTCACCCAGCACACCTGCGGGGACCGGGTGAAGACAGTCATCGAGGACGAACGCCCGGGTGTTGGCGATGGGCCGCCCGATGGGCACCGGGCCCGAGCCGGACGCCTCCAGGGGCTCGCTCATCGTCGCGCACACGGTCACCTCGG
>NZ_LAKD02000012.1 GCF_000968685.2 Streptomyces antioxidans
CCGTCGGCCGAGTGGCGCGAGGGCCCGGCGGCGCCGGAGGCGCGCGCAGGACGGGCGGCGCGCAGGCGACCGGAGCGGGCCGCACGGCCTGCCGGACAGCGCCCGGGGCCGCGAGCAAGCCGGGTAGCGCGCGGCCGGGCCAGGCAACGCCAGAGTGCGGCAGACCGGGCGAGATGCGGCCTGCCTGCTGCTGTCCCGGCGCACGGACGGGCCGGGCGATGTGGCCCGCCCGCCGCCACCCCGCCCGTCGGCCGGGTGGCACGTGGGCGGGTCGGGCGGTGCTCGGACCGGGGGTCAGGGTGTTTGGGTTTTGGGGGACTCTGTGGCGCGGCGTTCGGCCTGCTGGGCGCGCCAGCGCTCGAGCATCTTGGGCAGCTCCCGCTGGACGAACTCGAAGAAGTCGGCGGTCTCGGCGATCCGCAGCCCCGCCGGGGTGCCGGGCCCGAGCACCTTCGCGCCGTCGCGCATGGTGCTCTCCCAGCGGGCGACCATCTGGTCGCGGCGGGTCAGCGTCTCGTACCAGACCTCGTTGTAGAGCCGGTAGCGATCGCGCCGTGAGCCCGGCTCGCGCTCCCGCACCACCATGTCCACCTGGGACAGATAGCGGATCGCGCCCGAGACCGCGGCCGGGCTGATCCGCAGCCGCTCGGCGAGCTCCGCCGAGGTGAGGGCCCCGGAGTCGGAGACGAGGAGCGCCGCGAAGACCCGCGCCGCCATGCGCTGCATCCCGGCCTCGGCCAGATCGGCCGCGAACCGCTCGACGAACCTGGACACCGCCGCCTCGTCACGGCCCTCGTCACGCGCCGCTTCACCGCGCGCTTCATCGGGCGCGCCCTCCGGTTCGATCGTCTCCCTCACCGCTTCATCATCTCCTCTCTTCGTCACATCATCATAAGTTTATATGGTTCCTTAACTTCACAAATTTGTGAAACTAGCGTAGCTTCGAAATCATGAAAACGGCAATCTCCGTGTCCGGCCTCCACAAGTCCTTCGGCCGGACCCACGCGTTGGACGGCCTCGACCTCGAAGTCGAGGCAGGTGAGGTCCATGGCTTCCTCGGGCCCAACGGCGCCGGGAAGTCCACGACCATCCGGGTCCTCCTCGGGCTGCTCCGCGCCGACTCCGGCGCGGTGCAGATGCTCGGCAAGGACCCCTGGCACGACGCGGTCGACCTCCACCGCCACATCGCGTACGTCCCCGGAGACGTCACCCTGTGGCGCAACCTGAGCGGTGGAGAGGTCATCGACCTGTACGGGCGGCTGCGCGGCGGTCTGGACACCGCACGCCGCGCCGAGCTCCTGGAGCGGTTCGAGCTCGACCCCACCAAGAAGGGCCGTACGTACTCCAAGGGCAATCGCCAGAAGGTCGCCCTGGTCGCCGCGTTCGCGTCATCCGAAGTGGAGCTGCTGATCCTCGACGAGCCGACCTCCGGGCTCGACCCGCTCATGGAGGAGGTCTTCCGCGAGTGCGTCGCCGAGGAGCGCGACCGCGGCCGTACGGTGCTGCTCTCCAGCCACATCCTCAGCGAGGTCGAGGCGCTCTGCCGGCGGGTGAGCATCATCCGCAAGGGCCGCCGGGTGGAGTCCGGCACCCTCACCGAGCTGCGCCACCTGACCCGTACGTCGGTGACCGCCGAGCTCGCCGGCGAGCCGAACGGCCTGTCCGGCCTCCCCGGCGTGCACAACGTGGACATCCAGGGCGGCCAGGTCAAGCTCCAGGTCGACTCCGACAAGATCGACGCCGTGCTGCGGCAGCTCACCCAGGTCGGGGTGCGCAGCCTGATCTCCACCCCGCCCACCCTGGAAGAGCTCTTCCTGCGCCACTACCAGGACGACATCACCCGTACGGAAGCCGAGGCGATCGCCCGATGACCGCCGTAGCCGACGCCCGGGTCTCCCCCCGCGCCCGCGGATCGGCCCACGACCTGGCGGGCACGGGCACGCTGCTGCGGCTCGCCCTGCGCCGCGACCGGATCATGATGCCGGTGTGGGTGCTGTGCCTGGGGCTCACGGCCAGCAGCACCGTCGGCCGTCTGAAGAGCGCGTACGACACCCCCGCCCGGCGCGCCAGCCTCGTCCAGGACATGAATGGGAACGGCTCGACCCGGGCCCTGTTCGGCGCCGCCTTCGACGACACGCTCGGCGCGCTCACCGTCTGGCGCGTGGGTGCCTTCCTTACGGTGTTCGCCGCGATCATGAGCCTGCTCATCGTGGTCCGGCACACCCGTGAGGAGGAGGAGACCGGCCGCCAGGAGGCGCTCTCCGCCGGTATGGTCGGCCGCCGCGCCGGACTCACCTCGGCCCTGCTCGCCGTGGCCATCGCCAACGGCGCGGTGACCCTGCTCATCGCGGGCGGCCTCGCGGGCCAGGGCGGCACCGGCGCGCTGACCCTCGGCCTCGCCGTCGGCCTGTCCGGTATGGCCTTCGGCGGGCTGGCCGCCGTCGCCGCCCAGCTCACCGAGAACGCACGGCTGGCCAGGGGCCTCAGCTCCGCCGCGGTCGGCGTCGCCTTCGTGCTGCGCATGGCGGGTGACGCCGCCGAGGACGGCAGCAAGGGCTCCGGCCATGTCCTGGTCTGGCTCTCGCCGCTGGGCTGGGCCGAGTACGCCCGGCCGTACGCGAACGAGCGCTGGTGGCCGCTGCTGCTGGTCGCCGTGCTCGCCGCGGCCTCGATCGCCCTCGCGTACTCCCTCGCCGGGCGGCGCGACGTGGGCGCCAGCTTCTACGCCAGCCGCCCCGGCCCACCGGCCGCGGGGCCGCTGCTGAACGGGGTCTTCGGCCTGGGCTGGCGGCTGCAGCGCGGCGCCCTGTTCGGCTGGGCCGCGGGCTTCGTCTTCGCGGGCGCCATCTTCGGATCCATCTCCGACGGTGCGGACGACTTCCTCGGCGACAGCGACCAGACCCGCGACATCATCCAGCGGATGGGCGGCGCCCAGGGGCTCAATGACGCGTTCCTGGCCGCCATGGTCGGCGTCCTCGGCACCATCCTCACCGTCTACACCACCACCTCCGTACTGCGGCTGCGCTCCGAGGAGACCGACCAGCGCGCGGAGCCCCTGCTGGCCAACGCCGTCGGCCGGTTGCGCTGGGCCGGGAGCCACCTGGTCATCGCGTACCTCGGCCCGGTGGCCGTCCTGGCCATCGGCGGTCTGGCGCTGGGGCTGGGCTACGGCGTCGCGGCGGGCGACCTGGCCGACCAGCTCCCCCGCTGCCTGGGCGCCGCCCTCGCCCAGCTCCCGGCGCTGTGGGTGCTGACCAGCGTGACGCTCTTCCTGGTGGGCGTGGTGCCGAAGTACTCGGCCGCGGCCTGGGCGTTCGTCGGCTGGGTGGTCGCCCTGGGCTGGATGGGCCCGGCGCTCGAGCTGTCCGACTCCATCATGGACACCTCGCCCTTCAGCCATCTGCCGAAGCTGCCGGGCGACGAGGTGACGGCCGCCCCGTTCCTGTGGCTGCTGCTGCTCTCGGCCGTTCTCGCCGCCGGAGGACTGGTGGGCATGCGCCGTCGTGACATCGGCGGCTGACCCCCGTCGGCCCATCGCCTCCCGGCAACCGCCCCCTGTTGTCCACAGGCTGTGGACAACAGGGGGCTCATCTGTCCCGGCGGCCTTCGCCGACTCCGCCCCTGCCGTCGCCGACTCCCTTTCCGTCTTCGCCGATGTCGCTTCGCCGATTCCGCTCAGAGCTCGACCTGGAGCTCCCGCAGACCGCGGATGACGAAGTTCGTCCCCCGCTCCGGCTCCTTGACCAGCCGCAGCCCGGGCGCCTTGCGGAGCAGTGCGCCGAAGGAGGCGATCAGCTCCAGTCGGGCGAGCGGGGCGCCCAGGCAGTAGTGGATCCCGGCGCCGAAACTGATGTGGGGGTTGTCGGCGCGGGAGAGGTCGAGGGCGTCGGGACGGTCGAAGCGGGCCGGGTCGCGGTTGGCCGAGCCGAAGAGCAGCGCGACCTCGCTGCCGCGCGGGATGACCGTGCCGCCGACCTCGATGTCCTCAAGCACCCATCGCTCGAAGAGCTGCAGCGGGGTGTCATAGCGCAGCAGCTCGTCCACGGCGGTGGGCAGCAGCGCGTCGGGGTCGGCGCGGAGCAGGGCGAGCTGTTCGGGGTGGCGGAAGAGCGCCCACCAACCGTTCCCCGTGGTGTTGACCGTGGCCTCGTGGCCCGCGTTCAGCAGCAGCACACAGGTGGAGATCATCTCCTGCTCGGTGAGCCGGTCGCCCTCGTCGTACGCGGCGATGAGCCCGCTGATCAGATCGTCCCCCGGGGCCCTGCGGCGCGCCGCGATCAACTCGCGCAGATACGCGGAGAATTCGACGGACGCGCGCACGGCCCGGCGCGCCGTGTCCTCGCCCGGGCTCAACTCGTACATCCCGCAGATATCCGCCGACCAGGGCCGCAGGGCGGGGCGGTCGGCGGGCGGAATGCCCAGCATCTCGGCGATCACGGCGACCGGCAGCGGTTCGGCGACCGTCGCGATGAGATCGCCGCCGCCCGAGCCGACGAGGGAGTCGACGAATTCCTCCGCGAGCCGCCGGATGGTCGGCACCAGCGCCTCGACCGTCCGCGGGGTGAACGCCTTGGAGACCAGGCGCCGCAGCCGGGTGTGGTCCGGCGGTTCCAGATCGAGCATGCCGTGGTCATTGAGGGTGTGGAACGGCTCGTGCTCGGGCGGCGGCGCGGTGCGGCCGAACTCCTCATGGCCGAAGCGGTGGAGATAGGTGCGGCCGAGCCTGCGGTCCCGCAGCAGCGCGCCGACGTCCGCATGACGCGGGATCAGCCACTGGCGGGAGGGCTCGAACCAGTGCACCCGGCCGCGCTCGCGCAGCTCGGCGTAGGCCGGATACGGGTCCGCGACGAACGACGGCCGCCAGGGGTCGAAGGCGGGGGCTTCCGCACTGCTGCTCATCCCGGGACGGTACCGCCGGGGCCGCCCGGTCTCCAGGGGTCGCCGGATGGCTTCGGGGCCCCGCTGCCTCCGGGGGCCGTCGCGGGGCGCACCAGGCCGGTCAGCCTCCGGGCGTCACCAGGCGTACCTCGTAGGCGAACACCGCCGCCTGGGTGCGGTCGCGCAGCCCCAGCTTCACCAGGATCCGGCTGACATGCGTCTTCACCGTCGACTCTGCGACGATCAGCCGCCCGGCGATCTCCGCATTGGAGCAGCCCTGGGCGACCAGCACCAGGACCTCGTTCTCCCGCTCGGTCAGCTCGGCCAGCCGCCCCTGCGGGGAGGGCAGCGGACCGCCGAATCCGGCCGCCTCGCCGATCCGCGAGAACGTGCTGATCAGGCGCTTGGTGATGGTCGGCGCGAGCAGCGCCTCACCCGCCGCGACAATGCGTACCGCATCGCCGAGCTGCCGGGCGGAGGCGTCCTTGAGCAGAAAGCCGCTCGCTCCGGCGCGCAGCGCCTGGTAGACGTACTCGTCCAGATCGAAGGTGGTCAGGACGAGCACCTTGGCGTCGGCGTCCGCCGCGACGATCTCGCGGGTGGCCTCGAGGCCGTTGAGCTCCGGCATCCGGATGTCCATCAGGACGACGTCGGGGCGCAGGGCGGCCACCTGGGCGATGGCCTGGCGCCCGTCGACCGCCTCGCCGATGACCTCGATATCGGGCTGGGCGTTCAGCAGTACGGAGAAGCCCTCGCGGACCATCACCTGATCGTCGGCGATCAGCACGCGGATGGGAGGGGGGAGGGAGGGGGCGTCGGTGGTCATGGCTCCATCGTCTCCCCCTCCGGGGCGTACCCCCGCTGCGGTGCCGGTGCCGGTGTCTCCGGGGCGGAAGCCTCCGCTTCGGGGACCGCGGCGGCCGGGATGAAGACCGCGACCTCGTAACCGCCGTCCTCCAACACCGCGCCCGCCGTCATCTCCCCGTTCAGCATGGCCACGCGCTCCCGCATCCCGAGCAGCCCGTGGCCCATCCCCGGCGAGGGCCGTACGGCCTGGGTGGGCGGGCCGTTGACGATCCGCAGACCCAGTCCGCCGAGGACATACGCGACTTCGACGCGGGCGGTGGAGCCGGGCGCGTGCCGCAGCGCGTTGGACAGCGCCTCCTGGACGATCCGGTACGCGGACAGCTCCACCCCGGAGGGCAGCGGCCGTACGGCGCCGGTGGTGAGGTGCTCGACGGTCAGCCCGGCCGCCCGGACCCCCGCGAAGAGCGTGTCGAGGGTGGCGAGGGTCGGCTGGGGCGCCTCGGGGTCGGCGTCGGCGTAGGCATCGGGGTCATCGGCGCGGACGACGCCGAGGACGCGGCGGAGTTCGGTGAGCGCGGCGACCGCGTTCTCGCGGATGGTCGCGAAGCTGCTGGCCAGTTCCTCGGGCGGGTCCGCCACCCGGTAGGGCGCCGCCTCCGCCTGGATGGCGATCACCGACATATGGTGCGCGACGACGTCGTGCAGCTCACGGGCGATGGTGGCGCGCTCCTCCAGCAGGGTGCGGCGGGAGCGCTCCTCATGGGTGGCCGACTGCTCCACGGCGACCTGCTGCTTGGTCTCGCGCAGACTGCGCCGGGCGACGACGGCGCCCACGATGACGCAGGAGGTGATCACCATGGGGAAGGCGTTCGTCGGCCGCCAGCCGACGGCGAGATCGCAGGCGAACCCGAATCCGGCCGTGAGCAGCAGCATCTGCCCGGCCACGCGCGGCGGGTTACGGAACGCGACGATCACCATCACCGCGATGTGCGAGGCGAAGAGGGTCGGCGGCCAGGGCCACATGCTGCCCGCGGCCGTTTCGGCGACGCCCAGGCCCCAGACGACGCTCCCCCCGAACGACAGCCACCAGGCGCCGATCGGCCGGTAGAGCGCGATCAGCAGGGGCACGCTGCTGAGCAGGGCCATCCCGACGCCGTCGATTTCGCCCGCCACGGCCATGAGGTAGAGGGCGAAGGCCGTGAGCGCGGCGTGCGGCAGCCACGGCGCGTACGGCCGGGCCCACGGGGGCAACGCGCGCACCAGCGGATGCGTGGCGCCGAGCGGCGGCAGGGGGCGGAGGGCGAAGGCGTCGGTGATCAAGTCCTTCCGCAGATCGGACAGCGCCCGGCGGATGGTGCGGAGTTCGGTCCGCGGAATCGTCTCAGTCACGCCGACCACGGTAGGCAGCGGACGCCGCGGCGTCGTCCCCGGGAATGCGGATTGTGCGGCGTCCGTCTCAAGTACTACGGGGTCGGGTACTACGCGGCGGGGCGCGGCCCGGTGATGTTACGTGGCGGGCTCCGGCCCGGTGCTATGGGGCGGTCTGCGCCCCCGCCAGCTGGGCGATCTCCTCGGCGACGGTGTGCGCGGCAGGCGTCGTCGGGTCGATGGGCGGGAAGTGGCCGCCGTCGCTCCTGATCAGCCGTACGTCCTGTCCGGCGCGGGCCGCCGCCTCCGCGAAGGCGTCCGCGACCGCCGCTGGCACGACGATGTCGGTGCCGCCCTGCACCACGGTGGTGGGGATCGCGGTGGGCAGCAGCGCGGCGGGGTCGGCGAGACCCAGCCGGACCGTCAGCTCATCGTCACCGCCCCCACCCTCCTCTTGGAGGAGTTCGTCCACGGCGCCGGAGCAGACGTCCAGCGCACGGGCCGTGGCGAGGTCCGCGATGGGGGCGAGGGCCACGACACCGCGGTGCGGGGAGGGGGAGGCCAGATGCCAGGGAGTGCCGGACGGCAGCCGATGCCGGGCCGCCGCCCACAGCACGGCGTGTCCGCCCGCGGAGTGCCCGGTGAGCACCACCCGGTCCGGGTCGATCCCGGGGAGCCCGAGCCCCCGGGCGAGACCCGGCACGGTGTCCACGGCCGCCGCGATGTCGTCGAACGTCTCCGGCCACCGCCCGGCCCGCGCGGAGTCCGCCCCACCGCGCCGGTACTCCACGGACGCCACCGCCAGGCCCCGCCCCGCCAGGAAGGCGGCGAAGGGCGACACATGGCGGCGGTCGTAGGGGGCGCGCCAGGCGCCGCCGTGGAAGAGGAGGACCAGCGGGGCGGGGCGCGCGGCGCCGTCCGTCCCGGGTGGCGGAAGGTAGAAGTCCACCACCTGGTCCGGGTGTTCGCCGTACACGGCGGTCCTGGCCGGATCCACGGGTGGGAGCCCGAAGACCGACGCCTCCTCGGCCGCCGCCCCCGCCGTCGCCCCGCCCATCGGTCAGCCCTCCCTCAGCACATCGGCCAGCACCCGCGCCGCCCGCTCCACCTCGGCGAAGCCCGTATAGAGCGGGGTGAAGCCGAAGCGCAGCACATCGGGGCGCCGGAAGTCGCCCACGACACCGCGCCGCACCAGCTCCGTCATCACCTCTCCGGCCCCTCCGGCCTCCGCGGTCACCCCGGCGCCCCCAGGCTCCCCGGCCTCCCCCGCCGCCGCGCACCGCAGGGCCACTTGGCTGCCGCGCTCGGCGTGTGCGGTGGGGGTGATCGACCGGACGCGGCCCGCCGGGACATAGCGCTCGACGCAGCGGAGGAAGAAGTCCGTCAGCGCCAGGCTCTTGGCCCTGACGTCCTCGATCGGCACGTCGTCCCACACCTCGAGCGCGGCCTCCAGCGCCAGCATCGAGAGGATGTCCGGGGTGCCGACGCGGCCGCGGACCGCGCCGCCGGCCGGGGTGTAGGCGGAGGCCATGCCGAAGGGGTCGGCATGCGAGTTCCAGCCGGGCAGCGGCGAGTCGAAGCGGGGCTGATGGGCCCGGGCGACATACAGATACGCGGGCGCGCCGGGCCCGCCGTTGAGGTACTTGTAGGTGCAGCCCACCGCGAGGTCCACCCCATGGGCGTCCAGCCCGACCGGCAGGGCGCCCGCGCTGTGGCACAGGTCCCACACCACGAGCGCGCCCGCCGCGTGCACGGCGGCCGTGGTCCCGGGCAGGTCATGGAGGCGGCCGGTGCGGTAGTCCACGTGGTTCACGAGCACGACCGCGGTGCGGGCGCCGACGGCGGCCGGGACGTCGCCCGCGGCCACCGGGAGCACGGTGCAGCCGGTCATCCGGGCGGCGGACTCGGCGATATAGCCGTCGGTGGGGAAGGTGGCCTCGTCAACCAGGATCTGATCGCGGTGGGCGCCGCGCTGCTGGGCGATCCGTACGGCCGCGACCACCGCCTTGAAGACGTTCACGCTGGTCGAGTCGCCCACCACGACCTGGCCGGGGCCTGCGCCGATGAGCCGGGCGACGCGGTCGCCGATCCGCTCCGGCGCGGTCCACCAGCCGCTCTCCTCCCAGGAGCGGATGCGCAGCTCACCCCATTCGCGGGCGACCACATCGGCCAGCCGGGGCGGGACGGCGCGGGGCAGCGCGCCCAGTGAGTTGCCGTCGAGGTAGACCGTGTCGTCGAGGGTGAAGGCGGCGCGCTTGGCGCGCAGCGGATCGGCCGCGTCGAGCCCGGCGGCCTCGTCGGCCAAGGCGGTCCGCTCGGGCCCGATCGGCTCGCCGCCAGCCGCCTCCGCCGTGGGAATCGTCGCGTCAGACATGGCTGCGCGCCGTCCACAGCTCGGGGAAGACGTTCTTGGCCGCGCGCTTCTCCAGCCAGGCGACCCCGGCCGAGCCGCCCGTACCGGTCTTGGAGCCCATCGCCCGCCGGGTCGCCACCAGGTGGTCATTGCGCCAGCGCCACACCAGCTCGGCGACCTCGGTGAGCGCCTCGCCGAGCCGGGTCAGCTCGCTGTCGCGCGGGCCGGCGTAGATCTCCTCCCAGACCCGCTCCACCCCCGGGTCCGGTTCATGGCGCACGGCGGGGTCGCGGGCCAGCACCGCGGCCGGGACGGCGAGGCCGCGGCGCGCGAGATGGCGCAGCACCTCGTCGTAGAGGCTGGGCTCGGTCAGCGCCTTCTCCAGTTCGGCGTGGACCCGCGGCGCGCCCCGGTGCGGGACGAGCATGGACGCGGACTTCTCACCGAGCAGGAACTCCAGCCGCCGGTACATCGCCGACTGGAAGCCGGAGCCCTCGCCGAGCGCGGAGCGGTACGCGTTGAACTGGCCGGGGGTGAGATGGGCCAGCGGCGTCCACGAGGCGTTGAGCGACTCCAGCTCGTACGCCGAGCGCTGGAGCGCGGCCATCGCGGTGGGCAGATCGTCCTCGCGCAGCGCCTGCGCGGCGGTCTCCCACTCATGGACGATGACGGTGAACCACAGCTCCATGACCTGGGTGGTGACCAGGAACACCATCTCGCCGGGGTCGTCGGAGAGGGGATGCTGGAGGTGGGTGAGCACGGACGCCTGGACGTAGTCCTCGTACGGCGTGGTGCCGTCGAAGTCCAGATTCGGGGCGTCGGACTCGGCGTGATCGGGGACAGGCTGCTGCGACATCGCGTCTCCTGAGTACTGCTCGCTACCGGGTAGCGGTCCGCCCCTTCCTTTCGGTCTCGGAGCCCCGGTCCCCTCGGGACCCACAGCCGAAGGGGCCCCAAACCGCATCATCCGCGCAGCACGGACAATCGGCAAGTACGGAAGGGGCCTGTGGGGCATAACACACCCCACAGGCCCGGTGCGCCTCCCGCTGTCCCAGCGGATCAGCGGAGGGGAGATCAGGAGAGCGTGTCCGCCGCGGTCGGGGAGCTCTCCCGCAGGAAGGTCGAGCAGCGCTCGTACTCCTCCTGCTCGCCGATGGACTGTGCGGCGCGCGCGAGCGCGTGCAGGGCGCGCAGGAAGCCCCGGTTGGGCTCGTGCTCGAAGGGCACCGGACCGTGGCCCTTCCAGCCGCTGCGGCGCAGGGCGTCGAGCCCGCGGTGGTAGCCGGTGCGGGCGTACGCGTAGGACTCGACCACCCGGCCGGACTCGAACGCCTCGTCGGCGAGCTGCGCCCAGGCGAGCGAGGAGGCCGGGTACTTCGCGGCGACCTCGGCCGGGGCCGCGCCGGAGGCGAGCAGTTCGCGCGGCTCCGGGTCATCGGGCAGATGGGTCGGGGGCGGTCCCCCGAGCAGGTTCTCGTGAATGGCCATGGGTTCCAGTCTGCCTGGTCCCGGGGCCCACCCGACACGCTCAAGCCATGAGGGGGACGCGGGTCAGGTACGGGGGCTTCGCTCGCCCGGGTCCAGGGGCG
Organism: Streptomyces antioxidans; assembly: GCF_000968685.2. GTDB lineage: Bacteria > Actinomycetota > Actinomycetes > Streptomycetales > Streptomycetaceae > Streptomyces > Streptomyces antioxidans. The sequence continues at coordinate 10,996 of NZ_LAKD02000012.1, forward strand.
GCGCGGACACCCCGCAGTGGTAGGCGCACTCGGGGCGGCACGGCGGCCCGGCCGCCCGCGCGACGCCCCCGGCGCCCTCCACGGGCACCGCACCCTCCGCACCCTCCGCGCCCTCCGCGGCCCCGGCTCTCCCGGGCTCCGCGCCCACCCCGGCGCCCGCCTGCTCCAGCGCGTCCGAGCGCACCGTGCGCCAGGCGAGGAGCGCCCCCAGCACCAGCACCCCCGCACAGATGGGCATCGCCCGCCGGAAGGTGCTCGAGAAGGCGTCCGCCGATCGGTACGCCTCCGGGCCCATCCCCGCGAGCAGCGGCAGCGCCGCCACCGCGACCAGCCCGGCCGCCCGGGCCGCCGCGTTGTTCACACCGCTGGCCAGACCCGCGCGGGCGACGTCCACCGAGGCCAGCACGGTCGCGGTGAGCGGGGCGACCACCACGACCATGCCCAGGCCCAGCACCAGCAGCGCGGGCAGGATGTCCCGCCAGTACACCGCCCCCACCCCGGCCCGGGTCATCAGCAGCATCCCCGCCGCGCACAGCAGCGGGCCGACGGTCAGCGGGATCCGGGGGCCGATGCGCTTGCCCAGCTCCCCCGAACGGGCCGACAGCAGCAGCATCAGCGTGGTCGTCGGCAGCAGCGCGGTACCGGCGGCGAGCGCGGAGTAGCCGACGACCACCTGGAGGTCGAGCACCGAGAGGAAGAAGAAGCCGCCGAAGGCCGCGTAGACGCACAGGGTCACCACATTGACGGCGCTGAACTGGCGGGAGGCGAAGATGGACAGCGGCAGCATCGGCTCCCGAAGCCTCCGCTCCACGGCGATGAAGACCGCCCCCAGCGCCAGCCCGGCGACGCCCGGAATCACCACGGCGGGCGAGGCGCCCCGCTGCGGCGCGGCGATCAGCGCATAGGTGACCAGGGCGAGGGCCGCCGCGCCCAGCACGGCGCCGAGGATGTCGAACCGGCCGTGCGCCCGCGGATCGCGGGTCTCCGGTACGTGGCGCAAAGCGACCGGCACACACACCGCCGCCAGCGGCACATTGATGAAGAACACCCAGCGCCAGCCGGGCCCGTCCACCAGCCAGCCGCCGAGGAACGGCCCGATCGCCGCCCCGATTCCGCCGAAGCCGGACCACAGCCCGATCGCCCGCGCCCGGTCATCGGGGTGGATCACCGACTGGATCAGCGCCAGCGACCCGGGGGTGAGCAGCGCCCCGCCGATGCCCTGGAACGCCCGCGCGGCGATCAGCACCCCGGCGTTCGGCGCCAGCCCGCACACCAGCGAGGCCAGCGCGAACCACACCACCCCGATCACGAACACCCGCCGCCGCCCGAACCGGTCCCCGAGCGCCCCGCCGAGCAGGATCAGCCCGGCGAGGGTGAGCATGTAGGCGTTGACGGTCCACTGCAGTACGGGGAGGTCGGCGCCCAGGTCGAGCCCGATGCGCGGCAGGGCGACATTGACGACGGTGCTGTCGAGCAGGGCCATGGCGGAACCCAGCACCGTGGTGAACACCAGCCAGCGCCCGGCCGCCGCGGTTAGCCGCACACCTGCCATACCTGGATGATCCCCCGGTCAGCGCCCCCGGGGCCAGCCCAGAACGCAAACGGGCCCGGCGACTCGCCGCGAGGCGAGAGGCCGGGCCCGAGTGGCCGAGCCGATGAACTACTTCAGCTTGGTCCCGGTGGACCGAAGATTCCCACAGGCCTTGGTGACCCGCTCGGCCATCCCCGCCTCGGCCAGCTTCCCCCAGCTCCGCGGGTCGTACGTCTTCTTGTTGCCGACCTCGCCGTCGACCTTCAGCACCCCGTCGTAGTTGCGGAACATATGGTCCGCGATCGGGCGGGTGAAGGCGTACTGGGTGTCCGTGTCGAGGTTCATCTTCACCACGCCGTTCTCCAGCGCGGTGCGGATCTCCTGCTCCGTGGAGCCGGAACCGCCGTGGAAGACGAAGAAGAACGGGTCCTGCTTGCCGTACTTCGCGCCCACACCGTCCTGGAGGTCACGCAGCAGCTCCGGGCGGAGGACGACATTGCCCGGCTTGTAGACGCCGTGGACATTGCCGAAGGACGCGGCCAGCAGGTAGCGGCCCTTGTCACCCAGGCCCAGGGCCTCGGCGGTGCGCAGGGCGTCGTCCACCGTCGTGTACAGCTTGTCGTTGATCTCGTGGGTGACGCCGTCCTCCTCGCCACCGGTCGGGGTGATCTCGACCTCGAGGATGATCTTCGCCTTGACCGCCTCGGCCAGCAGCTCCTGCGCGATGGCGAGGTTGTCGGCGAGAGTCTCGGCGGAGCCGTCCCACATATGGGACTGGAACAGCGGGTTCTGGCCCTTGGCGACGCGCTCCTGCGAGATCTTGAGCAACGGACGGACATAGCCGTCCAGCTTGTCCTTCGGGCAGTGATCGGTGTGGAGGGCGATGTTGACCGGGTACTTCTCGGCCACGACATGCGCGAACTCGGCGAGGCCGACCGCACCGGTCACCATGTCCTTCTTGTACTGGCCACCCAGGAACTCGGCACCACCGGTGGAGATCTGGACGATGCCGTCGCTCTCCGCCTCGGCGAAGCCGCGCAGGGCGGCGTGCAGAGTCTGCGTCGAGGTCACGTTGATCGCCGGGTAGGCGAACTTGCCCGCCTTCGCCCGGTCGAGCATCTCGTTGTAGATCTCAGGGGATGCGATGGGCATCTGACCGCTCCTTGTATGTGCGGGTTAGTCGTACTTGGCCCTGACCTAGGGGCGACGTCATCGTCGGGGCCATAATCCCAGACTCCGCCGATTGCTCCACACGGCGCACGCCGAGACCACACGGACGGGGGTGGGTGGTTTCACGTGAAACCCCCCGCCTCCCCAGACCGCGTGACTCAGCTCAGCCCGAGGTCGGCGAGCGAGTACGCCGGGAGGTACGGCAGCCCGGCGTCCGCGATCGCGGGCGCGGCGCCGCGCTCGACGATCGTCGCGACCGCGACGACCTCCGCACCCGCCTCCCGTGCCGCCTCCACCGCGGTCAGCGGTGAACCACCGGTGGTGGAGGTGTCCTCGACCACCAGCACCCGGCGGCCCGCGATGTCCGGGCCCTCGATCCGCCGCTGCATACCGTGGGTCTTCTGGGCCTTGCGCACCACGAAGGCATCGAGCCGACGCCCGCGCGCGGCGGCGGCGTGCAGCATGGACGTGGCCACCGGGTCGGCGCCCAGCGTCAGCCCGCCCACCGCGTCGTACTCCAGCTCGGCCGTGGTCTCGAGCATGACCTGTCCGACCAGCGGCGCGGCCTCGGCGTCCAGAGTGATCCGGCGCAGGTCGATGTAGTAGTCGGCCTCACGCCCGGAGGAGAGGGTCACCTTGCCGTGGACCACGGCCTTGTCCTTGATCTGTCGCAGCAGGGCGTCACGGGCATCGCTCATGCGCATGAGCTTATGCGGTGGCCCTCGGAACCCCCCAAGCCGCTCCACACCGTGAGATCGAGCGCGTCAGCGTGAGACCGGGACCGCACCAGTCGACGAACCGAACCGCGTCAGTCGACGAACCGACCGCGTCAGGCCAGTGTGCGCCAGGTCCAGGTCATGGCGATCTCCAGCGGATCGATGGGGGTGACCAGCCGTGGCAGGAGGTTGAGGCCATTGGGCGGGCCGGACTGCGGTTCCACGCACACCGCCTCCGCCTGCTCGTCGTAGACGACCACCCACTCCGTCCGGCTGGTGACCTTCAGCTCCAGCCGACCGGGCCAGGTGAGCGTGACGTCCACCCCTTGCGGCATCCCGAAGCAGTCGTCCCAGGGGCCGGGCTTCGGCGCGATCCGGCGGCCGGTGGGGAGGTGGTCCTCGCCGCGCTCCTCCTGCCATGCGGCGTCGAAGGCGATCTCGGCACCGGGGCCGCCGTCGCCGAGGTTCCGCAGGAACCATGGATGCCAGCCCGCCTGCGCCGGGAAGGAGTCGCCCTCGGTCTCCACGCTCATGGTGACGGTCAGGCTGCCCGGGGCGAGCTCGAAGGCCTGGGTGACCCGGCCCTCGTACGGCCAGGGGTCGGCGAGGTCGTAGGTGAAGGCCGCGCTGGACTCCCCCGCGCTGACGGGGGCCCATGCGACGTTCCGGCCGGTGCCGTGGATCGCGTGCGGCGGGGAGTTGACGGGCAGTTGGTGGATCCGCCCGCCGTTGCGGAACCGGCCGAGGCCGGTCCGGCCGCACCACGGCACCATCGGGAACGACCCGAACCGCGGGCCCTGCCGCAGCAGCTCCGTACCGCCGATGCGCAGTGAGCCGATACGGCAGCCGCTCTCGGGTGAGACGGTCAGCTCGGCGTCCCCGGCGGTCAGCCGTACGCCCTTGGTCTCCGTTGTGTCTTCGGTGGTCACAAACACCGAGCCTATGCGCCCTGGCTCATCGGCGGCGGCGAAGTACGCGACGGCCCACGACGACGACGGAGGCGAGCACGACGGCCGCGGCGGGCGCGGCCCAGCGCAGCGTGGCGCTGGTGGAGACGGTCTCGGGCGCGGGCACCGGGGCGTAGCGACCGCGCGGCGGGGCGTGGTCGACCTCCTCGGTGGAGCGGCCGATCATCGTGCGGCGGGCGTGGGCGGCCTCGGCCGGGGGCTCCTCGTCCAGGTCCTCGAGATCGCCGAGTTCGCCGAAGCCGACGGGCTCCTCGACGGCGTCCACCTCGTCGATGTCCTCCAGGTCGCCGGCGTCCTCGATGTCCATGTCGTCGGCCGACAGCGGAAGCTCGGCCTCGGTCGGCAGCCCGGTCTCCTCCGCGGCGGCTCCCGCACCCGCGTCGGCGCTCCCGCCATCAGCCCCGCCCGGGACCTCGCCGGGGGCCTCGCCCTCCGTGGGCGCGCTGATCGGGGACGTCTCCAGCCCGGCCGTGAGCGCCGTGGCGAACCGGTCCAGCATGCGGCGGGCCACGGTGATGGACGCCTCGTCGTCGAACTCGGCCAGCCGCCCTTCGCTGTGGACCGTCCCGGAGCACTTCAGCTCCGTACCGCCCTCGACGGGCCCCGGTGTGATGGTCAGCGCGAGCTTCACCGAGCCGCTGCCGCGCGCCTCGCCGCCCTCGCCCTCGACCTCGAAGGCATCGCCGCGCCGTACGACGCGCAGCACACCGCGATAGGTGATGGTGGACCCGCCGATGCGCAGTCGCAGCCGCCCGGCGAGCGGACCTGCGGCCTCATCGGCGTCCTGCTGGAGCCCGGGAACGCAACGAGCGACGCGGGCGGGCTCCGCGAGCGCCAGCCGGACGGTGTCGACGGGAAACGGAACGAACACCTCATGCTCCATAGGTCAAAACAGTACCCATCGCACGTTCCCTGAGACCCGTTCCCGCACAACTTTCCGCGTGCCGCTGAGGTACGCCGCCGATACGAGCCCCCGGCGCGCGAACACGCCCCGTACGCGGGTGGGCGGCGCCCCACGTGGTCCGCCCCCGGGACTCGGCGGCGGTGTCCGCGGGGCTCGGCGGCGGCGTCCGCGGGCTCGGCGGCGGTGTCGCTGCCCGCCCCCGGGCCGCCCCGAAGCGTCACTCGCCATAGCGCGGACGCATGAGCGTCGACGGGGGCAGCCCCCGCTCCCGGCCGCGTTCGGCCGTGCGACGGGCCGCCCACAGCCCCTGCTCGGTCAGCGAGCGGGGCCGCGGCCGGTGCGGGGCCAGCCGCAGCCCGACGGGAGAGCGCGCCGACAGGACGAAGCCCCAGTCGTGGGGGCTGCCGCGCCCGGGGCGCGGGGCGCCGATCACATACGGAGTGGTCCGCAGCCCGACCGAGCGCATCGTGGCGTCCACCGTCCAGAACGCCCGCGGATCGGGCCGCAGCGGCCCGGCGTGGACCACCAGTCGGCCGCCGGGCGTCAGCACCCGCTCGGCCAGGCCGTAGAACTCCTGGGAGTAGTACTTGGTGCTCGGGGTGAGCTCGGGGGCGGGCAGATCGCAGACCACCACGTCGTACGCCATGGACCGGCGCAGCCAGTCGAAGGCGTCCGCCGTCACCGCCCGCACCCGCGGATCGCGGTAGGCGCCGCCGTTGAGCGCGGCCAGACCGGGATCGCGCCGGGCCAGCCGCACCACCTCCGCGTCGCGCTCCACGACGGTCACCGACCGGACCCCGGCGTACCGCAGGACCTCGCGCACCGCGAGCCCGTCGCCGCCGCCCAGCACCAGGACCCGGGCATGCGGTCCGGCGGCCATGGCCGGGTGGATCAGCGCCTCGTGGTAGCGGACCTCGTCGCGCCCGCTGACCCGCAGCCGCCCGTTGAGGAACAGGGACAGCGGCCGCCCGCTCGTCCCCCCGCCCACCAGCACGATCTCCTGCTCGCCCGTGCTCAGCGCGACCCGCACCCCCGGTCCGTAGACCGCCTGCCGGGCGGCCCGCTCGAAGGAGGGGGTCAGCACGGCACCGGCGGCCAGCGCGGCGAGCACCAGCCCATTGGCGACGATCAGCGTCCACCGCGCCCGTACGCTCAGATCGCGGCGGAACAGCCAGAGCACCAGCGCGCCGCCCGCGACCGCGTTGACCGCGCCGGTGACCAGCGCGCCGGTCAGCTGGCCGAACGCGGGCAGCAGCAGAAAGGGAAAGGCGAGCCCGCCGACCAGCGCACCCACATAGTCCGCCGCGAACAGATCGGCCACCGCGCCGCCCGCGTCCTGTCGGCGCACCCGCTGGATCAGGGTCATCAACAGCGGCACCTCGGCCCCGATGAGCACACCGATGGCGAACGAGAAGCCGACGAGCGCGGAGCGCGAGTGACCGCCCCAGGCGAAGCACGCGTACAGCGCCATCGCCGAGCAGCCGCCGACGAGCGCGAGCACCGCCTCGACCGCGCCGAAGCCCACGGCGGCCCGGCAGCGCAGCCGCTTGGCCAGCAGCGAGCCGACGCCCATGGCGAAGACCATCACGGAGAGCACGACGGAGGCCTGGGTGACCGAGTCACCCGCCAAGTACGAGGCCAGGGCGACGAGTTCGAGCTCGTAGACGAGGCCGCAGGCGGCGCAGACGAAGACCGTGCCGAGCACGAGGAAGCGGCCGAGCCCCGCCCGCACGGGCAGCCACACCGGAGGGCCGGATTCCGGCGACGACGGCGCATCCGAGACGACGGGCATGGGCGAATCGATCACAAAGGGAACGCTACGTCACATATCGCTTACGTCTCGTCCCCCACACGAGTGCATTGCGCCCTTCAGGCGCAGGGGACTTGGGGTGGCCCCCCACCCGACGCCCCACCTGACAGCCCATCCGACGCCCCAGCCGGCAACCCATCCGGCAGACCGCCCGGCAGGCCACTCGGCAGGCCACTCGGCAGACCGCCCGGCAGGTCACTTGGCAGGTCACCCATATCGAGCCCGCCCGCGCCCGGCGGCCTGAGCGCGGGCGGCACCCGGGCCCCCACACAGGTGCGGGTGGTGACCAACCGCCCCTCCTGGGGGTAGGCATGCCAGGTCCGCCACCCCACCGTCCCCTCGTTCCACTGCGCGAGCAGCGCCGTGAACGCGTTCGGACTGCCGGGGAACGTACCGGCCAGACCGTGCGGATGGTCGGCCACCAGGGCGAGCAGTTCCTGCGCGCGCCCGGAGAAGGCGCCCTGCGACAACTCCTCGACGCGCGCCGCGAATTCGTACTCGCGGCCGTCGACGAGGGTGGAAACCCCCAGCGGAAGCGGGGTGCTGTTGCCGGACATGCAGGCCACGGTCTCCGAGCAACGGCTGCCCTCCCCTTCGAGGAGGACCTGGTGGGAGGCGCCCAGAAGCCGCAACTGGATGGCGAAGTCGTGGAGTTGAAGATCGAGCACGGCGAGGGCGGGAAGCGGCTCCCGTCCCAGCCCCCAGGCGAGGTCAGCGGCGCGGGTATCGGTGTAGGCAGTCTTGAGGGTCGTGAGCATGGATCGGCTCCGCAAGCACGCAGTGGAAAGAGATGGGCCAGCTCGCCCCGCGGGGGACCAGGGGCATGCGCATACGGCGGCTCGTGCCCACGTGGGGCCGTAAGGTCGATTGGTGGTATACGGAATCATGAAATGCTGGGCGCCACATCGTTTTTACCCACCTTCGCCGGGTTTCCACCCTCTAGGGCGCTCCTTAGGTCAAGTGTTCAACAAGCCAGCGCCCGGCGCACGTTGGCGCGCCGGGCGCTGGCTCACTGCTTTGCTTCACGACCGTAAGGACGGCCTGGCAACCGTAAGAAGGTCATGGCGACCGTAAGGACGGCGTGACGCCTCCCGTAAGAAGGTCATGGCGGCCGTAAGAACGAGACGGCAGCCGTCAGGGCCGCGGGAACCGCGGGTCAGCCACCCCCGCCACAGCCACCGCCGCCACCACCACCGCCGCCACCGCAGCCACCTCCGCCACCGCAGCCGCTTCCGCCGCCGCAGCCACCGCCGCCGTGGTGACCACCCCCGTGATGGCCACCACCACCGCTGTCGCCACCGGCCCACCAGCCGCCACCCGCGGCCCCGCTGGACCCTGCCCCCCAGGACCGCCTGCGCCGCCCGCTGTATCCCTTCGACCGACCGGCACCCAGCGCGGCGAGCGCCGTGACCGTGAACGCCAGCACGATGAAGATGACAACAGGACCCATGGTCCTCACTCTCCTTCCAACCCCCGTAGCGAGGTACAGCTTCGTACCTGCCGGGTCCCATGCCCGACCTCATGGGGGGTCAAAGCGGAGTTGAGGAAGTCCAGAGGTTCGGCGCGCGCCTCACGCGCGGTCCAGCACGCGTCCTAGGCGTGGTCCGCGGCCTGGGAGGTGACGCGCTCGATCGCGCGCACGGCGACGTCAGGCTGGTCGACGTAGATGTAGTGGGCGCTGTTCTTGGCGGGGCTCAGCTTGGAGCGGCTGGAGACCGCGAGCCACTTGCGCTGGCCGTTGGTCCACGCCCGCTCCAGGCCCGGCCCGTAGTCGGGCACCTCCGCGAGGTACTGCTTCCCGTGGTGGATCACCTCCACCGGGATGTCCCCGGCGGAACGGACCTTCCCGTCGGGCACCGTGAGCTTTTCCGGCTCCCCTCCGCGAAGGATCGCGAGGGTCTGATCACGCAGCTCGGCCGCCGGGCCGGTGGCGGACTCGGGGATTCCCTTGTTGAGGTCGGCGGTCTGGGTCGGAGAGGTGGCGTCCATCAGGACCAGCCCCTTGATCCTGTCCTGGTGGTCGGGGGCGTACCGGGCGGCGATCAGCCCGCCCAGCGAATGCCCGGCCAGGACGACCGGAGCGTCACCGGCGACCCGGTCGAGCACCGCGGTCAGCACCTTCCCCGTGCTCTTGAGGGTCTGCGGCCCGTCGGGCTTGTCGCTGGCGCCCTCACCGAGCCGGTCGTAGGAGCAGACCCGGTTCTTCTCGCTCAGGGTCTTCTGGAGCCCGGCCATCTTCTCCAGGCCGTCGCCGCCACCGACCACCAGCATGATGACCGGCCTGCCGTCCGCCGAAGTCCCCGAACAGGACACGTTCACCAACCGGCCGCCGACCTCGATCTTCTTGGTGCCGGTGAGCAAGGCCTGATCGCCCGCCTGCTTGGAACCGGCGGCGGACGAGGTGGCGGACGCGGTGGCGGACGCTTCCGACTCCGCCTTCGAGGAGTCCTCACAGCCGACCAGCCCCACACCGGCCACGGCGCAGGACAGCGCGATCACAGCGGACACCCTGGCACTGCGGATCATCGTTCTTCCCCCTGGGAGAGTCTGGGTCACCCGCAACGCGCGGGCGTCTCAGACGCTAGGGACCCGGAGCCCCGGAATCGTCACCGCAGGGAGGACACCTGCCCGTAGCTCGCCCGGGGGACAGCCCCCTCAGCCAGGAGCCCACAACCGCGGCGGGGAGGAGATCAGCCCACCGCAGGCGTCACGATCCGCCGGGCCCCCCTAACGGTGCTCCCAGTGCACGGGGTCGGCCTCCAGGACCGCGCGGTCCCAGTCGGCCAGTTCGGCGGCCGCCTCATACGTGCTGTGCAGGAATTCGCCCAGCGTCCGGTCCGGATCGGGCGCGGTGGCGACCGCCTCGTAGGGCAGTACGAACTCGCCGACGTCCCGCCGGTACGAGGCCGTCGCGGGCCGGACCGGCTGGTCGGCGAAGCCCGCGGGCTCGGGGTAGGCGTAGGAGTAGAAGCCTCCCTCCTCACCGCCGCCGGGCCAGAAGCCGCAGCTGGAGAGCTCGACGGAGTACGCCTCCTGCGTCACCCGGTCCGGCAGGTTCGGCACCCCGCCGGGGGGATGCGGCGGCGCGGTGCGGCCGGAGAAGCGGGTGACGGCCAGGTCCATCGCCCCCCAGAAGAAGTGCACGGGACTGGCCTTGCCCACGAAATGGGACCGGAACTCCCCGAACACCCGCTGTGCGTTGAGCAGTTGCTCCCAGAAGAGCCGGGTGGCGCGCGGATCGTACGCCGCGTGCCGGTGGTCCTCCGGAAACGGGATCGCCACGGGCACCTCGTTCGGCCGGGGGTACATCCGGGTCTGGATGCCCAGCTCCCCCAGCACACCCATGATCTCCGAGTAGAACTGCGACACCGGTTTGGACTCCAGCACCAGCTCGCGCCGGCTCCCGTCGCTGACCCTGATCCCCAGCCGGTTGTCGATAAAATCGAACTCAATATCGAATGCCCCGGTCCGATACGGAACGGTGGACGTACTCAGCCCGCGCGGTGTGACATACAAGGTCACCTGCCACCACTGATTGGCCGGTGGCGCGTGGTCCAGCCGGATCTTGCCGACGATCTGGGTCCACATGTGCAGGGTGTCCCGGGTCTCGGCCCAGTCCTCCAGCCGGAGCCGCGGCCAGGCACCGGCCTCCCGTGTCTTCTGCTCGGCCATCTCGCCTCCCGCGGGACGCACCACCTCGGCGGCGCGTAGTCGACGGCGTCCGACCCGGCCGAGTACCCGCCCCTCCCACCGCCCAAAACGGACGCGGAAAAATCCGGCACGGCAAGGGACGACCGCCGCGTCACCCGAACCGCAGCCCAGGACGCCGCGGGCTAATCTCACACCACTGACGGTCGGTCCGGAGTCGGGAGACTTTTTGTCCAGCTTCTACTTGTTCGAAGGATCGCTCATACAAGGTGGCGGCGGTTGGGAATTCATCGAGGTCAGCCGTGATCGGGCTGATGTCATGCGGGCGGCTGCCCGCTACGTCAGGGAAGGCAAGTGGATCGGCGGCCCCTTTGACACCTGCGAAATCCGCGTGTACCAGCACGGTGAACTGGTCTGGGACCAGTCCGTCTATCCGCTGACGACGGTGAAGATCCCTGGCTTCACCGAGTTCCGTTTCGACGATCAAGGGCGAATGCTCGGTGGTCTCCCCGAGCCGGGAAGCGGCTACGAGCGCTTCTCCGAGCGCGACCTCGAGGGAGCCGTGCTCCCCGAGCTGGTGAACAAGCGGCCTGAGGAGGTGCGGGTGACGATCGACTGGGACGACCTCGCATGGCCCCAGCTCGAACCTCCACTGCTCTCCAAGGACGCCTGTGTGCTCATCGATCTCGCGGACGGTACCGCCCACCACGTGGGCCAGGGACTGGCAGAGGAAGAATTCGACGAGCACATCGAGGAACTGGAGGAGGAACTGAACGACGACCAACGCATCGTCTTTTATGGTTTCAACAGCTTGGTCTGAACTGACCGTGTCAATTCTCAGCACCATTTTCCGCGTCTGCGATCGTCGAGTACTGCCCGAACCCGGCGACGGAGGGCAGGGCCTGTCATGAGCGAGTGGTCGCCGGAGGTACGTGAGGTCCTGGCGGCTTCGGGATGGACAGCGGGCAGGCGGGTCGACACGGCCCACTGGCGGTCCATGTTCGAAGCGGTCGGCATCGTCATGCACGACGCCGCGGAGACATTCCTCCAGGAGTTCGGGGGGCTGTCCGTACGCATCGGTGGCCCGGGGCTCAGCTGCGCCCGGGAACCGTTCGCACTGGACCCGGAGTTGGCTTGTGGAGAGGATGACCGGTTCTCCGAGTGGAGCGACTCCTTGGGAATACGTCTGTTCCCGCTCGGCGAGCTCGATCACGGACGGTTCTTTCTGGGTATCGACGAGGGCAGTGAGATCTACCTCGTCGAGACCTGGGTCGCCAGCTTCGGTCCCATGCCGCACGCCCTCGAGAATCTGATCCTCGGCGTGCTGCCCCGCAGGATCGAGGACGAACCCAGACGGTCGGATCGCGCCCGCTGACCAGGTCACTCTGGCAGTCGGTCGCCCTGCAGGCCGGTGACCACGTGGGCAGCGGTCACGGTCCGCACGTGCTCGGCGAGGACGTCCAGCTCGGGACATCGAGACGGGCGCAGGCCAAGGTCTGGCCCTGACCCGGCACGGGCAGGGGAGTCAGGGGGAGAGTTGATGGCGGCCGACGGTTCGGCGGAGTATGGGCGCCATGGGACGACCGCCGCTCAACCGCCGACTGGCCGCCTTCGGGACCACGATCTTCGCCGAGATGTCCGCCCTCGCCGTGCGCACCGGCGCGATCAATCTGGGGCAGGGCTTTCCGGACACCGACGGCCCCGAGGAGGTTCGCGAGGCCGCGGTCCGTGCGCTGCGGGACGGCCGGGGGAATCAGTATCCGCCCGGCCCCGGCGTGCCCGAGCTGCGCGCCGCCGTCGCCGAGCACCAGCGGCGCTGGTACGGCCTGGGCTTTGACCCCGACACCGAGGTGCTGATCACCGCGGGCGCCACCGAGGCCATCGCGGCGTCGCTGCTGGCGCTGGTGGAGCCGGGCGACGAGGTGATCGCGCTGGAGCCGTACTACGACTCGTACGCCGCTTGTGTGGCCATGGCGGGCGGTGTCCGCGTGCCCGTCACCCTCCGTCCCGACGGCGACACCTTCCGGCTGGACCTGGACGAGCTGCGGGCCGCCGTCACCGACCGCACCCGGCTCATCCTGCTCAACACCCCGCACAACCCCACCGGCACCGTGCTCACCCACGATGAGCTGGCCGCGGTCGCCGAGCTCGCCGTCGAGCGCGATCTGCTGGTGGTCACCGACGAGGTCTACGAGCACTTGGTCTTCGGCACCGGGCACACCCCGCTCGTCTCCTACCCCGGGATGCGCGAGCGGACGGTCACCATCAGCAGCAGCGGAAAGACATTCTCGTTCACGGGCTGGAAGGTCGGCTGGGTGACCGGCGTTCCCGAGCTGGTCACGGCGGTGCGCTCGGCCAAGCAGTACCTCACCTACGTCTCGGCGGGGCCCTTCCAGTACGCGGTCGCCGAGGCGCTGGCCCTTCCCGACGCCTACTTCCACGGCATCCGGGACGATCTGCGCGCCAAGCGCGATCTGCTGGCCGATGGCCTGGCCGACGCGGGCTTCCACGTCTTCCGCCCCTCGGGCACGTACTTCATCACCACCGACATCCGGCCCCTCGGCGAGACCGACGGCTTCGCCTTCTGCCGCTCGCTCCCCGAGCGCTGCGGCGTGGTCGCGGTGCCGAACGCGGTCTTCTACGACCACCAGGACCAGGGCTCCCCCTTCGTCCGGTTCGCCTTCTGCAAGCGCGAAGAGATCCTTACGGACGCCGTGGCGCGCCTCAAGACCCTCGGCCAGGGCTGACGCGGCAAAAGCCCGGCCGCGCGCCGCCTCCCCTGGTGGGCAGCGGTGCGCGGCCGGGCTCTCCTGTCTCTACGCCGCCTCCATGGAGCTGGGGCGGGCCCGACCGGGGTACGGCCTTCGCGAGCGCCGTACGGCTTCCCCGACCGGTATGCGGCTCGGCCGCCTACGCCTCGTCGTCGCCCGGCTTCTCCTCGCCGTCGGACTCGATGTCGGCCTCCAGACCGAGCTGTTCGACCAGCCAGCGGTCGAACTCGATCGAAGCCCGTACCCAGCTGACCGTGCTGGACACGAAGTGCTCCAGGCTGACGCCGGTGCCGATCAGCATCTGCGCCTCACCGATCAACCGGACCGTGCCGTCGTCATTGGTGTGGGTGTAGACCTTCGGCCACAGGGTGCGGCGGTTCCAGTCGTCGATCGCCTCGAGCAGCCGCGGCTTCTCATCGATGCCGTGCGGCCGGTCGTAGAACGTGCGGACGGAGAAGACCTGCTGCTCTTCCTCCCCGCGGAACATGAAGTAGGTACGGAACTGCTCCCACGGCGCGGCGAGGTCCCCCTCCTCGTCGACGACGTACTTCAGCTCCATCTGCTCCAGCAGCTGCTTGACCAGGTCCTGGTCGGGCAGCACGGGGCCGCTCGGACCCGTCGGTTCGGGCTCGGGCTGACCCCCGAAATTCGGAATCGAGGACGGGTCGATGCTCACCGTGGATTTCCCTTCGTATGGAATACCGCCATCCTCCCTCACACCCGCCCCCGCCGTGCAACCCCGGCCGTGCATTGCCCGATCCGGTCGAACGGGGCCGGGTGAACAGGGGATGGATCTACTGCTCGGGGCCCACCAGCAGCTCGTCGCCGACCCGGTCCACCCGGACCTTGTCGCCGTCCCGCACCTCCCCGGCGAGGATCTCCTTGGCCAGCCGGTCGCCGATCGCCGTCTGGATCAGGCGGCGCAGCGGGCGCGCCCCGTACGCCGGGTCGTTGCCCTCCTCGGCCAGCCACTCCAGCGCGGCCGGGGTGACGTCGAGGGTCAGCCTGCGGTCGGCGAGGCGGCGGGCCAGCATGGCGATCTGGAGCTCGGCGATCCGGGCCAGCTCCGGGCCGCTGAGCGCGGAGAAGACCACGAGGTCGTCCAGGCGATTGAGGAATTCGGGCTTGAAGGAGGTGCGCACGGTCTCCAGGACGCGTCGCTTCTTCTCCTCCTCGCCGAGCAGCGGATCCATCAGGTACTGGCTGCCCAGGTTGGAGGTGAGCACCAGGATGGTGTTGCGGAAGTCCACCGTCCGGCCCTGGCCGTCGGTGAGCCGTCCGTCGTCGAGGACCTGCAGCAGGATGTCGAAGACCTCGGGGTGGGCCTTCTCCACCTCGTCAAGCAGCACCACGCTGTACGGGCGGCGGCGCACCGCCTCGGTGAGCTGGCCGCCCTCCTCGTAGCCGACGTAGCCGGGCGGGGCGCCGACCAGCCGGGCCACGCTGTGCTTCTCGCCGTATTCGCTCATGTCGATGCGGACCATGGCCCGCTCGTCGTCGAAGAGGAAGTCGGCGAGCGCCTTGGCCAGCTCGGTCTTGCCGACGCCGGTGGGGCCGAGGAAGAGGAACGAGCCGGTGGGCCGGTCCGGGTCGGCGATGCCCGCCCGGGTCCTGCGCACGGCGTCCGAGACGGCCCGTACGGCCTCGGTCTGGCCGATCAGCCGCTTGCCCAGCTCGTCCTCCATGCGCAGCAGTTTCTTTGTCTCGCCCTCCAGCAGCCGGCCCGCGGGGATACCGGTCCAGGAGGCGACCACATCGGCCACGTCGTCCGGGCCGACCTCCTCCTTGACCATCGTCGAGCGGTCCCCCTGGACCTCGGCCTCGGCCTCCGACGCCTCGGCCAGCTCCCGCTCGACGGCCGGGATCTCCCCGTACAGCAGCTTGGAGGCGGTGTCGAAGTCGCCGTCGCGCTGGGCGCGCTCGGCCTGGCCGCGCAGCTCGTCCAGCTTCTCCTTGAGCTCACCGACGCGGTTGAGACCCTGCTTCTCCTTCTCCCAGCGGGCGGTCAGGCCGCGCAGCTCCTCCTCCTTGTCGGCGAGGTCGCGGCGCAGCTTCTCCAACCGCTGCTTGCTGGCCTCGTCGGTCTCCCGGGCGAGGGCCATCTCCTCCATCCGCATCCGGTCCACCGACCGCTGGAGCTCATCGATCTCCACGGGCGAGGAGTCGATCTCCATCCGGAGCCGGGAGGCCGCCTCGTCCACCAGGTCGATGGCCTTGTCGGGCAGGAAGCGGGAGGTGATGTACCGGTCGGAGAGGGCGGCCGCGGCCACCAGCGCGCCATCGGCGATCTGCACCTTGTGGTGGGCCTCGTAGCGGCCCTTGAGCCCGCGCAGGATGGCGACGGTGTCCTCGACGGTCGGCTCGGCCACCAGCACCTGCTGGAAGCGGCGCTCCAGCGCGGCGTCCTTCTCGATCCGCTCGCGGTACTCGTCGAGGGTGGTGGCGCCGACCATGCGCAGCTCACCGCGGGCCAGCATCGGCTTGAGCATATTGCCCGCGTCCATCGCGGAGTCGCCGCCGGCGCCCGCGCCGACGACGGTGTGGAGCTCGTCGATGAAGGTGATGATCTGGCCGTCGCTGGACTTGATCTCGGCCAGGACGGTCTTCAGCCGCTCCTCGAACTCACCGCGGTACTTCGCGCCCGCGACCATCGCGCCGAGGTCGAGGGCGACCAGACGCTTGTCGCGCAGGCTCTCGGGCACATCGCCCTTGACGATCCGCTGGGCCAGCCCCTCGACGACGGCCGTCTTGCCGACGCCCGGGTCGCCGATCAGCACCGGGTTGTTCTTGGTGCGCCGGGAGAGCACCTGCACCACCCGGCGGATCTCCTGGTCCCGGCCGATGACCGGGTCCAGCTTGCCCTCGCGCGCGGCGGCGGTGAAGTCCGTGCCGAACTTCTCCAGGGCCTTGTACGTGCCCTCCGGATCGGGCGTCGTCACCCGCTGTCCACCCCTGACCCTCTCGAACGCGGCGAGCAGCTTCTTGGCGCCCGCCCCCTGCTTCCCGAGCAGCTCCCCGGCCTGGCCGCCCTTGGCGGCGATGCCGATGAGGAGGTGCTCGGTGGAGACATAGTCGTCCCCGAGTTCCCTGGCCCGCTGGGTGGCGTCCGCGATGACGGCCAGCAGGTCGCGGCTGGCCTGCGGCGGGGCCACGGTGGAGCCCTGGACGCTGGGCAGCGCGGCGAGCAGCCGCTCGGCGCCGTCGCGCACCAGGGCCGCGTCGGCCTCGACGGCGGCCAGCAGATCCATCACGTTCTCGTTGTCCCGGCCCTGCAGCAGGGCGAGCAGCAGATGCGCGGGCGTCATGTCCGCATGCCCGGAGGACACCGCCCGGTCATTGGCGGCGCTCAGCGCCGCCCGGCTCTTGTTGGTCAGCTCGGCATCCACGTCCCTGTGCTCCTCCTCGCTCCGATCTTTCCATCCCTGCCCTACCCAACCTCCGTAAAGTTGAGTCTATTCCACTCAACCTCGCGAACGCCACTCCTCTGGCCTTAGGTTCGGGACCATGTCCGTCGATCCTCGCGACCCCGATCCCGAGTACCTCGATTTCTGGCGCGAACGCCATGTGTGCACCCTGACCACTCCGCGCCCGGACGGCACCCCGCACGTGGTACCGGTCGGCGTCACCTACGACCCGGAGGCCGGGCTCGCCCGCGTCATCGCGAGCCGTCACAGCCGTAAGGTCGCCCATGTCCTGTCGGCGGCGGGCGCGGGCGGTGCGCGGGTCGCGGTCTGCCAGACGGCGGGCAGGCGGTGGGCCACGCTGGAGGGGGTCGCGGTGGTTCGGGAGGAGCCCGAGCTGATCGCGGACGCCGAACGCCGCTATGCGGAGCGCTATCAGCGCGCTCCCCGCCCCAACCCGGACCGCGTCGTCATCGAGATCGCGCTCACCCGGGCCATGGGCCGGGCCTGAGCCGCGGACAGGACTTGAGCCGGGGCCCCGGTCACCCCTCGTCCTCCTCCTGGCGGTGCCCCGCCCCCGCCCACGGGTGGCGCAACCGGATCCAGACGTCGCGGGCGTGCCGCCCGGCCTCCGTGCGGCTCTCGGCCACCGCCGTACGCGCCTCCTCCTCGGTCTCCACCATGGGCCCGGAACCGCGCAGCGGCTTCCCCGCCGTCTCGCGCAGGAACACCGTGGAGACCAGCCCGATCGCGCCCGCCACCATCAGGTAGAAGGCGGGCACCAGCGTGTTGTGGGTGGTGGCCACCAGCCACGAGGCCAGCAGCGGTGTGGTCCCGCCGAACAGCGAAACGGAGAGGTTGTACGAGATCGACAGCGCCCCGTAGCGCAGCCGGGTCGGGAACAGCGCCGGGAGCGTCGCTGCGCTCGTCCCCGCGAAGGTGACCAGCATCGCGCCCAGGATCAGACAGCCGATCGCCTGCCTCAGGACGCCGCCCTCCCGGATCAGCAGCACCGCCGGAATGGCCAGCACGATCATGCCCACGCTGCCGAACAGGAACAGCGGCCGCCGCCCCCAGCGGTCGGAGGTGCGCCCGACCACCGTGATCGCCAGCACCACGAACAGCATCGTGCCCAGCACCAGCACCTGGGCCTTGGTGGCGTCATCGCCGAGCGTGGAGGTCATGAACGTCGGCAGGTACGACGTCACCATGTAGTTGGTGACGTTGTACATCAGCACCAGCCCCATGCAGATCAGCACCGCCTGCCAGTGCCGGGTGAAGATCTCCTTCAGCCGCCCCCGCCCCGACTGCCGCGCCTCCTCGATCGGCAGGGTCTCACCGCGCGCCTCCGCCGCCTCGGCCTCCTCGGCCGCCCGCTCGGCCACCTGCTGGAACGCCGGGGTCTCCTCCAGCCGCAGCCGCATATAGAGACCGATCAGCCCCAGCGGCCCCGCCACCAGGAACGGCACCCGCCAGCCCCAGTCCACCATCCCGGCCTCGCCGATGGCGGCGGTGAGCACGGTGACCAGGCCGGAGCCCAGCGAATAGCCGATGAAGGTGCCGAAGTCGAGCCAGCTGCCGAGGAAGCCACGGCGCTGGTCCGGTGCGAACTCGGCGATGTACGTGGTCGCCCCCGCGTACTCCCCGCCGGTCGAGAAGCCCTGCACCACCCGGCACACCAGCAGCAGCACCGGGGCGGCGAAGCCGATCTGGGAGTAGCCGGGCAGCAGGCCCACCGCGAAGGTGCCGGCCGCCATCATGATCATGGTGGTCGACAGCACCAGCCGCCGTCCGATCCGGTCGCCCAGCGGCCCGAACACCAGGCCGCCCAGGGGCCGCACCAGGAACGCCACCGCGAAGGTGGCGAACGTGGAGACCACCTGGGCGGCGGGGTCCTCGGCGGGAAAGAAGACCCTGCCCAAGGTGACGGCGACATAGGCGTAGACACCGAAGTCAAACCACTCCATGGTGTTGCCGATCGCCGTCGCCGCGACGGCGCGGCGCATGCCCGACTTGTCGACGACCGTGACGTCCTCGATCGCCAGCGGCTCCTTGCGGCGGCGCAGCAGGGTGCGGATCAACTGGTCGGTACGGGCGCTGCCGTGCGGCCAACCTCCGCGGCGGGGGCCGCGCGGTGGTCTCGGACCAGTAGTCATCTCGTCCCCTGCCGCCGGCTGAACCGCTATCTGACGCCGCCCCCGCCCCCGGGCTCAGACCCCGGCGTCACTGGACTTCGCATAGGTCTCCGCCATCTGCCCGCCGACGTCGTACACCACGACCTGCTCATCGCCGATGACCCAGGCGTCATGGCCGGGCGGCACCACATAGACGTCCCCGGGCCCCACCTCGGCCTCGGCGCCATCGGCCGCGCGCAGCCGCATCCGGCCCTGGACCACGATCCCTCGGTGGTGGACCTCGCACAGGTCCGTCCCCACGATCGGCCGCACCGACTCCCGCCAGCGCCATCCGGGCTCGAAGGTGCCCACGGCGAAATCCAGCCCGGTCAGGTGCAGGGCCTCAATGTGGCCCCCGGGAAAATCACGCCGCTCATCAGGCTTCTCGATCATCTTGACTTCCACCATGGCGATACCTCCTCCCACATATCTCCATGGTGCGCCCGGCGGCCCCCTTCGGCGCGCCCGGCCAGGAGGCCCGCCGGGCGGTCACCGGGCCGGTCCCTGGCGTGTCCGGGCCCGTGCCCGGCATGGGTCCCGGCGTGCGAAAGGCCCGGTGACCGTGAGGACGGTCACCGGGCCCGCGATCAGCCCGCGCACAAGCCCCGTGCGCAGGGCGCCGGGTGCCGTGCGCCGGGCGCTACTCCGGGCGCTTGGGCCGCCAAACCACCAGGGCGCTGCTCTGCTGGACGTCCTGGTAGCGGACCAGGTCGCGGCGGTAGGAGGCGTGGACCTGGGCCTCGCGCTGCTGCATGGCCGTCGCGGCGCCCTCGACCGCGGCCTGGAGCTCGGCGACCCGCGACTGGAGGGCCGCGACCTGGTTCTCCAGTTCGATGATGCGCTTGATCCCGGCGAGGTTGATGCCCTCGTCCTGGGACAGCTGCTGGACCTGGCGGAGCAGCTGGATGTCGCGCGCGGAGTACCGGCGGCCGCGCCCGGCGGTACGGTCGGGGGAGACCAGGCCGAGGCGGTCGTACTGACGCAGGGTCTGCGGGTGCAGCCCGGAGAGCTGGGCGGCCACCGAGATGACGTAGACCGGCGAATCCTCAGTCAGCTCATAGGGGTTGCGGGGTCGGCCAGCGGCCCTGCCTCCGAATCCTCCTCGGCCGTCCATCTCATGCTCCCTTCGCGGCCTTGAACAGCTCCGCCCGTGGGTCCTCCCCCACGGTCGCCTCGCGATACGACTCCAGCGCGCCCCGCGCCGACTCGTTCAGGTCCTTCGGCACCGTGACCTCGACGGTGACCAGCAGGTCGCCGCGGGTGCCGTCCTTGCGCACCGCGCCCTTGCCCCGGGCGCGCATGGTCCGCCCGTTGGGCGTGCCGGGCGGCAGCTTCAGGGTGACCGGCGGGCCGCCCAGGGTCGGGACCTTGATCTCGCCGCCGAGCGCCGCCTCGGGAAGGGTGACGGGCACGGTGACGGTCAGGTTGTCGTCCTTACGGCCGAAGACCGGATGCGGGTCCACATTCACCACCACGTACAGATCGCCCGCGGGGCCGCCGGTCTCGCCCGGGGCGCCCTTGCCGCGCAGCCGGATCCGCTGGCCGTCGCTGACCCCCGCGGGGATCCGGACCTGCATGGTGCGGGCGGAACGGGCCCGTCCGCTGCCCTTGCAGGTCTCGCACGGGTTCTGCGCGATCAGCCCGCGGCCGCGGCACTCCACGCACGGGTCGGTGAGCGAGAAGCCGCCCCCGCCGCCCCGGCTGACCTGGCCGGTGCCGACACAGGTCGGGCAGACGCGCGGGGTGCCGTCCCGGTCGCCGGTGCCCGAGCACGCCTTGCACGGGGCCTGGCTGGACATCCGCAGCGGGACCGTGGCCCCCTCGACGGCCTCGGTGAAGCTGAGCGTCACCTCGGACTCGATGTCCTGGCCCCGGCGCGGCTGGGCACGGGTGGCCCCGCCGCGGCCGAACAGCCCGCCGAAGACATCCCCGAGCCCGCCGCCGAAGCCACCGGCGCCGCCACCGCCACCGCCGCCGCCCTGCGCGCCCCCGCCGAAGAGGTCGCCCAGGTCGAAGTTGAAGCTGCCGGTGGAGCCCGGCCCGCCCGGCCCGGGGCGGAAGCCCCCGTTGCCGAACAGCGCGCGGGCCTCGTCGTACTCCTTGCGCCGCTTGGGGTCCCCGAGGATGTCATTGGCCTCGGAGATCTCCTTGAACCGGTCCTCGGCCTTGGCGTCGCCCTTGTTGGCGTCCGGGTGGTACTCGCGGGCGAGCTT
Organism: Streptomyces antioxidans; assembly: GCF_000968685.2. Classification (GTDB taxonomy): domain Bacteria; phylum Actinomycetota; class Actinomycetes; order Streptomycetales; family Streptomycetaceae; genus Streptomyces; species Streptomyces antioxidans. The sequence continues at coordinate 32,302 of NZ_LAKD02000012.1, forward strand.
CCGGTACGCCTTCTTGATCTCCGCCTCGGTGGCGTCCTTGGGGACGCCGAGGACTTTGTAGTAGTCCTTCTCCACGAAGTCCTTGGTGCTCATCCCCGACGTCCCTCCTCTCCTGCTGCTCTCGCGGTCACCGTCGCGTCAGCCCTCTTCCGGGCCACCGCTCTCCTCGTCCGGCGCCGCGGTCTCGCCCTCGTCCTGGCCGGAGGAGGCCCCCGGCTGGGGCTCGGCGACGGCGACCCGCGCCGGGCGGATCGTTCGCTCGCCGATTCGATACCCCGGCTGCAGAATCTGCACGCACGTGGTCTCGGTGACATCCGGCGCGTACGAGTGCATCAGGGCCTCGTGGATCAGCGGGTCGAAGGGCTCGCCCTCCTTGCCGAACTGCTGGAGGCCCAGCTTGGACGACACCGACTCCACCGATTCGCCGACGGACTTGAAGCCGCCGACGAGCTCGCCGTGGTCACGGGCGCGGCCGATGTCGTCGAGCACGGGCAGCAGCTCGGACAGGAGGCTCGCGACCGCGATCTCCTTGACCGTCGCCCGGTCCCGCTCGACCCGGCGCCGATAGTTCTGGTACTCCGCCTGGAGCCGCTGGAGGTCGGCCGTCCGCTCGTTGAGCGCGGTACGGACCTGGTCCAGCTGTGCCTGAAGGGCCACTTGCTCGAGGTCCCCGGCCGGGGCTGCCGGGCCCGCCTTGTCGGCGGACCCGGCGCCCTTCGCCGCGTCGTCGGGGGTCTGCGCGGCTTCGGAGGGGACGTCGGGCTGCTCCTCGAAGCCCGGGGTCTCCTCCGTCACGCGGCACCACCCTGACCCTTGTCGGCCTTGTCGTCGTCGACGATCTCGGCGTCCACCACATCGTCATCGGCCTTGGCCTGGCCCTCGGCGCCGGCGTCACCGGCGGTGGCACCGGCCGCGCCCGCGCCGTCCGCCTGGGTGTTGGCGTACATGGCCTGGCCCAGCTTCTGGCTGACCGCGGCGACCTTCTCGGTCGCGGTGCGGATCTCGGCGGTGTCCTCGCCCTCGAGCTTCGCCTTCAGCTCGGTGAGGGCCTCCTCGACCTCGGTCTTGACCTCGCCAGGGACCTTGTCCTCGTTGTCCTTGAGGAACTTGTCCGTCTGGTAGACCAGCTGCTCGGCCTGGTTGCGGGTCTCGGCGGCCTCGCGGCGCTTGTGGTCCTCCTCCGCGTACTGCTCGGCCTCGCGCATCATGCGGTCGATGTCGTCCTTCGGCAGCGCGGAGCCGCCGGTGACGGTCATCTTCTGCTCCTTGCCGGTGCCGAGGTCCTTCGCGCCGACGTGCATGATGCCGTTGGCGTCGATGTCGAAGGTGACCTCGATCTGCGGCACGCCGCGCGGCGCCGGGGGCAGACCGGTCAGCTCGAACATCCCGAGCTTCTTGTTGTACGCCGCGATCTCGCGCTCGCCCTGGTAGACCTGGATCTGCACGGACGGCTGGTTGTCCTCGGCCGTGGTGAAGATCTCCGAGCGCTTGGTCGGAATGGTCGTGTTGCGCTCGATCAGCTTGGTCATGATGCCGCCCTTGGTCTCGATGCCGAGGGACAGCGGGGTGACGTCCAGCAGCAGGACGTCCTTGACCTCGCCCTTGAGGACACCGGCCTGGAGGGAGGCACCGATGGCGACGACCTCGTCCGGGTTGACGCCCTTGTTGGCCTCCTTGCCGCCGGTCAGCTCCTTGACGAGCTCGGCGACGGCGGGCATCCGGGTCGAGCCGCCGACCAGGACCACGTGGTCGATCTCGGACAGCGAGATGCCCGCGTCCTTGATGACGTTGTGGAACGGGGTCTTGCAGCGCTCCAGCAGGTCGGAGGTGAGCTGCTGGAACTGGGCGCGGGTGAGCCTCTCGTCCAGGTGCAGCGGGCCCTCGGCGGACGCCGTGATGTAGGGCAGGTTGATGGTGGTCTCGGACGAGCTGGAGAGCTCGATCTTCGCCTTCTCAGCGGCCTCGCGGAGGCGCTGCAGGGCCATCTTGTCCTTGGACAGGTCGACGCCGTGGCCGTTGTTGAACTGCTTGACCAGGTAGTCGACGACGCGCTGGTCCCAGTCGTCACCACCGAGGTGGTTGTCACCGTTGGTGGCCTTGACCTCCACCACTCCGTCGCCGATCTCCAGCAGCGAGACGTCGAAGGTGCCGCCACCGAGGTCGAAGACCAGAATGGTCTGGTCGTCCTTCTCCAGCCCGTAGGCGAGCGCGGCGGCGGTAGGCTCGTTGACGATGCGCAGGACGTTGAGGCCCGCGATCTCACCGGCTTCCTTGGTGGCCTGGCGCTCGGCGTCGTTGAAGTACGCCGGGACGGTGATGACCGCGTCCGTGACCTTCTCACCGAGGTAGGACTCGGCGTCCCGCTTGAGCTTCTGCAGGATGAAGGCGCTCATCTGCTGCGGGTTGAAGTCCTTGCCGTCAAGGTTGATCTTCCAGTCGGTGCCCATGTGGCGCTTGACCGACCGAACGGTCCGGTCCACGTTGGTGACCGCCTGGCGCTTGGCGACCTCGCCGACCAGCACCTCGCCGTTCTTCGCGAACGCGACGACGGACGGCGTGGTCCTGGCGCCCTCGGCGTTGGTGATGACGGTGGGCTCACCGCCTTCGAGAACACTGACGACGGAGTTCGTCGTACCCAGGTCGATGCCGACCGCACGTGCCATTTCGGGATCCTCCAGCTACAGCATTGAGTGGAACAGGCTCAAGCGTGCATCAGCCGCTCCACCGCTGTCAACAGACCTGAGTCGACAGGGCTCAACTTTTATATGAGGCTTATGCCCAAGCGGGCGCGGACGAGGCACGGACGAGGCGTGGGAGGGGGTGGAGGAGGGGTGGAAGAGGTGGCGCGGGGCCATGTGAGCGACGCAGATCACCGGCTGGTCGACTACATGGGTTCCCGTCCGGGCGGGTAATCTCGGTCAAGCCACATTAAGTTACTGCTTAGTAATCAGGTATTGCTTAGTAATCCAGCTCTCGCAGGTTCGAGGAGCCCCTTATGCAACTCGCCGCGATCATCGTGTCGCTGGTCCTCACCGCGGTCGGCGTTGCCCTGCTCGGCCGGGCCGTCGCGCAGTTCGTGCGCTTCTTCAAGCTCGGCGCGCCGGTCCCGGCGGGGGCCAGGACCGACAATCCCTGGCAGCGCAGCGTGACCCTGGTCCGCGAGTTCCTCGCGCACACGCGCATGAACAAGTGGGGCGTCATCGGCGTCGCCCACTGGTTCGTGGCGATCGGCTTCCTGACCCTGCCGCCGACCATCATCAACGCCTATGGCCAGCTCTTCCAGGCGGATTGGACGCTGCCGGTCCTCGGTGGCTTCCTCCCCTACGAGCTGTACATCGAGTTCATCGGCACGATGACCACCCTGGGCATCCTGACGCTGATGGCGATCCGGCTGCTGAACCTGCCCAGCCGGGCCGGGCGCAAGTCCCGATTCGCGGGCTCCACCGCCTGGCAGGCGTACTTCGTCGAGTACGTCATCCTCATCATCGGCCTCGCGATCATGGCGCTGCGCGGCACCGAGGGCGCACTCCACCACGTCGACGCCTACGAGCCCGCGTACTTCGCCTCGTATCCGCTGGTCCAGCTCTTCGACGGGCTCAGCGTGGACACGGTGCAGAACCTGACCTACCTCTTCGCGATGATCAAGCTCGGTACGACCATGATCTGGATGATCACGGTCAGCACCAACCTCGACATGAGCATCGCCTGGCACCGCTTCCTCGCCTTCCCCAACATCTGGTTCAAGCGCAACGCGGACGGCGAGGTGGCGCTCGGCGCGCTGCAGCCGATGGTGAGCGAGGGCGAGCCGATCGACTTCGAGGACCCGGACGAGGACGCCCAGTTCGGCGTCTCGCAGATCGAGCACTTCTCCTGGAAGGGCATCCTCGACTTCTCCACCTGCACCGAATGCGGCCGCTGCCAGTCGCAGTGCCCCGCCTGGAACACCGGCAAGCCGCTCTCGCCCAAACTGCTGATCATGGCGCTGCGCGACCACTCGCACGCCAAGGCCCCGTATCTGCTCGCCGGTGGCGGCAAGACGGCGGAGGGCGAGGAGAAAGCGAGCGAGGAGCAGCTGGCCGGTGTGCCCGCGGCGGCGCTGGCGGAGGCCGAGCGGCCGCTGATCGGCCCGCTGGAAGCCGCGTCCGACGGCGGCTTCGCCGCGGGCGGCGTGATCGACCCGGACGTGCTGTGGTCCTGCACCACCTGCGGTGCGTGCGTCGAGCAGTGCCCGGTGGACATCGAGCACGTCGACCACATCGTGGACATGCGCCGCTACCAGGTGATGATCGAGTCCTCGTTCCCGTCCGAGGCGGGCACGATGCTCAAGAACCTGGAGAAGAAGGGCAACCCCTGGGGGCTGGCCAAGAAGCAGCGGCTGGCGTGGACCAAGGAAGTCGACTTCGAGGTGCCGGTCGTCGGCAAGGACATCGAGGACCTCACCGAGGTCGACTACCTGTACTGGGTCGGCTGCGCGGGCGCCCTGGAGGACCGGGCCAAGAAGACCACCAAGGCCTTCGCGGAGCTGCTGCACATCGCGGGCGTCAAGTTCGCGATCATGGGTGGCGACGAGGCGTGCACCGGTGACTCCGCCCGCCGCCTGGGCAATGAGTTCCTCTTCCAGCAACTCGGCCAGCAGAACGTCGAGATGCTGAACATGGCCTTCGGCGAGGACGGTGAGGACGAGTCGTCCAGGAAGCCGAAGTCGGCGAAGAAGATCGTCGCCACCTGCCCGCACTGCTTCAACACCATCGCCAACGAATACCCGCAGCTGGGCGGCGAGTTCGAGGTCATCCACCACACCCAGCTGCTGCAGCACCTCATCGACGAGGGCAAGCTCACCCCGGTCACCCCGGTCGAGGGTCTGATCACCTACCACGACCCCTGCTACCTGGGCCGCCACAACAAGGTCTACACCCCGCCGCGCGAGATCATCGCCAAGGTGCCGGGGCTGCGGAACGAGGAGATGCACCGCCACAAGGAGCGCGGCTTCTGCTGTGGCGCGGGCGGCGCCCGGATGTGGATGGAGGAGCGGATCGGCAAGCGCATCAACAACGAGCGCGTGGACGAGGCGCTGTCCCTCAACCCGGACATCGTCTCCACCGCCTGCCCGTTCTGCCTGGTGATGCTGACCGACTCCGTCAACGGCAAGAAGAACGAGGGAAGCGCGAAGGAGGAGCTGCAGGTCGTGGATGTGTCGCAGCTGCTCCTTGACTCGGTGAAGACCCCGGCCGAGCCGGAGGGCGACGGCGAGTCGGCCGAGGCCCCGGAGCCCGCCCCGGTGAAGTGACGCCCCCGCGCCGACCGTGACGAGGCCCGCCCGCGCAGTGCGCGGGCGGGCCTCGTCACGGTACGTCTACGGCCTCGGCTTGCCGTTGTTCTTCGACGGCGGCAGCGCCTGCTCGGTCCAGATGACCTTGCCGTCCGCCGTGTAGCGGGTGCCCCAGCGGTCGGCGAACTGCGAGACCAGGAACAGCCCCCGGCCGCCCTCGTCCGTCGTCCCCGCGTACCGCAGATGCGGGGAGGTGCTGCTGGTGTCGAAGACCTCGCAGATCAGGCTGCGGTCGCAGAGCAGCCGTACCCGGATCGGGCCGGTCGCGTAGCGGATCGCGTTGGTGATCAGCTCGCTGAGGATGAGCTCGGTCGTGAACGCGACATCGCCCAGGTCCCACTCCGCCAGCTTCCGGGCCACCGCGGCGCGCACCCCGGCCACCCGCGCCGGATCGGACGCCACCTCCCAGTCGGCGGTCAGACCGGGCTCCAGCACCCTCGTACGGGCCACGATGAGCGCGATGTCATCGCTCGGCCGATCGGGCAGCAGCGCGTCAAGCACCGCCGTACAGGCGTCCTCAGGCGTCCGGCCGGGGTGGGACAGGGCGCCGCGCAGCATCTCCAGACCGGTGTCGATGTCGCGGTCGCGCTTTTCGATCAGCCCGTCCGTGTAGAGCACCAGATGGCTGCCCTCGGGCAGCTCGAGCTCCGACGTCTCGAACGGCAGCCCGCCCAGGCCGAGCGGCGGCCCCGCGGGCAGGTCAAGGAACTCCACCGAACCGTCCGGACGCACCAGCGCGGGCGGCGGATGACCGGCCCGCGCCATCGTGCAACGCCGCGTCACCGGATCGTAGATCGCGTACAGACACGTCGCCCCGGTGATGCCCTCACTGCCACCGCCGCCACCGCTGCCGTCGCCGTCCGGCCCGCCCGGACCCTCGTCCTGGTCGATCCGCGCGATGAGATCGTCAAGGTGGGAAAGGATCTCATCCGGCGGGAGATCGAGCGTGGAGAAATTGTGCACCGCCGTCCGCAACCGCCCCATCGTGGCCGCCGCATGCAGACCATGCCCCACCACATCCCCCACCACCAACGCCACCCGCGCCCCCGGCAACGGAATGACATCGAACCAGTCACCCCCCACCCCCGACTCCGCAGGGAGATAGCGGTACGCCACGTCCAGCGCGTTCTGCTCCGGCAGCATCCGGGGCAGCAGGCTGCGCTGGAGGGTCACCGCCATGGTGTGCTCACGGGTGTAGCGGCGGGCGTTGTCGATGCTCACGGCGGCCCGGGTGACCAGCTCCTCCGCGAGGGAGACGTCGTCCTCCTCGAAGGGCTCCGGCTTCTCCGCGCGCATGAAGCTGGCCACGCCCAGGACGACGCCCCGGGCCCGCAGCGGGATCGTGATCATCGAGTGGATGCCGTAGTCCACGATCCGGCGGGCGAGGTCGGGGTCCTGCTCCTGCCAGCCGCTGAAGTCGCCCAGCACCGGCTCGACCGTGACCGCTCCACTGCGGAAGCCGCGGGCCTGGGGCGCTCTCGGGCCGAACTCGATCAGCATGCCGAGGGGGTAGAGCGGGCCGTCGTCGCGGATGCCGCTGAGGGCCGTACGGCGCAGCACCGTACGGTCGCCGTCCGCGGCCGCCACGGCGTCACCCGAGCCCGCTTCCTGGGCGCTGGTGCCCGAGACCCCGTCCGGGGGCTCCTCACCGCGCAGCACCGAGTCCGCGAGGTCCACCGAGACGTAGTCGGCAAACCGGGCCACCGCGTACTGCGCCAGCTCCTGGGCGGTGCGCACCACGTCCAGCGTGGTGCCGATGGAGACGCCCGCGTCGTACAGCAGCTTGAGGCGGTTGCGAGCGAGGTCGACCTTTCCGGACAGCGCCCGCAGCTCCGTGGTGTCGCGCAGGGTGGCGACGCTGCCCGGCGGGCCGCCGTCGCGGTCGGTGGGGCGGTGGCTGACGGACAGCAGCCGCTCACCCGCCGTATGGACCTCGTCGGTGGCGGGGCGCCCGGACACCAGCAGCGCGGCGGTGTGCGGATCGAAACCGAGCTCGGACACCAGGCGGCCCTCGGCGTCCGGCGGGAGGTCGAAGAGCCTGCGCGCCTCGTCGTTGGCCAGCACCAGCCGTCGGTCGCCGCCGACGATCAGCACGCCCTCGCGCACCGAGTGCAGCACCGCGTCATGGTGCTCGTACATCCGCGTCATCTCGGACGGGTCCAGCCCGTGGGTCTGGCGCCGCAGCCGCCTGCTGACCAGGGCCGTGCCCGCCGTGGCGAGCGCCATGGCGGCGGCGGCCGCGCCGAAGAGCAGCGGCAGCTGGTGGTCGGCGGCGCCGCTCACCTTCTTGATCGTGATACCGGCCGAGACCAGGCCGACGACCTTCCCCTGGCCGTCCTTGACGGGCACCACGGACCGTACGGACAGGCCGAGCGTGCCGGTGAAGGTCTCCTGGACCGTCCGGCCCTCGGCCGCCGGGCGGATGCTGCCCATGAAGTGCTTGCCGATGCGGTTCGGGTTGGGGTGGGTGTAGCGGATCCCCTGCGGGGTCATGGCCACGACGAAGTCGACCCCGGAGCCCTTACGGGCCCGCTCGGCGAGCGGCTGCAGCACGGCGCTGGGATCCCGGCCGCGCAGCGCGCTCACCATGCCCGGCGCGTTCGCGAAGCTCTCGGCGACCGCCATGGAGCGGTTACTGGCCTCCCGCTCGCTGTCGTAGCGGGACTGCAGGACGAGCGCCACGACGGCGGCCACGACCAGCAGCAGCACGACGCCGACCTGCAGGACGAAGACCTGCCCGGCCACGGTGCGCACGCCGCGCACCGGGCTCCAGCGGGGGCGCCGCCGATAGCCGCGGCCGTGGGGATCACCGGGACCGCCGCCGGAGCCGGAGCCGGAACCGCGGCCAGGGCCGGGGCCGGAGCCGCGGTCAGGGCTGGATCCGCGGCCCCTCCAGCCGGTGCGCACCGGTGGCCGCCCGGGCGGGCTCAGCTGGGCGTATGTGCTCTGCCGACCCTGCGGGGCCCAGTGGTCATCGGGGCCCGGCGAGCCCTGCACATCGGCTTGATCGCGCTGACCGCGCTGATCGCGCCGCTCCCATGCCGAACGGGGCCCCTCACGCCGACCGCGCGGGCGCCAGTCGGTCATCGTGCGGGCCAGCGGAGCCCGTGGTCGACCGAAGAGTCCGGCCATGTCGTTATTTCTAGCACCCTCGCTCAGCGGCGGGCGAGCGGCGTCATCCGCCGCCGACCGAGCACTCCCGTCCGACATCGCGGCTACACCCCGCCCGTGCCCTCTTTCACCGGTCTCGTCGCTCCACCCATCATCCGCACACCGTGCGTCAAGCACATGGTTGCCCCCGCTTTTCCGCATCGAAGTTCCGCGCCGGACGTACCGATACTGGCCGTGAAGTACCCCTTCTCACAACGACGTTGCGAATTCACTACAGGATCATGCCCAACACCGCATCCGTAAATGTCCTGGACGGCCCTTGTGCACTAAAGGTCATCTTTACAGCCAAGCGGAACGATTGATCCCGCCCCATCCGGAAAGATCAGCGAGCGCGATCCGGCCCGGACAGCAGGCATCACCCTCGTAACGAAGTGCCGCGCCCCTTGGCGTCAGCGGCCCTGATGGGTTGAGGTGGCCCGATGACGCCAGCACATCCCCCCACAGCACCACCCGGCCGCGTCCCGGGCCCCCGGCGCCGCTCCTTCCCCTGCGGCCTCCGTATCCCCCGCGCCCGTATCCCCGGCGTCTCCCGCGTCCCCGGCGCCCCCACAGCCCCTGCCGCCGCCTCCGCCGCCGCTTCGGTCACCACGTCCGTCACCACCTCCACCACCTCCGTCGCCACGTCCGTCGCCACGTCCGTCGCCGCCGGTACGGCCTGTCTGGCGCTGCTGCTCACCGCCTGCGGCCCCGACGACGGCGCCAAGGGCCAGGGCGACGGCTCCGCCGGGCCCGTCATCACCCCCACCGCGACCGCGCCCGTCCCCCACGGCAAGGGCAGTCGGCTGCCGGATGACGTCAACGGTGACGGCTACCCCGATCTGCGCGTCCCCGTCCCGTCCGGCAAAGGGGGCCTGCCCAGCTGGATCGCCTTCGTCCACGGCTCCTCCCACGGGCTGAATCCCGCCACCCGGACCGTGCTCCGCCACCGCGACCTCGGGCTGCCGTCCCAGGACGTCACCGTCGCGGGCGCGACCGAGGTGGCCACGGCCGACCTCGACGGCGACGGCTACGCCGACGTCACCACCACGGCGGGCGAGCCGCTCGGCAAGCAGGAGACCGAACGCACCCAGGCCACCGTCCGGACCGTCCCCTACGTCTCCTGGGGCGGCCCCGGCGGCCCCCACCGCGCCCGCTCCGCCGCCCGCGTCCAGCTGACCGGCCCGAACGACGGCGTGGACGCCCAGAGCCCGACCGTCGGCGACTTCAACGGCGACGGCCACCACGACCTGGCCCTGGTCCGCGCGGACCGGCACTCGCTGCTGGTGCTGTACGGGCCGTTCAACCGGGCGGGCGAGGCCACCCGGACCGTGCCGTACGCGAGCCCGCTGGAGGGCCACGGCGAGATCGGCGATCTCATCGCCGACACCATCGCCGACACCGCGGACGGCCCCCGCGCCACCGATCTGGTGGTGCACGCGGTCAACGACAACGACCAGTCCGGCTCCGCCCTCCTCACCGCCGGGTCCCACGGCCTCAGCCATACGAGCCGCAGGCTGCGCGAGGGCAACTCGATCACCTTCGGCGACTTCGACGGCGACGGCCGCCGCGATGTCGCGGTCGGCGACAGCGGCACGCGCGACGACGAGCCGGGCGTGGAGACGGAGCGGCCGGACATCGGCAAGACGGTGAGCGTCTACCACAAGGGGGCGGCGCAGGCGGCCGGTTCGGTTCCGCACCCCCTTAAGGTGCCCGGGATGTCGGGCACCCTGGCCGCCGCCGACACCAATGGAGACGGCACCGATGAACTGGCCGTCTCCCTCGGGCGGGGCGGCGTCGAACTGCTCACCCTGCGGGGCTCCCACCCCGCCACGACCCGCATCGCCGGACGTCATCTGCTGACCCGCGCGGCACCCGCCGTCGTGGACGGCAAGACCATCCGTAAGGGCGAACGCGCGGCCCGGCTCTACGGCGTCGCGGACTTCGATCGCGACGGTAAGGACGAGGTCGTCCTGGCGTGGGGCCCCGGTCTGGCCTTCTCGCGGTACGGCGAACGTCCCGAGTGGTGGTGGATCACGGACGGCACGACGGACAAGACGGCCTTCAGCAGCAAGCCGTTCGCGGCGAAGGCGAAGGCGAAGGCGGACGCGGACTAGGAGCGCGGGCGCGGGCTCGGAACGGCGAACGCGGACGCGGACGCGGACCAGGGGAGGCGCGCCGCGCATGCCCACCGGCCGCCCTCGGCACCCCCCCAGCCACCCCCACCCCCCACCGGCGGAAAACCCATAAGGGACCCCCTAGGGGATGTCACAGCTCGGCCGCAATGCCCGGGTCGCCCATACAGCTCCCCCACCGGCCCCCCGACGAACGGGTACGTTCGAATGGTGGCTGGATTCAGGATCGGACGCGGACGGGACTCCCACTCCGCGCAACAAGGGCAGCAGCAGCGGCCGCAGCAGCCGCCATACGGGCAGAACGCCCCGTACGGCGGTCAGCAGCAGCCGCAGTGGCAGCAGCCCTCCTCACAGGGAGAGCCGGAGTATTTCGGCGGCCAGGACCCCCACTACGGCCCCGGGCCCGGGCAGGGCCCCGGCCCCGGAGGCTACGGCCAGGGGCAGAGACCGTACGGACAGGGCGGCGGCACGTACGCCGACAACAACTCGGGCCATACGCAGCAGTTCAGCGTCGGCGAGGCGCCCGACGCGTACGACCCGTACGGCCAGGGCCCCGGTTCGTACGACGACGGCTACGGCGGGCAGACGTACCGCGCGGGCTCCTCCACGGCCCCGCCCGTCGGCCCCCGGCTGCACTGGCAGCAGTTGCTGAGCGGCATCGTGCTGCGCCCGTCGGCCACCTTCTGGCAGATGCGGGACTACGCGGTGTGGGGCCCGGCGCTGATCGTGACCTTCGTCTACGGTCTGCTGGCGGTCTTCAGCTTCGATGACGCCCGTAAGGACGTCCTCAACGCCCCCATGTCCAACAGCATCCCGTGGGTGCTCACCGCGGGCGTCGCCATGGTGATCAGTGGGCTGATCCTGGGCGCCGTCACCCACACCCTCGCCCGCCAGCTGGGCGGCGACGGCACCTGGGCGCCCACCATCGGCCTGTCGATGCTGATCATGTCGATCACGGACGCGCCGCGGCTGGTGTTCGCGCTCTTCCTGGGCGGGGACAGCTCGCTGGTGAAGGTGCTGGGCTGGGTGACCTGGCTGGCGGCGGGCGCGCTCTTCACCTCGATGGTGAGCAAGTCGCACGACCTGCCGTGGCAGAAGGCGCTGGGCGCGTCGGCGCTCCAGCTGATCGCGCTGCTGAGCCTGCTGAAGCTGGGAACGCTGTAAGGCGGGAACGCAGTATGGCGGGAGCGCTGTAAGGCGGGGACGCTGTAAGGCCCGCACCACCGGCACCACAGGCCGTAAGACAGGCACCACGACAAGGGGCCCGCACCGGCGGGCCCCTCAGCTCATGCATCCCATGCGTCTCGTGCGCAGTGGCCGATGTCAGGCTTCCCGCACCTGCCCCTCCCGCCGCACCACGGGCGGTTCCACGCTCCAGGGGAAGTTGATCCACTGGTCGGTGCGCTGCCAGACGTATTCGCACTTCACCAGCGACGCGGACTTTTCGTAGATCACCGCGCTGCGCACCTCGGCGACCGTCCCGAGGCAGAAGTCCCGGACCAGCTTCAGCGTCTTGCCGGTGTCCGCCACATCATCGGCGATCAGCACCTTCTTGTCGGAGAAGTCGATCGCGTTGGGCACGGGCGCGAGCATCACGGGCATGTCGAGGGTGGTCCCCACACCCGTGTAGAACTCCACGTTCACCAGGTGGATGTTCTTGCAGTCGAGCGCGTACGCCAGCCCACCGGCCACGAAGACCCCGCCGCGGGCTATGGAGAGCACGATGTCGGGCTCGTAGCCATCCCCGGCGATCTTCTCCGCCAGCTCGCGGACCGCGGCGCCGAACCGCTCGTACGTAAGGTTCTCCCGCTGCTCCCCCACGCCGCTCACACCTTCGTCCGGTGGAAACTCTGGAACGACCGCGAGGGCGTCGGCCCGCGCTGCCCCTGGTAGCGGGAGCCGTAACGGGCGGAACCGTAAGGATGCTCCGCGGGCGAGGTCAGCCGGAACATACACAGCTGCCCGATCTTCATCCCCGGCCAGAGCTTGATCGGCAGCGTCGCGACATTCGACAGCTCGAGCGTGACGTGCCCGGAGAACCCGGGGTCGATAAAGCCCGCCGTGGAGTGCGTCAGCAGCCCCAGCCGCCCCAGACTCGACTTCCCCTCGAGCCGCGAGGCGATGTCATCCGGCAGCGAGACGACCTCGTACGTCGAGGCGAGCACGAACTCCCCGGGGTGCAGGATGAACGCGTCCTCACCCTCGGGCTCCACCAGCCGCGTCAGATCGGGCTGCTCCACCGCCGGGTCGATATGCGGATAGCGGTGGTTCTCGAACACCCGGAAGAACCGGTCCAGCCTTACATCGATGCTCGACGGCTGCACCATCGCCGGATCGTACGGATCAATCCGCACCCGCCCGGCGTCGATCTCGGCCCGGATGTCCTTGTCTGAGAGAAGCACCCAAAGAGGATACGCACATCACAGACACCCCCACGGCACAGGCCCGGCCCCACCGGACCGGGCCCGCACCCTGCGACTTCATCAGCTACCGCTCACCGCTTATCGGCTCCTACCGGCACCGCGTGCCGAAGCCGAGCGCAACGCGGACACCGCAGCAACCGGCCGGGGCCGATGCGATCGACGGTGAGGTGCTGCATCGGGAACGAGGAGGTGCTGAACACATGTCCCTCAGCACAACGGACAACGGTGCGCTCCATGAGTCCCTTCCCCAAGAACGTGGACGGCGTGGACGACAAAAGCCACATTAGGGGATCAACCACACCCTGCTCTACGCGGCACTCCGCACCCCCACCGTACGCCCAACTCCCCCACCCCAACAGCCGCTTCCACCCCCCGGACACCCCAAAAATCCACCCCAAAACCACACCAACTCCCCCTCAAAACATCCCCCACCTCACC
>NZ_LAKD02000120.1 GCF_000968685.2 Streptomyces antioxidans
GGTCCAGGTCGTCCGACAACCTCCGCGCCCAGCGCAGGAGTTGGCGGTGTGCGGCGGCCGGTCCGGTGTCGGGTGGGGTTCCCGCGTCTGGGGATGGGGGCGGGGGCGGGGCTGTCACTGCGGCCGGGGGCAAGGGCGGGGCCGTCCGACTTCCTGGGAACCGTTCCGGTACCGCATCCGCGGGCGTCACCGCCCCGGGCACGGCGGCCGGGTCGCCGCCGGGCGGCAGTTCGCGGAGGACGGAGAAGGCGAACGCGGCGGCGTGGCGGGCCGCGCGGGACTGCCAGCCCTCGACGTCCGCGTCGTACTTCTTCCCGTCGGCCCGGTCGCTGATCCCACGGACGATCAGGGCGGGTAACGCGGCGTTGAGATGGGCGGCCTGCGCCACGCCCGCGCCCTCCATCTCGATGGCGGCGGCATCCTGGTAGTTCCCGCGCAGCTGCCGTCGCAGGGGCGAGTCCGCCGAGTTGAGGACGACCTCACCGGCGGCCACTGGCTTGAGGTGGACGGCCGGGCGGGCGGCGCCGGGCGGGCGGTCCCGCAGCAGATCGGTCCAGGCACCGGTCCTGCGGGCCATCCGGGCCAGCTGGTCGAGTTCCTGACGCACCGGCCAGACCCTCGGACGGGAGTGGAGTTCGCCGTCCTCGTCCTTGCCGCCGTGGTACGCGTACACCTGCGTGGCCATGACGACGTCGCCGATCTCGACATCGTCCTTGAGGGCGCCCGCCACCCCGACGAATGCCACGGCGCGCGGGCCGAACATGGTGATCGCCCGCTCGGTCAGCACGGCCGCCCCCTGGTTGCCGTCGCCGACCTCGGCGAGCGCCACCCGCCACGGCGTACCGTCGAGCCGACCGACCTCGAACAGGGTGCCCGCCGGGTGGAGTCGCGGCCGCGGACCGACCAGGTGTGCCCGGACCGCCGCGTACTCCACGTCCAGTGCGGTCAGTACGACGAGTGAGTCGCTGTGCTGCCCGGTGTTCTCCACGTATCCCCCCGGCCACGGTCGGCCCTTGTGCGGCCCGCAGGCGAAATGCTACTCTCCGCGACCCTCCGGGGCCGGGACCAGCGCGGGGGCACCGAACGCGGCCGAGCGCTACTGAACGCCACCAAACGCCAGCAAACGCCCAACGGACGGACGAGCCGCCGTAACCATCAGTATCCCCCGAGCGGCGCCGGATGTTTGGATGCATGGTATGGATCTCCCCCATAGAATCCCTTCCGTCCCGACGCCGATGGCGGTGCCGCCGTTCGACCCCGAGCTCGGCGTCGCGCTGGAATCCCTGGGCAACGGGCCGAGAGAGCCGGTCACTCCGGGAAATCTCGCAGCCCGACAGGAGCGGGACGCCGCGACCCGGCCCAGGCCGACGGCCGATGACCTACGGGCCGATGGCCGCTTCGAGGTGGCGGAGCTGTCCGTCCCGGGGCTGCGGGACGGACCCGACGTCACGCTGGTGAGCGTGCGGCCCGCCGGGCTCGAAGGGCCGCTGCCCCTGCTGTACTACATGCACGGCGGCGCGATGATCATGGGCAACGCCTGGTCGGTGCTTCCGCGCATCCTTGGCGAGTGGGTCCTCCCGCTGGACATGGCCGTCATCTCGGTCGAGTACCGGCTGGCGCCGCGGACGCGGTACCCCGGACCACTGGAGGACTGTTACGCGGGGCTCCTCTGGGCCGCCGAGCACGCGGCCGAACTGGGCATCGACGCGGACCGCCTCATCGTCGGCGGGAAGAGCGCCGGTGGCGGCCTCGCCGCGGCCCTCGCCCTGCTGACCCGTGACCACGGCGGCCCCGGTCTCCTCGGGCAGCTCCTGCTGTGCCCCATGCTCGACGACCGCGGACACACCTTCTCCAGCCGCCAGATGTCGGGCACCGGCCTGTGGGACCTCGTCTCCCATGAGACCGCCTGGCAGGCGCTGCTGGGTGACCTCCACGGCGCGGCGGATGTGCCACCCTACGCGGCGCCCGCCCGCGAAACGGACCTCTCCGGTCTTCCTCCGGCGTTCATAGACGTCGGATCGGCGGAGATGTTCCGTGACGAGGACGTGGCGTACGCGAACGGCATCTGGCAGGCAGGGGGCCAGGCCGAACTGCACGTATGGCCCGGCGCGTACCACGGCTTCGACGGCATGGCACCGCAGGCGGCCATCAGCAAGGACGCACGCGACGCCCGCACCCGCTGGCTGAGGCGCCTCCTCGCACAGTCCAGGAACACCGGTGACACCGGGCCGAGGCCCCCTGGTTGAGCCGGTTCCCGGCCACCGGCTTCAGGCGGCCTCCGACCGCCGCTCGGACGGCGCTGTCGTCGGCCCGGAAGCCACTTCCCGCGCCCCGCCGGGAATCAACCGCAGATGACGCCGCACGCCTGCGTGCCACGTGGCCGAGGACCCCCCGGACAGCCAGTCCTCGACCCGGTCCACGAGCAGCAACATCAAAACCAATGTGGGCAGCACTAATACCGCTACAACGATCACGACGAAGGGCCCCTTCCTCAGCAGGCGACTCTAGTCGGGTGCCCGCAACTGCCCAGTACGTCAACGGTGTTGTGTGGGAATGATGTGAAGGTCAGGTGCGGTACCGGCCGCATGGCGAACCCGAACCCGGGTCCTGGGGGGGCAAATTCAGTGGACATCGCATGCCCCAGCGGTAAAGGGTGGCGGCATGAACCAGGAGGAGATCTGGGACAGCGACGCCGCGCAGCGCTATGACACGCCCGGCACCGGCATGTTCGCGCCCGAGGTCCTGAGGCCGACCGTGGAGCGCCTGGCCGGGCTGGCGGGCGGCGGAGCGGCACTCGAGTTCGCCATCGGCACCGGTCGGGTGGCCATCCCGCTCGCCGAACGAGGCGTCCCCGTCACCGGGATCGAGCTGTCGCGTCCGATGGTCCAGCAGCTGCGCACCAGGGCCGACGAGGCGACGATCCCGGTCATCGTGGGTGACATGGCGACGTCCGTGGTTCCCGGGGAGTTCACGCTCGTCTATCTCGTCTACAACACCATCTCCAACCTGCTCACCCAGGCCGAGCAGGTCGAGTGCTTCCACAACGCCGCCCGCCACCTCAAGCCCGGTGGCAGGTTCGTGATCGAGCTCTGGGTGCCCGAGCTGCGCAAGCTCCCGCCGGGCCAGAAGGCCACCGTCTGGCAGGCCGAGCCCGGCTACATCGGGCTGGACACCTATGACGTACTGCGCCAGCACGTCGTCTCACACCACTTCCGGTTCGACGACACCCGACAGGCCCGGCTGACCCGCAGCCCGCACCGCTACATCTGGCCGTCCGAGCTCGATCTGATGGCCCAGCTGGCCGGATTCGTGTTGGAGAGCAGGCACGCGGACTGGTCCGGCGCCGAATTCACCGCCGAGTCGCGCTCCCACGTCTCCGTCTACCGCGTCCCGCCGAACCGGTAGCTGGACAACGCCATGATCGCAGCGTGCTGATCCCGGCGATCCCGTGCGGCCAGCCGCAGCGTGTCCTCGGCACCGGTCAGGTCCGCGGCAATGAAAGTGGCGGATCCGCCCTACCGTTCCGGATCGGCCGCCGCCGCGGAGCCGTCGGCGGCCAGGGACTCCAGGGCGGGCAGCGCGGCGAACAGCGCTTGCCGCTCATCGGGGCTCAGCTTGTCCATGCGCGTGGCGAGCCGGGCGGCGGCCTCGTGGCGCACTGCGCCGAGCAGTTCACGGCCGGTGTCGGTGAGGGCGATCAGGCTGGCGCGGCGGTCCTCGGGGTCGGGGGTGCGCTCGATCCAGCCGGAGGCGTCGAGCAGTTCGACCATGCGGGACGTGGTCGGCAGGGCGATGCCCAGTCGGGTCGCGAGCGTGCTGATGCGCATCGAGCCATGGGTGGCGAGCGCTCCCAGGGCCGCCTGGCGGCTGGGGGTGAGATCGCCGTGTTCGCCCCGGGAGCCCCGTAGGGCGGGAAGCAGATTCTGGAGGGCGGTACGGAGCCGTTCGGCCAGCTCCGCCGAGTTCGGGGCGGTGGGGCTCGGGGTTACGGGGCCGGGGGCGGCGGAACGCGGAGTGGCAGGGCCCGGGCCCGAGGTGGTGGGGCCCGGAGTGGTGGGGTCGAGCGCGGTCATCTCGGCTCCTCGGAGGATGGTCCCGGTTCTTGGCCGGGCGACGGTGGTGGCGGTGACACCGGTGGTGGCGGTGGCGGTTGCCCGGACTCCGGCGGGGACGCCCGCCGGGGCGCGGGCGCCGGGTGGGAAGACGTGTCCTCGATGGCCTCCGTGCCCTCGGTACCCCGCGTACCCGCGCTGCCGCCCGGTACGGCCGCCACCGCCGCCGGGGCGCTGGTAGCCGCCTTCGGCCCGCCCCCGTGCACATACCGCCCGCCCCGTAGCAACGACGCCACCGCGGCCACCAGACACGCCGCGATGGCGAAGTCGAACGCGGCGGACAGGCCCTGGGAGAACGGCGGGGAGATCAGCGCCGGGAAGAAGCCGCGGCCGGTGAGATAGGCGGCGTGGTGGGCGGGCAGATGGTCGAGCACCTGCGGCCCGAGCAGCGTTTGCACCGGGTTGTAGCCGAGCAGCGAGGCGAAGAGCACCCCGACCGGTGGCAGGGCGGCGACCCTCGCCGCGTCACCGGCCGGGACCCCCTCCGCGGTGAGGCCGTGGGTGAGGGCGCCGGGAAGCGAACCGGCGAGCCCGGCGATCATCAGGGAGAAGAAGACGCCGATGGACAGAACGGTGGCCGAGTTCTGGAAGGTGGTGCTGATCCCGGCGCCGACCCCGCGCTGTTCGGGCGGCAGGCTGTTCATGATGGCCGCCCGGTTCGGCGAGCTGAACAGCCCCATGGCGACCCCGTTGACCAGCAGGATCGCGGCGAACACCGGATAGCCGAAGTCCACCGGCAGCTCCTCCAGGGCCACGAAGGTGGCGGCGGCCAGCAGCATCCCGCCGGTGGCGAACGTGCGGGCGCCGAACCGGTCGGAGGCCCAGCCGGAGAACGGGCCCGCGATCAGGAACCCGATGGTCAGCGGCAGCATGTAGATGCCCGCCCAGAGCGGGGTCTCCTCGAAGCCGTAACCGTGGCGGGGCAGCCAGATGCCCTGCAACCAGATGATCAGGATGAACATCAGGCCACCGCGCCCCAGCGCCGCCAGCAGACTGGCCACGTTCCCGGCGGTGAACGCGCGGATGCGGAACAGGCCCAGGTGGAACATGGGCTGCGCGACCCGGTTCTCGATCAGGCAGAACAGGCCCAGCACCGCCACTCCCCCGAAGATCGCGGCGATCACCCAGGGGTTGCTCCAGCCCATGGTGTGACCGGCGTAGGGCTGGATGCCGTAGGTGATGCCGGACAGCACGGCGATCAGGCCGATGGCGAAGGTGAGATTGCCCCACCAGTCCAGTCGGGCCGGGGTGCGCACCCCGGTGTCCCGCAGCTTCAGATACGCCCAGACCGTGCCGAACAGCCCGATGGGGACGGAGACCAGGAACACCAAGTGCCAGTTGAGGGGGCCGAGCAGCCCGCCCAGGATCAGCCCGATGAAGGATCCGGCGATGCCCGCCACCTGGTTCAGCCCCAGTGCGAGACCACGCTGATCGGCGGGGAAGGCGTCGGTGAGGATGGCGTTGGAGTTGGCCATCAGCATGGCGCCGCCCACGCCCTGCAGCACCCGCATCCCGATCAGCCACAGCGCGCCGGACGTGCCGTGCAGCCAGGTCACGGAGAGCAGCACGGAGAACACGGTGAAGACCGCGAACCCCAGGTTGTACATCCGCACCCGGCCGAACATGTCCCCCAGCCGCCCGAAGCTCACCACGAGCACGGCGGTGACGACCATGTAGCTCATGATCAGCCACAGCAGCAGGCTGGTGTTCCCGGGGCGCAGCGGATCCACCCCGATGCCACGGAAGATGTCCGGCAGCGCGATCAGCATGATCGAGATGTTGATCGTCGCGATCAGGACACCCAGCGTGGTGTTGGACAGCGCGATCCACTTGTACCGCGGCCCCGGGCCACTGTCGTCACGGGGCCGTCCGGCCCCTTCGGCCGCGGCCGTACGCCGTTCCGTCATCCAGCCCACCGAGCATCACTCCCGTCGGGAGTTGGTTGCTTGATATCAACCAACCTAATCCCGAAATGTCCCAGCGCCAAGTGGGACCGCGATGACCCGGGGGCGGCACTGGCCGACGTGGCGCGGCACGGGGTCGGCCGGAGCAGCGAGCGCTCACGGTGCGTGAGCGCTCGGTACCCACTTATTTGTGGGTACTTGGCACCGGCGCACGGCCCGGAGAATCTGGTGGCGGACGGTCGGAGGGGCCGCCGGAGCGGATGACACGGAGGTGGCTTGGATCAGGGTGCCGACTGGGCCTCGGCCAGCTTCTCCAGGCGACGGTGTCCCCAATCGGACAGGGGGCCCAGCGCCTCGGAGAGGTCACGGCCGAACGCGGTGAGGGAGTACACGGTCTTCAGTGGCAGCACATCGTGGACTTCCCGGTGCACCAGCCCGTCCGTCTCCATCTCACGGAGCGCCTGAGTCAGAACCTTCTCGCTGAGGCCCGGCAGCCGTCGGCGTAGCTCACCGGGGCGGTGCGGGCCGGACTCCAGCGCCCAGAGCAGGGCGGTCTTCCACTTGCCGTCGATCACGGAGATCGCGGCGGTCACTCCGCAGACATTGGTGTCCTGAGCACGGCTGCGTGTCATCTTCGCTCGTTTTCCTTTGCGCTGTGTACGCGTATATCCATATGGGAGTTGAGTCATGTCCATGTACTCCGAACAGTCTGCCGTCACCGTGCTCGGGCTGGGGCCGATGGGCCGTGCCCTGGCCGGTGCGTTTCTGGACGCCGGGTTGCGGATCACGGTCTGGAACCGGACGCCGGGCAGGGACCGGGAGCTGACCGAGCGGGGCGCGGTGGGTGCGTCCTCGGCTGAAGAGGCGGTCGCCGCAAGCGAGTTGATTGTCGTCTGTGTGGTGGATTACGACGCGTCGGACGCGATCCTGCGGCAGGACGCGGTCACCGACGCGCTCAGGGGACGCACCGTGGTGAACCTGAGCGCGGACACTCCGGACCGGGCACGGGACACCGCGGACTGGGCGGCCGGTCACGGCATCCGGTACCTGGACGGTGCGATCATGACGCCGACCACCACGATGGGAACGCCCGCCTCGGTGTTCATCCACAGCGGCCCGGCGGAGCTCTACCAGGAGCACCGGCCCGTGCTGGAGGCACTGTCCGGTACCCATACCCACCTCGGTGAGGAGATCGGCCGGGCGGCGGCGTACGACATCGCGCTGCTGGACATCTTCTGGACGGCGATGGCGGGCTATGCCCACGCCCTGGCGGTGGCGCGGGCGGAGGGGATCAGCGCCCGGGAGCTGGCGCCCTTCGCCAAGGGCATCGGCGCGATCCTCCCGCCCCTCTTCGAAGAGACCGCCCAGGAGATGGACCGCGGCACCTTCTCCGGTGAGGGCAACCCCATGGCCTCGGGCGCTTCGACCATGGCCCATATCGTCCACACCTCCGAGGGGCACGGCATCGACGCGGGGGTGATGCGCGCGGCCGAGGGCATGACCCGCCGCGCCATCGGGCTGGGCCATGGCACGGACGGGTTCATTCGCGTGGCCGAGGTACTGGGCCGCCACTGACACATGTGGGGAACGCTCCGCCACATGTGGTGGAGCGTTCCGCGCCCAAGGCACGGGCCGTGCCGCTGCTTACAGGTCGATCTCGATGTAGTCGATGTCGGTGAGCTCCACCAGCAGACCCTGGGCACGGCGGCCGTGGTCCTTGAAGTAGATCTCCTGCAGGCCCTCGGCGGCGATGTCGCGGAGCCGCTGTTCGGCGGCGCCCTCTTGCTGGGCGTCGAAGAGGCGCGCGGCGTACTGCGGTGGCAGCGCCTGGGTGATGTGACGCAGCCGGGCGTCGTCGGTGGTGCCGGGGGCGGCGGTGAAGCCGAAGCGGGCGCGGGTGTCGAGGACGATGCCGCCGGTGGTGGCGGCCTGCTTCTTGGCCCTCGCGCGCACCTGCGGCTGCCACCGCTTCCTCACCTCGCGCTCCAGCTGGGTGGCGAGGGACTCACGGGGCCGCTTGAGCTGGTCCTTGACGTAGCGCTCGACGGTGCGCTGGGAGACGCCGAGCAGATCGGCCACCGGCCGGGTGCCCTTGAGCTGTTTGACCAGATACCGCATCCGCGCACCGGCCGACTTGGGGAGGGGACGCGTGAAGGCGCCTTCCACCGCCTTGTCCAGGCTCTCCGCGAGCTTGCCCATCGTCGTCCCTACTCTCCGTTGTCCGGGGCGGTGACGTGGCCGTCCTTGATGTACCGCGCGAGGTTGAGGTCATCGCCGTGCTCCTCGCGCACGCCCTCGGCCCACAGCGTCGTCTGGGTGCCCTCGTGCTTGACCATCCCCGGGCTCACCCCGATCCGGAAGCCGCCCGGCAGCGGTGTGCCGTCCTCGTGGGGCAGGAGGTCCAGCGGGCTGGGTCCGTCGGAGGGGTAGACCGCGCAGTCGGAGAGGACCGCCACCGGGTACCGGCCGGTGGCCGCCGCCATCTTGAGCATCTTGCGGTGCATATTGATCCGCGCCTTGGAGATGACCGCCGCGCGGATGTCGGGCCGCCATGTCGGGCGCTGCAGCGCGGGCCAGGGCTGGCCCGGGCGCCAGCCACCGCCACGGGGGCGTTCGCGCAGCTTGCCGATGCCGCCCTTGACGGTCGCCTTGATCGCGGAGAGGACGATCGCCATCCGCGGGTCGGCCTGCCGACGGCCGTCCATCGCGGTCAGGAACTCCCCCGGCGCCATGCCGGTGGTGACCCCCAGGTCGGCCATCGTGGCGATATAGGCATCGCGCAGCCGTGTGTACCAGGCGTCCAGATAGCGGCCGCTGTCCGGGCGGAGGTACGCCTCGACGGGGGCGACGCCGTAGCCGAGTTCGACGGCGTAGGCGACGGTCGGCGTGGCGTACCAGGCGGGCCCGGACGGCCGCTCCCCGGTCGGGGTGAACGGGCTCGGCAGGCGCGGATCCAGCTCGATATGGGAGAGGTCCACCAGCCAGGAGCCGGGGACCTTCGGGTCGAACGGCGGTCGCTTGGCGTACGCGGCCGCGCCGAGGCCGACGACGGTGCCGTTGGCGGCCGCGGCGAAGGCCATGTTGACGTCGATGCCCACCACATAGCGCTTGCCGCACTCCTCGTCGGTGAGCGGCCGCGCCCAGTCGTACGCCTCCTCCACCAGGACCTCTTCGGGGGTGCGCTGGTGGAAGCGCGGCAAGTGGGCCAGGAGCGGGTGGCCGTCCGGGGCTTCGGGCGGGGCGCACGGCACCGGCTCGGTGCCCAGCGAGCCGGGGTTGTGCTCGCTGTGCCGACGGCCGGTGCCGTCCGGCTCACCGGCGCGGGTCGGCGGGTGCAGAGCGGTCATCAGCTCCAGGCCGGTGACGGCGGTGGAGCCGCAGGGGGTCATGACGCGGTCGGCGTACGTGCCCAGCAGCTGGGCCAGATCGGCGGGCGGCAGCTGCGCGGCCTCGCCCCAGGAGCGCGCGTCGAGGGCGTCCCAGCCCAGGACACACAGCTGGACGCAGGCGCGCCGCGCGCCCTCGGCGGGGCGGTAGACCCGCGCCCACGGCCCGAGTCCACGCCGGGTGAGCCGCCAGTCGGCCCTCTCCAGCTGCTTGAGGACCTTATGGCCCTCGGACAGCCTCCCCGCCCGCCGCTCCTCGTCGGTCAGCCGGTCCGGGAGGCCGAGGCGCAGCGCGGCGGCGTCGGTGAGCACCAGCACCGGGTCGGCGTCCCTGCCGTTGCGGTTCAGCCGTGGCGCGCCCAGCCGGGCCTCGGCCAGAGTCCACTCCACGAGGGCGGGGAGGGACTTGGCCGGGATGTCCAGGATCAGACCGCCGGGGCAGTACGCCGCGAGCCCGTCCTCCGCGAAGTCGACCACCGCCAGCGGGCCGTTGACGAAGCGCGGGTCCACGGTGGGGGTGGCGGCGGTGGTCCTCCTGCTGGGTGTGGTTGGCGCCGTCGCGGGTTGCCGTGCGTCCGGGCGCCGCGGTGTGCGCGATGTTCGCGATGTGGCCGACCGGGGCGGGCGGACCCGCTGCTGCGCCGGGGGCGTGGCGGGTCGCCGGGGCGCGTCCGGTGCGGCGGTCTCCGCACGCCTCTGATCCTCCGCGGCCGGGGCGGGGAGGTCCGGCTCCTCCGCGGCCGGGGCGGGGGCGGGGAGGTCCGCCGACTCCACGGCCGGGGCGGGAAGGTCCGACTCCGCGGCCGGGGTGGGGAACCGGGCGGCCAGGCCCTTCAGGAGCCGGGCGTAGGCGGCGCGCGTCGGCTGCCGCGGCTCGGTCTTGCCGGATTCCCAATTGCCCACCGCTTCCCGGCGGATGTCCAGCGCCCCGGCAACCTCGGCCTGACTCAGCCCCGCGGCCTCACGCAGCCTCTTGCGCTCGGCCGGTGTCGGCAGATCGTCCTGGGCGATCTGCTCCAAGAGCGCGTCGACAGCGCCGAACAACTCGTCCTCAGCGGGCACCGGGCTCACCTCCGGGCAGACCCTATCCCAATCGCTCTGCGCAGCGCTCACTTCATCGCACGCGCCATCGCACGCTCAATCACTCCGGCAATCCCTTCCTATCGCAAACGGGTCGGCCGAAAGGAACGGCCGACCCGGCGATCGGTGGTGACGACGAACTCGTCAGTGAGGACGAATTGATTAGTCGTCAACACACTTGGGGTACTTCGAGCCCCGATTGCAGTCGTGATAGTCGTACTTACTGACGCGGAACTTCTTCTCCGCGTCCCCCTTGGTCGGCTTGACGACCAAGTAGAACTTCTTCCCGTCCTTGACCTTGTCGGTCACCTGCCCGTCAGGGCCCCGGTCGAAATCCTGCGCGCAGCCTGCGAGCGAGGCGAAAGCGGTCATCAGCAAAAGGGCGGCGGCAAGACGACGCATATGGTGCTCCGATCAACTTGGGGACCGGCACAGTCTAAGAGGGACGCGTCACCGACAACACCGCCGGGAAAACACCCCGGTATGAGTTACGCGGTCACCTTGGCGAGGAACGCGGCGACGTTCGCCACGGTCCGCTCGATCTTCTCCTCCAGGGTCAGCGACTCCTGCGGGCGCGATCCGGCGCCCGCGTCCTTCTTGCCCCGCACATACAGCGAGCAGGCGAGGTCGCTGCATATGTAGGCGCCCACCGAGTTGCCCTGCTGCCTGGCCTTCCCCGCCTTCGGCGCCACCATCAGGGACACCCCGCCCGTGTGGGCGGTCAGGCACATCGAGCACATGCTGCGCCGCGCCTGCCAGGAGGCGGGGCCCGGACTGCGCAGCGCGATGGCGGTCGGGCGGCCGTCCAGCACGGTGACCAGATAGCCACGGTCGGGGGCCTGCGGATCTCGCCAGCCGAGGTAGTCCAGGTCGTCCCAGGGCCGGGCGGCCAGGTCACGCGGGACGGACAGGCGCTTGGCCTCGCCCTTGGTGCAGTTCACGAACGCGGCACGGATCTCTTGCTCAGTCATCGGCTTCATATACCGCACGCTAATTTGCCTAAAAGCTTTAGGCAAATGGATAATGGGCATGGGTCGAGGAGAGGAAGGCTATGGCGCGGGCAGGACTGACCACGGAACGTCTGACCCAGGCGGGAGCGGAGCTCGCCGATGAGGTCGGCTTCGACCAGGTGACCGTATCGGCGCTGGCCAGACGGTTCGACGTCAAGGTCGCGAGCCTCTACTCACATCTGAGGAACTCGCAGGACCTCAAGACCAGGATCGCCCTCCTCGCCCTGGAGGAGCTGGCCGACCGGGCCGCCGACGCCCTGGCGGGACGGGCCGGGAAGGACGCCCTGACCGCCTTCGCCAACGTCTACCGCGACTACGCCCGCGAGCATCCCGGCCGCTACACCGCGGCCCGGCTCAGACTCGACCCGGAGGCGGCGGCCGCCAGCGCCGGTGTCCGGCACGCCCAGATGACCCGGGCGATTCTGCGCGGCTACGACCTGGCCGAACCGGACCAGACGCATGCGGTCCGGCTGCTGGGCAGCGTCTTCCACGGCTACGTCAGCCTCGAGATGGCGGGCGGGTTCAGCCACAGCGCCCCCGACAGCGAGCAGAGCTGGTCGCGGACCCTGGACGCCCTCGACGCCCTGCTGCGGAACTGGCCCGCGCCCTGACCAGGCGCGCATCGCGTAGCCGCGCATCGCCCTGCACACCACGCACCATCCATCCGCCCACCCCTGATCAACAGGCTGGCCCCATGCACACCACCGAGCACCACTGGATCACCACCCCCATCACCGCCGACATCCTGCGCGGCGCCCTCGACCTGGAGCGCACCACGCACGGGCTGCTGCCACACCGGCTGCCCGCCTGGGCCCGCGCCCAGTGCGCCGACGCGCAGCTCGCCATGGTGGAGGCCCAGCCGTCCGGCGTACGGCTGGTCTTCCGGACCCGGGCCACCGCCGTCGAACTGGACACGCTGCCCACCAAGCGGGCCTACGCGGGCGCCCCGCCCCGCCCGGACGGCGTCTACGACCTGCTGATCGACGGCCGTCTGACCGCCCAGTCCACGGTGACCGGCGGCAACACCCTGGCGATCGACATGGCCACCGGGACCGTCGAGAGCCACCCCGGGCCGGTCGGCACCCTCCGCTTCGCCGACCTCCCCGACAATGTCAAGGACGTCGAGATCTGGCTGCCGCACAACGAGACCACCGAACTCGTCGCCCTGCGCACCGACGCCCCCGTCGAGCCCGTACCGGACCGGGGCCGCAGGGTGTGGCTGCACCACGGCAGTTCGATCAGCCATGGCTCCGACGCCGCGAGCCCCACCGCCATCTGGCCCGCGCTCGCCGCCTCCCTCGGCGGCGTGGAACTGATCAACCTGGGCCTGGGCGGCAGCGCCCTGCTCGACCCGTTCACCGCACGGACGATGCGGGACACCCCCGCCGACCTGATCAGCGTCAAGATCGGCGTCAATCTGGTCAACGCCGATCTGATGCGGCTGCGCGCCTTCGGCCCGGCGGTGCACGGCTTTCTCGACACGATCCGCGAGGGGCATCCCACCACACCACTGCTGGTCGTCTCCGCCATCCTGTGCCCCATCCACGAGGACACCCCCGGCCCGGCGTCCTTCGACTTCGACGCGCTCAGCTCCGGAAAGCTGCGGTTCCTGGCCACCGGCGACCCCGCCGAGCGCGCCGCAGGGAAGCTGACGCTCGGCGTCATCCGGGATGAGCTGTCCCGGATCGTCAAGCAGCGGGCGGCCGATGACCCCCACCTCCACTACCTCGACGGACGCGACCTCTACGGCGAGGCCGACGCCGTCGAGCTGCCGCTGCCCGACGAGCTCCACCCGGACGCGGCCACCCACCGCCGCATCGGGGAACGCTTCGCCGCGCTGGCCTTCGCCGCCGGGGGTCCGTTCGCGGGCCGGAGCGCCTGACGGCGGGCCCCGTCCGGTACAACGGGAAGAGACGGCATGGACGACACCGAGGGCCCCGGCCTCGCCGAGCAGCGGGTGAGCGCGATGCGCGGGCCTCGGACCGGCCCGGTGGCCACATGCTGGAGCTGAGGCCCGATGAGAGCACCGGCGGCGTGGGGTGGCTCCGGACACCGCCCGTGGACACGCCGTGGGCGGGGTGATCCGGGGACGTCCCCGGGCGGCCCGCCCCCTGCGGCACCGCGGGGCCAGGCCCTACCCTGGTGGCCGTGCACATCTGCTTCGTCTGCAGCGGGAACATCTGCCGGTCGCCGTCCGCCGCGCTGGTCTTCGCCGAGCATCTGCGCCGGGCGGGACTCGACGGCGCGGTAAGGGTCAGCAGCGCCGGTATCGGCCCCTGGCACGCCGGTGAGCCCATCGACGAACGGGCCGGGGAGCTGCTGGTGCGGCATGGCTACCCGGTCGGGCACGTCGCGGCCCAGATCGGCGCCGAGCACCGGGACGCCGAGCTGTTCCTGGCGCTGGACCGCGGCCACGAGAAGGCGCTGCGCCGACTGGTCGAGGACCCGTCCCGGGTCAGGTTGCTGCGGTCCTTCGACCCGGACGCCACCGGCGATCTGGACGTACCCGACCCGTACTACGGCGGCCCGGAGGGGTTCGACGAGGTGCTGGCCATGATCGAAGCCTCGGTGCCCGGCCTGCTGGCCTGGGTGCGCGAGCGCATCGCCGCATGAGCGGCCGTGCCGGGGCCGGGTCCGGCGAGGACCCCGGTGCCGCGGCGGCCCGCCTCACCGGCCGTCCGGCGACCCGCCGACGGCCGCTGTCCGCCACGCTCACCGAAGTCACCCTGGACGGCGGGCAGTCGGTGATGGTGAAAAGGGGTGACGATCCGGGCGCGGTGGAGGCCGAGGCGGCGGGGCTGCGCTGGCTGGCCGACGCCGGTACGGTCAGCGTCCCGGCGGTGCACGGCCACGACCGGCACTGGCTGGTCACCGACCGGGTGCCGGTCGGGCGGCCGGGCGCCCGGGCGGCGGCCCGGTTCGGCCGCGGCCTGGCCGCCCTGCACACCGCCGGCGCACCCGCGTTCGGCGCCCCGCCGCCCGGCGGCCCCACGGACGCGTACATCGGCATGGCCCCGATGCGCAACGTCACGGGCCCCGACTGGCCGCGCTGGTACGCCGAACACCGGGTGCTGCCCTATCTGCGGCGCGCCGTCGACGACGGCACGGTCCGCCACGGCGAGGCCGAGGTGATCGAGCTCGCCTGTGAGCGGCTGCCCGAGCTGGCCGGACCCGCCGAGCCACCCGCCAGGCTGCACGGCGATCTGTGGAACGGCAACGTCCTGTGGGGGACCGACGGGCAGGTGTGGCTGATCGATCCGGCCGCGCACGGCGGCCACCGGGAGACCGATCTGGCGATGCTCCACCTGTTCGGCTGCCCGCACCTGGACCGGGTGCTGGACGGCTACCAGGAGGTGGCACCGCTCGCCGAGGGCTGGGCCGACCGCGTCGGTGTGCACCAGCTCTTCCCGCTGCTGGTGCACGCCGTGCTGTTCGGCCGCGGCTACGCCGGGCAGGCGGTCACGGTGGCCCGGGCCCTGGCGCGGTGACCCGCCGCAACTCCTCGTAGAGCGTGGTCGTCGTCCGTGCCGGTGTACGGGACGGCCACTGCCACAACCACCGCGATCCGCCTTGAGCGGAAACCGATGCGCCCGGTGGCCCGTCTTGGGTGGCGGAGTCACACGGATGGGAAGCCATGGTGGAGCGGGTGGACAGCGGTACGACGGCGCCGGGCCGGGCGGGGGCGCCCCGGCGGGCCGGGCGCTGGCTGGTGCGGTGGGCCCGGTGGGGCGCCGCGGCGGGGGACGCGCGGGGCCGGGCGCCCTGGGCCCGGGGGCGAGTGCTCGCCGTGCTGGCGGTGCTGACGGCCGGGCTGCTGGCGTTCCACCGGGCGGTGCCCAACTCCGCCTGGCACATGGGCAGTTTGCTGGAGGCGTTCCTGCCGTGGCTCGGTGTGGTGGTCGTGGTGCTGCTCGTCCTGGCGCTGCTGCGCCGCTCGGCCCTCGCGCTGGTGGCGCTGCTGCTGCCGGTGGCGGCGTGGACCCATCTCTTCGGCGGGCTGTTCCTGCCCGGGGCGGAGCCCGGCCCGGGTGATCTGGTGGTGGTGCAGCACAACGTCAGCGATGAGAACGCCGATCCGGCGGGTACGGCCCGCGCGCTCGCCGACGCCGGGCCGGATCTCATCGCGCTGGAGGAACTGGTGCCCACGGCGCTGCCGGTCTACGAGAAGGCGCTCGCCCCGGACTATCCGTACCACGCCGTCCGGGGCACCGTCGGACTCTGGTCGAAGCATCCGCTCACCGGTGCCCGGCCGTTGGACATCAAACCCCGGGGGATCGCGGAGGGGTGGCACCGCGGACTGCGGACCACCGTCCACACACCGCACGGCGCGGTCGCGGCGTATGTCGCGCATCTGCCGTCGGTGCGCATCCGGGCGAGTGGCCTCGCGTCCTCCTGGCGTGATGAGAGCGCCGGTCTGCTGGGCGAGGCCATCGCCGCCGAGAGTCGCGATCGGGTGATCCTGCTGGGCGACCTCAACGGCACGGTCGACGACCGTGGGCTGGCACCGCTGACCTCGCGGATGAACATGGCGGACCGGGGCTTCGCCTTCAGCTTCCCCGCGGGCTTCCCGCTGGCCAGGATCGACCAGGTCATGGCCCGCTCGGCAACCGTCGGCCGTATCCGCACCCTGCCCGCCACCGGCAGCGATCATCTGCCGGTCGCCGCCCGGATCGGGTGGGGGTGACCAGGGCCGGGTCATTACGGTGATGCCGCGCCGTGCGGCACAGCCCTCGCGGCGTCTGCTCGGGAGCGGTCCCGGGACCCGCGGGTTAGAAATGCCGCGCACGCGTTCGGAACGGCGATCTACCCTTTTGCCCGACCGGTTGACCGCTTCACGAGCAGCCGCATCCCACTCCCCCGATCCACCCACTTTCTCGAATCCACCATTCTCGGCGTCGGGTTCACGCTAGCCACCGCATGGCGCGCCAGAAATCCCGAATTGCTTATGCCTGGCATCTCCCTGCGGGATACCACCCATTCCCCCCAGAAGTCACCAAACCAGGCATATACCCTTGCCCCTTGTGGCGGACGTCACAGTATGCGGGCGCGGTGTCTTCAGGTCATCATATGACCCGATCGCCGCAGGCGGCCTGGGCCGCAAGGGGCGGCGGCGCCCCCAGCAAGCACAGCAACGACCCCATCAGCACAGCAACGACAAGGAGGGGCATGAGCGACCAGGACAGGCCGGTGCGGCCGGGCGTGGGCGTGGTGGGCCTCGGGGCCATGGGGCTCGGCATGGCACACAGCCTGCGCACGGCGGGCTATGACGTCGGGGTCCACGATCTGCGGACGGAGGTGGCCGAGGGCTTCGCCCGCGACGGCGGAACGGCGTACGCCTCCCCCGGCGATCTGGCGGCCTCGGCCGACGCGGAGGTCGTGGTCAGTGTCGTGGTCAGCGCGGCGCAGGTGGAGTCGGTGCTGTTCGGCGCCGACGGGGCCGCCGACCGGCTCCGTCCGGGGGCCGTCTTCGTGATGTGCTCCACGGTCGACCCGGGCTGGTCCGCGGAGCTCGGCGGGCGGCTGGCCGAGCGCGGTGTGCTCTACCTGGACGCCCCCATCTCCGGTGGCGCCGCGCGTGCGGCGGCCGGTGAGCTGACCATGATGACGTCGGGCCCCGCCGAGGCGTACGCGGTCGCCGACCCGGTGCTGGAGGCCATGAGCGGCACCGTCTACCGCCTGGGCGAGCAACCCGGCCTCGGCTCGAAGGTCAAGATCGTGAACCAGCTGCTCGCGGGTGTGCACATCGCCGCGGCCGCCGAGGCGATGGCGCTGGGCCTGAGGGCCGGTGTCCCGGCCGAAGCGCTGTACGAGGTCATCACGCACAGCGCGGGCAACTCGTGGATGTTCGAGAACCGGATGGCGCATGTGCTCGCCGGTGATTACACACCGCTCTCCGCGGTCGACATCTTCGTCAAGGACCTGGGGCTCGTCCTCGACTCCGCGCGGCCGGAGAGGTTTCCGCTCCCCCTGGCCGCCACCGCCCACCAGATGTTCCTCCAGGCGTCGGCGTCCGGTCTGGGCTCCGAGGACGACAGCGCGGTCATCAAGATCTTCCCCGGGATCGATCTGCCCCGGCCGGTGGGGTCCTGATGGGCATCCGGCTCGGCTGCATCGCCGACGACTTCACCGGCGCCACCGACCTGGCCAACAACCTGGTGCGGGCGGGCATGCGCGTGGTCCAGCTGATCGACGTACCGCCGCCCGGCGCCGAGCGGCCGGTGGACGCGGACGCCGTGGTCATCGCGCTCAAGTCGCGGACGGTTCCGGTCGCCGACGCCGTCGACGCGTCGCTGCGGGCCCTCGACTGGCTGCGCTCCACGGGCGCCGAGCAGATCTACTTCAAGTACTGCTCCACCTTCGACTCGACACCCGCCGGCAATATCGGACCGGTCACCGAGGCCCTGATGGACGCGCTCGGCAGCGACTTCACCATTGCCACACCCGCGTTCCCCGACAACGGACGCACGGTCTTCAAGGGCCATCTCTTCGTCGGCGATGTGCTGCTCAGCGAGAGCGGTATGCGCCACCACCCGCTCACCCCGATGACCGATCCCAATCTGGTCTCGGTCCTCGGCGCACAGACCACACGGGCGGTCGGCCTGATCGACCACACGGTGGTCGGCCGCGATGCCACGGCGATCCGGACCCGGATCGGCGAACTGCGCGAACAGGGTGCCGGAATCGCCATCGCCGACGCCGTCTCCAACGACGACCTGGTGCGCCTCGGCGCGGCGGTCCGGGGGATGCCCCTGGTGACCGCCGGTTCGGGCCTGGCCATCGGGCTGCCGGCGAACTGGGGGTTCACACCGTCCCGCGCCGCCGCGCAGCTGCCGGTGCCCGGCGGTCACCGGGCGGTCATCTCGGGGTCGGTCTCCGCCGCCACCAACCAGCAGGTCAAGGAGTTCCTGCGCACCGGCCGTCGCGCGTTCAGCGTGGATCCGCTGCGGGTCGCGGCCGGTGAGGACGTGTCCGGCCAAGCCCTCGCCTTCGCCGAGTCCCAGCTGGAAGACGGGCCCGTCCTCTTCTACTCCACCGGGGCGCCCGAAGCGGTCCGCACCGTCCAGGCCCGGCTCGGCGCCGCCGAGGCGGGCGAGCTGGTGGAGCGGACCCTGGCCCGCGTGGCCGACGGCCTGGTGCAGCGCGGTGTGCGCCAACTCGTCGTCGCGGGCGGCGAGACCTCGGGGGCGGTCGTCCGGGCACTCGGCATCACCGGACTGCACGTCGGACCGCAGATCGACCCCGGTGTGCCCTGGTGCGCGGCGGCGCTGCCCGGCGGGGACACGCTCCACATCGCGCTGAAGTCCGGCAACTTCGGTGGCCCCGCGTTCTTCACCGACGCCTTCGCCCTGCTCGACCGGGAGATCTCATGACCGGGCTCCTTGACACCGCAGTGGACGAGGCGCGCGATGAGATCGTCCGGGTGGGCACCAGCCTGTTCAACCGGGGCTATGTGCACGCCAGCGCCGGGAACATCAGCGCCCGGATCGGCGACAGTCATCTGATCACCCCCACCGACGCCGCCCTGGGCTTCCTCGAGCGCGACCGCCTCGCGCTGGTCGACGCCCAGGGTGAGCAGCGCGCGGGCGACCGCGCGAGCAAGACCCTGACGCTCCACCGGCGCATCTGCGCGGCCGACCCCACGGCCCGGTTCATCATCCACACCCACTCCACCCACCT
Organism: Streptomyces antioxidans; assembly: GCF_000968685.2. Taxonomy (GTDB): domain Bacteria; phylum Actinomycetota; class Actinomycetes; order Streptomycetales; family Streptomycetaceae; genus Streptomyces; species Streptomyces antioxidans. The sequence goes on from NZ_LAKD02000120.1 coordinate 19,170, forward strand.
GGTCGCGCTCACCCTGGCCGGGGTGTGGAGCCAGGACGACGTACTCCCGCCCATCACGCCGTACTTCGTGATGAAGGTGGGGCACGTCCCGCTCATCCCCTACCACCGGCCCGGCGACCCGCGCGTGGCCGACCTGGTGACCGCCCGGATCGCCGATCACCTGGCGGGCCACACGCCGATCAGGGCCGTGCTGCTCGACCGGCTCGGCCCGGTGGTCTGGGGTCCGAACGCGGCCGCCGCCCTCGCCGTCCTCGAAGAACTCGAGGAGACGGCACGCCTCTGGCTCCTGACCGACCGTCGGCCCAGGCCTCTCACCACCGATGCGATCGACGAACTGAGGACCGCGTTCGGCGCCGCTTGGTGACACATCGCTCCCCCGCTCCCTCTCCCCCGTCCCCCTCGCAGAATCCCTGAGCCGCAGAAGGATTCCGTCATGCCCATGCCCGCAGTGGCGGCCGAGACGCCCGCGCTCGCCCGCGAGAACACCGTCTACCGCAAGGTCATACGCCGCATCGTCCCCTTCCTCATCCTGTGCTACGTGGCCTCCTACCTGGACCGGGTCAACGTCGGCTTCGCGAAGCTCCAGATGTCCGATGACCTCGGGTTCAGTGAGGCGGCGTACGGGCTGGGGGCGGGCCTGTTCTTCATCGGCTACTTCCTTCTGGAGGTGCCCTCGAACCTGGTGCTGCAACGCGTCGGGGCCCGTACCTGGATCGCCCGCATCATGATCAGCTGGGGCCTGGTCTCGGCGGCGTTCATGTTCGTCACCAACGAGGTGACGTTCTATGTGCTGAGGTTTCTGCTCGGTGCCGCCGAGGCGGGGTTCTACCCCGGGGTGATCCTCTACTGCACCTACTGGTTCCCCTCGCACCGCCGGGCCCGGGTGATCGCGATGTTCATGTCGGCCATCCCGGTGGCGGGCATCTTCGGCAATCCGCTCTCCGGCTGGATCATGGACACCTTCCACGGGGTGAACGGCTGGCAGGGCTGGCAGTGGATGTTCCTGCTGGAGGCGGTCCCCGCACTCCTCGTCGGTGTCATCACGCTCTTCTACCTGGACGACGGCGTACGGGACGCGAAGTGGCTGACCGATGAGGAGAAGGCCGTCGTCGAGCGGGCGGTCGCCGACGACAGCGCGCACCAGACGGTGCACGGCCGGGTACGGGACGCCTTCCGTGAGCCCAAGGTGTGGCTGATGTGCCTCATCTACTTCTGCTTCGTCATGGGTCAGTACGCTTTGACCTTCTGGATGCCCACGTTCGTCGAGTCCACCGGCATCGAGGGCAATGTGACGATCGGTGTGCTCAGCGCCGTGCCGTTCGTGGCCGCGCTCATCGCGATGAACCTGTTCGGCCGCTCGGCGGACAAGCGCCGCGAGCGCCGCTGGCACCTGGTCATCCCGAGCCTGATGGGCGCCGTCGGATTCTCGCTGTCCGCCGTGTGGAACGGGTCGACCGCGCTGTCCCTGACCGCGCTGTCCGTGGCCGCTGCCGGGGTGCTGACCTGCGCTCCGCTGTTCTGGTCGCTCCCCACCGCGTTCCTCGGCGGCACCGCGGCCGCGGCGGGCCTCGCCCTCATCAACTCGGTGGGCAACCTCGCCGGTTTCGTCAGCCCGTACATGATCGGCGCGCTCAAGGACGCCACCGGCTCGGCGTCGATACCGATGTACGTCCTGGCCCTCACCCTGGTCGTGGGCGCCGCCGCGGTGCTCACCGCCGAGAAGCAGGTCGTCAACCGCTGACCGGGACTCCCGGCCCGAACGCAGGAGCCAGCATGCCGAGGTTCGCCGCGAACCTGTCCATGATGTACACCGAACACGACTTCCTCGACCGCTTCGCCGCGGCGTCGGCGGATGGCTTCGAGGCCGTCGAGTACCTCTTCCCCTACCCGTACGACGCCGCCGAACTGCGACGCAGACTCGATGACCACGGCCTGAGGCAGGTGCTCTGCAACGCGCCCCCCGGTGACTGGGAGTCCGGGGAGCGCGGGATCGCGGCACTGCCCGGACGCGAGGCGGAGGTGCGCTCCGGGATCGGCCGGGCGCTGGAGTACGCGGCGGAGCTCGGCTGCCCGCGGGTGCATGTGATGGCCGGCCTGGTGGGGCCGGGCGATGCGGCACGGCACCGCGCCACCTATCTGGCCAACCTCGCCTGGGCCGCGGAACGGGCCGCCGCGGCGGGCGTCGACATCCTGATCGAGCCGATCAACGGCCGTGATATGCCCGGCTACTTCCTCAACCGGCAGTCCGAAGCACACGGCGTGGTACGGGAGGTGGCGGCCCCGAACCTCAAGGTGCAACTCGACCTCTACCACTGCCAGATCGTGGAGGGCGACCTCACCACGACCCTGCGCCGTGACCTGCCGACCGGCCGGGTCGGCCATCTGCAGATCGCGGGCGTGCCCGATCGCCATGAGCCCGACCGGGGCGAGCTCAACATCCGCCATCTGTTCGGTGTCATCGACGACCTGGGCTTCGACGGGTGGATCGGCTGTGAGTACATCCCCCGCGCCGGTACGAGCGAGGGGCTTGGCTGGCGACACGACCACCGAGGAGACAACGCATGAGGATCGTCATCACGGGTGGCTCCGGCTTCCTGGGGCAGCGGGTCGCCGACGTGCTGCTCACCACACGGACGTTCCGCGGTGCGCCCATCGACCGGCTGGTGCTGGCCGACCGCGTGGTGCCGCCCGGTCCGGCGGCGGACGACCCTCTCGTGGACATCGTCCAGGGCGATCTGGCCGACCGTCTCGACGCGGTGTTCGCGGAGCCGGTGGATGTGCTGATCCACCTCGCCTCCGCGGTCTCGGCCGAGTGCGAGGCCGACTTCGACCTCGGTATGCGTGCCAATGTGGACACCACACGCGCGGTGCTGGAGGCCGCGCGGGCCCAGTCGGCCGCCGGCGGGCCGGTGGCGCGGGTGGTCTTCTCCAGCAGCGTGGCCGTCTACGGTGCCGATCCCGCGCTGCCGCTGCCGCCGGTCGTCAGCGAGTCGACCCTGCCCACACCGCGGTCGAGTTACGGCGTCCAGAAGCTCGTCTGCGAGCAGTTGATCGCGGACTACAACCGCCGCGGTTTCGTGGACGGGCGCGTCGCCCGGCTGATGACCGTGTCGGTACGGCCGGGCAAGCCGAACGCGGCGGCCTCCGGCTTTCTGTCCGGCATCATCCGCGAACCGCTCGCGGGCCTCCCGGCCACCTGCCCGGTCCACCTCGATCTGCGGGTGGCCCTGGCCTCGCCACGGCGCACGGTCGAGGGCGTCCTCCGCGTCGCGGAGGCCGAGCGCGGCGCCGGTCCCGGCCGGATCGACGGCGGGCTGCCGGTCAACCTTCCGGCGCTCACGGTCTCGGTCGCCGACATGCTGGGCACGCTGCGGCAGGTGGCGGGCGACGCCGTCGCCGACCTGGTGACGATCGCGCCCGACCCCGACGTCGAGGCCATCGTGGGCTCATGGCCCGCCGTGTTCGACAACGCGCGCGCCGCGGCGCTCGGGCTGGCCCCCGACCCGGATTTCGCCTCGGTGGTGCGCGCCTACGCCGAAGACCACGCCGACGCGGTCGTGGACACCGGGGTCCAGGGGCGAAGCCCCTGGTAGCGGGAAGGGAAGGGCGGGGGAAAGCGCGGCCGGGGCGACCAGGGAGGTGCCGATAAACTGAAGACCATGTTCTCCAAGGTGAGCGGTCCCGTGCGGCTCGCGGATCGGGTCGCGGCGATACTCTCGGAAGAGATCGAGTCCGGACGGCTGGCCGAGGGTGACAAGCTCCCGACCGAGGTGGAGCTGGTCAAGCAGCTGGGCGTCAGCCGGACCGTCGTACGCGAGGCCGTGTCCCGGCTGCGCAGCGCGGGCCTGGTCGAACCGCGTCAGGGGCTCGGCGTGTTCGTGATGCCGCACCGCACCCGGCCGCTGGACCTGGAGGCCGAGGCCGCCGAGGACACCAAGTCCAAGGTGCGGCAGATCGTGGAGGTGCGCCGCCCCATCGAGGGCGAGGCGGCCTACCTCGCAGCCACCCGGGCCACCCCGGCCGACCTCGTCCGGATGCGCCAGGCCCTGGCGGCCATCGACACGGCGGTGGCGGCCGGTGGCGACGGCGTGGACGAGGATCTCGCCTTCCACCGCTCCGTCGCCGAATCGACCGGGAACGCGGTGATGCTCTCCACGCTGCGCTACCTCGGCGAGGTGCTGCGCGGCGGAATCCGCGTCACGCGTGCGAACGAGGCGCGCCGCGGCGACTTCCTCGAAGCGGTCCGGCAGGAGCACCACGCCATCCTGGCCGCCATCGAGGCCCACGACGCCGAGGCGGCGCGCGATGCCGCACTGCTCCACCTGAGGCATGCGGCGTCCCGGCTGCAGGACGCGGACGAGGGGTTCTGGACCGAGACCGAGAACCTTGAGGTGGATCTCGACGCCGCGCCCTGAGGAACGGTGTGCGGCACGCGGTGTTCAGCGGCCCGGGGGCGGTGGCGTGGTGGACCCGCTGGGCGCCCCGGCCGCGGCGTCGGTGAAGCGGCGGGCCAGGTGGCCGAAGGCCTCCCCCAGCGCGGGCGGCCCGATGACCTCGATGTCGGCGTCGAACCTGCCGATGGCGGCGGCCAGTCCGGGCCATGACCACGCGCCCAGGACGAGCCTGCAGCGGTCCGGGCCCAGTTCCTCGACGACTCCGTCCCGGGCGTAGGTGGACACCACGGAGGCGGGCAGGGCGAGGATGACCTCGCCCCGGCACGGCCAGCCGCCCGGGCCGTCGGAGCCCCGGAACCTGCTCGCCACGAAGGCGGCCACGTCCCCTCCGGGTACGGCGCGCGGGGTGAAGCGGGGCCCGGTGGGCGTGCGCGGGGTGATCCGGTCGACGCGGAAGGTGCGCCAGTCGTCGCGGTCGAGGTCCCAGGCGACCAGGTACCAGCGCCCGCCCCGGGTGACGAGGTGGTGTGGCTCCACCCGGCGCGGCGGCGTGGCGGCGGGGTCGGCGCCGGAGGCATCCGGTGCGGACACGGGGGTGTGGTCGAAGCGCAGCACCTCGCGGGCGCGGACGGCCGCGCTGAGGGTCATGAGCACCCGCGCGCCGACCCGCGGATTCGGCCGGGTACCCGCACCGTCGACGGCGGTGACCTGGAGGGCGTCGATGCGATGGCGCAGCCGCGCGGGCATCACCTGCCGCACGGTGCTCAGCGCACGCGCCGCCGCCTCCTCGATCCCCGCTCCGGTGACGGTGGCGGTCTGCAGCGCCACGGCGAGGGCCACGGCCTGGTCGTCATCGAACAGCAGCGGCGGCAGGTCCGACCCGGCGCCGAGCCGATAGCCCCCGTCGGGGCCCTTGGCGGCCACGACGGGATAGCCGAGCTCGCGCAGCCGGTCGACATCGCGGCGTACGGTGCGCGGGCTGACGTCCAGCCGCTCGGCCAGCAGCTGGCCCGGCCAGTCCCGGCGCGCCTGGAGCAGGGAGAGCAGTGACAGCAGTCGCGCTGATGTCTTCGGCATGACACCGATTCTGCCCCGAGAAGCGGCCATAACCTGTCCGCTACCCCTGCGACGGTTGTCCTCGTCAGCCAACGAGAACGACCGAAGGACCCCATGACCGTGACCGCCACCACCACGCCCGCCACCCCTCTCGACGGCGAGCGGGCCGACCTGCTCGCCGAACTCGCCGCCGCACGATCCGCCCTGACCAAGACGGTGGACGGGCTCGACGACAAGCAGGCGGGCGAACGCCCGACGGTCAGCACGCTGTGCCTGGGCGGGCTGATCGAGCACGTCGCGGCCATCGAGGAAGGATGGCTGCGCTTCGTCCTCGAAGGCCCGTCGGCGCTGCGTTACGACCTGCCCGAGGGTGTCACCTGGGCCGACCTCGCGGCCGGTACCGCACGGGAGATCCCGCAGTGGGCGATCGACAACCAGAACGCCTTCCAGATGCTGCCCGGTGAGACGCTGGCCGGGATCCTCCGGCGCTATGAGGAGGTCGCCGCCCGGAGCGAGGAGATCATCACCGCCGTCCCCGACCTGTCGGCGACCCACCCGCTGCCCGAGGCGCCCTGGAACGAGCCGGGCGCGGCGCACAGCGTGCGCCGGGTGCTGCTGCACGTCATCGCCGAGACCGCCCAGCACGCCGGGCACGCGGACATCATCCGCGAATCACTCGACGGGCGGAAGTCCGGCTGACGCTGACCGATCTCAGCGGAGCCGCGCCGGTGGCACCCGCCACCGGCGCGGCTCCGGAACCCAAGGAACCCAAGAAGCCGAAGAAGCCGAAGAAGCCGAAGGGAAGGGCGCATTCGGGTATGACCGTTCTCGACCACCGGGCGCTTGGCCGGGCCACGCTCGCCCGCCAGTTGCTGCTCGATCGGGCCGATACGCCGGTCCACGACGTCGTTCCTCTCCGACGGCGAAAGCCACCGCGTGCGCGTGGCCACGTCGCCGGACTGAGCGGCCGCACACGACCGGGCCACCCGTTTACGGCGCGGGGTCCTGCTGGGGCAGGGGCGCGCTCCGGTCGCCGGGCGCGGGCCCGGCGGTGGGTACGGAACGGCCGCGGGGGCGGGCGAAGCGGCGCATCACCGGCGCCTCGACACCGCGCCACAGCAGCAGCGACACCGCCACACAGAACACCGACACCAGCACGGACAACAGCGCGGCGGTCACGGTGTCGAACGTCCGCCGGTCCAGCAGCACCCGGATCTCGTACAGCAGCGGGAAGTGGACCATGTACAGCGCGAAGGACGCCTCGCCCAGCAGGACCAGGCCACGGCGTCCGAGCCAGCTCTCCCGCCCCTCGAGATCACGGGTGGCGATGGCCGGGATGAGGGCTGCCATCGGCAGACAGGTCGCGGCTCCCCACAGGTACTCCTCCGGCAGCTCCGTCCGTGCCGCGAAGACCCCCGCCAGGGCGAGCAGCGGCCACCGCGGGCGCAGCGTCGGCCAGCGGCCGAGCTGGACCGCCCGGGCGAGCACAAGTCCGAGGATGAACTCCAGCAGCCGCACCGGCGGGAAGAAGTAGATCAGCCACCAGCGCTCCGTGGAGAGCGGCGACCAACTCCCGGGCGCGGCCCGGTCGGTGACGGCCATCGCCACCAGCGGCATCGTCACCACCAGCACCGCCACGAGCGCGATCACCGGCCGGAGCAGCCGTTCCGGTAGTGCCCGCACCGGCCGGATCAGCAGGGGAAAGAGGAGGTAGAAGAACGCCTCGCAGGAGATGGACCAGGTCACCGGATTGACGCTGCTGAAGTCGGCCATGTCCGGCACCCAGGCGTGCACCAGCAGCAGATTCCGGACCGCCTCCCCCGGGCCCGGGTCCGGCACCGGAAGCAGCGCGGCGGTGCCCGTCGCCATGAGCAGCCCCATCATCAGTGACCAGGTCACCACGTGGTTGGGGAGGATCTTCACCAGCCGGCGGCGCCAGAACCGGACCGCGGTGTCGGCAGGGGAGGCGTTCCACGCCAGGACGAAGCCGCTGAGCAGGAAGAAGGAGGAGACCGCCGCCGCGCTCGCCATGGACGAGGTGTCGGCGGCCTCATAGACGTCCCTGTCCGCGAAGAATCTGCCCAGCGTCAGCACATGCCCCGCCAACACCACACCGGCCAGCAGAAAGCGAAGCCCCGTCAACGACGGCAGCCGATCGCCGCGCGGCAACACACCGGCCAAAGGGAACCCCTCCCCGTACGGAACAGGCACAGCACCCACGAGCCTGCCCGCCGCACCGCCCGGCCCCAATACCGCCCCTACGGGAACATCCGGGCGAACACCACCACCCGCGGAGGGACGCGCGTCAGCGCGCGCCGGGAGCGCGGGAGGGGAGAGCCGGTGGGCGGGTCGGCGCCGGATGGATCAGCCGCGCGGGGCCGGTCGGCGCCGGATGGGTCAGCCGCGCGGGGCCGGAGTGTGCAGGAAGTCCGAAAGCGCCTCCAGCAGCCGGTCCACGTCCTCGCCGCTGGTGTAGGGCGCCAGGCCGATGCGCAGCCCTCCGCTGTCGCCCAGGCCCAGCCTGCGGGATGCCTCCACCGCGTAGAACGAGCCGGCGGGGGCGTCCACGCCGCGCCCGGCGAGATGGCGGTGGGCGTCGGTGGTGTCACGGCCGTCGATGGTCAGCAGCACGGTCGGAGTGCGGTCCGCGGCCCGGGAGTGGATGGTGATCGGGTCCAGGGCGGCCAGGCCCTCGTCGATGCGCCCGCGCAGCGTGGCCTCGTGCTCTTCGAGGGCCGTGAACGACGATGCCAGCCGCTCCCTGCGGCTGCCTTCGGCCCCGGGGTCCAAGGTGGCGAGGAAGTCGACGGCGGCGCGGGTCCCGGCGAGGAATTCATAGGGCAGGGTGCCGAATTCGAAGCGCTCGGGAACGGCGTTCGTCGAGGGGAGCAGCTTGTCCGGGGTCAGGGTCTCAAGGAGGGCGGGGCTGGCCGCCAGGACGCCGAGGTGGGGGCCGAAGAACTTGTAGGGGGAGCAGACGAAGAAGTCCGCTCCGAGCCTCGGGACGTCGACGTGGGAGTGGGCGGCGTAGTGCACCCCGTCGACGTGGAGCAGCGCCCCGGCCGCGTGCACCCGCCGGGAGATCTCCGGGATGTCCGGGCGGGTGCCGATCAGGTTCGAGGCGGCGGTGACCGCCACCAGCCGGGTGCGGTCGCCGAGCTGGGCGCTGATGTCATCGGGGGTCAGCTCGCCGGTGGCGGGGTCGAAGTCGGCCCAGCGCACGGTGGCCCCGACGGCTTCGGCGGCCTGGATCCAGGGGCGGATGTTGGCGTCGTGGTCCAGCCGGGACACCACCACCTCGTCCCCCGGCGACCAGGTCTTGGCGAGGGTGCGTGAGAAGTCGTAGATGAGGGCGGTGGCGCTGCGCCCGAAGACGGTCCCGGCCGGGTCGGCGCCGAGCAGATCGGCCATGGCCTGCCGGGCCGCCCGGACCAGGGCCTCGGCGTTGCGCTCCCCGGCGGTGCGGCGGCCGCGGTTGGACAGGGGGTTGGCCAGCGCGTCGGAGACGGCCTCGATGACGGGGAGCGGGGTCTGGGTGCCTCCCGGGCCGTCGAAGTGGGCCGACCCGGCCTTCAGTGCGGGGAACTGTGCGCGGACGGCGGTGATGTCGTATGTCACGAGCGGCTCCTTGCAGAGTGCCTTGGCGGGCGGTGACCAGGGCGATCTTAGGCGGGCACGGATGCGGAACGGCAGGGGGCGCGGACGGCCGCCGCGCGGGCAGACAGTGGGCCACCACGCCGGGAAGAGGACGGCCACCGCGCCGGGGAGTGGACAGCCGCCGCGCCGGGAGAGGTGCCCGGCGCCCGGACGGCCGCCCTGATTGAATCTGTACGTAGAGGGATGAATCACCATCCTCTTCTGCCGCGCAGGACCGGGACCAGAAGGCGGTGGCGCCCACGTGAGCAGCGACTCTCCTCCCCCGCCCGAGCGGCCGGGAGGACGGGGCGTACGCCCTCGGCGCGGTGTGACGGGCGGGCCGTCGGGGCGGGCCTCGCGGGCGGTGGCGCGGGCTCGCCGCTCCGGCTCCGCGGCCCTGGCGGCGGCGGTGCGGCGGGCGGGGGACGAGAGCACACAGGTCCATCCCGGGCTGCGGCTGGCCGCCGCGTACGCATGGCGGCTGATGCTCATCGGGCTGGCCGTCTATCTGGTGTTCACGGTGCTGGGACGGTTCGAGCTCGTCGCGATCGCGGTGTTCCTGGCGCTGGTGGCCACCGCCCTGCTGCGGCCGCTGGCCGATCTGCTGACGCGGGTGTGCCCCAGGCCGCTGGCGGTGGCGCTGGCGGTGTTCGGCACGCTGTTCGCGGTGTTGGGGCTGCTGGCGCTGGTGGGCAACGCGGCGGCGGGGGAGGCGGGCAGGCTGGTGGGGGAGTTGCGCGGCGGGATCGGCCGGATCGAGCGGTGGCTGGAGGGGCCGCCGTTCCATGTCCGGCACGGGGTGCTGTCCGGGGCCCACGACAAGGTCACCGACTTTGTGACACGGCACCGCGAGACGCTGATCAGCAGGGCGCTCAGCAGTGCGGGGCGGGTCGTGGAGGCGGGTACGGCGGTGTTCCTCGCCCTGTTCTGCTCGATCTTCTTCATCCATTCCGGCGACCGGATGTGGCTGTGGTTCCGGGGCCAGCTCCCCGAGCGCGCCCGGTCCCCGTGGGACCGCGCGGCGCGGGCGGCGTGGACCACCTTCGCGGGGTACACCCGGGGCATCATCGTCGTGGCGGCGTCCAACGCGGCGCTGGTCGGCATCGCCCTGTTCCTGCTGCGGGTGCCGCTGGCGCTGCCGCTGACGCTGCTGGTCTTCTTCGCCACGTTCGTCCCGCTGATCGGCTCGCCGATCGCGCTGGCGGTGGCGACGGTGGTGGCCCTGGCCGGGCGGGGTCCGGCCATCGCGGCCGTGGTGCTGCTGCTGATCGTGGCGGTCGGTCAGTTCGAGGGCCATGTCCTGCATCCGCTGGTGATGAGCTGGGCGGTCCGGCTCCATCCGGTGGTGGTGGCGATCTCGGTCATCGCCGGGAGCATCGTGGCGGGGGTGGTCGGGGCGGTGGTGGCCGTGCCCATGGTGTCCGTCGCCTGGTCGGTGACGCGGGCACTGCGCGGGCAGCCGCCGGGCGAAGCCTGACCGGCGCGGCGGCCGGAACACCCATGCCTAAGCGACTGGGGCACCCACCCGTACGCAAGCGGCCGGGACACGCCCCCATGGGCGGCCGGAACCCACCCCTATAAATTGCATCTCAGATTCGCATTAACGTAATCTCCCGCCATGCGGCTGACAAAGTCAACGGACCTGGCGCTCCGCACCGTCATGCGGCTGGCGGTCACCGGCACCGAGCCCTGCACCGCCCGCCAGATCGCCGGGGAGATGCGGGTGCCCTACACCCACCTGGCCAAGGTGGCGGCCAGGCTGCAGCACCTGGGCCTGATCGAGACACGGCGCGGGCGGGGCGGCGGGCTGACGCTCACCGCGACCGGGCGCACAGCCTCCGTCGGTCAGCTGGTCCGGGACCTCGAGGGGGTCGGCGATGTCGTCGACTGCGAGGGGGATGTGCCGTGTCCGCTGCGGCAGGGGTGCCGGCTGCGGATGGCGCTGCGCCGGGCGCAGGAGGCGTTCTTCGGCTCGCTCGATCCCCTAACGGTCGACGATCTGGTGGCGTCCCCGACCGGTCCGGTGCTGCTGGGGCTGGTCGGGCGCGCACCCGGACTGTCCCCGTAAGGCCGCCGTCCGGGTTACCGAGTCCGGACCCGTCCCCGCCGAGCCGCGCCGTGCCGACACGGAGGTCACCATGCCCGGTTCACCCCTGCCGTTGAATGCGAATCTTAGATACCAGTTAGGTCCGCTCATGCTCTCCCAGAAGTCCGCCGAGACCGTCCGCGCCACGCTTCCCGCCGTCGGTGAGGCCATCGGCACCATCACCGAGCTGTTCTACCGGAAGCTCTTCGAGGCCCATCCCGAGCTGCTGCGGAATCTGTTCAACCGGGCTCACCAGGCCGCGGGCACCCAACGGCAGGCCCTCGCGGGCGCGATCGCCGCGTTCGCCACCGCCCTGGTGGAGCGGCCGGGGACCAGCCCCGACGCCCTGCTGAACCGCATCGCCCACAAGCACGCCTCGCTCGGGGTGAGCCCCGCGCAGTATCCGGTGGTACACCGTCATCTGTCCGCCGCCATCGTGGAGGTGCTGGGCGGCGCGGCCACCGAGGAGGTGACCGCCGCCTGGGACGAGGTCTACTGGCTGATGGCCAACGCCCTGATCGAGATCGAGCGGCGGCTGTACGCGGAGCGGGGTGTGCTGGTCGGCGGGTCCTGGCGGCGGTGGCGGGTGGTCGAGCGGGTCCGGGAGACGGCCGACGTGGTCACCTTCCGGATCCAGCCGGCGGACGGCCGTCCCGCCCCCGCGTTCAGGGCGGGCCAGTATGTCTCGGTGCGGGTGGAACTGGCCGACGGGGCACGGCAGATCCGCCAGTACAGCCTGACCAACGGCCCCGGCGCCACCGTGTGGTCCTTCTCCGTCAAGCGCGAGGACACGGGCCTGGGCCCGGCCGGTGAGGTCTCCGGCAGGCTGCATGACCACGTCCACGCGGGCGATGAGCTCACCGTCTCCGCGCCCTGCGGCGACGTCGTGCTCGACGGCACGGACACACCGCTGCTGCTCGCCTCCGCCGGAATCGGCTGCACCCCGATGGTGGCCATGCTGGAGGAGCTGACGGCCACCGGACACCGGGCCCCGGTCATCGCCGTTCACGCCGACCGCTCCCCCGCCGACCACGCGCTGCGCGCCGACCAGGAGCGGCTGGTCACCAAGCTGGCGCGGGGCACCGCCCATACGTGGTACGAGCGCCCCGAGGGCGACTGGCCGGTCGAGCGCACCGGCCGCGTCGACCTGTCCGGTATCGAGGTCCCGGACGGCGTCCAGGCGTATCTGTGCGGTCCGATGCCCTTCATGCGGTCGGTGCGGATCCAACTGCTGGAGCGGGGGGTGCACCCCTCCGCGATCCACTACGAGGTCTTCGGCCCCGATCTGTGGCTGACGCGGGACGACGGCGAGGGCCACTGACGCCACCGCCCCCCGTGCGCCCATCCACCCGTGCACCCGGCCACCCGATGTTGGCCGGTTGGACTCGAATGGCCCAGAGGCCGGTCGCTTTCACCGGGGGGAACGTGGGACCGTACGGACACGGGTTCTTCCCATTTCGTTGCATACCCTTATGTTCGTTGCATATCAGTACGGAATGGTCCGTCCGGTTACCCCCACATCGATGAGGAACCATGGATCGCGAAAAGATCACTCTCAGCGGCGCTCAGGAGACCTTGCTCGCCACGCTGTACGGCAGGGCGGTGGACAGCCGTTCACCGGACTCCGTCCTGCATGACCACGCGGCCCAGGAGGCCGTGGAGCGCGTGGCCTACGACTTCGCCAAGACGGGGATGACGGACACGACGGCGGTCGGCATCGCCCTGCGGGCGAAACAGCTCGACGACTGGGCCGTGGAATTCCTGGCCGGGCATCAGAAGGCGACCGTGCTCCATCTCGCATGCGGTCTCGACACCCGGGTACAGCGCCTCGACCCGCCGTCATCGGTGCGCTGGCTCGACATCGACTACCCCGATGTGATCGATCTGCGCCGACGGCTGCTCCCCGAGCCGTCGGGGAACTACGAGATGGTCGGCGCCTCGGTGACCGATGGGGCATGGCTGCGCGAGGTGCCCGACGACCGGCCCACCGTGGTCGTCGCCGAGGGGCTGACGATGTATCTGCGCAAGGAGGAGGGCAAGCGGCTGATCCAGCGGATCACCGAGCGGTTCCCCAGCGGCCAGCTGCTCTTCGACGTCTACGGGCCACTGGGCATCCGGCTCCAGAAGATGGTCCCCGCGGTGCGCAACGCGGGCGCCACGCTCCACTGGGGCTTGGACGACCCCCATGAGGTCGAGACCTGGCACCCGGGGCTGACCTGCCTCGACGCGGTGCGCAGCGTGGACATGCCGGGGGTGGAGAAGATGCCGACCACCGGCCGGATGAGCATGCGGGTGATGGCGCGTCTGCCCGGCTTCCGGGACGTGGGCCGGATCCTGCGCTACAGCTTCTCATCAGGGGTCTCCGGCGGATCGTGACGCCTGTCGGCGGGCTGCTCCTCCTCCGCCGCAGCATCGCCATGCCGCTCCGCCGCATGGAGGGCCTCGCCCCAGCCCCTGGTAACGGGAAGGGGCGGGAAGGGGAAAGACCACCGGACACGCCCGAAGGCCGGGCGGCGGCCAGGTGGTCGTCGTCGCTATTTGATGCCCACCAGCATGGAGTAGCCGTCCGTCAGCGGTTCGATCCGGCTGCCGCTGAACCCCGTCTCCGCCAGCCACGCACGGCCGTCGGCGGCCGTGTACTCGAAGCCGGACCGGGTCTCGAGGAGCATGTTCAAGCTGGCCAGCAGCCCGAAGGTGTTCTCCCTGCGGTCGTCGTCGATGATGGCGTCGTAGACGAGGACCGCTCCCCCGGCGGGCAGCGCGTCGTACGCCTTCTTCAGCAGCAGCCGCTTCCCCTCCAGGCCCCAGCCGTGCAGCATCTGGCCCAGCACGATCACATCGGCGCCGGGCAGGTCATCGGTGAAGAGGTCGCCGCCGTGGAAGGTGAGCCGGTCCTCCAGGCCGAAGGACGCCACGTACTTCTCGAACTCGGGCCGCACTTGGGGCAGTTCGAAGACTCCGCCGCTCATATGGGGGTGGCGCTGGGCCACCGCCACCGGGACGCAGCCCACCGCTCCCCCGACGTCCAGCACCGTCCGGTAGTCGGCCCACGGGAACCGCTCGGCTATCACCATCGCCTTGCCCATGCTGAGCCCGGTCATTCCGTGCAGGAATCGCTCGAGCCCTTCCTGGTCGTGGTAGATGGCGTCGAAGACATCGCCGCCGTCCTTGTGCTCGTTCTGCGGCTGCCCGGTTCGCAGCGCCTCGGTGAGCGACCCCCAGAAGGGATACAGCCGGCTGTTGGCCATTTCCAGGATGCCGCCCGCGTACGTGGCCTTCTTGCGGTCGAGAAAGGTGTCGGCGGACGGGCTGTTGCGGTACACGCCCTCGGACCGCTCCAGGAAACCGAGGGCCACCAGCGCGTCGAGGAAGTCGCCGGCGCCGCGCGGGTGCAGTCCGAGCGCCCCGGCCACGTCACCGCCGGTGCGGGGGTTTTCGGCGAGCAGGGAGAAGAGATCCAGTTCCACCGCGGTGAGCAGCGCCTTCGACGCCATGAAGCCGAGCCCGACCTCAAGGATGGACTCGGGGCTGATCTCATGCCGCATAAGGCTTCCTCACCGTTCCCGGATATGCGCTCTCACCACAGCTGACCGAATGGGGACCTCCTTACGCTACCGTCCCGTTGCTCCCTACACGGGTCACCGCCGGACGGACGCGCTTGACCTTGTCGTGGCGGCAGGGTTTCTACTGGCCGCATGCGCATCGGAGAAATCGCCGCGCTCGTCGGAGTCACATCCCGGACCGTGCGCCACTACCACCACATCGGTCTGCTGCCCGAGCCCCGGCGGCGTGCCAATGGATACCGGGTCTACACCCTCAGGGACGCCGTTCTGCTGGCCCGGATCCGGCGGCTGACCGAGCTCGGGCTCGCCCTGGACGAGGTGCGGGACGTCCTCGCGGATGACGCCGGGCGTGAGCTGGCCGAGGTGCTGGGCGAGCTGGATGCCGATCTCGCCCGTCAGGAACGCGAGATCCAGCGGCGCCGCGCGGTGCTGGCCACACTGCTGGACGGCCCGCTCACCCCGGACGCGCCGCTCTCGCCCGCGCTCATCGAGCTGCTGAAGGTGGCGCCCGCCACCTCCTCGCCGACCGCCGCCAAGGACCGAGAGCACCTGATGCTGCTCGAGGGGGTGATCGGCGGGGACGCGGTGTACGCGGCGCTGCGGCCGCTGGCCGACAACCCCGCCGTGCTCGCGCTGTACGAGCGGCTGGATGAACTGGAGGAGGCCGCGGCGGACGATCCCCGGGTCGCGCCGCTGGCCGATGAGCTGTCGGCCGCCGTACCGGACGAGATGCTGGCGGCCTTCCCCGATGGCGGCCCGGCGGCGACCGGCTTCGAGCAGGCACTGCTCGACGACTACTCGCCCGCCCAGGCCGAGGTGGTGCGCCGGGTGATGGAGCGGCTGACCGCACGACTCGACAGGAGGGCGTCATGAGCCGGGTCCCGCTGATCGCGCGCCAACTCCTCCGCCACGAGGCCCGGGCCCTGCACAGCCTCGGGATGTGGGCGCTGCGCCGCCGCCACCAAATCCCGGAGGGGGCGCTGGCCGTCGCCTACACCGGGCCCCAGACGGCCATGTTGTACGGGATGGTCTTCGTGTCGGTCATCGAGACGGTGGCGCTGGCCCTGCTGGTCCCGTGGCCGGTGGTGCACGCCATCACGCTCGTCGTCGATGTGTACGGGGTGGTGCTGGTCCTCGCGCTGCACGCGGCCTGTGTGGTCCGGCCGCATGTCGTGGGATCCGACGGCTCGCTGCGCATCCGCTACGGCGCGCTGTTCGACCTGCGGGTTCCGGCCGCCGCCATCGCCGCGGCCCGGGTGGACCGGCGCTATCCGGACGCACGGCTGGTGCGGCTGGGCCCGGACGGGGTGCTCGACCTCGCGGTGGGCGGCCAGACGACGGTGACGGTGGAGCTGACGGAGCCGGTGACGTTCGTACGGCCCCTCGGGCGCAGGGGCGTCGCCCGTACGCTCCGGTTCCACGCGGACGATCCGCGGGAAGCGGTCGCCGTGCTCACGCGCGCCCGTACGGGGGTGGCACCGGATTCGTCAGCGGCGCCGCGGTGACGGGTCGAGCGGCACGGGCGGGTGTCGGCCACGGGCAGTACCTCGCGCTCGATTCCGCACTGGGCCATGGGTGGTTTGGCCGCCGGGCCGCCGCTCTGGCATCATAAGCAAACGGAACCAGGCTCCGGTAAATGTTCGGGGTGCTGTTCCGCTTGGCGAGCCCGGCGGTGGAGGGAGCGGCGCGGTGAACGACGGCGACATGGGCGCGGGACCCTCGGCCCGGTCCAAGCGGGCGGACGCCCGGCGCAACCAGGAGACCCTGCTCGACGCCGCCGCCTCGGTGTTCGTCACCTCGGGCGTGGAGGCGCCGGTGCGCGACATCGCAGCCAGGGCCGGTGTCGGGGTGGGCACGATCTACCGCCACTTCCCAACCCGGGCGGACCTGATCATCGCCGTCTACCGGCACCAGGTCGAGGCCTGCGCCGAGGCCGGTCCGGCCCTGCTGGCGAGCAGCGCGACGCCGCATGCCGCACTGAGCCAGTGGATCAATCTCTTTGTCGACTTCCTGGTCACCAAGCACGGCCTCGCCGGCGTACTGCGGTCCGACAACACGAGCTTCGACACGCTGCACTCGTACTTCATCGACCGCCTCCTGCCCGTGTGCGCCCAACTGCTCGACGCGGCGGCCGACGCGGGTGAGATCCGGTCCGGCCCCAAGGCCTACGAGCTCATGCGCGGCGTCGGGAACCTCTGCATCGGCGCCGAGCACGACCCCGGCTATGACGCACGCCGACTGGTCGAACTCCTCATCGCGGGACTGCGCCAACCGCACTGACGGCGCCCGATGTCTGAGTACGTACCTGAGTATCCGGACGGATATGGAGCCGACCGCATCCGCCCATCCTTGTCCGCATGAGTGAGACACCGGTCAAGCAGCAGAGCACGGCCGCGTTCTACGGTCAGGCCGTCGCCTCCTTCGCCGTCGCCATGGCCGCCACCGCCATCGGCATCTTCCGGCTGAGCGCCGACGCCTGGGTGCGCGGCTTCCTCGCCATCTCCGTGCTCTACCTGGTGACCTCCGCCTTCACCCTGGCCAAGGTGGTCAGGGACCGGCAGGAGGCCGGGCAGATCGTCAGCCGGGTCGATCAGGCGCGGGTGGAGCAACTGCTCGCGAGCCACGATCCCTTCGAGAAGCTGTAGCGGCCGGGCCCCCGGTCATCCCACCCGGGCCTTCGGTCACCCGCGCGCCGGTCAGCCGCGCAGGGCTCGCAGATGCGCGCTGCGGACGTCCGTGGTCTGCCCCTGCACCACCAGGAACAGGCCCTCGCGGGCCAGCCGTTGGGCGGGGCTGCCGAGGCCGAAGGCCCGGCCGCCGCCCGCCACGATCGCCGCGGTGGTGGCGGCGCGCAGCACATCGTAGGCCCGGGTCTTCACCGCGAGCCGGTCCGCCAGGCGCTCGCCCGCGGGCACCTCGTCCACCAGCGCGTACGCGTCCCGGCGCACCGTGCGCAGCCGCTCGCCCAGCACCCGCGCCGTCTCCTTCGCCTCCGCGTCCCCGGCCGCCTCCAGCAGGTCCAGGGCGGCGCCGGCCACGCCGAACACGGCCGGGTTGGGGTTGGTGTTCTTCGGCCGGTCCGCGACCGCCCACTCCTCGTGGGGACGGCTCCAGACCACCGCCTCCTCGGGCACCACCAGTCCGTCCAGCTCCAGGCCGACCGTACGGGTGCCGGTCAGCGCGGCGAGCTCGAGCGGCGGCGTGGCCCGCAGTCCGGGCTGCTCCCGGGCGTCCGCGAAGGCGAACAGCGCCTGGCCGTCGTCGGTGACCCCGGCGAGCAGCATCACATCGTTCAGGCCCCAGCCGGTGTACCACGGCACCCGCCCGTCGAAGCGCCTGCCGCCGGGGGCCCGGGTGACCCGCACCGGTGTGCGGGGGAAGGCCCGCAGATGGGAGAAGGCGATACCGGACAGCAGCGTGCCGTCGCACAGCGGGCGCAGCAGCCGCTCGCGCGCCGGGGAGTCGGAGGCGGCGAGCATCCTGACCGGGGTGTGGTGCTGGGCCTGGACGAAGTAGGTGGAGCAGCAGGCCCCAGCGAGGATTTCGGCGATCTCGCGGGCCACCGCGTCCGGCGCCTGCGCCCCGCCGTACGCCGCCGGGCCGCTCACCCCGAGCACCCCGGACCTCTTGACCTCGCCGATCGCGGCCGGGGAGACGCCCTCGCGGTCGGCGGCCTCGGCACCGGGCGCCAGCACCTCGTGGGCGAGGCGCCGGGCCGCCCCGATCAGTGTGGCGGCCGGCTTCCCCTGGTCAGAGTCGGTTCCCTGGTTCCCGTCCGGCTTGGCGCTCACGAGCCCGCAGCCTACCTCGTCGCGGTCATCGCTCCATCTGGGCATGGTGGCGGTGGCACAGCCGGGGTCACAGCGGGACGCGGAGTGAGGACCGGCCCTTACGCCACGTGTCCAGGACCTCATCGGCGAAGCGGTCCTCCAGGAACACGGTGGCGTCGACCCCGAACGCCACGTCCGCGGCGAGTCCGGGTTCGCGCTTCAGGAGGTCGTCGATCACCCCATGGCGTACGACCTGTTCGTGTACGGCGTCGGCCTCCACGTGCTCGGTGTAGAAGAACACCGCCGCCTCGCCCGCGCCCAGCCGCCGCAGCGCCCGGGCCAGTCGGTCGGAGGCCGGCGAGGAGGTGATCTCGACGGTGGCGAAGTGGCCCACCAGGGCACCGCGCAGCGCCCTGTGCAGGCCCAGCAGGGACATCATGTTGACCACCGCCAGCATCCGTGCCGACGTGGCGTCCAGATAGTGGTTGTACGCCGGGTCCAGGCCCAGGTCGGCCATCAGACCGGCGAACAGTTCCGCGTGCACCCGGTCCCCGTGCCCGGCCCCGAACTCGTCGTACTCCACGGCCGCCATCGCCGCCTTGGCCCGGCCCCGCAGCCGTGGCAGGACCCACACCTGCGGATCGGCCTCCTTGAGCTGGTAGAGCGATCGGTGCGCGATGTACTCACGCAGCTGCCACCGCTCGCCCTCGTCCCGGAGGAAGTGCGAGACGCCCGTCCCGTCGGCGGGCTCCAGCAGCAGCCCGGACACGGCGGCGTCCGGGTCGTCGTGCGTGGTGGCATCGGAGCGCAGGGCGTCAAGGAAGCGTCGCTCCAGCGCCTGCCGCGTCCGCAGCAGTTCCGGATCCCACTCCCATGCGTCGTCCACACCGGAGAAGCCCTGGTAGTGGAGCTCGTAGCAGACATACAGCGCGAGCTGCAGATCGTCGCCGTACGGGTCGGCCTCGCGGAGCGAGCGGCCGCCGGGCAGCGTCGCCCCGCGGGACGACATCGGCCCGCCGGGCTCGTGCACGAGGGCGTCGACGAGCGCCCCGGACACCTCGCCCCGCGCCGTGGGCAAGGGCATCGGCCGGGCCGTCGCCGTGGGATGGGTGTCGCTCACGGTTCCTTCCACGTTCCGTCCGCTCCGTCCGCCTCTGCCAGGATGGGCCGTCTCCGCCGGGCTTCGGCCCCGCTGGCCGGGTTCCCCTCACCACCTGCCGCAATCGCGCCGCGGATGGCGCCACCGCACCACGCCACCTCGCGGATCCGGTTGCCAGGCGATTTCGCGGGTACTCCGCACTGCCGCAGGTCGAGAAGAAGGTGTGCTCGGCGCGCACCGCGTCCGCCATCAGCTCCTCCGCGCGCTCCAGCACCCGGCCCGACCCCAGCCGGTCGTCAAGGCCGCCGCAGGTGAGGAGGCCGGTGCGGAACACCTCCTCCCCCAGGACCTTGACGACGTCCGGGTCGGCGCCCCTGCCCTGCTTGTGCCCGGGCGGGGCGAAGGGAAGGGCCCCGCGCTCGTGGTAGCGGGCCAGGGCCTCCAGAACCGGAGCCTCCGTGTGATCCATGCCGGACGGGTGCCCTTCCACCTGCGGAGAAAACCGTACGGGGCCGGTCGGGGCGGCCGTGGTGTGCTGTGGTGGGGCCGCCGGTCGCCTTTACGTCACCCCAGTACGGCGTACGTCATCCCAGCACGGCGATCGCGAACGCGACGCAGAAGGTCGCGAACAGCGCCACGAAGAGCCAGATGACGATCGTGGGCCCCTTCGACCAGCCCTTCGTGGGGTTGTAGGTCTCGCGGGGGCCCGCCTCCGAGAGGCTGCCCTCGGCCGGTGGGGTCTCGCCCGGGGGCACGCCCACGCTCGGCCGAAGCCGGGACGCTCCGGGAGACCCTGGGGTGCGGTCAGGGTGCGGTTGCTGCTGGTCCATGTCCGATGCGCTCCCTTCCGCCTGCGGCGCGTCGGCTACCCCGGTCCGCCGCCCCGTTCGGGGCGGCGTCCCCCCGGTGGACTCCTCCCACCATACGGCGGAAGAGGGGCCGGACACGTCCCGGCGGCCGCCGCCCACGCGGGCCTCACGGTCGCCCGGCCTTCGAGGGGGCGTCGGTGTGGAACACCAGCGCTCCGTCCGCGACCTCCACCCGGGCCCGGTCGCCGGAGGCGATCTCGCCGTCCAGCAGCAGTCGCGACAGACGGTTGTCCACTTCCCGCTGGATGGTGCGGCGCAGCGGCCTGGCACCGTAGGCGGGTTCATGGCCGCGCCGCGCGATCCAGTCGACGGCCTCCGGGGCGAACTCCACGGTGACGTCCTGGGCGTGCAGCCGACGGCGGGTCTCCTCCAGCAGCAGATCGGTGATCTGGCGCAGATGCCCGTCCGTGAGCTGCCGGAAGACCACGATCTCGTCGACGCGGTTGAGGAATTCGGGCCGGGCGTGCTCGCGCAGCGGTCGCAGGACGCGCTCGCGCCGGGCCTGCTCGTCCGTCTCCGCGTCCGCGGTCCCGAAGCCGAGGGCACCGCGCCCGCCGATGGCCTCGGAGCCGAGGTTGCTGGTCATCACGACGACGGTGTTGCGGAAGTCCACCGTACGGCCGTGGGCGTCGGTGAGCCGGCCGTCGTCCAGCACCTGGAGCAGGGTGTTGAACACGCCCGGGTGCGCCTTCTCGATCTCGTCGAGCAGGAGCAGCGCGTACGGGCGGCGCCGCACCGCCTCGGTGAGCTGTCCGGCCTCCTCGTGGCCGACGTAGCCGGGTGGCGCGCCGACCAGCCGGCTGACGGTGTGCCGCTCCTGGTACTCGCTCATGTCCAGACGGACCATCAGCTCCTCGCTGCCGAACAGCGCCTCGGCCAGCGCACGGGCGAGTTCGGTCTTGCCGACGCCGGTCGGGCCTAGGAAGAGGAAGCTGCCGATGGGGCGGCCGGGGTCGGCGAGACCGGCCCGGGAGCGCAGCACCGCCTCGGCGACCGCGCCGACGGCCTCGTCCTGGCCGATGACCCGCTCGCGGAGATGTTCCTCCAGGCCGAGCAGGCGGGCCTTCTCCTCCTGGGTGAGGCTGCTGACCGGGATCCCGGTCTGGCGGGAGACCACCTCGGCGATGTCCTCCGCGGTGACCTCCAGGCTCTGCCCGTCGTCGGGCTCACTGTCGCCGTCGGCCTCGATCCTGCGGTTCAACTCGCCGATGCGGTCGCGCAGTTCGGTGGCCCGCTCGTACTCCTCCGCGGCCACCGCCTGGTCCTTGTCCCGGGTCAGCTGCTCGGCCTCGCGCTCCAGGGTGCGGGTGTCGGTGCCCTTGGTGCGCGAGCGCAGCCGCACCCGGGCACCGGCCTGGTCCACCAGGTCGATGGCCTTGTCGGGCAGGAACCGGTCGCTGAGGTAGCGGTCGGACAGCTCGACGGCGGCGAGCAGCGCCTCATCGGTGAAGCGGACCTGGTGATGGGCCTCGTAGCGGTCGCGCAGACCGCGCAGGATCTCCACCGCGTCGGCGGCGGAGGGCTCAGGGACCAGGATGGGCTGGAAGCGCCGGGCCAGCGCCGCGTCCTTCTCGATGTGGCGGCGGTACTCCTCCAGTGTGGTGGCGCCGATGACATGGAGTTCGCCACGGGCCAGGGCGGGCTTGAGCATGTTGCCCGCGTCCATGGAACCGCCCTCGGTGCCGCTCGAGCCCGCGCCGACCACGGTGTGCAGCTCGTCGAGGAAGACGATCAGCTCCTCGGAGTGGGTGCGGATCTCGTCGATGATGCCGCTCAGCCGCTCCTCGAAGTCACCGCGGTAGCGGGTGCCCGCGACGACCGCGGACATGTCCAGGGCGACCACCCGGCGGCCCAGGAGGGTGTCGGGGACGTCTCCCTCGGCCACGCGCTGGGCGAGTCCTTCGACGATGGCGGTCTTGCCGACACCGGCGTCGCCGATCAGTACGGGGTTGTTCTTGCCGCGGCGGGACAGCACCTCGACGGTCTGCTCGATCTCCTGCTCGCGGCCGATGACCGGGTCGATCCACCCTGCGTGGGCGAGGTCGGTCAGATCGCGGCTGAACGTGTCGAGGGTGGGTGTGTCGTGCCGCCGGCCGGGCTGCTGCCCGGCCGCACTGCCGACCGGCGGCCGGCCCGGTGCGCCCTGCGGCCCGCCCCGGCCCGCCGCGGGGTCGGAGGGCAGGGAGTTGAGGATGCGACCGGCCGTGGAGCCGTGGTTGGCGGCCAGCGCCCCGAGCATGTGCTCGGGGCCGATGTAGGAGGCGCCGTTCGCACGGGCCAGTTCGTGGGCGTCCAGCAGGGCGCGCTTGACCGCGGGGGTGACGGACAGCTGGGTGCGCCGCGGCCCCTCGCCGCTCATCCGGTCGATCTCCGAGGCCAGCGCGTCGGTGTCGGCGCCCGCCCCCGCCAGCAGCCCCCGGGTCGGCTCGGTGGCCAGCGCCGCACGCAGCAGGTGCTTGGTGTCCAGATCGGCGCTGCCGTGCTCGGCGGCGTAGCTGGCCGCGTCGGCGACGAGTTGCCGGGCGGGGTCGCTCATCAGGCGGCCGATGTCGATGTGGCGGAGGCCGGGGCGCGGTCCGCCGTCGAGGAACCGTGCCATGAATTCCTCGAACGGGTCTGGACCGAAGTCCCCCGGACCCATGAAACCGCTGCTCATGGCCTTCCGTTCCGCGGTCCCGGCCAGGCGTCCGGACCGGGCCCGCTCTCTTGACAGGCGTGATCCTTTCCGGGCGCGGGTGCCCGAGGGGCGCCCGTATTACACCTGCGGTCGCCGAGGTCACACCTGCGGTCGCCGGGGCGCGGGTGGTCATGGCCCACCATGACGCCGACACACGGTCAGTCATCGTCTAGCTACGCTCCGTAGCCACCATCCCGCAGTGCGACGTCCGCCTTCTTGCGAGAGCCTGGGGACAGGGAGCGTGCCCGGCAGTCGCACCGCACATCCGGGGTGACACCTGCACCTAGCGAGGAAGGCGGGCCGTGATGAGCGCTTCGGATACCCACGCCACGAGGCGGAGCCAGGACGGGACAGCCCCACCCTCGGCGATCAAGCTGAACATCAACGATCAGGTGCGGCAGCTCGAGGTGGATCCGCGGACCTCGCTGCTCGACGCGCTGCGGGAAGAGCTGCGCCTGAGCGGGACCAAGAAGGGGTGTGATCACGGGCAGTGCGGCGCCTGCACGGTGCTGATCAACGGCCGACGTGTCCTCTCCTGTCTGAGCCTGGCCGTGATGCACGAGGACGACGAGATCATGACGATCGAGGGCCTGGGCGATCCCGACCATCTGCACCCCATGCAGCGGGCCTTCGTGGAGTGCGACGGCTTCCAGTGCGGCTACTGCACCCCCGGCCAGATCTGTTCGGCCGTCGGCATGCTCGCCGAGGTGAGGGCGGGGTGGCCCAGCCATGTCACCGCCGATGTGTCCTCCTCGCGGGTCGAGCTGACCGATGACGAGATCCGCGAGCGGATGAGCGGCAACATCTGTCGTTGCGCCGCCTATCCGAACATCGTCGCGGCCATCCGCGACAACGCGGAGGGAGGCGCCCCATGAAGTCATTCACTTACGAGCGGGCGACGGACACCCGGGCCGCCGTCGCCGCGGTGGCCCGGCCGGGCGCGAAGTTCATCAGCGGCGGCACCAATCTGCTCGACCTGATGAAGCTCGACATCGAGTACCCCAGCCATCTGGTGGACATCAGCCGGCTTCCGCTGCGGGACATCGAGGAGCTGCCGGACGGTGGACTGCTCATCGGCGCCCAGGCGCGGAACTCCGATGTGGCGGCCGATCCCCGGGTGCGCACCCGCTATCCGGCGCTGTCGGAGGCGCTGGTGTCGGGTGCCTCCGGCCAGCTGCGCAACAAGGCGTCCACCGGGGGGAATCTGGTACAGCGCACGCGCTGTCCGTACTTCTACGACACGGCCGCGGGCTGCAACAAGCGCGACCCCGGATCGGGGTGTTCGGCGATCGGCGGGTTCAACCGGATCCACGCGATCCTCGGCGCGAGCGAGTCCTGCATCGCCACCCACCCCTCGGACATGGCCGTGGCGATGACCGCGCTCGACGCGGAGATCGAGCTGCTCCGGGCCGATGGATCGGCGCGCCGGGTCGCCATCACGGACTTCTACCGGCTGCCGGGCGATACGCCGCACATCGAGAACGTACTGGGCGACGACGAGATGATCACGGGCGTGCTGCTGCCCCCGCCCCTACCGGGCGGGCAGCTCTACCGCAAGGTGCGGGACCGGGCGTCGTACGAGTTCGCGCTGGTCTCGGTGGCGGCCGTCGTCTCGGCCGACCGGGGAACGATCCGGGAGGCGCGGGTGGCGTTCGGCGGGGTGGCGCACAAGCCGTGGCGGTCCGTGGAGGCGGAGGACGTGCTGACCGACCGTCCGGCCACGATGGACACCTATCGCGCCGCCGCGGAGGCGGCCCTACGCGGCGCGGTCGGGCGGGGTGACAACGACTTCAAGATCGAGCTGGCCAAACGCACCCTGTGCCGCACGCTGGCGCAGGCGGCCGGGACGAGCTGAGGAGGCGAGATGATCGGGCAAGCTGTGAACCGCGTCGACGGCCCGCTGAAGGCCACCGGCCGGGCCACCTACGCCTATGAGCACTGGGAGGCCGGCCGGCCGCTCTACGGCTTCATCGTCGGTGCGACGATCGGCAAGGGCCGGATCACCCGGATCGACACCGAGGAGGCGGAAGGCGCGTCCGGTGTCCAGCTGGTGATGACCCACCTCAACGTCCCGGCGCAAGGCACCCGCGACGAGTCCATCCCGTTTGAATACTGGCGCGCCCAGCCGATGTTGACCGGCCCGGACGTCCACTTCTTCGGCGAGCCGGTGGCACTGGTCGTCGCCGAGACCTTCGAGCAGGCGCGGGACGCGGCCGACCTGGTGGAGGTCGAGTACCACGCCGGGCGGGGCCGTTTCGACTTCGGCGAGTTCGAGGACGACACCTACGTCCCGAAGACGCTCAACGCCGGTCTCCCCACCGACACCGCCGTCGGCGATTTCGACGCCGGGTTCGCCCGTGCGGAGGTCAAGGTCGACGAGCAGTACACGACGCCGTACGAGTTCTCGATGCCGATCGAGCCGAACGCGTCCATGGCGGAACCGCGCGGCGAGGACCTGGTCGTCTACGCCAGCTGCCAGATCACCGACGCGGCGCGGGACTCGGTCGCCAGCACCCTGCTGATGGACCCGGAGCGGGTGCACATCGTCACCCCCTTCGTCGGTGGCGGATTCGGCTCCAAGCTGGGCATCCACTCCGAGACGATCCTGGCGGCGCTCGCCGCCCGCATGCTGGGCCGGCCGGTCAAGGTCACACTGACCCGCCAGCAGGTCTTCCAGCTCGTGGGCATGCGTCCCACCTCGAGCCAGCGGGTCCGGCTGGGCGCGGGGCCCGACGGACGGCTGGCCGCGATCGCCCACGACGTCACCATGCACACCAACCCCGACGTCGAGTACGCCGAGCAGACCGCCGCCACCGTCCGCAGCCTCTACGCCGCGCCCCACCGGCTGACCAGCCACCGGTTGACGGCGCTCGACCTGCCGCGCGGAACGGACGTCCGCGCGCCGGGCGAGGCACCGGGCATGCTCTCGGTCGAGTCGGCGATGGACGAGCTGGCCGATGCGCTCGGGATGGACCCGGTGGAGCTGCGGATCCGCAACGAGCCCACCGTCGACCCCGAGCGGAACGTGCCGTACAGCGACCGGCACCTGGTGGAGTGTCTGCGCGAAGGCGCGCGCCGGTTCGGCTGGGAGGACCGC
This sequence comes from Streptomyces antioxidans, assembly GCF_000968685.2. Lineage (GTDB taxonomy): Bacteria > Actinomycetota > Actinomycetes > Streptomycetales > Streptomycetaceae > Streptomyces > Streptomyces antioxidans. Next base: position 45,417 of record NZ_LAKD02000120.1, read on the forward strand.
CCGGCCACGCCCGCGAGCGTGCGCGAGGGACGGTGGCTGATCGGCTACGGCATGTCGGCCGCCATCCGGGGGCACTTCCAGGGGCCGACGACGGTGCGGGTGCGGCTGGAGCCGGACGGCACCGCCGCCGTCCAGACCGACATGACCGACCTCGGCACGGGCACGTACACCATCCTGACCCAGGTCGGGGCCGAGGGACTGGGACTCCCGCTGGACCGCGTGCGGATCGACCTCGGGCGTTCGGACCACCCCTCCAGCTGGGGGTCCGGGGGCTCGTGGGGCGCCACCAATTCGTCCACCGCGGTGCACCGGGCGTGCGCGGCGCTGCGCACCAAGCTGCTGGACGCGGCCTGCGGTGACCCACGCTCCCCGCTGCACGGCCGGGACCCGGCGGCGGCGGTGTTCGCGGGCGGCGACGTGGCCATCGGTGACGCCTCGGAGACGCTGCTCGAGATCGTCGCGCGCCACCATCCCGACGGTGTGGAGGCGGAGGGCCAGACCCGTTTCATGGGCGACGACCCGAACTACTCGGACTACTCCATCAACACCTACGGAGCGCACTTCGCCGAGGTGGGCGTCGACGGGGACACCGCCGAGATCCGTCTGCGGCGGATGCTCAGCGTGTTCTCGGTGGGCCGTGTGTTCAACCCGAAGACGGCCCGTTCACAGCTGATCGGCGGCATGATCTGGGGCGTCGGCGCGGCCCTCGAGGAAGAGGCCGTCGTCGACCCGCGATCCGGCGCCTTCGTCAACCGGGACTTCGCGGGATATCTGGTGCCGGTCAACGGTGACATCCCCGCCGACATCGACGCCGTCGTCCTCGAAGGCTACGACGACAAGGCCAACCCCCTCGGCGCGAAGGGCATCGGCGAGGTGGGCATCTGCGGATCCGGTGCGGCGGTGGCCAACGCGGTGTTCAACGCAACGGGAGTGCGCGTACGGGACTTCCCCATCACCCTCGAGAAGCTGTTGCCCGGGCTGCCCGCCATGGTCTGACTCTCCGGGCACAGGCCGTTGAGCGCGCGGTGGCGGGGCGTAGCGTCGTCCCATGACGATCACCGACGATACCCTCGTACGGCTGCGGAGCACGGCGGCCGCGGGCGATGCGCAAGCCGCGCTCCGGCTGGGGCGATTGCTGTGCCTGACGGCAGCGGACCCGGCCGAGCCCGGGGACGGCGAACCGTCCTGGCCCGAAGAGCCCTGGCTGCGCGCCGCGGTGGCGGCAGACCCCGACGATGTCACGGCCCTGACCCTGCTGACCGGGCGCCTGGCCCAGCAGATCTCCTACTGGGAGACGTGTCGGGATATGAATCCCGACGTGATGAAGTGGTACGGGGAGGACGAGAGCACCGTCGAACGGCGGCGCATCGAGGCGGAGCAGCTGTACGCCCGGATACGCGCGGCCGGTCCCACCCGCCACGCGGAGGCCGGGCTGGACGAGTTGGCCGTGCTCCTCGGTGTCGGTGACAAGCCCGCGGCGGAGGACGCGTACAGCTTCTACGTCATGGAGGACGAGGTATGGAGCGGATCCGTGCGGAACAGCGCGACCATCGTCGCGTCCGACGCGGCTAAGATCCGCTGGGCCTGCGACAAGTGGCTCACCCTGTCCGAGGGTGGGCTCGGTGGCGAACCCACCCTGACCGCCCATGTGGACGGCGCGGAGGTGGGCTCGGTCGACCTCGGCCAGCACCTCGCGGACAGTGGCGTGGACTGGGACGCCGTCGCCGTTCCCGAACTGGCCGGTTCCCGGCTGCCCGCGGGACTGCCGGTCCCGGGCCGGGGGCTTCACTACGGCTTTGCCGGGGAAGCCGAGTAGCGAGTCGGCGAGCCCTCGCACCTCCCGGACCCGGCAGATCAGACACGGCAGCTGGGCCATGGCCGTCCGCGCACACCGGCCCGGGGATACTGGGCACATGGCCCACCCCCGCGAGGATCCGCCGTCCCTCCCCACCGAACTGCGGCCCTATCTGGAAGAACTCGTCCGGCGCACCCGCGCGGTGTGCGGGCCCCAGTTGGTGAGCGTCCTCGCGGTCGGCTCCCTCGCGCTCGGGGACTACCGGCACGGTCGCAGCGACGTCGATGTGACGGTCGTCGTGGAACCGTCACTGCCCGGGTCAGCCCTGCACGACCTGGCCCGGGTCCTCGCCCACCCTCAGCTGTCCTGCCCGGCGGCGGGGCTGGAACTGGTGGTCTACGGGGCGGATTTCGCCATCCGGCCCTCGGGTGCGGCCGGATACCTACTGGACCTCAACACCGGCCCGCTGCTGCCGGACCGGGCCGACTTCGACGCGGCGCGGTCACCGGCGTTCTGGTACGCCATCGACCGCTCCGTGGCCCATCAGACCGGGCTGACGCTGTTCGGCCGCCCCGCCCGGGAGGTGGTCGCCGCGCCGGGTCGCCCGGAGCTGCTCGCCGCGATCGGCGCCTCCGTCCGTGAGCACGGCGACGGCGAAGGTCACCTCGCGGACAACCGGGTGCTCAACGGCTGCCGCTCGGTGGTGTTCTGCCGTACGGGCCGCTGGCTGGCCAAGCGCGCGGCGGCGCGGGAAGTCGCCCTGACCGAGGGGGAGTTCAGGCCGCTCATCGAGGCCGCGGAGCGCAGCTTCGAGCGCCCGCGCCCCTCCGCCCTACCGCTGCCCACCACCGATGTGCGGGCCTTCCTGAGCTGGGTGCGCGCGCAGGTCGAGCGGACCGCCGCCGGGGTCTGAACGGGGTCGGCGGCCTTCGGCCAGCAGAGGCCGGGGGTTGGCCCGGGGCCCCGCGCTCAGGGCCGCAGCAGGATGCGGATCGGGTTGCCCTCCCGCTCCCGCAGGCGGCGGATGCCCTCGTTCACGTCCTCCAGGGGCAGGATCGCGCTGACCGACCCGGAGATGTCCAGACGGCCCCGGGCGGTGAGCTCGACCAGGTCCTCCAGATGTTCCATGCGGTATCCGGTGTGTCCGATCACCGTGTGGCGGTTGCGCACGAAGTGGAGCTCCGGGCCCACGGCCAGCGGGTCGGGCGAGATGCCGACGAGCACCAGACGGCCACGGTGGCCGAGGGCGCGCTCCGCCTGGGTGAAGGAGGGCGTACGGCCGACGCAGTCGAAGGCGACGTCTAGGCCCTTGCCGCCCGTGATCTCCCTCAGCCTGGCCTTGGTGTCACCGTCCGCCGGGTCGAGCGCGAAGTCGGCGCCCAGGGCGAGGGCGCGCTCGCGGGCGGCGGGCAGGGGGTCGAGGGCGATGATCGGGGAGGCCCCGCAGACGCGGGTGAGCTGCACGAGGTGGGTGCCCAGACCGCCCAGCCCCCAGATGCCCACGGATTCGGCGGACCGCAGCCGGGCGGTGTCGATGGCGCCGTACGGGGTGGAGACGGCGTCGGCGAGCACGGCGGCGTGTTCCAGGGGTACGGAGTCGGGCACGGCGATGAGCGTGGTGGCGTCGGTCAGGACGTACTCGGCCCAGGCCCCGTCGTAGTGGAAGGCCATCACCTGAAGGTCCTCGCAGGTGTTCGTGCCACCGCCGAACCGGCAGGCGGGACACGTACCGCACGCCTTCCCCGCGCCCAGGACCACCCGGTCCCCCGGCTTCCAGTGCCCGACACCGCCACCGGCCGCCGCCACCACGCCCGAAGCCTCGTGCCCGGGGGTGACCACCTGCAGCCGGGGCGGGATATGGCCGTCGAGCTGGCTCAGGTCCGACTGGCAGATGCCGCACGCGGCCACCTTGACCACGACCTCACCCGCTCCGGGCCGGGGCACGGGCACATCCTCGACCGTCAGGGTGCCCGCGGCCGTGTCGAACCGCGCCGCGCGCATCGTGGCCGGGAGGTCGTCCGCCACCGCGTCCGCCGTTGAGTCCGCGCCGGTGGGTATCGGTCGTGCGTCCAAGGTCATCCGTGGTTCCTCTCATGTGCTCGGCCGGTCGGGCGCACCGACCACCGCGCCACCCGGGAACGGCGAGTGATCATGACGCCGTACGCAGTCTGCCGTATCCGGCGCACACGGTGTGCCACGGTCCGGTCGGCGATGCACACGTGGCATGACACGCATGTACCATCCAGCACCGACGTGCAACGTGCCCAGTTGAGGGAGCTCGTAGTGGACACTCCTGCCAAGAGCACCAGCCTGAAGTCCCAGTACGCGGCCCAGGTCGCGGCCGATCTGGAACACAACTCCGCCGAGCACGAACGTCTCAGCTCCGAAATCGAGGCGCTGCGGGAGCAGTTGGCGGCGCTGGAGGACAACCGGGCGCTTCTGCTCAGCATGCGGCAGGCCCTCGGCGGCGACGCCACTGATGGCGCGGCGGAGAACGGTGGTGTCATTGGCTCCGGGAATGGCTCCGGGGATGGCTCGTCCGCGAAGCGGGAGGTGCGCGCGGCGGTGTCCGCCACGCGCGAGCCGAGGAAGAAGGCCGACCCGGCCGGTGGCAAGCGGAAGGGGACGGAGTCGGGCGGGAGCCGTACGCGTCGTCAGCGGGTGCGGGAGGCAAAGGTGTTTACGCTTCGGGAGCTTGTGCGTGATGACCTCGTCCAGCACGGTGAGCCCCGCTCCGCGGCCGAGGTGACCGCCGCGCTGAGCCAGGCTCTTCCGGAGCGTGAGATCAAGCCCACGGTCGTGCGCGGCACTCTGGAATCACTCGTCGCCAAGGGGCAGGCACACCGCACCAAGCAGAAGAGGTCCGTCTTCTATTCGGCTGTCACCACGGTGGCGGGCGCCGGTACGCACGCCGAGGCGGGCGGGGCCAGCGCGGCGCGCGCTTCCTGAGCTGCCATGGGCGTGGTGTTCAGCGCAGCTGATGGGCGCGGCGGCGCTCCCGGAACAGCACCCGCGCGGTGGCCGGTAACGGCGTACGGGCGGGGGCGCGGAGGAGGCCGGGGCCCTTGGCGGCGGCTGCCGCGGCCGTAAGCAGTTCGATCTCGATCATGGCGCGGAGGAGCGGGCGGCCCTCGGGCGGGGCGAGGCCGACCAGGCTCCGGCTGGTGGACAGGCATGCGCGGGCCTCGCCGAGCAACCGCGCCAGAAGAGCGTGGATCGCGGGGGTGTCCCGGGCGTTCTCCAGGTCGGCGCGGGTGACACCGTGGGCGTCGAGCGTTTCCCGCACCAGATTCAGGCGCCCCTCGGCAAGGTCCTCGGACAGGTCGTTGACGAAGTCCAGGCGCTGGCTTCCGTCGATGTACACACGGCACGCCTCGCGGTAGTCCGCCGCGTAGTCCGCCGCCGGATCCTCCCCGGCGATCAGGCCCGCGATCAGCATGAACGCCGGGAGCACATAGGCGTCCACATAACGCTGGTAGTCCGCTTCGGTGGCGAATCCGGTGAACTCCAGCTCGGTGGCGGACGCGTCGAGGAAGTCCTCGACCCGGCCGCGCATCCCGGGGTGCGCGGAGACGGTGTGCAACAGCGGCCGTACGGCGGCGTGGTCGCTCTCGCCACTGGCCAGGCCGTCGCGTACCTCCTTCACCCACTCCGCGCAGGCCCCGGCGCGCTCCGCGACGGGGCCGCTGTCGAGGAGGGTGTCGGTGCGATGCATAAAGGCGGTCGCCGCGATCAGATGGGGCAGCAACGGCGGAGGCAGCAGCAGGCGCGCGGCCAGGTAGGCGCTGCGCCGGTAGCCCGCGACGAGTTTCCGCTGTCGCGCGTAGTCCTCGCGCAATTGGGGATCGCTGATCCCCGCGGCGTCCAGCGCCCTGTTCCACAGGCTCATGCCCGGCCCTCCATGGATGTGATCCCGCGCGGTGCCGCGGGTGCCAAGCGTGCCACCGGCGGCAGCGGTGAGTGCTGTGGCGAGGCCTGGAATGCCTGGAGTTCGGTGCAGCCCCGGCTGCGGGCGTGCAGCTCACAGGTCTTCTCGATCACGAGGCAGAAGCCGCGCCGTGGATCCGGCGCGGCACGCTCCTCGTCGACGATGGCGCGGCATGCGCGCATCTCGTCCGTGAGGGCTTCGGTGGCCAGTGTCTGCTCGGTCGGAAAACGGCGGTACAGCGTGGCGGGGCCGACCCCGGCGTGCCGGGCGATCTCCCGCACCGGCACCGTCAGCCCTTCGGTGGCGAAGAGCGCGCGGGCCCCGTCGAGGATGCGCTCCCGGTTGTCCGAGGTGTCGGAGCGCAGGGGGTGAGACAAACGGTCGGTCACCGCTCTCACTTTAGCCAAGTGGACGGGGCGTCCGTTAGCGTCTCCGGGCCGGTTCCGATCGATTCCATCGTCCCCGTCGATCTCGTCGATCTCGTCGATCTCGTCGATCTCGTCGATCTCGTCGATCTCGTCGATCTCGTTGAATCCGTTGAACCGCCCATCCGCCCCAGAGCGAGGAGACGACGTTGCACGAGCTGCCGCCGCTGGAGCAAGCCGTACTGGCGCACCGGAAGATGGACACCGGCGAGGTGTTCGGAAGGATCGTGCTGACACCGTGACCTGGCCCACCGGTCTTGACGAGGCGATACGCGCCACCGCGGCCGACATCGCCGCCACACTGCGCGGCGCGTCCGACACCGGGGCTCCGGTGCCCGGGTCGCGGTGGACGGTCGGGGAGGCGGCGGCGCATCTGGCGCAGGCCAATGAGCTGATGGCACACCTCGCGGCCGGGAAGGAACGCGGCCACGGGGACGGCACACCGGAGGGGCTGGCGGAGGCGAACCAGCGTGCGCTCGCCACGTTCGCCGAGCGCCGGGCCGAGCCGCTTGCCGCGATGATCGTGGAGCAGGCCGACGCCTTCCGCCGGTCGGCGGCCCGGCCCGCGCCACGCGCTTCATGCGCATCGCACACGCCAAGCACGTCACACGCGCCACGCGGCGACGTGGTCACGCCGATGGGCCCGATGAGCCTGGAGGTCCTGGGGTCGTATCTGCTGACCCATATGCTGGGCCACGGCTATGACCTCGCCCGTGCGCTGGGCCGCCCCCATATGCTCAACCGGGCCCGGATCGAGCTGACCCTGCCCTTCCTGATCACGGCCATGCCACGGGTGCTCAACACCTCGGCCGCCGCCGGACTCACCGCCCGCTACACCATCCGGCTGAGGGGCGGCGCCTGCTTCGGCGCCACCTTCACCGATGGCGCGGTGACCGTCACACCACGCCCGCCGAGCCGCCCGGACTGCACCGTCCTCACCGAGCCCACGGCCTTCCTCCTGATGGCGCTGGGCCGCCTCGGACCGTGGGGCGCCGCCGCCAGGGGCGGCGTCCTCGCCTGGGGCCGCAAACCCTGGCTCGCACCCCGCTTCCCCACGCTCTTCTCCCCGCCCTGAGCCGCCCCGTGGCTCAGGTGGCGCAGGCCGGGTGGCCCCAGCCGTCGGAGTTCTTGCTGATGCTCTCGCCCTTGGCGTAGGGCGTACCGCAGCGGCACCGGCCGGGGAACTTCGCCTTGATGGAGCCCTTCTTAATGGAGCTCTTTGAGCCGGTGCTCCTCTGTGAGCCGGTGGTCCGCTTCGGGCCGCTGCCACTCCCCCGCCCCGAACGTGTCGCCGTCTGGGGCTCGGGCGGTGGCAGGGCGGAGCCGAGCGAGGTGCCCGCTGGCTGCTGGGTACGGGCCGTGTGGCTGGCCGCCCGGTCGGCCGCCGCGTTGAACGGGTCGCCGTCGATCTGGTGCGCCGGAACGTAGACGAATTCCACCGTACGGCCGCCCAGCAGCTCGTCGATGCGCATCACCAGCTCGCGGTTGGCCACCGGCGACCCCGAGGCGGTCTTCCACCCCTTCTTCCGCCACCCGGGCAGCCATGTGGTGACCGCCTTCATCGCGTACTGCGAGTCCATGCGCACCTCCAGCGGCACCCCGGCGTCAGTGGACTCCAGCAGCTCCCGCAGTGCGGTCAGCTCGGCGACATTGTTGGTGGCGGTGCCCAGCGGTCCCGCCTCCCAGCGCTCCACCGCACCGTCCGTACCCGCGATGACCCATGCCCAGGCCGCGGGCCCGGGGTTTCCCTTCGATGCCCCGTCACACGCGGCGATGATCTGTTCAGCCATACGCCGATACTGCCAGTTCCGCAGATCCGGCCCGACGGCAGACCCGTCCTCCGCCCCCCACCACGACCCCGGAGCGTTCACCGGATTCACGCGGAACGGGCACACCGCGTACACACGTTCGGGCGCCACACATGCGAGTCTCCGAGAGCTTGTGCCTTGAACATCCGTACTCGCGGCGCCAGTTGGCGGCCCGGGTACTCGTCTCGGAGAGGACACCCCCCACATCATGTCCACTCATCGCGCGCGCCGGTCACGGCGCCTTCCCCTGCTGGCCGTCGTGGCCGCGGCCGGTGTGGCCGCCCCTTCGGTCGCCGCCGCCAACACACCGGCCACGGCGGACACCACCCGGCCCGCGGCCGTGCAGGCGCCCGACGACTACTACCAGGACGCGACGGGCAAGAGCGGCCCGGAGCTGAAGGCGGCGCTGCACACGATCATCAGCGAGCAGACCAAGCTGTCCTACGACGAGGTGTGGGACGCTCTGAAGTCCACGGACGAGGACCCGGACAACACGTCGAACGTCATCCTCCTCTACTCCGGCCGCTCCCAGGCCAAGGACGCCAATGGCGGCGACCCCGACGACTGGAACCGCGAGCACGTCTGGGCGAAGTCACACGGCGACTTCGGCACGGCCACCGGACCCGGCACCGATCTGCACCATCTGCGCCCGGCCAATGTGAAGGTGAACAGCGTCCGCGGCAACAAGGACTTCGACAACGGCGGCGAGGAGGTGCCCGACGCCGCGGGCAACCGCACCGACGACGACTCCTTCGAACCGCGTGACCAGGTCAAGGGCGATATCGCCCGGATGATCCTCTACATGGCCGTCCGCTACGACGGAGACGACGGCTTCCCCGACCTCGAGCCCAACGACGAGGTGGACAACGGCTCCGCGCCCCACATCGGCCGTCTCTCCGTACTGAAGGAGTGGAGCGCCGAGGACCCGCCCGACGACTTCGAGAAGAACCGCAACGAGGTCATCTACGACAGCTTCCAGCACAACCGGAACCCGTTCATCGATCACCCCGAGTGGGTCGGCTCCATCTGGAAGTAGTCCGCGGCTGGAATTGGTCCGCGGCGTCACTCCTCCCGAGGGCGGGTCGGTTGCGCCCGGCGGTGGTCGGACGCGGAGGGGTTCAGATGTCCGCGGTGGCGGTGGCGGGGTTGGCCTCGGTGGCGGGGTTGGCCGCGCTGCCCTCCGTGCTCAGCAACACCACGGTCGAGGTCGGGCCGAGGCCCAGTGCGGCACGGCGCTCATCGGCCCCGTCGCCGGTGAGCGCCGCGCGGGGTCCGGCGAGCGATGCGGCACCGCAGGGACCGCTGGAGACGCCGAGCCGGGCGAGGTCACGCGCCGCGCGGGCGCTCGCGGCGTCGGGGATGGCGATGGCCGCGTCGAGACCGTCGCGCAGATGGGGCCAGGCGATGCTGGAGGGGGTGCCGCAGTTCAGTCCGGCCATGATGGTCTCGCCGGTGGTGACGCTGACGGGTGCGCCATGTGTGAGGCTCTGGAGGACGCACGAGGCGGCCGTGGGTTCCACCGAGAGCAGGGCCGTGGGCGGCCCGGCCGGGCGGCCGCGGTAGTGGGTGACGACCGCGTGGGCCAGCGAACCCACGCCCACCGGGATGGCGATGAGGCCGGGCGTCCCGGCCCCGGCGGCCACCAGTTGCTCGTCGATCTCGGCGCAGAGAGTGGAGTAGCCCTCGACGATCCAGCCCGGTATCCGTTCGTACCCGGGCCAGGCGGTGTCCTGGACCAGGAGCGCGCCCGGTGCGGCGGCCGCCCCGGCGGCCTGGCTCACGGCCTCGTCGTACGCCCCCGCGACCTGGGAGACCTCCGCCTCTTCCGCGGCGATGGCCGCCACGGCCTCCGGATGGACACCTCGTGGTACGAAGATCCGGGCGCGGTGGCCGAGCAGCCGCGCCGTCCGGGCCACCGCGCGGCCGTGGTTGCCGTCGGTGGCACTCACCAGGGTGATGGGCACGCTGGCTCCGCCGTGTGCGGGCCGTGCGGCGAGGGCGCGGTGCACGGCCCAGGACACGCCCAGGGCCTTGAAGGCGGGCAGGCCCAGCCGATATGACTCGTCCTTGACGAAGACCCGGCCGACCCCCAACTCGGCGGCCACCGACGGGAGTTCGGTGAGCGGAGTGGGGGCGTAACCGGGCAGGGCGGCGTGGAAATCCCGCACCTCGGCGGGGGCGGGAGAACACGTCCAGGCGCGGGCGGCGGGCCGGGCGAACCACGGCGGCTCGGCGGTGGAGGAAACGTATGCGGGCACATGGCCAGCGTGCGGCCCGCACCTCCCATCGGTCCAGCGCACGTTTCTCCTCCATGTCCATCGGCGTGACCGGCGGATCGTGAGCCCGCCTCGGAACACCGTCGGCCCCGACCGCGGGCGGCCGGGGCCGACGATGAGTACGCTCAGGCCCCATCGCCCTCAGTCATCAACGCACTTGGGGTACTTCGAGCCACGGTTGCAGTCGTGGTAGTCGTACTTGCTGACCCGGAACTTCTTCTCGTCGCCGCCCTTGGCCGGATCGACGACCAGGTAGAACTTCTTCCCGTCCTTGACCTTGTCGGTGACTGTTCCATCAGGGCCCCGGTCAAAGTCCTGCGCGCACCCGGCGAGTGTGAGGGCTGAACATGCCAGGAGGGCGAGGGCAAGGCGACGCATGTCGTGCTCCGATCAACGTGAGGATTGCGAGACAGTCTAGGGGGCACCGGACCATGGCCCGGCCATGGGTGGCATCCGCTCATCCGCGGGGAAACGCCTGATGGACGGCGGCGGGAGAGGGGGCGAAGAACACCCGGCACGGGCCGTCCGGGAGGCCCTACAGCAGATCGCTGAGCGGCGCGCGGCGCGCGGCGCCCGAGGATTCGTCGCGCGCCGTCGGCCCGCTTGCCCCGGTGGCCGGGGCACCAGCCACCGGGGCACCAGCCACTAGGGGCGGATATAGGGCCGGGTGATGATCTCCATGTTGTGGCCGCCGGGGTCGTCGAAGTACGCGCCACGGCCGCCGAAGAGACGGTTGATCCGGCCGGGGTCGGTGTGGTTGGGGTCGGCGTAGTAGGTGACGCCGACCGCTTCCAGGCGGTCGATCATGCCGTCGAACCGCTCATCGGGCACGAGAAACGCGTAGTGCTGCGGCTGTATGGGCTCGTCGCGCTTCTCGTAGTAGTCGAGCGTCACGCCATTGCCGAGATCGACGGGCAGGAACGGGCCGAACGGGGCTCCGACCTCCAGCCCAAGAATCGCGGCGATGAACTCGGCGGACAACTGCCGGTCATGGGCGTAGACGGCAGTGTGATCCAGTCGAACGACGGTGGCCGGGGGCTCGGGGTCGTGCTGGGGCTGGGCGTGGTGTGGCATCTGTGGTGGTGTCTCCGCATCGTGGATTCCGCTGGCACAGGCGCCGCTTACGGGCGCCGGGAGGAAGGACACGGAGGAAAGGGCGGGCCTCTTGCCCGCCCCGGGCTCACGCCGAGGCCGGGCGCCTCACTCGTGCGTGGCCCATGGCCGACCCGGCAGTCACCTTGGTGACTTTACCATCGGCGGCACCACGAGCGCCGTGTCCGATTCCCGCCAGCACGCCCTCCCGCCCGGGGCGCATAGTGGAGGTGTGATGAGCGACGACAGCAGGTACGAGGCGGTGTGCAGCCGCGATGCGCGGTTCGACGGCGAGTTCTTCTTCGGCGTCGCCACGACCGGGATCTACTGTCGCCCGAGCTGCCCCGCCACCACGCCCCGGCGCAAGAACGTCCGGTTCTTCCCGACCTCGGCCGCCGCGCAGGGCGCGGGGTTCCGGGCCTGCCGCCGCTGCCGCCCGGACGCCGTGCCCGGCTCCGCCGACTGGAACGCGCGCGCGGACGCCGTCGGCCGCGCCATGCGGATGATCGGGGACGGGGTGGTGGACCGGGAAGGGGTGTCCGGGCTCGCCTCGCGGCTCGGGTACAGCGCCCGGCAGGTGCAGCGGCAGCTGACCGCCGAGCTCGGTGCCGGGCCGGTGGCGCTCGCCCGCGCCCAGCGCGCCCACACCGCGCGGATCCTGCTGCAGACCACCCCGCTGCGGGCCTCGGAGATCGCGTTCGCGGCGGGGTTCTCCAGCGTCCGGCAGTTCAATGACACCCTGCGCGAGATCTACGCCGCCACCCCCACCGAACTGCGCGCCGCCCGGCCGGAGAAGTCCTCCCTGTCCGGGTCCGCGGGGGCGCCCGGCGGGGTGCTGGGGACCAACGGTGGGACGAATGGCGCGCCGGCCGGGGTGCCGCTGCGGCTCGCCTACCGCGGTCCGTACGACACCACGCAGGTCTTCGACTACCTCGCCCGGCGTGCCCTCACCGGCCTGGAGGAGATGGTGGGCGCACCGGGAGCCCGTACCTACCGCCGTACGCTGCGGCTGCCGCACGCCTGTGCCGTCGTCGAGGTGGACGAACGGCCCGGCGACGGCTGGCTGGAGTGCCGGCTGCGCCTGACCGAGCTGCGCGATCTGACCACCGCCATCCAGCGGATCCGGCGCCTGTTCGACCTGGACGCCGACCCGTACGCGGTCGCCGAGCGCCTTGGCTCCGATGCCGCGCTCGCGCCCCTGGTGGCCGCGCGGCCGGGGCTGCGTTCGCCGGGCACCGCCGACCCGCATGAGCTCGCCCTTCGCGCCGTGCTCGGCCAGCAGGTGTCGGTGGCCGCCGGGCGGGTGCTGGGCGATAGGCTGGTCGCCGCGTACGGCAAGCCCCTGGAGCGGCCCGACGGCGGGCTCACCCGTCTCTTCCCGCGCGCGGAGGACCTGGCGGGGGCGTCGCTCGCCGAGCTCGGCATGCCGGAGAGCCGCCGCGCCACGCTGCGCACGCTCGCCACCGCGCTCGCGGACGGCACGGTGCGGCTGGACGCGGGCGCCGACCGCGACCGGACCGAGAAGGAGCTGCTGGGGCTGCGTGGCATCGGCCCCTGGACGTCCGGTTACATCAGGATGCGGGCGCTGAGCGACCCCGATGTGCTGCTGGAGTCGGATGTCGCCGTACGGGCCGGGGCCCGCGGCGCAGGGGCGCAGCCGGAGGACTCCGAGGGCTGGCGGCCCTGGCGCTCGTACGCCATGCACCACCTCTGGAACGCCCCGCGGGCCGGGTGTCCCGGCGTGTGACGGGGATCCGGACCAGGGCGCCGACCGCTGGATGCCCGGCGCCGCGGCGCAGCGCCGGGCGTCCGGACGGTGCGCGGGTGCGCCGGGCACGCCGCGACCGGGGTCAGCCGATGGCCGCCGGGGCGGTGAGTGAGGTCAACGGGCCACCAGGTCGCGGACCGTGCGCAGCCCGGCGGTGACATCGGCGATGGTCGCGCAGTCGCCCGCCGCCGTCCCCGCGGGCAGGACGAGGTCCGTCGGGGGCCGGCGGGTGGCGACGGCGTCGGCCAGGTCGGACAGCGCGGCCCGCAGCCGGGAGGCGTGGGCGGGATCGGGCTGTGGTGCTCCCTGGTCGAGCCGTACGCCACAGGCCGTGACCGCGTCCACGATCTTCTCCAGGGCCAGCACCACCGGCGCCCAGGCCGCCAGGTCCCGGCCGAACGGCGGGTGTTCGGCACCGGCCACCTCCACCGCGCGGCGGGCGTCGGCGAGCGCGCGGTAGGCCTCGCGGCGCAACCGCAGCCGGGTGGCGTACGGCGCCTCGGCGGTGAGCACCCGGTCGAGGTGGTCGCGGGTGGCGCGGACCGCGAGCGACAGCCGCACCGACACCTGGGCGCGCGGGCCGCCGAGCCCGGGCAGCGCCCCGGCGGCCAGGACCACACCGCAGGCCAGGAGCGTGTCGGTGAGCCGGGTGAACCCGGGGTCGGTGTCGCCGCCGAGGTAGACCAGGGAGAGCAGCAGCGGGGTGAGCACGGCGGTCTGCAGGGCGAAGTGGCGTACGGAGACGGGGATCAGCGCGGAGCAGACCGCCGCCACGGCCACCGGCCAGCTGCCGGGGCCGCCCGCACCGGGGGCGAACAGCGTGGCGAGGGCGCCGAAGACGGCCACGCCCACGGCGGTGCCGAGGGCGCGGGAGACGGCCCGCGAGACCAGTGGACCCATGTCGGGCTTGACCAGGAAGGCGGCCGTGGCGGGGAGCCAGTACCAGTGCGCGCCCGGGAGGTGCTGGGCGATGGCGGTGCTGACGCCGACGCACAGGGCGACCCGGGCGGCGTACTCCCGGCCCGCCGGGCCGAGGGCGCGGCGCAGCCGCTGCCGGTGGCCGGGGACCACCGCGCCGACGGGCGGCGCCGGTTCGCCGTCGAAGACCCGGGCGGCGAGCAGCACGGCCCGGTGCATGGCCACGTTGCCCGCGGTGTCGGGCACCGGGGCGGGCAGTCGGCCCGGTGGCAGTCCGGTCCGTACCGAGCGGGCCAGTTGGGCGGGGGTGCGCGCGATGCGCTCGGGTACGGGCTCGTCCTCCCACAGGAGGGTCAGGATGCCCTCGCTGAGTGCTCCGGCCACCGCCAGCCGATCACGCGACCGCCGCTCCTCCTCATCGACGCGGTGCAGCGGCAGCCGGTGGGCGTAGAGGGCTTCGTACGCCGCGTCGTAGGCGGCGGTGAGCTTGCGCCGGGCGGCCTGGCCGTCGTCGGAGCCGACGGCGGTCATCAGACCGGCCAGGGCGTCGTACACGGCGGCCACCGCCTCCCGTTCGCCGGTGGGCGCGACCTGGCGCGAGGGGAGAACGCGGGGCAGCAGCGCGGCCATGGCGATCACCCATGCGGCGCCGATGAGCAGCAGACCCGCCCTGGCCGGCGGGGACACCGGCAGGGGCATCCCCGCGCCGACCACGGCGAGCACCATCAGCTGCACCCCCGCGGAGGAGCAGACCGGGCCGATGGCGCTGATCGCGCCGGAGACCAGTCCCACGGCGGCGAGGGCGGGCACGATCCAGACGCCGAGGCCGAGCGTGCCGAGCCAGGCCCCGGTGAGCAGTCCGACGGCCCCGGCGAGGGCGGGCAGGCCGATGCGCACGACGCGGGTGGCGCGGGTGGCGGGGCGGTCGTTGATATGGGCGAACATCACGCCCAGCCCGGCGAGCATCCCGAACGGGGTGTGCCCCGACGCCACGCCGACGGCCACCACCGGTCCCACGCCGAGGGCTCCGCGGAGCACCGCCGCCCACGGCACGGGACCCCGCAGCGCCCGCACCCCGCGCAGGGGGTGCGTCAGCCAGTCGGGCGGTGTGCGGAGCGCGCGCAAAGATCCTCCGTGCGGTGGAAATCGTGGACCTCTTCGAACCGTACGTGAGCAATGCGGAACTTTCGTAACCTGCGTATTTCCGCCATGTGAGCCGCTGATGCCCCACCTCGCACACCAACGGCCCCCGACCGGCGGAGCCGGGTGTGACCTGGCGCTTTGTAGAGCCGTCCCGGGCCGCCCCGCCGACCTGTTGGGGGTGCACATGCCAGGCTCATATGTCTCGCTCCGTGGCCAGCTTCTTGCGGAGCGTGTTGTGCTGGGTACGCGGGCGAACTAGCCTCCCTTCCGCCCGTTACCGAACATTCGTCTGGTAACCGCCTTCCGTTGATCCCCAGTGCCGGAGAACGCCATGCAGGTGACCTTGCCTCAGGACAAATGCGTCGCCTCGGTGCACGGCGGCGTCCGTCACGCGGCCGCCGTCCGCCCCGCCCTGGCGATCGCCCTGGCCGGCTCGTGAGCGCACCGCGGAACGTCGTGATCGTGGGTGCCTCGGTCGCGGGGCTCACCGCGGCCGTCACCCTGCGCGGCGAGGGGTACGACGGACGGCTCACCCTCATCGGCGACGAGCCCCACACCCCCTACAACCGGCCGCCGTTGTCCAAGCAGATCCTGGCGGGCACCTGGGAGCCGGACCGGATCAAGCTGCGCACCGACGAGGAGCTGTCCGCCCTCGACGCGCGGCTGCTGTTCGGCAGGTCCGCCACCGGTCTGGACACCGCCGCCCGCCGGGTGGTGCTGGACGGCGGCGCCAGCGTCTCCTACGACGCCCTGGTCATCGCCACCGGTGTCACCCCCAACAGCCTGCCCGGCGCCCACCATCTGGCCGGGGTGCATCTGCTGCGCACCCTCGACGACGCCCTCGCCCTGCGCTCCGATCTGCGCCGCAAGCCCGAGGGGAAGGTGGCGGTGGTCGGCGCGGGCTTCCTGGGCTCGGAGGCCGCGGCGGCGGCCCGCAGGATGCGGCTGGACGTCACCATGATCGACCCCCGGCCGGTGCCGATGCTGCGGCAGTTCGGTGACCGGATAGCCGCCCTGGTCGGGCAGTTGCACACGAAGAACGGGGTGTCCATGCGCTGTGGCACCGGGGTGCGGCGGTTCTTCGAGTCCGGTGGCCGGGTGACCGGTCTGGAACTCACCGACGGCACCCTGCTGGACGCCGATGTCGTGGTGGTCGCCATCGGCGCCGCCCCGGCGATCGGCTGGCTGGCCGGATCCGGCCTCGGGCTGGGCAACGGCGTCGAATGCGATGCCACCTGCCGCGCGGCGCCCGGCGTCTACGCGGCCGGTGATGTCGCCTCGTGGCACAACGACCACTTCGGCTGCCGGATGCGGCTGGAACACCGGCTGAACGCCACGGAACAGGCGCGGGCCGTCGCCCGCAATGTGCTCGGCGAGAACCAGCCGTTCGCCCCCGTGCCGTACTTCTGGACCGATCAGTACGACGCCCACATCCAGGCGTACGGCGTCTTTCCCGCCGACGCGGAGCTCGCCGTGCTCCACGGCGAGCTCGAGGGCGGCCAGTTCGTCGTCGCCTATGGACACCGGAGCCGGGTGGTCGGGGTGCTCGGCTGGAACAGCCCGTGCGAGCTGCGCAAACTGCGTCAACTGGTGGTCGACCGGGCACCGTGGACATCGATCCTGCCCGCTCCCCAGGCGGTGTGGCCCGGCCGACACCTCTCGGCCAGTCTCCGGTGACCGCGACGTCAATCTCCGGCCATGCGCTCTCGCGAGGCTGGCGGGGTGCTGGTCCGTCGCCTTCTTCCGCAACGTGTCGCCGTCGCTCCTGGTCACTGCCACATCACTCCTGGGCACTGTCGGCTCCTCGGGCTCGCCGGGTCGGTGGCCCTCGCAGCGGGCGGAGCGACGGCCGGAGCGCTGCCGGTGGGGGACGCCCTCACCCCTGACTCCGGAACCGAGGCGCTCGGGCTGATCAGCACCTATTTCGGTCTTGTGCTGCTGATCGCGGCGTGGTGGCTGCTCGGGCGCGAGGTGCGCGGACCGGAGCCGCCCGGCCCCCGCTCGCTGCTGATCACGCTCGCCACCTGGGCGGCTCCGCTGCTGCCCGGGCCGCCGCTGTTCAGCCGGGATGTGTACAGCTATCTCGCCCAGGGCGCGATGGTGCACGCCCGCATCGACGTCTACACCCACGGCCCCATCCGCCTCGGCGGGCCGCTGGCGGACGAGGTGGCGCCGGTGTGGCAGCACACCCCGACGCCGTACGGCCCGGTCTCGCTGGCCTTCGAATCCGCCATCGCCCACGCCTCGCGCGCCGAGCCGTCGCTCGGGGTGATCGGGCTGCGGCTGATCGCGCTGCTCGGGGTGGCGCTGATGGTGCTCGCGCTGCCCGTGCTGGCGCGCCGCTGCGGCACCGAACCGCGCTCCGCCCTGTGGCTGGGCGGCCTCAACCCGCTCCTGCTGCTGCATCTGGTGGGTGGGGCGCACAATGATGCCGTGATGCTCGGGCTGCTCGGGGCCGGGCTGGTGGCCGCGACGGGCCGATGGCCGGCCTGTGGCGCGGTCCTGGTCACGCTTGCCGCTCTGGTCAAGGCCCCGGCGGCGCTGGGGCTGCTGGCGGTCGCCACGCTCTGGGCGCGCCGGCTGGAGGGCCGCAGGCGCCGGTTCGGCGCCGTGGCGGCCACCGCCGCGCTGTCCCTGGCCACCACGGGAGCGGCGACGGCGGTGACCGGCACCGGCTACGGCTGGATCTCCGCGCTCACCACCCCGGCCTCACCGGACAACTGGGCGCTGACCAGCACGCTCGGCCGTGCCACCGGCGCCCTGCTGGAGTCGGTCGGCAGCGGTCTGGCGCCGCTGGCCGGGCCCGCGTGGCACGGTCTGGGGCTGCTGGCCACCACCGCGGCCATCGGGGCCGCCTGGCTGCGCCCGCCCCGCCCCCGGCCGGTGTACGCGCTCGGGCTGAGCCTGATCGCGGTGGCCCTGCTGGGCCCGGCGATCCGGCCCTGGTACGTGCTGTGGGGGCTGTTCGTGATCGCCGCGGCCGGTCCCGGCGGAACGGTGCGCAAGGCGGTGGTGGCCGGGAGCGGAGTGCTCGCGCTGGCCGTGCTGCCCAATGGGTTCGCACCCGATTCCCGGCAGCTGACGTACGCGGTGTGCGGGGGCGTGCTGGCGGTGTGCGCGCTGTGGTGCGTACGGCGCGCACCGGGGTCCGCCACCGGCGGCGGACTGCCCGCCGTCCCCGGCGGCCACCGGTCGGAGCGTTCGGCATGACGGGGCCCACCACCTCGCGCGGACGGCTGGCGCTGGGGCTCGCCCTCACGGTGGCGGTGGCGCTCTTCCTGGCCTTCGTGCCGCTGCACCGGCACTGGTTCGACCTCAACGTCTACTACGACGCCGTGGGCCATTGGCGGCGGGACGGCCGGATCTACGACTTCACCATCCCCGGCGCTGACGGGGCGGACTACGGCTTCACCTATCCGCCGTTCGCCGCCCTGTGCATGCTGCCGATGGCGCTGTTCACCTGGCCGGCCGCGATCACCCTGAGCATGGTGCTCAACGTGGCCGCCTCGGCCACCCTGCTCAGCTGGCTGATCGGGCCGATCGTCCAGCGGCACGGCTGGAACAAGTGGTTCGCCTTCGTGGTGGCGGCCTGTCTGTTCGTCCTGCTGGAGCCGGTGCGGGACACCTTCAGCTTCGGGCAGGTCAATCTGGTTCTGCTGGTGCTGGTGTTCTTCGACGCCTGGCTGCTGTGCACGGGGCGCGGCCGGTTCGCCGGATGCGGTATCGGGCTCGCCGCCGCCATCAAGCTCACCCCGGCGATCTTCATCGGCTATCTGCTGATCACCCGGCGGTGGCGCGCCGCCGCGACCGCCACGGGCACCGCGGTGGCCGCCACCCTGCTGGCGCTTGCGGTGGCGCCGGACGCCTCGCGGGTCTACTGGACCGAGGCGCTGTGGGACACCGACCGGATCGGGGTGCTCTCCTACGTCTCCAACCAGTCGTGGGAGGGGGTGCTGGCCCGGCTGGCCGATCCGGTGCGGCCGAGCGGGGTGGTGTGGGCGCTCGGCGTGCTCGCGGTGCTGGCCGTCTGGGCCTACCGGGTGCGCTCCGCGGTGGCCGTCGGGGACGAACGGGCCGGGTTCGCGCTGACCGGGGTGGCCGCCTGTCTGATCAGCCCGATCACCTGGGTGCACCATCTGGTGTGGCTGGTTCCGGCCCTGGTGGTGCTGGTCGACTGCGGGCTGCGGCCGGACGCGCCACCGGCCAGGCGCAGGCTGCTGCTCCGGGCCGCTGCGGTGGTGTACGTGCTGCTGTGCAGCAGTGTGGTGTGGCTGTGGCGGTATGACTTCACCGGGGTGGACGGCTTCCTCGGCGGCAACACCTATGTGTGGATCTGCCTCGGCCTGCTGATCGCGCTCCCGCTGCGGGGTGCTCGTTCCGCGGCGATGCTGGGCCGAGAGCCGTATCCGGCACGTATCCCATGACGACAGGAGTGTCCGGACCGATGCCTGAAGCGATGCCGCGGCCCGCGGCGCAGCCCCTGGACCGGCCCGCGGAGCGGGCGGGGCACCGGCCACTGTTCCGGCGGCTGCCGCTGCGGCAGATCCTGTGTCTGCTGCCGCTGCTCGTCGTGGCCGTCTGGGTGGTCAAGCACCGGTCGCTGATCGGCTCCGGCGCCCGCCAGATGTTCACCGCCAATCCGTACTGGCTGCTGACGGCGGTGGCGACGACCGGGCTCGGCTGGGTGGCGGTGTCGTTCGCCCGGCAGGGCACGGTGCTGGAGCGGCTGCCCGCCAGGCGGCTGTTCGCCACCCAGTTCGCCGCGGGCGCGGCCAACCACCTGCTGCCGTCGGGGATCGGCGCCAGCGCGGTCAACATCCGGTTCATGACGGGCTGCGGACTGCCGCCCGCCCGCTCCTCGGCGGCGCTGGCCCTGTACTTCCTGGCGGAGGCCACGGCCCGGATGGGGCTGCTGCTGACGCTGCTCCTGGCGTTTCCCGAGGCGCTGCGGCTGGGGCCGCTGCTGCCGGAGTCGGTGAGCGGGACGGTGGTGGCCGGGGTGGTGGCGGCTGCCGGGGTGCTGGTGGCGGGGGTGGCGCTGGTCGGTCCGGTGCGCCGGCTCGTGGTGAGGTTCCTGCGCACCGCGCTGGCCGACGCCCGTTCGCTGCATACCCGGCCGTCCAGGGCGCTGGCGCTGTGGGGCGGCTCGCTGGCGTTTCCGCTGCTCCAGGCGGCGGGGCTGATGGCGGTCGCGCTGGCGCTCGAGCTCGAGGTGCGGCCGGCGCATGTGCTGCTCGCGTATCTGGCCGCCACCGCGGTGGCCGCCGTCGTGCCCGCTCCCGGCGGTATCGGCTCGGTCGACGCTGCGCTGGTCATCGCGCTGGTGGCGGCGGGGGCACCGGTCGAGTCGGCCACCTCCACGGTGTTGGCGTACCGCTTCATCACGGTGTGGCTCCCGCTGATCCCCGGGGCGCTGGTGCTGGGCGGGCTGGTGCGCTGGAAGATCGTCTGACCCGGCGGGACCTGACCCCGCCGGACCCGGCGGGATCAGATGCGCCGGGCCCGGCGGGGTCAGGTCCGGCGCAGGGTGAGCACGTCGTCGGGCCGGACGTCGATGTGCGAGCCGAGGGAGGCCCCGGCCCGGTCGAGGGTTCCGCCCAGCCATGCGGAGTCATCGTGGCCGGTGCGCTCCAGCCGCATCCGCCGGGACCGCAGCGGCACCATGCGCAGGGTCAGCAGGCGGCCGGTGTCCGGGTCCAGCACGGGGAAGTAGAGCAGCCGCAGATCGTCGCGGTACCGCTCATGGCCGCCGATGCCCTCGTAGTCGTCCACCATGTCGCCGCAGCCGTAGAGGACCAGCTTGCCGCGGTACACCTCGAGGGGCCGGGGGTGGTGGGAGGAGTGGCCGTGGACGAGGTCCACCCCGCCGTCGATCAGGGCGTGGGCGAAGTGGATCTGGTCCGGTGCGACGCCGTACCCCCAGTTGCCGCCCCAGTGGACCGAGGCGACGGCGAGGTCGCCGGGGCGTTTGAGCTGCCGTACCCGGTCGGTGATCGCGTACGCGCGGGCGTCCGACAGCTCGGGCAGGAAGTCGACCCCGGACCGGTTCCCGGCCGCGGCCCACCGGTCCGGGATGCCACTGGAGGCGGCGCCGAACGAGAACACCAGCACCCGGCGGTGGTCCCGGGCGGGGACGACGGCGGGGCGCCGCGCGGCGGCCGCGTCACGGCCCGCTCCGGCCGCCCGGAGCCCGGCGGCGGCCAGGGAGTCCAGGGTCTCGTCGAGCCCGCGCCGCCCGCCGTCGAGCACATGGTTGTTGGCCAGGACGCAGACATCGGGCCGGACCGCGGTGAGACAGGGGAGGTTGTCCGGGCTCATCCGGTAGTGGACGTCCTTCCCCGGGGCGAACTCATCGCTGCGGGTGACGCTCGTCTCCAGGTTGAGCACCCGCACCTCGGGCGCCTCCTCGTCCAGCACCGCCAGGGCGTCGCCCCAGGGCCAGGAGAAGTCCACCGGGCGCGGGATCGGCCCGTTCGCCGCCTCGGCCAGCTCCACATAGGCACGGGAGTCGCGGACGTACGGCTCGTGGAGCTCCGGATCGCCCGGATGCGGCAGGATCTGGTCGACACCGCGGGCGAGCATCACATCGCCGCAGAGGAACAGCGTCACCGCCGTGTCGTGCATATCTCAACGATAGGCGTGCGCCGCCATGAGTGGCCGTGGCCGGGGCGGGGACCCGGACCGGCGGAGGTTGCACGGGCCACCGGGGCGTGGGCGTCACGCGGCACGGGCGTCGACCTCCTGGCCCAGGCGGGCGCAGGTGCGGTTGATGAGCCGGGAGACCTGCATCTGGGAGATGCCGAGCCGATCGGCGATCCGGCTCTGGGTCTCGTCGCAGAAGAACCGCAGGTAAAGGATCTCCCGCTCGCGCTCCGGAAGCCTGCGCAGACACGGCTTGAGGGATTCGCGCTGCACCACCCGCTCGTAGGAGGACTCGGTGGAGCCGAGCGTGTCCACCAGTGTGTAGCCGTCGTCGGCGCCACGCAGGGCGGCGTCCAGCGACAGTGTGCGGAAGCTGTCCAGCGCCTCCATGCCGACGAGGACGTCCTCCTCGGTCATGCCGGTGTGCCGGGCGATGTCCCTGACGCTGGGCGAGCGGTCGTCCGGTGAGCGGGTCAGCTCCTGGACGGCGGTGCGGACCCGGTTGCGCAGCTCCTGGACCCGGCGCGGGACGTGCAGCCCCCACATGTGATCGCGGAAGTGCCGCTTGACCTCCCCGACCACGGTGGGGACTGCATAGCTCTCGAAGGCCGAACCCCGGTCCGGCTCATAGCGCTTGACCGCCTTGACCAGGCCGACCATGGCCACCTGCCGCAGATCCTCGGGGCTTTCACCGCGGTTGCGGAACCGTGCGGCGATGCGCTCGGCCATCGGCATCCAGGCCTGGACGATCTCCTGCCGCAGGGCCTCCTTCTCCTGGCCGTCCGGCAGACCGGCGATCCGGCGGAAGTCGGCGGAGGTGTCGGGGGCGTCGTCGTGTGCGTGCTTGGAGTGGGTGCGGGGCTGTGCTCGTGCGGACATCATCGGGGGTCTCCCTCGGGCTGTCGTCGGTGTCACCACAGGCGCTGGCGATCCGGACAACTCGGGCGACCGTGAACACGCCTTTAGCAGCCGGGCTGCTCCCATGGCGTGCCTCCGGTCCGAAGCACACTGTTCGCGTGCCCGTCCTCGGCATGGCGAAACGGAGTTCGTGTCCACGGATGCCGGTACTGCCGGTGCGGCGTACATCACAGTCGTCCATCACATCGGCCAAGAGGCGTGGCCGGTTGGGCATGTGGGTGGGCCCGCGACAAGGATCCGGCCCACGGTCAATATTTACGGAGGCTTTCCCGCCGTTTCGCCCACGTGCCGTTGTCCGTACCGGCTCGGCGGAAGAGACTGCACCGGTTCCCCGCTTCCCTTCGAACGCCACAGGAGACCGGAGCGTCATGACCTCCATAGACCGTCGACGATTCCTGCAACTTGCCGGTACCGGCACGGCCATGTCCCTCCTCTCCGCCAGCATCGCCCGCGCCGCGGAGATTCCGGCGAACCGCCGGACCGGAAGCCTGCGGGACGTCGAGCACATCGTCGTGCTGATGCAGGAGAACCGCTCCTTCGACCACTACTTCGGCACCCTGCGCGGGGTACGGGGCTTCGGCGATCCGCGGCCGGTGCGGCTGCCGGGCGGCAAACCGGTGTGGCACCAGTCCGACGGTTCCAAGGAGGTGCTGCCGTTCCGCCCCGAGGTGAACGACCTCGGGCTGCAGTTCCTCCAGGACCTGCCGCACGGCTGGGGCGACGGCCATGCGGCGTTCAACGGCGGCGCGTACGACAAGTGGGTGCCCTCCAAGTCGGCCACCACGATGGCGTATCTGACCCGTGAGGACATTCCGTTCCACTACGCGCTGGCCGACGCCTTCACCGTCTGCGACGCCTACCACTGCTCGCTCATCGGCTCCACGGACCCCAACCGCTACTACCTGTGGTCCGGTTACACCGGGAACGACGGCAAGGGCGGCGGCCCGGTGCTGGACAACGCGGAGGCCGGTTACGGCTGGACCACCTACCCCGAGCGCCTGGAGGAGGCCGGGGTCTCCTGGAAGATCTACCAGGACATCGGCGACGGGCTCGACGCCGAGGGCGGCTGGGGCTGGATCGACGACGCCTACCGCGGCAACTACGGCGACAACTCGCTGCTGTACTTCAACCAGTACCGCGACGCCAAGCCCGGCGACCCGCTGTACGACAAGGCCCGCACCGGAACCGACGCCAAGAACGGCGACGGCCTCTTCGACGTCCTGCGGGCCGATGTGCGGGGCGGGAAGCTGCCGCAGATCTCCTGGATCGCGGCCCCCGAAGCCTTCACCGAGCACCCCAACTGGCCCGCCAACTACGGCGCCTGGTACCTCGCCCAGGTGCTGGACGCGCTCACCTCCGACCCCGCGGTGTGGAGCAGGACCGCGCTCCTCATCACCTACGACGAGAACGACGGCTTCTTCGACCATGTGGTGCCGCCGTACGCGCCCGCCGCCCAGCGGGGCGCCTCGACCGTGGACACCACCGGGGAGCTGTACGCCGGTTCCTCCTCCCAGCCCGCGGGCCCGTACGGGCTGGGGCAGCGGGTGCCGATGCTGGTGGTGTCGCCGTGGAGCAAGGGCGGCTGGGTGTGCTCGCAGACCCTGGACCACACCTCCGTCATCCGGCTCATGGAGCGGCGCTTCGGCGTCGAGGAGCCGAACATCTCGCCGTGGCGACGCGCGGTGTGCGGCGATCTGACCGGGGCCTTCGACTTCTCCCTGACCGATGTGAAGGTCCCGGCCCTGCCGGACACCAGCGGCTACCGGCCCAAGGACGGCGAGCGGCACCCGGACTACATACCGACGCCCCCGGCGAACCCCTCGCTGCCCCGGCAGGAGCCCGGGCTGCGCCGTGCCAGGCCACTGCCGTACGACCTGTCGGCCGACGCCACGACCGGGGCCGACGGCGAACTGCGGATCGACTTCGACCACCACGGCAAGTCCACCGCGGCACACTTCCACGTGACCTCCACGAGCCATGAGGGCGGTCCGTGGGGTTACACCGTCGAGGCGGGCAAGCGGCTGTCCGGCAGCTGGCAGCGCTCCTCGGCGGACAACGGCGGCTATGACCTCCAGGTGCACGGTCCGGCCGGTTTTCTGCGCCACTTCACCGGCCATGCCACCGGCGAGGGCCCCGAGGTGAGTGCCCGTCACGATTGGGCGACCGGTGAGGTCGTGCTGACCCTGGCCAACCGGGGCGACACGGCGGTGCGGCTCACCGTCACCGACAACTACCAGCAGGAGAAGCCGGTGAGCTACCGGCTCCGGCCGGGGGCGCGGGTGGTGCACACCGCGCGGACCGGGCGCAGCCACCGGTGGTACGACCTGTCGGTGGACTCCGACCAGGACAGCGGCTATCTGCGCCGTCTGGCCGGGCATGTGGAGACCGGCCGTGCGGGGGTGAGCGACCCCGCGCTCTCGGCGGGCTGAGCCTCCGCCACCGGCCCTCCGTCGCGCGCCCGTCCGGCTTCCCCGCCGGGCGGGCGCGCGGTGCGTTTCTCCACCGCGCATGACGCCCGGGCCGTACCACCCGCGGCACTCGGGCCGCACCATCCATGGCGCTCGGCCGTCAGCGCCGGGCGCCCGAGGCGCGGGTGCCGAACCCGGCCGGGGTCTCGCCCGAGCGCCGCCGGAAGAACTTGGTGAACACGGTGGCGTCGGGGAAGCCCAGCCGCTCGCCGATGGCCGTGGCGGACAGATCGGTGTGCACCAGCAGCCGCTTGGCCTCGAGCAGCACCCGGTCGTCGATGAACCGCTTGGCACCGCATCCCACGGTGGCGCGGGTGGCCCGGGTCAACGTGCGGACGCTGTAGCCCAGCCGGTCCGCGTAGTCCTCCACCCGGTGGGTGCGGGTGTAGTCGCGCTCCACGGCCCGCTGGAAGCGGCGGAACGCGGCGCTGCCCGCCGCGTCCCCGCCCCGGGCGCCGGGCAGCTGGGCCAGCCGCAGCACCAGGACGGCGACGAGGTGGCGCACCACCTCGACATGCGCCTCCAGCGGCCCGGCCATCGTCCGGTATTCGCTCTCCAGCAGGTCCAGGACGCCACGGACGGCCTCGGCGTCGGCGCCCTCGGGCACCATCAGCGGGGACCGCGACGCGGGCCGGTCCAGCCGGGCGACCGTGGCGGTGGCGGCACCGAGATAGCCGGGCGGGAAGAGCACGGCGGCGCCCTCCGCCGCGCCGAGTGCGGAACGGAACTGCTGGATCTGCCCGGGGCGCACCCACATCCAGCCGCCCTCGGTCAGCTCGTGCTCGGTGAAGTCCACCGAGCAGCGCAGCGTCCCGGAGCGCACGGTGATCAGCTGGTGGAAGGCGAGCCGCATCGGGGCGTGGACATCGAGGCCGTGGCTCCGGGCGCGGGCGGCGAGTCCGGGGAGGTCCAGGACCGCCGCTCCCGGCGAGGCTCCCACGGAGGGCCGGAACGGAACCTCGGTGACATCACGGTGTCCGTTTCTGTCCATAGCGCGTCCTCAGTGTACGGCTGGTGTGCAATGGTCCGCATCCAGCGTGGGGTGCGTTGTGGTGAACGGGTGACCGAAAGAGTCCCCGTGGCCACCGCTTTCCCTTCCGCCGAGGGCTCACCGAGGGCATTCCACCGAAAGCGGCCGAGATTCGTCCGCTGCGGCGGGGCTCCCTCACGCGAGGTGGCTGACGTGACGTCAGGTGCCAGGGGCTGGGGGCGTGGTTACCCCCTGGCGTACCGCGCGCCCCACCTCCGTCCGCAGCGCGATGAACTCCGGCAGCCCCCGGGTGGCGATCTGGTCGCGTTCGGCGGGCAGCGCCACCGGCAGGTCCGCCCGCACCCGGCCCGGCCCCGGAGCCAGCACCACCACCCGGTCCGCCACATAGACGCTCTCGTCGATGTCATGGGTGACCAGCAGGATCGTCATTCCCTCGGCCCGGTGCAGCCGCAGCAGCAGATCCTCCAGGTCCTCCCGGGTCTGGGCGTCCAGCGCGCCGAACGGCTCGTCCATCAGCAGCAGCGCGGGCCGGGCCGCCAGGGCGCGGGCGAGCGCGACACGCTGCTGCATGCCGCCCGAGAGCTGCCAGGGGTGGTGGCGGGCGGCGTCGGCCAGGCCCACCTGCTCCAGCATGGCCACCGCCGCCGCATGGCGTTCCGCGCGGGGCAGTCCGCGCCGGCGCAGCGGAAGGGCGACGTTCTCCCGCACCGAGAGCCAGGGGAAGAGCGAGCGGCCGTAGTCCTGGAAGACCACTCCGAGCCGGTCCGGGACGCCGTCCACCACCTCCCCGTCCAGGGTGATCCGCCCGGCGGAGGGGCGGAGGAGGCCAGCGACACAGCGCAGCAGAGTGGACTTGCCGCAGCCGGAGGGGCCGACGAGGGTGAGCAACTGCCCGTCGGGGACGGTGAGTTCGATGTCCCGGAGCACATCGGGGCCGTCGCCGTAGCGATGGCTGAGACGGTCGATCCGCAGCATGTCCGCCTCACCGGGCCCAGGGCTCGTACGCCTGGGAGTCATCGGCTGGGACCCGGACCTGGAGCAGCAGGGGGCCGTCGTCACGGCCGAGGGCGAGGGCCCGGTCGAGGGCCTTGGGGAGGTGTCCGGGGTGCTCCACCCGTTCGGCCGGGCAGCCGAAGGACCCGGCGAGCGCGGCGAAGTCGATGCCGCCGATATCGGTGCCCGGCACGGGCGCGATGCCGATGCGGTGACCCAGCGCCTTGACCGCGCTGTAACCGCCGTTGTCGAGCAGGACATAGCTCACCGGGGCGCGGTGGCGGGCCGCGGTCCACAGGGCCTGCACCGAGTAGAGCGCCGAGCCGTCGCCGACGACGCACACCACTCGTTCGCCGTCCGCGAGGGCGCGGCCGACCGCGAGCGGCAGCCCCCAGCCCAGCGCGCCGCTGCCGGTGGTGAGGAAGCGGCCCTCGCCGCTGATGGGCAGGCGGGCGTGGAGGGCGTCGCGGTGGCTGGGGACCTCCTCGACCAGCACGGTGTCCCGGGGCAGCCGCTCGCGCAGCAGGTCCATCACCAGCTCGGGGGAGATCTCCTCCGTCGACGTGACCGGCAGCGGTTCGGGGGCGGGTCGCGGCGGTGGCGCGGGCCGGTCGGCGGGCCGGACGAGATCGGCGAGGGTGCGCAGGGCGGGGCGGAGGGTGGTGACGATGCTGGTGCCCACCGGGAGCCACGCGGCCTGCGCGGGGTCGCAGTCGAGGTGGTACAGCTCGGTGCCGTCGGCGAGCGGCGGGGATTCGCTGTGCACGTGGTACGTGAACAGCGGGGCGCCGAGCGCGACCACCACGTCGTGGGCGGCCAGCCGCTCCGCCAGCTGGTCGGCGACGGGCGGCAGAAACCCCTGGAAGAGCGGGTGGCGTTCGTCGAAGCCGGAGCGCCCGGAGAGCGGGCTGATCCACACCGCGGCCCGCAGCCGCTCGGCCAGTCCGGCCACTTCCCGTACGGCGCCCTCGTCGTCCACGCCCGGCCCGACGACCAGCGCGGGGCGCGCCGCGGCGTCGAGTGCCTGGGCGAGGCCGGTGAGCGCGGCGGGGTCGGCGGTGTAGCCGCCGTGTACGGTGCGCGGGGCGACCTGCTCGGCGGGGCGGTCCCAGTCGTCCTCCGGTACGGAGAGGAAGACCGGGCCCCGGGGGTGGCTCATGGCGACGCGGTGGGCCTCGGCGAGCGCGGCGGGCACATCGGCGGCCCGCTCCGGCTGCCTGCTGAACTTCACGTACGGGCGCGGGAACCTGGCCGGTTCATCGGCGCCGAGGAAGGGCCGCAGCGGCAGCAGCGCACGGGACTGCTGCCCCGCGATGATCACCACGGGCACCCGGTCCCGGTAGGCGTTGAACACCGCCCCCAGGGAGTGGCCCACTCCTCCGGCGGAGTGCAGGCTGACCAGCGCCGCCCGCCCGGTGCCCAGGGCGTGGCCCGCGGCCATGGCGACGGCGGTGGACTCCTGGAGGCCGAGCACATAGCGGAAGTCCTCGGGCCAGTCGCGGAACATCCGCAGTTCGGTGGAGCCGGGGTTACCGAAGACGGTCGTCATCCCGGTGGCGCGGCACAGTGCCAGTACCGCCTCGCGGACCGTGGTGGTCGGGGGGTGGGCGGTGGGCCCGGCCATGGGGCCACCTCCTCTGCTGGGTGTGGGGGCGGGTCCAGCCTCTGCTGGATGGGGACGTGTGCTGCTTACGGGTGGTCAGGTGCGGTGCGCCGCCTTACCGGTGGTCAGATGCGGTGCGCCGCGCGGTGTCTGCCGAGAGCCAGGCGCTCGACGGCGAGCAGCGCGCTGTTGAGCAGATGTCCGAGCGCACCGAGCAGCACCATCACCGCCCACACCGTGAGCAGATCGGAGCGGGTCTGCGCATCGGTGAGCGAGAAGCCTATGCCGTCGGCGGTGCCGGGCAGCAACTCCGAGAACACCATCAGGATGAGCGAGAGCGACAGGCTCAGCCGCAGCCCGGCGAAGATGCGCGGGAGCGCGGCGGGCAGATACAGCAGCACGATCCGCTCGGCGGGCCGCATCCGCACGGTGGCGGCGACGTCCAGCCGCAGCGGGTCGATACCGCGGACCCCCTCGGCCGTGTTGATCAGTACGGGCCAGATGGCGCCGAAGACGATGGAGGCGAGCTGCATCGGCGTACCGAGGTCGAAGACCACGACGAAGACGGGCACCAGCGCGGGCGGGGGCACGGCGCGGGCGAACTGCAGCACCGGATCGCACAGCGCGTACAGGGTGCGCGAGCGCCCCAGGGCGAGCCCCAGCACGATGCCACCGGCCGCGGCGAGGGCGAACCCGGCGAGCACCCGGCCGAGGCTGGGCAGCAGATCGCGGACCGCCGCGTCGGTGAGGAACGCCCGTTCGGCGGGGCCGGAGAACCACAGGTGATGGCCGTGCCCGACGATCCGGGCGGGCGTCGGGAAGAAGACGCTGCCGTGAGCCCCCGCGGCGAGCTGCCACAGCACCACCGCCACCAACGGGACGCCGAGCCGCAGCGCGAGGGCCCGGGGCAGCCGTCGTGCGGTGCCGGGCGGGGTGACCGACGCGGTCATGGGCGGCTCCCCGCGGTGCCCGGGGGCGTGGTCATGGGCGGCTCCGGCGGTGCTCGGGCGCCCAGGGGAACAGCCGCCGTTCGACCGCGGTGAGCGCCAGGTTGATGACGAGGCCGAACGCTCCCGCCCACACCACTCCGGCCAGCACATCGCGGGTGCCGTCGGTGGCCATGCCCGCCTGGGCGATGAAGATGCCCAGTCCCTCGCCGAATCCGGCCAGGATCTCGCTGGCCACGGCGAGGATCAGGGCGGTGGCCGCCGCGATGCGCACCCCGGCGGCGATGAACGGGGCGGCCGACGGCAGACCGACCCTCAGCAGCACGGCGAGCCGCCCGAAGCCGAAGGCGCGCAAGGTGTCCTCGGCCAGCGGATCGGTCTCGCCGAGCCCGTAGACGGTGTTGAACAGCACGGGCCAGACGCATGCGTAGGTGACGAGGGCGACCGTGGTCTCGCTGCCGGCGCCGAGCAGCAGCGACACCAGGGGAATGAGGGCCACCGAGGGCACCGGGCGCAGGAATTCGATCAGTACGCGCGCGGCCTGCGCGGCCGTCGGCACGCTGCCCAGCAGCAGCCCGAGGGGGATGGCGAGGGCGCAGGCGAGGGCGAGCCCGGTGGCCCATGCCTCGAGGGTGGCGCCGACGCCGTTCAGGAAGGCGGTGTCGCCGCCGAGTTCCACGGCCCGTACCAGCACCTCGGAAGCGGGTGGCAGGAAGGCGCTCCGCACCATCCCGGAGCGGCCCAGGGCCTCGCAGGCGGCGAAGGCCACGAGCACACCGACGGCGCCGAGCAGCGCGTTCCTGGCCCGCCCGGTGCGCTTCCGGCTGGCTGGCCCGGCCGTCGCGGGGCTCACTCGGCGGGCTGGTAGAGGACGGCGGCGGGGTCGAGGTCCTTGGTGAGCAGCTTCTGCGCCCGCATCAGTGAGATGAGCCGCTTCAGCTGGGCGGCGCTGGAGGTGGCCGGGTAGTCGGGCAGGCCGATGGCGGCGGCCTCCTCCGGCTTGATCTTCGTATAGCCGGGCAGCGCCTTCTCCACGGCGCCGCGGTCCTTGGCGGCCACGGCCTGGGCGGCCGAGATGGCGCGCCGGAAGGCGGCGGCGGTCTTGGGGTACTTGTCGATGAAGGCGTCGGTGGTGACATAGCCGCTGAGCGGCAGCCCCGCGACGGGCGCCGCGTTG
Source organism: Streptomyces antioxidans (assembly GCF_000968685.2). Lineage (GTDB taxonomy): Bacteria > Actinomycetota > Actinomycetes > Streptomycetales > Streptomycetaceae > Streptomyces > Streptomyces antioxidans. Next base: position 76,309 of record NZ_LAKD02000120.1, read on the forward strand.
CCGTCGAGCACCGTACGGGCCTTCAGCTCGCGCTTGAGCGCGGTGGCGAAGGGCTCGGCGGCGTGCACGGCGTCCACCTGGCCCCGCTCCAGCACCGAGCCCATCTGCGGGAAGGGCACCTGACGGTATGCGGGCCGGCCGGCTCCGGCCTTGGCGAGGGTGGCGTTGAGGGTGAGCGACTGGATGTTGTTGAGGATGTTCACCGCGACCTTCTTGCCCTCGAGGTCCCGCGGCCCCTTGATCTTGGAGTCGGCGGGCACCAGCACATCCATCATGTGCGGGGCGTTGCGCGCGCCCTCGGCCAGTACCCGGGTGGCCAGGGTGCCCTTCTCGCGGGCCTGGAGGAACGTCACGAAGTTGGCGCCGCCGATGATGTCCACCTGGCCGTGGGCGAGCGCGGGCAGGGCCTGGACGCTCTGCTGGACCGGCTGGACGCGGACGTTCAGCCCTTCCTTCTCGAAGAGCTCGCGGTCCATGGCGATGTGCAGGGCGGCCACATCGGCGAGCGGCAGTCCGGCCACCGTGATCGTCTTCTTCTCCGGCCCGCCCCCGGCGCCGGAGCCCTCGTCGGAGCCGCCGCATCCGGTGAGGAGCACGGCGGTGACCGTGGCCGCCGCGGCCAACTTTGCCGGGGCGAAGCGCAGTTGGTCTCTCATGGCATGTCACGATAGGGGCCGTGGGCTGTTCACACCATGGTCGGGAACACCTCGTCGGACAGATAGCGCAGGCCCGGCGTACGGCTCACCACCGGCGCCGCTTCACCCTCGTCCCACCCGTATGAACCGCCTCCGGCGAGTCGGCGCCCCGCGGCCGGGGCCGCGGGGTGCGACCATGGCCGGGAGCCGACCACGAGCGAGGGAGCCGCCAATGAACAGCGTCGATCTGCTGGCCGACGCCTTCGAGCGGGTGCGCGAGGAGGTGGAGTCGGCCGTGGCCGGGCTCTCCGAGGACGAGTTGGCCGTACGGCTCGACGGCGGGGCCAATTCGATCGCCTGGCTGGTGTGGCATCTGACCCGGATCCAGGACGATCACATCGCCGACGCGGCGGGCACCGAACAGCTGTGGACCTCCGAGGGCTGGGCCGAGCGGTTCGACCTGCCGTTCCCGCCCGAGGCGACCGGCTACGGCCACCGGAGCAAGGATGTGGCGGCGGTGCGGGCGGACGCCGAACTGCTCGCCGGGTACTACCACGCCGTCCACGAGAACACCCTGGCGTTCGTGCGCGGCCTGCGCGACTCCGATCTCGACCGGATCGTGGACGAGCGGTGGACCCCGGCGGTGACCCTCGGCGTCCGGCTGGTCAGTGTGATCGCGGACGATCTGCAGCATGCGGGACAGGCGGCGTTCATCCGCGGCGCGGTCCGCAGGCGATAGCGCGCACCCGCGGTGAGCCCCGGCCGCCGTGGGACACCGGGGCTCACCGTGCGGCCCCGCCGTCCCGGACCGTGATCCCCAGGGCGTCGGCGAGCATCGGCGCGAGCTCCAGCAACTGCCCGCCGCCGATGGTGGCGCCGGCCAGCGCGTCATGTCCATCGGCGATGTCCAGCCGGGTGGCCCCGCGCAGATCGACCTTCGCCATCCGCGCCCTGCCGAACCGCACGCCCTCCAGCGCCGTCCCCGGAAACACCACCTCCGCCAGCCCCGCGCCGCCGAGGTCCACATCGCGCAGCAGACAGTCCACGAAGGTGACGTTCCGCAGCGTGGCGGTGCGGAGGTTCACCGACTCCAGCTTGCACCGGTGGAAGGTCACCCGGTGCAGCCGCGCGGAGAACATCTCAAGACCGGCCAGCACACAGCCGTTGAGCTCACCGTCCAGCCAGTCGGTGTCCGCCAGATCGGTGCCCACCCATCGCACCCCGTCCAGCCACACCTCATTGAACCGGGCGCCGCGGCCACGGCCCCCGGTGAAGGTCACCGAGGAGAACGCGGACTCGAGGAACCGGGCGTGGTCGCACACGGCCCCGTCGAAGGAGCCACCGTCCAGATGGACGGTGTCGTAGTCGCCTCCTTCCGCCAAGTCCCCGTCGAACGGCCGCAGATGGTCCGCGAAGGGCAGATCGGCGAGTTCACGGGGAGATGGCACCATGCGAGGGCTCACTTTCCTGGGACGGACCGCGTACGGGGGCTCCTGGGGCGCACCGCGTACGGGGCCGATACTGCCATCCGCCACCGACAGCCCCTTCCGGACCGCGGACCGCCGGAGGGACGCGCCCGACCGCCATGCGCTCATCTGAGGGCGATTACCTACGCCGGATGGCTCACCCTCCGGTGTGCTGAGCAGATTTTCCGGCGACTCCCTTCGTTAAATCGGGTCGTCAGAGCATTGGCTCTGCGACCCGACACGGAGGAATCCATGCAGATCGCGAAGAAGGCCGCCCTGCTGGCCGCGACCGCCGGCACCCTGGTGCTCCTCGGCACCGGCACCGCCGCCGCCCACGGCCACGGCTCGGACAGAGGCGCCGACATTCCCACCACCTTCAACCTGTCCAGCTTCATCTTCCAGAGCAACACGTGTGACACCGCCACCGGTACCACCGCCGTCACATCCGGGACGGCCGCGACTGGTGAGCTCGACCTCGGCAGCACCTGCGTCAACGTCATCGGCGGCTGACACCGGAACGGAGGCCGACGACCACGGTCACCGGCCGACCGTGCTCCTTCCGCCCCTGAAGGGCGGGAGGAGTGCGGGTGCTTCGGGCGGGGAAGAAGCGCGCGCCCGTTCGCCCGATGGGTTGGTACGCCGAACGGGCCACTCTCCGGTGTGCTTACCCGGATTCCCCCGGGCCCCCTCCGTTAAATCGGGTCGTCAGACATCCCGCTCCGCGACCCCCCACGGAGGAAACCATGCAGATCGCGAAGAAGGCCGCCCTGCTGGCCGCGACCGCCGGCACCCTGGTGCTCCTCGGCACCGGCACCGCCGCCGCCCACGGCCACGGCTCGGACAGAGGCGCCGACATTCCCACCACCTTCAACCTGTCCAGCTTCATCTTCCAGACCAACGACTGTGACACCGCCACCGGCACGACGACCGTCACGTCCGCGGCCGCCCCGACCGGTGATGTCGGCATCGGCAGCACCTGCATCAACGCCATCGGCGGCTGACGCCGGGACGCGGACCGACGACGGTCAGTGGACCACCGCGCTCCCCCCGGCCCTCCGGACCGGGGGGAGCGCACCTCACCGCCGTACCTGGATCAGCGCATGGGCACCGCTGGTGCGCCAGTGGTCCTCACGAGCGTCCAGCGCGGCCACGGTCCGCTCGTCGAGGCCGACGATGACATCCGACTTCAGGGTGCGCAGCGCGGCCACCGGGCCGGGGAAGTACCCGGTGCGCTCGGCGAAGGAGGTGGTCGGGGGCCACAGCCGGTCGCCGACGAGACGGCGGTAGTTCAGATCGCCCTTCATCACGGTGAGCGTGGCCCCGGCGAACTCGCTCCGCAGATCGCCGGGCATCTCCTGGTACGGCAGCGGGGCGCGGAAGAAGTCATGGGCCCGCACCGTGAGCCGCCCGTCGCCCATGGCGGCCCACAGCCGTCCACCGGCCGCGGACGCGGCGCCCTCCGCCCGCACCAGACGGCGCAGACAGTCGACGACGTCCTCGGTGGTGGCGTCGGAGACGTAGTACGGATACGGCTTCACCTGGAGCACCACCCGCTCGGCGCGCCCGTGGTGGAGCACATGGTCGATGAGGACGAGGTCGGGCAACAGCTCCCGCCCGGCGTTGTCCGCCACCACGCACAGCGTGGCCGGGGAGCCGACGGGCAGCAGCGACCACAGCGCCTCCGAGTCGTCCGCGACCAGTGGCGGGGTGTCGGCGCCGCCCGCGTCCGCGCCCGATGTGGAGATGCGGAAGCCCAGGTCCGCGCGGTTGCCCCAGAGCGAGCCGTGCACCAGCGCGTCCGCCCGTTCCCCGGCGGGCCCGTGCAGGATGTCGTCGAGCGCGGCCAGTTCGGCCTTGGTCTCGGGGGTGTCCAACTCGGCCTGTTTGAAGGGGCGGAACGGGTCGACGCCCCGCCAGGGGCCGTCCGCGAAATAGCCCACGGCCTCCAGGAGCCGACGGTAGAAGTAGCTCTCCGCCCACAGGAACGGCACGTCGAACCAGGACCTGCCGAAGTGCTCCCGGCCCCACACCGCCCACCGGTCGTGGTCGTACGCGGTGGGCTGGAGCGGGGCGATGGTGCCCCCGGCGGCGTTGTCCCGCAGCGCGTCGAGCGCGCGGTGCTGCCCGGGGCCGTACGGGAAGGCGTCGCGCACCTTCTCGATCAGTGCGGGATGGCGCTCGGCCAGCACACTCCGGGCGAACGATCCGGGCTCATCGCTGCGGATCACGGGCGCGTCGGCGGTGTCGGACATGGCAGCCAGGGTCGCACACCGCACGGTGGCGCGGCGGGGTCACCAGTGGGCGGGGCGGGTGAGGGCCGGCGGCAGCCGGGTGGCGCTGTCGCCCTTGGCCGCGTTCAGCTGGGCCTGGGTGAGGAAGACGGCTCCCCGCAGGTCGGCCGCGGTCAGATCGGCGTCGCGGACGTCGGCCCCGATCAGGTCGGCCGCCGTCAGATCGGCCCGGGTGAGGTTCGCCGCGATGAGACGGGCGCCGCGGAGGTTGGCGCCCCGCAGATCGGCTCCCCTCAGGTCGGCGCCGATGAGATCGGCTCCCCTGCGGTTCTTCTTCTTGCCCGGGATCCGGGCCCGTACCAGCTCGCTCGTGCGCAGCAGCAGCTGATTGACCCGGTCACGGTGGGCCGCCACATCGAGCTCCCCCAGCTCCGGGGCGCTGCCGAGGGTCAGCCGCTCGGTCTCCCGCAACGCCTCGCGCAGGGCGCCGTGGACGGGCCGGGCGGGCGGCAGGGCCAGCGCCTCGGTGAGGTACCACAGCAGTTCGTGCAGGTGGCGCATGACGGAGAAGACGGCGAACATCTCGGGGGCCGTTCCGGGGTGGCGCCGCCAGTCGCGGCCCTCGAAGGTGAGCTGGGAGACCTTCTGCCCGGCGCCGAAGCAGTCGTACACCGTGCAGCCGGGGAAGCCCTCCTCACGCAGCCGGGAGTGGATACCGCAGCGGAAGTCGGCCCGGAGGTTGCGGCAGGGCTCCCCCGCGCCCTTGTCGATCGCGAAGTCCGCGGAGGCCGCGAAGGGTAGGGCGACACAACACAGCCCGAAACAGCTTGCGCAGTCGGCCCGCAGGGCGTGGCGGTCCGCGGCGGCCGGGCCGGCGGGGGCTTGGGCCGTGGCGGAGGGGGGTTCGGTCGGATCTGACATCGTGCGTGGTCTCCCGCGTCGACGAGAGCACCGCGGTGCGGGGCGGTGCTCGGTGGCGTTCCATTGTCGCAAGCGGGCTCAGCCGGGAATGATCAGCTCGATTCCATAGGCGGCGATCGCCAGGCAGGCGGCGAAGCACACCACCGCCGCGGCGGCCGCCACCGTGTCGAGACGGCCGCGGCGCGTCCCGCGGCGCTGTGCGCCGCCACCGGAGCGGGCCCAGGCGGTGACGCCGAGGGAGAACATCACGACGACCAGGACGGTGACCCCGAGGCTGACCCCGAAGACCCCGCCGATCGTCCCCCAGGTGGTGCCCATACGGATCAGCTCCTCGCCGCGCTTCGCATCCGGGTCAGACGGTCGTGTCCAGGGTGTGCTCGGCGGACTCGGGGACGCGCGGCTCGTTGACGTTGTCCGGGTTCACCGGGCGACGGCGGGAGAGCACGTAGAAGCCCACCACCGCGGCCACGGCGACACCCGCCACCAGGGCCACCCCCGCGTTGCCCCGGCCCGCCACCCAGGCCGCCACCCCTCCAACGGCCGCCGCCGCCGGCAGGGTCAGCAGCCAGGACACCGCGATCCGACCGGCGATCCCCCAGCGCACCTGGGCCAGCCTGCGGCCGAGTCCGGCGCCCAGGATGCTGCCCGTGCACACCTGGGTGGTGGACAGCGGGAAGCCCAAGTGGGAGGAGGCCAGGATCACCGCGGTGGCGCTGGTCTCGGCGGCGAAGCCCTGAGGCGGCTGGATGTCGGTCAGCCCCTTGCCCATGGTCCGGATGATCCGCCACCCGCCGACATAGGTGCCGAGCGAGATCGCCAGACCGGCGCTGAGCACCACCCACCACGGTGGCCCGGAGCCGTGGCCGAGCACACCACCGGCGATGAGGGTGAGGGTGATGACCCCCATCGTCTTCTGCGCGTCGTTGGTGCCGTGGGCGAGGGCCACCAGGGACGCGGATCCCACCTGTCCCGCGCGGAAACCCTTCCGCGCCACGGGGGCGGCCGCGCGGCGGGTGATCACATACGCGAGGTAGGTCGCCAGCATGGCCACCACACAGGCCACCGCCGGTGAGGCGACCGCCGGAATCACGATCTTCTCGACGATCGCGGTGAAGCGCACCGCGGATTCCCCGGCGCCCACCCACACCGCGCCGATCAGCCCGCCGAACAGGGCGTGCGAGGAACTGGACGGCAGCCCGGCCAGCCAGGTGATCATATTCCACAGGATCGCCCCGATCAGCCCCGCGAAAATCATGACCGGGGAGACCTTGGCGTCGTTGACGATGCCATTGGAGATCGTCTTGGCCACTTCCGTGGAGAGAAAGGCCCCGGCCAGGTTGAGCACCGCGGCGACGAGGACGGCGAGCCGGGGCGACAGCGCCCCCGTGGCAATGGACGTGGCCATCGAATTGGCCGTGTCGTGGAAGCCGTTGGTGAAGTCGAAGGCCAGTGCCGTGAGGATGACGGCCACCAGAAGGAAGGAGACGGAGTCCATTCCCGACCTCCCGCACCAGGAGTGGTCCGGCACACACGGTTCGCGTCGGACCTTCTCGTGAAGACCGCTGCTCGTGAAAACCGCTGTCTGCTGTCCACGCTAAGCGCGGCGTCAGACGGGCGCCAACGCTGGCGCCGGGCCCAACGGCCGGGCCGGGCCGGCGCCGTGGAATGCGGCCCGGACCCGGTCCGGGTGCCGTACTGCCCCGCAGGTCGGAGGGGTCACCGGCAGCTCAGGGAGGCGCGGGCGTTGAGCGTGCGCACATCGCCTCCCGTGGTGTCCCGGTAGGTGTCGGTGACTCGGGCGAGCTCCTCGGGGGTCCGGGCGCCTGCCCGGTTCATGGCCCGGTTCGCCCGTACGACGGCCGCCGTCGCCTCGCGGCGCTCGGTCTCGTAGCGGGCCAGAGCGGTGGGCACACCGTCCGCCCGTGCCAGTTCGCGGGCCAGGACGCGGGCGTCCACCACGGCCTGGGACGCGCCGTTGGCCCCCACCGGATACATCGGATGCGCGGCGTCACCGAGCAGGGTCACCCGGCCGCTCCCCCACCACGGCAGTGGCTCCCGGTCCACCATCGGGTATTCCAGGATCTCGCCGCAGCCGGTCAGCAGACCGGGCACATCCAGCCAGCCCAGCCGCCAGTCCGCGAAGTACGGCAGCACATCGGCGAGCCGCCCCGGCCGGTTCCAGGCCGCGTCCCCGGTGAGCGGCCCGGGCTCGGACATCCGCACCTGGCAGACCCAATTGACCCGGCCGCCGCCGATCGGATACGCGACCAGCTCGGCGTCCCCGTCGCGCACGATCACCATCGAGCGCCCGGTCAGAAACGGCCCGGCCGGTGTGGTGCCCCGCCACATCCGGATGCCCGACCACAGCGGCGGGCCGTCCTGCGGATGCAGCGCGGCGCGGACCGCGGAGTGCAGCCCGTCGGCGCCGATCAGCGCCCGCGCGGCCGTCTCCCCGACCGTCCCCGTCGCCCGGTCGAGGACCCGTACGCGTACGCCCTCCCGCCGCCCCGCGTCGTCGGATCCCACCACCCGCGCCCCGGTGCGGACCGCGTCCGCGCCCAGGCGCTCGCGGACCGCCGCGAGGAGCAGCCGCTGGAGCTCCCCGCGGTGGACCGAGTACTGCGGCCAGCGGTAGCCCTGGGCCGTGCCCCGCGGCTCGGTGAAGATCCGCCTGCCGAACCGGTCGCAGTACACGTTCTCCGCGGTGGCCACACCGATGGCGGCGAGCTCATCGCCGAGGCCGAGTTCGATGAGCTTACGCACGGCGTGCGGCAGCAGATTGATCCCGACGCCGAGCGGCCGGATCTCGCGGGCGCTCTCGACGACCGCCGTCTCGACCCCGGCCGCGTGGAGACTCAGGGCGGTGGCCAGCCCGCCGATCCCGCCCCCGGCGATGAGCACACCCATCACTCGGCTCCGGCCTCGGGGCGGTCCTCGGAGTGCGTCTCGGAACGGATCTCGGGGCGGTCGATGATCCGCAGCCAGGTGCCGTCCGGCTGGCGGCGGGCCACCTGCACCCGGCCGCCGGTGTCGTCGGCGGGGCGGGTCGAGGTGAGGGCCAGATCGCCGTGGCGGACGGTGGGCAGCGCCTCCTCCACCCGGAAGGGGCCCGGGGCGTGCGCCAGCATCCGCTCGCAGACGGCGCGGATCGCCTCGCGGCCCACGGTGGTGGCACCCGGCGGGTAGGCGAGCACCGCGTCGGGCTCGTAGAGCTCGGCCAGCCCCTCGGCGTCCCCGGCGTTGGCGCGCTCCACGAACAGCCGGGCCAGATCCTCGGGGGTGGTGGCGCGGGTACGGGTCTCGGTCATGGTGGACTCCTTTCTCCACCTCCACCCTCCGGCGGGCGCGATCAGAAGTCCAAGAGATGGTTGGTCTGGTTGCTAGAATCATCGCTTATGGAACTGCGGCAGCTCGAGTACTTCGTGGCGGTGGCCGAGGAGCGGAACTTCACCCGGGCCGCGGAGAAGGTACGCGTGGCGCAGCCGGGGGTCAGCGCGCAGATCCGCCGCCTGGAGCGCGAGCTGGGCGAGCGGCTGCTTGACCGCTCGGGCCGCTCGGTGCGGCTGACCGAGGCGGGCGCCGCGGTGCTCCCGTACGCGCGGGCGGCGCTCGCGGCGGTGGCGGGCGCCCGGCTCGCGGTGGACGAGCTGACCGGGCTGCTGCGCGGGCATGTGGCGGTCGGTACGGTCACCTCGCACAGCGTGGATCTGCCGGGGCTGCTCGCGGAGTTCCACGACGCCCACCCGGCGGTGGAGATCACCCTCACCGAAGCCACTTCGGACGAGTTGCTCGAGGGCCTGCGCACGGGACGGCTCGACGCCGCGATCGTCAGCGTGGGTGGCTCGACCCCGGCCGGGGTCGAGCTGCAGGTGATCACGGATCAGCCGATCGTGGCCGCCGTCGGCCCCGGCCACGAGCTCGCCGTGCACTCGGCCATCTCGCTGGACACCCTGCGGGGCCGTGCGCTGATCAGCCTGCCGCGCGGTACGGGGCTGCGCACCCGGATCGACGAGGCGTGCACGGCCGCCGGTTTCACCCCGCACATCGCCTTCGAGGCCAGCGATCCTGAGGTGCTGGCGCAGCTCGCCGAGCGGGGGCTGGGTGCGGCGATCCTGCCCGGTGCGTTCGCCGAGGCGCGGTCGGACCGGCTGCGGTCGGTCCGCATCGAGCGGCCGGTCCTGCGCGGGCGGCTGGCCTTCGCCTGGCGGGCGGACGGCCCGAGCGGCCCGGCGGGCCGGGCCCTGGTCGAGCGCGCCCGCACCGCCTTGGCGACCGCCTCAGCCTCCTGAACGCACCGCCTTGGTGCGCGTCCCAGCCCCGTGAGCGCACCGCCTTGGCCGCCCGCCCCAGCCCCTGAGCGCACCGCCGGGTGAGCGGTCACCTCCGTACACGTACCGCACTCCCCGTTGACAGCTCGCCGGGGCGGATCCCACAATTGCGGCCATGATCAGGCACCGGTTCGACGCGACGGGACTCCTACGCGCCCCGGACCGGACCGGGTGTGAGCGCTCGGGCCTCTAACCGGGACTCTCCGCGTCCCGCGGCCACCGCCCCCGCGCCCCGAAGCCACGCCGGTCATTCCTCTCGCGATCGCCGGTCATCCTCCTGCCGATGACGTTCCGGACATCGCGGCGCTCAGGACGACGCTTCCGTGGTCATCCCCGCGGCACGAGGGCACCTCCCCGCCCCCGCCTGCCCCTTTGTCCGCCGTCACGCATGAGGAGACGCCATGACCGTCGTCGACACCCCGCCCACGACCCTGCGCGAAGCCACCATCCCGCCGGACGGCATGTACGAGGGCGCGCGCGTGCTGCGGCGGCTGCCCGAGGGCTGGGAGGAGCGTCCGTACGAGCGGTTCGAGATCGTGCCGCTCGGACGCGTCATCGGCGCCGAGGTCCGCGGCCTGGACCTCTCCCGGCCGCTGGAGCCCGCGCTGCGCGAGGAGCTGAACCGCGCCCTGCTGGAGTGGAAGGTGATCTTCTTCCGCGGCCAGCACCTCACCTCGGAGCAGCAGCGCGAATTCGCCCGTAACTGGGGCGAGTTGGAGACCAATCCGCTGCTCGCCGCCGGTTCCAGCGAGGACGTGGTCCGCTTCGACAAGGCGTCCGGCACCACCCCGACCTTCGAGAACGTCTGGCACACCGACGTCACCTTCCGCACCCGGCCCGCGCTCGGCGCCGTGCTCCAGCTGCGCGAGGTGCCGCCGGTGGGAGGGGACACCATGTGGGCGGACATGGCGGCGGCGTACGACAACCTCCCGGCGGAGGTGAAGGAGCGCATCGACGGCGCCACCGCGGTCCATGACGTCATCCCCGGCTTCGTCCGCTTCTACGGGCCGGAGCGACTGGCCCCGTTCCAGGAGATGTTCCCGCCGGTGGAGCACCCGGTGGTGCGCACCCATCCGGAGACCGGCCGGCGGATGCTGTTCGTCAACACCTCCTTCACCACCCGGATCACCGGGCTGGAGCGGGAGGAGAGCGACCGGCTGCTGAGCTTCCTGTGCCGGCAGGCGCACGTCCCGGAGTACCAGGTGCGCTTCCACTGGCAGCCGGGCGACATCGCCTTCTGGGACAACCGCGCCACCCAGCACTACGCGGTCAACGACTACGCCCCGCATCCCAGGGTCGCCGAACGCGTCGCCATCGAGGGCGACCGGCCGTTCTGACCCCGGCCGCTCCGCGAGGGCCCCCGCTGCCTCCGCGACCGCCCCGCTGCGGCGATTTTCGGCCATCCGAGCAAGCCCGCACCCGGCACGGGCCTGTTCCCGGCGGGTGAAACGATGCACGGCCGTGGCCACATCGGAGGTATAACCGTTGCGGAGTGGTCAGTTGACGAGCCGATGGAAGGGGACGGGTGCGATACCGGGTCCTGGGGGCGCTCGAGCTGCGCACCGGCGAGGGGTGGGTCTCGCTGGGGCCGGCCAAGTGGCGGACGCTGCTCGCGGTGCTGCTGTGCCACGCCAACCAGACCGTCTCCACCGAGCGTCTCCTGGACGAGCTCTGGGGCGAGGACGGGGCGCCCCAGAGCGCCACCAAGCTGCTGCAGACCTATGTCTCCCGGCTCCGCCAGACCCTGGGCGACGAGGCCGGGCAGACCCTGATCACCGAGAAGCAGGGCTACAAGGCGCAGGGCTACCGACTGTCGGTGGAGGCCGCCGAGTTCGACGCCCACCGCTTTGAGCAGCTGGTCGAGGAGGGGCGGCGGGCACTCGACCGGGAGACGCCCGAGACCGCGGCGGAGCGGCTGCGCGAGGCGCTGGCGATGTGGCGCGGCGCCCCGTTCGCCGATGTGCCCCTGACCCCGGCGGTGACGGCGGAGGCCACCCGGCTCCAGGAGTGCCGGCTACAGGCCGTGGACGCCCGGATCGACGCAGACCTGCGGTGCGGGCGCCATACGGCCGTCCTGGGCGAGCTGGAGGCGCTGACCGCCGAGCATCCGTTCCGCGAGGAGCTGCGTGGCCGGTTGATGCTGGCGCTGTACCGGTCCGGCCGGCAGGCCGACGCCCTGGCCGCCTACCGCGAGCTGCACCGGCTGCTGAGCGACGAGCTCGGGGTCGAGCCGACCCCGCCGCTGCGCGACCTCCACGAGCGGATGCTGAACGCCGACGCCTCCCTGATTGCCGCGCCCGCCCCGGCGGCGGACCGGTCCGGCCCGGCCGCCGCTGCCCGCAAGGCCCCCCGGGGGCCCCGTCAACTGCCGCCCGCCAGCCCCGCGTTCACCGGGCGCCACGGCGAGGTCGCGGTGCTCCAGGCGCTGATGGACGCGGCTGGGGACCCGGAGGCGGGCGAGGGCGGCCGGTCGGTGGTGCTCGCGGCCATCGACGGCACCGGCGGGGTCGGCAAGTCGACCCTGGCCATTCACGCCGCGCACCAGCTCGCCGACCGCTTCCCCGACGGCCAGCTCTATGTGGATCTGTACGGGGCGACCGCCGGGCAGTCGGCCCTGGACCCGGGTGAGGTGCTCGGCCGGTTTCTGCGCGCCCTGGGCGTGGACGGCTCCAACGTGCCGAGCGACACCGACGAGGCGTCCGCGCAGTTCCGTTCGCTGGTGGCGGGCCGGAAGCTGCTGGTGATCCTCGACAACGCCGCCAGTGTGGACCAGGTGCGGCCGCTGATCCCGGCCGGGCCGGGCTGCGCCGCGATGGTCACCAGCCGCGAGATGCTGACCACCCTGGAGGGCGCCACCCATCTGCATCTGGACGTGCTCCCGCAGGACCAGGCGGTGGCGCTGCTGGAGCGGGTCGTGGGCGCGGAGCGGGTGCGGGCCGAGCCAGCCGAGGCGGAGGAGATCACCCGGCTGTGCGGCTGGCTGCCGCTGGCGCTGCGGATCGCCGGTGCCCGGCTGGCCGCCCGCCCCGCGTGGCCGCTGCGCACCCTCGTCACCAAGCTGACCGACGCCCGGGGCCGGCTGGACGAGCTGCGCTTCGGCGATCTGGCCGTCCGCGTCAGCTTCCAGGTGAGCTACGAGGGCTTCCGGCTGGGCCGCCGCTCCGACGATCTGGACGCGGTCCGCGCCTTCCGGCTGCTCAGCGTGGTGCAGGGGCACGACATGAGCCTGCCGGTGGCCGCCGCGCTGCTTGACCTGCCCGCCGACCGCACCGAGAACGCGCTGGAGCGGCTGGTCGACGCCCAGCTCCTGGAGAGCCGGGACTCGGTCCGCTACCACATGCACGATCTGCTGCGGCTGTTCGCCTCGGAGCAGGCGGAGCAGGAGGAGACCGGGGCGGAGCGCTCGGCGGCCCTGGAGCGGGCCCAGTCCTGCTACGCGGCCACCGCCCAGCAGGCGGTCACCCTGCTCGACCCGCTCCGGCCCTGGCCCCGGCACCCGGCCGACGGCCCGGCGGTGCCGCTGAGCGGCCGGGACGAGGCGGAGGGCTGGCTGAAGGACGAGCTGCCCAATCTGCTGGCCGCCGTCGCCCAGGCGGCCGAGCCCGCGCAGCCCGAGGCGATCGCGCGCCTGGGGCTGCGGCTGGCGCGGGCGCTCCAGTGGTTCCTCTTCCCCCGGGCCCACGCCCAGGATCTCCAGACGATCAACGAGCTGGCCCTCGAGACCGCCCGCCGCCTGGGCGACCCGGAGAGCGAGGCATGGGCGCTGGACGGCCTCTCCGCCGCGTACTGGCTGCAGCACAGCTATGACGAGGTACGGGCCGCCCTGGAGTCGGCGCTGGAGATCTGGCGCGAACTTAACCAGCGGGAGGGCGAGTTGCGCACCGCGTGCAACCTCGCGGACGCGCTGTGCGAACTGGGCCTGTACGAGGAGGCCATCACGGTGCAGGAGCGGCAGCTGGCCCTGGCCCGGGAGGCCGGGGACCTGCCGGCCGAGGTGGTCGGCCTGGGCAACCTCGGCCGGGCCCACCGGGGCCTGGGCCGCCCCGAGGACGCCCTGACCTGTTTCAAGGAGAGCCTGGAGTACGCCCGCCGTACGGGCAACATCCACCATGAGGGCTTCGCCCTCTATGAAATCGGGATCACCTATATGGAACAGGGGAGGTTCCCCGAGGGCCGGGCCCATATGGATCAGGCCCTGCCGGTGTGGAAGCGCCCGGGTACGTACGAGAGTTGGCGCGGGCACACCTGGAGCGGGCTCTTCCCCGCCTGTATGACCCTGCAGATCGGCCCCGGCCCCCGCTGAGGCGGGGGCCGGGGCGGCGCCGGACCCCGGGGGGGCAGGGTCCGGGACGGACGTCGCGCGTAGGGGTGTCGCGGACGTCACGCGCAGGGGCGGCGGGGCTACGGCTTGCGGGCCACCCCGCCGTAGGCCCACACCCGGCTCGGGTCGGACTCGGCGCCGATGCCCGGGCGCCACGAGGGCAGTTGCACCAGGCCCGGGGCGAGCAGGTCGAGCCCGGCGAAGAACTCCATGATCTCGGCGTGCTCGCGGGCGACCAGGGACACCGGGTCCCCGAAGCTGATGACCCCCCAGTCCCGGTCGGCGTCGGGAGCGATGAAGTCACCGGTGGCGTGGGAGAGGACCAGACAGCTGCCCGGCGCGGCCCAGTCCATGAGGCGGCGGACGATGCCGACGGGGTTCTCCGGGTCCTCGATGTAGTCGAGGACGAAGTTCAGCAGGATCGCGACCGGCTGTGCGGGGTCGAGCAGCCGCCGCAGCTCCTCATGGCCCAGGAGGTCCCCGGGCGAGCGGATGTCGGTCTTGACCATCGTGGTGCCGGAGACGGAGAGCCGGGCCTGGCCGTGGCTCGCCACGATGGGGTCGTTGTCGGCGTAGACCACCCGGGCCCGGGGATTCACCGCCTGGGCGATTTCATGCACATTCGGGGTCGTCGGCAATCCCGCGCCGATATCCAGGAATTGGCTGATGCCATTGGCGGCGAGATGACGGACGGCCCGGTGCAGAAATCTCCGATTGGAGAGCGCGGTATCGCGGACTTCCGGTGCGACACCGAGAAATCGCTGAGCCTGCTCATAATCGGCGAGGTAATTGTCCTTGCCGCCGACGAGATAGTTGTAGACCCTGGCCGGGTTCGCCTCGCTGACCGCAAGACGTCCGTGGTCGGCCGGCCGCCACTCCCTCGTCCTGAGCCCGATGCCGGGTCCGCTGCTCTTCATCGTGATTCCCTTACCACTAGCACTGCCTCGCCTCACCGCCGACGGTTCCGGATCACTGCGGGTGCGGAGCCTCGCCCGGACGCCACGTGACCGTCTCCCTCGGCCCCGGTTCGGCCCAGGCGACCGGATCCCGCGCCCACAGGTGGAAGGGCAGGTCGACATCCGCTGACACCCGGCTGAGCTGGCCCCAGGAGTACGCCCCGGAGTGGGCCGCGGTGGCCTGGAGCGCCGCTTCGAGGCAGGCACGGGCGGTGCGTTCGGCCCGGCAGGTGCCGCTCGGGCCGGACCCCTCCACCCCGCCGCAGAGCTGAAAGGTGCTCCAGGCGTAGAGGGGTTCGTCCTCGACATGAGGCTGGTGCTGCTGGTCGACGTTCACAGGCCCTCTCCAGACGCGTCCCTACCGGGCGGCTGTAGCGATGCGTCCAGCATGGAAGAGGGCGGATCAGCGGCGGTATATCGGCGGTAAAGCGACGGCCGCGGCGGCTCGACCGGGGTCCGCCCCGGTCGGGGTCCCGCCGCGGCCGCGTCGCCTTCCGCGCTGGAAAGGGCCCTGGTCACACGCCAGATGACGCCATGGCGTGGGCCCAGGGCCGTCCGGTCACCCGGTCACCCGGTCACTCGCTCATTCGGCGAGCCAGGTCAGGACCTCCCGGTTGATCCGCTCGGGCCGCTCCAGGTGGAGGAAGTGCCCGGTGTCGTCGACCAGTTCCATCCGCGACCCCGCGGGCAGGTGGTCCACGGCCCCCTGGACGACATCGGCGCCGATGCAGCCGTCGTCGGCGCCGTGCAGATAGAGGGTGGGGACCTCCCCGGTCCCGGTGACGGCCTCCTGCTCGGCCGCGTACGCCGCCACATGGCGCGTCGGGTCGAACAGCGCCCGGTAGTAGCCGATCGCGGCGGCGAGGTGGTCCGGGTCCCGCAGGCTCTCCTTGACGTGTGCGATGTCCTCGGCGGCGTCCTTGTACCCGGGCGACCAGTCGCGCCACAGTCCGTCGATCAGGGCCATGTCGTGCGCCGCCGCCCCGGCCTCGGCCAGCGGCGTCTGGAACAGGAAGATGTAGAAGGAGCGCTTGAACTGGCCGTAGTCATAGTTGAAGAAGTCGGCCAGCACCCCGCCCAGCGGGGGCACCGCCATCGTGACCGCGCGCCGCCAGCGCTCGGGGGCGCTGCCGGTGGCGCCGTACGCGGCGATGGCGCCCCAGTCGTGGCCGATGAGCACGGCGTCGCCGTCGCCGCCGAACGCCTCGTGGAGCGCGTTGGCGTCCGCGGCGATCGCACCCGCCTGGTAAGCGCCGTCGGCGGGTATGCCACTGGGCGCGTAGCCCCTCATGAAGGGCGCCACGGCGTGGTAGCCCGCGTCCGCGAGCGCGGGGAGCAGATGACGCCAGGAGTGCGCGGAGTCCGGGAAGCCGTGCAAGCAGAGCGCCAATGGGGCGTCGGCCGGGCCCGCTTCAAAATACCCGAAATCAAGTCCATTTGCGTTGATGTACTTCAGCTCTGTCACGCCCGAGGATGCTAATGCACCGTCAGGACGCCGTCCATGTATGGCCGGAACGGGCTGCGCACCGGGCCAGGGTAGTGGCAGACTGCGCTATACCGTCCGGAAATTCGATGACGCACCGCGTGTTTTCGCCGGCCGAGCCCATGGGAGGCCCGATGACCAGCCCGAGCAGCCCCGTCGCGGACCACCGCGATGCGATGATGCACCGCGGTTTCCTCTACCGCGACGAGGAGGAAGTGGTCGACATCTGCGTCCCGTTCCTCCGCGAGGGCCTGGAGGCGGACGACGCCGTGGCCGTCGTCGCGGCCAGCTCCAACATCGACGCGCTGCGGGACGCGCTCGGGCAGGACGCCAAGGCGGTGCAGTTCGAGGAGGCGCTCAGCTGGTACCAGCACCCGGTCAAGACCATCGCCGCCTATGACTCCTTCGTGAAGGCCGAGAAGCCGCGCCGGGTCCGGGTGATCGCCGAACCGGTGTGGCAGGGCCGCACCCCGCTCGAGGTGGTGGAGTGGGCGCGCTACGAGTCGATCGTCAACGCGGCCTTCGCCCACTCCGGCGCCCGCGCCATCTGCTGCTACGACCGCCGTCTGCTGCACCCCGAGATCCTCGCCTACGCGCGCCAGACCCACCCCGAGATCATCGACGGTCACGGTCCGGAGAAGAGCGACGCCTACACCGACCCCGGCCCGTTCAGCGCCACCTGCGACCGGCGCCCCCTGCCGTCCGCCCCGCGCACCGCCGAGTCCGTGTCGATCGTCTCGACGGACCTGGACGCCGTGCGCACCTTCGTGGCCGAGCGGGCGAGCCGGCACGGCATGGGCCATGAGGCGCTGCGCAACATGGTCGCGGCCGTGAGCGAGGTGTCCACCACCGCGATCGGGCACGGCGGGACCCCGGCGCGGCTGAGCACCTGGGTCCACGACGGCGATCTGGTCTGCGAGATCTCCGGGCCCGGCCACTGGTACCCGGACGCGCTGTGGGGCTTCACCCCGCCCGCCGACGACGAGCCCGGATTCGGGCTGTGGGGCGTCCGCATGCTCTGCGACGTGGTGCAGATGCAGGCCGACGCGGACGGCACCGTCATCCGGCTGCGCTCCCGGATCTGACGCCCCTGAGGGCTTTACCTGACGGCCGGGCCGGGTCGCGACACGACGCGGGCCGGAGCCGACTCCCACCTGAAGCCCGTATCGGCCCGAGACGGGCCGCCCCGGCCGGATGCGGCCGGGGCGGTGCGGGGCGACACTGGCGGGGAGGGCAACAGCCGTGATGCGGAGTGTGCGTATGGATGGGCTGCCATCCGTCTGGGAGAGCACGCGATGAACGCGCCCCACCGGCGCCGGGGCTCCCGGGGCACCCCGAGGGTGCGGCGGGACCTGCCCACCCGCATCGACGCCACCGGCACCCGGCGGGAGACGGACGCGCTGGGGACCGTGGAGGTCCCGGCCGACCGGTACTGGGGCGCCCAGACCCAGCGGGCCCTGGTCCACTTCGCCATCGGCGACGACCGCATGCCCAAGGCGGTCTACCACGCGTACGGCTATGTGAAGAAGGCCGCCGCACTGGTCAACGGCCGGGAGGGGCGGCTCGCGGGATGGCAGGCGGACCTGATCGCGCATGTGGCCGACGAGGTGGTCTCGGGCGCGCTGGACGACCACTTCCCGCTGTATGTGTGGCAGGCGGGCTCCGGCACCCAGACCAATATGAACGTCAACGAGGTCATCAGCAATCGCGCGATCCAGCTGGTCGGCGGCGTGGTGGGCAGCAAGGAGCCGGTGCACCCCAACGACCACGTCAATCTGGGCCAGTCCTCCAATGACACCTTCCCCACGGCCATGCACATCGCCGCGGTGCGCGTCCTGCACGATCCACTGCTGCCGCAGGTCAGCCTGCTCCAGGAGGCCATCGCCGCCAAGTCCCGTACCTGGTACGACATCGTCAAGACCGGCCGCACCCATCTGCGGGACGCGGTCCCCCTCTCCGTGGGGCAGGAGTGGTCCGGCTATGCCGCCCAGCTCTCCGACGCGCTGGAGCGGCTGCGGGCCACGCTGCCGGATCTGTACCAGCTCGCCATCGGTGGCACGGCGGTCGGCACCGGGCTGGGCGCCCCCGAGGGGTTCGGACCGGCGGTGGCGCGGGAGATCGCCGCGGCGACCGGCCATCCGTTCAAGGTGGCGTCCAACCCCTTCGCGGCGCAGAGCGGTGTGGACGCGGTGGTGGCCGCCTCCGCCGGGCTGCGGGGCCTCGCCATCCCCCTGATGAAGATCGCCGACGATATCCGCTGGCTCGCCTCCGGCCCGCACGGCGGGATCGGGGAGCTGACGCTGCCCGCGAACGAGCCCGGCAGCTCCAGCATGCCCGGCAAGGTCAACCCGACGCAGTGCGAGGCCATGATGATGGTGTGCACCCAGGTGCTCTCCGACGACGCCGCCGTGGCACACGCGGGCACCCGGGGGAACTTCCAGCTCAACGCGGCCCGGCCGCTGGCCATCAGCGACTTCCTGCACTCCGCGCGCATCCTCGCCGACGCCTGCGAGAAGCTGCGGGCGTACTGCGTCGAGGGCATCGAGCTGAACCGCGAGCGGATCGACGAGCATCTGGCCCGCTCGCTGATGCTGGTCACTGCGCTGTCCCCGCGGATCGGCCACGACAAGGCCGCCGAGATCGCCCGCAAGGCCGCCGCCGAGGGAACGACCCTGCGCGAGGCGGCCATCGCCAGCGGCCACATCGGCGCCGAGGACTTCGACCGGATCGTGGACCCCCGGAAGATGGCCCGACTGCGCGACGGCTGAGCTCATCGGGGCGCATCTCCGCGGCGGCTGAGCTCAACGCCGTATCGCGCGCTCGGCCACCCGTCGCACCGGTCGCCGCATCCCGTGCTCGGCCAGCGGCCCCACCTCCAGACCCGCGGCCCGGCACTCCGCCACCACGATGGGCAGCGCGGCCAGCGTGGCGCGCCAGCAGCCCGTGGCCGCGGCGCGGTCGGTGTCGTGCAGCAGTACGGTGCCCCCGCCGCGCAGATCGCGCCGTACGGCGGCGGCCACCGTCGCCGGGGTGGCGTCCTCGGTCCAGTCGCGCCCCCAGGCCGACCAGAGGACCGGGGTGAGCCCGGCCCGCGCCGCCGCCAGCCAGCGGCCACCGGTGAGAATGCCGTACGGCGGCCGGTACCACCGCGGCACCGCGCCGGTGGCCAGCCGGATCGCACGGGCGGCCCGGGCCACCTCATGGGCGTCCCGGGACACCGTCGGCAGCCAGGGGCGGCTGTGGGTCCAGCCGTGGACGGCGAGCTCATGGCCCCGGCGGACGATCTCCAGCGTGGTGTGCGGGAAGCGCTCCACGCCGTCCCCCAGGACGAAGAAGGTGGCCCGGACGCCCAGTTCGTCCAGCACCTGGAGGAAGCGCGGGGTGGTGCGTGGATCGGGTCCGTCGTCGAAGGTGAGCGCCACGTGGTCGCGCCGTCCGCGGCCCGCCAGGGCGGGGAACAGGGCGCGCCGGGGGCCGGGCAGCCAGGTACCGGCGGGCGCGAGGTGTGCGGCAGCCGCGAGCAGCGCGGCGTTGCGGACCAGGACACCGGAGCGGTGGCGCACGCTCATGGTGTTCCCTCGCCGTGGCCGGGGCCGCCGCGCCCTTCGGGGAGCGGTGTCCCGGTGTTCCGCGGTGTTTCGGGTACGGCCTGGTCCCAGCCGCCGGACATGGCGGGCGAGCGGGTCAGGCCCACGATGCCGGCCGCCATCAGCAGGATCCCGGCCACTTCGGGCACGATGCGCAGCCCCAGTTCGATGCGCTCGCCGAACAGCACCCAGCCCAGCGCGATGCTGACCAGGGCGTCGCCGAGGGTGAGCGCGGGCTGCGAGGCGGCCAGGGTGCCCGCCCGCAGGGTGCTCTGCAGCAGCAGGAAGCTCAGCAGCCCCACGGCACACACCGCGTACAGCGGCCAGCCGGTGAACACCGCCACCACGCCGCCGGGGAACCGCCCGGTCAGCTCCTTGATCAGCGCCGCCGTACAGGCGAAGCAGGCGGCGGTGGCGCAGCCCAGGGCGACGGCTCGCGGGGCCCCGCGCAGCAGCCGGGCCACCGCGATCAGGGCGCCCGCGGCGAGGGCCACCACCACGCCCACGGGCATCCAGCGGCCGTTGCGCGCCGCGGGCGAGCCGCTGGAGGGGTCGGCCGCCACCAGGAAGAGCGCGAGCCCGGCGGCGAGCATCACGAACGACAGCCAGGTCCGGCCGTCCGGGCGGTGGCGGAACACCAGACTGCCCACCACCAGGGTGAACAGCAGCTCGCTGACCAGCAGCGGCTGGACGACGGAGAGCCGCCCGACCGCCAGCGCGCCCACCTGCGCCACCGCGGACACCACCATCGCGGCGAGACCGGCCAGCCAGAACGGGCGGCGCAGCAGCCGCGCCAGCCGCAGCAGGTTCCGCAGCGGCCCGCCGTCGCCACGCTCCTCCCGGACCTGGTCCATCGCGGCCCGCCGCTGCAGTACCGAGGCCGCGCCGTTGCCCAGGGCGGACAGCAGGGCCAGCACGACGGTCAGGGCGTTCACCGGGGGTCACCCGTCACCCGAAGCGGGTGGCCAACCGGTGGTAGAACCGGGGAGCCAGGGCCCGGACCACCGCCGGCAGCCGCAGCCAGGCCGGTACGTACACCTCGTCCCGCCCGCGCTCGACGGCGTCCCAGACCGCGTCGGCGATCCGCTCGGGCGGCAGCGGGCGGGGCAGCCGCCGGGTGTACGGGGCGCCGCGCCGGGCGAAGAACGGGGTGTCCACCACGCCGGGGACCACATGGGTGACACGTACCCCGGCCCGGCTCAGCTCGTGGCGCAGGGCGTCGGCGAAGACGCCGAGCGCGGCCTTGGCCGCGGAGTACACCGCCTCGCCGCGCACTCCGACGGTCCCGGCCACCGAGCCGATCAGCACGATGTGTCCGCGCTGCTCGGCCTCCATCCGGGGGACGACCATGCGGACCAGGCGCATCGCGGCGAGCAGATCCACCCGGACCACCTGGTCGATGGCGGCGGGCGGCATGGTGGAGAAGGGGCCGGCCCAGCCCACACCCGCCCCCGCGACCAGCAGATCCACCCGCCCGGCGGCACGGAGGGCGTCTTGGACCAGCGCCTCGGGCCCCTCCGGCGCGGCCAGGTCGACGGGGAGCGCGAGGGCCGATGTCCTGGCGGCCACCTGGTCGAGCCGTTCCCGGTGGCGGCCGCTGACCAGCAGCCGCCATCCGCCCTCGGCCGCGATCCGGTCGGCGATGGCGGCTCCGATGCCGGAGGAGGCGCCGGTCACCAGCGCGACCCGCGTCCCGGTGTCGGCCGGATGCCCGGTGTCCCGCGCCTGACCGCGATCCAGGGGTGTGTCCGGGAGGGGGCGGATCATGGCATCTCCCTGTCTCGCCGCCGGCCGGCCGCTGGTCCTGGGTCCCCGGCCGTCGGGCGCGCGGTTTGACGGCATGCGGAGCGGATACCTCCAGTGAGCCATGAGGAGCCGCGCCTCGCACCATCGGAGGTGGTCATGCACCCGCTGTCGGGACGCTTTCTCGTTGTCAGCGCCGGGATGGGGGCCGGACATGACGCGGTCGCCGCCGAGCTGGTCCGCAGGCTGGAGGACCGGGGGCAGGGGGCCGACCGGGTGGATGTGCTGGAGTTGTTGCCGCACCGGATCGGGGCGGGGCTGCGTTCGTTCTACCGGACGGCCGTCCGCCGCGCCCCGGTGCTCTACGAGGGCATCTACCGGGCGTTCTTCCGCCCCGGCAGGGGCCCCCGGCCGGGCAGCGCCCCGCTGGCCGCGCTCGCCGAGGACCGGCTGCTGGAACTGGTGGAGCGGCAGCGGCCGGACGCCGTCGTCCCGGTGTTCCACCTGGCCGCGCAGCTGACCGGCAGGCTGCGGGCGCGCGGGGCCCTTAGGGTGCCCAGCGCGGTGGTGGTGACCGATTTCGCGGTGCACCGCCAGTGGCTGCACCCGGGCAACGATCTGCACCTGTGTGTCACCCCGGACGCCGCGGACACCGTGCGCCGGGCGCTGGGCCGCCCGGCGGTGGCCACCGGACCGGTGGTGGCGGCGCGCTTCTCCGGCCCGGCGCCGGGCGCCGCGCGGTGGCGGCGGCGCTTGGACGCGCTCGGGCCCGGGAGGCCGCCGGTGCTGCTGTCCGTGGGGGCGTGGGGCGCGGGCACCCGCGTGGCGGAGACCGCGCGGCTGGTGTCCGGGGCGGGCTATCTGCCGGTGGTGCTGTGCGGGCGGGACGAACGGCTGCGCGCGAAGCTGTCGCGCCACCCGGAGGTGGCGGCCCTCGGCTGGGAGCCTGACATGCCGGGTCTGCTGGCCACCGTACGGGCCATGGTGGACAACGCGGCCGGTCAGACCGCGCTGGAGGCGCTGGCCACCGGGGTGCCCGTGATCGGCTACCGCCCCATCCCCGGCCATGGCCGCGAGGGGGTCCGGCGGATGGCGGCACTGGGGCTCTCGGACCACGCGCGGGACTCATGGGAGCTGGTGCGGCTGCTCGACGCGCTCACCGGGCCCTCCGCGTGGCGGGAGCGCCGTACCGCGGCGGGCCGACGGCTGTTCGCCGAGGACGCCGCCGCCCGGCTGACCGACGCGGTCGCCCCGGCGGCGGGTCCTCGATGCGCGCCCGGGAGCTAAGGGCGTGTTTCGAAAGTCCCGCCTGCTCCGCGGCGCCTGGCACGCGCGCTAGCCCGCCTTCTTGACGAACTCGGTGGTGTAGGTCTTCTTCAGGTCCACCGTGGCGTTCTTCAGATTGGGGTTGAACGCCTTGAGGACGCGCTCGACGGTGGCCGGGCCGTCCGCCGGCATCACCCCGTCCTTGGTGAACATCGGCAGGGTGCTCTTGATGGACTCCGCGTAGAGCTTCGCGCCGCCCTGTGCGTAGTCGCCCGGCATCTTGGCGGCGATGTCCTCGGCCGAGTGGGTGGACATCCACTTGAGGGTCTTCACGAAGGCGTTGGCCAGCTTCTGCACGGTGTCCTTGTGGCCGTTCACCCAGTCGGCGTTCATGTACAGCGAGGAGGAGGGGTACAGACCGCCGAGCGCCTGCTTGGAGCCCTCCGGTGTGCGCATGTCGATCAGGACCTTGCCGATCTTCTGCTCCACGATCTGGGCGACCGTCGGATCGGTGGTCATACCGCCCTGGATGGAGCCCTGCTTGAGGGCCGAGATGAAGGTCTGGCCCGCGCCGACCGCCACCGGGGTGAACTCGCTGGTCTGTACGCCGTTGTCGACCGCGAGGTACTTGGTCAGGAAGTCCGTGGAGGAGCCCAGACCGGTGACACCGAGCTTCTTGCCCTTGAAGTCCTTGGGCGACTTCAGCTCGCCCGCCGCCTTGTTGGAGACCACCTCGACCTCGCCGGGCGCCTGGGCGAGCTGCACCACGGATTCCACCTGCTTGCCCTTGACCTGCAGATCGAGGGTGTGGTCGTAGAAGCCGACGACGCCCTGGACATCGCCCGCCACCAGCGAGGTGGTGGCCTGCACCCCGGCGGGCTCGGTGAGCAGCTGGACCTTCAGGCCCTCCGCCTTGAAGTAGCCGAGCCGCTGGGTGAGCATCGCGGGCATGTAGATGACCTTGTCCAGACCACCCACCATGATCTTGACCTTGCCGTCCTCGCCGCCGGAGGCGCTGGAGCCGCCGCAGGCGGTGAGGGTGGTCAGAGCGAGCGCCGCGGCGACGGCGGCCGCGGAGAACTTGGCACTTCTGCGCATGGGGTCACGTCCTTGTGAGCGGTGATGCGTGGTGATGAGCGTGGAGGAGGGGCCGGGGCTCAGCGGAGCCGGAACGAGGGAGGGCGGGGCTCAGCGGTCCTCGCCGGGCTGGGGCGGCTTCCAGCGGAAGAGCCGCTTCTCCAGGAAGGTCAGCAGCCCCTCGGCGAGCAGGGCCACCACGGCGAGGATCACCATGGCGGCGTACACACCGGCGGCGTTGAAGGTGCCCTGCGAGGAGGACACCAGCAGGCCGAGCCCCTTGGTGGCGCCGATGTATTCGCCGACGATGGCGCCGATGAGGGCGAAGCCGAAGCTGACGTGGAGGCTGGTGAAGATCCATGAGGTGGCGGAGGGGATCACCACCTGGAGGGTGACCTGGCGGTTGCTCGCACCGAGGATCCGCGAGTTGGCCACCAGGTTGCGGTCGACCTCCCGGGCGCCCTGGAAGGCGTTGAAGAAGACCGGGAAGAAGACCAGGACCACGGCCGAGGCCACCTTCGAGGCCGGGCCGAGGCCGAACCAGATGAGGAAGATGGGCGCGAGCACGATCCGCGGCAGCGCGTTGAGCACCTTGATGTACGGGCCGAGCACATCGGCGAGGAAGGCGATCCGGCCGAACGCGATCCCCAGGACCACACCGGCCACGACGCCGATGCCCCAGCCCAGGAGCGCCTCGTAGAGGGTGTACCAGATCTGCTCCCACAGCGAGCCCTGTGCGGTGCCGTGCAGCGCCCACTGCTTCAGCTGCTCCCAGATCTTCGAGGGCATCGAGAAGTTGAAGGGGTCGATGACGGAGGTGCGGGCCAGCCATTCCCACAGCCCGATGACGCCGAGGAGCACCAGGGCGCGGGTGCTCTGGACGAGGATGGCGCGGTTGCGCGCGGCGCGGGCCCGGGCTCTGGAGCGGTCCGTGCCGGGGGTCTTGCTCTTGCCGAGGGCGGGGGCGGCCGTGGCGGGGGTGGCCTCAGGCATCGACGGCACCCCTCTCGCGGGTGATGCGGACCTCTTCGCCGAGCGAGGACCAGATCTCCCGGTAGATCTCCACGAACCGCGGCTCCAGCCGTACCGACTCCACCTTGCGGGGCCGGGGCAGATCGATCTCGAAGACCTCCTTGACGGTGGCCGGTCCGGCCGTCATCACCACGACCTTGTCGGCCAGGGCGATGGACTCCTCCAGGTCGTGGGTGACGAAGACGACGCACGCGCCGGTCCCCGCCCACAGCTCCAGGAGTTCGTCCGACATCAGCGCCCGGGTCTGGACGTCGAGCGCCGAGAACGGCTCGTCCATCAGCAGGATCTCGGGGTCGTTGACGAAGGTGGAGGCGAGCGCCACGCGCTTGCGCTGGCCGCCCGAGAGCTGGTGCGGATAGCGGTCCTCGAAGGAGGAGAGGCCAACCCGGGCCAGCCACTCACGGGCCCGTTCCTTCGCCTCCGCCTTGGGCACCCCGCGGAAGCGCGGACCGGCCATCACGTTCGACAGCACGCTGCGCCAGGGGAACACCGCGTCCTGCTGGAAGACGAACCCGACGTTGGAGGCGATGCCGCGCACCGGCTCACCGGCCACCAGCACATCGCCCTCAGTGGGCTCGTCCAACCCGCTGACCAGCGTCAGTGTCGTGGACTTGCCGCAGCCGGTGGGCCCGACGACGGCGACGAACTCCCCGTGCCCGACGGTCAGGTCGAGATCCCTGACCGCGGTGTGGAGGGCTCCGGACGGGGTCCGGAACGCCTTGCTCGTTCCCCGCAGCTCGATGGCGGGGCTGGTGTGGCTGCTCATGGCCCGGAGGTTAGGAGTGACCCGGGCCACAGCGGGAGTCTTGTGAGCACAACGCGCCCTTGCGCTCACAAACCGCGTTCTGCTCGTTTTGCTCGCGCCCGCGCAACGAAAACGCCACGGAGACTGGGCATACGCCCCGGGCCCCTTTACGGTGCCTTCACAGCACCGTAAACGGACGAAGTACTACCGCTCGCGTACGGGACCACACGGGACCTCAGGACGGGGCCGCTCGGGACCTCGAGACGGGAGACAGGGGGCCCATCATGCGCATCCGCTGGCCCCGGCGCGTCTCAGGCCAGGTACTCGCCGCACAGCTGTCCATCACCGCCGGGGTGATGGTGCTGGCGACCGCGCTGTTCCTGGCCCCGCTCAGCTCCGAGATCGACAGCCGGGCGATGCACGAGGCGCTGGCCATCGCCCAGACCACCGCGGCCGATCCGGACATCGCCCGGGACCTCGCCGCCACGAAGCCCACCCCGTCGGGCCCGGTGCAGCGGGCGGCGGAGCGGATCCGCCGGTCCACCGGGGCGCTGTACATCGTGGTGCTGGACTCCCGCGGGGTGCGCTGGTCACACACCACCACCGCCCGGATCGGCGAACACGTCTCCACCGATCCGGGCGAGGCGCTCTCCGGCCGGGAGGTCCTGCAGATCGACGTGGGGACGCTCGGCCGCTCGGCCCGCGCCAAGGTACCGCTGCGGGCCGGGGACGGCCGGATCATCGGGGCGGTGTCGGTGGGCATCGGCTACGGCAGCGTGCGCGCCCAACTGCTGGCGGCCGTGCCCCGGCTGCTGCTGTACGCCGGGGTGGCGCTCGCCGTGGGTGTCCTCGCGGCGTTCGCCGTCTCGCGCCGGCTGCGCCGCCGTACCCACGGTGTGGCGTTCGCGGACATCTCGGCGCTGCTCGACGAGCGGGAGGCGATGCTGCACGGCATCCGCGAAGGGGTGGTGGCCTTCGACCGGCGGGGCCGGATCCGCCTGGTCAACGACGAGGCCGGACGGCTGCTGGGGATCCACCCGGACGCCACCGGACGCACCCTGGAGGAGTCACTGCCCCCGGGCCGTACCACCGATGTACTGGCGGGCCGGGTGGACGGGGCGGATCTGCTGACCGTCAGCGGTGGCCGGGTGCTGGTGGCCAACCGCATGCCCACCAAGGACGGCGGGGCGGTGGCGACGCTTCGGGACCGCACCGAGCTGGAGTTGCTGGGCCGCGAACTGGACAGCACCCGAGGGCTGCTGGACGCGCTGCGCGCCCAGGACCACGAACACGCCAACCGGCTGCACACCCTGCTGGGGCTGCTGGAGCTCGGACTGCGCGAGCGGGCGGCGCAGTTCGTGGCCGAGCTGACCAACGCCCGGCGCGCCTCGGCCGAGCAGATCTCCGAACGGGTGCACGATCCGATGCTGTCGGCGCTGCTGGTCGGCAAGTCGGCCATCGTGGCCGAGCGCGGGGTCGCCCTGCGCATCTCCCCCGCAACCCTGCTGCCCGGGCGGGTGGTCGATCCGCGCGATCTGGTGACCGTGCTCGGCAACCTCATCGACAACGCGCTGGACGCGGTGGCCGCACACCCCTCGCCCACCCCGTTCATCGAGGTCGAGCTGAGGGCCGAGGGCACCACCGCCGTGCTGCGGGTGAGCGACACCGGTCCGGGGGTGCCACCGGGGATGCGCGAACAGATCTTCACCGAGGGCTGGTCGACCAAACGGCCCGCCCCTCCAGGCTTCCCGGACGGCCCCGATGCCCACGAGGGGTCCGCCGCGGTGACGCCGCGCGGCCGGGGCATCGGACTGGCCCTGGTACGACGGCTGGCCGAGCGGTACGGAGGGATGGCCCGGGTCACCGCCCGGGCGGGTGGCGGGGCGGTGTTCACCGTCGTCCTGCCCGAGGCCCTCACCGGGGACGACACACCCACTCATGAGTTCACCGCAGCAGGAGAGTCACGATGATCGACGTTCTTGTCGTGGACGACGACTTCCATGTCGCCGAGATCAACGCCGCGTATGTGGCCCAGGTGCCCGGCTACCGGGTCACCGCCCGCGCCCACACCGCCGCCCAGGCCCTCGCGACCCTCGAACGCACCCCGGTCGACCTCGTGCTGCTCGACCACTACCTGCCGGACGAGACCGGGCTGACCCTGGTGCGGCGGATGCGCCAGCTCGGCCACCACGCCGACGTCATCATGGTGACGGCGGCGTGTGATGTGGCCACCGTGCAGGACGCCATGCGCCATGGCGCACTCCAGTACCTGGTCAAGCCATTCAGCTTCGCCGGGCTGCGGGCCAAGCTGGACGGCTACGCGGCACTGCGCCGCACCCTCGAGGGCGTCGGCGGGCGCGGCGAGACCGGCCAGGAGAGGGTGGACCGGATCTTCGGCGCCTTCGCGGCCGCCGACACCTCCGGTCCCGCCCTCCCCAAGGGCCACTCCGCGCCCACCGTCGACCTCATACGCCGGGTCCTCGACCAGGCCGACCATCCGCTCTCCGCCCATGAAGTGGCGGAGCGCACCGGCATCAGCCGCTCCACGGCCCAGCGCTATCTGAAGTACCTCGAGCATGCGGGCCGGATCAGCCTCACGCTCAAGTACGGGGACACCGGACGTCCCGAACACCGCTACACATGGGTGGCGGTGAACTGACGGCACCCCTCAGCTGGTGGCCGTGGCCTCGTACAGGCCACGGCCGGAGCGCTGGGCCCGGTTCGAGGAGCGCAGCCGCTCGAGGGTGTTGCGCACCGAGTTCACATTGGTGCGGGACTCCTCGCGGCCCAGGGCCTCGTTGACCTCGGAGGCCCGCATGGGGCGGCCGGCCTTGCGCAGCGCGCCCAGCACTCCCTCGGAGAGCCCGGTGGAGCGCTCGGAGCCGGTGGCCGTCTCCTTGGTGGCCTTCTCCGGCTTCTCCGCCGCCTTGGCGGACTTGGCGGTCTTGGCCGTGGCCTTGGTGGCCTTCACCGTGGCCTTGGCGGACTTGGGAGCCTTCGCCGCGGCCTTCGTGGCGGTCTTCTTGGCGGCGGTCTTCTTGGCCGCCGCCTTGGTGCCCCGCCCGGTGGCCGGGGCCTTGCCCGCCTTGCCGCCACCGCGCTGACGGCCGATGGCCGCCTTGCGGGTGGTGGCGGAGGCGCGGCC
Source organism: Streptomyces antioxidans (assembly GCF_000968685.2). Lineage (GTDB taxonomy): Bacteria > Actinomycetota > Actinomycetes > Streptomycetales > Streptomycetaceae > Streptomyces > Streptomyces antioxidans. The sequence continues at coordinate 105,245 of NZ_LAKD02000120.1, forward strand.
GGTGGTGGCCGTGTCCCCGGTGGACTCCGCCCCGGCGACCGAGGCCGTGGCCCCGGTGGCCGGTTCTGCCACGGGCTCCGCCACCGGGGCTCCGTTGCCGCCCTGCTCGGGCGCCGTGGCGGTGGAGAGTGACTGCAGGCTGCTCAGGGCGGTGCTAACCGCCTCCAGCCGCTTGGTGACGGCCTCCAAATCACCCTTGAGTGCCTCCTGTTGCTTCTGCAGCTGAGGGAGTTCGGCCTCCAGCACCTCGATGGTGGAACCGACACTGCTGTCCGCGCTCAACGCGTTCACTTCACTTCGTCCCCTTTCTGGGCGTCTGCGCCCATCGCAGCAGCGATTATGCCTGCTGTCAGTGGTGTGCGGTGCCCTGTGTGCCACTACGCAAAACAACCACACATGTCTCAGCACCCCATGAGAGGCCAAGTTTCGGTGAAAAAACACGTCTGTGTCACGGTGCCCGCGCGGCCGATGTCATCCGGAAGGGTGGCGCCGCAAACGCGGTGACGACGTGTCAGGCCCCCGTTTCCGGGGTGCCATCACATGGGTGGTAGAAACACCGTACCTGTCCGAGGAAACCGAGGTAGCCGAGGTAGACCCATGAAGTTGCGCTGCGCCGTGCTCGACGACTACCAGGACGTGGCGCTGTCGGCGGCCGACTGGTCGGGGGTGCTCGACGCGGTGGACGTGGTGCCGGTCCATGAGCACATCGCCGGTGAGGACGCGGTGGCCGAGGCGGTCGGGGACTGCGAGATCGTGGTCATCATGCGGGAGCGCACTCCCTTCCCCGCATCGCTGTTTCCCCGGCTGCCACGGCTGAAGCTGCTGGTCACCACGGGGATGCGCAATGCGTCGGTGGACCTGGAGGCGGCCGCCCGCCACGGCGTCACGGTGTGCGGCACGGGCAGCGGCTCGCAATCGACCGCCGAGCTCACCTGGGCGCTGATCCTGGGGCTCGCCCGCCATGTGGTGCCGGAGAGCACGGCGCTGCGGGACGGCGGACCCTGGCAGCGCACCATCGGCACCGATCTGCACGGCAGCCGCCTGGGGTTGCTGGGCCTCGGCAGGATCGGCACCCAGGTGGCGCGGGTCGGCCGCGCCTTCGGCATGGAGGTGGCCGCCTGGAGCGAGAACCTGACGGCCGAGCGCGCGGCGGCCGAGGGGGTCCGGGCGGCGGGCTCCAAGGAGGAGTTGCTGGAGACCAGTGACATCGTCTCGGTGCACCTGGTGCTCGGCGACCGCACCCGGGGGCTGCTGGGCGCGCCGGAGCTGAGCCGGATGCGTCCCACGGCGCTCCTGGTGAACACCTCCCGCGCCGCCATCGTGGACCAGTCCGCGCTCGCGCGGGCACTGCGGGACGGCTGGATCGCGGGGGCGGCCGCCGATGTGTTCGAGCGGGAGCCGCTGCCGCCCGGCGATCCCTTCCGTACGCTGCCGAATCTGCTGGCCACCCCGCATCTCGGCTATGTCACCCGGGGCAACTACGAGCTCTTCTACCGGGATGTGGTGGAGGACATCCGCGGCTATCTGGCAGGGGACCCGCCCCGCCGCCTGACCCCGCCCGAACCGACCGGCTGACCAACCGGAGCGGCATCCTCCCGTTCCTCACCGCCCCTCTCGTCGTTGTATGACGCGAATCGTTCGTTTGAAGAGGGCAGAACGGCCGCAGGAGACAGGTATCCAAGTGGCCGGGATCGGGGGCGTGTGCTGAATGGGGACGGGGAAACTCAGGGTGGCGGACCGGATGGGACGCGGCGTGGCGCCACGGGTCCGGTGGGGGTCCGCAATGAGCTCAGCGGGTCCGTGTCGGGCCCGAGCGTGCAGGCCGGGACGGTGTACGGGGGCATTCACCTCGGTTCCCCGCGGGACGCGCGCACACCGTGGCAGCTTCCTCCTGCGGTCCGGCTGACCGACCGGGTCCGGGAGCTGGCGGCGCTGGACGGTTGCCGCGACCTGGCCGCGCGTCATGGGTATCCGGCGCTCGCCACGGTCAGCGGCCTGGGCGGGGTCGGCAAGACGGTGCTGGCGCTGTCCTGGTTACGGAGGCTGCGGGCGGACTTTCCGGATGGCCAGCTGTACGCCGATCTCGGGGCCCGGTCCCCGGGCGGTGTGCCCGCGGACCCCGGGGAGGTGCTGGCCCGCTTTCTCCGGGCGCTGGGGGTGCCGCCCCGGCAGATACCGCCGGCCACGGACGAACGCACCGGGCTGTACCGGTCGATGACCGCCGACCGACAGCTGGTAGTGCTGCTGGACGACGCCGCAAGCGCCGCCCAGGCCCGGCTCCTGCTGCCGGGCGGGGCGAACGTGGCGGTGGTGACCAGCCGCACCCGGCTGCCCGGGCTGTCGGTCGACGGCTGCTACCCGCTCCACCTCGAACCGCTGGACACGGACGCGGCGGTGGAGCTGCTGGCCATCACCCTCGCCGACGACCGGGTGCGGGGCCAGCTGGACGACGCCCGCGCCCTGGTGGAGCTGTGCGCCGGGCTGCCGCTCGCGGTGCGGGTGGCGGGTGCCCGGCTCGCGGCCCGGCCCCGGCGGCCGATCACCACGATGGTGCGGGCGCTGACCGATGAACACGAACGGCTGGAGGCGCTGGCCATCGAAGGCGACCGCGGTGTACGGGCCGCTCTTGATCTGTCGTACGACGGGCTGCCGCCGGACGCGGCCCGGCTCTACCGGCTGGTGGCACTGCACCCGGGCCCGGACATCACCTGCGAGGTGGCGGCCGCGGCGCTGGGCACGGCCGGTGATGGGCTCGATGAGGCGGCGCGGCTTCTCGATGTGCTGCACGACGCCCATCTGCTCACCGACGCCGGGGAGGAGCGCTCCCGGTTCCACGACCTGGTGCGGTTGCACGCGCTGGCGAAGGCCGAGGCGGTCGACATGGAACCGGTGCGCGAGGCCGCCGTTCGCCGTGTCTACGACCACTATCTGGCCAGCGCCACACGGGCCGAGGAGATCCTGGACCCGCATCACCGCTCGCTTCCGCGGGGCTACGGGCCCGGCCCGGCGGTCGTCAAGGACTTCGCCGAGGACGGTGGCGACCCGGGCGACGCCGCCCTGACCTGGCTGGAGCGGGAACTGCTCAATCTGATGGCAGTGCTGAGGGACGCCCGGCGGACCGGTCACGCCACGGTCACCTGGCAGCTGGCGGACGCCATGTGGTCGCTGTTCATGCGGCGCAAGCACTACGAGGAGTGGCGAGCGGCGCATGCGGAAGGGGCCGAGGCGGCCCGGGAGTTGGGCGATACGGCCGCGGAGTGCCGCATGCTCACCTCGGGCGCCATGGGCGAGCTCGACACCGGGCGCCATGACCGCGCCCTGGAGATGTTCGAGCGGGCGGACCGGCTCTTCGAGCACGAGGGCGACGCACTCGGCCACGCACGGACCCTGAACTACCGTGGGCTGGCGCTTCAGGGGCTGGGGCGCCTGAACGAGGCGGCGGAGCTGTTCGCGCGCGCGGCCGAGGAGTTGCCGCGCTGCGGGGACGCACGCGCCGGCGGTCTGGCCCGGTTCAATCTGGCCGAGGTGGCGCTCGCCGAGCGCCGTTTCGAGGCGGGCAGCACGGACGCCGAGGCCGCGCGCCGTACCCTCCAGCGGGCCGACGACCCGTACAACGCCGCACGCGCGGCGCGGCTGCTGGGCCGCCTCCAGCTGGGGCTCGGGCGCCTGGACGGAGCCGAGGAGTGGCTGGGTGAGGCGCTGACCGGGTTGCGCGGTGTTTCCGACTTCGAGACGGCCCGTACGCTGGAGGCACTGGCCGAACTGGCCGAGCGCCGGGGCCTGATGGAATCGGCCCACGACCACTACCGGGAGGCGCTGGCGCTGTACGAAACGCTGGGGCTGCCCGCGATGGTCGCGACCGTACGGGCCCGTCTGGGCGGGGGTGACAACGGCTCGGGGGAGTGAGACGGGCCCGCGGGATCACTGATCAGGACGGATCAGCACGGTGGGTGCCCCGGACGGCTCACCGACCGGGAGAACACATGCCGAGGCGGAGGTCAGCGCCTGCGGCGACAGCCCGGCCACCAGCCAGGTGTGGACCAGGGAGGCCCACAGCGGCCACGGCAGGTCTTCCCGCGGTGCGGTGGCCTCGCCGCTGGCGGCCCGTTTGCGCATGCGCAGCGCCCTTCCCGGGCCCGCGCCGAGCCGCACCCAGCAGTCCGGCCCCGTGAAAGCCGCCACGACCAGCGCGCCCGGGTGGTGGCGGGCCAGTGCGCTCGCCTGGTGCGGGCCGCCGGGAGTCACCAACACATCGGCCGCCATCCGCCATGGTCGCGGTGCGCCGCCACCGGTCCGAAGGTGGCGGTCCACGACCGGGGACGCCGTACCCGCGCGGAACACCGTGACATGGGCGACCACCACCGCGACCACGGCCCCGTCGTCGCTGTCCACGGCGGCCAGCGAACCGGGATGGGTCCGGCTGTCCGGTGTGAGCAGTACGGCCGTCATGCCGCAGCACTTCCCTGGCCGCCGGGGTCCAGGGCGTAGGACAGCCGTGCGGGTTCGGTGAGGGGGCGGGCGGTGGGTGCCCGTAGTCCCAGCTTCCGGTAGAGCAGGGCGCGCATATTGCGGGCGAAGCGTCCCGGTTCGGAGGTGATCCGCGCGGCCACCCGTGCGTAACGCTCGGGCCGATGGCCGGCGTAACCGCTCTCCAGCTGTGCCCTCAGTGAACGTCCGCGGTTCAGCCCGGGGGCGAAGGACGCCAGTTCGGCCATGGGCGAGTCCGGGGAGACATCCGCCGGGGAGAAGCACCCCATCACGACGGGGGCACCGGTGGCCGCGCCGTAAAGCGCCATGGAGCCGTGGTCCGCCACCACGAAGTCGGCGGCCACCAGTGGCCCCAGTTCATCGGCGTGCTGGCCGACCACCATCAGGCCCCGGCGGCGCAGACCGGCCAGCCACGCCTGGATCTGCCATTCGCCGTGGGCGTTCCACGCGTTGGGGTGGAACATCGCCACGATCCGGAACTCCTCCGGTGGCAATTCGGTGACCAGCCGCTCCAGCACCTCCGGCGCCTGTCCGAGCAGCGACCGCGGCCCCCAGGTGGAGGACACCACGACGAGCCGGTGCCCGGGGCCGGTCCGCAGTGCGGCCCGGTAGAGGGCACGTGCGGGCAGACTGGCCAGGATGCGGTCGTAGGAGGGATCCCCCACGACCGACGCGGCAGGCACCGCCTCCGGGCACTGCCGCCGCAACCGGGCCAGATCCTCGGTGTGTGCGAGGACGATGGTGTCCGGGACCACCGCGCCGTCGCGGACGAGCCACTGCCGGTTGAGTCCGTAGACCTCACGGCCCCGGACCACGCGTCCGCGCCGCCCGCCGGGGACGAACTTGTTGTGGCCGGCCCCGTGTGGCAGCACGATCACCGGTGCGTGCAGCTCATGCATGCCACCGTGGGCAGCCGCGATGGCCAGGTCGAACTCGACCTCCACGGCCTGGTGCCACGGCAGCACCAGGGCACTGAGGCCGTCCAGGAACTCCGCCACTCCATGGCCGAACACATCGGGCGCCACGGTGAACACCACCTGCACTCGGAGATCGTCTTCGAACAGGCGCACCGCCTCGAGCAGCCGTTTGCCGGAGGTCACCGTGTGCACCACGGCCAGAATCCTCTTGTGCACCGGGCGGGTCGCCCAGCGCTCCACATCCAGCCGGATGGGCACATGACGCCCGGGGGCGTCCACCGTCACACTCATCGAACTCCTCCTGAAGTCCCCGTCGTGCGGGCGCGGGCCAGTCCGCGCACCGCCTCGGTGCGGAGATGCCCGGTCCCTTGGACGGACGGCTTGCGGAATCCTTGCAATCGCCGGGGAGGCGACGGCCGGGCGCGGTATCAGAGTGGTCCCCGGCGGCGGCATCCGTGATCGCCGTCGGCTGTGCGCCCCTCTGCCTCGGTGCGCCCCTGCCGGACCGTCAGAAACGGCGCAACCGTGGACATGCGGGTAACGCGCAGGCGGATGCGACCGGCAGGGGGGTGCTGGTGGAACTGAACGTCTTGGGACCCCTGGAACTCCGGCACCACGGCCGTCAGTGGCCCCTGGGGTCACCGAAGGAGCAGTGTGTGCTGGCGGTCCTGGGAGCCGCGGAGGGGGAACCGGTGACCATGGCGACCCTGATGGACCGGGTGTGGGGCGACCGGCCGCCACCCAGCGCAGCGGCCACGCTGCACAGCTACCTCTCCCGGCTGCGCGGCCGGTTGAAGCGGGCGTCGGACGGCGAGGCCGGCCTGGAGCGCCCCTCCCCGCGCAGCTATCGGTTGCGCATCGCCCCCGAGGCCGTCGATCTGACGCGCTTCCGGCGCTTACGCGGGCAGGCGCGGGACACTCTGGCGGAGGGTGAGTTAGAGCGGGCCATCGGGCGGCTGCGGGAGGCGGAGCGGCTGTGGCGCGGGGAGCCGTTGGGCGAGTTCACCGGGATGTGGGCGGAGACGTTCCGCGCCCGGCTCCACGAGGACCTGCGAGCCGTCCGGGAGGAGCGGATCCGCATCGAACTGCGGCTCGGCCGCCATGCCGATCTCATCGGGGAGCTGCGGGCGCTGGTCGACGAGGAACCGCTGGCGCAGGGCGCGGTGGCGCATCTGATGGTGGCGCTCTACCGCTGCGGCCGGCCCGATGAGTCCCTGTCGCTGTACCGGACCACGCGCAGCAGGCTGGACGACGAGCTCGGGCTCGCCCCGAGCCCCGAGCTCCATCAGCTCCATCAGCGGGTGCTGGAACAGGACCCCTCGCTCGACCTCCCCGCCGACGAGCCGGTCCAGACGGTGCGGGCCGAGGGCGGACCGAACCATCTGCCGTATGACAACCGGGACTTCACCGGACGCGACGATGAGCTGCGTGGTCTGCTGACGCAGCCCGACCCCGACGGCACGGCCCCCGCTCTGACGGTGGTCCACGGCATGGCGGGGGTGGGGAAGAGCGTCCTGGTCATCCATGCCGCGCACCGATTACGGGACCGCTACCCCGATGGCCTGTTCTATGTGAACCTCCGCGCCCACAGCGACCAGCCGCCGTGCGCCCCGAGTGAGGCGCTCACCACGCTGGAGGATGCCGCCGACCGACAGCTCGCCGAGGGCCGTACCAGCAGTTTCGACGCCCGGGCCGCCCGCTGGCGGGACTGGCTGGCCCACCGGCGGGCGCTGCTGGTGCTCGACGACGCCGGATCCGCCGAGCAGGTGCGCCCCTTACTGCCCGGCGGCGCGGGCTGTCAGGTGTTCATCACCAGCCGCCATCAGCTCGCCCCGCTGGACGGCGCACGGCCGGTCGGACTCGAGGTGCTGTCGGTGGCCGAGGCCGTATCGCTGTTCACCCGCGTCGTCGGCGTGGCCCGTGCCCGCGATTCCGAGGCACTGCACCGGGTGGTGAGCTTATGCGGCTATCTTCCGCTGGCCATCCAGCTCACGGCGCACCGCTTCCGCCACCGGGACTCCTGGGATCTGCAGGATCTGGTCGACCGCCTGACGCAGGCGGCGGACCTCCTGGAGGAGATCGACATCCATTCGGGGATCGCCACCGCCTTCCGGCTCTCCTACGACCAACTGGGCGACGGAGAAAGGAAGTTATTCCGGTCCCTCGCCCTGCACCCCGGTCCCGATCTCACGCTGTCCGCGGCGGTCGCCCTCGTTGATGCCGATGCCGCGCGGCTGCGGCGGGGTTTGGAGGAGCTGCTCACCTGCCACCTGCTGGAAGAGCCGGTACGGGGGCGCTACCGCTTCCACGATCTGGTGCGCGGGTTCGCCGTCCGGGTGAGCACGGCGGAAGAGCCTGAGCGGATGCGCCAGGAGGCGGTCCGGCGGCTGCTGACCCACTACCTCACCGCCGCCGACCACGCCGATCGCATGGCCCATCCGCAGAGCCGCCGGATCGCCGTCCCCCCGGAGCTGCGGTACGGCGACCCGCCCGAGTTCACGGACGCCGACGAGGCGGCGGCGTGGCTCGACGTGGAGCGGCGGAACCTGCTGGCCGCCGCCCATGAGGCGGCGGCCTCCTCACCAGAGTTGGCCACACTGTTCCTGCACGCGCTGGGCCAGTCGTTCAAACGCTGGGGCGCCTGGGAGACCGCCGCCGAGCTCCATGACTCCGCTCTGGCCTTCCTCCGCACCAGGGGCGACACCCGTGCGCTGGCCCACATCCTGATGGAGCGGTCCGATATCCAGTGCCATGAGCACTGTGAGGAGGCTCTGCGCTGTGCCGAGGAGTCCCTTGCCATCTTCCGTGAGCTCGCGGACCGTCAGGGGGAGGCAGACGCGCTCTTCCAGGCCGGGCGCGCCCACCTGGCGGCGGGACGGCGAACGACGTCGCTGGAGTGCCTGGACAGGGCGCTGGCGCTGTACCGGCGGACGGGAGACCGCCACGGCGAAGCCGAAGCCCTCAATGTGCAAGGGGTGGCACTCCACTTCGCGGGAGAGCTCGACGAGGCACTGAAGCGGTTCCACGCGGTGTACCGGATCCAGAAGGTCGTCGGCGATCTCCACGGCCAGGCCACGGCCCTGCTCAACGCGGGCGAGATCCACCGGCTGGAAACGCGCTTCGACGAGGCTCGCGACCTCTACGAGCGCGCCCTCGCACTCGCCCGCCGCACCGGCGTACGGCGCCAGCTCGTCAACCTTTACACCAACCTGGGCAATGTCTGCCGGGCCACGGGCCAGACGGACGAGGCACTTGCCTACTTCCGCAAGGCCCTCAGCAGCTACCGGGCGAGCCGGGACCCACGCAGCGAGGCCAACACCCTGCTCAGCATGGGCACCGCGTACCACGAGGCACATCAGGAGCGTGCGGCCATGGAACACTTCACCATGGCGGAGCGCATCGCCCGCCGGATCGGCAACCTCTACGAGCGGCAGAGCGCGCTGATCGGCATCGCGGCCCTTCAGCGGACCTCAGGGCAGTACACCGCCGCCCTGAAGACCTACGAAGAGGCGCTTGAAGTCGCCCGGGAGATCGAGATCCCGCTGGGGATGGCACAGGCGCACGACGGAATCGCCCAGACCGTGCTGCACACGCACGGCGCCGAGGCGGCCGAGCGCCACGCTCGCCGGGCACTCGCGCTCTACGAGAGGCTGGGGGTGGCCGAGGAGGCGGAGCGGGTCCGGCGCTCGCTCATAGGGCGATAGCCGGACCCTCGTCGGCCGGGTCCGGCTACCAGTACATGATGTCTTCAGCTTCCTCCGTGGCACCTATGAGCGTGGTCCGGTCGTACGTGGTCGCCGATATGGCGGGCACCGCGACAAAACCGGCGATGACAAGGGTGAGGAGGAAGGGCTTCAACTGAGTTTCTCCAGGGGGAAGTTGGAGCGGGTCGACGACCCGCTCGCGAAATTGTTCGGAGATAGTACACCGAGTCGATCACCGGTTACCGGGGCGAAAGCGACGCGTGACCTCCGCCCGGCGGACACTATTCCGTTTCGCCTTCGTCATACCGGACAGGCTGCCTGGCACGGACAACCCATCGGCCCGCACAACAGACCGGTGCCCGGTCCGCCGACCCGGCACCGCGGACGGAGGGAACGTGGCTCACAGCACATCCGGAAAGCCGACGACCCACGGGGTATCGGCCGGGCAGGACCTCCTGCGGCACGGCGATGGTGGCGGAGGATCGGGGAATCCGCCACCTTCCCGGCGCGGCATGCTCTCGGTGGCCGCGGCGGCCGGGCTCGGGCTGCTCGCCGGCTGCGGCGAGGAGTCGGCCGGCTCCGCCTCCGGAGCGGGCTCGCAGGAGTCCACGAAGGCGAAGCGCTCGCCGTCCGCCACCCCGTCCAAGCACTCCCCGTCGCCCACTCCGAAACCGCGGCCCGAGCTGCCGCGGGGCGGCCGGGAGCTGTCCCGCTACCGGCTGGTGGGCTACTGCGGGCTGCCCGGGGCCGCCGCGCTCGGGCGGCTCGGCGTCGGGGACCTCGACGACCGGGTGCGCCAGATCGAGAAGACCGCCCGCGCCTACGCCGCGGACCGTGAACCGCAGCCGGTGCTCGAACTCCTCGCGACCGTCGCCAACAGCACCGCGGGCCCCGATGGCACCTACCGCTCCCGCACCTCCTCCGACACCATCCGCCGCTTCCATGACGCGGCCAAGCGCCACCGCGCCCTGCTGCTGCTGAACATCCAGCCGGGCCGGGCCTCGGTACTCGGTGAGGTCAAGGCACTCCGCGAGTGGCTGGTCCACCCCGATGTCGGCATAGCCCTGGACCCGGAGTGGGAGATGGGTCCGGGCGAGGTGCCGGGGAACACCTACGGCCACACCAGCGGCAAGGAGCTCACCGATGTGGCCCGCTATCTCTCCGGGATCGTCGACGAGCACGACCTGCCGCAGAAGCCACTCGTCTTCCACCAGGTGGCCGTGTCCGTCGTCAGCGACCAGTCCGGTCTGCGCCCGCAGCCCGGGGTGGTGTTCATCAAGAGCGCGGACGGCATAGGTTCGCCGGGGATGAAGCGGAACACCTGGCGACAGCTGGTCAAGAACCAGCCCGATGGTGTGCGCACCGGCTTCAAGCTCTTCTACGAGGAGGACACCGAGGGGAGCCGGCTGATGACCCCGGAGGAGGTGCTGGCCCTGCGGCCACGCCCGGACTACGTGATGTTCGAGTGACCGCGGCGGACCGCGCCACGCCCCGACCGCCCGCGCCACGCACGCCGCCCCCGGCCGGAAAGCGGTCGGGGGCGGCTGGGGAAGGGGCGCTCAGGGGCGTGGCGCCGTCTGCACGGTGAGGGGTTCCTGGGTGGCGATGTCGCCGGGGCCGCGGCGGGTGAAGCGCATGGCCACACAGGCACCCGCGTACAGCACCGCCACCACCAGCAGCAGCGCCTGATAGCCCGTGAGCAGGGCCAGATACTCCAGGGTGCCGCCGAACAGGGAGCCCAGCAGATTGGCGCCGAACGCCGACGTGGGGTCGGCCGCGGCCGCCAGCCGGTCGGAGAAGATGAGGTTGGCGCAGAAGATGGGGGCGAAGGCCAGCGCGATCGCGGCGGCCAGCCGGGGGCCGAAGGGCAGCCCCAGCACCACATGGGACGGGACCAGCCAGGCGATGGCGAGGCTGGCGAAGAGCATCAGTTGCAGCACCAGCTGATTGACCCGGCGCAGTCTGCGCCTGACCTCCACCGCGCACAGCACGGCCAGCAGCACCCCCGCGAAGACCATGGCGTTGACCAGCCAGGTGGTGCCGAAGTACAGGGCGAACCCGATCACGTTCTTGGTCTCCAGCAGCATGAACGCCGCACCGAGCAGGAACATGTCCACATAGCGGGCGGTGCGCCTCAGCCGGACCCCGGTCAGCCGTACCGACACCAGTGTCACCAGCAGGATGGCGCCCAGGACCCCGATGTAGAGGGTGGGGATGGTGCGGTGCAGCAGATAGGGGAAGGGGTGGTCATCGCTGGCAGCCGGGGGCACCGCGCCGGAGGGGCGCCACGCGGAGGTGGTGCAGGACTGGTCGCCGGAGGTGACACCGGCCACCAGCACGGCTGCCTTCTTGCCCCCGTAGTGGGTGATGCAGGGGGCGTGGCCGAAGACGGAGGTGACGGTGGAGCCGAACCGGTCGATGAGCCAGTTCTGGCGGTAGTAGTTGTACATGGCGAACGCGCCGCCGGGGGCGATGTGGCGGTGGGCCGCCTCGAACGCCTGCCGGGTGAACAGATAGCTCTCCAGGCGCAGGTTGCTCGCGCCCGACACCAGGGTCAGGGAGTCCGGCAGCGCGAGGACGACCAGGTCGTAGCGGGTCTTGGTGCGCTCGAGGAAGGCCCGGCCGTCGTTGATGTGCACATGGACCCGGGGGTTGTCGTAGGGCCGGGCCGGGTGCAGTGAGGAACCGATCTCCTGCAGCCTGGGGTCGATCTCCACGGCGTCCACCCGCTGGGCGCCGTGGGCGAGCGCCATCGCGACGTCGTTGCCATTGCCCGCCCCGATGACCAGCACCCGGCGGTGGGAGTTCCGCGGCGTTTCGCGGTAGGGCTGCTCGTACGGGGAGTCGGGGCGTCTGAGCACCCTCAGCGGCGCGATGGACTGGTGCGGTACGCCATTGGCGGAGATCTTGTAGTCCCGGCTGCCGGAGGTCGGCCTGGTGACCTCGATCTTGTAGTACGGGGACCAGGAGATGCCGCTGGCCGCCGTCTCCAGCGCCAGGATGGCCACCATCAGCGCGAGCGGCACCGCATACCTGATGGTGTTGCGGCGCCCGCCGAGGGTCAGCAGCGCCGCCGCGGCGATCACCCCCCACACCACCGACGGTGCGCGCAGCCACGACAGCAGAGCGAAGGACACCGAGCCGGTGAGCGAGCCCAGCAGGTCGAAGCGGTAGGCCTCCAGCGAGGGCAGCCGGCGGAACTGATCGGCCGTCATCTTGCCGATGGCCATCATGATCAGCGCGGTCAGCCCGAAGAGCACCGGCAGGGTCACCCACTGGGGCAGACCGGTGGTCTTCACGGCGGTGAAGTAGATGACCTCGCCGCTGGTCTGCCGCACCTGCACCGGGAATTCGCGCACGAGGACGACGAGAACGGCGAGCGGAATGGGCGTCCAGCGGATCAGCCACTGCCCGCGGTCGGCGGGCAGCAGGAATCCCAGGCCGATTCCGAGGAACGAGCCCAAGAGGATGAAGTTCGAGAAATAGCTCAGATGGACGATATTGGCGCCGGTCCACCGGATCAGCGCCAGCTCGACGAAGAGCATGGTGGCGCTGGCCAGCAGCAGCCTCGCGCGCACGTTTTGCGGTCCTGGGCTGTGCTCCATGGCGGCCACGCTGTCATCCGGGACGGGGCAGGTCGAGCACCCACACGGCCCGTGCCGTCGGCCGGATGGCGGGCGTCCGGCACCACGGAACGTGGCTCCGGCCGCTCGTCTTCCGTCGGCGCGATGAGTCGCCACCCCACCGTTGCCGGGGCCATCGGTGCAGGTCAGCGGCGTGGCTTGGAGTGGGGTGCACCGGCCGTGCGGGGTGGGGTGGTCCCGTCGCGAGACCTGTCCCGGGCCCGCTCCCCCGGCCACCGCCGTACGGCGTTCGGGTCATGGCCCGCCCGGTGTCCGTCACCTGCCCGGGCCAACGGCGGACGCCCGCGCGGAGGAAGCGGACCCGGATGGCGGAGCGGAGCGGCGCCGGGTGCGCCCGGCGAGAACCACCGCCACGGCCACGGTGCCGACGAGCACGCCCCAGGACACGAGATCACCCGTGCGGGAGTACGGGGTGCGCGAGCCGTGGCGGGGAACGTCGGCGTACCAGACGCCCGCGTCGGTGGTGGTGTCCTGCGTGGACAGCAGCCGTCCGGTGGCGTCATAGGCGCTGGACTGGCCGTTGAAATCCTGCCGGACCAGCGCATAGCCGTTCTCGATCGCGCGCAGCCCGGCCATGGCGGTGTGGGTGCGCCCCATCTCGGGCCAGTCGCCGCCGGGGACGAAGACGATGTCGGCGTCGATGTGGTTGCCCGCCGGGAAGTCGGCGTCGTAGCAGATGACGTTCCCCAGGCGTCCGTACGGGGTGTCGACGACGGGCACATGGCCGTCGCCCGGTGTGTAGATCTCGAGCCCGGGGATGGGCCGGGCCTTCTCGTAGTCCCACAGCTTCCTGCCGTCGGGGCCGAAGAGATGGGTCTCGTCCCTGCCGTGGGGCGCGTCCGGGAGATAGGTCAGGTCGGCCACCAGAAGATAGACGTGGTGCGCGTCCGCCGCCGCCGATGCCCGGCGCAGGAACGCGCGGTGGTCCTCATCGGTCACCCGCGCGGCGTTCTCGGACCAGACGACGATCCGCGCTCCGGCGGCGGCCGCCCGGGCGGTCTGGCGGAACAGGTCGTCCAGGAGCGGTCGCATGGCCCTGCGCACATCGGCCCGGTCGACACGGCGGGGGTCGGTGACGGCGAGCCGGGAGGCGCCGTGCACCGCCGTCTCGGCGTCGATGGCCGCGCGGCTCGGATTGATACCGGCCACTTTGACGGTGTCGCCGCCGGTGTCCGTGGACATCAGGCGGAGCTGCCCACCGACGACGATCAGCGCGACGGCCGTGGCGTAGGCGGCGGCCCACCGCAGAGCGGGTCGGTGGAGCCCCCGCTCCCAGACCAGATTGCCGATCGTCGCACCCGCCCCGATGACGAACGCGATGGCATACGGCCCGGTCAGCGCGGTGATCTGCAGCAGTGCGGTACTCGTGTGCTGGGACGCGGCCCGCATGCCGTAGGCGGTGCCGAACGGGCCGTAGGTGCCGAGGAGGAATTCCACGGACATGGCCGCGGCCGGGAACAGCAGCACCCGGCCGAGGGTCCCTGCGCGCGGGCCGAGCAGCCGGTCGACGAGGTACGGCAGCCCGTAGGCCACTCCGAAGGCAACGTCCCCCAGGAAGACGAGCCAGGTGATGGGTACGGCGAGTTCGGCCATCCACACCGCGGCCGACGCCACCGTGACGGCGAACACCGCGGGCAGTGCCACGAGCGGGCGGGTGTGGCGCAGGAAGCGGAGGAGGAGCAGCGGCGCCACCCATGCGGCCAACGGCACGTCGAACCGGCCGCCGACGGACAGCAAGGACGCCGCGGCGCCGCCCCAAAGCCACCGCCAGGGGCGTTGGGCGGGAGGGGCGAGTCGTTCGGTCATCGGGCGCTCCCGTGGGCGGGCCGCGTCCCCACGGACCGGCCCGCATCGATGTGTACGATGTCCACATTGAAGGATGGAGGTGTGGACACTGTCAACATCTACTGGTGCGGGATACCACCACGGGGATCTGCGCGCGGCCCTGCTGGACTCCGCTCTGGCGCTCCTCAACACCGAGGGCCCGGGCGAACTGTCGCTGCGCGCGGTCGCCCGGCACGCCGGGGTCTCCGCGAACGCCCCCTACCGCCACTACCGCGACAAGGAGGCGCTGCTCGCCGCCCTCGCCACCCGCGGCTTCACGGAGCTGGGCGAACGCCTCGCCGCGGTCGGCCCCGGGGACGGCCCCGACGCGGAGCTCATCGCGATGGCGCGCACGGCGGTCGACTACGCGCTGGACCACCCCGGGGTGTACCGCCTGATGTTCGGGCAGGCGTGCAGCACCCACCCCGACGCCATCGCCGCCTCCGACGCGGCGATCGCCATCGTGGCGGAGCGCATCGCGGCCATCGCGGAAGCGGAGCGGCGCGAGCCCCTGCGGATCGGGCTCTGGGCCCTCGTCCACGGGCTGAGCACACTGCTGCTCGACGAACGGCTCGGCACACCGACGCGTGCGGAGGCCGACGCCCTGGTGGAGACGGTCGTACGCACCCTGCTGGGCGCGGGCCCCGGCCTCAGTGCTCCTGGGCGGTGGGGCGCACCATGACCTCGTTGACGGCGGCGTGCGAGGGCTGGGTGACCATGAAGGCGATCGCGCGGGCGATGTCCTCGGGGTGCAGCCAGAGCTCGCGCGGCATCCCGCGCCCGGCGGCGGCGACCGCGCTGTCGGTCGTCAGCTCCGTGGCGACCATGCCCGGCTCGATCACCCCCACCCGGACACCGCGGCCGGTCACCTCCTGGCGCATGGCCTCGCTCATGGCGCCCACCGCATGTTTGGTGGCCGAGTACACGCCGTTGGCGGGCCGCACCACCCGGCCCGCCACCGAGCTGACGTTCACCACATCCGCCACCCCGCGCGGGCCGTCGGAAGCCGCCCGCAGCAGATGCGGCAGCGCCTGCTGGGAGGTGTGCAGCACGGTCTTGACGTTGAGGTCGAGTACCCGCTCCCAGCCCTCGGGGTCGCCCTCCTCGATCCTGCCGGGCGCCACGGCGCCGGCGTTGTTCACCAGCACATCGAGCCGCCCGCACCGCTCGACGGCGTCCTCGACGCACTGACGGGCCCGCGCCGTGTCCCGCAGATCGGCGGCGAGGACGGCACAGGAGCGGCCCTCCTTCCGTACGGTGGCGGCCAGGTCCTCCAGCCGTTCCGTACGGCGGGCCACCAGTGCGAGATCGGCTCCCTGCCGGGCCAGTGCCACGGCGGTGGCCGCTCCGATGCCGCTGGACGCGCCGGTCACCAGCGCCACGCAGCCCGACAGCGGGCCGTAGGGAGACACGGCCTCTCCGGAGTTCCGGTCATTCCCGGTGTTCATATCCGTCACCCTGGCTCCCTGGTCCTATGGGGGGATGGGGAGGCCACTTGAGTCGCGTGGCCCGGGGCGTGCACCGAGTACCCCGGCGGAGGCCGTCCATCGCCACCGATCCCCACGATTCGCTCGCGGCCACGTCCCGTCCGCACCCGGGCCGGGCCCTCTCCGGACACCCCCGCCAGTACCCGACCGGCGTATGCCAATAGGCCGTTGGGGTCCCGCTGCTGTCCAGCCTGAGCACCCTGCCGCCGGGTCCCGGCGACTATCTGACTTTGAGCCCTCGTACCGCCGGGACGCCTGAGCCCTCGTACCGCCGGAACGGCGCTCGACCGCCGGGCCCACCCGTCCGCCCCACTCGCCCAGGGAGCCGAGACCATGCCCCAGTACTTCCGCGACTCACCCGAGTCTCTCGTTCCCGACGCGCTCGCGGGCTTCGCCGCCGCCCACGCCGATCTCGTCGCCTACCAGCCCGACCACGGATACTTCCGCACCCGCCACACCGCGCCCGTCCGCCGCGTCGGGCTGGTGTCGGGCGGCGGGTCCGGCCATGAACCACTGCACTCCGGTTTCCTCGGGACGGGGATGCTGGACGCCTCCTGCCCCGGCCGGATCTTCGCCTCGCCCCACAACCGGCAGATCTTCGAGGCCAGCCGGGCCGTCGCCCGGGCCGACGGGGTGCTGCACATCGTCAAGAACTACACCGGAGACCGCATCAACTTCGGCATCGCCGCCGAGCGCCTGGCCCACGAGGGCATCCGCTGCGCCCGTGTCCTCATCGACGACGACCTCGCCACCGACTCTGACGACATCGCGGTCGGCCGCCGCGGCACCGGTGCCACCCTGATCGTCGAGAAGATCCTCGGCGCCGCCGCCGACGAGGGACGCGGTCTTGAGGACCTGGTCGCACTCGGCACCGATGTGACCCGGCGGGCCCGCAGCCTCGCCGTCGCCGCGGCCGCCCACACCACGCCCCAGTCCGGGACACCGGCCTTCACCCTGCCCGACAACGTCCTGGAGTTCGGGGTCGGCATCCACGGCGAGCGGGCCGAGGGGACCACCCCGCACGCACCGCTGGGCAAGCTGGTCGAGACCATGACCGACCAGCTGCTGGCCGCGCTGCCTGACGGCGCGGGGACACGGGTGCTCGCCCTGGTCAACGGGCTGGGCTCGATCACCTCGCTGGAGCTGTACGGCATCCGCCACGCGGTCGCCAAGGCCCTGGACGACCGCGGTGTCGGCCTCGACCGGTCCATGACCGGCACCTTTGTGAGCGCCCTGGACATGCGGGGCTTCTCGCTGACCCTGTTCGCCACCGACGCGGAGGCGCTGCGGCTGTGGGACGCCCCCGCCCGCACCCCCGCCTGGCCCCTGTGACCACCTGCCCCCTGTGCCCGCCTGGTCCCCGTGACCGCCTGATCCCCGTGACCCCGCCACCGCCCCGAGGAGTTGCCCCGCCCATGCCCCACCAGCCCGGCCCCAAGGGCCTCACCCACTCCGACGTCATGGACTGGATGACACGGTTCGCCGCCACCGTACGCTCCGTGGAACCCGAGCTCACCGCCCTCGACCAGAAGGCGGGCGACGGGGACTTCGGCGCCAATCTGGTCACCGGGATGGACGGCGTACGCCGTGCGCTGGACGCCCTGGCGGCGGGCGCGGGAAACGGCGAGCGGGACCGGAGGGGCCCGGACGCACCGCTGGACGCCGCCGCACGGGTGTTCCTCGACGACGTGGGCGGCACCAGCGGCCCCCTGTTCGGGCTGCTCTTCCAGGAGCTCGCCGACGCGCTCGGGGTGGCCGCCCATCCGCCCGGAACCGCGGCGCTGGCCCTCGGCACCGCCGCGGGCGCGGCGGCGATCCAGCGGGTCGGCGAGGCCGAGGTGGGTGACAAGACGATGGTGGACGCCCTCGTTCCCGCCGCGCGGGCCCTCGCCTCCTGCGAACCCACCGCCGATCCCGGCCACGCGCTCCGTGTGGCCGCGGTGGCGGCCCACCGGGGCGCCCGCTCCACGACCGATCTGCGTGCCCGCCGCGGGCGCGCCAGCTACACCGGCGACCACTCGCGCGGCGTCCCCGACCCGGGTGCCCTGGCCGTCGCCCTGCTGTTCGCCTCCGCACACGCCGAGCTCACCTCGCTCGACCGGCTACCGGCGTCCTGAGGAGGCTACCGGCGTCCTGAGGAGGCAGCCCGAGTCCATCAGGGGTCCCCGGAACGTGCCGCCCGCCGGTGAACGCCGCGGCCGGGCCGCACGTACTGGGGCCCGAGTCCTGGACCGCATGAGAGGAGCAGAGCGGGGCAGACGACCAGGATTCGACTGTCGGCTCGATCAAAGGCGCCCGGGAGAATCTGTGCAGCAGGAGACCGCCGCCCGTGTGACCACACCACCGGCCCTGCCACGGCCGCGCGACGGCGGCGCGTCCGGAGGCCGGACGCGCGACCCGTACTTCGACAACGCGAAGTACCTCACCATCGTGCTGGTGGCGTGCGGCCACGCATGGGAGCCGCTCACCTACGGCAGCCGGGCGGCCACCGCGATCTACCTGACGGTCTACGCGTTCCACATGCCGGCGTTCGCCCTCATATCGGGCTACTTCTCGCGGAGTTTCGACATGGCGCCGGGGCGGGTGAAGCGGCTGCTCACCGGCGTCGTGGTGCCGTATCTGGTCTTCGAGGTGGCGTACACGCTCTTCTACCGCTGGGCGCAGGACGACCCGGGCTATCCGATCAGCCTGCTCGACCCCTGGTATGTGATGTGGTTCCTGGTCGCGCTGTTCATCTGGCGGGTCACCACCCCGCTGTGGCTCGCGCTGCGCCATCCGGTACCGGTCGCGCTGGCGGTGGCCGCGCTGGCCTCGATCTCACCGGAGGCCGGTGGGGATCTGGGTCTCCAGCGGGTGCTGGCGTTCCTCCCGTTCTTCGTGGCCGGACTCACCCTGCGCCCGGACCACTTCACCCGGCTGCGCACCCGGCGGGCCCGGCTGGCCGCCCTTCCGGTGGCGGCCTTCGCCCTGTGCACGGCGTACGCGGTGGCGCCCTGGATGGACGCGGAGTGGTTCTACCACCGCACGAGCGTCGCCAAGCTGGACGGCGTACCGCCCTGGGCCGGTCTGCTCACCACGCCCCTGCTCTTCGGTCTGGCGCTGGTGCTGACGGCCTGTTTCCTGGCCTGGGTGCCGGGGCGCCGTACCTGGTTCACCGCGCTCGGCTCGGGGACGCTGTACGGCTATCTGCTGCACGGCTTCATCATCAAGTCGTCCCGTTTCTGGGACTGGTACGACCACCCGTGGCTGCACACCCCGCTCGGGGAGCTCACCGTCACGGCGGCCGCGGTGCTCATGATCACCGCACTGTGCACGGAACCGGTGCGGCGGGTCCTGCGCGTTGTGGTGGAGCCGCGCATGGACTGGGCGTTCCGGCGCACCGGTTCGTCAGGCGCTTCCTGAGTGCGGCGGGCGCTCGCCGTCGGCGGCCGTAAAGCCGTCAGTGGCGGCGGACCTTGACGGTGTTGTCGGCGCGGGTGGCCGGCTGTCCTTCGGGGTCGGTCACCTTCTCCTCGTGGACCTCGCTGACGAGGACGTCCCACTCCCCTACCGCGAGCTCCAGCCCGGCCAGCACCTCCTCGGGGGTGGGGAAGTGGACGTCCGGATCGGGGTCGGTCGCCCAGGACGGGAATCCGGCGTGTCCGGTGATCAGCAGCACTCCGCCCGGTGCGACGGCGCCCGCGGCGCTGCGCAGGATCCGTTCCCGTGGCAGCTCGAGCCAGGAGTGCAGGAAGTGGGCGGAGACCAGGTCGAAGGTGCCGGGCGGGAAGGACACGGACAGGTCGTGCGGCTGCCATGTGATGCGGTCGCCGACGCCTTCCGACGCCGCGTGTTCTGCGCCGCGGTCGAGGGCCACCTGGGAGACGTCGACGGCGGTGACCCGCCAGCCCCGCCGGGCGAGCCAGATGGCGTCGGCTCCCTCGCCGCAGCCCAGGTCCAGGGCATGGCCGGGGGTCAGCCCGGTGACCTGGCGCACCAGGGCGGCGTTGGGCCTGCCGCTCCAGACGCGGTCCTCGGCACCGTAGAAGGTGTCCCAGAACTCCCCGGGTGTGGTGTCGGGCGGGATGTCGTGCGGCTTGGTGGTCATGTCGGATGTGCTCCCTTCGTTGGGTCAAGAGAGTGCGTCCGGCCGTGGCCGCTTGACAAAGAACTTTGCCGTGGTGGCAAATGACCTCATGGCCGACGAAGACCTCACCGAGGTGCTGACCGCCGTAGGGCCCCGGCTGCGGGCGCTCCGGCGCACCCGTGGCACCACTCTCGCCCAGCTCAGCGAGACGACGGGCATCTCGCTGAGCACCCTGTCGCGGCTGGAGTCGGGGCAGCGCAAGCCGACCCTGGAGTTGCTGCTGCCGCTGGCCAAGGCGTACGGAGTGCAGCTGGACGAGCTGGTGGGGGCGCCGGCCACCGGAGATCCCCGGGTCCATCCACGGCCGTTCACCCGGCACGGGCAGACCTTCATCCCGCTGACCCGCTATCTGGGCGGGCTGCACGCGTACAAGCAGATCCTGCCGCCCCGGCCGCAGGGCGGCGGGAGCGATGAACCGCTGGAGCAGCGGGTGCACGAGGGCTATGAGTGGCTGTATGTGCTCTCCGGGCGGCTACGGCTGGCGCTGGGCGAGCACGATCTGGTGCTCACGGGCGGTGAGGCCGCCGAATTCGACACCCGCACCCCCCATGGCGTCGCCAACGCCGGGGACCAGCCGGTGGAGTTCCTCTCGCTGTTCGGGGCGCAGGGCGAGCGCATCCATGTCCGCGCCCGCCCCGCCGGCAGCTGAGCCGCCCCGTGCCACGCCGGGGGTTGTTCACCCCGAGGGCTCGTCCGGGACGGGCTGCTCGGGGTGCACGCTCCCGGTCTGCGGCCGGCCCTGCCGTCCGGTGCCGGACTCGTCCGTCTCGGGGACGTCGTCCACCTCGTCCGGCTCGTCACCGGCGCCCGCCACGTCCAGGTGGTCGGGACCGCTCTGCGCCTGCTGGTCGGGGAGGTCCCTGGGGACAACGCCCTGCTCCTCGCGTTCCTCCGCTCGTCGTTCGTCGCTCACGATGCCGCTCCTTTCGTCGGTGAAGGGGGCACAGCAGTGGCGATTACCCACGAGGGGCGGACGGATGCACGGTCGGCCGGTCCGATGCGGCCATCCGCGCGCGGCCGGTTACTCCCCGCGCTCCAGCACATACAGCTCCGGCAGGTTGACCACGATGGCCTCCTGGGTGCTGCGGGCGATGACCACCACCGCCTCGTCATCGGGGTCCGGGTTCTCCTCCCGGTGCGGCACATAGGGAGGTACGAAGATGTAGTCACCCGGCCGGGTGCGCAGCCGGACCTCCTCGACGCGGCCGTCCCGCTCCTCGGCGAAGACGAACTCGGGGTGGCCCCGCACCACGAAGATGGCCGTCTCGGACTCGCCGTGGTGGTGGTTGTCGGACGCGGTGTCCGGCGCCACATGGGTCTGGCCCATCCACAGCCGCTCGGACCCCACCGACTGGCCGCTGATCGCGGCGAACCGCCGCATGCCCTCGGTCTGGGCGGTGCCGGGGTCCACGTC
Source organism: Streptomyces antioxidans (assembly GCF_000968685.2). Taxonomy (GTDB): domain Bacteria; phylum Actinomycetota; class Actinomycetes; order Streptomycetales; family Streptomycetaceae; genus Streptomyces; species Streptomyces antioxidans. Next base: position 126,849 of record NZ_LAKD02000120.1, read on the forward strand.
CTCGGTGCGGATGTGGTGCAGACGCGACCGCAGCGGACCGTCGGAGGCGGCGGCCCCCAGATGCGGATGGAACGCGTCGTGCTGCTGCGCGGGGTCGCCGCCGGGCGTCGTCATGCCACCGACCGTAGAAAGCACCGGTAATGGATGTCAACCGGTGTCCTTTCGCTCACCAGGCACAACACCGTGAATCCCCACTGCATAATGGCCGCATGCAGATCTCGGCGAAGGCGGACTACGCGGTCCGTGCGCTGGCGGAGCTGGCCGCGGACCCCGGCAGGCCGCTCACCTGTGAGGCGATAGCGACCTCCCAGGACATCCCCTTCCGTTTCCTCAAGGCGGTCTTCCGCGATCTGCGCCAGGCCGGTCTGGTGCGCAGCCAGCGCGGCTGCGAGGGCGGCTACTGGCTGGCCCGCGACCCCGCCGAAACCACGCTCGCGGACATCGTGCTGGCGGTGGACGGGGCGTTCCTGACACTGCGCGGCGAGGGGCTGGACGACCTCGGCTACCGCGGCCCTGCGGCCGGGCTGCCCGGGGTGTGGCGCGGGATGGAGGCCCATGTGCGCCAGGTGCTGACCTCCACTGCCTTGAGCGATCTGGTGCGCGAGCGGCTGGTCGCGTGACGTCCGCGAGCCCGGACCGGCCGCGGAAGGCCCGGCCGAGCGGGTGCTGAACGATCCCCTGCATCCGTACACCGAGGCGCTGTTGCGGGTGGCCACGGTCGGCGGCTGGGAGCGACGCGATCTCGAGGTGATCCCGGGAGCGCCGCCCGAGGTGGGCGCGCGGCTGCCGGGCTGCCGGTTCGCCGACCGCTGCGCGTTCGCCGCGCTCGAGTGCCTGGACGGTCCGGTGCCGCTGCGGGACCTCCGACAGGCGGCGGGTGCGATGTGTCCGCGGCGGGGAGCTCGATCTGTCGCGGACAAGTGGGCGCGGGTACCGGGAGGTGGCGGTATGAGCGGGCTGCTGAAGCTCTCCGGCTGACCGTGGCCTTCGGCCGACGGGGCGCGCGGCCGGTGCTCGACGCCCGTCGACCGAACCTCCCGCCTGGACGGCGCGGGAGGGCTGTGTCTTCGCCCACCGCTGCCCGTTCGTCATCGACGCCTGCCGCACCGCGCCCGCACCTGCCCCGGTGGGCCGGGGCATACGGCCGCCTGCCACCGGGCCCCGAGTGGCGTGAGCTGCTCGCCGCCGCGGTCACCGTGCAGGGGCCGCCGGGGAACGGGCTGCTGGAGACGGCCCCGCAAAGATCTCCTCCAGCACTCTGAACGCAACTCGTGCGCCGCCCGTATCCACTGCGGGGTCGTGTTCGTCGCGGATGAGCGGATCCCGTAACCCCCCAACAGGAGGTCATGAGTTGAGCCATAAACGGGTACCCAAGCGAAAGATGGTGTTCGCGGGGGCCGGGGCCGCCGCCGTGGCGGCAGCCGCGATCCGGCGGTGAGACCTTCTTCCAGCCGGTGACGACCGCGCTGGAGGCGGTCGGCGCGACGATCGGGGACGGCGGGGCGGCCGGCAACGGCTGATCCCCTCCGTCCCACGCGACCGGGTGTCCCGCGCCGTCACCGCGGCACGCCCCCGGAGCCGCGACGGGCCTGGCGACCGCTCAGCGGATGGACGGCCCCCGGGACGTCCCCCCGGACAGCCCCGCGCGCACCCGCTCCACCGTGATCGGCAGATCGCGGACCCGCACCCCCGTGGCGTGGTACACCGCGTTGGCGATCGCCGCCGCCGTGCCGACGATGCCCAGCTCCCCGACGCCCTTGCTGCCCATCGGGTTGAGCTCGTCGTCGTTCTCCTCGAGCCAGTGCGCCTGGACATCGCGCACATCCGCGTGGGCAGCGATGTGATACGTGGCGAGGTCATGGTTGGCGAAGTCACCGAACCGCGGGTCCGCCTCCAGGTTTTCGTACAGCGCCATCGACAGCCCCATGCACATGCCGCCGCGCAGCTGCGACCCCGCGGTACGGGGGTTGATGACACGTCCGGCGGCGAACATCCCCAGCAGCCGGTCGACCCGCACCTGGCCGGTGACCGCGTCCACCCGCACCGCCGCGAACTGGGCGCCGTAGGCGTGGCGCGAGAACGCCCGGCGCGCCTCGACGTCCTCGGCGGTGTCCGCCCGCGCCTCGAGACCGCCGGGCGGGACCGCGCCGGAGACCTCGTCCAGCCGCTTGGTCAGCGCCCGGCACGCCTTGGACACCGCCCAGCCCCACGAGCTGAGGCCCATCGAACCGCCCGCCCACGGCGCCTGGCCGTAGGCGCTGCGGCCGATGTCGAGGGTGACCCGGTCGATCCCCACACCGAGTTCGTCCGCCGCCACCTGGGTCAGCGCGGTGCGGGCGCCGGTGCCGATGTCGGCCGCGGCGATCCGTACGGTGAAGCCTCCGCCGGGTGCGGCGCGCGCGGTCGCGGTGGAGGGCCAGGTGAGGGCGGGGTAGTTGCCCGTCGCCACTCCGGTGCCGAGCAGCCAGTGCCCCTCCCGGCGGCGGCCCGGCGCGGGGTCGCGGCCCGCCCAGCCGAAGCGCGCCGCGCCCTCCCGCAGACAGGCCACCAGATTGCGGCTGCTGAAGGGCTGACCGGTCCCGGGGTCCACGGACGGCTCGTTGGCCACCCGCAGCTCGATGGGGTCCATGCCCAACTCCACGGCCAGCTCGTCCACCGCGCTCTCCAGCGCGAACATCCCGGGCGCCTCGCCGGGGGCCCGCATCCACGAGGGCGTCGGCACATCCAGCTGCGCCAGGCGATGGGTGGTCCTGCGGTGGCGCGCGGCGTACATGACGCGGGTGCAGGCGACCGTCTGCTCGCAGAACGGGGTGAGCGTGGAGCTCTGCTGCAGCGCGTCGTGCCAGATGGCGGTGAGCCTGCCGTCCCGTTCGGCGCCGAGCCTGACGCGCTGGAGGGTGGGCGTGCGGTACGAGACCATGGTGAACATCTGCTGCCGGGTGGCCGCCACCTTGACCGGGCGGCCCACGGCGCGGGCGGCCAGCGCGGCGAGCACCGTGGGCGGGCGGGGAATCGCCTTGGAGCCGAAGCCGCCGCCGGTGTGGTCCGCCACGATCCGTACGGCGCCCTCGTCCAGGCCGAACAGTTCGGCCACCCTGGCGGCGGTCATCCAGGGACCCTGGTCGCCGTTGTAGAGGGTGAGGGTGTCCCCGTCCCAGACCGCGATGGTGGCATGCGGTTCCATCGTGGCCGTGTGCTCGGGGGGTGTGGTGTACGTGGCGTCGAGGACGACCGGCGCCGCGGCGAGGGCGGCCTCCACATCGCCGGTCTCCGTGTGCCCGGGGTAGCCGCCGTTGACCGTTTCGGGGACGAAGATGCGCGGATCGCCGTCCAGCAGCTCGGAGTCGTGGTCGTCCACGTCGTACTCGACCCGTACGACAGCCGCCGCCTGACGGGCCGTCTCGAAGGTGTCCGCCACCACGGCCGCCACGATCTGCCCCCGGTAGGCCACCTCCGGGGACTGCAGGACGGCGAGTTCGGGGGTGTCGGTCGGTTGCAGCCGGGGCACGTTGCGGCTGTCGAGCACGGCCACCACGCCCGGCAGGGACAGCGCCGGGGCGGTGTGGACGGCGCGCACCGTGCCGCGCGGAATGGTGGACTGCACCGCCCATCCGTACAGGGCGTCGGGCACCGGGTACTCGTACGCGTAGAGCGCGGCACCGGTGACCTTTTCGCGCCCTTCGACACGTGTCACCTCCGCGCCCACGGTCCGCTGGAGCGTGGTCATCGCGGCTCCCCTCCCACCAGGCCGCGCACGGCCGCGGTGATGACGTCCACGGCGAGGTCGATCTTGAACGCGTTCTGCGGCAGCGGGCGCGCCGAGGCGAACTCGGCCCGGGCCGCCTCCCGCAGGCGCTCCTCGGTCGGCTGGCGGCCGGTCAGCAGCCGCTCGGCCTCGCGGGCCCGCCAGGGGCGGGTGCCCACGCCGCCGAGCCCCAGCCGGATCTCCCGCAGGGTGCCATCGGCCCCGGTGGCCACGACGGCGGCCACCGACACCAGCGCGAAGGCGTAGGACCAGCGGTCGCGGACCTTGCGGTAGGACATCGCGGCGCCCTCGGGTGGCGGTGGCAGCTCGACTCCGGTGATCAGGTCGCCGGGCTGGAGCACCGTCTCGCGGTGCGGGGTGTCACCGGGCAGCAGGTAGAAGTCGTTCAGGGGCACCGCGCGGGAGCTGCCGTCCACCCGCCGCAGATGGACGACGGCGTCGAGCGCGGCCATCGCCACCGCCATGTCCGAGGGGTGGCTGGCCACGCAGAAGTCGGAGGTGCCGAGCACGGCCAGGTCGCGGTGGAGGCCCTGGACGGCCGAACAGCCGGTCTCCGGGCGCCGCTTGTTGCAGGGCTTGGTCACGTCCTGGAAGTACACGCAGCGGGTGCGCTGGAGCAGATTGCCACCGGTGGTGGCCACGGTCCTCAGCTGCCCGGAGGCGCCCGAAAGCAGCGCTTCGGCCAGCGCCGGGAACCGCTCGCGGACGCCGGGGTCCCCGGCGAGGCGGCTGCCCGGGACCAGCGCGCCGATGAGCACCCCGCCGTCCGGGCGGTGTTCGACGGTGTCGTACGGGAGCCGGGTGATGTCGACGAGCAGGGCGGGCTCGGTCACCCCGAGCTTCATCAGGTCCACCAGGTTGGTTCCCCCGGCCAGGTACACCGCCTCGGTGGAGTCGGCCACGAGCGCGGTGGCGGCCTGGGGGTCGGTGGCGCGCTCGTAGCCGAAGGGCCTCATCGCGCCCCTCCCGCCGCGCCGGTGGTGGCGGGCGTCCCGCCACCGTCGGCCCCGGCGACCTCGCGGATGGCGGCCACGATGCCGGGGTACGCCCCGCAGCGGCACAGGTTGCCGCTCATCCGCTCCCGGATCTCGTCGGCGTCCAGCTCACCCGGCGCGCCGGCCCCGGCCGCCAGGTCCGCGGTGACATGGCTGGGCCAGCCGCGCGCGGCCTCGGTGAGCGCACCGATGGCGGAGCAGATCTGGCCGGGTGTGCAGTAGCCGCACTGGAAGCCGTCGTGGTCCAGGAACGCCCGCTGCAACGGGTGGAGTTCATCGGGGGCGGCGAGGCTCGCCACGCCCTCGATGGTGGTGATGTCCCGGCCCTGGGCGGCCACCGCGAACACCAGGCAGCTGTTGACGCGCTCCCCGTCGATCAGGACGGTGCAGGCCCCGCACTGCCCGTGGTCGCACCCCTTCTTGACCCCGGTCAGCGCCAGGTGTTCGCGGAGGGCGTCCAGCAGGGTCACCCGGTGGTCGAGGGTGAGGGGGCGGTTGGCACCGTTGACACGCAGCGCGAAGTCGCTGTGGAACGCGTGAGCTGTCACATCCCTCAGCCTGGCACCGGGGGGTGTGCCGCGCATCTTCAGCGTCGGCCGTCCGGGCCCGCCTCCGGGCCCGGCCCCGGCCCCGGGGCTACGGCCCCGGTGGGTCGTCGGGCACCGGGGGCAGCCGCAGATGCGCGAGGTCCGGCGGGATCGGGGAGCTGGGGCGGTAGAACGGCGGGGCCGCGTCGGCGGCGGGCGAGTCGGCCAGCCGGAAGCGGTCCCGCAGCCGGTGGTAGAACTGCGTCGGCGCGAGCCGTACCAGCCGCAGCCGGACCGGTGCCCGGTAGGCCGCCACCCAGTCGCCCGGATTCAGCACCCCGCGCAGCTGCCCGTCGAGGCTGACCGCCACCCGCCCCGAGGTGGGCAGCACCCGTACGGCGATGGGCTCGTCCACCGCGGCCACCACGGTGCGGTCGAAGGCGATGTGCGGGGCGACCGGCGTGAAGACCACCGCGTCCAGGTACGGGGAGACCACCGGCCCGCCGGCGGCGAAGCTGTAGGCGGTGGAGCCGGTCGGGGTGGCCACGATGATCGCGTCGGCCGAGTACGAGGCGAGCAGCTGCGCGGACACATACACCCCGAGACCGGCCTGACGGTCGCGGGCGAGCTTTTCGAAGACCACGTCGTTGACGGCGTTGACATCCAGCGGAATGCCCCAGCCCGTCTCCTCGGCGCCGCGCCCGGGGCGGACCTTGGGCGGCGGCGGTACGGGACCCCGCCCGTAGCACAGCAGCGCCTCCATGCCCTCGGGCATCTCCAGCGGCCGGGACGCCCGCAGGGTGAGCAGCATGCGCTCCTCGATCGTGGCCCGGCCCTCGTGGACGGCGTTCAGCGCGTCCTCCACCTGGTCGACGCCGATCTCGGTGAGGAAGCCGACCCGCCCCACGTTCACCCCCAGCGCCGCGGCCCCGTTCCTGGCGGCGAGCCGGGCGCCGCGCAGAAAGGTGCCGTCGCCGCCGAAGGTGACGATCAGATCGGGGTGGCCGGCCGCCGCGGACTCCTCCTGGGCGCTGCGCCGGGGCTGGTCGCCTCGCCATACGTCCAGCTCGAAGCAGGAGATGCCATGCGCGGCTGCCCATCCGCGGGCGGTGCGGGCCGCCGCGACGGCGGTGGGGCGGGCCCGGTGGACGACCATGCCGAGCCGGTTGACAGCCATGGCCCTTCCACCGTAGGTCCCCCGGCCCCGGAGCGCCCATCGGGGCGGGCGCCGGCCCGGGAGCGGACACCGGGCGGACACGGAGCGGGCGCCCTGGGGCCGAACATCCGCGCTGATCTATGGTGTTCAGCGGCACGGAGACCCACGGGGGGAATGTCTCACCACACCGCATCGGTACGGAGCCAGGGAATGGTGCAGCAGATGGCGAGCGAGAGCCGAACCACGCTGATCGAGGGGCTGATGGGGCGTTTCCCCCAGGTGCCGCGGGAGGCCGTGCTCAAGGAGGACCTGCTGCGCGGCGGCATGGCCTTCGACGAGTCCGCGCTCAGCGGCAACGAGGACGGCGACGTCAAGCCGAAGTCGTACTTCATCTTCTCGTTCGACCACCGCACCCTGCCGGAGCTGGGCGCCGCGGCGCTCAACCGGCCGCCCGAGGAGATCGTGCTCACCGGCGGGCCGTACGAGTTGCGCCGCACCGTGGTGTCCGTGCGCGTCAACCCCGCGTCGCCGTATGTGGTCCGGGCCGGCGAGGACGGTGCGCTGGGGCTGTATCTGGACGGTGCGCGGATCGCCGATGTGGGGCTGCCGCCGATGCCGGACTACTACCGCCACACGCTGTCGAACGGCAAGTCGGTGATGGAGGTCGCGCCGACCATCCAGTGGGGCTATCTGGTCTATCTGACGGTCTTCCGGGTGTGCCAGTACTTCGGCGCCAAGGAGGAGTGCCAGTACTGCGACATCAACCACAACTGGCGTCAGCACAAGGCGGCGGGCCGCCCGTACACCGGGGTGAAGCCGGTCGAGGAGGTGCTGGAGGCGCTGGAGATCATCGACCGCCATGACACCGCCCGCACCTCGCAGGCGTACACCCTCACCGGCGGCGCCATCACCTCGCGGGTGGGCGGCCGGGACGAGGCCGACTTCTACGGCCAGTACGCGAAGGCCATCGAGGAGCGCTTCCCCGGCCGGTGGATCGGCAAGGTGGTGGCGCAGGCGCTGCCCAAGGCCGACGTCCAGCGGTTCCACGACTACGGGGTGCGGATCTACCACCCCAACTTCGAGGTGTGGGACCGGCGGCTGTTCGAGCTGTACTGCCCGGGCAAGGAGCGCTACATCGGCCGGGACGAGTGGCACCGCAGGATCCTGGACTCGGCCGAGGTGTTCGGCGCCCGGAATGTGATCCCCAACTTCGTGGCGGGCGTGGAAATGGCGCAGCCGCTCGGCTTCGCGTCGGTGGCCGAGGCGATCGACTCCACCGCCGAGGGGCTGCGCTTCTTCATGTCGCACGGGGTCGTGCCCCGGTTCACCACCTGGTGCCCCGAGCCGACGACACCGCTGGGCAAGGAGAACCCGCAGGGCGCCCCGCTGGAGTACCACATCCGGCTGCTGGAGACCTACCGGGCGACGCTCGAGGACTTCGGGCTGTCCTCGCCGCCCGGGTACGGCCCGCCGGGGCCGGGGCGGGCGGTGTTCTCGGTGAGCTCGTTCATGGACAGCCTGCCCGCCGTGGACCCGGATCCGGAGCCGGACCCGGTGGCGCGCTGACGGACCCGTTCAGCCGACGTGGACATGGGGCCGGTGGCCGCGGTCGGGCTCGGCCTCGCGGAGCACCTCACGGGTGACGGGGGCGACCTCTCCCTGCCCGAAGAGGAGGAAGCGCAGGAAGTGGCCCAGCGGATGGCCCTCCGTCCACTCGAAGTAGATGTGCGGGCGCTGCCCGGTCATGTCCCGCACCCGCAGCAGCAGCGCCGCCAGTGCGTTCGGGATGGTGGCGCTCTGCAGGGTCAGCACCCGGTAGCGGCCGTGCACCACCTCGCCGCACACCCGCAGGTCGCTCTCGAACTCGGACGGGTCGGCCACCGTGACCTCGACGAAGATGATGTCGTCCTCGGGCGGGATGTCGTTGTCCGCCCGGATCTGGTACTGCTTCTCGCGGTATTCGGCCAGGTCGCGGCGTTCCGGCTTGTTGGCGATGAGGCGGATCCTGCGGTGGGCGGTGTCCCGGACGAACCGCTCGGCCAGGGCGTCGAACGTCACGCTGGTGACCCGTAGCTCGAACGCCCTCGCCGCCCGGGACAGCAGCGATACGGCCATGATGCCCGCGATGAAACAGGCGCCGATCTTGACACCGTCGGGCCGCTCGATGACGTTGGCCGCGGTGGTGTACAGGAAGATCAGCGAGATGACGCCGAAGCCGAGGGTCCAGCCGCGCTGCCGTGCGCGCCGGGCGGCGATGGTGACGGCGATGGCGGCCGAGGTGATGAGCACGAGCACACCGGTGGCGTAGGCGCCGCCCTGGGCGTCCACATCCGCCTCGAAGAGCCAGGTCACCAGGAACGCGATGGCGATGAACACCAGCACCATGGGGCGGACCGCACGCGCCCAGTGGGGTGCCATGCCGTAGCGCGGCAGATAGCGGGGCATCAGATTGAGCAGTCCGGCCATGGCCGAGGCACCGGCGAACCAGAGGATGGCGATGGTGGAGGCGTCGTAGACGCTGCCGAACGCCGGGCCCAGGTACTCATGGGCGAGATAGGCCAGGGCGCGCCCATTGGCCTCGCCGCCCGGTTCGAACGCCCGCTGGGGGATCAGCAGGGTGGTGATGAGGCTGGAGGTGATGAGGAAGACGCTCATGATCACCGCGGCGGTGGTGAGCAGCTTCCGGGCACCCCGGACGCGTCCGGCGGGGCGCTCCTCGGTGTCCCCCGGTTTGCCCTCGATATGCGGCATGACGGCCACGCCCGTCTCGAACCCGGACAGGCCGAGGGCCAGCTTCGGGAAGATCACCAGCGCCACGCCGACCATCACCAGGGGGCTGCCGCGCTCGGCCACCAGCGCCTGGGACCAGTCGGGGATCACATGGGGCGCGGTGCACACATGCCAGAGCCCGACCACCACCACGACGGCGTTGAGCAGCAGATACGCGGCGACCAGCGCCACCGCGATCCCGATGGCCTCGGTGAAGCCCTTGAGGAACACCGCGCCGAGCATTCCCACCAGGATCAGCGTGATGACCACCTCATGGCCGCCCAGGGTGGCGGTGAGATGCGGGTTCTCCACCAGATGGGCGGTGGCGTCGGCGGCGGAGAGGGTGATGGTGATGAGGAAGTCGGTGGCCGCGAAGCCCAGCAGGGTGAGGACGAACAGCTTGCCCTTCCAGAACGTGAGCAGCCGCTCCAGCATCGCGATCGAGCCCTGGCCGTGCGGGCTCTCCGCGGCCACTCTGCGGTACACCGGCAGCGCGCCCGCCAGGGTCACCACCACCAGCACCACGGTGGCCAGCGGGGAGAGCAGCCCGGCCGCCAGGGCGGCGATACCCGGCTGGTAGCCGAGGGTGGAGAAGTAGTCCAGACCGGTCAGGCACATCACCCGCCACCACGGCTGTCCCTGGTGTGCGCCCTCCGGCTCGGCGTACGGCCCCGGCTGGCGCTTGGCGATGTCGGTCAGGCCCTCCAGCAGCCATGCCCGCAGCCGGTGCCGTGCCCCGCCGTCGGGGGCGGCGGCGCCAGAGGTGGAGGAGACCACAGGGCGCTCCCGTCGTACGGCGAGGGGTCCCCCGCCGTCGGTGGGACCCTTCGGTCAGCGTATGCGGGGCGGCCGGCCACCACCCGGCCGGTGCCGCCGGCCGAAGGACATCGCTTTCTCAGTGAGTTTTCATCTTCGGTCCGTACGGTTGCGGCACATGGACACCACCAAGACCGACCAACCGACCGACACCGCAGCGCAGCCCGCAGAAGCCGAGGAAGCCACGGCGGAGGGTGTCCCGAACGCTGATTCGGACCAGCGGGACTCGCTGGACGCGCACGACCCCGCCGATGACACCGCGACCACTCGCCCGGCCATCACACCGGGCATCGTTCCCGGCGCCGCCTCGGTCGTCGCCGCGGGCCTCGGGCTCGCCTCGCTCTCCGGCACCTGGCTCGGCACCATGCTCCAGGAGCGCAAGCAGCTGGCCGGCCAGATCAAGGTCCAGTCCGGGGCGGCCGCCGATCAGATCTCCGCCGCGTACGGCACTCCGTGGCACACCACGGCCCTCGTCAACGGGCTGTTCGCACTGGCCGCCGTGGTGATCGCCGCCGTGGTGCTGCTGCGCCAGCGGCGGCCGGTGACGGCCGGGGCACCCTGGGTGACCGCGGTGGCCTGGGGAGCGGTGGCGCTGGGCGTGATCGGTCTGCTCATCGCCGCCGCCATGGGGTTCGACGTCTTCAGCGACCTGCCGAAGATCCCCACGTCCCCGAACTCCCCGGCGGGCTGACCCCGCTCCGTCACCACCACGAGCGCGCCCCGCGGACCGGATGGATCCGGCGGGGCGCGCTCCCCGGTGGGCGGGTAACGGTTCGCGTCAGGATTGAGGTCCCGGCATCGGGACACCCGCGAAGGGGACAGGCCGTCCGGCCGCCCCCCGCGGAGAAGGCCATCAGGACGGCACGGACTTCCCGCCCACGGAGCTTCCCGCCGATGAGCCGTTCCACCGCCCACTCACCCACCGACCGGCACGGAACAGCGCGTACGCCGGGTACCCAGGATCCGCCGGAGACCTCGCGCGCACCGGACGGCGGCCACGGGCCGGACGGGGCCGGCGCACGGCGGGGCCAGGACTCCCGCACCGCCGTCACCGTCTTCGTCGCGCTCGGCGCCAATCTGGTGATCGCGCTGGCCAAGGCCGTCGGCGGGATCTTCTCGGGCTCCCCCGCGCTGCTCTCGGAGGCCGCTCACTCCATCGCGGACAGCCTCAACGAGGTGTTCCTGCTCGCCTCCCTCAAGCGCAGCAGACGGGCCCCCGATGACCAACACCCGTTCGGCTACGGCAAGGAGCGCTACTTCTGGTCGCTGTTGGCCGCCGTCGGCATCTTCGTCATGGGCGGCTGCTTCTCCTTCTTCCAGGGTGCCGAGGCGCTGAGCGCGGGCAGTTCCGAGGACCACAGCGGCTATCTGGTGGGCCTCGCGGTCCTGGGCGTGGCGCTCGTCGCCGAGGGCTCGTCGCTGGTCCGCGCGCTGGTCCAGGTGCGCGGGCACGCCCGGGAGGCGAACCGCGGCATGGCGACCGAGCTGCGCAGGGGGGATGACCCCACACTGCGCACCGTGCTGGCCGAGGACTCCACCGCCTGTCTCGGCGTGGTGTTCGCCCTGCTCGGCATGTGGCTGCACATGGTGACCGGCCAGGTGGCCTATGAGGCCACGGCCTCCTTCCTGATCGGGGCGCTGCTGGTCTATGTCGCCTACCGGCTGGCCAGGGAGTCGCGCGGGCGGCTCATCGGTGAGGCGATCGACCCGGTCCAGCGCCGGGAGTTCCGCCGGTTCCTCGAGTCGCAGCCGGAGATCGACACCGTGACCACGCTGCTGACGATGCGTCTGGGAAACGACTCGACGCTGGTGGCGGCCCGGGTCGACCTCTTCCCCGGACTCGACAGCGAGGAGGTCGAGGAGGTCCTGGTGCGCGTCAAGACGGCGATGGCCGAGCTCTGGCCCCATGCCGACCAGGTCTTCCTCGATGTCACCGACGCCTCGGCCAAGGACCGGGCGAAGGCGCGCGCGGACCGCCGGGAGCTGGACGAGACGGTGGCGGCCGTGGAGCGCGAGGACGACGGGGCGTGAGATTGGCCCCGGCGGGCCTGGGTACTCGGTGAAAACCGACCCACAACAGCGAACTCATGTACGGAGGCAGAACTGATGGGCCTCGGCGGTTGCATTTTGATGATCGCGGTGGGAGGGATTCTCACCTTCGCCACCGACTGGAACGCCAATGGCTTCAATGTCCACTTGGTCGGCCTGATCCTGATGGCGGTCGGCGTCATCGGCACATGCGCCTATGTGAGTGTCTACAAGCGCCGGCGCGTCGTCGAGCCGGGCACGGTGGCACCTCCGGTGGTCGAGGAGCCGGACCGTCACCGGCACCGCCACCACTACGACTACTGAGTGCCGGTCAGTCCCCTTTCCGGCGAGGTGGCCCCCACCGCGGGTGGGGGCCACCTCATTTCGTTCGTCGCGTCACACGCCGCACCGCGCCACGCCGGACGGGTGGAAGCCCTCTGCTGCCGTTTGTCCGCGATACGAAGAGGGCACCCGGCCTCTGCCACGTCGTGCTGGAGGCGAGATGGCTCTTCCCCGTGGCTCGGTGACCCGTGCGTGGCGGCGGTGGCGGCGGCCGCGCGATCTGGAGGTGTCCGGCGATCCCGTGGACGTCGAGGACGCCAACCGGCGGTTCCTGATGTACGGGGTGATGCCGCTGTGGTTCGTCCCGGCGGTGGCGGACTGGCTGATGCACCGCCGGACCAGGATCGAGGAGACGTCGGGCACGAAGGAATCGGCGGTCCACGCCCTGATGATGACGGAGGCCGGTGTCCCCGTGGCGATGGGGCTGTTGGCCCGGGTCAATCCGCTGGTGCTGTCGGTGATGGGCGGAGCGGCCGTCGCCCATGGCGCCACCGCGCTGTGGGATGTGAGCCTGGCCACCGGGGAGCGCGAGGTGCGTCCGGTGGAGCAGCACATCCACAGCTTCCTGGAGGTGCTGCCGCTCTCGGCGATGGCGTTCACCTGCTGTCTGCACGGGGACCAGGTCCGGGCGGCGCTGCGCGGCGGGGACCGGCCCGAGGACTGGCAGCTGCTGCCCAAGGACCATCCGCTGCCCGCGCTATCTGGCGGCGATCGGCCTCGGCATCGGCGTCTGCGTGGTGCTGCCCTACGCCGAGGAGATGCGGCGCTGCCTCAGGGCCACCAAGGCCCGCAAGGCGGTGTGAGCCCGTGCCGCGCACTCGGGCCGGTACGCGGACGCGCTCCCGTACGCCGACGGGTGTGGCGGCCGAACCGCTGCCGTGTCCACGGGTCCTGGCGCCCGAGGCGCACGGCCCGGAACACGTCGCCGCCGACACGGAGGGCCGGATCCTCACCGGGACCGCGGACGGGGCCCGACGGTGTGATCTGGGTGGCCGTTGCCGCGCCGGGAGCCCGCCCTCGATCCGCTGCACCGCGCACCCGCCCCGCTCAGAAGGGCGGCGGTGCCCATCGCCACCCGGCTCCGCCCCCGCCCTCGGCGCACCGTGCGCGCCCTCGCGGTCGGGCCCGACGGCCGGGTGGTCCGCCATCTGGTGCGGCGGCTCATCCCCAGCCGGTGGAGTAGCCGCGGTAGCGGCGCCGCCGTGGCCGGATGGTCAGCGTCGACAGCAGACCCACGAACCCCACCACGATGACCACCAGACCGGGCCCGAAGCCCCGGGCGTAGGCCACGACGTCGTCGAACGTCGAGACGCCGTCGCCGGCCCCTGAGCTCCCGGACGTACCGGAGGCGATGGCCGGGCTGGGGCTCTGGGCCTTGGCGCCCGGAATGGACACCCCGAGCGCGGTCAGCGCCTTGGTCACGGGCTGGAAGAAGGTCACCCCGCCCCGGTCGCAGTCGCCGCTGCCGCCGGAGGTGATGCCGAGCGCCACGCCCCGGGCGAAGAGCGGACCCCCGCTGTCGCCGGGCTCGGCGCACACGGTGGTCTGGACGAGCCCGGTGACCGTGCCCTCGGGGTAGTTGACCGTCGCGTTGAGCCCGGTCACCTTGCCCGAGCGCAGCCCGGTGGTGCTGCCGCTGCGGAACACCTCCTGGCCCACGACCGGATCGGCCACACCGGTGACCCGCACCGCCCGGCCGCCACCGACGTTGACCACGCTGCCCTGGTCGAGCGACGCGCTGTCGTAACGCACCAGCGAGAAGTCATCGCCGGGGAAGCTGCTCTGGACCGTGGTGCCGATGCGGGTGGAGCCGGTGCCGTCGGTGAACCAGGGGGTGCCGTTGGGGCCGCAGTGTCCCGCCGTCAGGATGAAACCGGTCTGGCCGTTGGTGACGTTGAAACCGGCCGAACAGCGGCTGCCGTTGGTGAACAGGGGCGAGGCACCGGCGGCCCTGGTGGTGAAGGAGCCCTCCGTCCGCTGTGCGCGCACCTCACCGCCCACCTCCGCGGCGAGGCCCTTCAGCTTCGACCAGCGGGCGGTGGAGACGGTGCCGTCGCCGACCAGCACCACCTGGTTGGACTTGGGGTCCACCATCCAGGCGGTGCCCGCCACCCGGGGCGCCGAGCGCAGCTTCGCGGTCGCGGAGTCCAGGTCCGCCATGCTGTAGCGCACCCGTTTGGCGGTGGCCCCGGCCCTGCTGACCTCGTCCGCCGCCGTGTCGTCGGTCACCGCGACCACCGGGCGGCCGTCGGCCCCGATCCAGTTGCCCGCCGTACGGGAGGCGCCGAGCGCGGACACCAGCCGTCCGCCCACATCGTCCGTACGGTCCGCGCTCAGGGCTCTCGGGCCGTCACCTCCGGTCGCGCCGTGGGCCGATCCTCCCGGCCCGGTCTGAGAGACCATCACCCCGCCACAGACCAGTGCCCCGACAGCCGCGAACCGCACGACCCGGCGCACGCCGCGCCGCATGTGCTTGACCACCCTGTCTCCTTACGTCGATCCGTCCGGGGCCCCGGACGGCGAAGGCCCGTCCCCTCATACGTAAGGAAGCGACGTCCTGCTCACTCCCCCTGCGTTCGGAAGCGACGTCCCGCTCACTCCCCGGGCGGGGCCGCGGGTCCCGGTGGGTGCGGGCCTCATGAGCCGCCCTTGGCGTAGGGGGCGCTGGTGAACACCACCTCGTCCTCGGCGCCGTCGGTCACCCAGAACCGCTGTGGCTTCTCCCCGTAGAGCGCGAAGAGCGGGTCGGGCCCCCAGGCCAGCACCACCTCGTCCTCGCCGTCGTGGTCGAAGTCCCCGGCGCCGTAGAGCTTGACGGCGCGCCGCTTCTTCGGCACCCCGTGGCCGTCCACTCGGGACGGGACGGTGCGGTCGAGGGTGCGGCGGTGGACGATCTCCCCGGGGGCGTCCGGGCGGATCGTCAGCAGCTCGGTGCCGCCGGTGCGCAGCGAGACGGCCAGTTCGTCGGTGCCGTCTCCATCGGTGTCGGCGGCGGCGAGCACATCGCCGCCCAGGGCGGGAATCCTGATCGGCTCGGGTGTCGAATCGGCCATGCGTCGGGTGTAGACGCTCAGCGACTGGCTGACGTCCGCGGGTTCGGTCTCATAGCCCGGTTCGTCATTGCGGCTGCCGGAGTCGGCGACCGCCACGTCCCGCTTCCCGTCGCCGTCGAAGTCGCCGAAGGCGATCGCGTTGCCCTTGCGGAGGGTGCGGCCGGTGCTGGCGAGGCCGTCCGGACCCGCCGTGAGCAGCACGGACTTCGTCTGGTCGTCGTCGCCCCGCTCGTGCACCACCAGATCGGTGGGGCGGTCACCGTCGATGGCGTCGGCGTACAGCTCCGCGATCTGGCCGCTGGGGCCGAGGGGATTGGCGTACGTCTGGGTGCGGGCCGCCTCGCCATCGCGGCCGAACGGGCCGTACAGCACGTGGAAGTCCTTGCCGCTCTGGCGCACGGTGGCCAGATCGTGGTGTCCGTCCCCGTTGAAGTCGCCCGTCGCCAGGGGCCGCCAGTTCTCCAGCCCGTCGTCGGCGTCGGCCAGCCGCACCGGGGTGGCGGGGGTGCCCCGGCGTGGCCCGCCGGGGCCGCCCCAGGCGATGTAGGGCAGTGTCTGGGTGGTGATGTGCACCCGCTCGCTGCTGGCCGGGTCGCGCTCCTTGGTGGCGGTGGCGATCACATCGGCGTAGCCGTCGCCGTCGAGGTCGGCGGTGGTCGCGGAGTCCATCTCGCCCATGGTGGCCTGCCGCCCGCTGCCGGTGGGCAGGCCGAGGTCGTCCCGGCCGAGCACGGTGCGGACGGCAGGGTCGGGGCCCTTCGCCGAGCCGTACACATAGGCGATACGGCGCAGACCGCCCAGCTGGTCGTCGTCGGAGGGGACCGGGATTCGGAGCTCGGGGCGGCCGTCGCCGTTGAGGTCGTCCGCCAGGGCGCTGCCCTTGCCCCGGGGGACGGGAGCGGTCGCGGTGGGGGTGACGACGGGTGAGGCCGAGCTCTTCCCGGTCCCGCCGCCACCCTTGGCCTCATCGTTTCCACCGCCACCGCCACCGCCACCGCCGCACGCGGTGAGCAGCGCGAGGGCGGCGGCGCAGAGGGTGGTGGTGGGGCGGAGCCTGGTGGTGGGGGATGCCATCAGGACACGACAGCGCATCCGGTGGCGCCCCGCCATCGGAGAGATCGTTTCGTTACGGCGCGCCCCGTGGCAGTTATGGTGCGTCCCCGTGCCCATTACGGCGCGTCCCCGTGCCCGGTACGGCGCGCCCCCGTGCCCGTTAGGGCGCCCTCCCCGCCAGCGGGTATCCGCAGCGCAGATTCCACCGCCCCGCGCGGCCACTGAGCTCCGTCGCGGTCAGCGGGGCGACGTCCAGCCGCCAGAAGGCGGGCGCGGGCAGGCCGAGGGCATGGACGAGGGCGGCCCGGACCACGGCCGGTTCCACGACGGCGAGCAGCCGCGCCGCACGGCCAGGTGTCGCCGGGGCCGGGTCCTCCCGCCGCGCGTCCAGCCAGGCCCCGATCCGCTCCACCAGCTCCAGCAGCGTTTCGCCGCCGTGTGGCGCCGCGGCCGGGTCGGACAGCCACCCGGCCACCTCCTCCGGCGCCTTCCGCCCCACCTCGTCCAGCGAACGGCCCCGCCAGCGGCCCACGTCGAGATCGCCCAGCTCCTGCGTCACGGCGGCGTCGAGCCCCAGGGCGGCGGCGGTGCCGCGGCAGCGCTCGGAGGGCGCGGTGAACGCCGTGTCGCGGTGGGGCAGCGCCCCGGCCGCCGCCGTGGCCCGGCGCAACCCGGCCGCGTCCGGCGGGGCGTCGTCGAACCGCACCTGCCGCAGTGCCGCGTTGACGGCGGGCGCGACCAACGTGATCCGCACCACCCAGCCCCTCCTCATCCGCGCCCTTCGCCCATGGGGAGGGCGCCCTCCGGGATCCGCGCCGGAGCGGCGGACGACCGTCGCGCCCACCGTCTCATGACGGAGCGGCCCTGGCCGAACGGTTCCGATCACTCCGATGTGACCCGGGTGGCGCATCGCACCACCCGGCAAGCGCAGCCGCGGATGCACACGGCCATGAACCCCCACACGGTGGAGATATCGGACATCACCGACCGGGTTGGGGTGCTGTGGTATGCGCGTGACCGGACTTGGGCATGCTGGGCTGTTCATCGAGACCGCCGCGGGGTCGGTGCTCTGCGACCCATGGGTCAACCCCGCCTTCTTCGGCTCCTGGTTTCCGTTCCCTGACAACACCGATCTGGACTGGGCGCACTATGGGCGGGCGGCGGACTATCTGTATGTCTCGCATCTGCACCGCGACCACTTCGACGCGGAGAATCTGCGCCGGAACGTGCGCAAGGACATCACCGTGCTGCTCCCGGCCTTCGCCACCGATGAGCTGGAACGCGAGCTGAGCGCGCTCGGCTTCACCACCTTCCTCCGCGCCCCCTCCGGCACACCGGTCGAGCGCGACGGTCTGCGCATCATGATCACCGCGCTGACCGGCCCCGGGGACGGCCCCATCGGCGACTCCGCGCTCTCGCTGGACGACGGCCGGACCGTACTGCTCAACCAGAACGACGCCCATCCGCTGGACATCGCGGCGATCCGGGAGTTCGGCGAGGTGGACGCGTACTTCGTCCAGTTCTCCGGGGCGATCTGGTACCCGATGGTGTACCAGCTGCCGCTCTCCGCCAAGAAGGAGTTCGCCGCGCGCAAGCGGCAGGGGCAGTTCGACCGGGCACTGCGCTATATCGACGCGGTGGAGGCCAAACATGTGTTCCCCAACGCGGGCCCGCCGTGCTTCCTGGACGACGAGCTCTTCGAGCACAACGGCACCGGCCGGGTCGGGGAGAGCATCTTCGTGGACCAGCTGGAGTTCCTGCGCCAGCTGGGCCGGGCGCGCCCGCGGGTGGCGGCGCATCTGCTGCTGCCCGGGACGGTGGCGGAGCCGGAGGACACCGCCTGCAAGCTCACCCACCGCTACACCGAGACGGAGATCGAGCACATCTTCGGCGAAAAGCCCGCGTACTTGCGGGAGTTCGCCCGCCGCCAGCAGCCCGCACTGGCCGCCGAGCGCGCCTCACGGTCCCCCGCACTGCCGCGCGAACGGCTGCTGACCGAGCTCAAGCAGTGGTGGGAACCGCTGCTGACCAGGGCGGACCGGATCTGCGCGGGCGTCGGCGGCCCGGCCCGGCTGGATGTGGGCGAGGTGCCGATCGTGGTCGACTTCCCGGCCCGGGAGGTCCGCCTCTGGGACGGTGAGCGCTGCCGCTACACGCTGTCCACCTCGGCCGATCTGGTGGCCACCAACGTCGAGCGGCGCGAGGTGGACTGGTCCAACAGCCTGCTGCTGTCGATGCGGTTCACCGCCAGCCGGATCGGGCCCTACAACGAGTTCCTGTATGTGTTCTTCAAGTGCCTGTCGATGGAGCGCATCGAGTACGTGGAGAACTACTACGACTCCTGCCAGGACGACGGCCAGGACATCGTGCTGGACGGCTGGCAGGTGCAGCGGCGCTGTCCCCATCTGCGTGCCGACCTCGGCCGGTTCGGGAAGATCGAGGGCGATGTGCTCACCTGCACCCTGCACGGCTGGCGCTACGACCTGACCTCGGGCCGCTGTCTGACCGCGAACGGACACGACATCCGCGCCTCGGCCGTGTCGTAACCCCACCGGCCCGGGACATGGCGACGACCGGTACGACAGGAGCGACCCCCGTGCCCGAGGCCCCGGAACCGACCGGCTCCCCCGCCCGCCAGAACATCACCTTCCCCAGCGCCGGAACCACCGCGCACGGCTACCTCGCGCCGCCGCCGTCCGGGCAGGGCCCCGGGGTGATCGTCATTCAGGAGTGGTGGGGGCTGGACCACCACATCGCCGGTGTCACCGACCGGCTGGCCCGCGAGGGCTTCGTCGCGCTGGCGCCCGATCTGTACGGGGGCAGCGTCGCCCATGACGCCGACGAGGCGTACCGGATGATGCGGGAGCTGCCGGTGGGGCACGGAGTCGAGCTGCTCTCCGGCGCGGTGGACCATCTCCTGGGCCTGCCCGAGGTCACCTCCGCCACCGTGGGGGCGGTCGGCTTCTGCATGGGCGGCGGCTTTGTGCTGTATCTGGCCGCCGCCGATCCCCGGGTCAGCGCGGCAGTGCCCTTCTACGGCGTCCTCCAGGGTGAGCTGCCGGACTTCTCGGGGCTGCGGGCCGACGTTCTGGGCCATTTCGGGGAGAACGACAACACCATTCCGCTGGACGGTCTGGAGCAGCTGCGCCAGGCCATGCGGGACGAGTCCGGCGTGACTCCGGATTTCCGGCTCTACCCCGCGGGCCACGCCTTCTTCAATGACGAGCGCCCGTCCTATCACGCGGAATCCGCGGCATCGGCCTGGCGGAGCACGCTGGACTTCCTGCACCGGCGGCTGGACTGAGAAATCGGCTCACCCGGGAAAGGGCCTTGAGGCTTCATGAAGCCTTAAGGCCCTTTTAAGGTCGGGCCCGGAGAACCCAACGCCCGGAACCCACACGGTTTAACCCTCAACCACATTTCCAGGAAAAATCTCCTCCCGGCCCTGAGACGACTCCCGCATCCGCCCGTATGGCATGGCGGGCAGCTCAAAAAGGAGTCGACATGACACGCAAAAGGACGCTCAGCGGCAAGAAGAAGCTCGGCCTGCTGATCGGTTCGCTGGCGCTGGCGGGTACCGGCGCCGGGGTGCTGGCCGCCACCAGCAACGCCAGCACCGAGGGCGCGGCACAGTCCTCGACGGCCTGCGCCGGGCTGGAGCAGGCGCTGGCCAACAACGAGAAGTTCATCGCCGATCAGCGGGCCAATCCGGATGCCCAGTCACCGGCGCGGATAGCCAACCGGCAGGCCGTCATCGAGGAGATCAAGCGGAAGCAGCAGGCTTCTGGCTGCGCCGGGGACGAGGCCGCGGGCCAGGCGGCCGGGGCCGGGGGCCAGGACGGGGCGTCGGCCCCGGCAGGGGGCGGCGCGTCCGCATCGGCGTCCGCATCGGCGGGGGCCCCGGACCCCGGTGCCGGTGACTCCGGCGCCTCGGGCGAGGTCGTCTGCGCGGGGTCGACCGTCACCCTGTCCGGCGAGGGCGGGGCCCCGGCCGCCTCCAGCGGCGAGTTCCCGGTCGGCACCAAGCTCAAGGTGACCAATCTCGACAATGACAAGTCGACGACCGTCTCCGTCGCCTCGACCTCGGGCAGCTGCGCCCTGCTCAACAACGCCGCCTTCGAGCAGGTCCGTGAGCCGGGCAAGTTCCTGATCCGTAACGCGCGCATCGAGCGCGTGGGCTGAACCCGCCGCACCGGCCGCCGCACGGCGGCCGGTGTGGCAGCGGCCGGTGTGGCACGGGGGCACGCATCACCGATCTGACCGCCATGTCCGAGTGTGACCGGTATCGCAGGGTGAGTCCGCCGCGCCTGGGTACCCGCTCGCCATGAACAGAAATGAGCAGCCAATGCTCACTCCCGATCTGCCGCCGGTCGTCGACGTACCGGACCTGACCTTCCCGCCTGGGGGACGTCACTCCGATGAGTCGAAGCGCGCGACGGAGCGGAGCGGTGAACAGGAAGCCCCCACCTCCGCCCCCACCCCCTCGCCCTCCCCCGGCCAACGCCGCTTGACGGCGTAACGAACCCCCAGCCCGCGGACCCCGGCCCGCGGGCGGAACCCCCAGCCGGGCGACCGTTCCCCTCGTGTCGCCGCCCCGACGGCCGGAGCCCTCGGGATGATCTCGCGTACTCCCCGTGTTGACC
>NZ_LAKD02000121.1 GCF_000968685.2 Streptomyces antioxidans
TTCATCTCCGCCGTCAAACACGGGGAATTCCCCGCCTCCTGAACCGACCGGCCCCCCACCGCAGAAGCGAACGGCCCCCGACCGGGGGCCGTCGACATGTGGGCGCCGCCCGCTAGATGACGATGCTCAGCAGGGCCGCGACCACGAAACCGGCCACCGACAGCACCGTCTCCAGGACCGTCCACGACTTCAGCGTGTCGGTCTCGGAGATGCCGAAGTACTTCGCCACCATCCAGAAGCCGCCGTCGTTCACATGCGAGGCGAAGATCGAGCCCGCCGAGATCGACATGATGACCAGCGCCAGATGGGCCTGTGAGTAGTCGCCCTCGGAGAGCATCGGGGTGACGATGCCCGCCGTCGTGACGATCGCGACCGTCGCCGAGCCCTGGGCCACCCGGAGCACCACCGAGATCAGCCAGGCCAGCACGATGACCGGCAGGCCCGCGCTGTCGAAGGCGTCGGCCAGGGCCTGGGCGACACCGCTGCCCTTGAGGACCGCGCCGAAGACCCCGCCCGCGCCGACCACCAGCAGGATGTTGCCCACGGGCTTGAGGGAGGCGGTGGAGACGGTCTCCAGGGACTTGCGGGACCAGCCGCGCCGGATGCCCAGCAGGTAGTAGGCGAGGAGCAGGGCGATCGTCAGCGCCACGAAGGGGTGGCCGAAGAACTCGATGACCGAGCGGCCGGTGCTCGGGTCCAGCGCGACCGAGGAGAACGTGGCCAGGAGGATCAGGACCAGCGGGGTGCCGATGATCGTGAGCACCGTGGCCACCGAGACCGGCCGCTCGGCCGGGGTGGCGCCGGAGGCCCGCTGCTGGGCCGCGACCGCCTCCCGGGACTCCTCGGCCGCCTCCACCATGTCCTGCGGTACGGGCACGAAGATGCGGTTGCCGATCCAGGCCGAGTAGCCCCACGCGGCCAGCACCGACGGGATGCCCACGACGATGCCCATCAGGATGACCCAGCCCAGGTCGACATGGAGCAGTCCGGCCGCGGCCACCGGGCCGGGGTGCGGCGGCAGGAAGGCGTGGGTCATGGACAACCCGGCCAGCATCGGCATCGCGTAGAGCAGGATGGACTTGCCGCTGCGCTTGGCGGCCGCGTAGACGATCGGCGCGAGGACGAAGATGCCGACGTCGAAGAAGACGGGTATGCCGAAGATCAGACCGGTGAGCCCCATCGCGAGCGGCGCCCGCTTCTCCCCGAAGAGGCCGAGCAGCCGGGCACTCAGCGCCTCCGCGCCGCCGGAGACCTCGAGGATCGCGCCGAGCATGGTGCCCAGGCCGATGATGATGGCTATGTGGCCGAGGATGCCGCCCATACCGGATTCGATGAGCGAGACGGCGTCCGACTTCTGGACCGTGCCGAAGAGTTCGGTGACCGAGAGACCGGCGGCCAGACCGACGGCGATGGAGACGCCGAGCAGCGCCACGAAGGGCTGCAGCCGGACCTTGATGATCAGGTAGAGCAGTAGCGCGATGCCGAGGGCGGCGACGGTCAGCAGACCGGCGGTGCCGTCGATGAGGGCGAGCAGACCACCGGTGTGGGGTGGGGTCTCGGCAGCGGGAGCGGCCGCGAGCAGCATGGGGAACTCCGGAATGTGGGTAGGGGGTACCGCCGCACGGCGGGGGGCCGCGCGCGGGGAAAGCCTGGGTGCGGGTGATCAGGGCGCGAGCTTCCGGCGACGGGGACGGGGACGGAGGTGGAGGTCGAGATGGGGATGGGGAGTTGGAACCCGTGGCGGGCGGGGAAAGCTCCCGCCCGCCACGGGGGTTCGGGGATCAGCCCAGTACGGCGAGGGCGTCGATCTCGACGAGCAGACCGGCAGGGAGCCCGACGTAGACCGTCGTACGGGCGGCCGGGGCCTCCTTCAGGTCGGCGAAGAACTCGTTGTAGATCTCGTTGAGTTCGGCGAAGTGGCCGGTGTCGGTGAGGTAGATCCGCACCATCACCACGTCCTCCCAGCTCGCACCGCCCTCCTCCAGCACGGACTGCACATTGCGCAGGGTCTGCAGGGTCTGCTCGCGCAGGGTGGGCCCGACGGGGGCGGGGGCCTGGCCCGGGACGGCGGGGCCGAAGCCGACCTGACCGGCGACCTGGAGGATGTTCCCCTTCTTCACGCCGTGGGAGAACTTGGCGGGCGGGGTGGTGTGGGTGGCCGGGGTGATCGCGGTCTTCTGCAGCTTCTCGGTCATGAGGAGGTCTCCTCGGCTCTCTTCTCGGGGGTTTGGTGCGATGGTTCGGATGAGGGGGTGGCGGCCGACGCGTCGAGGGACACGGGGGCACCGCCCGAGTATTCCCGGCTGATCTCCTCCGCCGTGCGGCGCACCAGCGGCAGCAGGGAGAGGAGTTCGTCGGCGCTGACGACGACGTTGGGCGCCGATACCGAGCAGGCGGCGACGACCCGTCCGTCCGCTCCCCGGATCGGTGCCCCGACGCAGTTGATCGACTCCTCGTGGCCGCCGAAGTCGGTGGCCCAGCCCTGGTCGCGCACGGTCGCCAGCTCCTTGAGGAACGCGGCGGCGTTGGGCGTCGAACGGGGCGTGTACGCGGGGTAGGTGAGCCGTTCGGCCAGCGTCCGCCGCTCGGGCTCGGGCAGATCGGCCAGCAGCAGCTTGGCCACGGCGGCCACGGTGATGGCCACGGGCTTGCCGATCCGTGAGTACATCCGCACCGGGTAGCGGCTCTCGACCTTGTCGATGTAGAGCACCTCGTTCTCCTCGTACACCGCGAGGTGGACGGTGTGCCCGCAGCGTTCGTTGAGCGCCACCAGATGGGGGTGGGCGATCTCGCGCACGTCGAGGTTCTCGACCGCCTCCTGCGCGAGCGCGAAGAGGCGGGCGCCGAGGCGGTAGCGCTGGTCCTGCTGGCGGTAGACCATGCCGTGCTCATGGAGGGTGCGCAGCAGCCGCAGCGCGGTCGACTTGTGCACGCCCAGCCGCGTGGCGACCTGCTCCAGATTGGCCGGTCCCTCCGCCAGCAGCGGCAGGATGGTCAGCGCTCGGTCGACGGTCTGGCTCATGAGTCGGTTACCTCCACCGCTGCGGTCTCGGCCCACTTTTCGGCGGGACTCGGCAGATCTGTCCAGCCGGGGCCGAATCGCAGTGTGCCCCACCGCGTGGCATCGAGTGCCACCAGGTGGTCGGCGTACTCGCGGGCGGGCGGGGTGCCGAGGTCGCCGGGGACGGTGAGGGCGGCGGCGGCCATGAGGTGGCCGTGGCGCAGCCGTTCGGCGATGGGCAGTCCGCGCAGGGTGCCGGAGAGGAAACCGGCGGCGAAGGCGTCGCCCGCGCCGACGGGGGCGACGACGTCGACGTGCGGGGCGGGTTCGAAGGTGATGTCGTCGGCGCGGTCGCCTGGGCGGCGGGCATCGGTGTCATGGCCTGGGCGGCGGGCATCCGCGCCGCCGTCCGAGCGGCGGTCGTCGGCGCGGTCGCCTAGGCAGCGAGCGTGGACGTCATCCCCTGAGCGGCGCGCATCGGCGTCACCGTCCGAGCGGCGCGCGTCGGCATCGGGGCCTGAGCGGCAGACGTCGGCGCCGTCGCCTGAGCGGTGGGCATCGGCGCCGTCGCCTGAGCGGCGGTCGTCGGCGTCATCGCCTGGGCGGCGGTCGTCGGCGTCATCGCCTGGGCGGCGGGCATCCACACCGTCGCCTGAGCGGCGGGCGTCAGCGCGGTGGTCTGAGCTGCGCGCGTCGGCGGCGGCGCCTCGGCCGCGGGCGTCGGCGCCGTCGCCTGAGCGGCGCGCGTAGGCCGTGGCCCCGGCGCCGCCCTGCTTGACGACCAGCACCTCCGGCTCGGGCAGCGCCGCCCGTATGGCCTCCGGGCCGCGTACCCCCCAGACCGCCGCGGCCTCGTCCTCGCCGACGAAGACGAGGTCGCAGCGGCGGGCGAGGTCGAGCAGGACCGCAGGGCCGGTTTCGCCATCGGCTCCCGCTCCCTCCACCTCCCCCTCCCCCTTCTGCCAGAGCGAGACCCGGTAGTTGAGGTCGAAGGAGACGAGGGGGCGACCGGGGGCGCAGGCGGTCAGCTCGTGCATCAGCGCGCGGCAGTCGCCGGAGAGGGCCGGGGTGATCCCGGTCAGGTGGAGCACCCGGCCGGACCAGGCCCGCGCCCGGGGGATGAGCGCGGGGGACATGGCCGCGGCGGCGGATCCGGCCCGGTAGTAGACCACCTCGGCGAGCGGTTCCGGGGCGGCGCCGCCGTCCCGGTCGGCCGTCTCGGAGCCGACGGCCCGCTCCCCCGCCGTACGGAAGTAGATCCCGGTGGGGCGGTACGGGTCGCGCTGGACGTACGCCGTGTCCACGCCGGTGGCCGCGATCTCCCGTACGAGGTGCTCGCCGAAGCCGTCCGTGCCCACCCGGCTGATCCAGCGCGCGCTGTGCCCGGCGCGGGCCAGACCACAGGCGACATTGGACTCGGCGCCGCCGATGCCCCGGGCGAAGGAGGGGACATCCGCCAGTCGGCCCGGTCGGGACGGCACGAAGGTCACCATCGACTCGCCGAGACATACGACGTCGACACCATCGGCGATGACGTCGGCGTCGACGACATCACCGACAACATCACCGACAACATCGCCGGCGTCAGCGACGCCTTCGGCGGCCTCGGCGCTGGAGAGAGGGGACACGGTTGGGTCTCGCTCCTCGTGGATGGGCGGATGGGGGGCAGCCACACACCGTTGACCCGGTGCTGGGCGGGATGTTAGACAGCGCTAAGCGTTATGCGCAATGAACGTTGCAGAGATTGCAACCGAAATCGTTATGGAGGCGCTCCATGGCCACCGACCATCGCGACCAGGCCGTCGCCGCCCTCGCGCGGGAGCGCGTCGACCACCGCTTCAAGGGGCTGCCGCCTAGCGCCGAGGGCCTTACGGTCGGCGAGCTCGCCGCCGAGCGGCGCTCCCTGTTCACCGGTGGCTTCACCACGCCCGTACTGGCGCTGTCGGCCGAGGCGCTGGAGCACAACCTGGTGGCGATGGAGCGCTACTCCGCCGCCCATGGGCTCGCCTTCGCCCCGCACGGCAAGACCTCCCTGGCCCCGCAGCTCTTCGAGCGCCAACTCGCGCACGGGGCCTGGGGGATCACCGCGGCCGTCCCCACCCAGGTGCGGATCTACCGGGCCTTCGGCATCCAGCGGATCTTCCTCGCCAACGAGGTCGTCGACGCCGCCGCCCTGCACTGGCTCGCGGCCGAACTCGACGCCGACCCCGATTTCCGCTTCATCGCCTACGTCGACTCGGTGCGCGGCGTGGAGCTGATGGACGCGGCCCTGCGGGAGGCGGGCGCGCGGCGGCCGGTCGATGTGGTGGTCGAGCTGGGCGGCGGCGAGGGAGCGCGCACCGGGGTCCGTACGGAGGCGGAGTGCGCGGCGGTCGCCGACGCGGTCGCGGCCACCGGGACCCTGCGGCTGGTCGGGGTGGCGGGTTACGAGGGCGAGGTGCCGAAGCCGGACGGCGAGCGGGTACGCGCGTGGCTGCGCCGCCTGACGGCACTGGCGGCGGACTTCGACGCGGCGGGCCGCTTCGGGGACGTGGACGAGGTGGACGAGGTGGTGGTCAGCGCGGGCGGCAGCGCGTGGTTCGACGCGGTGGCGGACGTCTTCGCGGAACTGCCCACGCTGTCGCGGCCGGTGCTGAAGCTGCTGCGCTCGGGGGCGTACGTCTCCCATGACGACGGCCACTACCGGCACATCACCCCGTTCAACCGCGTCCCGGAGGAGGGCGAGCTGCACCCGGCCTTCCGCCTGTGGGCCCAGGTCGTCTCGCGCCCCGAACCGGGCCAGGCGTTCCTCAACGCGGGCAAGCGGGACGCGGCGTACGACCTGGACATGCCCGAACCCCAGCTGATCCGCTCCGCCCGGGACGCCACCACCCGCCCCGCCACGGGCCTCACCATCACGGCCCTCTCCGACCAGCACGCCTGGGTCTCGGTCGCGGACGACACGCCCCTGGAGGTCGGCGACTGGGTGGCCCTGGGCCTCTCCCACCCCTGCACCAGCTTCGACAAATGGCAACTGATCCCGGTAGCGGAGTCCAACGGCACCGTCACGGACTACATCCGCACCTTCTTCTAACCCGCCCCACCCTCCCCCGGGGCTCCGCCCCGGCACGGTTCCCCAAAGGCGCCGATCAGGCCGGGCCCAAGCCCCGGTCGGCCCCGGCGGGCGGAGCACAAGGCCAACACTGGACTCGGGCGCAGTGCACCCAGCTTGCGGGCCACGAGACCCGCGGCCGGGCCATAGGCGCAAGCCCCGTCGGCCCCGGCGGCCGAGGCTGGCGGTGTGGGGGACCCGGAGGGTCCCCCACCGAGTCAGGGCGGGTGGGTGGGACAACGGACGGTGCGCGCCCGCGCTGGGCCCGGGCGCAGGAGCCCGGGTTACGGGCCGTGAGCCCCGGGGCGGGGGCCATGGGCCCTGGTGGCCGGGGCGCGCCCGCGCTGGGCCCAAGACGCAGGTCGGGCGGCTCACGGGCCGTGCGGCCGGACCAAGGGCGCGAGTCCCCTGTGGGTGTGGGGGACCCGGAGGGTCCCCCAGCGGGTAAGGGCGGGTGGGTGGGACAACAAGACGGCGGGCGCCCCAAGGCGCGGGCGGCAGGAAGAGAGGGCAACCCCATGCAGCTGGTCATCCGCGGTGCGGACGTCATCGACGGCACCGGACAAGCCCGGTACCGGGCAGACGTGGCCGTCGACGGCGGCCGGATCGCCGCCATCGTGCCCGAGGGGAGCGGCCGACGCCCCACCGCCCACCGCGTGGTGGAGGCCGACGGCCTCGCCCTCTCCCCCGGCTTCATCGATATGCACGCCCACAGCGACCTCGCCCTGCTCCGCGACCCCGACCACTCCGCGAAGGCCGCCCAGGGCGTGACCCTGGAGGTCATCGGCCAGGACGGGCTCTCGTACGCGCCCGTGGACGACCGCACGCTCGCCCAGATCCGTACCGCCATCACCGGCTGGAACGGCGACGGCTCCGACATCGACTTCACCTGGCGCACCGTCGGCGAGTTCCTGGACCGCCTCGACCACGGCTTCGACGGCCGGGGCATCGCGGTCAACGCCGCGTACCTCATCCCCCAGGGCACCGTCCGCATGCTCGCCCTCGGCTGGGCGGACCGCGACGCGACGCCCGCCGAGGTCGAACGGATGAAGGCGCTGGTGGCGGAGGGACTTGAGCAGGGGGCGGTCGGCCTGTCCTCCGGGCTCACCTACACCCCCGGGATGTACGCGTCCGACGCCGAGCTCACCGAGCTGTGCCGGGTCGTGGCCGCGTACGACGGCTACTACTGCCCCCACCACCGCTCCTACGGCGCCGGTGCCCTCCGCGCCTACGAGGAGATGGTGGCCCTCAGCCGGGAGGCGGGCTGTGCGCTGCACCTCGCCCACGCCACCATGAACTTCGACCTCAACAAGGGCCGCGCCCCCGAACTGCTCGCGCTCCTCGACACCGCGCTCGCCGACGGCGCCGACATCACCCTCGACACCTATCCCTATCTCCCCGGCTGCACCACGCTCGCCGCGATGCTGCCGAGCTGGGCGGCCGAGGGCGGCCCCGACGCGGCCCTCGCACGGCTGCGCGACGACGCCGAGGCCGAACGCATCCGGCACGTCATGGAGGAAGAGGGAGCGGACGGCTGCCACGGGGTGCCGATCAACTGGGACACGATCGAGATCTCCGGCGTGCACGACCCGGTCCTCACCGGATACGTCGGCAAGACGGTCGCCGCGAGCGCCCGCGAACGGGCCGAGGCGCCCTGGGTCACCGCGCGCCGCCTCCTCCTTGACGACCGCCTCGGCCCGACGATCCTGCAACACGTCGGGCACGAGGAGAACGTCCAGGCGATCATGAAGCACCCCGCCCACACCGGCGGCAGCGACGGCATCCTGCACGGCGCCAAGCCGCACCCCCGCGCCTACGGCACGTTCCCCCAGTACCTGGGCCGCTACGTCCGTGAGCTGGGCGTCCTCGCCCTGGAGGAGTGCGTGGCCCATCTGACCGCACGCCCCGCGGCCCGCCTCCGCCTCCCCGACCGCGGCCAGGTCCGCGAGGGCTACCGCGCGGACCTCGTCCTCTTCGACCCGGAGACGGTCGCGGCGGGCTCGACGTTCGAGGCCCCGCGCACCCTGCCGACCGGCATTCCCCACGTCCTCATCGACGGCCGCTTCGTCATCGAGGACGGACGGCGGACGGACGTCCTCGCGGGGCGCGCGATCCGCCGCGCGTGAGAGGTCGCGCGGCGGGCTCGCACGGCCGCATCGTGCACAGGGGCGGGGAAGTCCGTTGTCAGCGGGCAGTGTTACGTTCTGTGACATGACCGATCACGCGGACGTCACCGACCACGCGCTGCGGCTGCTGCGGCAGGACCGCCGCCTGGCCGAACTGGCCGCCTTCCCCTTCGACTTCGACCTGGACCGCGCCGCCCACGGCCATGTCGAGGAGGTCCGCCTCGCCTCGGGCGGGCCGCTGGAGACGGTGGCCGGGGACGACACCGGCGGTAGCTACTTCGTGTGCGCGGACGGCTCGGTGCTCTACGCCGACTCGGAAGGCGCCGCGGGGATCATCGGCTCCAGCGTCGACGAGGCCCTGGAGCTCGTGATCGGCCTCCCCGGCTGGCGCGGGTACACGGGTCTGTCGCCGGACGACGGTGAGGAGAAGATCCTGGCCCGCGTCGCGGAGACCGAGGAGGAGATCCGTGAGTACTACGGAATCGACGAGGAGCGGGCCGAGCTCCGCGCGGCGCTGGGCTTCCCGGAGCGTTCCCCGGTCGAGCTGGTGGGCAGGCTGCGTGCCGCGCTGCTGCGCACCGAGCCGCACTTCGTACTGCTCAACGCGGATGAGGGATGCGCGTACGACCGGCTGGGCCCGGCCGGTCCCCCGCTGTGGGAGCCGGTGCTCGCGGCGGGCCGCGCCGATCTCGCCCGGCTGCGGGAGGGCGACCGCACGGCGTGGTGTGACGTCGCCGAGGACCCGGTGCGGCGCCGGATCACCCTGCGGGCCGCGCAGTTCGACCGCGCCGAGGGCGATCTGGAGCCGCTGCGGCATCTGCTGCGGCACGAGACGCGGTCCTCGATGACGGACGAACTGCGGCTCGCTGCCGTGCTGGTGGGGCTGTACGGGGACACCGGAGACCTGCCGCTGCTGCTCGAGGTCCGGGAGACGGACTTCGACACGATGTGCGGCCTGGGCGGCATGCCGGAACCGGGCGCGAGCGCGGACGAGTTGCGGCAGTGGGCGCGGGCGCTCGACGAGTCGATGTTCGGGACGGACCCGTCGGACGAGCCGGTCTCCACATGGACCGGCCTGGCGCGGGACCAGGGGATGACGGAGCTCGCGCGGGTGACCCTGATCCGCAAACTCGACACCATCTTCATGGACCAGGGCAGACTCCACCGCCCGGAGGCGCCCCGCGCCCTGGCCACAGCTCCGCTGAGCGGGCTCGCCCGGGACTTCGAGGAGCTCGGTGACCTCCCCCAGGCGCTGCGCGCCCAGCGCCTGTACGCCGCCCTTCAGCAGACGGCACGGGACCGGGCCTCGGCCCGGCACTCCCAGGCCCGCCTGGAGCGGGAGGCGGGCCGACTGCCGCAGGCCGCGGACAGCCTGGCCGCCGTGCGCGAGGCCCTGGCCGCCCCGGGCGATGACTCGGCGCGCCACTGGCGGCAGGTCAACCTCGGCCGCTTCATCGCCGAGGAGCACTACCGGCTCGCCCTCGCCCTGGCCGACGCGGGCCACCCCGAGGAGAGCCGCGCCCTCCTCACGGCAGCCGACGCCATACTCGGCGAGCTCTCGGAGAACGCCGCGAGAGGCGTCCGCGAGCTCGCCGAGCGGGCCGCCACGAGAGTGCGGGAGGTCAGCTGACGACAGCGGGGTGGGGGTGGTCGGCGGGGTGGGGGTAGTCCGAGCCGACAGGCATTCACGACCGACAGCGACGACCAGCCGCTGGGACCAGCCACGACGATCGGCCGCGACCACGGGCCGCGACGACCAGCCGCTGGGACGAACGCCCGCGCCCCATCACGTACCGCCGAGTCCCACCGCGCACGCCTCGAGGAGGCCCGTCAGCCGCGGGGAGAAATCCAGCGCGACATGCCCCCACCGCGGCTCCTGCTCGTACAGCGCCGCAAGGGTGGGGGTCGGATGGGAGACCTGCCAGAGACCGGCCGCCAGCATGATCGCGGCTGCCAGCAGGCTGGTGATCTGCTCGACCGTCATCGTGCTCGCGTGATCCAGCGTGGCGGCGATCTCATCGTGCGCGGCGAAGGAGTTGGTCTTGTAGCGGCGGGCCCGTTCGATGTCGACGTCGCCTTCGAGGTACAGCGTGGCGTGCGTCAGGAGATCGCAGAACACCGGTAGCGCGACCAGGGTCTGGCTGACCACCGCCGCCGTCTGCGCGGGCCCGAGCCGGGACCGGGAGGGCGCCGGACGGTGGGCAGGACCGGCCCGGTCCGCGGCCCCGCTCTTGATCGCGTCCTTGACCGCGTCCTTGATCGCGTCCCGCCACTGGCCCCAGCCCCGCTCGGCCAGCTCCAGCAGCAGCTCCTCCTTGCTGGCGTAGTACCGCCGTACGCCGGTGCGGTGCAGTCCGGCCCGCTCGGTGACGGCGGCGAGCGTGATGTACCGGACGCCGCCGAGTTCGCTCGCAAGCGCCTCCGCCGCCTTCAGCAGATCGTCCGCACGGCGTGCCTTGTCCTCGGCCGATCGGGCTCGTTGATGCACTCCAGCACCTTAACGCACACAGGGATGCGTTATCCCGGCCCGCCATGGTAGCGTCGATTTAACGCATCATGGGGTGCGTTAAATGTGGGAGGAATCGCCATGAAGGCCGTACAGGTCGCCCGGTTCGGCGAACCGGGCGTGCTCACCCTCACCGAGCTGCCCGATCCGGTCCCCGGCCCCGGCCAGGTCGCGATCGACGTCACCCATGCCGCCGTCGGCCTGATCGACGTCTACCTCCGGCAGGGGCTGTACAAGGACCGCGAGGGGCTGCCGCAACCGCCGTACGTCCCCGGCCTGGAGGTTGCCGGGACGGTGCGCGCGCTGGGCGAGGGCGTGACCGGGTTCGCCCCCGGGGAGTCGGTGGTGGCGCTCTCCTCCGGCGACGGGAAGGGCGGGTACGCGTCGGTGTTCCTCGCCGACCAAGCCCATGTCGTCTCGACGGAGGGCCATGCCATCGACCCCGCCCTCGCCGTCGCGGTGATCCCCAACGCGCTCATGGCCCATGTCGCGCTCACCGGCGCCATCCGGGTATCCGCGGGTGAGAGCGTCCTCGTCCACGGGGCACTGGGCGCGCTGGCGGCCACCTTCCCCGGCATCGCGCGGCAGCTCGGCGCCTCACGGGCGGTCGGCACGGTCCGCACCGAGCGGCTGGGCGCGGCGGCGGCCACCAAGCTGCCGTACGACACCATCGTCGACTCGGCGCGGCTGCCGGAGGTTCTCGGCGGCGAGACGTTCGACGTCATCGTCGACCCCGTCGGCGGGCCCGTCCGCGCCCAGAGCCTGGACCTGCTCGCGCCCTCGGGCCGCCTGCTGCTGGTCGGCAACGCCAGCGGCGACTGGAACCACGGCGGCATCGACGGCAACCGCGTCTGGTACGGCAACTTCACCGTCACCGGCTTCAACGCCGGTGGCTACCTCCCGGCCCACCCCGAGGCCTTCGCCCCGGCCGCGCGGGCGGCACTCCAAGCGGCCACGGACGGCCTCGTCGACGTGGAACTCGAAACACTCCCCCTGGCGGAGGCCGCCACCGCCCACCAGCGCCTGGAGAACCACACGGCAGGCGGCCGCACAGTCCTCACGATGTGACAGCCCCGGCCCCTATGGCTGCCCGGCGGATCTGCCCCACCCCGCCCCTTCCCGATACCAGGGGCTCCGCCCCTGGACCCCGGGGGTCTGGGGCGGGCCCCCACCACACGGCAGAACCGCACATCGACGCCGCGGGGAAGCGGGGAGCAGCAGGCTTCGCTACCGGACCCCGGGGGCTGGGGCAGGGACCCAGTTCCGGGGAGGGGCGGGGTGGGGGACGGCACGCCGGGGGCGCCACGACGGCCGGGGCCGAGCCCCCCACCACCCCGCGGAGCCGCACAGCCCACCGTGGGCGGCCCTAGGCCGCCGGAAGCTCTGCCGGGTACGGCTCACCGAAGTCCGCCGAGCGGCTGACCTCCTCCCAGGCAGCCGCCTCGGCGAGCTGATCCCTGGAGTAGTCCCGCGCCATGCTCGCCGCGTTCACGCCCAGCGGAAGGTGGCCAGGCACCTCACCACGGCGCACGGTCCGCACGATGATCTCCGCGGCCCGCCGAGGATCCCCGGCCGCCCCGTCCGCGCTCTGCCGCACCCGCCGGTTCATCTCCCCGACCGTCGCGTCGTAGGCGTCCGGAATCGGGTGGACCGTCATCGAGGAACCGGCCCAGTCGGTGGCGAAGCCGCTCGGCTCGACGACCATGACCCGCACGCCCAGCGGCGCGGTCTCCGCGGCGAGGACGCGGCTGAAGCCGTCCACGGCGAACTTGGCGGCCTGGTAGGAGGCGATGCCCGGCGATCCGCCGACCCGCCCGCCGATCGAGGAGATCTGCACGACGGTGCCCGCCCCCTGCTTCCGCAGGACGGGCAGGGCAGCCTTCGTGACGTGGTAGACGCCCCAGAAGTTCGTCTCGAACTGGGCGCGGAAGTCCTCGTCGTCCGAGGTCTCGATGGGCGACACATTCGCGTATCCCGCGTTGTTCACGAGCACGTCGATGCGCCCGAAGCGGGCGAGCGCCGCGTCGACGGCCTCGCGCGCCGCCCCGGGGCGGGTGACGTCCAGCGCGAGGGGGTGGACGCGGTCGCCGTACTCCTCGAACGCCTCCGCGACCGCCTCGAGGCGGCGGGCGGTGGCGACGACGCGGTCACCGGCCTCGAGGGCGGCGGTGACCAGGGCGCGGCCGAGACCGCGCGACGAACCGGTGATGAACCAGACCTGTGAATCCATGACCTGTGCACTCATACTGTTAGTACAACACCGTTCTCTTATTTACGCAACGCCGTTCCGTTAAGGGTTCCTATGATGTCCGGCATGACAACGCCTGCCTTCCAGCGTGCGCGCAGTGCCCAGGCCAAGCAGGCGCGGGAAGCGGCGATCCTGGACGCGGCCCGCGCCCTCGCCCGCGAGCGCGGGGTCAGGGACATCACCCTCACCGACATCGCCGGGGCCGTGGGCATGCACAAGTCCGCCCTGCTGCGCTACTTCGAGACGCGGGAGCAGATCTTCCTCAGGCTCACCGCGGAGGGCTGGCGGCAGTGGTCCGCCGAACTGCGCGGCGAGCTGGCACGCCGGACCCGCGCCACGGCCCCGGAGGCCGCCGAGGTCGTCGCCGCGACGCTGGCCGCCCGGCCGGTCTTCTGCGACCTGCTGGCCCAGGCGCCCATGAACCTCGAACGCAATGTGTCGATCGGCGCGGTGCGCGACTTCAAACTGGTGACGCTCGAGGAGATCGAGCTGATCGGCGACGAGCTGCGACGGCTGCTCGGCCTGACCGAGCTCCAGACCGTCGACCTCATCGCCACGGCGACCAGCCTGGCCGGGGCGCTCTGGCAGATGGCCACCCCCGGCCCGCGCCTGCGCGAGCTCTACGAGACCGACCCCCGCCTCGGCCACGCGATCGTCGAGGTGGAACCCCGGCTGTGCCGCGTCCTCAGCGCCTTCCTCAGCGGCCTCGACGCGACCCGCTCGACGACGGAGGGCTGAGGCGGCCGTCGCGCGGGCACCACGCTGCCCCCGGGAACCCGAGCCTCAGCCCCGCAGCTCCGCGTCCACGAAGCGCCGCAGATGGCGCCGGGCGGCGGGCACGCTCAGGGCCGGGACCTGGCGGAGGCGGCGCAGGGCGAGGCCGTCGGCCAGGGCGGAGAAGCGGAGGGCGAAGTCGGCCGGGTCGTCGCAGCGGAAGTCGCCCTCGGCGCGGCCCCGTTCCACCAGGGCCCGGATCTCGCCGTGCCAGCTCTCGTACCGCTCGGCCTGGCCACGGGCGAAGGCCTCGTCCCGTTCGCCCGCGTTCCAGTAGTCGAACCACATCCGCCAGTGCCGGTCCGTGTCCTCCGTGAAGAGCGCGTCGACGAGCAGTCGCAGCCCCTCCGCGCCGCTGGTGGCCTGCCCCGCGGCGTCGCTCAGCGCGGCGTAGTAGCGCTCGATGTGCAGCACCATCGCCTCGGAGAGCACTTCCTGCACGCTCTCGAAGTGGTACGTGACCGTGCCGACCGACACCCCGGCCGCGGCCGCCACCTCGCGCACCCCCACCGCCTTGGTGCCGCGCTCCGCGATGAGCGGCACCGCGGCCTCCACGATCAGCCGGCGGCGCACCTCGGTGGGCTGCCGGGTGCGGGCGGAGGCGGCGACGGCGCGGCGCGGTGGGCGGCGCTCGGACCGGGACGTCACGCGGACGTCCTCGGTGTGGTGCGGTGCCATGCGCGCGTGGCCACTGTCTCTCCGTTCGCCCGTGCCTCGATGCTGCTGTCCATGATGAATTCCTCCGCCGTGGCCCGCAGTTCCATGGCGGTGACGACCTCCGCCTCCCAGTCCCCGCGCCGCAGCCGGATGGTCCACCGAGAGCTTGCCACGGCCGACAGCGGATCGTCGGAGCGGATGCGGTAGGTCTCGCGGGCGCTCTCCTCGTAGCGCAGCCCGTCCGGATAGGTGCGGGAGCCGCCGTAGTTGGGGTCCACCTCCAGCGTCCACTCCCCCGTGGCGACGTCATGGGTGACGGTGCGTTCGGGGCGGGGTTCGGCGGACGGGGCGGTGGTCACGGGGAGCGGCGGGGCCTGCTCGGGCTCCTCGAAGGTGATCGGCTGCTCGCGTGCGGCGTCCGCGCCCGGGTCGCGTACGGGCAGCAGCAGCGCGCTCCCACCCGGCCATACGGTCAGCTGGCCGCGCTCGCCGTGCGGCCAGACCCACGGCCAGTACGCGTCCGAGACCGCGACCCTGACCCGGTGGCCGGGCGGGAAGGCGTACCCCGTCGCGTTCAGCTCGAACTCCACGTCCTCGTACGTCCCCGGCCGCCACTCCACCGCCCGCTCCCGCCCCTTCCGGGACATCAGGTTGAGCACGCCCCGGGTGACCAGGGTGGAGGAGCCGTCGGGTGCCACATCGCAGACCCGGACGATGACATGGGCGCGCGGGGTGGCGCTGTCCAGCCGCAGCCGTATCCGGGGGCGGCCCAGGATCTCGACCCGCTCGCGCAGTGCCGCCGAGTCGAAACAGACCGAACGGCCGTCCTCCGCGCGCTGGTCGGGCGGCAGATCGGTGGCGTTGCCGAAGGGGAAGAAACGGCCCGCGTCAAGGCCGGTGTGGAGCGGGGAGCGTACGATCACCGGCTCGTCGGCCGGGCCGCCGAGCGGGCGTTCGTCCCAGCGGACGGACGGCGACGGCCAGGCGTCCTCGCCGACCCAGCGGCCGGGCATCGTCGCGTATGAGGTGGCGGGCGGTACGGGGTCGTTGATCCAGGCACGGAGGATCGGCTCGTCCAGCACGCCGGTCGGCTCGTCCTTGAGCCAGTGGTCCCACCAGCGCAGGGTCTCCTGGAGGAAGCCGATCGCCGGGCCCGGGGGCAGCCCACGGTCCGGGTACTGGTGCGACCAGGGGCCGATGAGCCCCCGTACGGGCGCGTCGAGGTGTTCCAGCAGGCGCAGCACGGTGTCCCGGTACGGATCGGCCCAGCCGCCGACCGCGAGCACGGCGGCCCCGATCGCGCCGTAGTCCTCGCAGACGCTGCCGTGCCGCCAGTAGGCGTCCCGCTCCTGATGGGCGAGCCAGGTGTGGAGATACGGCTCCAGCGCGTCAAGCCGCTCCCGCCACATCGGCAGCCAGCGGTCCTCGCCGACAGAGGCGGGGTGCGGGGGGCGGGCGGTGAACGCGAGCATGGTCCCGGCCCACGCGAGCATGTCGATGCCGAGGACGGCGCCGCCGGTGTAGTGGACGTCGTTGTCGTAACGGTCGTCGGTGGAGCAGACGGTGACGACCGCCTTCAGCGGGGCGGGGCGGAAGGCGGCGATCTGGAGGGAGTTGAAGCCGCCCCAGGAGATGCCGAACATGCCCACCTTGCCGGTGCACCAGGGCTGTGCGGCCAGCCAGTTGACGACATCGACGCCGTCGGCGAGCTCGGTCGCCGTGTACTCGTCGAGCATCACGCCCTCCGAATCCCCGCTGCCGCGCAGATCGACCCGTACGGAGGCGTAGCCGTGCCCGGCGTACCAGGGGTGACGCTGCGCGTCGCGCGGGGCGGTCCAGTCACTCTTGCGGTACGGGAGGTATTCGAGCAGGGCGGGGACGGGGGCGGTACCCGCGTCCACCGGCCGCCAGATCCGTGCGTGCAGCCGCGTCTTCCCGTCCCGGGTGGGGATCCACACGTCCTCGACCAGCACCTCGCGGTCGAACGTCTCGCGGTACTTCACGAATCTCCTCTGGCGGGGGTTGGGGGTGCGGTGTGGGTACGCGTGCGGGTGCGGGTGCGGGTGCGCCTGCGGCGGGCAACTCCCCCACCCCGCCCCTTCCCGAACCATGGGCTCCACCCCCGGCCCCCGCTCCTCAAACGCCGGAGGGGCTTGAGTTGCGCGGCCTGGTGGGCACAGGGCCAGTCGCCTGGTTGTGGGCAATCGTTCCGCGGGGCGGAACGGGTGGGCACAACCCGGCCACCAGGCCGCGCGTGGCGACGAAAGCTCAAGGGACGCAGACCGGGTTCGGGAAGGGGCGGGCTGGGGGCTAGCCATCCGCTGACCGCCAGCGCCGCACTCCCAGCGGTAGCTGGCGGCGGAACGGACGGGCACAGCCCGGCCACCGGGGTACGGGCGGCGGCGATACCTCGGGGGGCGGCTCCTGGGGCGGAGCCCCAGCGGGGACCGGGGCCGAGCCCCGGTTCGGGAAGGGGCGGGGTGGGGGCTAGGGTCTGTCGTCAGAGGGGGCACCCTGCTCCCGGCGCCTGGCACGGCACCTCGCTGCGTTGTCGCGTCGCCCAAGTACGCCCAGTACGAGGGCGACGCTCCGCCTTGCGAGGCACCGCACCAGACGCCGCTCGCGGCCGGACGCCCCCTTTGCCGACAGACCCTAGCCATCCGCTGGCCGCCAGCGCCGCACTCGGTGGCCACCGCCCAGGTCGTCCCAGAGCGCCCCCGGCTCCGCCGCGTCCGCCCACTCCTCAGCGGCGGCGACGGCACCCTCGGCCTCCGGATCCGGCTCCAGCGCCGCCGCCATCAGCGCCCTCGTGTACGGGTGGCCCGGAACCGCGAAGACCGCGTCCGTCGGACCCTCCTCCACCACCACCCCGTGCCGCAGCACCACCACCCGGTCCGCGATCCCCCGCACCACCGCCAGGTCATGGCTGATGAACAGGCAGGCCAGCTCGCGCTCCCGGCGCAGATCGTCCAGCAGGCGCAACACATCCGCCTGTACGGACACATCCAGCGCCGTCGTGATCTCGTCCGCGATCAGCAGATCGGGCTCACCGGCCAGCGCCCGCGCGATGCCGATGCGCTGGCGCTGGCCGCCGGACAGCTGGGCGGGGAGCCGGTCGGCGAAGTCGGGGCCGAGGCGGACGTCGGCGATCAGCTGACGGGCCCGCGTCGCCGCCTCGCCCCGCGACCCCGCCGTGCCGAAGAAGTGCAGCGGTCGCCGCACCGCATCGCCCACCGAACGCCGCGGATTGAGCGAGGTGTCGGCGTTCTGGAAGACGAGCTGGACGGCACGGCGCAGGGCGAGCGGCCGCCGCCGCGCGGGGGCGGCCAAGTCGCCGTCCCTGCCCGGCGAGGTGCCGGACGAGCCACCAGACGAGCCGTTCGAATCGCTCCCCGGCGAGCCGCCACGCGGGCCGTCGCCACCGTACGAGCCATCAACCGGGCCGTCGCCGCCCGACGAGCCACCAACCGGGCCGTCGGAGTCGCCACCGGACGACACACCCAGCGGACCATCAGCCCGGCCACCCGACCCGGCCCCTGACACAACGCCGGACAAGCCACCACGCGAGCCACCCAACGAACCACCAACCGGACCGTCACCGCCCGACGCGCCACCAACCAGGCCGTCGGAGTCGCCACCGGACGACACACCCAGCGGGCCGTCACCGCCCGGTCGGGCGCCCAACCGGCCACCCGACCCGCCCCCAACCACAGCCCCAGCCCCGCCCCTAGCCGCAGCCCTCATCGTTCCGCCCGACGGTGCCCGCAGCCCCGCCAGCGACCACGCGATCGTCGACTTGCCGCTCCCCGACTCGCCCACCAGGGCCAGCACCTCACCGCGCCGCACCCTGAAGGAGACCCCGTCCACGGCGCGGCTCGCCCCGTAGTCGATCGTCACCTCCCGTACGTCGACCACGTCCACCGCGCCCACCGAGTCCGCCCTCGGCCGGATCTCCCGCGTACCGTCCTCCCCCACCACCGCCAGCCCCGCGTCCGCGATGCGCGGGACGCTGGCCAGCAGGCGGCGGGTGTACGGGTCGGCGGGGGCGGCGAAGAGCCGCCGGGTGGGGGCGGCCTCGACCACCCGGCCCGCGCTCAGCACACACACCTCGTCCGCCATCCGCGCGACCACGCCCAGGTCGTGGCTGACCAGGACGGCCGCGAGGCCGAGTTCCTCGCGCAGGGCGCCGATCAGGTCCAGCACCCCGCGCTGGGTGATCACATCGAGACCGGTCGTGGGCTCGTCCAGCACCAGCACCTTGGGCCGGGCCGCGATCGCCATGGCGATGGCGACACGCTGCTGCTGTCCGCCGGAGAGCTCATGCGGATAGCGGCGGGCGAGCTCGCGCGGGCGCTCCAGCCGCACCTGCTCCAGCAGGTCCGTGACGGGCACCTCGCCGCCCGCCTCCGCGATCTGCCGTCCGATCCGCATGGACGGCGTCAGGGCGTGACCCGCGTTCTGCGCGACCATCGCGACCGTACCGCCGCGCAGCCGCCGCAACTCCCGCGCGGACAGCGCGAAGACGTCCTCGCCGTCCACCGCGACCCGCCCACCCGTGATCCGTGAGCCGTGCCGCAGATGCCCCAGAAGCGTCGCGGCGACCGTCGACTTGCCGCTGCCGGACTCGCCGACCAGGGCCAGCGTCCGGCCGGGGCGCACCTCAAGCGACACCTCCTGGACGACGGGCACCTCGCGCCCGCCCGAGCCCGA
The DNA here is from genome assembly GCF_000968685.2 of Streptomyces antioxidans. GTDB lineage: Bacteria > Actinomycetota > Actinomycetes > Streptomycetales > Streptomycetaceae > Streptomyces > Streptomyces antioxidans. The sequence goes on from NZ_LAKD02000121.1 coordinate 19,114, forward strand.
GCGGTACGCGACGGACAGCTCGTCCACCGACACGATGGGGGCCTTGGGAGCCGTGGTCATCAGACGCCCTCCCTGATCCGGTCCACGCCCCACGCCTTCGACAGGCCGTCGGCCGCGAGGTTGAGCCCGACCACCATCGTGGCCAGACCGATGATCGGCGCGAGGCTGGCCATCGGCACCACCGTGATCGCGGTGCGGTTCTCCGAGACCATCAGCCCCCAGTCCGGAGTGGGCGGATCCGCGCCGAAGCCGAGGAAGGACAGCGAGGAGATCAGCAGCACCACCCACGACGCCCGCATCGCGAACTCCACGCACACCACATCGCTGATGTTGGGCAGCACCTCGCGGCGCAGAATCGCCCAGGTGCCCTCGCCCCGGGCCCGCGCCGCGGTGACGTAGTCCTGGGGGGCGACGGCGAGCGCGGCGCCCCGCACCACCCGCACCACCTGGGGAACGCAGACGACGGCGATGGCCAGCACGATGACCGAGGGTCCGGTGCCCAGCGCGGTGACGATCACCAGCAGGACGAGGATCGCGGGGATGGACAGCACCGCGTCCAGGACGCGCATCACCACATCGTCCAGCCAGCCGCCGCGCAGCGCGGCGGCACAGCCGAGGACGGTGCCGAGGGCGATGGTGATGAGGGTCGCGGTGACGGAGACGCCGAGTGCATACCGCCCGCCGTACAGCACCCGCGTCAGCACGTCGCGCCCGTACTGGTCGGTGCCCGCCCAGTGGTCGGCGCTCGGCCCGAGCAGCGCGTGCGCGGCGTCGCCCGTGGTGGGGTGGTAGGGCGTGAGCAGCGGGGCGAGCAGCGCGACCACCACATGGACGGCGACGATCACGAGCCCGATCACGGCCGGGCGGGAGGAGCGCACCGTGCGCCAGGTGCGGGCGGCGAATCCGGGCCGTACGGGCGCGGGGCCCGCGTCGGACGGCTCGGCCCCGGCCGCGCCCACGGGCAGCTTCAGGGAGCTCATCGAATCCTCCCTCCTCGGGTGCGGAGCTTGGGGTTGAGGGCCATGGACCCGAGGTCGGCGGCCAGGTTGCAGCTGACGTAGACGACCGCGCTGATGAGCGCGATCGCCTGGATGACCGGCAGATCGCGGTTCTGCACGGAGGTGAGCATCAGCTTCCCGACGCCCGGGTAGTTGAAGACGTTCTCGACCACGGCGACGCCGCCCACCAGCCAGGCCACATTGAGCGCGATGACGTGCAGCGTGGGCAGCAGCGCGCTGGGCAGCGCGTGCCGGGTGACCACGCGCCAGGTGGTCAGCCCCTTGAGCCGGGCGGTGGTGACGTATTCGCTCGCCATGACGTCGATCACCGAGGTACGGGCCATCCGTACGATGTACGCGGCCATGACGATCGCGAGCGAGGCGGCGGGCAGCCACACCGCCGGGAGCAGCTGCCCGACCCCGGCCCCCGGCCCGTACAGCACCACCGCGGGGAGCACCGGCACGGTGACGGAGAAGGCGAGCACCAGCACCGTGGCCACGACGAATTCGGGGACGCTCATCCCGACCAGGCTGACCGTGGAGATCAGGTGGTCCGGCCAGCGGTCGCGGTAGAGCCCGGCCAGGACGCCGAGGACGACCGAGCCGGTGACCGCGAAGAGGACGGTGACGACGGCGATGAGCGCGGAGTTGCCGAGGTACTGGGCGACCTCGCCGCCCACCGGCTTGGTGGTGACCAGCGAGGTGCCGAAGTCGCCGTGCAGCGCGCCCTTGATCCAGTCGAAGTACCGCTCCCAGGCGGGCCGGTCCAGACCCATCTGCTGGCGCAGCGCGGCGACCGCGTCGGGGGTGGCGTCCCTGCCGAGCACCTGGGTGGCGACATCGCCGGGCAGCGCCTGGACGGCGAGGAAGACCATGACCGAGGAAAGCAGCAGGGTGCCGAGCGCGGCGGCCACCCGGCGGAGGAGGAAGGAGAACATCACGCCCCCTTCAGCCCGATGTGCAGGTAGTCGAACTCGAAGCCGTGCTCGGCGTAGCCGCGCACCTTGCGGGAGATCCCGACGAGCCGGTCGGCGAACATCGGGGTGATCGCCCCGCCCCGCTCGACGACGATCGTCTGCGCCTGTCCGTACAGCTCGCGCCTGCGGCCGGTGTCGGTCTCCCGGCGGGCCCGGTCGAGCAGCGCGTCGAACTCCTTGTCCGACCAGGCGGTCTCGTTGTACGAGGAGCCGCCGCGGAAGACCTGGTTGAGCAGCTGGTCGACGGGGCGCCCGGTGTACCAGTAGGTGGCCATGAGCGGCTTCTTCATCCAGATCTGGGTGTAGTACGAGTCCGCGGCGGCGGTCTTGACCCGGATCCGGATGCCCGCCCGCGCGGCCGACTCCTGGTAGGCGAGGGCCATGGGCGTGAAGATCGGGTCGTAGGAGGAGGTGTGGAGGTCCATCGCCAGCCGCTCGTGCCCGGCCCGCCTCAGCAGGTGGCGGGCCTTCTCGGGGTCATGGGCGGGGTGGGCGGCGATATGGGCGGGGTCGTTCGGCGGGACGGGGTTGTCCCACCCGGCCGTGCCCGCGCCCTGGAGGGCGGCCTTCAGGATGTGCGCGGGGTCGTAGGCGAGCTTCATCGCCTGCCGCACCCGCAGATCGGTGAAGGGCTTCTCGGTGGTGAGCATCGGCAGCACGTACCACTGGGCGTTCTCGGCGCGGGCGATGGTGGCGCGGTCGGAGGCGGCGATGACCCGGGCGGTGGCGAAGTCGAGATTGGTCTGGGAGAGCAGATCGACCTGCCCGGCGAGCAGGGCGTTGGAGCGGGCCTGCATATCGGCCACGGTGTAGAAGTCGATCGCGTCCAGGACCGGGCGCCCGGCCCAGTGGTCGGCGTAGGCGGTGACCCGGCCGGGCCCGGCGGCGGCGAAGGAGACGAGCCGGAAGGGGCCGGTGCCGATGCCGGTGCGGCCGATGGAGCCCGCGCTGCCCTCGGGCACGACGTAGCAGTTGTAGTGGGTGAGCAGGCTGGGGAACTCGGCGTGCGGGCTCTTCAGGGGAACGACGAGGGTGTGGGCGTCGGGGGTGCGCAGCCGCCCCGGGTCGACCAGCGGGGACAGCACGGGGGCCTGCGGGGAGGCGGTCGCCTTGTCCAGGATGTGGCGCAGGGTGTAGGCGGCGTCGGCCGAGGTGAAGGCGCGGCCGTCGTGGAAGGTGACGCCGCGGCGCAGCCGGAAGGTCCAGGTGGCCGCCTTGGCGTCGGGCTCCCAGGACTCGGCGAGGTCGGGGGCGACGGTGCCGTCGGGCGCGATCCGGACGAGGCGGTTGTAGAGCGCGCCGAGGTATTCGTACGCGGACAGCGCGCTCGCGGGGTCCAGGGTCTCGGCGTCGGAGGCGGGCGGGCGGGCGATGCGCAGGGTGCCGCCGCGGTCGGGCCGCCCGGCCGGGCCCCGGGTGGGCACGGCCCTCGACGGGGAGGCGGAGGCGGCTCCCGAGCAGCCGGTCAGCGCGGCGGAGCCACCGAGCGCGGCGGCGGCCGCGGCGGCGGTGAGCACCGAGCGCCGCGGTATCCCGGCGGGGGCGGTGCGGTGGGAGATCTCGGCCCTCATGCGGTGGGGGATCTCGGACATCGACGGGGACATGAACGGGGGCACCCTTCCCTTACTCGTTCAGCGGAACGATTGGGTGAAGTGCGTGAACGATAGCCAGCCAACCCGTTCGGGCCAACCCTTCTCTCGCGGAAATTAACGCCGGAAACAGACTCGTTATCCCGCGCGGCTTGGCGCGCCTGTGCGGCGCACGGGATCGCGGCCGCCCCGCCCGGCACTCCCGCACACCGTCCACGTGGCGTCCACGTGGCGAAAAACACCGAGCGGCTGCGGATACGCCGCCGTAAGGTGGCCGACATGCAGGTGATCCAGTCCACGAAGCTCGCCAACGTCTGCTACGAAATCCGTGGCCCGGTGCTCGAGGAGGCGATGCGGCTGGAGGCGGCAGGACACCGCATCCTTAAGCTCAACACCGGGAATCCGGCGACGTTCGGCTTCGAATGCCCCCCGGAGATCCTCGAGGACATGCTCCGGAACCTCGGCGACGCCCACGGCTACGGCGACGCCAAGGGCCTGCTGTCCGCGCGGCGCGCGGTGATGCAGCACTACCAGACCCAGGGCATCGACCTCGACGTCGAGGACATCTTCCTCGGCAACGGCGTCTCGGAGCTGATCCAGATGTCGATGCAGGGGCTGCTGGACGACGGCGACGAGGTCCTTGTCCCGGCCCCCGACTATCCGCTGTGGACCGCCGCGGTCTCGCTCGCGGGCGGCACCGCCGTCCACTACCGCTGCGATGAGCAATCGGACTGGCTGCCGGACCTCGCCGACATCGAGCGCAAGGTCACCGACCGCACCAAGGCGCTCGTCATCATCAACCCGAACAACCCGACGGGCGCCGTCTACGGCGAGGAGATGCTGCGCGGCCTCACCGACATCGCCCGCCGCCACCAGCTGATCGTCTGCTCGGACGAGATCTACGACAAGATCCTCTACGACGGCGCCACCCACACCCCGACCACCACCGTCGCCCCGGACCTGCTGACCCTCACCTTCAACGGGCTCTCCAAGGCGTACCGGGTGGCGGGCTACCGCAGCGGCTGGCTCGCGGTCTGCGGCCCGAAGTCGCACGCCGCCAGCTATCTGGAGGGGCTGACCATCCTGGCCAATATGCGGCTGTGCGCCAATATGCCGGCGCAGCACGCGGTGGCCACGGCGCTCGGCGGCCGTCAGTCGATCAACGACCTGGTGCTCCCCGGCGGGAGGCTGGTGGAGCAGCGGGACACGGCGTACGAGCTGCTGACCCAGATCCCGGGCGTCACCTGCGTCAAGCCCAAGGGTGCGCTGTACGCGTTCCCCAAGCTCGACCCCAAGGTCTACAAGATCAAGGACGACCGGCAGATGGTCCTGGATCTGCTGCGGGCCGAGAAGATCATGATCGTGCACGGCACGGGGTTCAACTGGCCGGAGCCGGATCACTTCCGCATCGTGACGCTGCCCGCCAAGAAGGACCTGGCCGACGCGGTGACCCGGATCGGGAACTTCCTGGACGGATACGGCCAACCCTAATCTTCTAGTTGCCGCTCAACTTTAGACAGAGTCTAAGTTAGGATGGTCTCCTCACCTCCTGGAGGCCATCCATGTACGAACCGATCCGCACCAAGTCGGTCCACAGCATGGCCGAGCCCACGCCCGACTTCCCGCACCGATCCCGCGAGGAAGAGCTGGACATCCGGCTGGCCGGACATCTGACCGCACTGCTCACCGTGACGGACGAGCTGCGCACCCTCACCCCGGACCCCTCCCTCGACGACGCCGCCCAGCGCCTCGCCGAGCAGGCCGCCCGGCTGCGCGACGGCCGCGCCCCGCTGCGCGCGGCGCCCACGACGGCGGCCACGGACCCGACGCATATCGCCGCCCTCCACCAGCGCGCCCACACCCTGGCCGGATGGGCCCTGGTCGTGGCCACGTCCCGGGAGGACACGGCGGCCACGACGCTGGCGGCCGAGCGCATGCGCTCCCACGCGTCCGCCCTGGGCCTCGCGGCCTGAGACAGACGGCCGGGGCCCGTGCCGCAGCGCTGCGGCACGGGCCCCGGCCCACGGAGCGCGGTGGCGGTGGCGGCTCAGCCCAGGCGCTTCACCAGCGCGTGGTACTCGTCCCACATCTCCTCGGGCGTGTGCTCGCCGAAGGTGTTCAGGTGCTCGGGCACCAGCCCGGCCTCATCACGCCAGACCTCCTTGTCGACCGTGAGCAGCAGCTTCAGCGAGGCGTCATCCAGGTCCAGACCGTCGGTGTCCAGCGCCTCGGGCGTCGGCAGCACCCCGATCGGGGACTCCACGCCCTCGGCCCTGCCGTCCAGGCGGTCGACGATCCACTTCAGCACCCGGCTGTTCTCGCCGAAGCCCGGCCAGACGAAGCGCCCGGCGGCGTCCTTGCGGAACCAGTTGACGTAGTAGATCTTCGGCAGCTCGGCGGCGTCGGCGTTCTTGCCGACCTCCACCCAATGGCCCATGTAGTCGCCCATGTTGTAGCCGCAGAACGGCAGCATGGCGAACGGGTCGCGGCGCAGCTCGCCGACCTTGCCCTCGGCCGCGGCGGTCTTCTCGCTCGCCACGTTGGCGCCGAGGAAGACACCGTGCTGCCAGTCGAAGGACTCGGTCACCAGCGGAACGGCGCTGGCCCGGCGGCCGCCGAAGAGGATCGCCGAGATCGGCACGCCCTTGGGGTCCTCCCATTCGGGCGCGATGATCGGGCACTGACCGGCCGGGACGGTGAAGCGGGCGTTGGGGTGGGCCGCGGGCGTCTCGCTCGCCGGGGTCCAGTCGTTGCCCTTCCAGTCGGTCAGATGGGCGGGCGGCTCCTCGGTCATGCCCTCCCACCACACATCGCCGTCGTCGGTGAGCGCCACATTGGTGAAGACCGAGTTCCCCCACAGGGTCTTCATCGCGTTGGCGTTGGTGTGCTCACCGGTGCCGGGCGCGACCCCGAAGAAGCCCGCCTCGGGGTTGATCGCGTACAGCCTGCCGTCCTCGCCGAACCGCATCCAGGCGATGTCATCGCCGATCGTCTCGACCGTCCAGCCCGGGATGGTCGGCTCCAGCATCGCGAGATTGGTCTTGCCGCACGCGCTCGGGAACGCCGCGGCCACGTACTTGGCCTCGCCGCGCGGCGGGGTGAGCTTGAGGATCAGCATGTGCTCGGCGAGCCAGCCCTCGTCCCGCGCCATCACGGAGGCGATGCGCAGGGCGTAGCACTTCTTGCCGAGCAGGGCGTTGCCGCCGTAGCCGGAGCCGTACGACCAGATCTCCCGCGTCTCAGGGAAGTGCGAGATGTACTTGGTCGGGTTGCACGGCCACGGCACATCGACCTGGCCCGGCTCCAGCGGGGCGCCGAGGGTGTGCACGGCCTTGACGAAGAAGCCCTCGTCCCCGAGGACGTCAAGGACCTCCTGCCCCATGCGGGTCATGGTGCGCATGGAGACCGCCACATAGGCGGAGTCGGTGATCTCGACACCGACCGCGGAGAGCGGCGAGCCGAGCGGGCCCATGCAGAAGGGCACGACGTACATGGTCCGGCCGCGCATCGAACCCCGGAAGACCCCCTGCTCCCCGGCGAAGATCTCTCGCATCTCGTCGGGGTGTTTCCAGTGGTTGGTCGGGCCCGCGTCCGCCTCCTTCTCGGAGCATATGAACGTACGGTCCTCGACGCGCGCCACATCGCTCGGGTCGGAGGCGGCGTAGTACGAGTTGGGGCGCTTGATCGGGTCAAGGCGGGTGAAGGTGCCCTTCTCGACGAGCTCCGCGCACAGGCGGTCGTACTCCGCCTCCGAGCCGTCGCACCACACCACCCGGTCGGGCTGGGTGAGGGCGGCGATCTCGCGGACCCAGGAGACGAGCTCCTGGTGGTTCGTGGGGCTCGGGGTGGTGGTGTTCGGGGTGGTGGTGTTCGGGGTGGTCGTGAGGGAGGAAGCCACATTGCTGGGCGCCACGATCGCTCCATCCCGCCGGAACCGCACATGCTCCGGCGTCTTGATTGAGGGTTTGGACGGATATGTGCACTCATATCCGTTTATGGAGACAGCTACCCCTTGGGGGCTGCGACCCGGATGCTCAGCTCATCCGGTGCCGACCGCGCTCATTTGATCATCCGACTGTACGGGGCATCTGTCCAGTGGGCGCCTTGGTGACCATCACCACTCGACATGGATCGGTAACTTACGGTGGCGTAGGTAGCATGAGCGCCATGACTGCCGCCGCGCCCGATGCCGCCGTTGAGAATCCCCCAGGGCCCGAAGCGACCCCACCGCTCCCGCTGAAGCCGATGCTGCGCGGCTGGCTCCATGCCGGCATGTTCCCCGCGGCGCTGGTCTCGGGTGTGGTGCTGACAGCCCTCGCCGACAGTCCGCGCGGGCGGCTGGCCTGCGCCATCTACACGCTCACCGCATGTGCGCTGTTCGGCACCAGCGCCCTGTACCACCGCGGCAATTGGGGTCCGCGCACCGCCGCGGTGCTGCGGCGGCTGGACCACGCCAATATCTTCCTGATCATCGCGGGCACCTATACGCCCTTCACCCTGCTGCTTCTGCCCCAGGGCAAACAGCAGCTGCTGCTGTGGCTGGTGTGGGCCGGGGCGCTCGCCGGAATCGCCTTCCGGGTCTTCTGGGTCGGCGCCCCCCGCTGGCTGTACACCCCGTGCTACATCGCGCTGGGCTGGGCGGCCGTCTTCTTCCTGCCCGACTTCCTGCGCACCGGCGGCATCACGGTGATGACGCTGATCGTCGTCGGCGGGCTGCTCTACAGCGTGGGCGCGGTGATCTACGGCACCAAGCGCCCCAACCCGTCGCCCCGCTGGTTCGGCTTCCACGAGCTGTTCCACAGCTTCACGCTGGCCGCCTTCGTCGTGCACTACATCGGGATCTCCCTGGTGGCGTATCAGCACGCCTGAGATGCCCGAGGACACACCGCCCGCGTCCCGGACCGGCCACGGACCCACGTCGCGGTCCGACCACGAGCCCGGGCGCGGGCTGCGCGAACGGAAGAAGATCAAGACCCGGCAGGCGATCCGGCGCGCTGCCCTGCGGCTCTTCGCGGAGCAGGGCTACGAGGCCACTCCGGTGGACCGGATCGCACGGGCCGCCGACGTCTCCACCAGCACCGTCTTCCGCTACTTCCCGGCCAAGGAGGACATCGTCCTCACGGACGAGTACGACGCGCTCATGGCGGAGGCGATCCGCGACCGCCCGCCGGACGAACCCCCGGCCGTCTCCCTGCGCCATGCGCTGGTGGGGCTGCTGGGGCCCTCGGCGGGCGAGGAACGCGAGGAACTGCTGGCCCGGCTGCGCCTCATACGAGAGGTCCCAGCGCTGCGCGCTCGGATGAGCGGCTGTCTGGCCGACAGCGGTGGGCTGCTGCGCGAGGCCCTGGCCGAGCGCGGCGGCCGGGCCCCGGACGACTTCGAGGTACGGATCGCGGTGGGCGCCGTCCTGGGCGCCCTGCGGGAGGCCGTCTTCCACTGCCTGGACCACGGCCCGACGGCAACCGCGGCAACCGCCACCACCCCCACCCCCACAGCCACCACATGCGCCGAGAACATGGCGACGGCCATCAACCGAACGCTCGATCTGCTCGCCCGAGGCCTGCCGCTGTGAAGGCTCTACGACCAGCAAGGCACCCCAAGCCGCGCCAAGGGCCAGCCTGAGCCGGTCCGAAGGCGACCCAAGCCGGTCCGAAGACCAACCCGGCCCGAGCCGAGGCCAACCCCGAAGCACCCCAGAGCCAACCGCAGGGCAGGCCGAAAGCAAGCCCGAGCAAGCCCGAGGACAACCCAAGCCAGTCCGACGGGCGACCCAAGCCGAGCCGAAGACCAACCCGGCCCGAGCCGAGGCCAACCCCGAAGCACCCCAGAGCCAACCGCAGGGCGGGCCCAAAGCCAGCCCGAGCAAGCCCGAGGACAACCCAAGCCAGTCCGACGGGCGACCCAAGCCGAGCCAAGGGCCAGCCGGGCCGGGCCGAGGGCCAGCAGTCCGAGCCGCCCACCACAACCGGTTCCACCCCGGGCCCCGCTGCTCAAGCGCCGGAGGGGCTGAAATCAGCCCCTCCGGGGTCCAGGGGCGGAGCCCCTGGTTCGGGAAGGGGCGGGTCGGGGAACGCCCGCCGCAGGCGTAACCGCGGTCCATGCGCACCCCCGGCCGGGGCGCGGTCCCACCCAAGCTCAGCCCCCAGCCTGCCGGAGCAGCCCCGCCCGCGCTCAACCCCCCAGCTTGGCCGTCAGGGCCTCGACATCGGCCGTAGGCGCATCGCAGGTGAAGCCGCGGCAGACGTATGCCGCCGGGCGGCCCTCCAGGAGGGGGCGGTCCTGCAGGAGCGGGAGCTCGTCGGAGCCGGGCTCGCCGACCGCGACGACCACCCCCGGGGCGGTGGCGAGCAGCGCGGCACGGTGCAGGGCGCGGGTCGCCGGATCGTCGTCGGGGCCGACCACGGCCACCTCGCGCGGCCCGTCGAGCCGGGCCTCGGCCACGGCCAGGCCCCAGCCGACGAAGCGCGGCACCCGGGAGCCGAGGGCCCGCACCACGGCGAGGGCACGCTCGGCACCCTCCCGATGGCGCGCTCCACCAGTGATGGCGGCATAGGACAGCAGGGCCCCCGCGGCGGCCGTCCAGCCGGACGGCGCCGCGTTGTCCGTCGGGTCCTGGGGGCGGCGGATGAGCGCCTCGGCGTCGTCGGCGGTGTCGAACAGCGTGCCGTCCTCGTCCGTGAACCGGCTCAGCACGGTGTCCAGGAGCAGCCCGGCGAACTCCACCCACGCGCTGTCGCCGCTGACGGCGGCGAGCGCGAGGAAGCCCTCGGCCACATCCCCGTAGTCCTCGAGCACGCCCGCGTGGCCACCCGCGGTGCCGTCGAGCGAGGTGCGGGCCAGCCGCCCGCGCTGGTCCATGTGGATGCGAACCAGCAGCTCGGCGGCTTCGGTCGCGGCGTTCACCAGGTCGGGGCGGTCGAAATAGGCACCGGTCTCGGCGAGCGCCGCGATGGCCAGCCCGTTCCACGCCGCGACGATCTTGTCGTCGCGGCCGGGCCGGGCCCGCAGCTCCCTGGCGGCCAGCAGCCGCTCCCGTACGGAGCAGACGCGGGCGGCGTCCGTCAGCCGCTCTCCATCGGGCAGCTGGAGCACGGAGGCCCCGTGCTCGAAGGTGCCCTCCCGCGTGACGCCGAAATACCCGGCGGCGAACTCCGCGTCGGCCTCCCCCAGCACCTCGCTCAGCCGCTCGGGGGTCCACACGTAGTACGCGCCCTCGACATGCCTGCCGGTGCCGTCGTCGCTGTCGGCGTCCAGCGCGGAGGCGAAGCCGCCCTGTTGGGTGCGCAGCTCACGGACCATGAAGTCCGCCGTCTCCAGGGCGACCCGGCGCGCGAGGTCCGAGCCGGTGGCCCGCCAGAGATGGGCGTACACGCGGCACAGCAGCGCGTTGTCATACAGCATCTTCTCGAAGTGCGGCACGGTCCAGGTGGCGTCGACGGAATAGCGGGCGAAACCGCCACCGAGCTGGTCGTAGATACCCCCGCGGGCCATCGCCTCGCAGGTGGCCGACACCATCTGGAGCGCGCCCTCGGAGCCGGTGCGGGCATAGTGGCGCAGCAGGAACTCCAGCGCCATGGACGGCGGGAACTTCGGCGCACCGCCGAACCCGCCGCGGATGGCGTCGAATTCGCGGGTCAGGGCCATGAGCGCGCTGTGCAGATCCTCCTCGCCCGGCGGCTGCGGCGCGTCCGAGCCCAGGGCGATACCGCCGCGCTGGGACAGGTCCTCCACGATCCGCCCGGCGACATCCCGCACCTCGTCGCGGCGATCCGACCAGGCGGCGCTCACACCCTCCAGCACCTGCCGGAAGGACGGCATCCCAGGCCGGGGGCGGGGCGGGAAGTACGTGCCGAAGTAGAACGGCTGGGCCTCGGGGGTCAGGAAGACCGTCATGGGCCAGCCGCCCTGGCCGGTGGCGGCCTGCACCGCCTCCATATACACCGCGTCGACATCCGGCCGCTCCTCGCGGTCGACCTTCACGGAGACGAAGTGGGCGTTGAGATAGTCGGCGGTCGCCTTGTCCTCGAACGACTCGTGCGCCATGACATGGCACCAGTGGCAGGCCGAGTACCCGACGCTGAGCAGCACCGGCGCCCCTCGCCGCTCGGCCTCCGCGAACGCGTCGGGCGACCAGGGCCACCAGTCGACCGGGTTGTCCGCGTGCTGAAGCAGATAAGGCGAGGTCGCACCAGCTAGCCGGTTCATACGCTCCAGCCTCTCACAGCGCCTGGCGCGAACAGCGAAACCTTCATCAGCCCCCGCTTGGCCGAATTGCGCTTATGGGCCATCACATGGTGGGCAACTCGTCCTCCGAAGGTTGGCATCCGAAGGTTGGCATCAAACCCTTCCTGGCGCTTCCGCGGGGTCGGGCAGCCCGGCACCTCGAAACAGTAGGCTGGGCGCAGCAGCGCCGGACCTGCCAAGGCCTCTCGAAGGAGGTACATCATGACTGCCGAGATGGTGGCGCCCGCGTGGATGCATGCGCAGATCAGCGCGGAACAGTACGACTCCTGGTCCGAGGAGCAGTGCGCCGGCATCGAGATCGTGGACGGGATGGTCGTTGTGAGCCCGAGCGCCTCCAAACGGCACAACCGGCTGGCGCGGATCCTGGCCAATGCCCTGGACGCCGCCGCAGGCCCGGACTGGAACGCCGACACGGACTTCGACGTCCGCCTGCAGGACGTTCCGCTCACCAACCGCCGTCCGGACGTCATCGTCTACCGGGCGGAGACCATCGACCTCACACCCACCCGTCCCGAGCACGTGCTTCTGGTCATCGAGGTCGTGTCGCCCGGTTCGGAAACAACTGACCGGATCGTGAAGGTGGACCAGTACGCCAAAGCCGGCATCCCCTTCTACTGGCGGGTCGAGCAGGCCGCCACCGGTGTCCCCATCATCTATACCTATGTCCTCGACCCCGCCACCAAGGCTTACAGGGACGGCGACATGTTCACCGGCGCCATCAAGACCGCCGCGCCCTTCTCCGTCACTGTCGACCTGGAAGCCGTCTGACAGCGCTGAAAGATCATTTCCGCATGACGGAGCACAAGGGAAAGCGGAAATTCCGGGAGCACCTGGAGGCTCTTTTCGCTGCGGCCGGCTCCTCTAAGCCAGCCGCCATTTGCTCTACGAGCAAGGATCGAATAGGGCGAACTTCCCTGTCCGTGCAGCGCATCAGCGATTGGCGAACCGGAAAGCATATACCGACAAATAAGCTATTTCGAGAGTTTCTCCGTGCGGTCGACATCTTGGCTCGGCAGCGAAACACCGCTCTCCCTGCCACACTCGCCGACCCGGCAGTCTGGGATCGCTTACTACGCGCGGCACGAGCCAAGACTGCCACTCCGGCACAGGGCGAATCGCGTCACATCACGGCTGGCGCAGTCCGGATCCCGATCGGCCCGGTGACTGAGTCCGGGCCCCTGGAACTGGGCCTGCACCGAACGAGTCGCCCTGAGGGTGCTCCTCCGCTACCGACCTATGTACCACGGGACGCGGACAGCACAATCTCGGCTCAACTGGTAGAAGCCGGGGAGACCGGTGGCCTCGTCCTATTGGTCGGCGAGTCCACAGCCGGAAAATTGCGGTGCGCCTTCGAGGCTGTACGACGCGAACTGTCCGCGCTGCGCGGCCTTACTGCCCCCGAGCGGGTCTTGACCTTCCGCGCCTTTGCCCGAGCAGTTGCGGACGTGGACAACTACCCCACGCGCCGTTCGGCACGATCGGCCCTGCGCTCCCCTTCGGGTCACCTACATTGATGAGACATTGAAGTGACCGGCGCGACGTCAGATGTCGCAGCGCCAAGGAACCGCAGTGTCAGGCAAGATCGCTCTGCTCGACCGGTCGGCGCCACCACTCTGTGGATTTGAAGCACCCAATGAGCGAGTGTGCTTCCGCACTGTTGAGGATGACACTGCCGATCATCGGGATGGGATAAAAGCGGAGCATTTCCTCCTGAACTGCACGGGATCCCAGTCGAGATCATGATGTAGCAGGACTGCGAGTGGCTCCCCACGCTGCTGCCAGAAGATCATGGGCTCGCCGTACTCGTTCTCGAAGGGCTTAACGATGTCGTTCGGAGTGAACTTAACGTCCGCCATGTCAGCCCAACGGCCAACCCCTTGACGTTCCCAAACCAGCAAATTCCGCATGCCCTGCACGAAAGCCCCAATAGTGTCGTCGTCCAGCACGGACTCCCGTGAGACAACAACAGATTTCAACGTCTTGCGCAGCGCGTCGGCTCGGCGCAGCTGACGTGTCGCATTGGCCCAGAAAAGGCCTCCCCGCTCAGGATCATGGACTACGCAGAGCACCGGCAGACTACCGTCGCGCCAGTTGCCCCCGTGACCCCCGACTCGGACGCGATGGCCCTTTCTGGTACGCGTCGAGACTCCACCTTTAACCTGCACGGCTATGGAGTCTGCTGTTCGCTCGCCGTTCTGCACGAAGGTGACGTGCAAGTCCTCACCGTGGTCGTTACCGCCGTCGACCTCCTGCACGATGTGCCCGTGGCGCTCCAACAGCGCACGCACCTCATTCACGGCCATGCGCCCAACGCGCCGGCTCTCAGGCACCTTCGGCATCCTGCCCCCGCCCCTTTGCCCTACGGGGACAAGGCTAGAACAGGCAACAACGTACCAACCACTCCTAAGTAAAGGACAGTGCATCCGGGACGAGGCCGCCCCCGGCACGAAGAGGCTTGCGCGGCTGATCGCGGTGAACCTGCGATCACCGTTCCATGCCCGCCGCTCCGTGCTCAGAAAGAGACCAGGGCAACGGGCGGGCAGGTCATCTCCTGCTCGCCTGTTACGAGGTCAGGTTGCCTCGGGTCGTCCAGCTCTAGGATCGCCATGACGCTCGACCACTTCTCCATGGACCAACCAGGTGAGGCGGCTAGCTGCTCCTGCGTCCAGGCGTCGATCTGGGCGTCAAGGTCATCACCTTCGGTGCTCATGGCGCCGCTTTATGGCGTCACGCCTGGTTGGCACTTATGGGTTCAGCAAGTGCATTGGCACCATGGCAGCTCGAATAGCCGACGCTCAGCAGCACGGGCACCCCACGGCGACGCGCTTCCTCGAACGCCTCGTCCGACCACGGCCACCACTCGACCGGGTTCTCGGCGTGTTGCAGCAGATAGGGGGACGTCTCATGCGCCAGGCGGTTCGGCATGGGTCCATCCTCTCCCACCCGGCGAAGCAGGCGAAGTTATCCACAGGGGAGTTATCCACAGGCCTGCCGGATAGGACCCAGAAACGGGACACTGAGGGCACTGCTGCAGGAGGGGGATCACCATGCCAGCGTCACTGGCGGTGCTGCGGGACAGCCACCGGACGGAGGTCGAGCGGCTGCTGTCGCGGGCCGTGGAGGAGGAGGTGCGCCGCTCGGGCGGGCGCACCGACGGCGGGGTGCTGCTCAGCCGGGCGCGCGGCGCGCTGGACGAGATGGCCGCCACCGCCGCGGAGGAGTACGGGGCGTATGTGCGCGCGCTGGAGGAGTCGGGCACGGGCGGCGGGCCGCTCTCCGCCCGGCTGTCGCGCGGGCGGCTGGGCACCCCGGCGCTGGCCGCGGCGGTCGCCGCGGTGGCGGCCTTCGGCGCGGACCTCGGGTACGGCACCTCGGCGGGCACGGCGCTGGGCGCGGGGGTCACCGCCGCCGTGGCCGGGTCGGCCGCCGCCGTCGTCAAGCTCACCGCGGGCCACTGGCCCGCCGCGCACCGCCAGGCCGCGCTGCGCAACCAGCCCGGTGGGGCCGAGCAGTTGCGGCTTCAGTGGCTCACGGCGGTCGAGGTGCGGGGCATCCGGCCGTTCTTCGACCAGCACCGGATGACCACGGCCGCCACCCGCCAGGGCGGCGGTCCGGCGAAGCGCTCCGGCTCCGCCGGCGGGCAGCCGAAGCTGCGCGGCGCGGACCGCAGCCAGGCGGCCCGCAGGCGCACCGTGCTGGAGCAGTCCTTCGCCCATCTCCCCGAGGCGGACGGCCCGTTCGCCGGGCGCCATGCGCAGATCACGCAGATCGCGCAGTGGGTGCGGCAGGCCCGCGCGTCCACGGAGACCAAGCCCACGGTGGTGCTGCTGGAGGGCCCGCCGGGCTCCGGCCGGACGATGCTCGCCGTGCGGGCGGCCCACCATCTGCGCGATGAGTTCCGCGGCGCGTGCCTGGTCGACCTGCGCGGCGACAGCCCCGAGCAGGCCCCGCTGCCGACCCGCGACGCGCTGCTGCACCTGCTGAACCGGCTCGGCGCACCGCGCGACCAGCTGCTCTTCCGCGAGCGCTCCTCGCAGGACCAGCACATCAGACGGCTCACCGAGCTGTATCACCAGTATCTGACCGGGCTGCCGGTCACCATCGTGCTCGATGACGCCCGCGACGCCGAGCAGGTGCGCACGCTGATCCCCGAGCGATCCGACGGTCTGGTCCTGATCACCTCGCGCGCCCCGCTCGGCCTGCCGGACGACCTCGCCGCCTGGGTGCACCGGATCGAGGTGGGCCCGCTGGACGAGCCGGGCGCCGAGGAGCTGCTGCGGGAGTCAGCCGAGGAGCCCACCGGCGCGGGCCCCTATGACGGGCAGTCCGTGGAGCGGATCGCCGAGCTGTGCGGGCGGCTGCCGCTGGCCCTGCGGATCGCGGGCTCCTCGCTCGGCCCCCGCTCCCCCGCCGCCCTGGTCACCGACCTGGAGGGGTACGGCCCGGTGGGCCCGATCGAGCGCGCCCTGTGGCTGCGCTACACCGACCAGCAGGAGGGCGCCCGGCGGCTGCTGCGCCGGCTGGCGCTGGCCGGGCGGGCCAGCCTGGGCGGCGCGGCGGCCGCGGCGCTGCTGGACGCCGATGAGCAGGAGGCCGGCCGCCATCTGGCGGCGCTCGGCCGGGCCGGGCTGATCCAGCATGTGCGCGGCAGCCGCTACCGCCTCCACGACCTGGTGCGCTCCTTCGCCCATGCCCGGCTGCTTGACGAGGAGCAGCCGGAGCAGCGCACCGCCGCGCAGGAGCGGCTGATCCGCAGCTATGCCGAGCTCGCGGACTCGGTGATCCGGCTGGTCGACGGCAAGACCTCCACCCGTGCCGACATCTTCGGCAAGGGCGCGGCCCACGGCTTCGGCTCGCTGGACGCGGCGCTGCGCTGGCTGGACGACGAATCGAGCTTCATCACCGCCGCGCTGCGCCATGCCGAGGGCGTGGACCAGTCAGCGGTGCTCCACCTCCTGGGCGCCCTGTGTGACTACTGCCTGCTGCGCGGCGACCTCTACCGGCTGGGTGAGATCAGCGAGCTCACCCAGGCGGTCGACCAGGGGCTGCTGATGCGGTCCGTGCAGTGGCGCACCGGTATCGCGGCCCGCCAGCTCGGCGAGCTGGACCAGGCGCGCACCACGCTCTCCTCGGTGGTGGACCTGTATTTCGAGGCGCAGCACCAGGCGGGCGCGGCCCGCGCCCTGTGCAGCCTCGGCATCACCCTGCACCACCAGGGCAATCTCGTGGAGGCCGCGGCCAAGCTGCGCGAGGCGCTGGAGCTCCAGCGGGCCGAGGAGCTGCGCGGCGACCGGGCCTGGACGATGCACGCCCTGGCGGCGGTGGAGCGCGACCGGGGCGGGCTGACCGAGGCGCTGGAGCTGCTGGGCGAGGCCCTTGAGCTGCATGAGGAGAGCGAGAGCCTGCACGGCCAGGCGTGGGCGCACTTCCAGCTCGGCCAGGCATGTCTGCGGATGGGCGATGTGCCGCGCGCCGAGACCGAGCTGGGGGACGCGCTGGACGCCTACAGCCGCACCCATGACCAGCGCGGTGAGGCTTGGGCGCTCACCCAGCTCGCCCGGGCCCGGCTGGTGGCCGGGGAGGCGTCGGTGGCCGTCGACCAGCTGCGCCAGGCCCTCACCCGCCACCGGGAGAACGAGGACGCGCGCGGCGAGGCCTGGACGCTGTACTACCTGGGCCAGGCGCTGGAGGAGCGCGGCGACCATGACTCGGCGGTGCGCGAGCTGGAGCGGGCCCGCACGATGTTCAGCCGGATGCGGGATGTGTACGGGCTGGCGTGTGCCCGTCACCACTCGGCGCGGGTCACCCGTGATCTGCGGGCGGCGCAGACGGGCTCGCTGCGCAACAGCGGCTTCGCCCGGCAGCTGCTCCAGGACGCGCGGCAGGACTTCCACCGGGTGGGGGTGGCCCATGGCGAGGCGTGGTCCTGTATCGAGCTGGCGGTGATCGACGCGGGAAACGGCAAGGCGGCGCAGGCGCTGGAGCTGGTGGACGAGGCGGCCGTGCTGTTCGCGGGGTACGGGGACCGGCGCGGCCGTTCCTGGGCCCGCTTTCTGCGCTGCACCCTGCTGCCGTTCGCCTCCGCCGGGGGCTCGGTCATCGGCACGGCGGTGGCCCAGGAGGAGCTGGCGGAGCTGGTGCGGGAGATGCGCGAGGAGGGCACGGCGGGCGATTCCCGGCTGGAGGGGTGCGCGGAGGCGTTCGCGCTGGTGCTGGAGCGCGGCGTCGAGCCGGAAACGGGGTGGCAGGCATGGCAGCTCGGCATGGTGCCGAGCCGCCACTCGCGCGAGGTCATGGCCGTGCTGCCGGACCGGCCCCGTGCCTGAGCGAGCGCTCCGCAGAGGCGGCGAAGAGCGCCGATCGGGCCCGGCCAGGGTTCAGGCCGTGCGCTCCTCGCCCTTGGCGCCCTTGGCGGTGCCCTTGGCACCTTCGGTGGAGGCAGCCGCCGGAGCCTTGCCGGGCTCCCCCGGCGCCTCCTCGAAGTTCACCCGCTTCATGTGCTTGTTCATGGACTTCATCAGCAGCCACACCGCCGCGCCGATCACGGCGAAGACGATGAAACCGAGGACGCCCGGGGTCACCTTGTTCTCGTCCAGGTCCTTGGCGAGCGGGACGAGATGCGTCATGGCGAGGGTGCTGGTGGCGCTCATCATGGGCTCAATTGTTGCGGATGCCCGCGAAGAGGTCGTCCTCGGGGAGGGAGGTGTCCACGAGCGACTTGGCGAGCTCGTACTCCTCGGTGGGCCAGACCTCCTTCTGGATGTCCATGGGCACCCGGAACCAGCCGCCGTCGGGGTCGATCTGCGTACGGTGCGCGATCAGCGCCTTGTCGCGGATCTCGAAGAAGTCGGCGCAGGGCACATAGGTGGTCAGGGTGCGCTCGGGGCGTCCGAACGTCTTCCAGCGCTCCAGCCACTCCCCGTACGGCGAGTCCAGCCCTCGGGCCAGCAGCGCCTCGTGCAGCGCCACGGTGCGCGCCCGGTTGAAGCCCTGGTTGTAGTAGAGCTTCTGCGGCTGCCAGGGCTCCCCGGCCTCCGGGTACTTCTCGGGGTCACCGGCCGCCTCGAAGGCCAGCACCGAGATCTTGTAGGTCATGATGTGGTCGGGGTGCGGATAGCCGCCGTTCTCGTCATAGGTGGTGATCACCTGCGGCTTGAACGAGCGGATCAGCTTCACCAGGGGCTCGGCCGCGGCCTCCACGTCCTGCAGCGCGAAGCAGCCCTCGGGCAGCGGCGGCAGCGGATCGCCCTCGGGCAGTCCGGAGTCCACGAAGCCCAGCCACTCCTGCCTGACGCCGAGGATCTCGCGCGCCTCGTCCATCTCCTTGGCGCGGACCTCGTGAATGTTCTCCTCGATGTAGGGGTCACCCTGGAGCTTGGGGTTGAGGATGGAGCCGCGCTCGCCGCCTGTGCAGGTCGCGACCAGCACGTCCACCCCCTCGGACACGTACTTGGCCATGGTGGCCGCGCCCTTGCTCGACTCGTCATCCGGGTGCGCGTGCACGGCCATCAAACGCAGCTGCTCAGTCAAGTTCGATCCTCAGTGATTCGTCGTGGAAGACGGCTTCTATAGTGACCTAAACCGGGGACGAATAATTCCGATCTCCCCCCAGCAGGAGGAACGCCCATGGCCGCGGTGCGCGAGGGGCTGCCCGACGGGCGTTACGGCCGGTCCGCGGACGCTCGGGCGGACCGGACGCTGAAGATCGTCGGCGCGGTGCTCGGTGCCGGGCTGCTGGCCCTGATCGCCTGGTTCGGGTATGACTACATCGCCGGTCAGGACGTCAGCGGCCGGTTGACCGGTTTCAAGGTGGTCGCCGACGACGCCGTCGAGGTCCGGCTGGAGATCACCAAGGACAAGGGCGCCACGGGCGTCTGTACGGTGCGTACCCTAGACGAGTACCACGACGAAGTGGGCCGGAAGGACTTCACCTTCGGCCAGCACCAGGAGGACATGGTCAAGGTCGTCACCGTGCGCACCACGGCCCGGGCGACCAGCGCCGAGCTGATCGACTGCACGCCCGTTCGATAATCGAACTGGACGTGTCGGGCACCTGGCCCGATCTGACCAGCACTGACGCGTTTCCTGCGCATTGCGCCCAGTTCCCTCCTCCCCGTTTCTTGCCGGAATTGTTAGGCTCGTGGTTTCGCCCAGCTACGAAGGCGCACCCTTCTGAGTAGGGCGTTCATTTGTATTCCCAGTACCGACGAGGAGCACCTGTGACCCAGACCAGCGAGAACGTCACCTGGCTGACCCAGGAGGCGTACGACCAGCTCAAGGCGGAGCTGGAGTACCTGTCGGGTCCCGCACGTATCGAGATCGCGAAGAAGATCGAGGCTGCCCGGGAGGAGGGTGACCTCCGGGAGAACGGGGGTTACCACGCCGCCAAGGAGGAGCAGGGCAAGCAGGAGCTCCGAGTGCGTCAGCTGACGCAGCTCCTGCAGCAGGCGAAGGTCGGCGAGGCACCCGCGGACACCGGCGTGGTCGCCCCCGGCATGGTCGTCACCATCGCCTTCGACGGCGACCCCGACGACACCCTGACCTTCCTGCTCGCCTCCCGTGAGTACGCGAGCGCGGACGTCGAGACCTACTCGCCACAGTCCCCGCTGGGTTCGGGTGTGAACGGCAAGAAGGTCGGCCAGGACGCGGAGTACGAGCTGCCCAACGGTCGCACCGCCTCGGTGCGCATCCTGGAGGCCAAGCCCTACCAGGGCTGAGCGCCCGGTGTGGAGCCCCGGCCGAACGGCCGGGGCTCTCCCTCATCCCGCGCGCTCCCGTGGTCCGCGCCCCCGCGCTGCCACCCACCGGCTCGCCGACCTCATCCCGGTGGGAGAAGCGCGACGGGCCGACCAGCTCGACGAGGCAGAGGACCGCGAGGAGCGGGTCCTTCCCCCACCCCTTCATCCGCTGGAGGACGCCCTTGCGGTTGATGAACCGCCCGGCGTCGTCCACGGTGTACCAGTGGAGGACGGACCGGAGCTGTTCCCTGGTGAACTTCCAGGACCCGCTGTCCTTGGCGAGAAGGTCCTCCGAGCACCAGCCAGCGATCTGCCAGTTGAGCGTTTTGACGGGAAGGACCCAGCGGCCGAAGGTGTCCTTGACCCTGGTAGTCGGCGATGGCGAGGACCACGACCGGTGTCTCTTCCGGCTCGGGCTCCTGGAGCTCGATGCGCACGCGGCGCCGGTCCCCCTCGGTTGCCAGGAGGTTCCCGAGGGCGGAATACAGGGTCTGGGCCATCTGCGCCGACCGCTTGCCCGACTTCTTGTAGTGGGACAGGTCGTCACACAGGGTAAACGCCATCGCTCAGTCGGACTGCTGGTAGAAGTCGGCCTGGCCGGACTTCTTCAGCGAGTCGTAGAGCTCCTTGGCGATCAGAGCCAGTCAGGGTCCGCACGCGGAACCGTGACCTTGCGCATCATGCCGCGCTTGGTCTCCTGTTCGTCGGAGCCTTGCGGGCCCGCGGGCGAGCCAGATCCTCTTCGCGGTTCGGAACGGGGCCTCGAACGCCCACGGGCCACCTCCACGTCTGATGTGAAGTAGATGTGACGAGCATGGGCATGTGTCGACACAATCACGTTATGACGACATGGCTCTTGGCGATCCTCGCCGCGATTCTCAGCGCCGCAGTGGCGGTGTTTGGCACTTGGTACACGATGAAGGTCAACGCGGCCAAGGAGCGCTCGGACCGCGACAGTGAGCGCGCACGTGAGCTGCGGGACATCCTGATGGAGAAGCGCGACGCGATCCTTCAGGCCGAGGCAGCTCCGATTCGTGGGCCACTGAGGCCCATTGAAGCCGAAGCCGCGTTCCTGCACAGTGCGGAGCTGCGACACCGATTGAAGAGCAACTTCGAAGGTGCGGCTAACTCGTCGCTGATGGAGGGGGTCAACCGACTGGAAGTGGTCGAGACATACCTCGGTGACGCTATCGCCGACCTGGAAGCGGCCGTGAGGGGTGACCGTCTACCGGCCCCATCTCATAGGGCTGCCTGGTTCGACATGATTCGCGAGAATCAGCTCCCGTCACACCAGTCTTACCGAGAGATGGCGTCTGAACTGATGCGCCAGGACATCGATCCGGATTTTGAAGAACTGGCCTACGAGGATTTCTGTGAGGAGCGCGAACGCAGGATGCGACGTCGCCTGCCCTCACGGAAGTCGAGCGCCCCGAGGCGGTGAGTCCTCGGAGGGCGGGCGCCAGGCCAGGGGAGAGGGGCCCTGGGGCGCCTTGCGCGCTCGACCGAGACGGGCATCGGGCCGGGGGCAGTTTCGTCGTCGCTTCTCGGGAGCGCGCGGTCAGAGGAGGCCGATGGGCCTCGGTGCGGAGGAAGCGCCGCTCGATCGTCCGCCTCCTGCGGCTACGAGCGGCGGCCCCCTCCCTCGACGGCTTCCTGGCGTGATGCCACGAGCAAAGCAGCTAGCCGCGTGCGACAAGGGCCCCTGACCTAGCGGTCGGGTGCCCTAGTGTGCGTTGCGCCGAACGTCACGCAGCGACGGCGAGTGCGTGACGACGGCCAGGGTCGTGAACGAAGGAGGTCACGACGTCAGGGTGCCGTCCATGGCGGCAGCGACGAAGGTGGTCCAAGCCTGCCCGGAGAACCGCGCCGCGGGGTACTCCCTGTTCTTCGAGTCGCGCACCGCGATCCCGGAGGTGCCGGGAATCGGCGCGACCTCGACGCAGTTGCCATTGCCGGCGGTGTAGGAACTCGTACGCCACGCTGCACGCGTGAGGTCGACCTCGCGCAGGTCGGCCAGCTCATTCATCTCTGATCAGCTCTTCCTTGATACGTTCGACCAGCTCACGGCTATCTTCCTCCGAGAGCGCGGCACCGGACAAGTTGGTAAACAGACGGCTCAGGCGACGAAGAGCCAGCGGATCATCCCGGAACGCAGTGGTGTTCTCGGCTGACTCGGTGAATGCGACATCATCGGCATCCGAGTTCTTCCCTGTTCCGAAGAGCGTAAAAGCTCCAGTGCTGGCGCCCTTCTCGCCAGCCTGGAACGGGATGATCTTGAGGCTCACGTTGTCGAGGGCTGAAATCTCGATCAGGCGGTGGAGTTGCGCCCGCATCACGTCGCGCCCGCCGACCAGCAAGTGCAGGGCGGCCTCGGTCACCACCGCATCGAGGATCAGCGGCCCCTCCTCGCGCAGTCTCTCCTGGCGACGCGTCCGAACCTCGACGAGGCTGTCCACCTGGTCCGGGCCGAGCGCGGCATAACTGACACCGGTCACTGCCCTGGCGTACTCCTCGGTCTGCAACAGACCCGGGATCAGGAGTGGTTGGTACTCGTAGCAGCTCGTTGCCTCGGCCTCATAGGCGAGAAATTCGGCATAGTTGGCGCTGATCACGTCGTTGTAGGCGTACCACCACGGCGGGATTCGTTGACGGGCTTTGATCAGGAGCTCCTTAAGCTCTGAGAGCTTGGGCTCTTCGACCTCGTACAGCTCCATCAGCCCATCGAAGTCCTTCTTGGTGCAGACCCGCTTCGCAGTCTCGATACGGCTGACCTTGGAGTTGTGGCAGTTGAGGTGAGCGCCGACCTCTTCGGTGGTGAGGTCGTGCCGATCCCGCAGCAGACGAAGCTCGGTTGCCAGCCGCCGTCGCGCGCTGAGCGGGCTTCCGCCGGTGACGGCTGCCATTCGCCCTCCAACTGGACTGCTTCTGTAGGTGAGACCGAGGGTACCGCCTCGGTTCCGTCAACCCCGCTGGTCTCCATTGAGCCCTGCCGAGCATCATTTTGGCAATCTGCCACGCAATCGCTTGACCATCTGACTGTGCGCCATACATCATCTGAGTCATGACGCAGTGCGCCTCGGGCGTTACTGGACGTTGATCAGCCCTTCCCTGGCCTTGCCCGGGAGTGAGGAGGCGACGCGATGACCCGCCAGAAGGAAGCCCTGGAATACCGGCTGCGCACCGAGGCGGAGCCAAGCCAACTGATTGGGGTCCGCCGGAACGTCTCCACGCACCTTGATTTATGGGGCCTCGAACCCATGTCAGATGACGTGTGCATCGTCGCCACGGAGCTGCTGTCCAACGTGCACAAGCACGCCGGAGGAGGCCCGGCCGACGTCTCCCTCTGGTACCCCACCGGCGACACCCTCTGGCTGTTGGTCAGCGACTCCTCCTCCAACGTGCCGATCGTCCAGGACCCAGACGCCAAGACGACCTCGGGGCGAGGAATGAAGGTCGTTGCTGGACTCGCCGAGTACTGGTACGTGCTGCCGACGCGAACAGGCAAGATCGTGGCCTGCCAGTTCACTGTCCCGGCGAGCCTGCTTCCCACCCGCCGCGAGGCGCTGAAGAGGTGCCTGCCGTGACGCTGGTTGGTCGCGTGGTCCGCGAGCTGAACGCCTACCTGTGGGGACACCCCCAGGAACAGGCTCTCTTGGAGCCGTTATTTGCTGCGCTGCTTGACCATGCCCGCCAAGGCGGCTGTCTGCACGGCACCGGCCGTCCTCCAATCACCGCCGGCGCACTAGTGATCGATGAGCAGGGCCAAGTGCTCAAGGCGCGCAGCGAGCATGGAGCGTGGCGGTTCGTTGAGGCGCCACTGGTACCAGGGGACGCTACGCCGCGCTCTGCTGCGTTAAGAGTCATGCGCGAGACATTCGGGCCGCTGGAGGTATGGCCCTGGCCCACGTACGAGGAGATCCCCCTCGCGGTGGACGCGACACCCGCAGACCCAATGCGCGATCACAGCCGTGGAGGTACGGCTTCCGCTACGTCTTCGGAGCCTTCTCCTCGACGCTGCTTTCCGCAGCTCAGGACAGCGGCGCCGCTAATTGGATGCCGCGTACTTCAATCCGGTCGAATTCCCTTCAGGAGAGGGTGCGAGGAGTCCTCAATATCGGATGTACTGAATAAGACTCCCACCCCGGCCGAGGTCACATGTGTGCGAGCTCTCCAATCACTCGACCCGTGCGCAAGAGAGCTTGACCTTAGCCGGGGTGGGGTACCCACACGCGCCAACAAAAAGGAGGAGCGCGCTTAATGCATACACCGGTAATCGACCCGAAGGAGAGGCTGCTAGGTGGCCGACGCATCTCGGTCAGGGGCAACTTCAAGCGCGAGTACGATTCCGGAACGCCAATCCGTGTCCTGGTAGAGAAACCCGGCCGCTCGTACGAGTTCGTTCACAAGCTCCTAGAGAAGGCCGGTGTCACGTTCCGCGGCCGGGGAGGTGACACCAGGTCCCCCGAGGCGCGTAAGCGCCGTACAGCATGGACAGGGACCCACGGGACTAAGTAGTCGAGCCAAGCCCCGCCCTCCCAGTCAATACGGCAACGAACCCAACCGCCGTCACCCCGACAGGAAGGCGGGCGCCCACACCATATCCGGACGCCGTGCTGGCATTCCGGCATTTCAGCATGCCTTCATTCAATGAATTCACGAGTGGCATATTCCAATTCAAGAAATCATGGTTGTGGTGTTTTCGGCACCCCGTCAGGTCGGTAGTCTCCTAATCGCCGAAGAGGTTCCACGAAGTGATTGGAATCCTCTCCCGCTCACGCGCGTGATCCGTTCAGGAAGAATCGAAGAAGGAGGCGTGATGAGTACAACAATGACCCCGCCGCCGACCGTCGTCGGTATGTCCACCGACGCACTGTCGACCATCGTGGCGGCCGTCCAGGGCGACCCGGTGAGCCTCGCGGCCGGCATCCGGCGGCGGGTCGAGCAGTCCCGGCAGGGAACCCACGTTCAGATGATGGGCGGCTGGACGGACAACGACGCGTAGTCGTCTCCCAGCCCCTCTGATGCCCTGAGTGTGCCCGGAGCCGACGTCATGGCTCCGGGCACACTCTCACCAGGAAGGAAATGACTGTGCACTTCCTCAACATCGCCCACATCAGCGAGGCAATTGCCCGCCTCGTCCACGCCCAGAGCGGCGAGTATCCCCAGGACGCCCCAGCGCTGGGACCGGCCTACCGTCGAGCCATCTCCGGGCTCAGGCCCTTACCGGCCAAGGGCGAGGGCATCACCCTGTCCTACGAGGACGGTCCATGGGCGAGGTACTGCGAGACCGAGAGCATCTTCGAGCACATCTTCGCCGGGACCACTCACAGCGACGGGCCCACGCGCGAGCAGTGGGATGCGATGGTCCGCCGGGCCGTGCAGCACATCCACGAACTCAGTCCGGACCTTGGGCTGATGGTCGATCTGCTCGTGACAGATGTCGTGGTCGTCAACTCCAGGTCCGATGGCGGCGGGAGCACCAACACGCTACCCGGCCTGGTCGTCATGAGCCCCGGCGACTGGGACGTGCCCGAGTACGCCGAATGCCTCGTTCACGAGGGCCTGCACACGGGCCTCTTCGTAATGGATATGGTCTACGACATGTTCAATCTGCCGCCCAGCGAGATGGAGAAGGACGAGCACCGCGCGCTGTCCGCCGTCAAGATCGGCCAGAAGCGCCCGCTGCACGCCGCCTTCCACGCCGCCGCGGTGGCTGTCCCGCTGATGTACATGCAGCACCGCCGCGGTGTGGACACGCTCGTCTCCAAGTACACGACCTCGCTCCGTGCTGCATGCCGGGACATGAAGGCACACCGCCACGCCTTCACCCCTTACGGTCAAATGCTGCTCGCCGAGATGTCTGAGTGGGCTGAGGGTGAGCCGCTGGACTTCGATTACGTCACCCGATGCATCTCCAGCCCGGACTGGGCGGGCTTCGTGCCAGCGGTCACCACCTGACCCAGCTACTCGAAGAGGATGCCCGCTTCCCGTGCGAGGCTCAGGGCCAACTCCATCTGCCCTGGGCCTTGTACTGTGGCGCCCTTGAGGCTCGCGCCTCCGCCCACGTCAATGAGAGTGCAGTTCTCGAACCGCGCAATCCCGACCTGGCAGTTGGCCCACTGTGCTCCGGTCAGGTCGCAGCCCTCGAATTTCACATTGTGCATCTCGGCACCCTGGAAGTCCGCGCCCGCCATCTTGCAGTCGGTGAACACGACGGCGTAGAGCTTCATGTGGCGAAACAGGCCGGGGGCGATGACGCAGTTCTCCATGCGCACGTCCCGGAAGGTTCCAGACCTCCACGACGAGCCCGTGAATCGGCTCCCGCTCACCGCACACCGGATCAGTGAAACGTCCTGCGCACCTACTTCCGCGAAGTCGCACGTGGTGAAGCGGCAGTCGCTGAACTGGCTGCGGATCAGTCTTGTTCCGGTAAAGCGGGAGCTGTCGAACGTGCAGCCTTCCATTTCGACGGCCTCAGCCGTGAGCGCCACAAAGGGCGTTCCCTCGTACTGCACCCCACGAATCATCGCGTCGTCTTCCAGGCCATCTCTCGCCATCTCGGCCGACCGCAGGGTGGGTAAGACCTTCGGGGCAGTGGGGTTCTTGATGCGGGTGGTCCCGCCGCCTCGCCGAATCGCCTGAGTCATGCGAAGTCGATCCATTCGCCGGATGGTGTGGAGGGTGGAGACCAGAGTCTAGGCCGCGGAACCTCCTCCGATGGGCGATTGCGCTCCTCGAACGGAGGACTGGCGAAACCGCGCACTCGGCGCACCAAGCCACCTGCAAGTCTCAGGGTCAGAACCAAACGACACGAGATCGCGAAGGGTCCTGGTCCTTCGGGACCAGGACCCTTCGACCTGCATCGGGACGGCGTAGCCGTCAACCCGCCGCCCGGCGGTACTTGCGCACCGCCAGCGTCCGGAAGACCACGACGATCAGCGCCGAGTAGATCAGCGATGCCCAGACCGGATGCTGCATCGGCCAGGCGCCGGACTGGGACAGACCGGGGTCGCCGAAGAGCTGACGGCACGCCTGCACGGTGGCGCTGAACGGGTTCCATTCGGCGATATGCCGCAGCCACGGGGTCATCTGGCTGGAGTCCACGAAGGCGTTCGAGATGAACGTCACCGGGAACAGCCAGATCAGACCGCCGGAGGTCGCCGCCTCCGGGGTGCGCACGGACAGCCCGATCAGCGCCCCGATCCAGGTGAAGGCATATCCCAGAAGAAGCAGCAGGCCGAAGCCGCCCAGGATCTTCCCGACGTTGGTCGAGTCCGCGAATCCGGGACGCCAGCCCACGATCAGCGCGACGACGGCCAGCACCACCAGGGTGAGCGTCGTCTGCACCAGGTCGGCGAAGGTCCGGCCAGTGAGCACCGCGCCCCGGGCCATCGGCAGCGAGCGGAACCGGTCGATCAGCCCCTTGTGCATGTCCTCCGCGATCCCCGCGCCCGCGCCCGCGGTGGCGAAGGTCACGGTCTGCGCGAAGATCCCGGCCATCAGGAAGTTCTTGTAGACGTCCAGGTCGGTGCTGTTGCCGATCTTCATCGAGCCGCCGAAGACGTAGGTGAAGAGAATGACGAACATCACCGGCTGAACCAGCCCGAAGAGGACCATCTCCGGGATCCTGGTCATCCGGATCAGATTCCGCCGGGCGATGACCAGGGAATCGCTCATCGTGCTCACTTCGGCTCCCCCTTCCCGGCGCCATGGCCGGATCCGGTGCCATAGCCGGTGAGCGAGATGAAGACGTCGTCCAGGGTCGGACGGCGCAGCCCGATGTCGTCGATCTCGACACCACGGGTGTCCAGTTCGCGGATGACCTCGGCGAGCAGCTTGGCACCGCCCACGACCGGGACGGTGACCTTACGGGTGTGCTCCTGCACGGTCGTCTCGCCCTTGCCCAGGACCCGCAACACCTCCTCGGCCGCCGCGATGTCCTCGCGCTCATGCACCACGACCTCCACGCGCTCGCCGCCGATACGGGCCTTGAGCTGGTCGGAGGTGCCGCGGGCGATGACCCGGCCGCGGTCGATCACGCAGATGTCATCCGCCAGATGGTCCGCCTCCTCCAGATACTGCGTGGTCAGCAGCAGCGTCGTGCCCCCGGCCACCAGCTCCTGGATGACCTCCCACAGCGCCTGTCTGTTGCGCGGATCCAGACCGGTGGTGGGCTCGTCCATGAACATCACGGGCGGGCTGACCACCAGGGCCGCGGCGAGGTCCAGCCGTCGGCGCATTCCGCCGGAGTACGTCTTGGCGGTGCGGTCCGCCGCCTCCGCGAGGCTGAACCGCTCCAGCAGCTCACTGGCGCGGGCCTTGGCCTCCCGCGCCCCCATCTGGTAGAGCTGGCCGACCATGTGGAGGTTCTCACGGCCGGTCAGGTATTCGTCCACGGCGGCGAACTGACCGGACAGCCCGATGGAGCGACGGACTTCGTTGGGGTTCTTGAGTACGTCCACCCCCGCGACCACCGCCGTTCCGCTGTCCGGGCGCAGCAGCGTGGTGAGCACGCGCACCGCGGTGGTCTTGCCGGCGCCATTGGGGCCGAGCAGTCCGAGCACGGTTCCTTCCGGTACGTCGAGATCGACGCCGTCCAGAGCCTTTACGTCACCGAAGGTCTTCACCAGACCCTCGGCGTGAATAGCGCCTGGCATGTTGGCACTCCCGGGGTTGGGTCAGTTCCAGACTCAATCAAGGCATAAGTCCGCCCATATGGGCAGCGCTCGGTAGCAACTGGACGGCAATCGTAATCAAGACGCGATACATCGCGACATGTGCGAGGCGAACAAAAGGGAGAAGGCGAGCCGCGGAGCCCCCTCATCCCCGCGGGATGAGCCCCGGCCCCGGGCCTGGGTCTGGGTCTAGGCCCAGACCCGTCCTCCGCGTCAGGCCATCACCGTGTACCCGGCGCCGCGCAGCGCCTCCCGGACGTCCTCGCAGTGGTCCGGCCCCTTCGTCTCCAGGTGCAGCTCCACCTCGGCCTCGCTCAGCCCGAGCCGCGGATTGGTGCGGACATGGCTGACGTCGAGCACATTGGCGTCCAGCGTCGACAGCACCCCCAGCAGCGTGGCCAGCGCCCCCGGCCGGTCGGTGAGCCGCAGCCGCAGCGACAGATAGCGCCCCGCCGCGGCCATGCCGTGCCGCAGGATGCGCTGCATCAGCAGCGGATCGACATTGCCGCCCGAGAGCACCGCCACCACCGGGCCCTCGAAGGACTCCGGCGCCGACAGCAGCGCGGCCACCGGGCTCGCACCCGCGGGCTCCACCACCAGCTTCGCCCGCTCCAGACAGAGCAGCAGCGCACCGGACAGCTCGTCCTCGGTGACCGTACGGACCTCGTCGACGAGGTTCTCGATGATCTGGAACGGCACATCGCCCGGCCGCCCCACCTTGATGCCGTCCGCCATCGTCACGGGCGCGTCGATCATCACCGGCCGCCCCGCCGCCAGCGACGGCGGATACGCCGCGGCGCCCTCCGCCTGCACCCCCACCACCCGTACATCCGGCCGCAGCGCCTTCACCGCCACCGCGATCCCGGCGGCCAGCCCGCCCCCACCGATGCCCACCACCACGGTGCGCACCTCGGGGCACTGCTCCAGGATCTCCAGCCCCACCGTGCCCTGACCGGCGATGATGTCCGGGTGGTCGAAGGGGTGGATGAAGACCGCGCCGGTGCGCTCGGCGTACTCCTTCGCCGCCCGCATCGTCTCGTCCACGATCTGGCCGTACAGCCGCACCTCGGCGCCGTAGTCCCGGGTGGCCGCGATCTTCGGCAGCGGTGCGCCCTCGGGCATGAAGACCGTCGAGCGCACCCCCAGCAGCGAGGCCGCGAGGGCGACGCCCTGCGCATGGTTCCCGGCGCTCGCCGCGACCACCCCGGCCGCCCGCTCCTCGGGGCTGAGCCCCGCGATCCGCACATAGCCGCCGCGCAGCTTGAACGACCCGGTGCGCTGCAAGTTCTCGCATTTGAAGTGGACCGGCGCGCCGACCAGACCGGACAGATAGCGGCTGCCCTCCAGCGCGGTGAGCCGGGAGACCCCCGAGAGCGTCTTCTGCGCGCTGCGGACGTCATCGAGGGTGATCGCCGCCCCGGCCCGCCCGGGCTCCCCGGAGCCCCCGGAACCTCCGGATACGGAACCCTCGGACGCGGGGGCGGGAGAGGTGAGGTGCGAGGCCGGGACGGGCCCGGAGCCGGGCCCGTCCTCGTCGCCGTGTCGTGCAGCCATGGTCCCCAGTCTGGCAGCTCACCCCTGACCGGCCCCGGCGGCCCGAGCCGGTGGTGTGCGGACGCCGGGCCCATGGCATGCGGGCGCCGGGCCCATGGCATGCGGGCGCCGGGCCCATGGCGCATCGGTCTCGGGCTCATGGCGGGTCGGCGCCGGGCCCATGGCGCCTTGTTGCCGGGTGAGGGTCCGCCGACGGGCCACGGCACCGGGAAACGGTTCAGAACGGCAGGTTGTGGCTCGGGGGCCGTCAGGTTTCTGCAGCCCCCGTACGGGCGGGCCCCCGGCCGCGTACTCTGTGCCCCATCCCACAGACCACCGCATGAAGTGAGCCCTAGGCCATGCCCACCCAATCGGACATGACGACTCAACTCGACACCGGCGTACTGGACACACTCCAGCATCAGGTCGCCGTCTTCGCACGCCGTGCGGAACAGACCCGGCTCGGCGGCGTCGGCCAGGCCCGCAATTCCATGGACCGAGCCGCGTATCTGCTGCTCAACCGGCTCGACCAGGAAGGCCCCATGGGTGTCAAGGCGCTCGCGGGGAGCATGGGGATCGACTCGTCCACCGTGACCCGCCAGGTCGCCCCGCTGGTCGACTCCGGCATGGTCAAGCGCACCTCGCACCCCGAGGACGGCCGGGCGGTCGTCCTGCAACTCTCCCCACGCGGCAAGGCCCGCTTGGAGGAGGTGCGTTCGTCACGGCGCGATCTGATGTCCCGCGTGACCGGGGACTGGACGGCGGAGGAGCGCGATCTCTTCTGCGACCTCCTGACCCGCTTCAACGTCGCCCTCTCCGCCGCGCACACCACGGTGCCCCAGGCGGCGCCCGCCACCTGACCCCGGCGCAGACATCTTGACCAGGTGCCTGTGCCTGCCGTGTCCTAAAGAGAACGGGAGGCGGAGGGCGTGGTGCGAGAGCGGCGGGCAGCACGGGATGGCCGCCGGGCCCGGGAGTTCGAGGCATTCGTCGCGGGCGCGGGTGGCCGACTGCTGCATGCGGCCACGCTGCTCACGGCGGAGCCGACGGGGGACACCGAAGCCGCCGAGCGCCTGCTGACCGCCGCGCTCGCGCGCACGTACGCCCGCTGGGACCGGCTGCGCGGCGAGGACCCGTACGACCACACCCGCCGTACGCTGGCCGCCCTCTTCGCCCACCGGGGCCACCGCTACCGCCGCCCGCGCGGCGGCACCCTGGCCCGGCTCACCCCGCAGGAGCGGCTGGTGCTGGTGCTGCGGCTGTACGAGGGGGTCGCGGAGGAGCAGACGGCGGCGGCGCTGGGGCTCCCGGTCGAACGGGTCCGGGCGATCTGCACCCGTGCGGTCACGGCGATGCGCAGCGCGGCGCACCGGCGCGGCACGACCGGAACACGACCGTCCGCCGGAACGCCACACTCCGCCGGAACGCCACCGTCCAACGGCACTACCGGCACCGGCGTTACGGGCACCGGCATTACCGGTGGTGTCACCGGCCGCCGGGCGGCCACCGGCGGGACGGGGGCAAAAGCCCAGGCCGGGGCGGGGGCCGGAGCCGACACCGGGCCCCAGGCCCAGGCCGGATCCGGAGCCGACGCTGGAGCCGCCCCATGAGCTTCCCGGACCGCAAGGAGACCGAGGTCCGCCGCATGCTGGAGGGCGCGCACCCGGCACTGCCGCCGGATCTCGCGGGCCGGGCGGCCGAACGGGGGCGGCGGATGCTCCACCGCCACCAAGTGGTGCGCACGATCGGCTGGCTGCTACTGCTCGCCGCGGTCATCGCGTTCGGCGTCTGGGCGGCGATCGTCGAACCGTGGGCCGCGCCGCCGCCCACCGACACCACCCCTCCCCTCGAGGGATGGTGACCACCCTTCCCTAGGGGTGGACACCACCCTCAAAAGTCCACAGCTCAGGCATCAGCCCACAGCTGGCCGTCAGCCCAGAGCCTGCCCCAGATCCATCAGCAGATCGTCCACCGACTCGATGCCCACCGACAGCCGTACGAGATCGGCGGGCACCTCGAGCGCCGAGCCCGCCACCGAGGCGTGGGTCATCCGCCCCGGGTGCTCGATCAGCGACTCGACGCCACCGAGGGACTCCCCCAGCGTGAACAGCCGCGCCCGGTCGCACACCTCGACCGCCGCCTCCTCGCCGCCCGCGACCCGGAACGACACCATGCCGCCGAAGGACCGCATCTGCTTGGCCGCGATCTCGTGCCCCGCGTGCTCCGGCAGCCCCGGGTAGTAGACCCGGGTCACCTTGGGGTGCGCGGTGAGCATCTCCGCGATCCGGGTGGCGTTCGCGCTGTGCCGGTCCATCCGGACGGCGAGGGTCTTGATGCCGCGCATCACCAGCCAGGAGTCGAAGGGCCCGGCGATGGCGCCCATCGCGTTCTGGTGGAAGGCGAGTTCATCACCGAGGCCGGGGTCGGAGACGATCAGCGCACCGCCGACGACGTCCGAGTGCCCGCCCATGTACTTGGTGGTGGAGTGCACCACGACGTCCGCGCCGAGGGCGAGCGGCTGCTGGAGGTAGGGGCTGGCGAAGGTGTTGTCCACCACCAGGCGCGCCCCCGCGGTGCGGGCGACATCGGCGACGGCGGCGATGTCGGTGATGCCGAGCAGCGGGTTGCTCGGCGTCTCGACCCAGATCACCTTCGTACGGGGGCGGAGCGCGGCCCGTACCGCCGCCGGGTCGGAGCTGTCGGCGACCGACCACTCCACGCCCCAGCGCTCCACGACCTTCGCGAACAGCCGGAACGTACCGCCGTACGCGTCGTTCGGGATCACGACATGGTCGCCCGGCACCAGGAGCGTGCGCAGCAGGCAGTCCTCGGCGGCGAGGCCCGAGGCGAAGGCCAGGCCGCGGCGGCCACCCTCCAGCGCCGCCAGGTTCTCCTCGAGCGCGGTGCGGGTGGGGTTGGCGGAACGGCTGTACTCATAGCCGCCCCGCAGGCCCCCCACACCGTCCTGCTTGTAGGTGGAGACCTGGTAGATCGGGGGGACGACGGCGCCGGTGAGGGAGTCCGCCTCCTGGCCCGCGTGGATGGCGAGGGTCTCGAAACTCTGAGGGTGCCCCTGGGGGTGCTGGTGGCTCATGGGCCCGAGCGTAACGCCCGACGCGCCCGTGGCCGGATTCAACGACCGCAGGGGCACACGGGAACGACCGCGGAGGCGCATGGGAACGACCGCAGGGGCACATGGCCACGACCCCAAGGGGGCATGGCCACGACCCCAGGGGCACATCGGAACGACCGCGGAGGCGCATAGGCTGGACCACAAGCCGTTCCGCACCACAAGCCGTTACGGGCCTTCACACGGGGACACCTCATGGAGCTTCTGATCTTCCTCATCGCCATCGTCATGATCGGCGGGCTGATCGTCGTACCGGCCGTACGGCGGTTGCGCGGAGGCCACGGGGCCGTGCAGGGCGCGATGCGCGCCTCGGACCCGCAGGAGTACGGCTTCGTCCCGCGCGAGCGGCTGGACGTACGGCTGCCCGGCCCGGACCAGCAGCTGATCGACGCGCTGGAGGAGGTCCAGGCCCGGCAGGACTGGCAGCCCGCCGCCCGTCTGCTCGCCCTCACCGAGGCCACCTCGGAGCTGCGCTGGCAGCGGGTGCAGACGCTGGCCGGGGCGGCGGCCTTCGAGCTCGCCCAGGCCCCCGGCCAGGGCGGCATGTGGCTGCGCACCTGGCGGGTGGCGGCCCCCGAGGACCCGGGCGCGGCGGCGGTGCACGCGGAGTTCCTGGTCCGCCAGGCGCTGCTCGACCCGTCCTCGCAGGACTTCCGGATGATCCTGGAGGAGGCCAAGGACGTCTGCCACGAGGCGGCCCGGCTGGCCCCGGAGGACCCGGTGCCGCACATCATCGAGCTCGGCGTGGCCCGCGGGCTGCCCTACCGGCAGGCCGACTTCGAGGAGCTGTGGGCCAAGGTCACCAAGCTCGCCCCGCACCACATGGGCGCCCATCTGGCCGCCCTCCACTACTGGTGCGAGAAGTGGCACGGCTCCCAGGACCGTGCCGACGCCTTCACCCACGCGGCCGCCGCCTCCGCCCCCGCGAAGAGCCTGCTGCCCGCCCTCCCCCTCTTCGGCGTCTTCGAGCACCTGCCGGAGGCCAACCTCGTACGCACCCTCTACCGCAGCGAGGTGATCACGAAGGCGATGGAGGGCGCCCTCTACGCCGTCCGCCAGGCCCCCGCCGACCACCCGGTGCTGCCGCACGTCCGCCACCTGCTGGTCTTCTTCCTGGTCCGCGCGGAGCGCTACGCGGAGGCCCTGGAGCAGCTGCGCCATGTGGACGGCCACGTGGGCGCGGTCCCGTGGTCGTACGGGGCGGACCCGGCGGCCGAGTACACGGTCTACCGGGCGCTGGCGGTGGCGGGCTGGGAGGGCGGCGGCGGCACACCGGCGACGCTGCCGCGGTGACGCGGTGGCGGTGACGCGGCGGTGACGCGGTGGCGTCCATGAGCGCCAGCGCCCCGGAATTCCCGCACCCCCCAACCCGTTGACGTAAGGGCGCCGCGACTCGTATCCGACCAAGACGACGAAGGACGTGGCAGCCCCCGTACCCGTCCCGCGAGGAGCCCGAAGATGCTGTTCAGCCGCCAGAGGAACCACCTCCCCACCGCCGAGGAGGCGCTGAAGGGCCGCCCCGAACCGGGCTTCCGCGTCCCCGCCCGCCACACGGTCCTCGGCAACCCCCTGACCGGCCCGTACCCGGAGGGCCTGGTCGTCGCCGACTTCGGCCTGGGCTGCTTCTGGGGCGCGGAGCGGAAGTTCTGGCAGACCCCGGGCGTGTGGACCACGCTCGTCGGCTACCAGGGCGGCCACACCGAGAACCCCACCTACGAGGAGGTCTGCAGCGGCCTCACCGGCCACACCGAGGCCGTCCGCGTCGTCTTCGACCCGACGATCACCTCGTACGCGGCCCTCCTGAAGGTCTTCTGGGAGTCCCACGACCCCACCCAGGGCTTCCGCCAGGGCAACGACGTCGGCACCCAATACCGCTCGGCGATCTACGCCCACTCCCCCGAGCAGCAGTCCGAGGCCGAGTCCTCCCGCGCCGCCTACCAGTCCGTCCTGACCGGCTCCGGCTACGGCGAGATCACCACCGAAATCCTCCCCGCGGGCCCCTTCTACCCGGCCGAGCCCTACCACCAGCAGTACCTGGACAAGAACCCCGCCGGCTACTGCGGCATCGGCGGCACGGGCGTCAAGCTAAGTGACCCGTCCGATGGCGGATCCTGCCCGACGGGAATCGCTCCGGCTGGTGACTGAGGGGACGCTCCTCCCGGCGACGCGACAGCGATGCCGAGGCGCTCCTCCCACCCGGTACGCCGCACCAGCAGGTGCCGGGGCGCTGGTCTTCACGCAGGACGGGCACCTGTCACGCCTGGAGACCTGCTCCGAGGCCGACGCCCCGCTCACCGCATGGCCGGAGCCCCACTTCGCGGAGCACTCGGACACTGTCGCCGCCAAAGGCCGAGAGGCGCGCCCTCACTCGTTCGGGCGATGCGATCGGGCTCGCACTCGATACGCTGCTCCCAGGGATCAGAATCTCGCCCATGGGAGCAGCAATGACCACCTCCGCTACTGGGCAGCCACTCATCCCTCAGCCGCCTGCCACTGTCACGGCCCTTCGCCAGGCCGTCGCGCAGATCGCCCCCGCCGCTCTTCCCGCCTTCACGCGGGAGCTGGATCAGGCCGCCGACCAGTCCCGGCATGCCTCCGACCTGGCCCCTCTCCAGCGGTTCATCGCCCAGTGGGCCGTCTACGTCCACATTCAGCGGCAGCCGAACATCGCGAAAGAGTTCCGTCGCTGGGAGGACGCTGCCGAGACAGGCGACGCGACGCAGGCCCGACGTGCCGCGTCCGCAATCGGCAAGATCCTGGACGACGCACATGCCGCGCTCGGGCTCCCATCTCGATGAGCGTCGGCTGGCGCTGGGAGTACGACCCTGATCATGCTCACGTGGCAGGCGGCATCCCCGCTCACGTGGTGACCGAAGTGGAGCGTCTCGCCGGGCAACTGGTCGACCTGCCCGACATGGGCGTCGATGTCAGCGACTACGGCAACGGCCCGCGGGCCCGGGGGGATACGCCGCATGGACGCGGCAGGCGGCTATTTCTTCTTCCTGGTGGCACCACGAGACCAACTGATCGTGATCGTCCGCATCATGCCACCGTTCCAAGACCTCTAGACGGGCGCCGGGGCACATGGCAACACAGGCTCGGCGGCACGGGCGTGAGCTGTCCCATCGGGGTGGCCCCGGCCGACGGCTGAGGCTCAGCGCCGACCGGTACCTTCCCTCATCAAGGACTGAGGCCGCCGCGCGGACTGACCGTCCGGGGCGGTGTCGGGTACGAAATCTGAACGTACCTGTTACAAACTGCGCGAAGCCACCGCGCGACCAGCCACGCTCGTCCCGTATGCGACGGATCCGCGCCGTTCACACCTTCGACTTGATTATGCGTCACTTGCGTCACCCGCCGACCCATGCACTACCTTCCGCCGGAGCACCGACCACGCACGGCACCAAACGGAGGAAACCATGGGGAACCCACGCCGGATATCTGCATCGCTGGCCGTCGCGGCCGCCATCGGCCTTACCGGCTCGGCGCTCGCGACCACTCCCGCCGCCGCCCAGGCCGCCGGCTCCAACATCTTCATCAACACCGATCGGGCCGGTTCCTACTTCCTGCACAACGGGGACAAGGTGACCGTCGTCGACCACGCGAGCGACGGGTACAGCGTCCAGGCCGTCCTGGAGTGGTACACGGGAGGCAGCGGCTGGGACGAACTTCGCGTCCATGCCACGCACAAGGGGGATGTGGACTCCGCCCACTGGAACCTCAAGGAGGGCAAGGCCGTCAAGCTCCAGATGTGCTACGTCAAGGGCGGGCTGGCAGTGAAGTGCAGCGCATGGCACAAGGGCCGCGCCTGACCGGGCGTCTTCGCGGCGGGCCCGTACCGGCGGTCACCGGCACGGGCCCAGCGGCCCGGCGGCCCAGCGGCCCGGTGGGCCGCCAGCGGTTACGGACGGGCGGCGCGGCCATGCCAGGCCCAGCAGCGGGCTACTGTCCCGCCGGACCGACCGCGGCGACGCCGTCGATCTCGACGAGCACGCCATCGCGTACGAGTCGCGTGACCACCGTGGTCCGGGCGGGCAGCGGAGAGCGATCGGCGAAGAACTCCGCGTACACGCGGTTGAAGGCGGCGAAGTGGCCGCGGTCGCTGAGGTAGCAGGTGCACTTGACGATCAGGTCCCTGCCGCTACCAGCCGCGACGAAGACCGCGACGAGATTGCGCAGAACCTGCCGCGCCTGATCATCGAAGTCGGTCCGGTATCTCGTGGGTAACGGGGTCGAGCGGCCCCTGCCCGGAGGTGAAGACCAGATCACCGGCCCTGACGGCCTGGGACAGCGGGGGCTCCGTGCCGTCGGGGAAGCGCACGAAGGGGGCGTTCTCGGTATGGATGCCTTCGATCATGGAGGCATTCTCCATCGCCCATAAAGGCGCTCTCCATCGCCCATGGAGGCGTTCTCCATCGCCCGCCGATCCGCCCTCCCTCGGCTCCGCACGCCGGTCACGGCCACCCCCACCGGACGGATAGCCCGGAAGGGGGATAATGGGGCATTACGGGCACAGCGGTGGAGCGTGGAGCGGGCAAGAGGCGGTGGCCGATGACGGACGGCGGCAGCGGGGGTACCTGGGGCCGCGCCCCGGCACAGCTGAGCCAGTTGCTGGGTCTCGTGGAGGCCGCGCTCTTCGACGAGCGCGACAGGTCCGCCTTCCTTGAGGAGACCGCCCGGCGGCTGGGCGCGTCGCTCCATCACGGCCGTACCGTCCGTGCGCTCGTCGAGATGGTGATCCCGAAACTGGCGGACGCGTCCGTGGTCGTCCTGCCCGCGAGCGGACGGCGTACGCACTGGCACCGGGCGGGTCCGGGCGATGCCAGGTCCGCCGGGGAGGTGGCGGTCGCAACGCTCGAGCGGGTGCCCAAGGTCGCGGACGCGCTCTACGGCCTCCAGCCGCGCCCCGCCGTCATACGCCCCCGCGAGATGGCCGCGCTCGACGACGTCATGCCCGGTGAGCTGGTTCGCGGCGAGGAGGCGCTGGTGGTCCAGCTCGCCGCGGGCGGCGTACCGGCCGGTGCGCTGATCATGCTGCGCGGCCCGGAGCGCCCCCGTTTCGATGACGCGGACATCGAGCTGGCGCACGAGTTCGCCGTGAGGGCCGGACTCGCGCTGGCGACGGCGGCGCTCTACTCGCAGCAGGCCCACACCATCGCCGTCCTGCAGGCCAGCATGGCTCCGGAGCCGCTGCCGGTGGCCGACGGCCTCAGGCTCGGCGCCGCCTACCGGCCGGCCGCGGAGGCCCTGCGCATCAGCGGCGACTACTACCACGTGGCCCCCTGCCCCGCGGGCGGGGTCACGTTCTTCTTCGGCGATGTGTCCGGCAAGGGTGCGGAGGCCGCGGTGCTGGCGGGGCAGATACGGCAGAGCCTGCGCACCCTTGCCAAGGTCAAGAGGGGGCCCGATCCCCTGGGTGACCTGCGGCTGCTCAATGACCTCGTGATCAGCGCCGGGCACCGCTTCACGACCCTGGTCACGGGCTCCGCGCGGCCTTGCGACGACGGCTCGGTACAGGTGGAGATCGCGAGCGGCGGCCACCTCTCCCCGCTCGTGCTCCGTGGCGACGGAAGGGTGACGGAGATCGTCTGCGGGGGCATGCTGGTCGGGGCGGTGCCCGATCCCAGTTTCGGCCGCAGGGAGATCCGC
The DNA here is from genome assembly GCF_000968685.2 of Streptomyces antioxidans. GTDB lineage: Bacteria > Actinomycetota > Actinomycetes > Streptomycetales > Streptomycetaceae > Streptomyces > Streptomyces antioxidans. The sequence goes on from NZ_LAKD02000121.1 coordinate 58,647, forward strand.
CTCGGACCCGGTGAGCTGATGCTTCTCTACAGCGACGGGCTCACCGAGGCACGGGGCGGGATGAGCGGGCGGGAGATATACGGCGACGAACGCCTCGTCGACGCGCTGGCAGGCTGTGTCGGCATGCAGGCGCCGTCGGTCGCCGAGCGGCTGGAGCTCCTCACGACCGAATGGCTCGCCGGCCGCCCGCACGACGACATCTCCGTCCTCACGCTTCAAGCACCTCCACGAACGCTTCCAGCGCCTCCCCGGCATGGCTCACCATCGCACCATCAGCCCGGGAGCCCCGGCGCCCCCGGCGGCCCCGGCGGCCCCCGCGGCCCCCGCGGCCCCGGCGGATCGGCGGGCGAGGGCCCCGGCGGGCCCGCGAGCACCAGGGAGCCCGGGAGCCCATGAGTGTCACCGGGATCACCGACGCCGTCCGGGCGGACTTCGACGCCCGCCTCGCCGACGCGGACGAGGGCGGAGCGCTGGAGCTGGCCGTCGGTCTGGTGACGAGCGGTGTGAGCGCGGAGGACGTACTGCTCGGGCTGGTGGCCCCGGCCCAGGTGAGGGTCGGTGAGAGATGGGAGTCCGGCGAGTGGACGGTGGCGCGGGAGCACGCGGCCACCCATGTCAGCAGGCTGGCGGTGGACGCGGTCGCGTCCGCCGCCCGTACGGCCGGGAGGAGCGGCGGTTCACCGGGCCATGTGCTGGTGGCGTGCGTCGACGGCGAATGGCATGTGCTGCCCTCCCACATCCTCGCCGAGGTGCTGCGGCTGCGCGGCTTCCGGGTGCGCGCGCTCGGCGGCTCGGTCTCTCCGCACGAACTCCTCTCGGACGTCCATCAGAACGGCCCCGACGTGGTCGCCCTCTCCTGCACCCTGACGTTCAACCTTCCGCTCGCGCACCGGCAGATCGAGACCTGCAGATGCGCCGGTGTCCCCGTCATCACGGGCGGCACGGGTTTCGGCCCCGGGGGCGTATGGGCGCACGCGCTGGGCGCGGACCTGTACGCGCCCGACGCCCGCGGCGCGGCGGAAGCGCTGCTTCACCACTGGCCGCCGGTGCGGTGCGGGGAGTCGTCGGTCCGGGCCGGTGCCGTGGAGGAGTACGCGGCACTCGTCAGACGACGGCCCGAACTGCTGGCGCACTTGGCGCATGCGCTGCGCGATGTGTTCCCCGGCCTACGGGATCGCCCGGGCACCCCGGGCACCCCTGGCACCCCTTGTATCCCGGCCACCTCGGCCAGTCCGGCCTGGGAACACGAGGAGGGCACCGAGTTCCTGGGCCGGCTGCTGGATTCGCTGGCCGCGGCCGTATTCGTCGACGACGAGCGCGTATTCACCGGGCAGCTCGCCTTCGCCACGACGTACTTCTCCGCCCGTTCGGTGGACCCCCGCTGCCTCCTCGCGATGACGGATGCCCTGGCCGACCCCCTGCGCGGGTCGCCCCGGACCCTCAACACGCTCTCGGCGGGGCGCAGATACCTCGCCACGCGCAAGCCGGGCTCCCACCGTCCCCAATGAACGCGAAAGGGGCCGTCTCTGACAGGTGGATGGGCAAGAGGGTTGTTTCTGTATAAAGTCATTTCATTACTGCTGGTTGTGGGAGTAAGCAGGGTTCATCGGCCGACGCCGTCGGCATACGGGGGAAGGCCTGGCGCATGAGTCGTCGCTCCAGTGGATTCGTCGGGGTCTGGGCTGAGGTGCAGCGCCAGCAGCAGCGCCAATCGGAGGCGCGGGCCAGGCAGCTCAGGGCAGAGGAGCGACAGGCACGCGCCTACCAGCGCCAGGCGATTCAGAGCCACCGCGAGTACCGGCACGCGGAGGCCAGGCGGCAGACCGAGGAACTGGAAGCCCGGGTTCAGTCCTTACAGGCACTGCTCGCCACGGGTTGCCGTGCCCCGGCGTTCAGATCCACCGCACTGCTGCGCTCTGAGGCGGTCGAGCCCTTCCAGCCGGGTCCACTCGCTGTTCCCGTGCCGATGCCGCACCCGCATCAGTACCAGGCGCAGGGCGGCTGGACCACGGCCCGGCGGGCGCAGGCGCAAGCCGAAGCGCGCGCTCGGTTCGAACGTGACTGGCACGCCGCGCAGGACGCGGAAGCCCAACGCCAGCAACGGCTGGCGACGGCACAGCGGGAGTACGACCGGTGGGCCGACGCCCAGCGCGCGGAGGTCCGTGGGCACAACGCCGGTGTCGCCGAGGTGACCGCGGGGGTCCGCCGGGGCGACGCCGAAGCCGTGGTGGAGTACTTCTCGGCGGCTCTCTACGCCTCGAGCGCATGGCCGGAGGGCTTTCCACGGCAGCTCTCCGCGGCCTACGACCCGGCGGCGCGACAGTTGGTACTCGACTGGGGGCTACCGGGGTTGGACATCGTTCCGGAAGTGAAGTCGGTGCGGTACATGCCCACTGTCGACCAGGACAAGGAGACTCCGCGACCGGTGGGTCAGCGTCGGGCGCTGTACCGGGATGTCCTGGCGCAATGCCTGCTACTAGTGTTGCGTGACCTCTTCGCGGCGGACGAGTACCGGGCACTTGACTCCGTGGCGCTGAACGGATTCGTGGACGACCACGATCCTGCGACGGGGCAGCGGGCGCATATCACCCTGGCCACCGTCATGGTCCGGCGGTCCGTGTTCACCGATCTGCAGCTGGCACAGGTGGACGCGGTGAGCTGCCTGGTCGACGGGCTCCGCGGGCAGTTGTCCGCCCGGCCCGATCAACTCGGTGCGGTGCGGCCGAGCCGCAGGCCACAGGATGTCGGGGACCATGTCGTCACTCATGGCGGCGACGCGGAACCGGATCTGTACGAGATGGATCCGATCGCGTTTGAGTCGCTTGTCGCGGAGCTCTTCCGCGCCATGGGGATGCAGGCGGTCACGACCCAGCGCTCGAACGACGGTGGAGTGGACGTCGACGCGCTCGACCCCACTCCCATCCGGGGCGGCAAGATCGTCGTGCAGGTGAAGCGGTACCGCACCACCGTGCCCCCGACCGCCGTACGCGATCTGTACGGAACGGTTCAGGACGTCGGAGCGAACAAGGGCGTCCTCGTCACCACATCGGGATTCGGTCCCGGCTCGCGCACCTTTGCCAACGGCAAGCCGCTGGAGCTCATCTCGGGTGCCGAGCTAGTTGACCTGCTGCGTCGGCACGGGCTCCGCGGCCGTCTGGGAACAGACCACGGGACGGCCCACGCTCCGGCGGCGCCATCGGATTCCGCGCCCCAGTCGGACAGCTACAACGTGCTGGGCATGTCCTGGTGCGGCGATGTCGCGCTGGATGTGTGCGCGCTCGTCTGCAAGGGCGACCGCGTCCTGAGCGACCGCCACTTCGTCTTCTTCAACAACACCCGGACGCCGGACGGCTCGGTATCCGCGCTGACGGCCGCTCCGCCGGACAAGGCGGCGATCCGCGTGTGCTTCGAGGCGCTGCCCGAGACGGCTGACCGTTTCGTGCTTGTCGCGGCAGTCGATCCGGAAGCCAACCCGGACGCCGATCTGTCCGGCTTCGCCGATGCCCATATCCGGTTGCTGGATTCGTCCCTGGCGGAGTTGGGCCGCCTCGAGGTCTCTGACGGCCGTCCGCACGAGACCGCCCTGGTCCTGGGGTCCTTCCGGCGCCGCGCCAACGGCGACTGGGACTTTGTGCTGGGGGGCAAGGGATATCCGGACGGTTTGGTGCAACTGGTGCGGGAGTACGGCATCGAGGTGGCATAAGCACTACGGTTCCGGCGGCGCGTCCGGCGTCTTTTGGGTAAGGCTGGTCTCGCGGCAGGACCGATTTCCCGTTTCATCAGGTGGAGGACAATCACCGCCATGGCCATCGATTACAGCAAGCGCCCGAGAATCGACTACCACAAGCGGCCCGAGGCATCGGCCCCCGCGATCGGGCCGGCTCCCGCGATCAGTCTGGAAAAGGTCGCCGCCCAGGCTCCAGGGCTGGTCAGTCTCTACAAGACCGTGGCGGTCTCCCTGGCCAAGCACGCTGCCGGTGGCCAACGGGCCGCGGTGTACCTGGTGCTGGACCGCTCCGGCAGCATGCGCCGCTATTACCGCAACGGATCCGTGCAGCACTTGGCGGAGCAGACACTCGCGCTCGCGGCGAACCTCGATGACGACGGGGTCGTGCCCGTCATCTTCTTCTCCACGGACATCGACGGAACGGCCGAGATCAGCCTCGACGCCTACCAGGACCGGATCAACCCCCTGCATGACTCGCTGGGCCGCATGGGCCGTACCAATTACCACGTCGCCATGCAGGCCGTCATCGACCACTACCAGGCGTCCGGGGCCGACGATCCGGCTTTCGTCGTCTTCCAGACCGATGGCTCCCCCACGTCCAAGACGGCGACGGAGCACGTGCTGTGCACGGCCGCGAGGCTGCCCATCTTCTGGCAGTTCATCGGATTCGGCGATGACGAATTCCGTTTTCTACGGAAACTCGACGACCTGCCGGTGCCGGACCGGCGCATCGTCGACAACGCCGGTTTCTTCGCCGCCGGACCGAAACCGAAGAGCCTCTCCGACGCCGCCCTCTACGATCAGCTACTCCAGGAATTCCCGCTGTGGCTCGACTCGGCCCGCTCCGCGGGCATCCTGAAGGGCTGAACCACGGGGCAGAGCCAACCGTCCGACCGTGGAGGTCGAATGAACACCGTGGAGGTCGAATGAACGAAGACCCGGCAAGCGTCGTTGAGGCGGCGTTCCGCCACTACCGGTCGCAGGACCGCGAGGCGGCCCTCCCCCTTTACGCCGACGACTTCACGTTCACCAGCCCCCGGGACGACCACATCGACAGGGCGGCGTTCTTCGAGGAGTGCTTTCCGACCGCCAGCCGATTCACGGAGCACCGGATGCTGCGCGTCACGCCCGCAGACCAGGAACTCGTCTTCGTGTACTACGAGTACGAGCTCACGACGGGCGGCCGGTACCGCAATGTCGAGGCGATCACCGTGCGGGACGGGCTCATCCGGGAGGTGCGGGTCTTCTTCGGCGGCGAGGTGTGAGTTATCGGGACGCCCGGCTCGGCGTCCGCCGCTCCAGCTGGCTGCTCAGGCCCGCTGCGGACCGGAGGGCGTCGGGACCGGTGCGAGGCCGTCTTCGACCAGTCCGGTGAGGACCGCTTCACCCAGGGCGTGGACGGCGGACTGGGGGCGGACCATGACCGTGAACTCCTTGATGCGGCCGTCGTCGGCGAAGTGCAGCAGGTCGATGCCGTGGATCTCCTTGTCGCCGACCCTGGTGCGGAAGAGCAGCACCGCCGACGCGGCGGATGTGCCGTCGGTGCTGGTCTGCGCGGTGCCGGTGTGGTCGCCGATGTAGCGGAAGTCCTGGAAGGTGCGCAGCAGGACCCCGAAGAGGCCCAGCACCATCGGTTTGCCCTCGAAGGTGGTGAACTTGACGGGGCTGTAGAAGCGGATGTCCTCGGTGAACAGGTCGTCCAGGGCCGCGAGGTCCCGGTTGTCGATGGCGGTACGGAAACGGTCGGCAGTGGTCATCGCGCAGTCACGCCTTCTCTCATAGTCATGGATGTGAGTACTCATTTTCATGACTATCATGGCGGCGTGCCGGGCAACAGAGGCACGACGGCGCCACGGAGGCGGCTGCGCGGAGGCACGGCGGCATGCGTGAAGGAGGCGATCCCATGGCCCTACGGCACGCCGTACTGGCGGCACTGCTCGACGGGGAGCTCAGCGGATACCAGCTGACCAAGGCGTTCGACATCGGCGTGGCCAACTTCTGGCACGCCCAGCCACAGCAGCTCTACGCCGAGCTGACCCGTCTGGAGAAGGACGGGCTCATCGCGGGCCGGTCCGTGGTCCAGGAGACCCGCCCGACCAAGCGGCTGTTCCAGGTGACCGATGCCGGGCTCGCGGAGCTGGAGGAGTTCACGGCGGCGTTCGCCAAGCCGTCCTTCATCCGCGACGACCTGCTCGTCAAGGTCCAGGCCGCCGATCACGTCGACAAGAAAACCCTGATCGCCCAGCTCAGCGAGCGTGCCACCTTCGCCGAGGCCAAGATCCAGCTCTTCGGCAAGCTGCTGCGCAAGATGCGCGGTGACCGTACGGAGGAGGAGTTCCTGCGCCACGGCCACCGCATCGGCCCGTATCTGACCTGTCTGCGCGGCCTGGCGCTCGAACAGGGCAACCGCGACTGGTGCGAGCGCACGATCACCGTCCTGCGAGAGAGGCGGCACCACCATGCCCGACACTGACACGGCGTACGGCCGCTACGTCGCGCTGGGCGACAGCCAGACCGAAGGGCTGGGCGACGGCGACGACACCACGGGGCTGCGCGGGTTCGCCGACCGCCTCGCCGAACACCTCGCCCGCGCCAACCCCGGCCTCACCTACGCCAATCTCGCCGTACGGGGCCGCCTCGCCGCGCAGGTCCACGCGGAGCAGCTGGCCCCCGCCCTGGCCCTCCGCCCCGACCTGGCCACGGTCGTCGCCGGGGTCAATGACCTCCTCCGCCCCCGCTTCGACGCCGACCACGTCGCCCACCACCTGGAGGCGATGTTCGCCGCGCTCACCGCGCAGGGCGCCCACGTCGCCACGCTCACCTTCCCCGACCCCGCCCGTATCAGCCCCCTGGCGCGCCCCCTCACCCCGCGCGTCACCGCCGTGAACGAGCGCATCCGCGAAGCGGCCCGGCGCCACGGTGTCACCGTCGCCGAGACCGGCCACCACCCCGTCGTCACCGATCCCCGGCTGTGGAGCCGCGACCGCCTCCACGCCAGCCCCCTCGGCCACCAACGGATCGCCGCCGCCCTCGCCCACACCCTCGGCCTCCCCGGCGCCGACGACACCTGGAGCCACCCGCTGCCCCCGCCCGCGACGCCCGCACCCACCGGGTGGCGCGCCGCCACCGGCGAACTCCGCTGGACCGCCGCCTTCCTCGGCCCCTGGCTCACCCGCCGCCTCCGCGGCCGCTCCTCAGGCGACGGCCGCACCGCCAAGCGCCCGAAGCTGGGGCCGGTGGACGCCGATGTGCCCGAGCCCAGGTCCCACGGCGAGCAGGCATAGGGAAGTCCATGCGCAGAGGCGGGGCGAAAACCCATGGCCAAGGGCGCCCCCGTCGTTACGATCAGTACGGAACGGGAACCTATCCCGCCAGGGAGCAGGCCATGTCCGAATCGACCGTGTCCGGCCGAAGTGACTCGCCCGCCGTCGCACTGGGGCCCACCGCGCTTGTTCTCGGTGTGTTCGCCGCCGTGGGTGCGTGGGTGCCCGCGTTCGTGTTTGTCGTGCTTCCGTGGGCGGCGATCGCCGGACCGCTCGCCATCGTTCTCGGGGCCATGGGTGTGCACCACGCCCGCCGCGGGGCCGGGCGGCTGTGGATCGCCGTGGTCGGAACCGGCCTCGGTGCGGTGGGGTTCGCCGGTACGGTCACCCTTCTGTGGCTTCTTGGCGGCTGACGGGCGGTCGCCGGGGCTCGGGCGCTACCACACCACCGGGACCCGCTCGAAGCTGTCCGTGAGCACCCCGGCGCGGCGCGCCAGTTCGGCGGACGGGACGGCGAGGGCGAGGCCGGGGAGGCGGTCCAGGAGGACGTCCAGGGCGATGTGCAGTTCGGCGCGGGCCAGGGCCTGGCCCACGCAGGAGTGGGCGCCCGCGCCGAAGGCGAGGTGGCGGTTGGGGGTGCGGGTCAGGTCCAGGTGGTCAGGGTGGGGGAACATCCGCTCGTCGCGGTTGGCGGAGGCGACGACCGACACGGTGGTGCTGCCCCTGGGGATGACCTCGCCGCCCAGTTCGAGGTCCTCCGTGAGATATCGCGGCATGCCCGGGCCGCGGTTGACGTCGAAGCGGAGCAACTCCTCGACGGCCGGGCGGATCAGCGAGCGGTCGTCCAGCAGGCGCTGCCAGCGGGCACGGTCGTCGAGCAGCACCGGGACCAGCTTTCCGATCACGCTGGACGTGGTCTCGTGGCCAGCGTGCATCAGGCCGCGCATGATCTGCACCAGGACCGCCTCGGGCGGGCGGGGGTCGGCGGCGTCGGTGATCTCGATCAGCTTGCTGAGGAGGTCGTCTCCCGGTGCGCTCCGGGTCCTGGCCATGTGCTCGCCCAGATACGCCAGAAGCTCCTCGCGGACGGCGCGGGTCTCCCCCGCGCCGTAGCGGTCCCCGCCGAACAGGGCGCCCGACCGGTACGCGAAGCGGTCCCAGTCCGGCTCCGGCACGCCCAGCAGGGCGCCGATGACCCGTACCGGGAAGGGATACGCGAAGTCCGCCCAGAGGTCGGCGGGTTTCGGCCCGGCTTCCATCGCGTCCACCAGGGCGTGGCCGATGGTGACGATCCGGGGGCGGAGCGCGGCGACCCGCTTGGCGGTGAGGGTCTGGGCCAACAGGCGCCGCCAGCGCTGGTGCCGTTCGCCGGTGCCGGTCCCGTCCGGGCCCGCCTCGCTCACGTCCCGGGGGAAGCGGGGGTCGGACAGCATCGCGTGCACATCCTCGTACCGGGTCAGGACGCGCACCGGGGCGCCGGTGGTGCGCAGCGTCAGCTCCGGGATCGGGCATCCCTCAGCCCGGAGCGCCGCCCACTCCTCCGGGGGCTCCAGGGGGTGCTCGGCGGCGAACGGGAAGTCGCCCAGGGGGCAGCGCGCTTCCCCGTCCGTCGCTTTCGCGTCCTCGGGTATCGCGCCTTCCGGGATCGTCTCGTCCGCCACTTCTGGTTCACCCACCGAATGCCTCCACACCTTCACGACGTGCGGCGAACAGTTATGCATCACTCATGAGTGAAGTCAAAGACGGTGCCGGTCACGGCGGTTGGCGGCTGCGTATCCGTGGTCGTCAGGTACGCGAACCGCGGGTCACCTCGGCGCGCCGATCCTGAATACCGGGAATCCCGGCGCGATCTCCAGCAGCTCCTCATCGCTCGACCGCGCGTCGACACCGTCGAAGAAGCGGCCGACCTCCCACGCCCACTTCTTCAGATACAGCCGCAGGATCTCCGGCTTCGCACCGTCCTCCACCTCGACGGCGGTGAACGGCTCCACCCTGCGGCCCAGCCGCAGTTCGCCGCCGCCCGCCGCCCGCATATTGCGCACCCACTGGGTGTGGCCACGCGGGGCGACGAGGTAGCGCTCGCCGCGCAGCGTGAGCGGGTTGACCGGGGTGGTGCGCCACTCGCCGCTCTTGCGGCCGCGGACGGCCAGCAGCTGGCTCCCGGCCAGGCCGATGCCGATCTTCGTCAGGCGCCTGGCGAGGCCGTTGAAGACCCTGTCGAACCTGCCGGGCTTGAGGTTGCGGAGCTCGGTCATGTCATCCCTCTTCGACTCCAGACGGGCGAGAGCACTGCTCTCTGTTGAGATCACTGAACACCGAATCCCACCCCACGTCAAGAGCAGTGCTCTCGGAATCGTGCGCCGCTCTCGCTCATGGCACACTGATCGGCATGAACGCCAGTCGGACAGCCAGGGACCGGGCCCGGGCGGAGCTCACGCAGGAGATCAAGAACGAGGCCCGGCGTCAGCTCGCGGTGGATGGCGCCCTGAAACTCTCCCTGCGCTCGGTCGCCCGGGAGCTGGGCATGGTGTCATCGGCCCTCTACCGCTACTTCGCCAGCAGGGACGAACTGCTCACCGCGTTGATCATCGACGCGTACGACGCGGTGGGCGAGCGGGCGGAGAAGGCCGCGGAGGAGGGCGCACCGCGGGAGCGCTGGCGCAGGGCGTGCCACGCGGTCCGGGCGTGGGCGCGGGCCCATCCGCATGAGTACGCCCTGATCTACGGTTCACCGATCCCGGGGTACGCCGCCCCGCAGGACACGGTCGCCTCGGCGGCGCGCGTGCCCATGGTCCTGATCAGGATCCTGCGGGAGACGAACCCCTCGCCCGCGTTCGAGGGCCCGCCGCTGACCGAGGGGCTGGCCGGTCAGTTGCGGGCGCTGGGCGAGCAGGTCACGCCGGATGGTGAGCGGATCGCGCCGGATCTGCCGCCGCAGACGCTCAACCGCGGCATGGTGGTGTGGACGCAGCTGTTCGGGATGCTGAGCTTCGAGCTGTTCGGTCAGTTCGTCGGCAGCGTGGACCCCGCCGATGAGTTCTTCGACCACACGGTGGAACAGCTCGCCGACTTCCTCGGGCTTCCGCCGGCCCGTTGACGGGTCACGGGCGGCGGGCGGCCCACAGGGTGCGCTCGGCACGGACGGTGAGATCGCCGCGTCGCAGCACTCCGTCCGGGCCGTCGCTGTCGATGAGGTGGTCGAGGGTGGCCAGGTCGTCGGGGCTCAGGCGGTCCGCCACATGGGAGCGCATCCGGCGGAGGAACGCCTGGGCGTAACGGCCGGTGGGTTCGGGGAGCGGGGGCCGCAGATCGATGGCGAAGGGGCGTTCCGCCGCGATGGCGAATCCGGCGCGGGAGAGGCGAGGGCCCCAGTCGGAGCCCAGCTCCGGCATCCGCTCGGCGTGCTCCTGGGCCTGTACGGCGTGACAGCGGGCTTCCAGGCCGGGCCGCCCCCGGCCCACGTCATCGGGGAGGAAGCGCGGGAAGCCCGCCATCTCGATCAGGGCCAGGAGACCGCCGGGGCGCAGCCGCTCGAAGATCTCGCGCAAGCCCCGGTCGGGGTCGGTGAGGTGGTGGACGGACGCCGACGCCCACACCAGGTCCACGGGGCCGAAGTCCGGCCATGCGTCGTCCAGGTCCGCCTGGACGGTGCGCACCCGGTCCTCGGCTCCGCGCGTGCGGGCCTTGTTCCGCAGATGCTCCAGGAGGTCAGGGGACCGGTCGACGGCGATCGACTCGGCGCCCTCGAAGCGCTGGAGCAGGGCGAGGGTGCCGGTACCGGTGCCGCTGCCCAGGTCGAGGATGCGGCGGGGTGGGTCGTTCCGCGTCAACTGGGCCAGCTGGGACGTCACTTCGGACAGATAGCCGTGCAGGACTTCGGCGTCGAGATCCAGGAGTTCGCCCCAGCTCGAGTCGTCCGCCCCGGCGGAGCCGTGCTGGTGCTCATGGTCGTGCTCGTGGTGGTGGTCCGTCATGTTGCGAGCGTAAGTGGGCGTTGCTTCAGCGACATACCATCTTGCGTATGACGCAAGAGGACAGCGCCCTCGACGCCCTCGTTCGCAAGCGGATCAGGGGACTGCGTTCGGCCATGGGCTGGTCGCTGGACGAGCTGGCCGCCCGCTGCTACCTGAGCCCGTCCACGCTGAGCCGGATCGAAACGGGGCATCGACGGATCGGTCTCGATCAGTTGAGCGCGATAGCGCGAGCCCTGGGGACCAGCCTGGATCAGCTGGTGGAGTCGACCGCCGACGATGACGTGATCATCCGGCCGCAGCATGACGCGGCGCGCGGGCTGACCACCTGGATGCTGAACCGGCAGCCCGGGGTCATCGTGGCCAAGCTCCGCCTCACCAAACCGGCTCCGACCAGCGCCGAAGCGCTGAAGGTCCATCCGGGCAGGGACTGGTTCACGGTCCTGTCCGGGGCCGTCACGCTGGTGCTGGGGGATCGGAGGATCGTCGTCGAGACCGGACAGGCGGCGGAGTTCTCCACGATGATCCCGCACACCTTCGGAGCGCACGGCGGACCCGCCGAAGCCCTGGGCATCCTGGACCAGGACGGGCGCCGCACCCATCTGCGGTCCCTGTCGGACGGGGACGGGGAGGCGGTCTAGGCCGGGGTGGCGGTGGACGGGCGAAGCCGGGGCCCTGCCTGAGGGGAGCCCCGGCCCTGGAGGGAGCTGGTCGGATCTGGCCCTGCCCGGACTCAGTCCTGGTGGACCTCGTTGGTGCCCGGGCCGCCGGAGAGGGTGTCATTGCCCTGGCCGCCCCACAGCACGTCGTCGCCGCTGTTGCCGAAGAGGGTGTCGTCGCCCTCCTCGCCGTACAGCTCGTCGTCGTCCTCGCCGCCGTAGCTCTCGTCGGCGCCCGCCCTTGCCTCCGCGGAGGATGTCATTTCCGGCGTCGCCGCGCAGGATGTTGTCCCCGGAGCCACCGGTGATGGTGTCGTTCCCGGCACCACCGTGGCATTCCTGCGCACAGTTGGTGATGGTGTCGTCACCGTCGCCGCCGTAGGCGCCGAAGCCCATGACCCCGCCGCCACCGTCGATCGTGTCGTTGCCGTCCGCGCCGTAGAACGTGGGCGCGGCGCTGCCCTGGAGGACGTCATCGCCGGTGCCGCCGTGAATTCCAGCGTAGGCCGAGCCATTGGGGTCGATCTTCGCGGTGTCGTCGCCGTCACCGAGATCGACGTCGAAGTCATCGGAGTCGTCGGAGTTCTGCGGGATTTCCACCGCGCACTGGGCGACGGTGTGATCGCCCGCGGTCGGGTAGGTGCACTCGTCCCAGTTCGCCGCCTCCGGATCGACGGTGATGTCACCCTGGTCGCGGAAGGTGAGGACGTCATACGACTCGAATTCCCCACGGCTGACGATCTGTTCGGAGACCGTCAGATCGTTCTTCTGTCCCGCGGCGGCCTTGTACCAGAGCTCGCCGTCCTCGTGGACGAGAGAGCCCGAGGTCGCCGGGGCCGCCTGGGCGGTGGGCACCGCGAGCGCGGCTCCCCCCAGGGCGAGAGCGAGGGTGGCCGTAGCGGTCATGGTCCGGTACCTGCGCATAGGGAGATGGCCCTGCGTACGATTAGTGCCGATCGGACCGGCGAGAAAGCGCGGTCCGGTCACCGGCGGCGGAGCTATCGGCTATGTGGTGTTTCCGTTCGCCCCGGTAGACCGTGCCGGACGGCAAGCGGTTGCCCCGGGAATTCCCCAGTTCCCCGCGACTTTTCCGCCAGTTTTCCGCAATCGCAGGTCACCGCGTCATCCGAAGGACCGCGCACAAGGAATGGCGACATCGCCGTAACCGCGTTTTCCGGCGCACTTAACTCCGTGTTCACCCGTGTTCACCCGGCTGCTCGCGGCGGTGGACCGTCGGCCCGGTGCCGTACGGCGACCGCGCGGGGAAGTCGCCGAGAGAGAGCGCCACGGGGAACTGATCCGGATTCCAGTAAACATTTCCTGGAGAACATCTCCAAAATCTGTGGAGCTTCGGCGCATCCGCCTGTCAGGATCTTCCCTCATGCCTTCCCCCTTCACTCAGGAATATCAGGGATTCTCGTGCGGAAAATGAATGCGGCCGCCACCGTGGCCGTCGCGGTACTGGCTCTGGCGCTGACCGGCTGCGGCAAGGACGACGACAAGGGCGCCTCATCGCACGGCGCCACCGACAAGCCGGTGACCGCCCACAAGGGGGACGACGCGAAACACGGCACCGCGTCCGCCACGCCCACCAGTGCGAGCCCCAGCCCGAGCCGTACGAAGCCCGCCAAGAAGCCCGGCGGGAGCCCGACCACCCCCCGGGCCACCCGCGCCGCCGAAGGCAGCACTCCGGCCCCGCGTCACACGCCCCCGAAGACGCAGGCCCCGCCGGCCCGCCCGGGTGCCCCGGCGAGCGTCCAGGGCACGTGGTACTCCACGGTGCGCGACCCGAACGGCAAACCGGTCGTCATGACCGTGTCGGGCAGTTCCCTCAGCATCGGGTATCAGGGCAAGTCCTGCCCCGGGACGATCAACTCGAGCATGGCCGTCACCCTGAGCTGCCAGGGCGAGACCGTCTCCGGCGGCCATGCCGTGGTCAGCGGTGACGGCCAGAAGCTCACCGTCAACTGGCCGCAGGGCAAGCCCGACCAGTTCGTCCGCCCGTGAGCCGACGAGGCGTTGATACGGCCCGTCAGTGGGACCGGCCGGTGTTGAGCCGGGCCGCCTGGCGGGTCAGGTAGTCGCGTTCGGCGAGGTTGGACGCCTGGTGGGCGGCCTCCGCGTACAGCCGGGCCGCCGTCGCCACGTCCCCGTCGCGCTCGTGGAGGTACGCCGCCACCGCGGCGCGGCGGGGCAGGGGGGATCCCCCGCCCGACGAGCCAGCGGACGACGCGTCCAGTTCCGCGAGCGCGGCCAGCCCGGCGCGCGGGCCGTCGGCCTCACCGACCGCCACCGCCCGGTTGAGCCGGACGACCGGGCTGTCGGTCAGGTCCGCCAGCTCGTCGTACCACTCCACGATCTGCACCCAGTCGGTCTCGTCCGCGGTGGGCGCGTCCGCGTGGAGGGCCGCGATGGCGGCCTGGGCCTGGAACTCGCCCAGCCGGTCGCGGGCCAGCGCCGCCTGAAGGATCTCCACCCCTTCGGTGATCGCTTCGGTGTCCCACCGGGAGCGGTCCTGCTCGGCGAGCGGCACCAGACTCCCGTCGGGCGCGGTCCGGGTGTCGCGCCTGGCGTGGTGGAGCAGCATCAGGGCGAGCAGCCCCGCCACCTCGGGGTGGTCGATCGCGGCGGCGAGCTGCCGGGTGAGGCGGATGGCCTCGGCGGCGAGGTCGACATCGCCCGAGTAGCCCTCGTTGAAGACCAGGTACAGCACGCGCAGCACGGTGGCGACGTCGCCGGGCTGGTCGAACCGCACCCCGGAGACGGTGCGCTTGGCCCGGCTGATGCGCTGCGCCATGGTCGCCTCGGGCACCAGATACGCCCGGGCGATCTGGCGGGTGGTGAGGCCGCCGACCGCGCGCAGCGTGAGCGCGGCGGCGGACGACGGCGTCAGCGACGGATGGGCGCAGAGGAAGTAGAGCCGCAGCGTGTCGTCCACCGAGGCCGTGGGCCCGGGCGCCGGTTCCTCCTCGACGAGGTCCTCACGCCGCCGGCGGGCGGTCTCCGCCCGCCGCGCGTCGAGGAACTTGCGCCAGGCGACGGTGATCAGCCAGCCCTTCGGATCGCTCGGCTGGTCGGCGGGCCAGACCCGAACCGCCTCGATCAGCGCGTCCTGCACCGCGTCCTCGGCCGCCGCGAAGTCGGCTCCGCGGCGGACGAGGACGCCGAGCACGCCCGGTGTGAGGCTCCTGATCAGGGCCTCGTCCATCCGCGTCACTTGAAGGAGCACTCCGTGGTGCTGGGCTTGGCGGCCAGGAACGGGCGCACCTCCAGCCACTCGTGGATCGGCTTCCCGTCCTTCCCCGGAGCGGCGGACAGCTCACCGGCCAGCTCGACGGCGCGCTCGTGGCTGTCGACGTCGATCACCATCCAGCCCGCGATGAGGTCCTTGGTCTCGGCGAACGGGCCGTCGGTGACCGGCGGGCGCCCCTCACCGTCGTACCGCACCCACGACCCCTCGGGGGCGAGCGCCTGACCGTCGACGAACTCGCCGGTCTTCTCCAGCCGGGCCGCGAAGTCGTTCATGTACTGCACATGCGCCGAGATCTCCTCCGGCGTCCACTGGTCCATCGGCACGTTGTTCACCGGAGCCGGGGCGCCGCGGTAGTGCTTCAGCAGCAGGTACTTGGCCATCGTGGTTCTCCTTGGTGCGGATGCGACCCATTGTGGTCGCGCTCACCCCAGGGACGGAGCCGGTCCCGCGTTCTCGACACCGTCGACATCCCCGTCCGAAGATTTTTTCCGCTGCTCCTCGATCCGGTGCAGCACCGAGTCCAGATGCGCCTCGGAGGCCGCCCGGGCCGCCTCCGGGTCACGGGCCTCGATCGCTCCCAGGATGGCCTGGTGCTCCTCGATGGTGGCGCGCCGGCGGGCGGCGGACAGCGAGGTCTTGCGCCGCCCCGGCTCGCCGATCTCGTAGACCCGGTCCAGCAGCCGCAGCAGCAGGGGGTTGCGGGTGTACTGGGCGATGGCGCGGTGGAAGGTGCGGTCCAGGTCGGTGAACTCCTGCCGGGTGGGCTCGCGTCGCATCGCGTCCAGCAGGGCGTGCAGCTGGACGATGTCGGAGGGGGTGGCGCGGCGGGCGGCCCGCGCGGTCACCGAGGGCTCGATACACGCACGCACCTCCATGACCTGCAGCAGCTCCGCCGTGGCAGCGAGCCCCGAGGCCAGCACGTCGCCGCGCGGAGTGGCCCCCGGGTCGAGCACGACGGTGCCGGAGCCGGGGCGCCGGGCGACCAGTCCGCGCGAGGCGAGGGCGCGCAGCGCCTCGCGGACCGAGCCCCGGGAGACCCCAAGGCTCTCCGCGAGCTCCCGCTCCGGGGGGACGCGGGAACCGGGCGCGAGCTCTCCGCTCAGGATCAGCCGCTCCAGGCCGACGGCCAGGGCGTCCGGCCTCGACAGGGTGGAGTGCCGCAGTTGCCGCCAGTCCATCTCCCGGCTTTCCTCCGCCTTCTTCAGCTTTCTCCAACTCGCTTCGGCCTTCTCCAGCCTTCTTCGGCTTCAGCTTTCCCCGGCCTTGTACAGGCTTCTGCGGGCTTCGTTCTTCCGCCTTCGGCCTTCTGCGCTTTCCGGTCCGGCCGGTGGTCCAGAGTCTCACACCCGACGGGCGTCACCCCTGCGTCCACCCGGTGTCGGCCCCTCCTCCGCCCAGCCGCCGCCGCGGGCGGATTTAACCAGGTGGTGACGGGCGGGCAACCGGAGCCGCCGGGTCCGCACGCTAGCGTCTGCCGACATCGATTTGGTCCGACCAGTGGACCAACTGCTGTCCCTGCGCCATCCTGGCCGCACCGCAGCGCGCGCCCCGAACGTCCCCAGCAGTGAGGCACCCCGCCATGCGCCAAAGAACGAGCGGACCCAGCGACCGGCCCCCACCCACCACTCGCCACCGACCGCGCGCCGCCACCCGCGCCGCCCGGGCGCTGGGCGTGCTGGTCGCCGCCGCCACCGCGGGCTGTGCCTCCCTGGCCTCCCCCGCGGCCGAGGTGGGCGCCGACCGGATGACCGACCCCCGGCCCGCACGCGACGGCGGAACGCTCACCGTCGCCCTCAAATCGGACCCGGACAAGCTGGACCCCTCCCTGGCCAGCACCGCCGTGGGCCGGACGGTGTTCGCCGCGATGTGCGAGAAGCTGTACGACGTCGACGCCGCGAACCGGTTCGTACCGCAGCTCGCCGCCGCCCCGCCCACGACGAGCGACGGGGGCCGCACCGTCACCATCAGGCTGCGGCACGGCGTCCGCTTCGCCGACGGCACCCGCATGGACGCCGAGGCGGTCAAGACCTCCCTCGACCGGCACCGGACGCTGACCGGTTCGGTGCGCGCGAGCGAGCTGAAGCCCGTCACCTCCGTCGAGGCGGTCGGCGACGACACCGTACGGCTGCGGCTGACCAAGCCGTACGTCCCGCTGCTCGCGCTGCTCGCCGACCGCGCGGGCATGGTGATGTCCCCGACGGCGCTGAAGCGGTACGGCAAGGACTTCGCGAGCCACCCCACCTGCGTCGGCCCGTTCCACTACACCGAGCGGGTGGTGGGCGACCGCATCGTGCTGGACAAGGACCCGAACTACTACGACGCCGACGCGGTCCACCTGCGGCGGGTGGTCTACCGCACCATCACCGACGGCAGCGTACGGCTGGCGAATCTGCAGTCCGGCGACATCCAGGTGGGCGACCAGATGGACCCGGTCCAGGTGGGCCGGGCGCTCACCGAACCCGGGCTCCAGCTGTTCCACTCCCCCTCGCTCGGCTACTACGGACTGACCCTCAACATCGGCAACACCAAGGGCGCCGGGGCACCGCCGGGCCGGATCAACACCCCGGTCGCGCGGGACGTACGGGTGCGCGAGGCGTTCGACCTCTCCCTGGACCGCGAACTGATCAACACCATCGTCTTCCAGGGCCGCTACCGCCCCACCTGCGGCCCGCTCCCCTCCGGCACCCCCTACGCCACCGGGTCCCGCTGCCCGGCCCGCGACCTGGCCAAGGCCAAGCGGCTGCTCAGGGCCGCCAAGGTGGCCACCCCGGTCCGGGTGCGGCTGCAGATCAGCACCACCCCCGAGGACAACCGGCTGGGCCAGGTCATCCAGGCCATGGCCAAGGAGGCGGGCTTCGCGGTGAGCCTGCACCCGACCGAGTTCGCCACCGGCCTGGAGCACTCCCGCGCGGGCGACTTCCAGGCGGCGACCACCAACTGGTCGGGGCGGCTCGACCCGGCGGGCAACATCGACGTGTTCACCGGCACCGGCGGCGCCCAGAACTACAGCGGGCTCTCCGACCCGGCCATCGACCGGCTGATCGCCGAGGGCGGCGCCACCGCGGCCAAGCCCGCCCGCAAGAAGATCTACGCCCGGCTCTTGGAGCGCGTCCGCGCCGCGCACACCGTGCTCTATCTGATCCAGCCCACCAACTACGTCTCCGTGACGAAGGAGATCGCCGGGCTGAAGGTCTTCGGCGACGGGCTGATCCGGGTGAAGGACGCCGGATACGTGAGGGGAGGGAGCTGATGTCGTATCCGATCCGCCGGGCAGGCGAATCGCTGATCACCCTCTTCCTGGTGAGCGTCGTGGTCTTCGCGGGGGTACGGGCGCTGCCCGGCGACACCGCCACCGCGCTGGCCGGGGAGGAGCCCACACCCGAGGCGATCGCCCAGATCCGCGAGAGCTACGGGCTCGACGACAACATCGTGGTCCAGTACGCGCGCTATGTGCGGCACGCCGCCACCGGCGACCTCGGGGTCTCCTCGCGCACCGGGCTGCCGGTGCTGGACTCGGTGATGGAGGCGCTGCCCGTCACCCTCGAACTGTCCGCCCTGGCCCTGCTGCTCGCGGTCGTGGTCGGTGTGGGCGCCGGGGTGGTGGCGGCCGTCAGGCGCGGCCGTCCCGAGGAGTGGCTGGTCAACGCGGTGGCGCTGCTGGGGCTTTCGGTGCCCGCCTTCTGGCTCGGCATCGTGCTCGTCCTCGCCTTCGCCATCGCCGTCCCGGTCTTCGCCGCCTCCGGTTTCGTGCCGTTCGGCGTGGACCCGATGGAGAACCTGCGCCATATGGTGCTCCCGGTGATCGTCCTCGGCTCCGGTCTGGCGGCGGTCGTGATGCGGCAGACGCGCGCGGCCATGCTGGGCTCGCTGTCCGCCGACTACGTCCGCACGGCGCGCGCCAAGGGGCTCTCCCGGCGCCAGGTGATCATGGGCCATGCGCTGCGCAACAGCCTGGTCACCGTGGTGACCGTGCTCGGGCTGCAGCTCGGGCACCTCATCTCGGGCGCGGTGGTCACCGAGCAGATCTTCGTCCTGCCGGGGTTCGGCAAGCTCACCATCGACGCGGTCTTCTCCCGCGACTACGCGATGGTGCAGGGCGTGGTGCTGTTCACCTCGACCGCGTACATCGTCGTCAACCTCCTGGTGGACCTGGCCTATTCGGTGATCGACCCCCGTATCCGGCTCGGAGGTGTCCAGTGAGCGCCGCCGCCACCGAACTTCCCGCCGCTGAGGAGCGCGAGCGGGCCCCGCTCGCCCCGCTGTCCCGGCTGCGGCTGCTGACCCGCAACAAGCTCGCCCTCACCGGGGCCGTGGCCGCCGCGGTCCTGGTGCTGATCGCGGTGTGCGCACCGCTCATCGCGCCGTACGACCCGGCCCGGCCGGACTTCGGCGCCGCCCTCCAGGAACCGGGCTGGGCCCACTGGCTGGGCACCGACGACCTGGGCCGCGACCAGCTCTCGCGCGTGGTGTACGGGGTGCGGGCCTCGCTGCAGATCGGGCTGCTCGCGGTGGCGCTGGCCTTCGCGGCCGGGGTGCCGCTCGGGCTGCTCGCGGGCTACTACGGGCGGTTCGCCGACTCGGTGGTCTCCCGGCTCACCGACACCCTGCTCGCCTTCCCCTTCCTGGTGCTGGCGGTGGGCCTGGCCACCATCCTCGGGCCGTCCCTGCTCAACGCCACGATCGCGGTGGGCGTCTCGCAGATCCCGGCCGTCATCCGGATCACCAGGGCGGAGACGCTGCGGCTCAAGCACCTGGACTACGTGGCGGCGGCGGTGGCCAATGGCGGCGGGGACGGCACCGTGCTCTTCCGCCACATCCTCCCCGGCGCCCTGTCCGCGCTGACCGTCCAGGCCACCGTGGGCATCCCCACCGCGATCATCGGCGAGGCGCTGCTGAGCTTCCTCGGCCTCGGCGTCCAGCCGCCGTCCCCCTCGCTCGGGGTGATGCTCTCCAGCGCCCAGGCGTACATCGCCGCCGCGCCCTGGATGGCGGTCTTCCCGGGCCTGGCGATCATCGCCGCGACGCTGGCGTTCAATCTGCTCGGGGACGGGCTGCGCGACATCCTCGACCCCCAGGGAGACAGCCGATGACCACGCCCACGACGACTTCTGCCCTGAGTGTCCGGGACCTGTCCGTGGTCTTCCGCACCCCGACCCGCGTGGTGCACGCGGTGGACGGGCTGTCGTACGACGTCGCCGCCGGTGAAGTGCTGGCCGTGGTCGGCGAGTCGGGCTGCGGCAAGTCCGTGACCTCCACCGCCGTCATGGGGCTGCTGCCGCCCACCGCGAGCGTCGGCGGCTCCGTGCGGCTGGGCGGACGGGAGTTGGTGGGGGCGGACGAGAGCGCACTGCGGGACGTCCGCGGCCGGGAGATCGCGATGATCTTCCAGGAGCCGATGACCTCGCTGAACCCCGTCCTCACCATCGGCCGCCAGGTCGGCGAGGTCCTACGGCGCCATCAGGGGATCGGCCGCCGGGAGGCGCGCGAACGGGCCGTGGACCTGCTCGACCTCGTCGGCATCCCCGCCCCCGCCCAGCGGGTCCGCGACTATCCGCACCAGCTCAGCGGCGGAATGCGCCAGCGGGTGATGATCGCCATCGCGATCGCCTGCGACCCCGCCGTACTCATCGCCGACGAGCCCACCACCGCGCTCGACGTCACCGTGCAGGCGGGCATCCTGGAGGTACTGCAGTCCCTGCGGGAGCGGCTCGGCACCGCGATCGTGCTGATCACCCACGATCTGGGCGTGGTCGCCGACATCGCCGACCGGGTGCTGGTGATGTACGCGGGCCGGGGCGTCGAACAGGCCCCGGTGGACGAGCTGTTCGGCGCACCCCGCCATCCGTACACCCGCGGGCTGCTCGGCGCGGTGCCGGTGCCCGGCCGGAACCGGGCGGAGGGCGAGCGGGGGCGGCTCCAGGAGATCCCCGGGCTGGTGCCGAGCCTCACCGAACAGCCCGACCGCTGCACCTTCCAGCCGCGCTGCTCCTACGCCGACGAGCGGTGCGGGGAGCAGAGGCCCGCGCTGCGGGGGTTGCGGGCGGCGCGCGAGCGGGACCAGCGATCTGAGCGCCCTGAGAGCTCTGAGCGATCTGAGCGCCCTGAGCCGCACGAGGCCGCGTGCTGGTATCCGGTGCCGGTGCACCCCGAACACCCCGAACACCCCGAACACCCCG
>NZ_LAKD02000122.1 GCF_000968685.2 Streptomyces antioxidans
TGCCGGAGTCGAAGATCGTGGAGACCCTGATCGACGAGGCCATGAAGATCGCCGAGCAGATGGAGAAGGACGGCACCGCCTCCGGCGAGCCCCAGGTCTCTGTCAGCTGATTTCTCTGAGGCTCGGTTCGCCTCCGGGGCGCAAGAGTCTCCCCCAGCTATCGCTGGGAGGTGCCCTGGGCCGGAAGATCCAAGGGACCGGAAGTCCGACGGCGCCCTTCGGCTCGTCCCGGTGCCGTTGGAGGCGAACCCGAGCCGTCGAAAAGGCGGTGAGGGGCCGCCCTGGCCTGCGCGGTAGAGTCTGGACAATTGACGTCCCCGGCCCGCGGGCCCGCACCACGTGAGGCAGACCAACACGTGCTGACCACGTCCACCACCAGGGTCCTCGAGCCCCATGAGCTCGACGCGGCCCTTGCGGTGCTCGACCGCGACCCCGTCTCGAACGCCTTCGTGGCCGCCCGCGTCCAGGTCGCCGGCCTGGACCCGTGGCGGCTCGGCGGCGAGATGTGGGGCTGGTACTCCGGCGGACGGCTGGAGTCGCTCTGCTACGCCGGGGCCAACCTCGTACCCATCTGCGCCACCCCCGAGGCCGTGCGCGGCTTCGCCGAACGCGCCCGCCGGGCGGGCCGCCGCTGCTCCTCGATCGTCGGCCCCGCCGAGACCACCGCCGGACTGTGGTCCCTGCTGGAGCCCAGCTGGGGCCCGGCCCGTGAGGTCCGCGCCCGGCAGCCGCTGATGGTCACCAGCTCGATGCCCGTCGGCGTCCCGCCCGATCCGCTGGTGCGCCGCGTCCGCAAGGACGAGATGGACGTCATCATGCCGGCGTGCGTGGCGATGTTCACCGAGGAGGTCGGCGTCTCCCCGCTCGCGGGCGACGGCGGACTGCTCTACCAGGCGCGGGTCGCCGAGCTCGTCACCGCCGGGCGCTCCTTCGCCCGGGTCGAGGACGGCCGGGTGGTGTTCAAGGCCGAGATCGGCGCGGCCACCCCGCACGCCTGCCAGATCCAGGGCGTGTGGGTGGCCCCCGAGTACCGCGGCCGCGGCCTGTCCGAGACCGGGATGGCGGCCGTGCTGGGCTATGCGCTGAGCGAGGTCGCCCCGGTGGTGAGCCTGTACGTCAACGACTTCAACATCGCGGCGCGGGCGGCGTACCGCCGGGTCGGCTTCCGGGAGGTCGGCGCGTTCATGAGTGTGCTGTTCTGATCGACGGGCCAGTAGGGTGCCGCCCATGCTGCATCTCCCCGGGGGGCGGACCCCGGAACCCGAAGACGTCGTCGTCGGGCCGCTCGACCTCGCCGCGCGCGTGGACGAAGCGCTCGGCGTCCAGGCCGTCGCCTTCGGGCTGACGGACGAGGAGGTCGGCGTACGGCGCCATATCGTGCTGCGCCACCTCAAGAGCCCCGGCGCCCGCGCGCTCGGCGCGACCACGCCCTCCGGACGGCTCGTCGGCTTCGTCTACGGCATGCCCAACAACCGCACCCACTGGTGGTCCACGGTCGTCCAGCCGTATCTGCGCGCGGCCGGGCACGAGGACTGGCTGGACGACTCGTTCGTCATCACCGAGCTCCACGTCCACCCCCAGTACCAGCACCGCGGCATCGGACGGCAGCTGATCACGACCATCACCGACGGCGCCGACGAGCCGCGCTCGATCCTGTCCGCGATCGACACCGAGAGCCCGGCCCGCGCGCTCTACCGCTCACTGGGGTACGCCGACCTCGCCCGCCCGGTGCTCTTCCCGAGCGCCCCGAGCCCGTACGCCGTGATGGGAGCCCTCCTGCCGCTGCGCCACCGCTAGGGAGACGCTTACGCATTTCCGGGAAGCCAGCCGGTGCGGCTAACCTCCTGACCATCCCATCGCACGCAGGAGAGACCCCATGGCCCACGCCGTCAACGTCCAGCGCATGTCCACGATGATGCTGAAGACGCTGCGCGAAGACCCGGCGGACGCCGAGACCGCCAGCCACAAGCTGCTGGTCCGCGCCGGGTACGTCCGCCGCGCCGCCGCGGGCATCTGGACCTGGCTGCCGATCGGCAAGAAGGTCCTGGAGAACGTCTCGCGGATCGTCCGTGAGGAGATGGACGCCATCGGCGCCCAGGAGGTCCTGCTGCCCGCCCTGCTGCCCCGCGAGCCCTACGAGACGAGCGGCCGCTGGGACGAGTACGGCGATCTGCTCTTCCGGATCAAGGACCGCAAGGGCGCCGACTACCTCCTCGGCCCGACCCATGAGGAGATCTTCGCCCTGACGGTCAAGGACCAGTGCACGTCGTACAAGGACCTGCCGGTCATGCTCTACCAGATCCAGACCAAGTACCGGGACGAGGCCCGCCCCCGCTCCGGTGTGCTGCGCGGGCGCGAGTTCCTGATGAAGGACTCGTACTCCTTCGACACCACCGACGAGGGCCTTGCCGAGTCCTACCGGCTGCACCGCGAGGCATACCAGCGGATCTTCCAGCGCCTCGGCCTGGACTACCGCATCGTCTCCGCGGTCTCCGGCGCGATGGGCGGCTCGGCCTCCGAGGAGTTCCTGGCCCCGGCGGAGGCCGGTGAGGACACCTTCGTCGACTGTCCGAACTGCGACTACGCCGCGAACACCGAGGCCGTCACGGTGACCGTGCCGCCGGTCGAGGGCGCCGCGCACGGCCCCGTCGAGGAGCTGGACACCCCCGACACCCCGACCATCGAGTCGCTGGCCGGCCACCTCGGCGTCCCGGCCTCAGCCACCCTGAAGAACCTCCTGGTCAAGGTCGACGGCGAGATCACCGCGGTGGGCGTCCCCGGCGACCGCGAGGTGGACCTGGGCAAGCTGGGCGAGCACCTCGCCCCGGCCGTCGTCGAGCTCGTCACGGCCGAGGACTTCGAGGGCCGTCCCGAGCTGGTGCGCGGCTACGTCGGCCCGCAGGGCCTGGCGGGCAAGTCCTTCCGCTACATCGCCGACCCGCGCGTCGCCCCCGGCACCGCCTGGATCACCGGCGCCAACAAGCCCGACACCCACGCGCGCGACGTGGTCTGCGGCCGTGACTTCGAGGTCGACGAGTACCTGGACGTCGTCGTGGTCGAGCCGGGCGACCCCTGCCCCCGCTGCGGTGCGGGCATCGAGCTGGACCGGGCGATCGAGATCGGCCACATCTTCCAGCTCGGCCGCAAGTACGCCGACGCCTTCCAGCTCGATGTGCTCGGCCAGAACGGCAAGCCCGCGCGGGTCACGATGGGCTCGTACGGCGTCGGAGTCTCCCGCGCCGTCGCCGCCCTCGCCGAGCAGACCCACGACGAGTCCGGCCTCTGCTGGCCCCGCGAGGTCGCCCCGGCCGACGTCCACATCGTCGCGGCGGGCAAGGCCCTCCAGACCGAGGTGGCACTCGACCTCGCCGAGAGGCTGGGCACGGCGGGCCTGCGCGTCATGGTCGACGACCGCGCCGGTGTCTCGCCGGGCGTGAAGTTCACCGACTCCGAGCTGATCGGCGTCCCGACCATCCTGGTCGTGGGCCGCGGCGCGAAGGACGGCGTCGTCGAGCTGAAGGACCGCCGTACGGGCGAGCGCGAGGACCTTCCCATCGACGAGGCCATCGCCCGCCTCACCGCCACCGACTGACGGCAGCGGCGGCGCCGGGGGGCGGAGCCCGCGCCCCCCGCTGCTCCCTCACGCCGTGGGCGACGGGACGAAAGCCGCACCCGGCCGGGCCGGGGCGCCCCCTCAGAGCCAGCCCGCGAACTCCAGCAGCAGCTCGGCGCGGCGGTGGTCGCCCGCGGCGGCGTGGCGCAGGCCCGTCTCGACGGCGCGGCAGAGGGACCAGCCGCGCAGCCGGTCACGGTCGGCCTCCAGGGAATCCGCCAGCTTCGCCACCCGGCGGCGCGCGGCCGCGGCCGGGCCGGGCCCCGCGGCCAGGTCCTCGCAGCGGTCGAGCACCAGCCGCGCCAGGTCGTACGCGCGCTCGCCCACGACCGGCGCCGGGCCCACCGCGAGCCAGGGCGCGCGCTCCCCGGCCAGCACCTTCCCCTGCCGGAAGGCGCCGTGCAGCAGCACCTCCTCGGGCGGCCCGGCGGGCAGCGCGGCCCGCAGCTCCAGCGCCTCGTCGGTGAGCGGGCGGGCGTCCGCCGCCCAGTCCCCGGCGCCGAGCACCCGCAGGATCTCCCGCTCCTCCGCCGTGCGCCCGGTGACCGACGGGAACGGATGCCCCTCGGGCGGCGGCACCCACAGCCGCCGCACCGTGCCCGCCGCCTCCAGCAACGCCTTCGGCTCGGGCAGCGAGCGCAGCGACACCGCGCCGTGCAGCCGCTCGAGCAGCAGCGCACCGGTGCCCGGGTCGGCGCGCAGCAGCCGGGCCGCGCCCCAGCCGTTCCAGTGCGCGAGGGCGGCCCGCTCACGGTCCGCGTCCGGGCCGGGGACCGGGAACTTCAGCGCCGCCGGAGTGCCGTCCGCCTGCCGTACGAGCGCCACGAGCCCGTGCCGCCCTCCGGGTGCCGCGACCCGCTCCAGGGTCAGCTCCCAGGCCGCCAGCTGCCGCCCGGCCGTCCCGGGGAGGGCGTCCAGCCAGCTCCGCACGGCGCTCGTGGGGTCGTCGCTCAGCGCGTCCAGAAGCCGCTTCGGCACCGTGACGCGGTCCGTATCGCCGCCGGGCCGTGGTGCCGATGCCATCTCCGAGCCGTCCCCTCCGCCGTCAGTGACGTCACACGCCGTCCGACCCACCGCTCGGCGCCGCCGACGGACTGGCCGGCGCGGCGCGTTCGGTGAGCCCAGGGAAGGCTACGCCGCCGCCCCGCCAGCGCACCGCCCGGACCGCCGCCTCCCGCAGCGCGCCCGCCGCCTGGCGGCGCAGCGATCCGGCCGAGGCGCGCACGAGATCGGCGTAGACGGCGGCGACCCGGTTCTCCAGCTCGGCCGCGAGCCGCACCGCGGCGGGCGCGTCCGGCACCGCGAAGGGCAGGGCGTAGGCGGGCGCCGCGCTGGTGGGGCGGCCGCCGAGGTCGCGCACGGTGCGGGCGAGGTCGTCCCGGCGCGCGCGGTGCGCGGCGTAGCCCTCGCGCGCCTCCGCGAGCCGGTCGTCGCCGATCCGCCCGCCGACGACGCCGTAGCCGTACACCGCGGCGTGCTCGGCGGCGAGCGCCGCCTGCGCGGCCCTGAGCGCCGCGGCGCGTTCGCCGACGGCCGGACGGTCTGCTCGAGCGGCCATGTCAGTACCCCTTCCCGGTGGTCCCGAGCGTGATCACGAGTCCGTGTCGCGCTGCGTGAGGAGATACACGTGGGCGGCGCCGCAGGCCGCGACGGAGGCCAGCAGCCGGGCCAGTTCGGGCGGTGCGGTGGCGAGCGCGGCGGTGCGGGTGTCGGCGGTCTGGCGCTCGGCCTGGGCGAGGGCGGCCAGGGCCCGCTTCTCGTCCTTCGGGACCTCCGGCATCCGCCGCCCGCCCGCCGAGGGTGAGCGCGACGCGGTCGCGGAGGGGGAGGGGGACCGGCCCTTGGCGGTGAAGACCGCGACGTGCCGGGCCGTCTCCTCCCGCAGCGGCGCCAGCCGTTCCGCGAGGTCGGGATGCGTGTCCACGGTCGCGTCGTAGCGCGCGAGGAGCGCGGTGGAGTCCCGCGCGCCCCGCGCCCGCAACAGCGCGACGTCCGCCCCGCCGTCCGCCTCGCGCCGGGACTCGGGCTCGTCGGAGCAGCCGCTCAGCAGCGCGACGGCCCCCAGCGCCCCGCCGCCCAGCAGCAGACTCCGCCGCCGGGTCACCGGGGCGGTGCGGTCCGAAGAGCCGGCGGACGCCGGAGTGCCGGCGGACGCGGCAGAGACGGCAGACGCCGAAGGCACCGCGGACGCGGCAGGCGCGGTGGTGGCACGGGGCGGGGGAGTGGTGATCGACACGTTCCTCTTTCCGGGCTGCGGCCGCTCCCGGCCGCCGGTAGTGATCACAGCAGGCGAGCGTACCCGCGCCGAGCCCGTCTGCCCGGCAGCGGCCACCGAATCGTCAGCCCGCGGCCGGAACGGATAGGCTTTGACCTGACACGCGACCTTCCCACAACAGCACACGCGGCCGAGGAGTCACCCGGATGAGCACCACCCAGAGCGAGAGGCTGCGCGGACTGCTGGAACCGCTCGTCAGCGCGCGGGACCTGGATCTGGAAGAGGTCGAGGTGACCCCGGCCGGGCGGCGGCGCGTGCTGAGAGTGGTCGTGGACTCCGACGACGGCGTGCAGCTGGACACGTGTGCGGAGCTGAGCCGGGACATCTCCAAGACCCTCGACGACACGGACGCCATGGGCCAGACCCCGTACGTCCTCGAGGTCACCTCTCCCGGCGCCGAGCGCCCCCTGACCGAGCCGCGCCACTACCGCCGTGCCACCGGCCGCCTCATGCGGGCGCGCCTCGGCGACGGCGGCGAGCTGGTGGCCCGGATCGTCTCGGTGGACGACGAGGGTCTCGATCTGGAAGTTCCCGGTGTGAAGGGGCGCAAGCCCACTGCCAGGCGGCTGGCCTTCGAGGAGATCTCCAAGGCCCGGGTGGAGATCGAGTTCAACCGCAAGCCCGCGGACACGACCGCGGGCGACGGCGACGAGAGCAAAGAGGAGGCGTAGCCGTGGACATCGACATGAGTGCCCTGCGGGGTCTGGTGCGAGAGAAGGAGATCTCCTTCGACCTGCTGGTCGAGGCGATCGAATCGGCCCTCCTCATCGCCTATCACCGCACCGAGGGAAGTCGCCGCCGGGCCCGGGTGGAGCTCAACCGCGACACCGGCCATGTGACCGTGTGGGCCCGCGAGGACGACGAGGACCTGGCGGAGGGGCAGGAGCCCCAGGAGTTCGACGACACCCCGTCCGGTTTCGGCCGGATCGCCGCGATGACCGCGAAGCAGGTCATCCTGCAGCGGCTGCGGGACGCCGAGGAGGAGATCACCTTCGGCGAGTACGCGGGGCGGGAGGGCGATGTCGTCGCCGGTGTCGTCCAGCAGGGCAAGGACCCCAAGAACGTGCTGGTGGACATCGGCCGGCTGGAGGCGATCCTGCCGGTGCAGGAGCAGGTCCCGGGCGAGGACTACGCCCATGGCACCCGGCTGCGCACGTACGTCGTACGCGTCGTCAAGGGCGTGCGCGGACCGTCGGTGACCCTTTCGCGTACGCATCCCAATCTGGTCAAGAAGTTGTTCGCGCTCGAGGTGCCGGAGATCGCGGACGGTTCGGTGGAGATCGCGGCGATCGCCCGCGAGGCGGGCCACCGCACCAAGATCGCGGTCCGGTCCACCCGTGCCGGGCTGAACGCCAAGGGGGCGTGCATCGGCCCGATGGGCGGACGGGTCCGCAGCGTGATGGCCGAGCTGCACGGCGAGAAGATCGACATCGTCGACTGGTCGGACGACCCCGCTGAGCTGGTGGCGAACGCGCTGTCACCCGCGCGGGTGAGCAAGGTCGAGGTGGTCGACCTGGCGGCCCGCTCGGCCCGGGTCACCGTGCCCGACTACCAGCTGTCGCTCGCCATCGGCAAGGAGGGGCAGAACGCCCGGCTGGCGGCGCGGCTGACCGGCTGGCGGATCGACATCCGGCCGGACACCGAGCAGTCGGGTGATCAAGGCTGATTCCGGTCGGATCCCCCGGGATCCGGGCTAAATCGAGTGACGGTTCGATCACTCCCCCCAAGGGGTGAGGTCGGTACGGGGAGGTAGACTTAACCAGTGTCTGGCCGCACGCGAGCTGGTGCCTGCCCTGAGAGAACCTGTGTGGGATGCCGGGATCGGGCGGCCAAGATCGATCTGCTGCGCATTGTGCTGGTCGAGGGTGTTTGTGTCCCCGACCGGCGCGGTACGCTCCCCGGTCGGGGTGCTTATGTTCACCCCACACGGGTCTGCCTTGACCTGGCGGTTCGCCGCCGGGCCTTTTCCCGGGCCTTCAGGGGGCCGGGAGCGCTCGACACCACGGCGCTCCGCCGGTTTGTCGAGCGGGGTGAACAGGCGACACCCTGAGTAGTTGAAAGAACGGCACGGGACACCGTGCGGTCAGGTACCTCGCGAGTCGGAAGTAGGTCGAGATTGCGATGAGCACTCGATGAGTACGCGATGAGTACGCCCATGAAGTAGCGACGGTCCGGCGACAACCCGGACCTAAAAGGAGCGAAGTGGCTAAGGTCCGGGTATACGAACTCGCCAAGGAGTTCGGAGTTGAGAGCAAGGTCGTCATGGCCAAGCTCCAGGAACTCGGTGAATTCGTACGTTCGGCGTCCTCGACGATCGAGGCGCCGGTCGTGCGCAAGTTGACTGACGCTTTCCAGGGTGGCAACGGCTCCGGCCGTGCCTCCGGCAAGCCCTCGGCGCCGCGCAAGGCGACGCCCAAGCCGCCGACCCCGACCCCGGGTCCGGCGGCGGCGGCCCGTCCGGCCGCCCCCAAGCCCCCGGCGCCCGGCCCCACCAAGCCGAGTGCTGCCCCCGAGGGCCAGCGCGGCACCCCCGCCGCGGCGCCCACTCCGGGTCCGCGTCCCACGCCGGGTGCCCGTCCGAGCCCCGGCCCCAAGCCGGGCCCCGCGCCGGCGGCTCCGGCGCAGCCCGAGTTCACCGCGCCGCCGACCCCCGCGCCCAAGCCCGCCGCGGCCAAGCCGGGCGCGCCCGCCAAGCCGGGTGCCACTCCCGGTCCGCGCCCCGGCGGCCGTCAGGGCGGTCAGGGCCAGGGCGGTCAGGGCCAGGGCGGTCAGGGTGGCCAGGGTGGCCAGGGTCAGGGGGGCCAGGGCCAGGGCGGCCGTGGCGCCCCGCGTCCGGGTCAGGAGCGTCCGCGTCCGGGCGGTCCCCGTCCGGCCGGTCCCCGTCCCGGTAACAACCCCTTCACCTCCGGTGGTTCCACCGGTATGGCACGCCCGCAGGCACCCCGCCCCGGCGGCGCCCCGCGCCCCGGCGGCCAGCCCGGCGGCGGTCCCCGTCCGCAGGGCGGCGGCCAGGGCGGTCCGGGCCGTGGCCAGGGCGGTCCCGGCGGTCCCCGTCCCACTCCGGGGCAGATGCCCCGTCCGCAGGGCGCCCAGGGCGGCGGCCCGCGTCCGGGTCCCGGTGGCGCGCGTCCGAACCCGGGCATGATGCCGCAGCGTCCGGCCGCGGGCCCGCGGCCGGGCCCCGGCGGCGGTGGTGGCGGTCGCGGTCCCGGTGGCGGCGGTCGTCCCGGCGGTGGCGGCGGCGGTCGTCCCGGTGGCGGCGGCGGCTTCGCCGGCCGTCCCGGCGGTGGTGGCGGTCGTCCCGGTGGCGGCGGCGGTTTCGCCGGCCGTCCGGGTGGTCCCGGCGGCGGTGGCGGCTTCGGCGGCGGCGGTGGCCGTCCCGGCTTCGGCGGCCGCCCCGGCGGTCCCGGTGGCCGCGGTGGCACCCAGGGCGCCTTCGGCCGTCCCGGCGGTCCGGCGCGCCGTGGCCGTAAGTCGAAGCGGCAGCGGCGCCAGGAGTACGAGGCCATGCAGGCCCCGTCCATCGGCGGTGTGATGCTGCCGCGCGGCAACGGCCAGACGGTCCGGCTGTCGCGGGGCGCCTCGCTGACCGACTTCGCGGAGAAGATCAACGCCAACCCGGCGTCCCTGGTCCAGGTGATGTTCAACCTGGGCGAGATGGTCACCGCGACCCAGTCCGTCTCCGACGAGACGCTTCAGCTGCTCGCCGACGAGATGAACTACAACGTCGAGATCGTCAGCCCGGAGGAGGAGGACCGCGAGCTCCTCGAGTCCTTCGACATCGAGTTCGGCGAGGACGAGGGCGGCGAGGAGATGCTCTCCGCGCGTCCGCCGGTGGTGACCGTCATGGGTCACGTCGACCACGGTAAGACCCGGCTGCTTGACGCGATCCGCAAGACCAACGTGGTCGCGGGCGAGGCCGGCGGCATCACCCAGCACATCGGTGCCTACCAGGTCTCGACCGAGGTCAACGACGAAGAGCGCAAGATCACCTTCATTGACACCCCGGGTCACGAGGCGTTCACCGCCATGCGTGCCCGCGGTGCCAAGTCGACCGACATCGCGATCCTCGTGGTGGCGGCCAACGACGGTGTGATGCCCCAGACGATCGAGGCGCTGAACCACGCCAAGGCGGCCGATGTGCCGATCGTGGTCGCGGTCAACAAGATCGACGTCGAGGGCGCCGACCCGACCAAGGTGCGCGGTCAGCTGACCGAGTACGGCCTGGTGGCCGAGGAGTACGGCGGCGACACCATGTTCGTCGACATCTCCGCCAAGCAGGGTCTGAACATCGACAGCCTGCTGGAGGCCGTCGTCCTCACCGCCGACGCCTCGCTCGACCTGCGGGCCAACTCGGAGCAGGACGCACAGGGCATCGCGATCGAGGCCCACCTCGACCGCGGCCGCGGCGCCGTGGCCACCGTGCTGGTCCAGCGCGGCACCCTGCGGGTCGGCGACACGATGGTCGTCGGCGACGCGTACGGCCGCGTCCGGGCGATGCTCGACGACAACGGGAACAACGTGACGGAGGCGGGCCCGGCGACCCCGGTCCTGGTGCTCGGCCTGACCAACGTGCCCGGCGCGGGTGACAACTTCCTCGTCGTGGACGAGGACCGCACCGCCCGCCAGATCGCCGAGAAGCGCGCCGCCCGCGAGCGGAACGCGGCGTTCGCCAAGCGCACCCGCAGGGTCTCCCTGGAGGACCTGGACAAGGTGCTCAAGGCCGGTCAGGTCCAGCAGCTCAACCTCATCATCAAGGGCGACGCGTCCGGTTCGGTGGAGGCCCTCGAGTCCTCGCTGCTCCAGCTCGACGTCGGCGAAGAGGTGGACCTGCGGGTGCTGCACCGCGGTGTGGGTGCGGTCACCGAGACCGACATCGACCTGGCGACGGGCTCCGACGCCATCGTCATCGGCTTCAATGTGCGCGCCGACGGGCGTGCCACGCAGATGGCCGAGCGCGAGGGCGTGGACGTCCGCTACTACTCGGTCATCTACCAGGTGATCGAGGAGATCGAGGCGGCCCTGAAGGGCATGCTCAAGCCGGAGTACGAAGAGGTCGAGCTCGGTACGGCGGAGATCCGCGAGATCTTCCGCTCGTCCAAGCTGGGCAACATCGCGGGTGTGCTCATCCGCTCCGGCGAGGTCCGGCGGAACACCAAGGCCCGCCTCATCCGCGACGGCAAGGTCGTGGCGGAGAACCTCAACATCGAGGGTCTGCGTCGCTTCAAGGACGACGTCACCGAGATTCGCGAGGGCTTCGAGGGCGGTATCAACCTCGGCAGCTACAACGACATCAAGGTCGACGACGTCATCGCGACGTACGAGATGCGCGAGAAGCCGCGCGGCTGACGCACGGCTGACCAGCCGGGGCCGATCGGCGGAGGAATTTCCGTCGATCGGCCCCGGCCCTTGCGTGTACGGTGCGAGAAGCCCGCAATCACAAAGGCCCCACGGGTGGCTTGACCCGGACCGCATGTATGTAGGGACGTTGTCCTTTGACCTGCTTCTCGGCGACGTACGGTCGTTGAAGGAGAAGCGCTCCGTCGTCCGCCCGATCGTCGCCGAGCTGCACCGCAAATTCGCGGTGAGCGCGGCGGAGGTCGGTGACCAGGACCTCTACCGCAGGGCCCAGATCGCCCTCGCGATGGTCTCCGGGGACGCGGGCCACCTCAGGGAGGTGCTCGACCGCTGCGAGCGGCTGGTGGCGGCGCGGCCGGAGGTGGAGCTGCTGTCGGTGCGACGGCGGTTCCACGGTGGCGATGATGAATGAGGGGGCCGGACCGGCGGTAGCGAGCCGCCGGTGGCCATCGATGGCCGACGCGAAGGCTGGCGCGAGACCTGACGCCAATGCCGACGCGACAACCGACGCGAAGAACGTACGCGGAGAAACGTACGCGGAGAAGAGAGAAGAAGACGCATGAGCGACACCGCGCGGGCACGCAAACTGGCGGACCGCATCCGGGTCGTGGTCGCGGAGACCCTGCAGCGGCGGATCAAGGACCCGCGGCTGGGCTATGTGACCATCACCGACACCCGGATCACCGGTGATCTGCGGGAGGCGACCGTCTTCTACACGGTCTTCGGCGACGACGAGGAGCGGGCGGCCTCCGCCGCGGCCCTGGAGAGCGCCAAGGGCGTGCTGCGGTCGGAGGTCGGGCGCCAGACGGGGGTGCGCTTCACCCCGACCCTGACGTTCGTCCCGGACGCGCTGCCGGAGAACGCCCGCACCATCGACGATCTGCTCGCCAAGGCCAGGGAGGCGGACGCCCAGGTGCGCGAGGCGTCCTCGGGCGCCAGCTACGCGGGCGACGCCGACCCGTACCGCAAGCCCGACCAGGAGGACGACGGGGAGCCCGGCACGGACGGCAAGGGTTCAGCGGACGCATGACGCGCAACGGCAGGGCCGGTTCCGGGGCGCCGGACGGCCTGGTGATCGTCGACAAACCGGCCGGTTTCACCTCGCACGACGTCGTCGCCAGGATGCGCCGCTTCGCCGGCACCCGGCGGGTCGGCCACGCCGGGACGCTGGACCCGATGGCCACGGGCGTGCTCGTGATCGGCGTGGAGAAGGCCACCCGGCTGCTGGGGCATCTGGCGCTGACCGAGAAGGAGTACCGGGCCACCATCCGGCTCGGGCAGACCACGGTCACCGATGACGCGGAGGGCGAGATCACCGCCTCGGAGGGCGCCGCCGGGGTCGACCTGGGCGCCGTCCGGGCCGGGATCGAGGAGCTGACCGGGAACATCCAGCAGGTCCCCTCGAAGGTCAGCGCCATCAAGATCGACGGCAAGCGCTCCTACGCACGGGCGCGGGAGGGCGAGGAGTTCGCGATTCCGGCGCGGCCGGTGACCGTCTCCTCCTTCGCCCTCCACGACCGCCGCGAGGCCAAGGCGGAGGACGGCACCACCGTCCTCGACCTGGACGTCACGGTGGTGTGCTCCTCCGGCACCTACATCCGGGCCCTGGCGCGCGACCTGGGCGCCGGGCTCGGTGTGGGCGGCCATCTCACGGCCCTGCGCAGGATCCGGGTCGGTCCGTACGGGCTGGAGGCGGCCAGGACGCTGGAACGGCTGGAGGAGTCGCTGGAGATCCTGCCCATCGCGGAGGCGGCGGCCGCCGCGTTCCCGCGCTGGGACGTGGACGAGCGCCAGGCCCGGCTGCTGGGCAACGGGGTGCGGATCGACATGCCGCCGGGGGAGACGGGGGCGGGGGCCACGGGTACGGGGCCGGGTCCGGTCGCGGTCTTCGGCCCGGAGGGGCGCTTTCTGGCCCTGGTGGAGGAGTCGAAGGGCAAGGCGAAGAGCCTGGCCGTCTTCGTATGACGCGGCTGACGCGGTTGACGCCGTGTGCCGAATCCGGGCCGCGTTGCACGCGCCGGGACCGGCCGCCTACCGTGGCTTCCCGGCCGGTCCGGGCGCTCGAGGCGGCCACCGATGCGAGGTGGGCGCCCGGGGCATGGCAGTCTTAGACCTGCGAAGTCGACAGACAAAGGTTCGGGCGAGGAGCGGGCAAAGTGCAGCGCTGGCGTGGCTTGGAGGACATCCCCGAGGACTGGGGGCGCAGCGTCGTCACCATCGGTTCCTACGACGGGGTGCACCGAGGGCACCAGCTGATCATCGGCCGTGCCGTGGCACGGGCGCGTGAGCTGGGCGTACCGGCGGTCGTGGTCACCTTCGACCCGCATCCGAGCGAGGTCGTGCGCCCCGGCAGCCATCCCCCGGTGCTCGCCACCCACCAGCGTCGCGCGGAGCTGATGGCCGGGCTGGGCGTGGACGCGGTGCTGATCCTGCCGTTCACGGCGGAGTTCTCGCGGCTCACCCCCGCCGACTTCGTGGTGAAGGTGCTGGTGGACAAGTTGCACGCCCGGGTCGTGGTGGAGGGCCCCAACTTCCGCTTCGGCCATAAGGCCGCCGGGAACGTGGCCTTCCTGCGCGAGCTCGGCACCACCTACGACTACGAGGTCGAGGTCATCGACCTGTACGAGCGCGGCGCGGCGGGCGGCGGCGAGCCGTTCTCCTCCACGCTGGCGCGCCGCCTGGTCGCGGAGGGCGATGTCACGGGCGCGATGGAGGTCCTCGGCCGGCCGCACCGGGTCGAGGGCGTGGTGGTGCGCGGTGCGCAGCGCGGCCGTGAGCTGGGCTTTCCAACGGCTAACCTGGAGACCCCGCCGCACACCGCGATCCCGGCCGACGGCGTCTACGCGGGCTGGCTGACGGCGCGGGGCGAGGCGATGCCCGCTGCGATCTCGGTCGGCACCAATCCGCAGTTCGACGGGACCGAGCGGACGGTCGAGGCGTATGCGATCGACCGGGTCGGACTGGATCTGTACGGACTCCATGTCGAGGTCGACTTCCTCGCCTATCTGCGGGGCCAGGAGAAGTTCGACTCGATCGAGGCGCTGCTTGAGCGCATGGCGGCCGATGTGAAGCGGGCCCGGGAGCTCGTGGAGGAGCACGGGAGCCGCTGAGGCGCCGCGTGGTGAACGGGTGAACGTGCGAAAGCGCCCCGTGGGCCGGTGATCCGGCCCACGGGGCGCTCCGCTTGCTCCCTCGCCTCGCTACTGCTGCGGGGGCTGCTGCTGCCAGGGCTGCCCCGGTTGCGCGGGCTGCCCTGGCTGGCCCGGCGCCTGCTGCCACGGCTGTCCGGGCTGTGGCTGCTGCCCCTGTCCGTAGGACTGCTGCCAGCCCTGCTGGCCGCCTTGCTGGGGGTACCCGGGGTACTGCGGCTGCTGCCCCTGCTGGGGCGCGTAGGCGCCCGGGTAGGGCTGTTGCTGTTGGGCCTGTCCGGGCATCGGCGGGGCCATCTGCGGCGGCTGGGCGCCGCCGTCACCGGTCCACAGGCCCTGCTCCTGCTGGGCGCGGGTGAAGTCCTCCGCGACCATGGCCGAGAGGTTGAAGTACGCCTCGCGGGTCTTGGGCCGCATCATCTCCAGATCCACCTCGGCGCCCGCCGACAGATGCTCGTCGAACGGCACCACGATCACCCCGCGGCAGCGGGTCTCGAAGTGCGACACGATGTCCTCGACCTTGATCATCTTGCCGGTCTCCCGGACCCCGGAGATCACCGTGATGCTCCGCGAGACCAGATCCGCGTAGCCGTGCGCGGACAGCCAGTCCAGGGTGGTGCTGGCGCTGCTCGCGCCATCGACCGAGGGCGTGGAGATGATGATCAACTGGTCGGCGAGGTCGAGTACGCCGCGCATGGCGCTGTAGAGCAGGCCCGTGCCCGAGTCGGTGAGGATGATCGGGTACTGCTTGCCCAGGACGTCGATGACGCGGCGGTAGTCGTCGTCGTTGAACGTCGTGGAGACCGCCGGGTCCACGTCGTTGGCGAGGATCTCCAGCCCCGACGGCGCCTGTGAGGTGAACCGCCGGATGTCCATATAGCTGTTGAGGTACGGGATCGCCGTCACCAGGTCGCGAATGGTCGCACCGGTCTCCCGGCGGACCCGTCGGCCGAGGGTGCCCGCGTCCGGGTTGGCGTCGATCGCGATGACCTTGTCCTGGCGCTCGATGGCCAGGGTCGAGCCGAGTGCGGTGGTCGTCGTGGTCTTGCCGACACCGCCCTTGAGGCTGATCACCGCGATGCGGTAGCAGGAGAGCACCGGAGTGCGGATCAGCTCCAGCTTGCGCTGCCGCTCCGCCTCCTCCTTCTTGCCGCCGAGCTTGAAGCGGGAGGGGCCCGGGGCGTTCTTCTTCGGCTTCTGCTTGCCCTTGATCAGCCGGTCCGAGGAGAGCTCGACCGCGGCGGTGTACCCGAGCGGCGCCCCCGCGCCTCCGGCCTGCCGCCGCTGGTCGGGCGTCACGGTCGGCCAGCCGCCGGTACGGGGGTCGGTCGGGGCCGCCGGAGCCGCCGGGGCCGCCGGGGCGGCCTGGGCGTCCGGGCGCGGATAGCCGTAGCCGTCCTGCGGCTGTGGCTGCGGCTGCGCCTGTGGTCCGGGGGCGGGCCCGGGCCCGGGAACGCCGTCGCCGGGCCGGGGGAAGCCGTACCCGCCCTGCGCGCCGCCCGGCCCCTGCTGCCCGGGGAACGGCTGACCCTGGCCGGGGGCGTTCGGCGCGTACGGTCCGGGTTGGGCAGGCTGACCGGGCTGACCCGGCTGGGCAGGCTGAGGCTGACCGGGCTGGCCCGGATACGTCGGCTGTCCGGGCTGGCCGGGGTGTCCGGGGTGCTCGGCCTGCCCCGGCTGGGGCGCGGGATAGGGCTGTGCGGGGGGCTGCTGGTACGGGCCCTGGCCCTGCTGGTCCGGGGCGGGCGGCTGCGGGAAGCCGTAGCCGCCCGGGACGGGCGTCGGCCCCTGGCCCTGCGCTGGACCGCCCGGAACACCCGGACCGGGCGCGGGCTGGGCACCCGGTTGCGGATAGCCGTAGTGGGGCCCCTGCGGAGCCGGGGCACCCTGCGGACCGGGACCCGGCGCGCCCGGGCCGGGCTGCTGGTAACCGCCCTGCGGGCCGGGCACGTTGGCCGCAGGAGGCTGCGCCCCAGGGGCCTGATCCGGCAGCGGAGCCGGACCGGGCTGGCCGGGGATCGCACCGTGAGCGCCCTCACCGGGACGCGGATAGCCGTATCCGCCCTGCGGCCCCGGCCCGGCGGCGGGCTGACCCTGCGGCGGGGGCGGCGCCCAGGAGGTGTCCTGCGGCGGGAGCGGCACCCCGGCCCCCGGCGCGGGGGGCCCGTCCGTCCGCTGCTCCGGAACCGGAGCGGGACCCGGAGCCGGTGCGGCGCCCTCGGGCGCCGCGGGCTGGAAGTCCGGCGGCAGAGGCGGCAGCCCCGACTGCGGAACGGGCGGCGGGGCCCAGCTGGCGGCGGGCTGTTCGGGCGACGGCGCGCTCGGCGGCACGGCGTCCGCGGGAACGGCGTCGCCCGGAACGGCGTCGTCGGGGACCGCGTCCTGGGGCTCGGCGCTCGCCTGCCTCAATTCCTCCATCTCCCGCCGCAACGCGGCCGTGGAGAAGCGAAGCGTGCCCTCACTGCGCACATCGTCGTCGGTGCGGTCGTCCGGGTCCGAGGCCCCAGATTCCCCACCGGAGACAAATCCAGCCCCAGAACCAGAAGAACCGGAACCGGACTGACCGACCCCAGAGCCGGACTCATCCACCCCAGAACCGGACTCATCGCCCTCGGCGCCGGGATCCTCACTCCGCCTCTCGGCGATCTCGCGCCGCAGCGCGGCGGTGGAGAACCGTACGGTGGAGGGGCTGCCCAGATCGCCGTTCTCGCCCTCGTCGGAGTCCGCCTCGGAGGCGTACTCCGAGGAGTCCGCCCGGAAGGCGTCGTCGTCGCCCGAAGCGGCGGCGGGCGCCAGCGCGAAGTCGTCATCGACGGAAGCGGAAGCGGAAGAGGAAGAGGAAGCGGAAGCCGCCGCGGAACCCTCGGCCTCCACATCGGAAGCCGGAGCGGAAGACTCATAGGAGGATTCGGGCTCAGCGCTGTCCGAAACGCCGCCACCCGAATCGCCGCCACCCGCCACACTGTCACCCGCGGGCGCGGCACCGATCACATCCGGCCCAGAGTCAGACAAAGGCGACATGCGACTGCCCGAGTCGGACTCTCTGCTCTCCGGATCCGACCGCCCCTCGTCCTCTCTCCGCCCGGGGACCTCCTCCGCCTCGGAGGCGTCCGACGCGACATCGGAGGCGGGCGCCGGGACCGGCGACGGCCAGGCACCCGGAAAACCGCCCGGCTCCGGCGCACCCGGCACCACCGGACTGCCGGTCGGCGGCGGGGGCGGCGGCCCCGGCATCCCCGGCCCGGCGCCCGTCCCGGCTCCTCCGGAACCCCCGGTCGACGCGGGCGCCGTGGAGGACGGCGAGGACGACGACGAAGCGTTCTGCGTGTACCAGGCGGGTGGGGTGTAGTCGATGGTGAACTCGCCCGTGTGCTCGGTCTCCGCGTCGGACCGATCATCGCCGGGTGTGTTTCCGCCCGTGCGGATCTCGTCCCGATCGCTGCTCACAATGCCTCCTGGTGTGGTCGAACACCCTTGAAATTCTTGGCGAGGCCGATCTGTTGCCGATCGCTACTGTCGTCCGACCGTTCGGCTTTCCCCTTTTGTGACGCCGGGGACCCCTGAACGGGGCGCTCCACCGGGTACCCCAAGACTAATCACCATGACCGCCGCGGGGGCAGGCCCATCCGCCACCCGAAGCGGTCCACGACACGATGTGGACCGCTCTCGAGCGGTGTCGATCAACGACGGACCGACCCTGAAGCGTTTGACCCGGATCAGTCCACCCGACGCGGAGATCCCAGCAGCCCCGTCTCGGCATCCGTTGCCTGCACGGTGACGAACTGCCGACCGGTACGTGTACACCAGAGGGTGACCCAGTCGGGGAGGGTGGACAGCGCGGCGACGTCGGCTTGCGGAAGGCCCATGACGCGGCCTATTTCCACGGCCTCGTCCGGCGAAACGCGCTGGATGCCGACCAGCCCGGCGTGCTCGAGCAGCCGCGGCGCGACCGGGCTGAGATAGGGCAGCAGGGTCAGCACCGACTGCCAGGGCAACGCGGAGACCCGGCCCCGTGGCGGGCGCATGCCGCAGTCCCGGACGACGAGAACGGGACTGCCGACCGAAGGCCCTTGCGGCGGCACACGGCCCACGTCGAAGATGGTCATGCACTGCTGTCCGCCGCCCGCGACCTGCACCAAGTTGGTCCACAGATGCGGTCGACCGGTCTCGACGGCGATGCGGGCGCCGGTGGCCGCCGCCCGGAAGGCCAGCACCTGCGCGGTCCACAGACCGCCGACGAGGACCACGTCGAACGGCTCGGGCCGGTTGAAGCCAAGGATGGCGGGCTGGTTCTGCTCGTCCACGCCGATGATGAC
The DNA here is from genome assembly GCF_000968685.2 of Streptomyces antioxidans. Taxonomy (GTDB): domain Bacteria; phylum Actinomycetota; class Actinomycetes; order Streptomycetales; family Streptomycetaceae; genus Streptomyces; species Streptomyces antioxidans. The sequence goes on from NZ_LAKD02000122.1 coordinate 18,712, forward strand.
GCCGTCGTCGCCGATGGGCAGCGCCAGCGCCTCCACTTCCTCCAGGGGCAGTGTTTGCCGTCCGCGCCGGGGCCCGATGAGCCCGAAACCGGGGCGCGTCCTGCGCGCCGAGTTCGGGTCACCGGCCATCCCGGGGGCACCGGCACCGGAAATCATGGGACCGGATCCCAGACCCGCTCCGGGGGCGGAATCCGGATCGGCTCCATGACCGGAGGGAGAGGCGGCGGGGGAGAAGGCGGACGTGGCCATCAGCGGGTGCCTCCCAGCGGGAGCGTCGCGAGTACACCGGGCAACTGCTCGCGGTCGAGACGTACCAGCCCGACCCGTACCCCCCGCGCGGCGCGCTCCAACGCCTTGCGGGCGGTGATCAGATCGGTGTCGCTGCGTCCGGTGACCCTGATGTGCCCGGTGACCGAGGAGGCGTTACGGCTGCCGTCGTCATGCGTCAGGGTCAGGCTGAAGGTGGACGCGAGAGCGGGCATGGAAGTCAGCAGCGCCACGAGCTGTGGCAAGGGCACCGATTCCGGACCCATCTGCGGCCAGCGCCCCACCCAGTAGGTGGTGTGCCACCGGTCGTCGCAGCGCCAGGCGCGCGAGGTCTCCAGCGTCCGGCGGGTAGGTGTGCTCGCACGCCCCGCCTGGGTCGTCGCATGCGGGTTGACACACGCCGAGGTGGCGAGGGCCGTGGTGAGTTCACCCTCGGCCAGCGGTCGCGCCGAGAATCCGGCGCCGGTCAGCCGACTGGCCAGCTGGTCAACCGCGCGCAGCAGGGACCGCTGAGCACCCTCCTGGCCACCGCCGCGCGCCCGTATGGCCTCCGGACACAGCTCGGGATTCAGCTTGAGCGCCACCCAGGTCAGCCGGACGGCGGGGGCTCCGGCCTGCTCCTGGAGCGGGGCGTAACTGCGCGCTGCCGCGGCCTGTTCGGGCAGATGCGGTGCGGGCGCGGTCTGTGAGTGTTGCACCACCTGCACCGACTCCAGCTGAATGCCGTCCACGTCCAGCGCGTCCTGCAGCAGCGACAGCGGAAGTGGTCGCTTGGTGCGCATCGGCCGCAGTGGAGCATCGGTCGACTGGACCTGGAGCACCGCCGTGAGGAATGAACCGTCGCCGATCATCCCGATCTCGCGGCGGTCCCGAGCCACATACGCGTAGGTGCGCAGCGCCGGATCGCATTCGACAGTGGGCGCGAGCGACGGGTCGATTCCGGCCGGGACCGACCCACTGGCCTGCTTCTGACGGGTGCGCAACGCGCTGATGGTGACGAGCCAGTCGACGAACGGCTGCTGCCTGCGCCGCAACACCGCGAGCAGCACAAGCGCGAGGGCGATGATCCCTGCGGGCACCATCAGCAGTGAGTTGACCGTCCAGGCGACCACGAGGATCGCGGCGGCCACCTCGATGAGCACGAGCTGGTACAGCCGCACGGGGCCCAGGCTCGCCGTCCGTGAGGGCTGCCGCGGCACGGCGGCACGCACATGGGTGGCAGAGCTCATCCCGGAGACCCCCCGCTTGTCCTGATGTTGGTCTGGCCGATTGTGTGTTTACGGTATCGGAAAGGCGCGTGAAGGGTGGCTCGGGTGTCGGGTGAGCCGAGTGGATGAGTAATCTCCCTACGGCGACCGAGCGTACGTACTGCACCATCACACGGGGAGAAGCGGACGAGACATGGCATCGCGGCGGGACGAGCTCAATGCCTACACCTTTGCGAAGAAACGGATGGTTGCCTCGTTCGTGCAGCCCTCGCCCACCGTCATGGACGACGGTGCGCCACGTCCGCTGCGCGCGTTCCTCCCGGGTGTGATCGTCGGGGCGCTGATCCTTGCCGGATTCGGCGCATGGGGAATGATCCGGCCGTCCGCGCCGAAGGGATGGGACAACACCGCGTCCCACATCATCGTCGGCAGCGACTCGACGACCCGGTATGTGATTCTCAAGACCGGTGGGAAGAAGCAGCTGCACCCGGTCCTCAACCTCGCCTCGGCGAAGCTCCTGCTGGACCAGAACAAATCGGACATCGTTCGGGTGAAGGAGTCGCAGCTCGACAACGGCGACATTCCGCGCGGACCCACGATCGGAATTCCGTACGCCCCGGACCGCATGCCCTCGGCGGACGATGCCGTCGAGCAGAAGCGCTGGGTGGTCTGCGAGCAGCCGGGCGGCGGAGAGGACAAGACCGCGCAGAAGGCGGTCTTCATCCTCGCCGACCGTGAGGCGTCCAAGGTCGAGGGCTCGCAGCGACTGCGCGGCAGCCAGGCGCTGTACGTCCAGGGGAAGTCGGGCCGCTATCTCGTCGACCCGTCCGGTACCAAGTACCTGCTCGGCGGCCCCAAGGGCGAGGAGAGCATGTCCGCCGGCCAGTACAACCAGCTGCTGCGGACGCTCTTCTCGGAGGGGGCCAAGCCCCAGCAGGTGACCGAAGACTGGCTGGACACCCTGAAGGACGGCACACCTGTGGAGTTCCCGAGGGTGCCGGGCCAGCCGAACACCGCAGCCGGGGTCGACACCCTGCCGGACAAGGCCAACAAGGTGGGCATGGTGCTCCAGGCGCAGACAGGTGGCGGCGTCCAGCACTATGTCGTGGTGCAGGGAAAGGTGCAGCCGGTCTCCGACTTCACCGCCGAACTGCTCCTGAGCAGTGAGCAGTTGGCCGGGCTCAATCAGCTCGGCAAGCCGATGCAGGTCAACCCCCAGGACTTCGTCTCCGACTCCACGGTGTTCGCGGGGGACACCACCTGGCCCTCCGAGTCCCCGCACCAGGTGAATTCCACCGAGGGCGGAAGCGGGGCCAGGGACACCGTGTGCAACATCCTCAGGAACGTGGCCGACAATGGCACTCCCGCCCTCGAGACCTGGGCGGGCCGGGACTACCCCGCGACCATCGTGGACGGTGCCACCAGCGCGTATGTCACGCCGGGGACCGGCCTCTTCTACCGCCAGTTCCAGGGGAGGGCGACCAGCACCGGCCAGGTCTTCCTCGTCACCGACACCGGTCTGCGCTACCAGGTGCAGGCCAACAACGACGGCAGCTCGGGCAAGTCGAAGATCGGCGCTGACGGTTCCGGCTCCTCCGCTCAGCAGGACGCGGAGTCCGGCGGGCAGACAACCGCGAACAAGGCGCAGGTCAGGCTGGGGTACGGAGATGTGAAGCCGGTGCCGGTCCCCCTCAACTGGTCCCAGTTCCTGCCGGTCGGGCCGCGTCTGGACACCAACAGCGCACGACAGCCGCAGGGTTCGTGAGCATGGAGCACCCGCGCATGAGCCGCATGGCCGCCCTGTCGTCGGCGGTGACACTGGCGTGTCTCACCGCCGCCACAGGCGTCGGCGCCGGACCGTCCGCCGCCGCGCTCTCGCTGGACGGCAACGGTGAGTGCACGTTCCCGATGAAGAAGCAGATCAAGGGAACGCCCTGGTCGCTGCAGCGGTTGGTGTTCGACCGCCTCTGGGAGGACACCAAGGGCAAGGAGAAGAACGGTAAGCCGATACGGGTCGCCGTCATCGACACCGGTGTCGATGACACCAACATCCAGCTGAAGACGGCCGTCGACAAGGGGAGCGGGGGGAACTTCCTGCCCCCGGCCAAGGACGCCTCCAAGGACGAACGGAAACTCGCCGCGGATCCGACGGTCGATGAAGTCGGGCACGGCACCAAGGTCGCCGGCATCATCGCGGCCCGCCCGCGCCAGGGCACCGGCTTCGTGGGTCTGGCCCCCGAGGCGACGATCATTCCCCTCAAGCAGAACAACGCCGAGGGCAAGGGCACGCCGGAGAAGATGGCACAGGCCATCAGGAAGGCGGTGCACGAGGGTGCCCGGGTGATCAACATCTCTCAGGACACCAAGGGGGGCCTCCCGCAGAGCGATCTGGAGCAGGCGACCGCCTACGCGGTCCAGCACGACGTGGTCGTGGTCGCGGCCGCGGGCAACGACGGCGCGAAGGGTGAGTCCAAGCGTACCTACCCCGCGTCCTACGGCGGTGTCCTCGCCGTCGCGGCCTCCGACCGCAACAACGAGCGGGCGTACTTCTCGCAGAGCGGCGACTTCGTCGGCGTCGCGGCACCCGGCGTGGACATGGTCTCCACCGTGCCCAAGGGCGGGCAGTGCGTGGACAACGGCACCAGCTTCGCCGCCCCGTATGTGGCCGGAGTGGCGGCCCTGATCCGCGCGAAGCACCCCGACTGGTCGCGGCAGGAGGTCATCGCCCAGATCGAGCAGACCGCGGAGCGTGGCGTCAACGGCCGTGATCGGTTCATCGGTTGGGGTGTAGTCGATCCGGTGAAGGCCCTCACCGACGATGACGAGAAGATCGAGCGCCCCACGACGGACACCGGCTCGGCGGCGAACGTCCCGAAGCCCGAGCCCGGGCACCTCACCCTGGGCGAGACCCCGCAGGAGCGTCGTACCCGGCTGGCCACATACGCCCTGGGCATGGGCGCGGTGGTCGTGGGCCTCACCGCGGGCGGTGCGGTCGTGCTGCGTGACTGGCGTCGCCGGCGTGACACATGAGGGGCGTCGGCGGTGCTTGACGCCATGTCGTTACCCGGCCGTCTCTGGCGTCCCATCCATGTAACAACCGGATATTTGTTGGTCATGCACACGGGGATGCTGACTAGAGTGATCCTTGACAGCTTTGGTCCGATGCGCACGGGACGGTCACAGAGCACCGGCCGTTCCACCGCATCCGATTCATGGGGGAAGGTGTGCCATGGCGGAGAAGCTCCGCGTAGAAGGTCATGATTTCAAGACCCTCGAGAGCGCCATCGACTGGATGGAAGGTCAGCTGACCGAGCGCATCGGGAAGCTCAACAACGTGATCGACCACGTCGAGGGCCACTGGAAGGGCATCGCGGCGGGCGCGTACAACAACCTCCAGTCGGAGGTCAACAGTGACGTCCGCCGGGTGAACCAGTTGCTGAGCTTCACCCGCGAACTGGTGAAGGCGAGCCGGGACGGTTTCGACCAGGAAGAGCTCGACCAGCTCAAGAACATCAACAGCGTGGGAGGCGGGGAGAGCGGCATCCTCGGTTCCTTCCACGCCTCTTGATCCTCGTGATCTGTCCGCCTCGCATCAGGAGTTAGAGCTCAATGGAGATTACGTACGAAGGCGTTGTCGAAGCCTCGAACATGGTCAAGAACGAGGCCAACACGCTCAAGACCGACCTCGACACCATCATGAGGCAGATCAAGGGTGTGTCCGAGTCGTGGACCGGTGAGGCACAGCGCGCGTTCAACGAGCGTCAGCACGAGTGGAACCAGCGTGTCGACCACCTGCACACCACCCTCCTCACCATCTCGAGGAAGCTGCTGGAGGCTACGGAGGGCTACAGGGCCAATGACCATCGTCAGGGCCAGCGGTTCGCATCGTAGAGAGAGACACAGCGCGCACAGCCTGCGGTCGTTTCGTGGGTGCGGGGACACTCGGCCCGAGCCGAGTGTCCCCGCACCCACAAGCGCTGCCATCCAGGTATTGAAGGAGGTGCTTCATGGCTGAGTTGGCGCCGGACGGGGGTGGCTCCGCTAAGTCCCCTTCTTCGGCGGACCTCGACGCTCCCACCGAGTCCCTACAGGAATTCAAGAAGCGTGTTGACAGGCTTCTGACCGATCTCGATAAGTCGGACGCTGCGCACGGCAAAATATCCCAACAGAAGGTGACCACCGCCGCCTACGGGCAGAACTTTCCCGAAGCGCTGTCGTTGGCGAGCGCGTACGAGCTGGTGCACGGACGGCTGCAGCTGCTCTCCCAGACCCTGGGCGAGCAATTGGAGGCGATGGGCATCACGGTGGGCGCCGCCGACAGTGACTACCAGACGGTGGACCACGAGCACGGGCAGCGCCTGAAGGCCATTCAGGAGCGCACCAAGAGCTACTACGAGCAGTATCGGAAACAGCACGAACCGAAGGGCCACGGCAAGCCGGACGCTCCCAAGACGGGCGGCGGCAAGAGCAGCGGCCACGACGGCATGTGACGGGTGAACGGGGGATGTGGACATGGGCGAATCAGACAAGCTGCCGCCGCTCAAGATGTGCTACAACATCACCAGTTTTGAGCATGCGTCGTTCGAGGACATGCTCGCCATGGTCGAAGGTACCGATGAGCAGGAGATCATTCGTCGCGGCAATGCCCTGACGAAGGCGCAGTCCGAGATCGAGAAGATCGGTGACGAACTCAAGAAGCGTGTCGGGCGGGTCACGTGGAAGGGTGAGGGCGGCGACGCGTTCCGGAACTGGGGCGACGACTTCGCCAACCAGGCCCTGAAGCTCGCGAGCTTCGCCGGCTCCGTCGGCACCGCCATGGAGACCGCGGGCCAGGCGCTGAGCGAGGTCAAGAAGTCGATGCCGGATCGCCCGGCGGGCTCGCAGATGTGCTACGCCGACCAGGAAAAGGAAAAGAAGCGCCTGGAAGGTCTGGACAAGGCCCGCGACGAGGCCCTTCCGCAGATGTACAAGCTGGCTTCCTACTACCGGATGTCGCAGGAGACCATCGCGGGCACCCAGCAGGAGGAGCCGGTCTTCAAGCCGCTGCCGGCCTCTGCTCTGCCGAAGACCCAGGATGGGGGCGGGCAGGAGAGCTACGGCTCGCCCAGTGTCTCCGGGGGCAACGCCCACACGGCGCCCGCTTCTGTCGGGACGACGCATCCGACGGTCGATCCGTCCACGGTGAGCCCGGGTTCGCCTGCGCACGTCTCACCTGCGCATGTCTCACCGGGGCATGTCACCCCTCCGTCGGTTCCGGAGAACCCGGGGCATGTCACGGTTCCGGACGCCACGCACACCAACATCGACACGGTGAAGCCGTCGCCGCCCATCACCACGGCGCCGCAGCTTCCGACCGACGGTGGGCCTCCGGTCTCTCCGGTCACCGACCGGCCCGGGCCCGTGGGCCTGCCCGCGTCACCTCCACCGACGGTCGGGCCCACAACCGGTGTGGGCAAGATCGGCCCCACCGTGGGCAAGGTCAACCCCTCTGTGGCCAAGGTCAATCCCACGGTGGGCAAGGTCAATCCCACGGTGGGGACGGGCGGCACCAAGGGGCCCCTGGCCGCTCCCAGGCTGCCGAACGGGCCGACCGAGCAGATCAACGGTCGATCCACCAACCCGATGCGCGCCGACAGGAGCATCGTCGGCGGTATCCAAAACCACCAGGCGGGCACCAACCAGGGCACCCGGCAGAGCCGGGGGACGGTCATCGGCAGGGAGCCGGCCGGGCCCGTGGGCCGTGCGGGTCCTGGTGCGGGTCCTGGCCTCCCCGCGGCCGGGCGGCCCGGAGGTGTCATCGGCGGCGGTCCGAACCGGGGAGCTCCCGCGGCGGCCCGGGCCGAGGGTGCGTCGCGTCGCGCGAGCGAGCTGCGGACCGGCGGCGAGTTCACCCCCGGTGGGAGCGGACTGGTCCGGGGGCAGGCCGAAGGACGGGCGCCGGGAACGGCGGCATCGGGACGCGGTGAGGGCCGGACGAGGCAGCGCGAGGAAGGCCGGGACGCGCCCGACCAACTGGCCGAGAACGACGAGACCTCGAACGAGGGTCGGCGCGGTACGGTCCCTCCCGTGATTGGGTAAAACCCTTCCGCATAGTCCGCGGATGATGGCGAGCACAGGACGAACAGGCGATATGGAAACAACGCTCAACCGGGCCCGGAGCCGGACGACAGCGATCATCTCGCTGGTCGCGTCCTTGCTCGCCATCATGGGGCTGACCGCCCCCGCCGCCTCGGCGGACACCATGCGGGAACGCCAGTGGTATCTGGACCGCATGCAGGCGGAGAGCATGTGGAAGGTCAGCACCGGCAAGGGCATCACCGTCGCGGTCCTCGACGGCGGGGTTGACGCGTCCGCTCCGGAACTGCGGGGCAAGGTCCTCAAGGGCAAGAACTTCAAGGAGTCGGGCAAGGACGCCCGTAAGGATCCGGACGGCCATGGAACGGCCATGGCGATGCTCATCGCGGGAAGTGGCCGCGATGGTCAGGGCGTCAAGGGCGTTTCGCCGGATGCGCGCATTCTTCCGATCACCGTCTTCGGGTCCACGAAGGAATCCGGAACCAATAGCGTCCCGGCCCTCGCCAAGGCCATCCGCTATGCGGCCGACAGCGATGCGCAGATCATCAACATGTCGCTGGGCTTCCAGGATTACATGGTCAAAGGCGGTGCGAGCAGCCAGCTTCGGCAGGCGGTGGAATACGCGATCAAACGCGGCAAGCTGCTGTTGGCCAGTACCGGGAACGACGGGGAATCGGGGAACTACGTCTCCTATCCCGCGGCCATTGACGGAGTGGCCGGAGTGGCAGCCGTGGATCAGAGCCTGAGCCGGACCAAGTTCTCGACTTCCGGGCCCGATGTGGCGCTAGCCGCCCCCGGGCAGGACATCCCGATCCGCTGCACCAACGGAGAGCCGGGATACTGCCGCAGTTGGGGTACCAGCCAGGCCACGGCGATCGCCTCCGGCGCCGCCGCGCTCATCTGGGCCAAGCACCCCACATGGAACGGCAACCAGGTGCTCCGCGTCATGATGGACACCGCCGGAAAGCCCACCGAGGGCAAGATTCCCAGCCGCTACATCGGCTACGGCACGATCCGTCCCCGTTATAACGTCCTCGAGAACCGGGGCAAGCCGGGCCCGGCCGACACCAACCCCCTGGTGCCCGCGCAGGCCGGCGGCCCGTCGTCCCCCTCCTCGTCGCAGAGCCCGTCCCCGTCTGAAGGCGGCGGTGCCAAGGACGGCTCTCCGGCGAGCGACACCGCTGCGGAGAGCGGCGGCGGCGATGACGGCAGTGGGGCCCTCCCGTGGATTCTGGGTGCCGCCGGCATCGTCGCCGTCGCCTGTCTCGCGCTGTTTGTCGTCCGCCGCCGGGTGACGTCGCACCGATGACGAGCGTCCCCGGGAACCGCGCTTCCCCCCCCATGAACCCCGGCCATGGAATCCACAAAGAAAGCATCCCGTTCCGGATGTACTGATGGTGTTCCGAATTCGCCACGGAAGTGGTTCACCAGCGGCAACCGCCGTTACGGGAGGCACGCCAACTGGACGGCCGTGCTAGCGTGCGAAGCAAAGGATAGGCAACACAACTGCGCTTCTGGTCATTTGTTCACAAAAGCGCGATGGCTCCGCGATTGGCCAGTAAGGGGGAAGCGTGAGCGAGGACTTCATCCGCGAGATGCAACAGATCCAGCAGTATGCGGAGAATCTGCAACACCTGATGTCGGACATGCACGACCAAGTGCCCAGGAGTTCCGAAGGAACGGACGCGCAGGGGGCGGTCTCCGTGATCCTGGGTGCGGACGGGCTTCCGGAGTCGATCAAACTCGCGTCCGACTGGCAGCGCCGACGTCCTGCTCAGGACCTCGGCGCCGCCGTGGTCGAGGCGTTCGAATCCGCCATGAGCGACCGCATGGAGCGCTGGTCACGGTCGCTCGAGCAGTCCGGCTGGGAGGAGCGGGCCGGTCAACTGGACGACGGTCCCGCCTCGTCCGCGCCGACGACACCGTCCCGTCCGGTCCCCGAAATCTCCGACCACGACGTGCGCCACGTTCTCTACCGGCCCATTGACGAATCGATCGAGGACGCCCTCACGGCATTCGACGCCGTCGACCGACTGGACACGGATTCGTTCCTCCCGCCGCAGGTCAAGGGCGAATCCGCCGCGCGCCGGGTCACTGTCACCCTCACCGCACACGCCTTGGTCTCCTGCGAAGTGGACCCCCAGTGGGCTGCCGGACAGTCAGTCGTCCGACTGAATCAGGCACTGAACGAGGCCTTGAACCACGCGCGCGAAAAGGTCGGCAGTGTCGAGAGCCCCGGTGCGGCCGGCGTCGCGAACCTGCATGTGGGCGGTCTGATGAACGAGTTTCTGGCCATCCTCAAGAACCCACAGCGCTTCGCGGACTGATACGGAGAAGAACTGATACGGAGGAGAAGGGAGGGCCATGAGCAAGCTCAAGGTCATCACCGACGCGATACGCGCTGACGCCAGAACGTGGGATGAACAGGCGAAAGCGATCGGCGGTGTCGGGACCAACATAAGCGGGCTGCGGCGCGAGCGGCTTGAGTTGGGCATGTACCAGATGTTCTTCGGTGCCTACGAGGATGCCATCGACCATCTTGCGGATCGGTGCTCCGAAGGGCAGAAGCGGATGTCGGAAATCGCTGACGCGCTGGTCAAGAACGCGAAGGCGTACGACGACCACGAAGTGGAAACCACGAAGTCCGTGGAAGACGCCTACTAGCAATCGGTGGTGCACCGGGGAAACGGAGACGGCGATGGCATTCAGTCAGACGCAGTTCGAAACGCTCATCGAGAAAATAGAGGACAAACTCGAAAAGCTCGCAAAGGATCTTGTTACGTTCGGTAACAAGACCAATGGGGCGGTGGATCACTGGTACGTTCCCAACGCTGTCGCGAAAGCCGTAGTCGCCGCGGCGAACAAGCTCATCGAGTTCGTGAAGTGGATCCTCAAAAAGATCGCCCATTTCCTTGAGGGCGTCGCCGCCCCGGTCATCTTGTTCATCGATGCCGTCAGTTGGAAGGGGAAGGGTATCCACGGCGATGCGACCACCGCCTCGTCCAGCACCCAGAAATTCAACCTCGAGGCTCCCAAGCAGTGGAAGGGCGATGGCGCCGACTCCTACACCAACGCCGTCTTCCCCCAGTCCGGCGCGGCGGCCCAGGTGGGGACCAACGCGAATTCGATCGGGGATATCCTGATCACCGCCGGTATTGCCGGAGTGGCGTTCTACGGAGCGATCGCCGCTTTCTTGATCCAGTTCATTCCCGCCATGGCCGCTGCGATCGCCGCGAGCGCGACCGTCGTCGGCGCCATCCCGGCCGCGATCGCCGCCATGGGCGAGGGCGTGGCGGGCTGGATCGTCATCACCACCGCCGTGAGCGCTCTGCTGGCCGTGCTGGGCGACCAGGCCAAGGCCATGGCCGACCTGCAGAGCAACGCCAACGACAACAGCGGGTTTCCGAAGGGCCACTGGCCGGTGGGCACGGCCTGACGCGCCCGACATGACGATGTGAGGAGAGCCTGTGTACGGACCGCGCGCCGCCCTCTGGGCCGCCGGGGCGGCATCACTTGTGTCGCTGATGCTCCCGTTGCTCACCGACTGGGCCATCGGTCTCCCCCCGATCCCGGTGATCTGCCTCCTCTGTGCGCTTGTGGTCCTCTGCCCGCCGGCCGCCGAGTTGCTGGCGATGCGGCATAAGACGCGGCAGGAGCAGACCTGGTACGCGGAGAACTTCGCGTCGTTCGAGGAGTTTCGCGGCTCCGTGGACCGTGCGGCCGTACTGCGGGTCCGGGAGACGAAGGGGCCGGCGCACGCCCTCCGCGAGGTCAGGCGCCAGTACCCTTCGCTCCCGCTCAAGGTGGCCGCCCGGCTTGTCCGGGAGCTGTGAGGGCTGGCGCAGGGCTCGCTGAGCGGGCAGGGCCCGTACGGCCGGGGCAGCCCGGTCCGTACGGGCCCTGCCCGGCTCCAGGCCGGGGCGTAAGCCCCCCGCCTCACTCCATCGACGGCACCCACGCCGTCTGGACCAGTGACGCTCCGCCGCGCCGCGAGACGAAGACGCCCCGGCCCGGTGGCAACGGGCGCGCCTTGACCTGGCCCAGCAGCTCGCCTTCACCCGGTGAACCCGACAGCACGACGCCCTGTGCGCCCAGCTCCTTGAACCGCTGCATGAACGGCTCGTACGACGAGCGCCCCGCGCCGGCCGTCGTCCGCGCCACGATGATGTTGACGCCGGCGTCCCGCGCGTACGGCAGGTTGTCCACCAGCTCGGACATCGGGTTGCCGGACGAGGTGGCGACCAGGTCGTAGTCGTCCACCACGATGAAGGCCCGCGGTCCCGACCACCAACTCCGGTTGCGCAGCTGCTGCGGGGTGACATCCGTCCCCGGGATGCGCTGGCTGATGAGGGTGTTCATGTCGGCGATGTACTTCTCGAAGGCGTTCTGCGTCGTGCCGTAGCCGACCAGATGGGGCTGTGGCACGACCTCCAGCAGACTGCGCCGGTAGTCGCCGACCACGAACAGCCCCTCCTCGGGGGCGTAGCGCTCGGTGATCTGCTTGATGAGCAGACGCAGCAGAGCCGTCTTCCCGGACTCCGACTCGCCGTAGACGGCGAAGAAGGGGTCGCTGTCGAAGTCGATGAAGACCGGCTCGAGGTTCATCTCGTCGATGCCGATCGCGATGCCCCGCTCCGGCTGCTCATGGCCGGACGGGATCTCCCGCACCGACAGCGTCCGCGGCAACATCCTCACCTGCGGCGCGTGCGGGCCGGGCCAGTTGTCCACCGACGCCCTGACGAACGTGGCAGTCGCCTCGGCCAGGTCGTCGGCATTGCCCGACGTACCGTCGATGCGCGGCAGACCACCCAGGAAGTGCAGCTTCTCTGGAGTGAGTCCGCGGCCTGGGGCACCCACGGGCACATTCGCGGCGACCTTACGGTCGAGCTCGGAGTCCATCGGGTCACCGAGCCGCAGCTCGAGCCGGGAGAGGAACTGATCCTTGAGCGCCGCTCGCATTTCCATATAGCGCGTGACCGTGACGATGAGGTGCACCCCGAGTCCCAGACCACGGGTGGCGATGTCGGCGACGATCGGCTCCAGCATCTCGTAATCCGTCTTGAACGACTGCCAGCCGTCGATCACCAAGAAGATGTCGCCCCATGGCTCTCCCGGCAGCTGCCCGGAGGCACGAAGCTGACGGTAGGTACCGATGGAGTCGATGTTGTTGTCCCGGAAGAACTCCTCGCGCCGGTTCAGCACGCCGGTCACCTCGGCGATCGTGCGGCGGATCTTCTCCGGGTCCAGACGCGAGGCGACCCCGCCGATGTGCGGCAGCCCCTCGACCGCGATCATGGCGCCACCGCCGAAGTCCAGACCGTAGAACTGGACCTCGTGCGGGGTGTGGGTGAGCGCGAAGGATCCCAGCAGGGTGCGCAGGGCGGTCGACTTACCGGACCGCGGACCCCCGACGATCAGCATATGGCCCTGTGCGCCGGAGAAGTCCCGGTAGAAGATCTCCCGCCGCTGCTCGAACGGCTTGTCCACCATGCCGACCGGTACGCACAGACCACCGCTGCGGGCATAGCCGCCGGCATGCAGACCGCGCTCCGGCGAGACGGTGAGCTGGGGCATCAGCTGGTCCAGGGACGACGCCTCGGTGAGCGGCGGAAGCCACACCTGGTGCGCCGACGGACCGCGTCCCTCGAGGTTGTTCACGATGACGTCCAGCACCGTGTCCGCGAGCGCGTCGTCCACCCGGTCGCGGTCCGTCGTGTACGTGAAGGCGGGGTCCGGCTCCGAGAAGCGGACCGGCACCGGCGCGGCACTGAACAGCACCGGACGGCGGTCGGTCGGGATCGGACCACTGCCCACGACGGTCGACGCGGACGAACGGTAGGGCCCGGACACATACGCCGCCTTGAAGCGGACCATCTCCTCCGTGCCGAACTTCAGATACCCCGAGCCGGGCACCGACGGCAGGTGATAGGCGTCCGGAACGCCGAGCGCCGTACGGGACTCGGCGGCGGAGAACGTCCGCAGACCGATGCGGTACGACAGGTAGGTGTCCAGACCCCGCAGCCGGCCCTCTTCGAGGCGCTGGGAGGCCAGCAGCAGATGGACCCCGAGCGACCGGCCGATGCGGCCGATCTGGATGAACATCTCGATGAAGTCGGGCTTGGCCGTCAGCAGCTCGCTGAACTCGTCGATGACCAGGACCAGGGAGGCCAGCGGCTCCAGCGGAGTGCCCGCGGCGCGCGCCTTCTCGTAGTCGTGGATGTTGGCGTAGTTGCCCGCGGAGCGCAGCAGTTCCTGACGGCGCTGAAGCTCACCGGTGATCGAGTCGCGCATCCGGTCGACCAGTGTCAGATCGTCCGCGAGGTTGGTGATCACCGCGGCGACGTGCGGCAGCTCCGCCATGCCCGAGAAGGTCGCGCCGCCCTTGAAGTCGGCGAGGACGAAGTTGAGCGTCTCGGAGGAGTGCGTAACCGCCAGGCCCAGCACCAGCGTCCGCAGCAGCTCCGACTTTCCTGAACCGGTCGCGCCCACGCACAGGCCGTGCGGGCCCATGCCCTCCTGGGCCGCCTCCTTCAGGTCGAGCATGACCGGGGCGCCGCTCTCCCCGACCCCGATCGGAACGCGCAGCCGTTCCGCCGTCGAGCGGGGCCGCCAGGTGACCACCGGGTCGATGGACGCCGCGTCTCCGAGGTTGAGCAGGTCGGTGAACTCCAGGTTGGTCAGCAGCGGTTCGTCGTCCCCGCCGCCCGCCGAGACCCGCAGCGGGGCGAGCTGCCGCGCCAGCGCCTCGGCGCCGGCCAGCGACAGGGCGTCCGGAACGCCCTCGTACACGGCCGAGGCGGACTCCACCCGGAGCAGACCCGGCCGTACGATCAGCGACAGGCCGCCGCGCAGCTCGTCCAGGCCGCCACGGATGACCTCCAGCACCGTCACGCCCTGCAACCCCTCCTGGGCGGCCAGAAGCGAGTCGGGCGGCACCAGACCGCCGTCCAGGATCACCACCACATGTGGCGCGTCCAACAGCGGCTGCCCATCCCGGTTGAACCGCGAACGGCCCTCCAGACGGCTCTTCAGCAGATCCTCGACCTCGGCCAGATTGTCGCTGAACAGCCGCTTCGTTCCGGCCCCGTCCACCGACCCCGGCACCTGGGTGTGCGGCAGCCACTTGACCCAGTCCCACTCCTCCGTGGCACCCGCCGCGGCCACCACCGCGATCACCAGGTCCTCGGGCGAGTGCAGCGCCGCAAGGCTTGCCACCAGTGCCCGGCTCGTCTCCAGGGTCGTCCCCGGCTCGCCGGAGACCGTCATGTGGTAGAAGGCCCTCAGGCTGACGGCCATCGGCATGCCGTCCAGCGACCCATGAACCGCCACGAACTGCTGCATGGCGCCCGCCGACAGCGGCTCCAGCTCCTCCACCGGAGCGGTTTCCGGCGCCACCAGTGGCGTCCACAGCTCCTGCGGCCCGAGCCCGATCCGCACCTGCACGAAGTCGAGGTCGGTGATCCGCCGCTCCCACAGCCGGCTGCCCTCCGCCACCAGCGACCACAACTGCTCGGGGGAAGGGTGGAGAAAGAACTGCGCATCGCGCTGTGCGCGCGCCGTGCGCTGCACCCTCCGCCGGGTCTTGGCGAGGTACTTGAGATAGTCGCGGCGGCCCTCCACCGCCTCGCCCTGCGCGCCCTTGCGATACCGGATCGCCTGTGCGATGACCATCGATACGGTCGACAGCAGCATCATCACGCCCATGATCTTCATGAACGGTGCCGAATTCGGCATGAAGAAGAAGACCACCGACGAGCCCATGCCGAGCATGGGCAGCAATTGCATCGCCATGCCTTCCCGCTCGCCGCGAGGCAACTCGGGAGGGGATTCGAGTCGGAGTTCATCCGCGGGCATCTCGGGAGGAGTCTCCCGAGGTGGACGTTTCACGATGATCTGGCTCATCGGCCTGTCTATCCCCCGATGCGGACTGAACAATTGAGGACCTGCCGAGGTCCGCACGCACGCTTGCCGCGCGTCATTGCGGCACCTACCCGGCAACGAACCGATCCTACGTGTCGGGAAGACAATTGGCGCCCGGTAGGGTGACCTCTCGCACACTGCCAGACATGCACGCGTCCGGACGGAAGACGCGGAGAGACGCTAACTGAGAGGGCCCCGCAGGTGAGTTCGACCACATCGACCGGTTTCTGCCGAGTGACGGTCGTCGCACCCGACAGCCGCATCGACGTCGCCCTCCCCGACGACATAGCCCTGGCGGACCTGTATCCGGAGATACTCAGGCTGACCGGCCAGACCCAGCCCACGGGAACGCCGGTCGGCTACCACTTCGTGCGTCGCGACGGCACCGTCCTGGACGGCTCCCGCTCCCTCGCGGCGCAGCGCGTGCTGGACGGGGACGTGCTGTCCATGCGCCCCTTCGCACAGTCCCTCCCGCCCGTCGTGCGCGATGACGTCTCCGACGCGATCTCCTCGACGGTGGCCGGTGACCACGCCCTGTGGAACGCCCGCTACCTGCGGGCCTGCGGGCTCTTCGGCGGCGCGCTGCTCTTGATCTTCATGGGATTCGTCCTGTGGTTCGCCGACCCGGTCAAGCACGACATGCACGGGCTGCCCGGCGTCATCGCCGGTGGCGTAGGTCTGCTGCTCGCGGTCTTCGCCGGCGTACGGGCACGGGTCTACGACGACCGGGCCTCAGCCATTGCCCTCGGCCTCGCGGCACTCCCGCACGTGATGATCGGTGGATCCGGGGTCCTGGCACTGGACGCGGGCGAGGGCATCGGGCGGCTCCAGTTCCTGCTCGGCTGTGTCGCCGTCCTGATCGTGTCGGTCGCGCTGGTCGCCGCCATGCCGTCCGGTGACGCTCCTTTCGTCGCCGCCGTCGTCCTCTCGGCCTTCGGCACGCTGGCCACCTTCTGCCAGATCGTGACTGACACCGGCGCGGCGGGCACCGCGGCCGTCTGCGCGGCGGTCGCCATCGCCGCCATCGCGTTCCTCCCCGGCCTCTCCGCGCGCGCCGCCCGGCTGCCCATCGGATACGTCGCGCCTCGCGACGCCTCCCGCAACGACTACGGCGCTTCCGGCGGCATCGAGCTGGACAATCCCGTGTCCGCCGTGGCGCGGCCGGTCGACGGCGAGCGGATCGCGGCCCAGGTCAAGCGTGGCCACGAGCTTCTCCTCGGCCTGGTGGGCGGCTGTGCGGCGGTCGTCGTGGGTTCCTCGGCGGTGCTCGGCTTCTCCGATGGCACGTGGGCCCAACTGCTCGCCCTGGCCGCCGGGCTGGCGATGCTGCTGCGCGCCCGTCTGTTCCGGTACACCTGGCAGGTCGGCTGTGTCCTGGCGTCCGGCGTCACCTCCCTCGCCCTCCTCATCCTGGGGCTCGCCCTCAACCCGCCGACGAGCGCCGTCATCGACCTGCTCAGCGGCGACAGCGGCCCGCTGAACATCCGTACCGTCTGGCTCACCGCCTCCGTCGCCTTCGGCGCACTGATCCTCATCGCGATCGCTCTGATCGTCCCGAAGAAGAGCGTGACGCCTTTCTGGGGCCGCTTCGGCGACCTGGTCGAGGGTGCGATGCTGCTGTCGATCACACCGCTCGTGCTCGCCGTCCTGGACGTGTACGCGAAGGCACGCGGTCTGGTCAGCAAGTGACGCTCCACGAACGGTGAAGCAGTGGCCGACGGCCACCTGCCACGGCCGAGGGCGCCCCGGTCACGTACCCCGTGACCGGGGCGCCCTTCGCGCTGAACTTCACCCATGGGAATGACCCATGAGCCGCCCGGATCCGAACGACGGGCGGAGTGCCTTTCCCATACGTCCGATGCCTGAGCTATGCCCTGGAATCGCCAAGGTCACCTTCCCGGCAATGAAGTTGGGCCGTGCACCCTCCGCCACTAAGCTGGTGCCGACCGTCATCATGTACGCCGTAGGGGGGAATCCGATGAGCGAGCGGAGCCGGGTCCCGGCGAACGACGCCAGTGCGAGCGGGGCGCGCGGGGGCGGGTCGGATCTCAAGGTCGAGGCCGAGACGCTGGCGGGCTTCAAGAGCAGGATCGACAAGATCCTCCTCGATCTCGAAGAGTCTCCGGCAGCAAAGAGCAAGATCAGCGACCAAACGGTCGCACACACCGCCTTCGGCGCGGAATTCTCCGCCGCCGCGGACCTCGCGGGTGCCTACGAGAAGCTGCACGACCGCCTGGAAAGGTTCTCCAAGACGCTGGGCGACCAGCTCGAAGCCCTGGGCATGGCCGTCCAGATCTCGGACCGCGGCTACGAGAGCATCGACGCCGAACAGGCCGCCCGCCTCCGCGCCATCCAGGACCGTACGGCCAAGTACTACGGCCAGAACGCGGACAACCGGGGCGACGAGCCCCGTACGGGCGAGTCCGGCACCGCCGATTCGAACTTCAAGTAAACTACAAGTAGGGGGAGACGTGGGGAACGGGGAGTTCGACGGTCTGTCGGTGGAGAACCTGCGCGCCATGCTGGCCAACGCGGACCCCGACAAATTATCCGCGGCAGGGACCGCCCTGGGCGACGCGGGCCCGAAGATCCTCGACATCGGCTCGGACTTGCGCCGTCATGTGTCCCGCGTGGATTGGACCGGCGAAGGCGGCTCCGCCTTCCGCGAGTGGGCCCACGACTTCGCCCTGGAAGTCATGCGCTTCGGGCAGTTCACCTCCACGGTCGGCCAACACGTGGCCCAGGCCGGCCAGGCCCTCTCCGAGACCAAGTCGGCCATGCCCGAGTCCAGGGGCCCGGGCCCCAGGGCAGCCCACGAGGACCCCGCGGCGCAGGACGCAGAGCGGCGCGAGACGGAAGAGGCCAGGCACCAGATGGAGCGCCTCTCCTCGGCCTATCGGGCGGCGCAGGAGACGATGGCGGCGGAGCGGGAGCCGCAGTTCAAAATGCTGCCCCTCAACGATGGCCAAGTCCGAGATGCCGGACGGAGATACGACTCCGGCACTGCGACAGGTACGGCACCTCATTCGGCAACAGGCGTGAGTCACTCGCCGCAAACGGAAGCCGAGATTCCAGCGGCATTACAGCAGGTGGATTCGGAGCCGAGTCATCACCAAGGGACGGGCACTCGCATCGACTCGACTGCCACCCTCCCCGATCCAGAGGTCAAGACGCCACATCGTATCTTGACGCCGCCTACGGACCAGCCCAGGCAACCAGGCCCCGTCGTGATGCCAACACCCCCGATGGGACCGTCCACAGCGTCCCCTCGACCCACCACACCCGTGACGGGGAAGAGCATGCCTCGCCTCCCCGTGACCGAACGCGTCACAGGACCTGGAGGCGAGCCTCCGCGTCGCCTCGCGCCGCGAAGGCCGGTCGAGAACGATGTTGTGGGAGGACAGCAGCGGCGCCTCAGCTCTTCCCCTCGCCTCCCGCGTGCAATGGTGGTGGGGGAGGAGAGCGGTCACATGTCCCGCGGCCCCGGAGGGGTCGGCCAGCCCATGGCGCGGACAAGCGGTGTGCCAGGGACCGAAGGCGTGGCTTCAGGGCGTCGGCTGGCCTCGGAGCCAGGAGGACCGGTCAGTGGCCCGCGCACGCCAAACACCGGTGTCACCGGCACGCGTCAGCGGGGTGTTGCCATTGGCGAGGAGTACGGATCTCGTACTCGTGGGCCCGTCTCAGGGGCGGCACCTTCTGGCGGCTCAAACGCGGCAAGTGGACGCAGGATCGCCTCCGAGTCAGGGGGGTCGAGCGCGGATCCTCGGGCATCCTCCGGAAGAGGCGCCGCCTTCACTCGTGGGGGTACCGGGCTCATTCGGTCAGGTCAGGCCGAAGGGCAAGAGCCTGCCGGCTCAGAGCCTTCTGGCACCAGCCGTCGCGGTTCCGGGCCCGAGAGTAGGCAAGGACGTGCGGTCGTTGATCAAGGAGTCTGGGAGCTAGGGCGCCAGGACGCATTGCCTCCCGTCATTGAATAGTCGGCACTTGAAGTCTCAGGAGATTTCGCAGGGATGTCAGTCTTGTCCAGTGGAAACAAGAGGCGCTCAGTGCGTGGGTTGGCGCTACTTGCGGCACTCATCACATGCATGGGAAGTTTCACGTCCCCAGCGATCGGCCAAGATATACGTTCGCGCCAGTGGTACCTCGATGCGATGGCGGCCGACCAGATGTGGCGAACAAGCACAGGCAAAGGTGTCATCGTTGCCGTGCTGGACACAGGGGTTGATGACACGCTCCCTGAGTTGCGTGGTCAAGTTCTGGAGGGCAAGAACTTTTCACACGAACCGAAAGGGGCGAACGTCGATACCAGTGGCCACGGTACGGACATGGCGGCTGTTATCGCGGGGACAGGGCGTTCCGGTGGGATCCAAGGGCTGGCGCCTGGTGCGAAGGTGCTTCCAGTGAAGACCAGTTCGGGGCATCTCGGGATCGGCGACGCAACGCCGGCCTATCTCAAGGCGATGCGCTATGCCGTGAAGCAGGGTGCGCGCGTCATCAACCTCTCGGAGACCATTACGAGTTCACTGAGCGATGATGCGAGAAAGCGCCTTCAGGATGGCTTGGACGAGATAAATTCAAGCGGTGCCATTATATTTGCGGGCGTGGGAAATGATGGTAAGTCTTCCAATGTTGCAGGCTATCCATCTAGCCTTACTGGGGCTGTAGCAGTAGCTGCTGTAAATCAGAGCGGAACGGTTTCGAAGTTTTCGACTTATGGTCCACAAGTGGCTCTCTCTGCCCCTGGTGAGGGTATTCCTGGGCATTGTCAGGATGGGGGAGGATGGTGTGAGCAGTCGGGTACCAGTTATTCCACTGCCATCGCCTCGGCGTCAGCCGCCCTCATCTGGTCCGCCCACCCGAAATGGACGGCCAACCAGGTTCTGCGCGTGATGATGCAAACGACGAGCAAGCCCAAGGGCAAGGTCCCGAGCGAATACATCGGCTACGGCATCATTCGACCTGCCCAGGTCCTACTCGACGGCAAGGGAAACCCGGGGGCAGCGGACGTCAATCCGCTGTTCCCCAAGTACCAGCCGGGGAAGGAGTCCTCCGCATCTCCGTCTTCCTCTTCGAAGTCCGACACCGCCTCGGCCGCCCCGAACGCTCAGGCTGACAAACCCGGTTCATCGGCAGAGGATGACAATAGCAATGGCAACATGCTCATCTACATTGGAGTTGGTGCGGCCGTAGCTCTGGCCCTCGGCGGTGGGGGCTATGCGCTCGCCCGCCATCGGAGGCGGGTGTAGCTGCGGCGACGACTGGGGGTGGCATTCGAGATCTGAAACATTCCCGGAAGTGGGGACGACGCATGCCACGCGCTTCCGAGTCCCTAAGGTGAGTCTCGCTTTCGGTGCTCCGGAGATGCCGCTGGCGGGATCTGCTCGTCCAGCGAGCAGCACGATGCTGTGTGCAACTCTTATTGCCGCCGTTGCAATGGTTCTGGCTATCTCAGCGAGTTTTGAGAGTTACCTTATCCGGAGCCGGATAGGCCACCTTGTTTTTGCATGACAAGCGGCCCTCCAGGTCAGTGAACCTCTTTGCGGATTCAGTTAGGATGCTGATGTCGGCGCGATTGGAAAAACCCACGTTGTCGAAGAGCGTGACCTGGAATGCGAGCATCTTCTTATCCTTGGTTTTCTCGGCCAAGTCGGGACGTTGGCAGTCCACCAATAGTTCGGCGATCTTTCTGTCGCCGGTATTGCGTGCGCTGTAAGACGTCGACTCGCCGGTCTTCTTGTCCGCCGACGGGAAGGAGTTAGGTCCCCAGTTTACCGTAATCCTGAGCAATTTTTTCCTGCCTGAATCGTCAAGAATGCCGCATGGCGAACCTGCCTCTGGTTTGAAGCTGGTCATCTCCTTGTTCATCCCCAAGCTGATTTTGATGGCGAAGTCCTCCCCGTCTCGGGGCACAACCACCTTCTTCAGGTCGTGATCCCGCTTTGCTTCAGCCACGGTTTTCCCGTCGAATATGCCCAGACAGGTCTTCTCGCTGAGCCGAGTGAGATAGGGACTCTTAGATTGCTCTTCGTCCCGTCGTTTTGAATCGCTATCATTCCCATCGCAAGCAGTGGCCGTAAAAGCAAGCAGACAAGCGAGCGATGTAACGGCACCTGAGGGCACTCCACCCAGAAGTGGGCTACGCATAATCACCTTCGACTTCCTGTTATTTTCCACTGTCGGTGAGCCTGCTGTTGCCCGCGCCGCGGTCATAACCGTTCTTTATGGCCTCCTCGACTCTGGCATACCATGGCGAGTTGTCAATTTCTGGATTAACTGCAACATATGAATCAAACGCCATCACTGATCGGTGTTGACTCTTCTCGATGAATTCTTTCTTGAGGTCGCTCGCGTCTCTGTCGATCTTGATGTCAATTGCTTCTTGGCGACGCTCCGTCTCTCTGTCGATTTGGATGCCCTTGTGTGTTTCCATCGCGCCGGCCGCGCCGTCGATGAATGGTGTGGCAAAGGGGGCGTACCTTGCGGTCTCAAGGGGCATGGTGATGAGACTTGTGGCGCTGCCGATTCCCTGACTCACGCCGTACTTCTTCCATTCAGCGGCTTCAGATAGCTTTCTGGCCTGCTCAGCCTTGGTGTCTTCGGCGTTTGACGTGATGGCGTCGGCTCGCGCCTCAGCGAGGATTCCCTGAGTTTCGGCGCCGGTTACAAAGATGGCGATAAGGGAATCATCTGCCTGAGGATGTGCCTTAACGGCACTGTTTGTGAACTCTTGTTGTGCGACTGAGAGAATCTTATAGCTGTCATCGTCTCGGCCAACTGCTGAAAGGAAATCGTTGGCTCGCTGGTGTGTAATGAAGATATCGCCTTCACCGATTGCGCCGAAGGCGGCGTCCCGAATCCCGCTACCAGAATTCTTGTCGCCGTAGTTCGCAGTTGCCCAGTCCAGGTTGTCCATATAGCCCGCGCCCATTCTGGCCAGACTGTCGCTGAGCCCTGGTTTATCTTCGGCCAGCCCCGAATTTTCGGCAACCATGACGACTGTCTGGGCCATTACGTTGGCGCTTTCCGAAGTCCTGTGCAGACCCAACTCAGGTTGGTCGTACGGATGTCCCAAGGTGGCTGCTTCCAAGGCGTGGCCCAACTCGTCGTAGCCGTAGCCGCGATCACTGGCAGCGAGGGGATTCCCGTTGGGCCAGCTCCGGTCCTGTAAGAGATACTTCAGATCGGGGTCCGGCGTAGCCAATGGGTCTTCTTCATAGCCCTTCCGATAGAACAGCGATTGGGCCGCCTCCGGATTGTGCCCCAGTGCCTCCATGTACCCCGCCATGGGGTCCATGCCTTGGTCACTTCCCTTACCGAAACTGAGGTATGGCGCATACCTGTCGGGGCTCCACAGACCCTTGAGGTCATCCTTGTGCTTACGGTCGAACTCGATCAAACCTCCGGTGCGACCGTCCTTGTTGTGGCTGTTCGGATCCTTGTAGCCCTTGCCGTAGTCGTACAGGAAATCCTTGTCATACTCCCCGTACCGCAGCAGGCTGCTCATGACCTGGAAGCCGTAAGGGCCCTTAACAACCGGGCCGCCGGAATGGGTGTTGTCCAACCGTTGGGGGCCGAGATTGATGACGTCTCGTTTCCATTGCTCGATGGCCTTGCTGTCGGAGTGGGAAGCTGTGGCAAGAGTGAATCCCAGGGACTTCTGCAGCTTTGCGAGTGTCTTTGTCCGGTCGTCGCCCGTCTGGGTTGTGTCGGCGGCGTGTTCCCAGAACTGCAGTGTGCCCTTCGCTCCTAGTTGGATGGCGAACTTCTCCGAGAAGAGTGGGTCTCCCTCATGTTTCGAGAGGATCGAGTTGACCTTCTGGAGGTCGGCTGTGGAGAGTTCACCCTTCCACTCTGCCCGTTCGATGACCGTCTTGAGGTCTTTGTAAGCCTGATCGCGTCCCTTTTCGGCGCCCTTGATGCTGTTAAAGCCGTCGCCCGTGAACCCCTTGCCTCGGCCGTTGAAGTCTTGGGCGAGGGCCCAATGTAGGACCTCGTCGGCCGCGGTCGCGTCCGACAGCACTTGTAGGATTCGGTCGTTGTAGCTGGATACCGTTTCGGAGTATCGCTTGGCTTGAAGGGTCTCGGCCCGCTCTGAAATGTCGTCAAGGTTTGTTGGGCTGTACGACACGTGGCCCTGATCGTCGATAGCCAGGTTCTTATCCGCTTCGATGTCGTCCCTGTAACCCTTGAGCTTCTTCTTGGCATCCCTGAACTTGGTGTGGGCATCGCTGAGAAGGCCGTGTATGTCCTTGGCCTCGAGGGCAGCCTGTTCCATCTGCTTCGCTACCGCTTTGATCTTGTCGGCGGCTGCCTCGGCTGCTTTGCCCTCCCAGTCCGAGTTGGTGATGGGGGACGTGACCTTCTTGGCGAAGTGAGTACTGACCTGCGTGAAGTGCTCCGGTAGGTTGCGCCACTTGTCGACTGCGTCGGAGAGCGGTTGGAGGTTCACCTTGAGGAGATCGTGGTAGGAGACCATCGTTCTTATCGCCCTCCATGGATGTTCTGGTGGATGGGATGTATTGCCTCGGGCTCCTGCTACCTGGCCACGCGTTTGTTCCCATCGATGTCTCTGAACTTGTCGGCGGTTTTCTTGTTGCCGATCTGAAATTCTGCGGCAGCATTCCGCAGGGAGCCCGCGACGCCGTGTTCGAGTAGCCCATGTACGTAGCGCATTTGGTCCCGCCACCGCTCCTCGAACGTGTCGAAAGCGGCGGCGCAGTCGAATCCTTTGAGGCCGTCCTTGACCTGACCGGTCTCCTTCATGGCCTGGTTGTCGGCTTCCGCGAAGCTCCGGCGCGTGTCGTCAGTCTTGTCAGCCATTTCGCGGAGAACCTTCGGTGTGACCTTGAGCTTCTCTTTCGGCGCTGTGGCGCCGCCGTCATGGAATGCGTTGATCTGCATGCGGGTCGCCTGGCGCTCTGCCGCTTGTGTACGAAAACTTGCCCATTGCTCGTCGAACGACACGATTCCCCCTGATGTCATGTCAACTTCGTTTATGGGAAGGCCAATACGTCTTAAAGATATCGTGTCGTGGCGCGGAGTGCATGGCTGAGACGGCTATCTGCTGCCTAACTCGCCGGGCAGCCAGCCCAGTTGAACTAGCCGGCGGCCACCCTTGCGGGTGACCAGGGTGCCGCGCCCCTGGGGGAGGCGGCGGGGGCGGGTGTTGCCGAGGAGGTCGCCTTCGGCTGGGTCGCCCGAGAGGATGACGCCCTGGGCGCCGAGTTCCTTGATGCGCTGCATGAAGGGCTCGTACGAGGAGCGTGAGGCGCCGGCCGTGTTGCGAGCGATGATCAGGCGGACCCCGACGTCGCGGGCGTAGGGCAGCCCCCGCGTCAGGAAGTCGAGGGGGTTTCCGGCGCTCGTGGCGACGAGTTCGTAGTCGTCGACGATGACGAAGAACTGCGGGCCGCTCCACCAACTGTGCTCGCGCAGTTGTCGCGGAGTGACCTCCGGGCCGGGGGCTCGGTGTTCCATGAGGGTGCTCAGGGCGTCCATGTGCATTTCGAGCGCCGGGGCGGCGGGGGCGTACTCCAGGAGGTGGGAGTCCGGTACGGCCTCCAGAAGCGTGCGGCGGTAGTCGCCGACGATGATCCGTGCCTCATCGGGCGTGTAGCGCTGGCTGATCTGCTGGGCAAGCAGGCGGAGCAGAGAGGTCTTGCCCGATTCACTCTCGCCGAAGACCACGAAGAACGGATCGGAATCGAAGTCGATGAAGACAGGCTCCATTCGGTCCTCGGCGATGCCGATCGGCAGACCGAGGTGCGGGTTCTCAAAGCTTGCGGGAAGGCGCTCGGAGGGGAGTTCGCGGGGGAGGACGCGGACCTCGGGGGCCCGGGGGCCGGTCCAGTGGGTGTTGACGGCGCGAACCAGGGTGGCTGTCGATTCAGGGGTTGCGGTTGCGGTTGCAGTTGCGGTCGGTCCAGTCGAGGCCGGTCCTGTCGACGCCGACGACGCGTTCGTGCCGGTCGTGGCCAGCTCCGTCAATGACGGATCGCCCATCTGCCCGTCCGCCTCCGTCCACAGGGTGCCTTCCATCCGCGGTTGCGCGGCCAAGAAGTGCAGCCGCTCGGGGACCTGGCCGCGACCCGGTGCGCCGACCGGGACATTGGCTGCCACCTTACGGTCGAAGTCGGAGTCCAGGGGATCACCGAGACGCAGTTCCAGACGGTTCATGAACTGGTCCTTCAGCGCTGCCCTTATCTCCATGTACCGCGTGGCCGACAAGACCACATGGACGCCGTAGCCCAGTCCCCGCGTCGCGAGGTCCATGACGACCCCCTCGAACTGCTCGTACTCCTGCTTGAAGGTGCCCCAGCCGTCAATGACCAAGAAGACGTCCCCCCAGACTTCGTCAGGGAGCTCACCGGCTGCCCGCCGCTTGCGGTAGCCGGCGATGGAGTCGACGCCGTGCGTACGGAAGAACTCCTCGCGGTGGCTCAGCACTCCGGTGGCCTCGGCGACCGTACGGCGCACCCGGTCCGGGTCGAGACGCGACGCCACTCCGCCGACATGCGGCAGCTCCGAGATCCCCCTGAGGCCCCCGCCGCCGAAGTCCAGGCAGTAGAACTGCACCTCATGCGGGGTGTGGGTCAGGGCGAAGGACGCGATGAGCGTACGCAGCAGGGTGGATTTACCGGACTGTGGGCCGCCCACCACCAGCAGATGGCCAGCGGCGTCCGAGAAGTCGCGGTAGAGGATCTCACGCCGCTGCTCGAAGGGCTTGTCGACCAGCCCGACCGGGACCACCAGCCCGCCCGACCCCGCATAGTCCGGCGCATGCAGACCACGCGCCTGCGAGACCGCCAGCGAGGGCAGCAGTTCGTCGAGTGCGGGGGAGGTGTCCAGGGGCGGAGGCCACACCTCGTGCGCGGCCGGCCCCTGACCCTCGAGACGCCGGACGATGACGTCCAGGACCGTGTCCGACAGCGCGTCGCTCGGGTGAGCCGTAATGGCGGCGGGTGCGGGCGCGGCGTAGGAGACCGGCACCGGGGCGGCCGTGAACAGCGTCGGCCGACGGTCCATTCGCCGTGAGCCGCCCGCCCCGTCGTCCGCCAGCGCCCCGGCGGTGCGGTATGGACCCGAGACGTATGCGGCCTTGAAACGCACCATCTCGTCCGCACCGAACTTCAGATAGCCGGAACCGGGCAGCGATGGCAAGTGGTGAGCGTCCGGCACGCCCAGCACCGCCCGGGACTCGGTGGCGGAGAAGGTGCGCAGGCCGAGTCGGTACGACAGATAGGTGTCGAGGCCGCGCAGTCGCCCCTCCTCCAGCCGCTGGGTGGCCAGCAGCAGATGGACACCGAGCGACCGGCCGATGCGGCCGATCTGAATGAACATCTCGATGAAGTCCGGTTTGGCGCTGAGCAGTTCACTGAACTCATCGATGATCAGCACAAGCGAGGGGACAGGCTCCAGAGGCGCCCCCGCGACCCGCGCCCGTTCGTAGTCATGGACGTTGGCGTAGTTGCCCGAGGCACGCAGCACCTCCTGGCGGCGCTGCAATTCGCCCCGGATCGAGGCCTCCATACGGTCCACGAGCGTCAGGTCGTCCGCGAGGTTGGTGATGACCGCCGAGACATGCGGCAGATCGGCCATGCCGGTGAACGTCGCACCGCCCTTGAAGTCCGCCAGGACGAAGTTGAGATGTGCGGAGGAGTGGGTGACGGCGAGAGCCAGGACCAGTGTGCGCAGCAGCTCGGACTTTCCGGAGCCGGTCGCGCCCACGCACAGGCCGTGCGGGCCCATACCGCCCTGCGCCGCCTCCTTCAGGTCCAGCATCACTGGTTCACCGTCCTCGCCGACCCCGATGGGGACCCGAAGGCGTTCGCTCGTCGTCCGGGGCCGCCAGGTCCGGGCCACGTCCACCGCCGATGCGTCGCCGAGGTCCAGCAGATCGGTGAAGTCGAGCTCGTCCAGGAGGGGTTCGTCGTTGCCCCCGGCGCCGACGCGGAGTGGTGCGAGCTGGCGGGCCAGGGCCTCGGCCGCCTCCAGGGGGAGCACGTCCGGCTCGCCCTCGTAGACCAGTCCGGCGGCGGACTCCAGGAACAGTTTTCCGGGGCGTACGTCGAGCGACAGGCTGCCGCGCGGTTCGTCCAGTTCCCCCGGCACCACTTCCGCGACGGTGACGCCCTGGATGCCGTCCGCACTCGCCAGCAGGGAGTCCGGCGGGACGATGCCCCCGTCCAGCACGACGAGAAGGTGAGGCGCGTCCAGGACGGGCGGACCGTCCGGGGCGAATCGGGGGCGCTCGGACAGCGGGCTGCCCCGGCCGCCCGAACCATGCGCCGCCAGAAGCTCCTCCAGCTCGAGCGCGTCCTGGCAGAACAGCCGCCGGGTGCCCGCCCCGTCCAGCGCCCCGGGGACCTGGGTGTGCGGCAGCCACTTGGTCCATTCCCAGCGTGCGACCGCTTCCCGCCCGTCGGCCAGGACCGCCACGGCCAGGTCCTCCGGGGAGTGAAGGGTGACCAGTTGGCACACCAGCGCGCGGGTGGTGCCCTGGGCCGTGGCCGGGTCCCCGGACACCGTGAAGTGGTAGAAGCGGCGCAACGAGACCGCGACCGGTAGTCCGTCCACCGCGCCGTACACCATCAGGAACCGCTGCATCGCGCCCGCTGCGAGGGGTTCCAGCTCCTCGATCAGCGCCGTGGTCGGGGCCACCAGGGGCGTCGACAGCTGCTGGGGACCGATACCGATACGGGCCTGCCCGAAGTCCTCGTCGCCGACCCGGCGTTCCCATATCCGGCTGCCCTCCGCGGCCACCGCCCAGAGCTGGTCGGGCGCGGGGTGCAGATAGAGCAGCACATCGAGTTGGGTGCGCGCCGTACGGCGGACACCGCGGCGCAGTTGCGCGAGGTACCTCAGGTAGTCGCGGCGTACGCTCCCGGCCCGGCCCTCCGTCCCGCGCCGGAAACGCGCGATCTGGGCGGCGACGGTCGCGAGGGCCGATGCCAGCATCAGCCAGCCCATGACGCGCATGAACGGACCCGCGCCCGAGTTGAAGAAGTAGACCATCGATCCGCCCATGCCGAGCACGGGCACCAACTGCGTCAACAGTCCTTGCTGCTCTCCGCGCGGCAGTTCGGGCGGAGAGCTGAGCTCGACTTCGTCCGTGGGCACGGTCGGCGGCAGCGCCCGGGGTGGACGCTTGACGAGAATCTGGCTCACCGGGTGGCCAATCCCCCTTCTGTGGTCTCCCGTGCAAGGAGCGAGATCCGTTGTGGCGTCGCACGGCACTCCGGCGACACGATTCCCCGAACTCGGTGAGCCTATCGACACGGGCTGTCACCATGTGGTGGCACCCCGGCGTGTCGTGGGTATGAACAGGAAATCTCCACGGCCTTGAGGGGGGAAGGGACCATCGTGCGCCGTGCACGATGCCTCCTGCGCCGTCCATCCATGAAACGGGGGGTCGAGAACCGAGCGTCCGGTGATACAAAGATCTCCCGCTCCCGAAATGTCATCGCAGAGCGGGATCTTCCAGTGGACTCGCCGAAGAGGTAAGCGCTGATGCCGCAGCCGCCCCAGCCCCCCGACCAGCCACCGCCCGGTGGTTTCGGCGCGCCGCAGGATCCTGGTCAGGGCGGCCAGCCGTCCAAGGACGGCTCTGGCGCGTCGCCGCGGCGTCCGAACCCGCCTCGTCCGCCCGCGCCGCCGACCGCCCCTCCGGCGCCCCCGGTGGGTCCCCCTACGGGCCATACTCCGCCCCAGATATGGGACACGGGTGTGCTGCCACCGGGCCCTCCCGCGGTGCCCGGAGTCCCGGCTCCTCCCCGGGCCGACCCCGCCAACCCGTACGCACAGGACCCGTACAACTACAACTCGGCGCAGGAAGGGCCCGGGTACGGCGGCATGTACACCCCACCGCCCGGGCAGCCCTACGGCACGCTTCCCTCCGGCGGTGGCAGCAGCGGCCGGAATACGAGCCGCAAGGCCGTCGTCATCGGCGCGGCCGCGGCGGTGCTGCTCGCGGCGGGCGGCGGGGTGTACGCGGCGGTAGGCGGTGGTGACGACGACAAGAGGCCCGCCGCTACCTCGACGACCACCCCCGCTGGTCAGGACCGGCAGGACGCCACCCCCGAGCCGACCGGAAACGGTGAGAGCGCCGGCGGCCGGGATCGTGGCGAAGGCGAGAGTGACCCCAACGACGTGCGCCGGGCCGGCGAGGCGAAGGTCCTCTACCAAACGCCCGCGCCCGAGGTCTCCAAGAAGGGCCTCGATGTGCCCGGCTTCTGGGTGATGAAGGGATATGTGGTCAAGGCGGTCGAAGACAAGATCGTGGCGTATAAGGACGACGGCACGAAGAAGTGGACGCTCTCCCTGCCCAAGGCCGTCTGCGCCGCGCCCGACTCCACGACCGACGGCAAGGTCGTGGTCGCCTACGAGGGGCACGGAAAGGACTCGTGCAGCCAACTCGCCCTGATCGACCTGGACAAGGGAGTCAGGCTCTGGGACCACGACGCTCCCGAGGCGGGTTCCTTCGGTGGCGGCCACACCAGCATGGGCATGGCCCAGAGCGGCGATCTCGTCGGCATGTCCTGGTTCGGCGGTTCGGCCGTCGTCAAAGTCCGTGACGGTAAGGAGGTCGCCGTCGACAAGCCGAGCCCGGGTTGTTCCGTTGACGGTTACGCCGGAGGGAAGGCGCTGCTGCGCGCCTACTCCTGCACCAATGGCACGGCCAAGCTGCAAAAGGTGGCGTCGAACGGCGCGATCACATGGACCTATGTCGTCCGTAAGGGCTACAAGGTCGACAAGATCTTCTCCACCAGCCCCGTTGTGATCGCTCTGAGCGACCAGGACCGCAAGGCCGGTGGCATTCTGGCCATATCGGACAGTGGTAAGGAGCGGTCGGCCCTGGCCGTGGGGAAGCAGTCCTACCAGCCGCTGTGCGGAACGGACCTCTTCGGCACCAATTTGGGCAGCTGTCAGGGCGTCACCGCCTCCACGGACACCTTCTATCTGCCGACCGAGATGACCCAGGACAGCGCCGGGGGCTCGACGAGTGAGATCCACGCCTTCGACCTGGACACGGGGAAGAGGAAGTGGGCGGCCGAGGTGGCCGGTCGGATGCTGCTGCCCTTGCGCGTGGACGGCAAGAATCTGATCGCCTATGAGGAGCCCTCATATGACGAGGCCGGTCTGGTCGTCAGCATCGGCCCGGACGGCGGCAAGCCGAGAACCGTGCTGAAGTTGCCCCGGGCCACCCGCGAGGCGGAGAACGGCTTCTACTCCGCCACTCACGACTACCGGAACGGCATTTTCTACATCGCCTCGAACCGCATAACGGGGACTGAGGGCACCGGCGAGAAGCTCATCATGGCCTTCGGTTCCTGAAGGTGAGCCGAGCCACCGACCACTGCCGGAGAGGGTGGCCACCGGCCGGCGACCACCCCCTCATCGGCCCCTTATGCGCCTCAGTTCACGTCGAACTCGCCGTCCCGTGCGCCCAGCACGAAGGCACGCCACTCAGCCTCCGTGTAGCGCAGCACGGTCTCGGGGTCGGTTGAATTCCGCATGGCCACTGCCCCGTTCGGCAGATAGGCGATCTCCACCCGGTCTTCGGAGGTGCTGCCAGGTGCGCTGAGCCATTCGACACCGGAAATGTCGAGGGCGTACAGCTCTTCCTTCTCTTTGGCGTCGGCCACTGGTGGAGAACCCCTTCGGATACCGCGGATAACATCCCGCCCGGCCTTTGGGCGGAAGGCGAGGGCGGGCCAGTGCGCCCGGGCTCCCGCCACGTCTCACAGTGTTGTCCACAGCGCGTCACGCGGCAATCGAACACGGGGACAAGGCCCCGGTGGGGTGGCGCCGCGGGCGTAACGCGGGCGGGGTGACGGGATGGACCGGGGGTGGGGGCCTTCCGGATGAGTACGGGCCACAGCACACGGAGAACCGCAGCTATGAATGAGGCGGTACGCCATCCCGGCCGCTTGGACCGTCGCCACGGTCACAGGGGACGTTTGTGGAGCCGTTGAGCCAGGGCGATCCGCGGCGGCTCGGCCCGTATCACATCATCGCGCGCCTGGGACCGGACGCCGGTGAAGCCCCGGCCGTGGAACCCCGCTTCATCGCGCGCAGTGCGGCGGGGGACCGTACGGTCGTCATCACCGCACCGTCGCGAGAGCTCGTGGACGACGCCGCGTACCGGGAGCGCTTCCGGGGGGCGGAGAACGCACGGCTTCTGGGCGGCGGGCGGCCTCCGCTGTGGCTCGCTCCCGTTGTCGAGGTTTCAGGCGGGGAGACCGGGCAGCCCTGGAGCGTCACGCCCTTCTTGCCCATGCTGTCGCTGCCCGCCGTGCTGGAGGCGAACGGGGGCCGCTTCCGATGCGCACCGTAAGGGCGTTGGGAGCGGCGCTGGCCGAGACGCTCGCAGAGGTGCACACCGCGGGCTCCGCCCACGCGGGTGTCGCACCGGGCACGGTCTTCCTGGCGGGGGACGGCCCGCGGCTGGTGGGTTATGGCGCGGTGCGGGCAGCCGCTCCGGATGGTGAGGCGCGGGTGGGGCTCCCGGGGCTGGAGGACGGTGCCCTGCCGCCGGAGCAGGCCGCGGGTGGGCGGCCGCGGCCGCTGGGTGACGTCTTCGCGCTGGGCGCGGTGCTGGCGTACGCGGTCACCGGGCGGCGGCGGCCGGACGCCGAGGATCTGCCGGAGGAGTTGCGGGGCGTCGTTGCCCGGTGCCTGGCCCACGATCCGGCCGACGGCGCGGGCGCTGCTGGACGAGCTGATGCGCGGCGTCAGCGTCCCCTCTGTCTGGCGTCCACCTCTCCTCAAGTGCAGTGAGCACGGCGCCCATGGGTGCCCAGCCAACGGTTGTCGACGCGGGGCCCGCGGGCCCGAAGGGTGGCGCGCCGTGGGGAAGCGGGTGCGGGATCGACCGCCCTGGACGGCTCCGGTGGCATCAGCCGGGCCGCGGGCGCGCTGGGGCCGGGATGGCTGCCGGGGAGGGTGATCGCCGCGCTGTCCGAGCTGACCTCGGCGCTGCTGGCCGCGGAGGTCGAGACGGCTGAGGCGCCGTCTCCGGCGACGGCGGACGTGCCCGGCGGAGCCGGGCGCCGCCGGGAACCGGGAGTGGACAGGGGGTGGCGCGGCGCCTTCGGCTGTGCCCGGGTCCGGGCCGGTGCATGAGGAGGCCGGGACCGCGGCGAGGACCGAGGGTGCCCCGTCAGGGAAGCCCTTCACCCCGCCCCTCAGTCCTTCCAGGCGCCGCCTCCTGCTGGGCGTCGTCGGCGGTACGGCCGGAGTAGCCGTCGTCGGCGGTGCGACGTGGCTGGCGACGGCCCCGGACGCGCCCGCACCGCTTACGCAGGCCCAGCGCCTCGCCGCCCACCGCCCCAGCCGCCGGCTTCCGGGCGCACCGCCCACTCCTCTGTGGCGCTACGACGTCAAGGGGATGGCCTCGGCGTACGCGCCGCTCATCTGGCATGACGCGGTCGCCGTCCTCACGGGGAAGCGGCTGGTCGTCGGGATCGACCTCCGCACGGGCAGGCGGCTGTGGACGCGCGATGGACTGCGCCCGGCGGGTCAGCCCTGGGTAGCCGGTGGCGACGCGCTGATCGTTCCGGGGGACGGACCGGTGGCGCTGGAGCCGCGGACGGGGCGGGTCCACTGGCGTTCGAGCGACTTCAGGCAGGGTGCACGGGATTCCTTCACGGGGTTGCTCGCGGTGGACGGGAGCACGGTCTGGTTCACGGCGGGCGCAAGGGGCGAGCGCGCGAATGGAGACCACGTCGTGGTCGCCTATGACCTCCATGAGCGCGCGGAGTTATGGAGCGGCCCCCTCGCGGCGGGTTTGAACGAGGGACATCTGCTGAAGGACGCTCTGGTGATGATGGCCGGCGGTGACCGGGAGGGAGCGGGCCCCAAGAGGGCAGTCGCGCTCAGCCGCGACCGCGGGAAGGAGCTGTGGCAGCGGGTTTATCCGGGCATGACCACGAAGGGGCTCGTCACCACCGACGCCCGTCGCACGCTCATCGCGGCCCTCGGAACCACCCTGCGGGGCTTCGACGCGGCCCAGGGCAAGCCCGCCTTGTGGTCCGTCGGTTCCAAGGGGAAGGGGCCCAAGGGCCGTCCCGCCGACTTCGGGCTTCCGCTGGTCCATGGGAAAACCGTGCACGTCGCCGACGGTGGTTTCGCCCTCCACGCGATCGAGGCAACCACCGGCGAGATCCGGTGGCAGCGCGCGTATGGCTTTGTGATGAAGGCGCTCGCGGCGCCGCGCACGCCCGACACCCTGGTCAGCCCGGGCGGGCGCAGGGTACTGAGGGCCGGTGACGCCGAGGTGGACGCCTTCGACGGTGAGGACGGCTCCTTGCTTGTGGCGCTTCACCGACGCCGGTGCCGATCTTGGCCCGCGCTCCCAATCGCCCCGCCGTAAGGTCGCGTTGACGGATAGCAGGGTCGTCGTCGCCGGGAGCGGAAGCGTCTACGCGCTGCCGCTCGATTAGGACCCTGGATGTGCCCGGCCACTCCGATGACGCGCGCCGATGCCTCGCCCGTGACGAGCGAACGGGCCGCACCGTCGTCCTGACGCTGCCGCCCGTGGCGTGGGTCGACGACGCCGGATACCGGGTGCGGTTCCGGGCCGAGGCCGAGAATCCCGTCGGCTGCGTGCCCCTTGGGCGGCTCCGGTCGTTGACGTCGCACCGCCCGACGCGGAGCTCCCCTGGGTCGCCCACGACTGCTTCCCCGCCCTGACGTGCTCGCGGCGCAGACTGAGGGCGGGTGGCCGTGGATCGCCACGGAGTTCCTCGCGGGGCCCACGCTCGACCAGGCCGTGGAGCGGTACGGCGCCCTGGAGGAGCCCGCCGTAAGGGCGTTGGGAGCCGCGCTCGTCCGTACGCTCCACGACATCCACGGTGCCGGGCTGGTCCACCGCGACCTCAAACCGTCCAACATCGTGCTGACCTCCCGTGGCCCCAGGGTCATCGACTTCGGGATCGCGCGGCCCGAGCACGGGCTGACGCTGACCACCACCGGGCAGACCGTCGCCACCCCCGGCTACGCCCCGCCCGAGCAGGCCCTGGGGCAGCGGGCCGGACCCGCGGGCGATGTGTTCTCCCTCGGAGTGGTCCTGGCCTACGCCGTGGGCGGACGGCCGGTCTACGAGGGCGGCCATGTGGCCGCCGTGCAGTACCAGGTGGTGCACGGCGAGCCGGAGTTGGGCGCGGTCCCCGGGGCGCTGCGGCCCCTGATCGAGCCCTGTCTGGCCAAGGACCCCGGGGCCCGGCCCGGCCTCGACCGGATCGGCCGGGCGCTGGCGCCGCCCCGGGGCGCGGACCGGTTCTGGAGGAGCGGGCCGCTCGCGCAGGACATCGCGCGGCGCGAGGCGGACGCCCGGCGCATGGCCGCCCTGCCCGGCGACCGGCCGGGCCCCTCCAGGCGGCGGCTCATCGGCACGCTCGCCGCGGGCGGCGCCGTGCTCGCGGCGGGTGGCGGAGGCGTCGCGTGGTGGCTGCTGCGCGGTGACGAGGCGGAGGCGGGTGGGGAGCCGTGGGAGGCCGAGCCGCTGGCCCACTGCGACGGGGGGACGGCCCGGTCGCCCCTGTGGGGCCCTGTGAGCCTCGGATACATCGGCGCCGCCGATGCGCTGACGCCGGCCCCGCTTCCCGTACATGACGTCGTCGTGGCCCCGGCCGAGGGTGGCCGCCTGCGGGCCTACGCTGTCCGCACCGGCCGGGACCGGTGGACCTCCCGGGCAGCCGGACTGACCGGGCGCCTCCTAGCCGTATCCGATGACGCCGTCCTTACGGTCGACGGCAAGGGCGTGCTGTACGCGGTGCACGCACAGAGCGGCGAGGAGCGGTGGAAGGCACCGGCCGCGGACGCGGCGACGCTGCTCGCGGTGGATGACGAGGCCGTCTACGTCGTCACCCGTGGCGGTGAGTTGCGCGCCGTCGCGCTGACGTCTCATGCGCCCCTGTGGACGGTGCCCTCGCCGGTGAAGACCTCCGAGAAGAGTCCGACGGCGGCGGCCGCGGCCGACGGCCGTCTGGCGGTCTGCGGTGGAGATGGCCAGGTCGTCGCGCTCGACGCGGCCCGTGGGAAAACACTCTGGGGACCCGCACGGCACGGAACCACGGCCCTCGCGCCCGCCGTCGCCGGCGGCACCGTCTACCTGGGTGGCCCCTCCCTTACGGCGCTCACGCTCTCCACGGGCGGGAAGAAACGGGCCCAGCCCAGTGGCGGCGGGCGCGGCTGGAGCGCACCCGTCGTCGCGAAGGGCGTCGTCTACGCCGTGGACGCCACCGATCTCTCGGCACGCCGTACGGACGACGGAACGGACGCCTGGACGCTCACGTTCGCCTCCGAGGACAGCTCGCGGTACGCCCCCAACCCCACCCCCGCAAACCCCCCGCCAAGACGCTGGTACTCTGTGTGCTGGCCGTTTGCGTACGCGTCCCCGGAGGCTTTGGTCTCGGGAGACAGCGCCCAGCGGACCCCGCCTCCCGAGTCACGGAAGATCCCCTGAGACAACGACCAGGGGCACTCGGCGGCTGATGACGAAAGCAAGGAGTACCGAGTGTCGCTCGACGCCGCTACCAAGAAGCAGATCATGACCGATTTCGCCACCAAGGAGGGCGACACCGGCTCCCCCGAGGTCCAGGTCGCGCTGCTCACGCGCCGCATCTCCGACCTCACCGAGCACCTCAAGACCCACAAGCACGACCACCACTCCCGCCGGGGTCTGCTGCTCCTGGTCGGCCAGCGCCGCCGGCTGCTGCAGTACCTGGCGAAGAAGGACATCACGCGCTTCCGTGCGCTGGTCGAGCGCCTGGGCATCCGCCGGGGCGCGGCGGGCGCCAAGTAAGACGCCGAGGAGGGAGCGGTTCCCGCGACGGGGGCCGCTCCCTTTGCCATACGCGGCTCGCCCTCGCGGCGCCGTACGGTTTCAGCCAATGGTGACCCGTACGGTTCTCGCACCGGTACGTAGCGCTGTCGCTACGTACCGTAGGGACCGGACTGCACAGCCGTCGTGATGACGGCCGAAGCTTTGTAGTCTGGTCCCAACAACGCCATAACGAACGAGGAGGAGCGCCTCATTCCCGCCTCACCGGCGCCACAGGAGCCGGTCCTCGGTAGTGGCCCCCGGAACTGGCAATTCCGGTGGCTTCGATCGAAGACCGGCCCGGCTCGCCGGCCCGTAAGGCACGGGGCGCTGCTCCACCACCGTCCACCGTCACACGGACGAGGGACGCAGAAGAGGAGATTTCCCTGGTGGAGAACGAGACCCACTACGCCGAAGCGGTCATCGACAACGGCACCTTCGGCACCCGTACCATCCGTTTCGAGACGGGCCGCCTGGCCCGTCAGGCCGCCGGTTCTGCCGTGGCCTACCTGGACGACGACACCATGGTGCTGTCGGCGACCACCGTTTCCAAGAACCCCAAGGACCAGCTCGACTTCTTCCCGCTCACGGTCGACGTCGAGGAGCGGATGTACGCGGCGGGGCGCATCCCCGGCTCGTTCTTCCGCCGTGAGGGCCGCCCCTCCGAGGACGCGATCCTCACCTGCCGTCTGATCGACCGGCCGCTGCGCCCGTCCTTCAAGAAGGGCCTGCGCAACGAGATCCAGGTCGTCGAGACGATCATGGCGCTCAACCCCGACCACCTCTACGACGTGGTCGCGATCAACGCCGCCTCCTGCTCCACCCAGCTGGCCGGGCTGCCCTTCTCCGGCCCCATCGGCGGCACCCGTGTCGCCCTGATCCGGGGCCAGTGGGTGGCCTTCCCGACCCACTCCGAGCTGGAGGAGGCCGTCTTCGACATGGTCGTCGCCGGCCGGGTGCTCGAGGACGGCGATGTCGCGATCATGATGGTCGAGGCCGAGGCCACCGACAAGACCATCCAGCTGGTCAAGGACGGCGCCGAGGCTCCCACCGAGGAGATCGTCGCGGCCGGCCTCGAGGCGTCGAAGCCCTTCATCAAGGTCCTGTGCAAGGCGCAGGCCGACCTCGCCGCCAAGTCCGCCAAGCCGACGGCCGAGTTCCCGATCTTCCTCGACTTCCAGGACGACGTCCTGGAGGCGCTGACCGCCGCCGTCCGCGACGAGCTGGCCCAGGCGCTCACCATCGCGGGCAAGCAGGAGCGCGAGACCGAGCTGGACCGGGTCAAGGGCGTGGCCGCGGAGAAGCTGCTGCCGCAGTTCGAGGGGCGCGAGAAGGAGATCTCGGCGGCGTACCGCGCGCTGACCAAGACGGTGGTGCGCGAGCGCGTCATCAAGGAGAAGAAGCGCATCGACGGCCGCGGCGTCACGGACATCCGTACGCTCGCCGCCGAGGTCGAGGCGATTCCGCGGGTCCACGGCTCGGCGCTGTTCGAGCGCGGCGAGACCCAGATCCTGGGCGTCACCACGCTGAACATGCTCCGCATGGAGCAGCAGCTGGACACGCTCGCGCCCGAGACCCGCAAGCGCTACATGCACAACTACAACTTCCCGCCGTACTCCACCGGTGAGACCGGCCGCGTCGGCTCCCCCAAGCGCCGCGAGATCGGCCACGGCGCCCTGGCCGAGCGGGCGCTGCTGCCGGTGCTGCCGACCCGCGAGGAGTTCCCGTACGCCATCCGTCAGGTCTCCGAGGCGCTCGGCTCCAACGGCTCGACCTCCATGGGGTCGGTCTGCGCCTCCACGATGTCGCTGCTCAACGCCGGTGTGCCGCTGAAGGCCCCGGTCGCGGGCATCGCCATGGGCCTGATCTCCCAGGAGATCGACGGCGAGACCCACTACGTCACCCTCACCGACATCCTCGGTGCGGAGGACGCGTTCGGCGACATGGACTTCAAGGTCGCCGGCACCAAGCAGTTCGTCACCGCGCTGCAGCTGGACACCAAGCTGGACGGCATTCCGGCGTCCGTGCTGGCCGCGGCCCTCAAGCAGGCCCGCGACGCCCGGCTGCACATCCTCGATGTGATGAACGAGGCCATCGACGTCCCGGACGAGATGTCCCCCAACGCGCCGCGGATCATCACCGTGAAGATCCCGGTCGACAAGATCGGTGAGGTCATCGGCCCCAAGGGCAAGATGATCAACCAGATCCAGGAGGACACCGGCGCCGACATCACCATCGAGGACGACGGCACCATCTACATCGGTGCCTCCGACGGCCCGGCCGCCGAGGCCGCCCGCGCGACCATCAACGGCATCGCCAACCCGACCATGCCGGAGGTCGGCGAGCGCTACCTGGGCACGGTCGTGAAGACCACCACCTTCGGTGCGTTCGTCTCCCTGCTCCCGGGCAAGGACGGCCTGCTGCACATCTCGCAGATCCGCAAGCTCGCCGGCGGCAAGCGCGTGGAGAACGTCGAGGACGTGCTGAAGGTCGGCGCCAAGGTCCAGGTCGAGATCGCCGAGATCGACCAGCGCGGCAAGCTCTCCCTCATCCCGGTCCTCGAGGACGAGGAGGGCGGGGACGCGGACGAGGCCGGTGCCGAGGCCCAGACGAAGGACGAAGCCACCAAGTGACGTCCCGCGACGACGGCACGACGGCCCGCACCTCCTCGGAGGCGCGGGCCGTCGCCCGTACCCAAACGCTTCTCGAGGGCGAGAACGGCATCGGCACGGTCCGCAGGACGACCCTCCCCGGGGGCTTGCGCGTCGTCACCGAGACCCTTCCCTCGGTGCGCTCGGCCACCTTCGGCATCTGGGCGCACGTCGGCTCGCGCGACGAGACCCGTACGCTCGGCGGAGCCACCCACTATCTGGAGCATCTGCTCTTCAAGGGCACCCGGCGGCGCAGCGCGCTGGACATCTCCGCGGCCATCGACGCGGTCGGCGGCGAGATGAACGCGTTCACCGCCAAGGAGTACACCTGCTACTACGCGCGGGTGCTCGACACCGATCTGCCGCTGGCCATCGACGTCGTCTGCGACATGCTGACCGGCTCGGTGATCAACGCGGCGGACGTGGACGCGGAGCGCGGTGTCGTCCTCGAAGAGATCGCGATGACCGAGGACGACCCGGGCGACTGTGTGCACGACCTGTTCGCCCACACCATGCTCGGCGACACCCCGCTCGGCCGCC
The DNA here is from genome assembly GCF_000968685.2 of Streptomyces antioxidans. Taxonomy (GTDB): domain Bacteria; phylum Actinomycetota; class Actinomycetes; order Streptomycetales; family Streptomycetaceae; genus Streptomyces; species Streptomyces antioxidans. The sequence goes on from NZ_LAKD02000122.1 coordinate 58,197, forward strand.
CGGTCCTGGGCACCGTCGACACCGTCAACGCCCTGGGCCGCGACCAGATCGCCCGCTTCTACCGGAAGCACTACGACCCCACCCACCTGGTCGTCGCCGCCGCGGGCAATGTGGACCACGACGACGTCGTACGCCAGGTGCACGCCGCGTTCGACCGGGCGGGCGCCCTGTCCCGCGACGACGCGGCCCCGGTCACCCCGCGCGCGGGCACCCGTGCGATCCGTACGGCGGGCAAGGTCGGGCTGCTGAACCGCAAGACCGAGCAGGCTCATGTCATCCTCGGCATGCCCGGCATCCCGCGCACCGACGACCGCCGCTGGGCGCTCGGGGTGCTCAACACCGCGCTCGGCGGCGGGATGAGCTCCCGGCTCTTCCAGGAGGTCAGGGAGAAGCGCGGGCTCGCCTACAGCGTCTATTCGTACACCTCCAGCTTCGCCGACTGCGGGCTCTTCGGCGTCTACGCGGGCTGTCGCCCGAACCAGGTGCACGACGTCCTCAAGATCTGCCGTGATGAGCTCGTCCAGGTCGCGGAGAACGGTCTGAGCGACGAGGAGCTGCGGCGCGCCGTCGGCCAGCTCTCCGGCTCCACCGTGCTGGGCCTGGAGGACACCGGTGCGCTGATGAACCGGATCGGCAAGAGCGAGCTGTGCTGGGGCGAGCAGATGTCGGTGGACGACATGCTCGAGCGGATCGCGGAGGTCACCCCGGACGAGGTACGCGAGGTGGCGCGCGATGTACTGGGACGGCGTCCTTCGCTGTCCGTCATCGGCCCGCTGAAGGACAAGCAGGCGGCGCGCCTCGACGAGGCCGTCGCCTAGCCGGTCAGTCCGTTCAGCCGGTCAGTCGGCCCGGCCCGTCTGCCGGCTCAGCCCGTGTCTCGGTTCAGTCCGTGTCAGAGCCTCCCGGATCGAAGGAAACAGGATCGATGAGCAAGCTGCGTGTGGCCGTCCTCGGTGCCAAGGGCCGGATCGGCTCCGAGGCCGTACGAGCCGTGGAGGCCGCCGAGGACCTGGAGCTGGTCGCCGCACTGGGGCGGGGCGACCAGCTCGAGACCCTGGTCGAGACGGGCGCCGAGGTGGCGGTCGAGCTGACCGAACCGGCCTCGGTGATGGACAACCTCGAGTTCTGCGTCCGCCACGGCATCCACGGCGTCGTCGGCACCACCGGCTGGACGGACGAGCGCCTGGCGCTGCTGCGCGGCTGGCTCGACGCCTCGCCGGCCACCGGTGTGCTCATCGCGCCGAACTTCTCCATCGGTGCCGTGCTGACCATGCGGTTCGCCCGCCAGGCCGCCAGGTTCTTTGAATCGGTCGAGGTCATCGAGTTGCACCACCCCAACAAGGTGGACGCCCCCTCCGGCACGGCCGCGCGCACCGCACAGTTGATCGCCGAGGCCCGGCGGGACGCCGGCTGCGCCCCGCAGCCGGACGCCACCGCCACGGCGCTCGACGGGGCGCGGGGTGCGGACGTGGACGGGGTGCCGGTGCACTCGGTAAGGCTGCGCGGGCTCCTGGCCCATCAGGAGGTCCTGCTGGGCGGCGAGGGCGAGACGCTCACCATCCGCCATGACTCCACCCACCACAGCAGCTTTATGCCCGGCATCCTGCTCGGCGTCCGCCGTGTGGTGGCCACCCCCGGCCTGACCTTCGGCCTGGAACACTTCCTCGATCTGGACTGAGGGCACAGCGGTGCGCGCAAAGATCACATACTTCGTTCTCGCGGCCGTCCTGGTCGTCTACTTCGTGCTGGTCGGCGACCGCGGGGTACTGCTGATCAGGGAGGGCACTCCGGTCACCGTCGTCTTCGGTGTGGCGGTGCTGGTGATGCCCCTCATCGGTGTCTGGTTCCTGTGGCAGACCACGCAGTTCGCGCGGAGCGCGGACCGGCTGGCCCGGGAGCTGGAGGCGGAGGGCGGCCTCCCGGTCGACGAGCTGGTGCGGACGCCCGGCGGGCGGATCGACCGGGACTCGGCGGACGCCGTCTTCGCCAGGCGCCGGGCCGAGACCGAGGAGTCGCCGGACGACTGGCGGTCCTGGTTCCGGCTCGCCGTGGCGTACCACGACGCCCGGGACACCGCGCGCGCCCGTAAGGCGATGCAGCGCGCCATCGCGCTGCACGACGGCAAGCCGGTGCGGACGGCGGGGGGCTGACCCCGGGCCGCCCGCGGCGGCCGTACGGCTCAGCGGTGGGCGATGGCTCGGCGGCGAGCGGTGGCTCAGCGGTGGGCGGCGGCCCAGCCCTCGATCGCGTCGGCAGCCCTCTCGAAGCTCTCCGGCTGGCCCAGGAAGTCCGCGTCATGGCTGGTGATCAGGGCGTTCGGCGCTCCGCCGCGCACGGGCTGGAGCAGCAGCGCCTGTCCCTGGACGGTACGCGGAAGGCCCAGCCACCGGACGGGCTGCTGGGCCGTGCGTATCGCGGCGACGTCCTGCCAGCGCACGGTGGTGCTGCGCAGGAGGCCGACCCGGCGCAGCCCCAGGGCGCTCACCGCGACACCGCTGCGTACCAGCCTTACGGCTGTCACGATCATCAGCACCGCGACGCCGACGCAGACGCCCGCCGCGGGCAGTGATCCCGCCAACGCGATGATCATGGCGGAGAAGAGGACGTACGAGGCGAGCAGCAGCAGAAGAGCGGCGCCCCCGACCCTCCAGGGCCCGGGCCGGTAGGGACGGCGCCAGCGGTCCGGGTCCTCATGGCCGAGCGGATCCGCTCCGGCCGCCGCGTCGTCGTCACGGGCGCGGTCGGCGGTCAGGAAGGGCAGGGGCACGGGAGGTCCTCACTCACACACATGTCCGGATGGGCCTGTGCTGGGTGAGGCTATCCCAGCTCCGGTCAGCGTCCGTCGGACGCCTCCGACTGCTGGATCTGGCGAGTGGGGTGCGACTGGCTGTCGAGGGCGGGTATCCCGAACATCAACGAGCCGATGAACCCGGCGACGATCGTGAGCCCGATCAGGGTTCGGCCGGCGATCTGGGACGGTGTGGCGCGGGGGCGGGGCGGTGGGGTGACATTGCTGCGGAAACGGTCGGCTTCGGCGACGAAGGCGAACGGCACGGGCTCTCGCCGGCGGGACATGTGCGGGCTCTCCTTGGAACCTCGAACGTGAGTACTTCAATGTGTAGGACGTGTGAATGGGCGATTGGGTGCCCGGATCCAACGACTTCATTCAGAAATTTCGGCGGAGCGGGACTGTCGGTGGTGGCCCGTAAGCTGGGCGCCGCCCTGAGCGAAGCACCATGGAAGGACCCCGCACGGTGACCGAGAACCCCGCCGAGAACGAGAAGGCCAGTTTCCGCAGCGATGTGAGCGTCGAGCTGGTCAAGCACAGCGCCGCGGACTCCGATGTGTTGTGGGCCGCGCGGGTGTCCACCGCGGGCGAGCAGTCCCTGGAGGAAGTCACCAAGGACCCGGAGCGCTCCAAGGGGCTGATCAACTTCCTGATGCGGGACCGCCACGGCAGCCCGTTCGAGCACAACTCGATGACCTTCTTCATCAGCGCCCCGATCTTCGTCTTCCGTGAGTTCATGCGGCACCGCGTGGGCTGGTCGTACAACGAGGAGTCCGGTCGCTACCGCCGTCTGGAGCCGGTGTTCTACGTGCCGGGGGAGGCACGCAAGCTGATCCAGCGGGGCCGCCCGGGGAAGTACGAGTTCGTCGAGGGCACCCCGGCGCAGCACGAGCTGACCGGCCGGGTCATGGAGGACGCCTACCGCCACGCCTATGAGGCGTACCAGGAGATGCTGGCCGCCGGAGTGGCCCGCGAGGTGGCCAGGGCCGTGCTCCCGGTCGGCCTGTTCTCCTCGATGTACGCCACCTGTAACGCCCGTTCGCTGATGCACTTCCTGAGTCTGCGGACCCAGCACGAGCAGGCCGCGGTGCCCTCGTTCCCGCAGCGGGAGATCGAGATGGTGGGGGAGAAGATGGAGGCGCACTGGGCGGGTTTGATGCCGCTCACCCACGCCGCCTTCAACGCGGGCGGCCGAGTGGCCCCGTAGCCGACCCCTGTGGCCCCGGGCCCGCGCCCCGGACGGATCACGGGGCGAAGTGTCCGTATTGCGGCGTTTCGAGAAGTTCATCTAGGCTGAACAAACGGGCCCGGCACTGCTTGAACCCCCGAGCAGGCAGTGCCGGGACCCATCTCTTCGCACCGTCCGCCGCCCCGAGCGAGCGCCGTGGGGCGCGCTACGAGTAGCGTGGAGCCCATGGCACCGACTTCCACATCGCAGACCCCTTTCGGGCGGGTGCTGACCGCCATGGTCACGCCATTCACCACTGACGGCGCGCTTGACCTCGACGGCGCCCAGCGACTCGCCGCTCATCTGGTGGACGCCGGCAATGACGGGCTGATCGTCAACGGCACCACCGGCGAGTCCCCCACCACAAGCGATGCGGAGAAAGCCCAGCTCGTACGGGCCGTGGTGGAGGCGGTCGGCGACCGCGCCCACGTCGTGGCCGGAGCGGGCACCAATGACACCCGGCACAGCGTGGAGCTCGCCCGTGCCGCCGAGCAGGCCGGTGCCCATGGGCTGCTGGCCGTCACGCCGTACTACAGCAAGCCGCCGCAGGAAGGCCTGCTCCGGCACTTCACCGCCATCGCCGACGCCACCGGCCTGCCGGTCATGCTCTATGACATCCCGGGCCGCAGCGGTGTCCCGATCGGCACCGAGACCATCGTCCGGCTCGCCGAGCACCCGCGGATCGTCGCCAACAAGGACGCCAAGGGCGACCTGGGACGTGCCAGCTGGGCCATCGCCCGCTCCCGCCTCGCCTGGTACTCCGGCGACGACATGCTGAACCTGCCGCTGCTGTCGGTCGGCGCGGTCGGCTTCGTCTCCGTGGTCGGCCATCTGGTCAGCCCCGAGCTGCGGGCCATGCTCGAGGCTCATCTCGCGGGCGACGTCGCGAAGGCAACGGAGATCCACCAGAAGCTGCTGCCGGTCTTCACCGGCATGTTCCGCACCCAGGGCGTGATCACGACCAAGGCCGCGCTCGCCCTCCAGGGCCAGCCCGCGGGGCCGCTGCGCCTGCCGCTGGTCGAGCTGACCGCCGAGGAAACCGAACAGCTCAAGCGCGATCTCGCCGCCGGCGGGGTACAGCTCTAAGCAAAGAGGCGATTTCTCGCACCTTCATACTTCACAACTGCATACAGACACATCAGCAAGTGCACAAATGTCACGCGCGCCATGTGCCCAGGGGGCATGTGGCGCGCGTGGTGAGGAGAGTCTTTTGAGTCATCCGCATCCAGAGCTCGGCCCTCCGCCGAAGCTCCCCGAGGGCGGTCTGCGCGTCACCCCGCTCGGCGGCCTCGGTGAGATCGGCCGGAACATGACGGTCTTCGAGTACGGCGGTCGGCTGCTGATCGTCGACTGCGGGGTGCTCTTCCCCGAGGAGGAGCAGCCCGGAGTTGACCTGATCCTGCCGGACTTCACATCCATCCGGGACCGCCTCGACGACATCGACGGCATCGTTCTCACCCACGGGCATGAGGACCACATCGGCGGCGTCCCCTTCCTGCTCCGCGAGAAGCCAGACATCCCGCTGATCGGCTCCAAGCTGACCCTCGCCCTGATCGAGGCGAAGCTCCAGGAGCACCGGATCCGTCCGTACACCCTCGAGGTCCAGGAGGGGCACCGCGAGCGGATCGGCCCCTTCGAGTGCGAGTTCATCGCCGTCAACCACTCCATCCCGGACGCCCTGGCGGTCGCCATCCGCACCCCGGCCGGCATGGCCGTGCACACCGGCGACTTCAAGATGGACCAACTGCCGCTCGACGGCCGGCTCACGGATCTGCCCGCGTTCGCCAAGCTCGGCGAGGAGGGCATCGATCTGCTGCTGGTGGACTCCACCAACGCCGAGGTCCCCGGATTCGTACCGCCCGAGCGCGATATCTCCGGAGTGCTGCGCCAGGTCTTCGGCAATGCGCAGAAGCGCATCATCGTCGCCAGCTTCGCCAGCCATGTCCACCGCATCCAGCAGATCCTCGACGCGGCGCATGAGTACGGGCGCAAGGTCGCCTTCGTCGGCCGCTCGATGGTCCGCAACATGGGCATCGCCCGCGACCTCGGCTATCTGCGGGTGCCGGCCGGTCTCGTGGTGGACGTGAGGACCCTCGACGACCTTCGGGACGATGAGGTGGTGCTCGTCTGCACGGGCTCCCAGGGCGAGCCGATGGCCGCGCTGTCCCGGATGGCCAACCGCGATCACCAGATCAGGATCGTCGAGGGCGACACGGTGATCCTGGCCTCCTCGCTGATCCCGGGCAATGAGAACGCGGTCTACCGGGTCATCAACGGACTGACGCGATGGGGCGCCACGGTCGTCCACAAGGGCAACGCCAAGGTCCATGTCTCCGGCCATGCCTCGGCCGGCGAGCTGCTGTACTTCTACAACATCTGCAAGCCCAAGAACCTGATGCCGGTACACGGCGAATGGCGCCATCTGCGTGCCAATGCCGAGTTGGGGGCGCTGACCGGGGTTCCGAAGAACCGTTGCGTCATTGCCGAGGACGGTGTCGTGGTGGACCTGGTCGACGGCATTGCCAAGATCGTCGGCAAGGTGCAGGCGGGATATGTGTACGTGGACGGCCTCTCGGTCGGCGATGTCACGGAGACCTCGCTCAAGGACCGCCGCATCCTCGGCGACGAGGGCATCATCTCGATCTTCGTGGTCGTCGACAGCACGACCGGCAAGGTCGTGGGCGGTCCGCACATCCAGGCGAGAGGCTCCGGTATCGAGGACTCCGCCTTCTCCGCGGTCATCCCGAAGATCGAGGATGCCCTGGTCAAGTCGGCCGCCGACGGGGTCGTGGACCCGCACCAGCTCCAGCAGCTGGCGCGCCGCGCGGTCGGCAAGTGGGTCTCGGACAGCTACCGCCGCCGCCCGATGATCCTTCCGGTGGTCGTCGAGGTCTGACGTCACCCCGGAGGTCGTCCCTGACGCCCCCTCAGCACCGGACCGGCGCTGAACACCCGGCGGGGCTCCCCGATTTGCATCGAGGAGCCCCGCTCCAGTACGTTTACGGCTCCGCCAGAGGGGAACCCGGAGCACTCAACGGTCTCCGAAGGAGCCCACCGGCGGGGGTGGAAATCGACTCGGAAGAAATTCTGATAAAGTCGAGGAAGCCGAAAGGCAAGGCCCCTCCAACGGCCATCAGAGACGGAATTCGGATCGGAAACGGTCGGAAATCGGGTCTGGTAAGGTTGGAAACACCGAAGGGAAGCGCCCGGAGAAGCCGGTGAAACGGTTTCGAAGGAAGCGTCCGTTCCTTGAGAACTCAACAGCGTGCCAAAAGTCAACGCCAGATATGTTGATACCCCGTCCATTCGTTGGACGAGGTTCCTTTGAAGAAA
>NZ_LAKD02000123.1 GCF_000968685.2 Streptomyces antioxidans
ACCGGTAGACGGTCACTTGGCCGCGGCCTGCGGCCAGTTGGGTGTGAACGAATCCGGCGATGTGGCGGTGGCCGAGCTCGTCCAGCTTGAGCGGGCCCAGGGCGGGGATGAGGTCGCCGGTGACGTAGTCGCGATAGCGGGCCAGCGTGGTCGGCTTGAGCATGTACGCCTTCGTCTCCAGCCAGGCAGAGAGGTAATCGGCGACGGTCTGGTTCGGGTCGCCGTTGAACCCGCCGGCCTCGCCCTCGAGGATCCGCTCCAGCGCGGCCTGGGCGGCGTTCTGGGTTGGGAAGCCGCCGCGCCGGATGGTGGTGCGGTGGTGGTCGGGGGAGGGGAGGTCGACGGCGAAGGTCCAGCTCCCGTGCTCACTGTTGCTGGCCAGATGCGGGCAGTGAGCGCCCAGCTGGTGGCGGTATGCGTCGCGGCAGCCGCAACGGCGGTAGACACGTCCACGATGGGTGACGGAACGCATGGTGATCGCCTCCTGAAAGTGGTGCAGCGTGCCGACGCTCCCAGTCTCCGCCGACGGGCACACCACGCGATCACCTCAGGCTCCGTAGGCCTCTGACCTGGGTGTTCCCCTTGTCGTGGCGACAAGGGCGATGATCAGTCGATCATGCCGTGAACGCAAAAAATAGTGTGCCAAGCGTTGTCCACGGAATGCATCCGCCAGCAGGCAGTGCGGGGCCTCCTGTCGGGGTAGAGACTCTAGAAAGCTCGCCCCAGATCCCGTCCCGCCGCATCGTGCGGCCCCGATGTGAGGAGCTGTGTCTCGCATGGTCGGCTCGACCTGCCGATTGTCAGTGCCGCGTGGGACTCTTTGAGTACGCCACCGGCACAACGAGCGGAGAGTACTGAGGTGCATGCCATGGCTCTGCGTGTTCGTCATTCAGGTCCCCCTGCGCCGTCCGGATGCCGGTGGTGTGGTGAGGAAAGGAGCCGGCATGGTCGGCGCTGGGTGTCGTCCGTGGGTATGCATTCATGGGAGGAGCCCACCCGAGAGCAGCGTCTGAGTCGGATGAGGGCTCGTCGCGCACTGCGCCGGGTTCAGCTTCCCTCCGGCCAGTAAGCCACTCCGGCTTCACGGGCCACCTTGATCGCATCCTCGAAAGACTTCACCAGCGCGGGCGGGACGTCGGAGGGCTTGCGCAGTCGGCGGGTCAGCTCGACGACCATGTCCTCCTTGCCGCTGGGGGCGCTGCTGGAGGACTGGCGCAGCGTGTTGTGCAGCGACTTGCTGAACTTCCCGCCGACGCGCAGGCCGCTGACGTCCTGGGCAGTCCACTGCTGCGCATCGTCACGGGGCCAGGCGGCGTTCATGGTGTCCGCCCACTGGTCATCGCTGAAGACGTCCTCCAGCTCGTTGGGATCCCCGAGGAAGAGACAGTCGGCCTCGGTGAAACCTTGCTTGCTTAGACGGTCGATATTGAACCTTTTCTGCTTGTCGCGCATCGTGTCGGCGTCGACCAGGAACATGACGGTGCGCCTGTGCTTCTTGAGGAACTTGGCAAAGCTCAGGGCGCCATCGTTGCCCCCGCAGTCCCACAGGGCGATGCCTGCGGACTGGATGGGATACCCGAACGCCAGCTTGAACAGAGTGGGCAGCGCCGCATACTCCGTGGGGCCCTCCACACCGACAAAGCAGCGCTCGTGAAGCAGGACGCTGTTGCGAAAGCCCAGGGAGACTGCCATGTTCGACAGGAACCGGCGGGTCTCGTCGTCGTCGTCCTCCGTGCCGAGTGACTGCACATAGGCCCGCCCGTCCCGGCTGTTGAGGTGCACGATGTCCTGGATGTCGACGCCGTCGATCAGATTCAGCGAATGGGTGGCGACGATCACGGTGGACTGCGCAGCCGATGCCGACGCTTTGATCATTTCCATGATGCGGCGCTGGTGGTCGTAGTCCAGGTGGGTGTCGGGCTCGTCATAGGCGATGATCACTCCGCCGACGCCGTCCTCGGTTTCCTCCGACAGCAGTTCCTGGCTGGCCTCCCACAGAGCCAGGGAGACACGGCGCGACCGGCCGGAGCCCGCTGCCGTGAATGACACGGCCCGCTGACCCGGAGCCGCGGCGGTCAGCGAAAGACTGTGGACCGTCGGCCGGAACTGCACGCTGGGGTCCACGGTGAATGTGTCAAGCGTGCACCGCTCCTCGATCAGCTTCTGCAGCCGTACGACATCGTCCTTGAGGAGGCTGGAGAACTCCTCCTCCAGGTCGGTGATCTTCTGCCGGGTCTCTTCACGCAGTGTGTACTCGCGCAGCTTCGCCGTCAGGATGCTGCGGACTACCGCCTCGGGCAACTCGGCGGCATCGCCCTTGAAGTAGAGCAGCTGGGGCAGTGCAGCGGCGACGGACTCAGGCGCCACTACCCAGTCCGTGACCATTTCCGTGCCGGCGGCGTGCTCCTCGAGCACCTCCACCCAGCTGGCCTTTACGTTCGACTGGTCCTCACGCAGGCTGATATCCAGCTCGGAGGCGAGCGCCCGCAGTTCGGCGACCTTCAGCGCGGGGATGTTGCGCAGCGTCGGATTCTGCGGCACCGCAGTCCGCCACTCCAGGCAACTGCCCTCGTCCTCCACGTGACGTCGGCGCATCCGGAGGGTCGGCCCGGCGTCCAGCGCCTTCTCCTCCGTTGGCGAGAGAGCGAACCGGCCCTCGACTATGACTGTGCGCCGTTCCTCGACCTCGTCCGAGGGCAACGCCGCACGCGCAGGCTCTCCCACGGCGAAATCGGAGATGTCGCTGTCGACGACCGAACGCTCGCCGAGCAGGAACGCGATCGCGTCCAGGGCCGCTGTCTTCCCACAGTCGTTGTGGCCCGTCAGGATTGTCTGCTTTCGGATCGGAATACCCTGGACGTCGCCCAGCGAGCGGAAGTTGGTGACGCTGAGTTCGACGAGACGCACAGTGCTCCCTTGCAGTACGGCACGAGCGCGTGCGGTTGGCGGCCAGCAACGCGCCGTTGTAACACACCCGTTCACGGCGGGGTGGGAAAACTCTAGCGCCTGACGAGACACAGGAGAGAGGAGAATGCCACGCTGCGGCAGGCCGCCTCTGCGCGCGCGAGCGGAACCCGATCACGATTACCGGTGACGGCGTCTGGCAGGGCAGGCGGCTCACGTGGCCGACGACCTACGGAAATTCGTGCGAACTGCGAGCCCGCGCGGCGGACGGCATGGTCTTCGAGTTCTCACGGAACCCCAGGATCGGCTTTCCAAGGACACCCGACCACCGGCCCTCCTGGTGAGTTCAGCGACGGACCCGTGCCTCGGGGCACGTATGGTGGAAGTGACGGCTCCCGCGTACCAGCGGGGCCGGGCGACCGGACTTGGGGGCCCGATTGCGCGACGTCATTTATCTGTCCGTAGGCAAGTTGCAGCAATTCCTCCCGGAGCCGCGCCGCGCTCCCCGCGCCGGGGCGGTGCGTCTGTCCACACCGTTCGGCGTCGGGGTCGACGTGGACGCTCAGGCCACCGACGGCGAGCAGGGACGAATGCGGCAACTGAGGCAGGTGCAGAAGCATCTGGAGGAAACGGCGCTCTGGTACGAGGAGCCCGGCCTGCGCCCCGGCCTGTGGGTGCAATTCGAGGCACCCATGCGCTGCGTCACGCTCCGCGGGGCCTACCGGGATCTGCTGCTCTTCGCCGACTTGGGGCCGGGCTCTGTCGCCGGCTGCCGCCTGTTGCTGCACGGCTCCGCCCAGCACTTGTTGGGCTGGACGCCCCAGCTCACCGATGGCCCCGTGCTGAATGAGATAGGCGGGGGCGGCGACAGCGTCGGCGCCGTCTTCCTCACCAGGGCCGGACAGGTCGTCGAGGCACTCTCCCCCGACTTCGATCCCGGCACTGCCGCGCCTGCCGACGCCGCTTCGGTGTCTCCCCTGGCCCCCGCCCTGAGCGCCACGGGCATCCGTGACCTGCTGCGCGCCCTCGACATCGGCCACGACGGCATCGACACCACGGCCCCGATGACCGGATACGCTCGCGTCACGGCACTGCTGCCTGAGCGGGGCGGAGCACCTCGCTGCCTCGTAGCGAGCCCGCTGACGGTGGAGTACGTCAAAGAGACCCCCTGAACGGGTCGCCGACCGAAGAGGAGGTCTCGATGCACGACGAGGAGTATGCCCTGGCGGTCGGGCAGCTCCGCGCCGCGCTGAGCCGGGAGTTCGCGGGCCTGATCGACATGACGGACTTCCCGTCCGCCGCTCCTGATCCTCTGCGCGAGAGCGCCTTTCTCACGCGGGCGTTGGCCGCCAAAGCCGCCTCCCTTCTCACGGACCGTGAACCGGACGAGGCTGCCGCGGCCGTCATCGACGGCGTCGGCGACATGGGCATTGACGCCGTCGCCTTCTCTATCGCGACTCCGGAGCTGTGGCTCATCCGGGCTAAGTGGAGTGACCGCGGAACGGCGGGGATCTCCGCCGAGGACGCCGACCGCCTGAGCTACAGCCTGCGTCTGCTGACGGACCTGCGCTACGAACGCTTTAACGCCAGGTTCCAGCACCTAGCGGCCAGGGTCGACGAAGTACTCACTTCCCCCGACTGCCGCATCCACTTGGTCCTCGCCACGATGGGTGACGGACGAATGGCTTCTGACCCCGAGTCCGTTTTCTCGCGCGTTCTGGCCGAGTTCAACGCCTTCGGCGAGTTCGTGGACATCCGATCCCTCGGACTCGCCGACCTCTACGCCGCGGTCTGCCAGGACGTGACCCCGAAGCGGTTCTCGGTGACCGCGACCATGGCCGACGGCTGGGTCGCCGTGCACCACCCGTACGAGACCTACATCGGGGCGATCGCGGCGGACGAACTGGCCGGCTGGTACGAGCAGCACGGGGAGCGGCTGTACGAGGGCAACGTACGCCGCTACCTGGGCATGACGAAGGTGAATCAGGAGCTGGTGGGCAGCCTGGTCAGCGATCCCGACCACTTCTGGTTGTTCAACAACGGCGTCACCGTCGTCTGCGACGACGTCCGGCCCCACTACTTTGCCCGCCGCACGGCCGGTCAGCCGGTGCGGCTGGAACTGACCAACGCCCAAATGGTCAACGGCGCGCAGACCGCCGCCTCGGCCTACCACGCCTTCCGGCAGGATCCCGACGCCACCGCACAAGCCCGTGTCATGCTCCGAGTCATCTGCGTCAAGGACGCTCCGGACGGGCTCACGCTAAGCATCGCGAAGGCCAGTAACACTCAGAACCACATCGAGCCGCGGGACTTCATTGCCCTTGCCCCGGAACAGGATTTGATCCGTGCGGACTTCGCCCTCACCCTGGGGAAGTCGTACGTGTACAAGCGCGGCGAACTCGACCCGTCGCCGGCTACCGGCTGCTCGATCGTCGAAGCTGCGACCGCTCTCGCCTGCGCCCACCGGGACGCGGGCCTCGTGGCACGCGTACGCGCGGACCACGACCATCTCTGGCGCTCCGGACCGGACGGCGCGTACTCCAAGCTCTTCGGCCGCCGTCCCACCGCGCACCAGATCTGGCGTTCGGTCCAGCTGACCCGTGCCATTGGACAAGCGCTGGAGGACGTGTCCGGCACTCTCATCGGCCGCGAACGGGCCCTGATCGGCTCGGGGTCGCTCTTGCTCAATCACATTGCTTTTCAGCTCGTCGGCCACGACGACATCGACGAGCCGGGGGACACCTGGCAAAGCAGGGCGAACACTGTCGCGGGGCGGATCGGCACGGCTGTACCCCTGCTGCGGAGATTGCTGGACGACCTCTACGGTGAGCACGCGCTTCTCGCCAGGGTCTTCAGCGACGCGAGCAGGTGCCGGGAGCTCGCGGCGGCAGCGTTGGACAGCCTCGCCGAGGAGGGCCTTTCCAGCTCACCGGTTCTGACTCCTCCGGCCCGCCGCTTGTGCCCGTCCCGACGACGACGGAGTAGCGTGCGCCTGCTCGTTGACCACAGGCGGATCACGGACGGCGCGCGACTCGTCTTCCGCACCACCACACGCCCAGAGGAGCAGGCGCTAGGCGACTGGCTCGGCGAGGATCCGCGCCGATATCTCGCCACGTGGGTCAATGACGCGCGTGCTCCCTTGATCTGGGCGGTGGATGGCGAACGCTACTCCCCGAGCGCCTTGGTGATGCGCATCTGGCAGGAGGCCGCGTGGGCCGAGGCTCCTGTGGCGGTGCAAGGTGTGCGGTGCTGGGTCCTGCCCGGGGAAGGTACGCTCGTCGATCTCGTTGAGGAACTCGTGGCCGACGGCGCGGCCGGATCGGGCGACGGCGCCAGTGGATCGTGACCGCGGGGTCCTCGACGACCGCTACGAACTGCGCACGCGCCTCGGCGCCGGAGCTATGGGGCAGGTCTGGCAGGCGTACGACCGGGAGCTGGGCCGCCCCGTCGCCGTCAAGCTCATCCATCCGCACCACCTCGCCGCCATTGGCGACTGCGCCGTCACCGGTGAGCTGATCGAGCGCTTCCGGAGGGAGGCCCGGCTCGTCGCGGGTTTTCGCCATCCCGGCCTCCCGGTGCTCTACGACGCGCGCCTCGGGCAGGATGCGGCGCACGTCTACATGGTGATGGAGCTCGTCCTTGGCGACACCCTCGAATCCGTCCTGGCGCGCGGACAACCCCTCACGGAAGCACAAGTGGTCGACATCGCACTGCAGCTCTGCGACATCCTCACACACACCCATGCCCTCCCAGTGATCCACCGGGACCTCAAGCCAGCAAACATCATGGTGTCACCCACCGGTCGGATCACCGTACTCGACTTCGGGGTCGCTGCGACGTTCAAGGGCGCCGCCCGAACCCGACATCGGCTGACGCGCCACCGCCAGGTTCTTGGAACCGTCGGATACCTGGCCCCCGAGCAAGTCGTACAGCCTGGGCTCATCATCCCGCAGACCGACCTGTATGCGATGGGCTGCATCCTCTACGAACTCCTCACCGGGGAGCCGCCCTTCACCGACGAGCTGAGTGCGGTCCTTTACGAGCCACCGGTTCCGCTAGCGATGCTGCGCCCCGAATGCCACCCTGTCCTGGAAGCCGTCATCACCGAGACGCTGGCCAAGCGGCAGGACGAGCGGCCGCCCTCCGCACGAGCGGTCCGCGACCGCTTGCTCCCTCTCCAGCCGGTCGCGGTGCCCACCCCGGCGCCCTCTGTCTCGGCTTCCGGCCACAGCGCGGGACCCGTGCCGGTTCCCACGCGCTTAAGCCACGCCCACGCCCTCTTCGACGACGGAGACCTTGGCCAAGCCCTTCCCGTCTATACGGCCCTCGCGGCGGAGCTCAGCAGCGCTGGTCCTCAGCATGCGAACCAGGCGGTGCACTGCCGGGCCCGCGCCGCCCACTGCCGTATGGGCCTCGGGCACCTCCACGAGGCGCTCAAACAGTTCCGTGTCCTAGCCGAAGAACTGATCCCCATCCGCCCGTCCGATGACCCTCTCCTGCTCGAGGTTCGACTTCACGCCGGAACGCTCCTGGTCACTTTGGGTGACTACGGCGCGGCCACGATCGAACTCACCGACCTTCATCAGCTCCTGCTGTCTCTTCCTGGGGAGCAGTACCGCCAGGAGCTGATGGTGGTGAGCCAGCACCTGGACCGGATCAGGCGAGGTTACGCCAGCTGAGATGTCTCGTTTCCTATCCATCCCTTCGATCGCCTGAGCCGGGTTCATCAACTTGTGGGTCATCTTGTACAACAGGCGTACGAACATCCGGTCATGCTCCCAGCCGACGGCCCGTCACCTGTGCCACCTGCAGCTACGGACTTTTGAGCGGCACACGGCGCCCGAACGGGCCTGGAACGCCCGTGCCCTCGAGGTGCTCGCCCAGGTCCGCCTCACCTCAAGTCCTAAGAGGCGGCTCGCGTGGTGGCGGAGCATGTCCGCCATGCCCAGCATCGCGTGGACCACCTCTTGGTCGTCGCCGCGACCGCTCAGCTCACGGCGAAATGATCCGGTCATAGCGAAGCCGGGACCACCAGCGCGGTCCCGGCTTCGACTTGTTGCTCTGGCTAGGCGGCTCCGCCTCCCGTCCGCCGGATGATCAGCCGTGCGATCTCCCGGCAGTGGTTGGCCACAGCTCGGCTGTGCTCGCGGATGGTCTTTGCCCGCTCCTTTGACTCAGGTCCGCACGGGGCGGCCCGGTCCGAAGCGATGGAGACAGGAGCGAGTACACCGAGAAGCGTCGGAACCGCTTCTGCCAGAGCTTTGTACATGTGGGTACATACCTGCCTTCGCGGGAAGTGCGCTCTGGAACCCCCAACCTATCGACCACGGTCGACTACGTCCCGTCGTTCACCACGATCCGGTCGTCGGGGCAGATCCACTACTTCAGGAGGTCCCGTCCCGGCACGGACAGCATCGGCCCCGCGGTGCTCCGCCGATCGCGGCAGGAAGCGGCGGGGCGCCGCGCCGGGTCAAGGCGGGTGGGTCATTCCTCGGGCGGCGGAGCGTCCTCGGGCCGGTCCCCGCTCCCGTCGCCGGAGCGCCCACCGCCAGAGGGCGGTCCCGGTGGCGAGCAGGATCCCCGCGACCAGGTTGCCGACCGCGTCGTGAACGAGGAAGGCCAGCACCGGTTCGGTCTGCCGCGCCATCGGCCACTTCCGGCCGCGACCTTGGCCACGGCGCCGTAGTGGACCTCGATCTCGCCGCGCCGGGCCATCGCCAGGGCCCGCTTGCGCAGCCGGCCCAGCTGGCCCTCGACCGCCCGGGCGGTCATGCACAGCTGGTCCCCGATCTCCTTTTGGTGCTGAACGCCATCAGCATCAGCGCGCAGATGGCACGGGCTTCTGCGGTGGCGTGCTCCAGGATCCTGCCCAGCGTGTCGCGCTGGGCCGCGACCTCCTCGCCCGCTGTCTCGGGCGAGACCCAGTCATAGGTCAGGATCGAGCGGTACACCACGTTCAGGTGGGCCCGGCGCTCCCGGGCCCAGGCCTTGAACGCGTCCCGGAAGGCGTACAGGCAGCAGCCGATGAAGAAGGTGCGCAGCGTGGCGCCCTGGTCCGGATCCCACTTCCCGGCGGGCAGGGTCTTCTCGACGAACTGCTCCACGGCCCACGCCACGCTGTCAACGGCCAGCCCCGTGCGGGCATCGGCGTGTTCTCGTGCCGGAGCACGAGCAATTCAGCGTCCCTGGCCGTCTGCCGACGCAGCAACACCGCTGGAACCGAGAGCAGCTTCCGTGCGATCTGATACACCAGTGAGACGATCACCTGGACATGGTCCCTACGCGCCCGCAGACCCCGCCAGACCACCTACGATCTGCAGTGACGCATTCCTGAACGGCACAGGAGTTCCCCTTCCAGACTGAGGTGCGCGCCGGGGACTGCGTGCGGGGGAAGACCGTGTTCCCAGTGCCGGGCGACCAGCGGCCGGACAAGGTCGTGTACGTACCGAATGGCGGCACCAAGACGCTGGCCGAGTGGACGGTGCCGAAGAAGTAGCTGATCACAGCCGTTGAGCTCGACGCGGCGCAGGAACTCCATGCGACGGCGGCCCGGGCTCGCGCATCCCAGAGTGATCAGGGGCAGGCGGGGCGGCCCGGGCCGAAGTAGGCCGGCAACAAGAACAGGGCCTCGAACGCCTTCGGCCCGTACCGGTCCCGCAGCCACGCGCATAGCGGCGTCAGGACTCCGCTCGCCTTCCGCCTCGCCCACCTACCGCCAAGCCCCCGCGAGCCCGAAGGAACGGGGTCGTCGCCTCGCCCACAGTGCGCGTTGGAGTGCCGGCAGTGCCGGAGCGGAGAAGCGCGCCGTAGCGGCTGCTGTTCCCTCACAGACGGCGCCGCCCGACAGGGCGCTGTCGGTGGTGCGCGTTATGGCGGCCGCGGTCCTCAGCGATGGCAAAGCCGGTGGACCTGATCGGGAGCCATCGTCGCGGTTAGGTTACTTCGGCGCCAGCAGGCTGTTTGACGGTGGAGAATGCTGCCGACATGAGTGATCTAACTGCCGCCCACCGTGGGTATGAGTACCAGGACTTGATGGAGGCAGGCCGCGTCGTCGACCTGCTGCTCGGCGGGATCGTCAGGGTCCATGTCGACAAGAAGCTAGTGAGCTGGTCCGGAGATGCGTGAGCAGTAG
>NZ_LAKD02000124.1 GCF_000968685.2 Streptomyces antioxidans
CCACCAAACCACCCGCCACCCGATCCGCACGCTCGGACAACTCCCCATACGACCACTCCCGGCCGTCCGCCCCCACCACCGCCACCGCATCCGGCGCCTCCGCTACCCGCGCCGCGAACAACTCCACCAACGACACCCCGGACACCGAACGCTCCGTGGCATTCCACTCCCCCACCACCCGCGAACGCTCACCCTCCCCCAACACATCAATCTCACTGACCCGCACCCCCGGATCAACCGCCACCGCCTCCAACACCCGCACCAAACGCCCCGCCAACAACCCCACCGTGCCCTCATCAAACAGATCCGTCGCGTACAACAGGCCGCCCACGAGCCCGGCCGGATCGCCCTCGCTGTCGCGCCGTTCCGCCAGCGTCAGCGACAGGTCGAACTTGGCGGTGGACTCCTGCGAGGTGGACTGCAGCGGCCCGACCCGCAGCCCGGGCAGATTCCACCGGCCCTGGGACGCGGGCAGGTTCTGGAGGACGAGCATGATCTGGAACAGCGGGTTTCTGGAGAGCGATCGGGTCGGGTTAAGGTCCTCGACCAGCCGCTCGAACGGCACGTCCTGATGCGCGTACGCGCCAAGATCGGCCTCCCGCACCCGGGCCAGCAGCTCATCGAAGCCCGGGTCGGCGCTCAGATCGGTGCGCAGCACCAGCGTGTTGACGAAGAATCCGGCCAGCCCGTCCAGCGCCGCGTCACCACGCCCCGCCGTCGCCGTACCGATGGGAATGTCCGTGCCCGCACCCATCCGCGACAGCAGAACCCCCAGCGCCGCGTGTACGACCATGAACATCGTCGCCCGGCCGCGCCGTGCCAGCTCCACCAGCCGCGCGTGGGTCTCCGCGCCCACCTCCACCGGCAGGGTGCGCCCGCGGAACGTCGGCGCGGCCGGTCGGGGCCGGTCGGTCGGCAGGTCCAGCTCCTCCGGGGCACCGGCGAGCGCCCGCCGCCAGTAGTCCAGCTGCCCGCTGATGACACTCCGCGGATGGCCGGGGTCGCCGGAATCGCCGAGCTCGCCGAGCACCTCGCGTTGCCAGAGCGCGTAGTCCGCGTACTGCACGGGCAGTGGCTCCCAGCCCGGAAGTCGGCCCTGGTGGCGGGCGGTGTATGCGGTCTCAAGGTCCTGTGCGAGTACGCCCATCGACCAGCCGTCCACCGCGATGTGATGCGCCACCATCAGCAGGACATACTCCGTGGGGCCGGTCCTGAGCAGCCGGATCCGCCAGGGCAGGTCGACGCTGACATCGAAGCCGCGGCCCACATGAGCCGTGAGGGCGCCGCCGATCTCCTCCTCGGTGGTGTCCACCACGACCAGCGGCGGCCTGCCCGCGGCACCCTCGAGCACCTGCTGACGCGGGACACCTTCGCTCGCTGGGTAGATCGTGCGCAGGCTCTCGTGCCGGTCGGCGACATCGCCCAGCGCGGCCTCCAGCGCGGCGAGGTCCAGGTCGCCGGACATCCGCAGGGCGAGCGGGAGGTTGTACGCCGCGCCCTCGCCCGCGCCCTCAAGCTGGTTGAGGAACCACATCCGCTGCTGCTCGAACGACAGCGGCAGCACCTCAGGCCGGGGCCGCGCCGTCAGCGCGGCGTGCGTCCGGCCGGTTGCCGCGTCCACCAGCCGGGCCACACCGGCGGCCGAGGCGGCGGCGAAGAGCTCCCCGATGGTGAGCTCCGCCCCCAGGACCGCGCGGATGCGCGCGATGAGCCGCATGGCGAGCAGGGAGTCGCCGCCCAGCTCGAAGAAGGACGCCTCCGTGTCCACCCAGTCCAGCCCAAGCACCTCGCCGAAGACCCCGGCGATGATCTCCTCGACCGGAGTGGCGGGGCCACGGCCGGTGGCGCCGCCGAACTCGGGGGCGGGCAGGGCGGCGCGGTCCAGCTTGCCGTTGGCGGTGACGGGGAGGGTGTCCAGGGGGACCAGGGCGGCCGGGACCATGTACTCGGGCAGCCGCTCGGCCACGTACTCCCGCAATCCGGCCAGACCACTCTCGCCGTGGCCGTCGCCACTACACACGACATAGGCCACGAGACGTTTATCGCCCTGCCGGTCCTCACGCACGACCACCGCGACCTGACCCACGCTCTCATGAGCGGCCAGCACGGCCTCGATCTCACCCGGCTCCACCCGGAAACCACGGATCTTCACCTGCTCATCCACCCGACCCGCGAACACCAGCTCACCATCGGCCGTCCACCACGCCAGATCACCGGTGCGATACATCCGCCCACCCGTGAACGGACACGCCACAAAGCGCTCCGCCGTGAGGCGAGGGTGTCCCATGTACCCACGGGCGAGTCCCGCTCCGGCGAGATAGAGCTCACCCCTCACCCCGGCGGGTACGGGGTTGAGGTATTCGTCGAGGACGAACGCCTTGGTGTTGTCGCGCGGCCGACCGATCGGCAACACCGCCGGAGCCACCGCCCCAGCGGCGACCGCGTATGTCGTGGCGCACAGGGTGGCCTCGGTCGGCCCGTACAAATGCCGCACCACAATCCCCGGGCAAGCCGCCTTCACCTGCGCAACCGCACCCGCAGGCACCACATCACCACCGGTCAGCACCTCCGCAAGACCCGACAAACACCCCGGCGACTCCTCCGCCAACACACCGAACAACCCAGCCGTCACATGCACAGCCGTCAGCCCATGCGCCTTCACCAAGTCCGCCAACACCACAGCATCGACCCGACCCGGCGGCGCCACCACCACCCGACCACCATTCACCAACGGCACCCACACCTCAAAAAGCGCCACATCAAACGCATGCGGCGCATGCATCAACACCCGCCCACGCGCCGCCCCACTCCAACACCCATCCATCACCAACCCAGCCACCGCACCATGACTCACCGCCACCCCCTTCGGCACACCCGTCGAACCAGAGGTGAACATCACATACGCCACATCCTCCGCCGAAACCACCACCTCCGGCACACCCCCCGAACCACCCAACAACTCATCCACCACCACCGCACCCGGCACCCCCAAACCACCATCCGCCACCACCAAACCCACCTGCCCCAACACCAACCCCCGCCGCGCCACCGGCCACCCCACATCCACCGGCACAAACCCCGCACCCACCCGCACCACACCCAGCCACACCGCCACCAACTCCACCGACCGCTCCATCACCACACCCACCACATCACCACGCCCCACACCCCGAGCCACCAAACCACCCGCCACCCGATCCGCACGCTC
>NZ_LAKD02000125.1 GCF_000968685.2 Streptomyces antioxidans
CCACCAAACCACCCGCCACCCGATCCGCACGCTCCCCGAGCTCCGCGTACGACCACTCCTCGCCATCGGCACCCACCACCGCCACCGCATCCGGACAGGCAGCCACCCGGGCCGCGAACAACTCCACCAACGACACCCCGGACACCGAACGCTCCGTGGCATTCCACTCCCCCACCACCCGCGAACGCTCACCCTCCCCCAACACATCAATCTCACTGACCCGCACCCCAGGATCAACCGCCACCGCCTCCAACACCCGCACCAAACGCCCCGCCAACAACCCCACCGTGCCCTCATCAAACAGATCCGTCGCATAGAGCAGCGAGCCCATCAGACCCGTCGGGGCCCCCTCCTCGTCGCGCCGTTCGGCCACCGTCGCCGACAGATCGAACCGGGCCGCGGGAGAGGCGGCCGGGAGACCGCTCACCTCCAGCCCGGCCAGCTCCCACGGCCGACGGCCCTGCGGCAGGTTCTGCATGGTGAGCGACACCTGGAACAGCGGGTGCCGCCCCAGCGATCGGGCGGGGTTGAGGTCTTCGACCAGCCGCTCGAACGGCACGTCCTGATGCGCGTACGCGGCCAGATCGGTCTCCCGCACCCGGGCCAGCAGCTCGCTGACCGACGGGTCGCCACTCAGATCGGTGCGCAGCACCAGCGTGTTGATGAAGAAACCGGCCAGCCCGTCCAGCGCCGCGTCGCCACGGCCCGCCGTCGCCGTACCGATGGGAATGTCCGTGCCCGCACCCATCCGCGACAGCACAACCGCCAGCGCCGTGTGCATCACCATGAACATCGTCGCCCGGCCGCGCTGGGCGAGCTCCACCAGCCGCGCGTGGGTCTCCGCGTCCACGGCGAACGGCATTTCGCCGCCGGTGAAGGAGGACACCGCGGGTCGGGGCCGGTCGGTCGGCAGGTCCAGCTCCTCCGGGGCACCGGCGAGCGCCCGCCGCCAGTAGTCCAGCTGCCCGCTGATGACACTCCGCGGATCGCCGAGGTCGCCAAGCACCTCACGCTGCCACAGGGCGTAGTCCCCGTACTGCACCGGCAGGGGCTCCCACCCCGGCAGTCGGCCCGCGCGCCGGGCCGCATAGGCGGTACCGATGTCACCCGCGAGGATCCCCATCGACCAGCCGTCGGCGGCGATGTGGTGAACGGCGCCCATGAGGACGTACTGGGCCGGTCCGGTCACCAAGAGCCGTACCCGCCAGGGCAGTTCGTCGCGCACGTCAAACGGCTGGTTCGCATACTCCGCGAGCTGCGCGGAAACCTCATCCGCGGCGGTGTGCACGACCGTCAGCGGGGGTCGGCCCGCGGCGCCGTGCAGGACCTGCTGGCGGGGGGCGCCCGAGGTTTCCGGGAAGACCGTGCGCAGGCTCTCATGCCGGTCGGCGACATCGCCGAGTGCGGCCTCCAGCGCGGGGATGTCGAGGTCGCCGGAGAGCCGCAGGGCCAGGGGAAGGTTGTACGCGGCGCCCTCGCCGGTGGTTTCGAGCCGGTTGAGGAACCACATCCGCTGCTGCTCGAACGACAGCGGCAGCACCTCGGGCCGCGGTCGCGCCGTCAGTGGTGCCCGGGAGTCGCCGCCCAGTTCGCCCACCAGCTGGGCGACACCGGCGACGGTGGGGGTGGCGAACAGATCGCCGATGCTGACCTCTGCGTCGAGGACCGCGCGGATGCGGGCGATGAGCCGCATGGCGAGCAGGGAGTCGCCGCCCAGTTCGAAGAAGGAGGCATCGGCGCCGACCCACTCCAGGCCAAGGACCTCGCCGTAGAGGCTGCTAAGGATCTCCTCGGTGGGTGTGGCCGGGCCGCGCCCCTCGGCCGCGTCGGTGAAGTCGGGTGCGGGGAGGGCGGCGCGGTCCAGCTTGCCGTTGACGGTGACCGGCAGGGCATCCAGGGCGACGACCGCGGCGGGAACCATGTGGTCGGGCAGCCGCTCGGCCACGTACTCCCGCAGCCCGGCGGTGTCCGCGCCTCCATCAGGAACCACGTAGGCCACGAGTCGTCTGTCGCCGGGCCGGTCCTCTCGTACGACCACGGCGACGTTGCCGACGCTCCGGTGTCCGGCGAGAACGGCCTCGATCTCACCCGGCTCGACGCGGAAGCCACGCACCTTCACCTGGTCGTCCGCGCGCCCGCCGAAGACGAGTTGGCCGTTCCCTGTCCACTTGGCGAGGTCGCCCGTGCGATACATCCGCCCCTGTGTGAACGGGCAGGCCACGAAGCGTGACGCCGTCAGCCCAGGACGCCCGAGGTAGCCACGCGCGAGCCCCGGCCCCGCGACATACAGCTCGCCCAACACGCCCACGGGGGCCGGGCGCAGTTGCTCGTCCAGTACGTAGACAGCGGTGTTGGCGATCGGCCCGCCGATGGGTACCGGCCCGGACGGTGACGGCTGCAGCGGCGCGCTCATCGTCGCGCAGACCGTGACCTCCGTCGGCCCGTACGCATTGACCATCCGCCGCCCCGACGCCCACCGCTCCACCAACCCCGGAGCACACACCTCACCCGCCACCACCAACGTCCGCAGACCCTCCGGCAACTCCTCCACCGCCGCCAACACCGACGGCGGCACCGTCACATGCGTCACCCCATACGCGGCCACCGTCTCACTCAACGACCCCTGCGGCGGCAGTCTGTCGGCGTCCGCCACCACCAGCGCGGCGCCCGAGAGCAATGCCATGCAGATCTCGGAGACCGCGGCGTCGAAGCTCAGTGACGCCAGTTGCAGCACCCGCGCACCGGCGTCCACCGCGAACCGCTCGATCTGCGCGGCGGCCAGGTTGCCGATACCGCGATGGGTCACCACCACACCCTTCGGCCGCCCCGTCGACCCCGACGTATAGATCACATACGCCACATCATCCAGACCCACCGACACCACCGGCGCCGACACACCCTCCGCGGCCGGATTCCACACCAGGCACTCGACCCCAGCCGGAACCAACCCCCGCGTCCCCTCAGAACACACCACCAGCGCAGGCCCGGCGTCCTCGACCATCCACCCAACCCGCTCCACCGGATACGCCGGATCCACCGGAACGAACCCCGCACCCGCCTTCACCACCCCCAACAACACCGCCACCACATCCACCGACCGCTCCAACACCACAGCAACCAAATCACCACACCCCACACCCCGCGCGGCCAACACACCCGCCACCCGATCCGACCGCTCCCCCAACTCCCCGTACGACCACTCCAGACCCCCCGCACCCACCACCGCCACCGCATCCGGAGAGACGGCCACCCGGGCATCGAACAACTCGCCCAGCGGCCCCACCGGCACCACCCGCTCCGTGGCATTCCACCCCGCCACCACCCGAGCCCGCTCGCCACGCCCCAGCACCTCGACCTCGCTCACCCGCCGCGCCGGATCCGAGGCGACCTGCTCCAGCACCCGCACCAGCCGCTCCGCCATCGCATGCGCCGTGGCCTCGTCGAAGAGGTCCGTGGCATACAGCAGATCGCCGTCGATCCCCGCCGGGTTGCCCTCGCCGTCCCGGTGTTCGGCGAGGGTCAGCGACAGGTCGACGCGGGCCGACGCGCCCCCGGGGGGCATCGGCCACACCTCGACGCCCGGCAGTTTCCACACCTGGCGTGCCATCGTCTGCACGGAGAGCATCACCTGGAACAGCGGGTGCCGGGCCAGTGAGCGCGTGGGGTTGAGGTCCTCGACAAGGTGCTCGAAGGGCAGGTCCTGATGGGCGTACGCGGCCAGGTCGGTCTCCCGCACCCGGGCCAGCAGCTCGCTGAACGTCGGGTCACCGCTCACATCGGTCCGCAGGACCAGCGTATTGACGAAGAAGCCGGCCAGCCCGTCCAGCGCCGCGTCACCACGCCCCGCCACCGCCGTACCGATCGGAAGGTCCTTCCCCGCACCGATCCGGGACAGCACCAGCGCCAGTGCGGCGTGGACGACCATGAACATCGTGGCGTCGCCGTGTCGCGCGAGCTCCATGAGCCGGGCATGGGTGGGCACATCGATCCGTACCCCGGCCGCCCCGCCACGGTGCGAGGACACTGCGGGCCGGGAGCGGTCGGCCGGAAGCGCCAGCTCCTGGGGCGCGTCGGCCAAGGCCCGCCGCCAGTGGTCCACTTGGGCGCTGATCAGGCTGTCTGGGGTGTCCAGGTCGCCGAGCAGACGGCGCTGCCAGAGCGCGTAGTCGGCGTACTGCACCGGCAGCGGCTCCCACACCGGCGCCCGGCCCTGCCGACGGGCGGCGTACGCCACTTCCAGGTCCTTGAGCAGCAGGTCCATCGTCCAGCCGTCCACCGCGATGTGATGCGCCACGATCAGCAGGACGTACTCGGCGGGAGCGGTCCTAAGCAGCCGGATCCGCCACGGGAGGTCGGCACTGAGGTCGAAGCGCTCCTCGGTCTGTTCGGCCAGCACCCGCTCGACCCGGTCGGCGGAGGTGTCCAGGACGACCATGCGCGGGCGTCCGGCCGAGGGGGCGAGGACGTGCTGGCGAGGCACACCGTCCGTCGCGGGGTAGACCGTGCGCAGGCTCTCGTGCCGGTCGGAGAGGTCGCCCAGGGCGGTTTCGAGCGCGGGCAGGTTGAGATCGCCGGAGACGCGGTGACGCAGCGGCAGGTTGTACGCGGCCTCGCCGCCCTCTTGGGCCTCCTCCATCTGGTTGACGAACCACATCCGACGCTGTCCGAACGACAGCGGTATGGCCTCCGGCCGGGGTTGTGGGGTGAGCGCGAGGCGCACACCGCCCTCGCCGCCGGTCAGCTGCCGGGCGACCCCGGCGACGGTCGGCTCGGCGAACAGCTGGCGGATGCTCAGCTCGGTGTCCAGGACGGCGCGGATCCGGGCGATCAGCCGCATGGCCTGCAGCGAATCGCCGCCGAGCGCGAAGAACGACGCGTCGACGCCGACGTGGCCGAGGCCGAGGATGTCGGCGAACAGCCCGCACAGCGCCTCTTCGACGGGGGTGGCGGGGGCGTGGCGGCCGGTCAGTCCCGTGTAATCGGGGGCGGGTAGGGCGTCGCGGTCGAGCTTGCCGTTCACCGTGACGGGGAGGGAGTCGAGCGCCATCACGGCGGCCGGGACGAGATGGTCGGGCAGCCGCTCGGCCACGTACTCCCGTAGCGCGGCCGTCTCCCGTAGTGCGGCCGTCTCCCCTAGTCCGACGGTCCCCCGTAGTCCGGCGGTCTCCCGTAGTCCGGCCGTGTCCGCGTCCTCGCCGGGGACGACGTAGGCGACGAGCCGACGGTCCCCGGGGCGGTCCTCGCGGACCACGACGGCGGATGTGCGGACGGCCGGGTGAGTGGCGAGGACGGCCTCGATCTCGCCGGGTTCCACCCGGAAGCCGCGGATCTTGATCTGGGTGTCGGCCCGTCCGACGACGACGAGTTGGCCGTCGGGGGTCCACTGGGCGAGGTCTCCGGTGCGGTACATCCGCCCGCCTGGGGCGCCGGGTTCGTCGGTCGCGGCGAACGGGCAGGCCACGAAGCGCTCGGCGGTCAGCGCCGAGCGGCCGAGATAGCCGCGGGCCAGTCCGGGGCCAGCGAGGTAGAGCTCACCGGTGACACCGGCGGGGACGGGCTGCAGGAATCCGTCAAGGACGTACGTCTGCCCGTTCTCGAGTGGCCGCCCGATCGGCACGGGGGCGTCGGTGTCGGCCGGGGTGAGCGGATCGCTCAGGGTGACGCAGACGGTGGCCTCGGTGGGGCCGTACGCGTTGAGCATCCGCCGCCCGGACGCAAGCCGCCCCACCAGCGCGGGCGGGCACACCTCGCCCGCCGCGGCGACGGTGGTCACGGTGGCGGGCAGCTCGTCGGCGGCGGCGAGCACGGACGGCGGCGCGGTCAGATGCGTGACGCCGTACTCGGTGGCGACGTCGGCCAGCGACCCGTACGGCGGCAGCATGTCCCGGTCCGCCATGACGAGGGTGGCCCCGGCGGGCAGGGCGGTGCAGAATTCGGCGAACGCGGCGTCGAAGCTGGGCGAGGCGAACTGCAGGACGCGCGCGCCGGGTCCGGAGTCGAACCGGGTGATGTGGCTCGCCGCCAGGCTGCCCACTCCGCCGTGGGTGACCACGACGCCCTTCGGGGTGCCGGTCGAGCCGGAGGTGTAGATGACGTACGCGGGGTGCCCCAGCCGCTGCGGCCGGACGCGGTCGGCGTCGCCGGGGGCGGTGGCCGGGCGTGTCGCCAGCGCGGCGGTCACGTCAGGGGCGTCGAGGACCAGGCGGGGCGGCGTGTCGGCACCCAGCACGCCTTCTGTTTCGCCGGTGCCCAGCACGGCCTCGGTCCCGCCGGTGCCCAGCACGGCCTCGGTCCCGCCGGTGCACAGCAGCAGCTTCGGCCGGGCGTCGGTCAGCATGAACGCGATGCGCCGGGCCGGATACCGCGGGTCTACCGGCAGATAGCCCGCGCCCGCCTTGACCACGGCCAGCAGCACGACCATCAGCTCGACGGACCGCTCCATGGCCACGCCGACCAGGTCCTCGGGGCCGATGCCACGGGCGATCAGCTCGTGTGCCAGCCGGTTGCCGCGCTCCTCCAACTGCGCGTACGTCAGGCCGTGTTCGACCCCGACGACGGCCAGTGCGTCGGGGGTCCGTCGCACCTGTGCCTCGAACAGCGCGGCCAGTGTGCCCTCAGGCACGCTCCGAGCCGTGTGGTTCCACTCCTGGACGACGGTGCGCCGCTCGGCCGGGTCGAGGATCCGCAGTCGGCTGAGGGGCACGGTGGGATCGGTGGCGATCTGCTCCAGCACCGCCGCCAGCCGCCGGGCCAGGCCCTGGACGGTGGCCTCGTCGAACAGCTCGGTGGCGTAGAAGACATCGCCGCCGATTCCGGCCGGGCTGCCGTACTCGTCGCGGTGTTCGGACAGGTCGACGGACAGATCGAAGCGGGCGGCGAGGGAGCCGGGAGGCGTGGGCCGGGCCTGGAGGCCAGGCAGGTCCCACCGCGCGGGCGGGACGTTCCGCAGCGACAGCATCACCTGGAACAGGGGGTTGCGGGACAGCGAGCGCGAGGGCGCGAGGTCCTCGACAAGATGTTCGAAGGGCACGTCCTGGTGGGCGTACGCGGCCAGGTCGGTCTCCCGCACCCGGGCCAGCAGCTCGGTGAAGACGGGGTCGCCGCTCAGGTCGGTACGCAGTACGAGCGTGTTGACGAAGAAGCCGGTCAGCCCGTCAAGCGCGGCGTCGCCACGACCCGCCGTGGCGGTGCCGATGGGGATGTCCGTACCCGCGCCCATCCGGGCGAGGAGCGCCGCCAGCGCAGCGTGCACCACCATGAACACCGTGGCCCCGCCGCGCTGCGCCAGCCCGACGAGGCGGGCGTGGGTGCGGGCGTCGATCCGTACGGGGACCAGGCCGCCCGCGTACGACGACACCGCCGGACGCGGCCGGTCGGCCGGAAGCGCCAGCTCGTGCGGCGCGTCGGCGAGGGCGCCGCGCCAGTAGGCGAGCTGATCGCTCAGCAGGCTGTTCGCGTCGTCCCGCTCCCCCAGCAGCCGCCGCTGCCAGAGTGCGAAGTCGGCGTACTGCACCGGCAGCGGCTCCCACACCGGCGCCCGGCCCTGCCGACGGGCGGCGTAGGCCGTGCTGAGGTCCCGCGCGAGGACGCCCATCGACCAGCCGTCGGCGGCGATGTGATGGGCCACGATGAGCAACACGTATTCGGTGGGGCCGGTGACCAACAGCCGTGCCCGCCACGGCAGTTCGGCGCTGAGCTCGAAGCCGCGCCCGGCGTGCTCGCTCAGCTCCGCCTCGACCTGGTCCGCGGGGAGGTCGACGACCACGAGGGGCGGATGCGCCGCGGGGCCGTCCAGCACCCGCTGCCGCGGTACGCCGTCGGTCTCCGGGAACACCGTACGCAGGCTCTCGTGGCGGTCGGCGACATCGGCGAGGGCGGTTTCCAGGGCGCCGGTGTCGAGGTGGCCGGAGAGACGTAGGGCGAGGGGCATGTTGTAAACGCCACTGGCGGCCCCGGCGTCACCGGCGGCCTCCGCCCCTTCGGCCCGCCCGACCCGTTCGGCGCCCCCTGGGCCCTGGCCGGTGGCGGTCGCGAGCCGGTTGAGGAACCACATCCGCTGCTGTCCGTACGACAGCGGCAAGGGCTCGGGGTGCTGGGGGCGCGGCTGCGGCCCCAGCGGTGGCCGCGCGTCGCCGTGCTCGGCGTCGATCCGGCGTGCGGTCTCGGCGACGGTCGGGGTGGCGAACAGGTCGGCGATGCGCAGTTCACTGTCGAGGACGGGGCGAATGCGGGCGATGAGCCGCATGGCGAGGAGGGAGTCGCCGCCGAGTTCGAAGAAGGATGTATCGGCGCCCACCTGGTCCAGCCCGAGGACTTCGGCGAAGAGCCCGCACAGAATCTCCTCGGTGGGGGTCGCGGGCGCGCGGCCCCCGGGGGCGCCCGCGGCGTCGGGGGCGGGGAGGGCGGCGCGGTCCAGCTTGCCGTTGACCGTCAGCGGCAGCGCGTCCAGCGCCATGACCGCCGGGACCATGTACTCCGGCAACCGGTCGGCGGCGAACGCGCGTACCGCCGCCACGTCCAGCTCCCCGTCGGGGACCACATACGCCACGAGGCGCCGGTCCCCAGGCCGGTCCTCGCGGACGACCACGGCGGCCTGCGCCACGGCAGGGTGGCCGCTGAGGACGGCCTCGATCTCACCGGGCTCGACGCGGAAGCCACGCACCTTGACCTGCTCATCGATCCGCCCCGCGAAGACCAGATCACCCTCAGCGGTCCACTTCGCCAGGTCGCCACTGCGATACATCCGGCCACCCGGAGCAACGAACGGGCACGCGACGAAACGCTCAGCGGACAGGCCCGGGCGACCGACATAGCCCCGGGCCAGCCCGGCACCCGCGATATACACCTCACCGACGACGCCCACGGGAACCGGCTTGAGAAACTGATCGAGCACATAGACACGGGCGTTGGGGAGCGGGCGGCCTATCGGCGGCGCCTCCTCCAGCCCCGCAGCCAGCGGAGTGGCGGTGGCCGTGGTGATGACGGTCGCCTCGGTCGGCCCGTAGGTGTTCCACACCCGCGCACCCACCGACCACCGCCCGGCCAACTCCGCACTCAACCGCTCCGCACCCAACACCCAATTGCCGATGCCCGGCACCGCATCCGGATCCAACACCCTGAGCAGTGACGGCACCACACTCGCCACCCGCACCCCACAACGGCCAACCATCTCCGCCAACGCCCGCGGATCGTTGCGCTCGGCGGTGGTGGCGACGGCCAAGGTGCCACCGGCGGCGAGGGTGACGGTGACATCGAGGACGGCGGCGTCAAAGCTGAACGACGCGAACTGCAACGCCACCACGCCCGCGTCCATCCCCAACACCGGACGCATCGCCTCGGCCAGATTCACCACCCCACCGTGAGCGACGGCCACACCCTTCGGCCGCCCCGTCGAACCCGACGTATAAATCACATACGCCAACTGCTCCGGCGCGATCACCGCCCCCAGCGGCTCCGCCGAGAAGCCGCTCGCCTCCTCCATACGCACAACACGCGCAACACCGACCGAGACACCATCAAGGCAATCGACCGTGCCCAAGACCACTTCCGCGCCACTGTCCGCGATCACAAACCCCAACCGGTCCGCCGGATACTCCGGATCCAGCGGAACGAACGCCCCACCCACCTTCCACACCGCCAACTCCGCCACCACCATGTCCACCGACCGCCCCAAACACAGCGCGACCCGCGACTCACGACCCACACCAACGCCATGCAACAACCACGCCAACCGATTCGCCCGCCGATCCAACTCCCCGTACGACAGCGCCTCATCACCACACCGCACCGCCACCACATCCGACGCCGCCGCAGCGCGCGCCTCGATGCGCTCCACGATCGAACCGCCGGGCAGTGTGGTCCCGGTGGCATTCCACTCCGCCACCACCCGCGACCACTCCGCCTCCCCCAGCACATCCAGTCGACCGACCAACGTCTCCGGATCGGCCGCCATCTGCCCCAGCACCCGCACCAGGCGGTCAAGGAGCCCCTGGGCCGTCTCGGGGTCGAAGAGGTCGGGACGGTAGTCCAGTCGCAGCCGCAGCCGCTCCGTCGGGTGGACGCCCAGCGACAGCGGATAGTTGGTGGTCTCGCGCATCGCCGTGCCGGTGATCCGCGGACCAGCGGACACCACCGTGGAGTCCTGAGCGCCGATGGGGTGGTTCTCGAACGCCATGATGGTGTCGAAGGTGGCGCCGGGCCCGGTCTGCCGCTGGATCTCGGTGAGGCTCAGATGCTGGTGGTCGAGCAGCGCCGACTGCCGTTCCTGCAGCCGCGTGAGCAGTTGGGCGACCGTACGCGCCGGGTCCAGGCGCACCCGTACGGGCAGCGTGTTGATGAAGAGCCCCAGCATGCTCTCCATACCGGGGAGGTCGGCGGGGCGCCCCGCCACCGTCGCGCCGAACACCACATCACGGCGGCCGGTGAGCCGACCGAGCACCACGGCCCAGGCGGCCTGGATCACGGTGTTCAGGGTCAGACCGCTCCGGCGGGCGAGGTCCCGCAGTCGGCCGGCGAGTTCCGCCCCGGCGTCGGTGGCCGCCTTGCCGGAGGCGACCGGGGCAGTGGCCTGCCCGCCCGGTGCCACCAGGGTCGGCTCGTCCGCGCCCGTCAGCTCCTGCCGCCACGCCTCCCGCGCGGCGTCCTTGTTCTGGCGGGCGAGCCAGGCGAGGTAGTCACGGTACGGAGTGACGGGCGGCAGACCACGGGCGCTGCCCCCGGCCTCGTAACACGTCCACAACTCCCGCATCAGCACCGGCAGCGACCAGCCGTCCAACAGGATGTGATGCAGCGTCACCATCATCCGGTACTCATCCGGCCCGACCCTGACCAACAGCACCTTCAGCAACGGCGGCACCGCCAGATCGAAACCCCGCTCCCGCTCCTCGACCCCCAACCGCTCCGACTCCGCCCAGGCGGCATCCGCGTCGAGCCCGGACAGATCCACCTCCCGCCACGGCAGCTCCACGGCCCGGGCGATGACCTGCACCGGCTGCGCGACCCCGGCCAGTTGCCGAAAACCCGCGCGCAGGCTCTCGTGGCGGTCGAGCAGCGCCTGCCACGCACCGCGCAGCACCACGGGGTCCAGCTTGCCCGCCAGGTCCAGCACAAGCTGCTCGACATAGACGTCGATGCCCCGCTCGTCGTACACCGCGTGGAAGAGCAGGCCCTCCTGCAGCGGCGACAGCGGCCAGACGTCCTGGACTCGCATCTGAGTCATCGTGCTCCCCCCTTGTCCGCGAGTTCCGCTTCAAGCGCGTCGATCTGGCTCTGGTCGAGCGTGATGAGTGAGAAGTCCGACGGGGTGTGGCCGCCGCCGGAGCCGGTGGTGTGGGTGGCGAGGCCGGTGAGCATCGCCAGCCAGCCATCGACGAGTCGCCGCATGTCGTCGGTGTGGTGGAGGTGCCGGGGCCAGGCGAGGGTCATTGTGAGCAGGGGGCCGTCCGGCAGGTCGCGGACCAGGCCGACGGCCTCCAGGGCATGAGCCAGCGGGACCTCGTCGCCCACTCCGCCACCGAGCCCGCCTTCGGGGGCGGCGGACCAGGTGGCAGCCGTCTGCGCCGGTGTTCCGGCGGCCGAACCAATGGCTGGCCCGACGGCTGTCACGGCGGCTGTCCTGTCGGCTGCCCCAGCGGCTGTTCCCACGGCTGGCACATCGGCGAAGCGGCCCAGGTAGGTGAAGCCGATCTGGGCGGTGGGCAGCGCGGCGAGCGCGGACGCGGTCTCGGCGTTGAGATGGCGGAGCAGACCATGGCCGAGGCCATCGCCCGGGACGGCGCGGAGCTGTTCCTTGATGTGCTTGACGGCCCGTCCCGCCACCGGCCCGCCACCGCGCAGCCCGGCGAAGTCCACCGTCCCGGGGTCGAGCCGCGCGGGGTACGCGCTGGTGCACCAGCCCACCGTACGGGCCAGATCGAGACCGCTGGACATCCGGCCATGGCCTTCCACGTCCACGAGGACACCGCCCTCAGCGTGCTGTCCGCGCTGCCGCCGCCACTCCGCGACAGCCGAGGCCAGGGCGGTGAGCAACACATCGTCGATCCCCGCGTGGAAGGCGGCCGGTACGGCCGTCAGCAGGGTGGCGGTGAGCTCGGCTGAGGCCGTCACGGAAACCCGGCGCAGCGTGGCGCCCACGTCCCGCGCCGGGTCCAGGGGGCGCCCGCCGAGTGGCGCGTCGGAGCCGCGCAGCAGCCGGGTCCAGGCGGGGAGTTCGGCGAGCCGCGGCTGGCCGGTGGCTTCGGTCCGCAGGGCGCGGGCCCAGTGCCGGAAGGAGGTGGGCACCGGCTCCAGCACGACGTCACGGGTGGCGGCCAGGTCCGCGTACGCCTGGGTGAGGTCCGGGACGAGGATGCGGAGGGAGAGGGTGTCCACGGCGAGGTGGTGGACGGTGAGCAGCAGCCGTCCGGGGGTGTCCGGTCCGAGGTCGAACCAGACCACCTGCAGCATCACACCCGCCCGCGGATCGAGCCGATCCGCTGCGGCACGCGACTGCTCGCCGATCAGACGCTCCAGATCACCCCCGGCCGCACGCGCATCGACCCGACGCACCCACGGGGCCGCGGATACGGCCGGGGGAACGAGGAGGCGAGGCTCGGGCTCGGTGTCCAGCCGGGCCCGCAGAATGTCGTGATGATCGACCACCGCCTGAACGGCACCGGTCAGCGTCTCCAGCCGCATCCCCGCCGGAACCATCACCACGGTCGACTGGAACACCCCGCGTATCCGCTCTGCTCCCGCCCGGCCCAGCAGCTCGTGCATCACCGGGGTCAACGGCACCTCGCCGGTACCCGATTCGCCGCTATCCGCCACCCCATCGGCAGTGGCCACATCACGGGTCACCACGGCCAGCTCCGCGGGAGTGCGCCGCTCGAACACCTGCCGGGCGCTCACCGCCAGACCGGCCTTGCGCGCCCTCGACACCAGCAACATCGACATGATCGAGTCACCGCCGAGCTCGAAGAACGACGCATCCGCACTGACCTCATCCAGACCAAGCACCTCGGCGAAGAGCCCACAAAGGGTCTCTTCGACTGGTGTCTCCGCCGCCCGGCCCGGTGCCACCTCGGAGGTGTCGGGGGCGGGGAGCGCGGCGCGGTCCAGCTTGCCGTTGACCGTCAGCGGCAGCGCGTCCAGCACGACGACCGATGGGACCATGTACTCCGGCAGCCGGTCCGCCGCGAACTCCCGCACGACGGCCACGTCCAGCTCCCGGTCGGGGACGACGTACGCCACCAGTTGCCTGTCCCCCGGCCGCCCGTCCTCGCGGACCACCACCGCGACCTGGCCCACCCCCTCGCAGGCGGCCACCACCGCCTCGATCTCACCGGGCTCGACACGGAAACCACGCACCTTCACCTGCTCATCGACCCGCCCCGCGAAGACCAGATCACCCTCAGCGGTCCACTTCGCCAAGTCGCCACTGCGATACATCCGGCCACCCGGAGCAACAAAGGGGCACGCGACGAAACGCTCAGCGGACAGGCCCGGACGACCGACATACCCCCGAGCCAGCCCGGCACCCGCGATATACACCTCACCCGCGACGCCCACCGGCACCGGCTTGAGAAACTGATCGAGCACGTAAACGCGGACGTTGGGCAACGGGCGGCCTATCGGTGGTGCCGTACCCAGCGCGGGATCGAGAGGCATGGCGGTGGCCGTGGTGATGACGGTCGCCTCGGTCGGCCCGTAGGTGTTCCACACCCGCGCACCCACCGACCACCGCCCGGCCAACTCCACACTCAACCGCTCCGCACCCAACACCCAATTGCCGATGCCCGGCACCGCATCCGGGTCCAGCACCCTGAGCAGTGACGGCACCACGCTGGCCACGCCCACCCCACACCGGCCGACCATCTCCGCCAACGCCCGCGGATCCCTGCGCTCCTCCGCACTCGCCACCGCCAACGTCCCAC
>NZ_LAKD02000126.1 GCF_000968685.2 Streptomyces antioxidans
CCGCGATCGCCTGCGACCGCAACGCCACCACCTTCGCCGCATCCCGCAGCGACAACGCACCCGCCACACACGCCGCCGCGATCTCACCCTGGCTATGACCCATCACCGCATCCGGCTCCACACCCACCGAACGCCACAACCTCGCCAACGACACCATCACCGCAAACAACACCGGCTGCACCACATCCACCCGGTCAAAACCAGGCGCACCCTCGGCACCACGCAACACATCCGACAACGACCAGTCCACATACACCGACAGCGCCGACTCACACTCACCAACCGCCTCCGCGAACACCGGCGAAGACTCCAACAACCCCACCGCCATACCCACC
>NZ_LAKD02000127.1 GCF_000968685.2 Streptomyces antioxidans
GCGGGGGTGGCGGGTTCCATGACGGTGATGGGGGGATGGAGCGATGACTGAGTCCTGGTACGCCGTGCGTGATGAGGTGTTCGCTGACGGGTTGCGTGGTCGGTTGCCCAGGCTTCCCGGGGATCCGGCCCGGCTTGAGGAGCTGGCGCGCCAGTATCTGCCTGCTGGTCTGTGGTCGTTTGTGGCGGGTGGGGCGGGTGGCGGACGTACGGTGATGGCGAACCGGGCGGCTTTTGACGCGTGGGAGATTGTGCCGCGTCCGTTGGGTGCCGGTCGGGCGTTGAGTCTTGTTACCGATGTGTTGGGTACTTCGGTGGCTGCGCCGGTGATGCTGGCTCCGATCGGTCTGGCGGGTCTGGCTCATCCTGATGGTGAGGCTGCTGCTGCGCGGGTGGCTGGTCAGTTGGGTTTGGCGATGGCGCTGTCCAATTCCTCCTCGTTGTCGCTGGAGGAGGTGGCTGGTGCCGCGCCGGGTGCGGGTTTGTGGTTTCAGTTGCATCCGCCTCGGGATGAGGAGTTGGGTGCCTCGATCGTGCGGCGGGCGCAGAAGGCGGGTTACCGGGCCATTGTGGTCACCGTGGATTCCTGGACTCGGGGCTGGCGGCCTGCTGACCTTGATCTGGGGTATGACCCGTTCCTGCGTGGGCAGGGTATGGGAACCTTCCTGGCTGACCCGCTGTTCACTGCCTCTCTGCCTCAGGACATGGCCGTCGGTAGTCAGCCGTGGCTCGCGGCTGCTGGGGCCAGGTGGCGGGAGGTTTTCGGTCACAGTGGCCTGAGGTGGGATTATTTCGAGCAGTTGGGTGAGATCACCGATCTGCCCATCCTCATTAAGGGGATTGTGCATCCCGATGATGCGGAAGAGGCCATCGCCCGCGGGGTGAGCGGTGTGGTGGTCTCCAACCACGGCGGCCGGCAACTGGACCGGTCCGTCGCCGCACTCGATGCCCTGCCTGCGGTGGTGAGGCAGGTGGCGGGCCGGGTTCCGGTGCTTTTCGACTCCGGGGTGCGCAGTGGCGCCGATGTCGCCATCGCGCTGGGCCTGGGTGCTGACGCGGTGCTGCTGGGCCGGCCGTGGCTGTACGGGCTGGCTATCGACGGCGCTGAGGGGGTGCGGCATGTGCTGCGCTGCGTTCTGGCGGAGCTGGAGCTGACCATGGTGATGTCCGGTGCCGCGACGGTCGGGGATCTGCGGCACTTGGTCCGCCCGGCTCCCGGCCGGGCAGGTGGGCACTGATGGGGAACGGCCGGGTTGCTGGGGCCAACCGAATTCGTGTGAAAGGGAAGGAACCAGATGCGATCCCAAGCCAAGGTGCGATCCCAGGCCAAGGTGCTGGTCATCGGCGGCGGACCCTCAGGGTCTACCGCGGCGACGTTCCTGGCGCGTAACGGCGTTGAGGTCACACTGCTGGAGCGGGACACCTTTCCGCGCTACCACGTCGGGGAGTCACTGTCGCTGTCGGTGGTGCGGATGATGGACCTGCTGGGGGTCTCCAGCAAGCTCGACGCGTTCGGCTTCCGCCACAAGGACGGCTCCTACTACGAGTGGGGCAAGGAGAAGTGGGACCTGCCCTTCACCGATGTCCCCGGCGGAAAACACAGCTGGCAGGTCACCCGCGCTGACTTCGACAAGATCCTCCTCGATCATGCACGGGAAGAGGGGGTGGAGGCCTTCGAGGGCCACCGGGTGCGCGATATCCGTTTCTCCGGTGACCGGGCGGTGGCGGCCCGGTGGCAGAACGGCGACGGGCACGAGGGCGAGATCGACTTCGACTATGTCATCGACGCCTCCGGCCGTGCCGGTCTGCTCGCCAAGCGCCACTTCGACATCCGCCGCATGCACGATGTCTTCCGCAACGTCGGGGTCTGGACGTACTGGAAGGACGCCAAGGACATCGCCGAGGGCCCTGACGGCGCGGTCACGGTGTGCAGCACCGCCGAGGGGTGGATCTGGGTGATCCCGCTGCACAACGGGATCACCAGCATCGGCCTGGTCACCGACAAGAAACGGTTCAGCGAGCAGTGTTCCTCCCCGGCCGATGTCGAAGCCCTCTACGACCGGGCCGTGCACGCGCATCCGCTGGTGCGGCGCACCATCGCCGACGCCGAACAGGTGGCGAAGATCCGTACCGAGACCGACTACTCCTATGTGGCGGACCGGTTCAGTGGCCCGGGCCACCTCATCTCCGGCGACGCCGCCTGCTTCCTGGACCCGCTGTTGTCCACCGGCGTTCACCTGGCCACCTTCAGCGCCATGCTGGCCGCGGCCTCGGTCTCCTCCATGGCCGATGGCACCGTGGCCGAGGAGCGGGCCCTGAACTTCTACGACGTGGCCTACCGCTACTCCTACGAACGGCTGCTGGTCCTGGTCTCGGTCTTCTACGACAGCTACCGCGGCAAGGACGACTACTTCTACCGCGGCCAGGCCATGACCCGCGCCGAGCAGCAGCGGCTGCACCTCCACGAGGCGTTCTTGAGCATCATCGCCGGTGTGGAAGACCTCTCGGACGCCACGACCCTGGACGCCTACCAGGTCATCGAGAAAAGCCTGCACGGCTCGGATCCCGGCACCACCCCGCCCACCCGCATCCACAGCCAGTCGCGGGAATGGACGATCATGCCCAACTCCCCGGCGAACGCCATCGAGGGGATGTACCTGGAGATGGAACCCAGCGTGCGGCTGCGCGACACCAGGAACTGACGCCACCGGCGGAGACCCCGCAAGCCCCCCCGGGACCCCGCACACTCGCGCCCTGCCTCCCCGGGGAGGCCCCCGGGGGACAAACGGGACACACGGGATAAGCGGGCAGGTCTATCGGGCAGGCCCATTGGGCAGACAAGGAGTTTAAGGCAGTGGCCAACACCGACCGTATCGCGGCGCAACTCAACCAAGCAGCCGACGACGATTCCTATCCGGTGACCCCGCGCACCGTACCGATCCGCTACCGCGAGCGCATCCGCTACGACCACGAGGCGGCACACGCCATCCTGGACGAGGGCCTGGTGGCACACATCGCCTTCAACCGGGAGGACTACCCGGTGGTGCTCCCCGCGGTCTACGCCAGGCGCGGGGAGACCTTGTACTTCCACGGCTCCCGCGCGGGCCGCTTCGCCCAGCTCGGAGCCGAGAGGGCACCGGTGTGCGTGACCGTCACCCTGCTGGACGGCCTGGTCTTCGCCCGGGCCTGGCTGATCCACTCCGCCGCCTACCGCAGCGTCATGGCCCACGGCCGGCTGCGCCTGATCACCGACGACGACGAGCGGATGCGCGCCCTGGCCACCTTGCTGGAACACATCGCTACCGGCCGCAGTGCGGAGGCCAGGCCGCCCACCCGGCAGGAGTTCGCCAGCGTGGCCGTCGTCGCCCTCGATCTGGAGGAGGTCTCTACCAAGGTCCGTCGGGAAGAGCAGAGTAAATACGAGCCCGCTGATCTCCAGGGCGGCTGCTGGGCCGGGTATGTGCCGCTGCGTCAGGTCGCGCTGGATCCCCGGTCCGCGCCGGATCTGCCCGAGGACGTGGTGGTACCGCCCATCGTGGAGAAATACAGCGGCCCGTTCCTGGTCCCGGAGGAGGCCATGGCCACCGTCCCCGGCCCACCAACCAAACCAGGCACCTAACCCCCCACCGGCTGCCGCCCCCACGGGCTGTCGCCCACCACGGGTTGCTGCCTAAGCCGGACACCTAGCCCCGGCGGGCTGTCGCCCACCCCCACGGGCCACAGCTCCCCGCGGGCTGGAGTCCCCGACGGGTTGTCGCCCACCCACACGAACTGCCGCCCCCCGGCGGGTTGCCGCCCCCGACGGGTTGCTGCCTAA
The DNA here is from genome assembly GCF_000968685.2 of Streptomyces antioxidans. Lineage (GTDB taxonomy): Bacteria > Actinomycetota > Actinomycetes > Streptomycetales > Streptomycetaceae > Streptomyces > Streptomyces antioxidans. The sequence goes on from NZ_LAKD02000127.1 coordinate 3,817, forward strand.
GCCGGACACCTAGCCCCCCACGGGCAGCTCCCCGGCCCCGGTGGGCTGCCGCCCCCCACAGGCTGGCCCCGCCCCCTGGGAGCGGTGCTCGCCCTCCTGGGCGGGGTGCCCGCCCCCCGGAGGAGTGGTGCTCGCCTTCCTGGGTGGGGTGCCGCCCCCGCAGGAGTGGTGTCCGCCCCCGCAGGAGTGGTGCCTGCCTTTCTGGGCGGGGTGTTGGGCGGTAGCTCTGAGCGTACGTGAGAGACCGATCAGCCGCACACGGCACTCCCACAGCCCTTCCGAGACTTACGGAGGACCTGCTATGGCCGACCTGATCGCAGCCCTGCATCAGTCCGCCTCCGATACCCGGCTTATCGTCTACGACCGCGAGGGCACCAAGCTGACCGGGCAGCGGGTGGAGCTCTGCCCGTCGGCCTCTTCCGATGGCACGCTCGAATACGATCCGGTGGAGATTTGGCGGCATGTCCAGACCGTGGTCGGCCTGGCCCTGTCCGCGCTCGGTCGGCCCTCTTCCGCGCTGGCCGCTATCGGGATCGCCGCCCAGCGTGAGACGGCCGTGGTGTGGAACAGGCGCACCGGGCGGCCCTATGCCCCGGCCATCGCCGGGGCGGACCGCCGCTCGGCCGCCCAGATGGCACGTCTGGCGCGGGAGGGGCACAGTGAGCTGATCTACAAAAAGACCGGTCTGGTGCCGGACGCGTTGTTCTCCGCGGGCAAGTTGAGCTGGCTGCTGGACAACGTCGAGGGCCTGCGTGCGGACGCACAGCGGGGCGAGGCGCTGTTCGGCACCATGGACTCCTGGCTGGTGTGGAACCTGACCGGAGGGCATGTCACCGATGTGACCAGCGCCAGCCGCACCATGCTGCTGAACCTGGACACCCAGGATTGGGACGAGGAACTGCTGGCCCTGTTCGGCATACCCTCCGCCATGCTGCCCCAGGTGGCGCCCACCTCCAGCCCCGACCGCTTCGGCAGCACAGCGGGGTCTGGACCCTTTGGTATCGAATTGCCGGTGGCGGGGGTGTTGGCTGAGCATCAGGCAGCCCTCTTCGGTCAGCATTGCTTCCTGCCCGGCCAGGCCCGCTACGGTTTCGAGGGCAGCAGCGCCCTGTTGGTCAACACCGGGACCACACGGGCCGATACTGATTCCCGGTTGCTGGGTACCGTCGCCTATCAGCTGGCCGGTGAGCCGGCTGTCTATGCGTTGGAGGGCTTCGTCCCCTACACCGGTGCCACTGTGCAGTGGCTGGTGGATGGGCTGGGCATTATCCGGGGCGTCGGTGAGATTGAGGCCATGTCTCGGCGGGCGGATGATCCTGAAGGGCTGTATTTCGTGCCGGCGTTTACCGGGCTTGCCTTGCCTCGGCCGGAGTATGGTGCGCGTGGCGCGATCTTGGGTATGGGCACTCACCACAATCAGAATCACATTGCCCGCGCTGCCCTCCAGGCTCTGGCTTACCAGCTGCGCGATGTGATCGAGGCCATGCGGGAAGGGACTGGGTGCGTTCCGACCCAGCTGCGGGTCGATGGCAACGGTGCCTGGTTCGACATGTGTATGCAAATCCACGCTGATGTCCTGGGTATCCAGCTCCGCCGTCCCGCGGACGTTACCGACACCGCCGCTCTCGGCGCCGCCTACGCTGCTGGACTGGCTGCCGGGCTGTGGTCCGACCTTGCCGAAGTGGCCGCCACTCGCCGCGAGAACCACCGTTGGTCCGCACAGTGGATGCCCGCCCAGCGCGAACGCGGCTACGCCGGCTGGCGCTCGGCGCTGGAACGCACCACCGGCTGGGCCGAGGAGGCCACCGAACCACAGGGCGACTGGCTGGCCACCCTGACGGCCGCCCAGTGGCGCGCCGACGGATCACGGTGACCACTACTCCCGTGGCGTTGACCGCCGTCGCCCCGGTAGCCCCTTTAGGCGGTCATCCGGCGGTGCTGCTGCTCACCCAGTTGGCCATCCTGATCGCTGCCGCGCACCTGCTGGGGCGGCTGGCCCGGCGGCTGGGTATGCCCGCGGTGGTCGGCGAACTCGGCGTGGGCGTCCTGCTGGGGCCCAGTGTCTTCGGACAGCTCGCCCCCGCGGCCAGCCACTGGGTGTTTCCCCCACAGGCGGGGCAGTTCCACTTGCTGGACAGCATCGCCCTGCTCGGTGTCCTGGTCCTGGTGGGAGTCACCGGCATGAGCCTCGACTTCACTCTGGTGCGTAGCAAAAGCGCAACTGTCGCCTGGATCAGTCTGCTGGGCCTGGCCATCCCCCTGGGCCTGGGCGTCCTGACCGCGCTGACCCTTACCCCTCGGGTGTTGTGCCCTCCG
>NZ_LAKD02000128.1 GCF_000968685.2 Streptomyces antioxidans
GGGGTGATGGGTGCGGCGAGTTGGAGGAGCTGGTCCCGGATGCGGTCGACGTGGGGGGTGTGGGACGCGTAGTCGACCGGGATGGTGCGGGTGCGCAGTCCGGCGGTCTCGGCCGCGGCGGCCACCTCGGCGAGTCCGGTGGGGGTTCCGGCGATGACGGTGGAGGTGGGTCCGTTGACGGCGGCGATCCAGACGTCGTCGCGGCCGGTCAGCAGGGTGTGTGTCTGGTCGGCGGAGGTGGCGAGGGAGACCATGCCGCCGTGTCCGGCGAGTTCTTGGGCGATGAGGCGGCTGCGCAGGGCCACGAGCCGTGCGCCGTCCTCCAGGGTGAGCACACCGGCGACGCACGCGGCGGCGATCTCGCCCTGGGAGTGGCCGATGACGGCGGAGGGTTCGATGCCGTACGAACGCCACGTCTGGGCCAGGGACACCATGACGGCCCAGAGGGCGGGCTGGACGACATCCACCCGTTCCAACGTCGCGTCGTCCCCGGTCGCCCGCAGCACATCGAGCAGATCCCAGTCGATATGCGGAGCGAGAGCCTGGGCGCACCGATCGATCGACTCGGCGAACACCGTTGATGAGTTGAGCAGTTCGGCGGCCATGCCCACCCACTGCGAGCCCTGACCAGGAAAGACGAACACCGCACCGGACGGCGGTTCTTCGGGGGCCACTCCGCTGACCACATGGGGGGCGGGCTCGCCGGTGGCGATGGCGTCCAGCCCGGCCAGGAAGGTGTCCCGGTCGGCGGCCACGACCACGGCCCGGTGTTCGAGCGCGGCCCGGTGCCGTGCGAGGGTCCAGCCGATGTCGGCGAGGGGCCGGTCACTCGTGGCCGCGAACGTCAGCAACTGCGCCGCCTGCGCCCGTAGCGCGGTCTCTGACCGCGCCGAGAGCACCCACGGCAGCACGCCCTCGGTGGGCGTGGACGGAGACGTGGCGTCGGCCGTCGGGGCCGCCTCCAGAATCACATGGGCGTTGGTGCCGCTGACGCCGAACGAGGACACCGCCGCGCGGTGCGCCCGTTCGCCCCCGGGCCAGGGCGCGTTCTCCGTCGCCAGCTCCACCGCACCGGAGGCCCAGTCCACATGCGGTGTCGGCTCGTCCACGTGCAGGGTGCGCGGCACGACGCCATGGCGCATCGCCATGACCATCTTGATCACACCGGCCATGCCCGCCGCGGCCTGGGTGTGGCCGAGGTTGGACTTCACCGAGCCCAGCAGCGCGGGGCGTTCCGCGGGCCGGTCCCGGCCGTACGTGGCGAGCAGCGCCTGTGCCTCGATGGGGTCGCCCAGCGCCGTGCCCGTGCCGTGTGCCTCGATCACGTCCACCTCGGACGGGGTCACCCTCGCGTCGGCCAGCGCGTCCTGGATCACCCGCCGCTGGGCGGGGCCGTTGGGCGCGGTGAGGCCGTTGGAGGCGCCGTCCTGGTTGACCGCGGAGCCCCGGATCACACCGAGCACCTGGTGGCCGTTGCGGCGGGCGTCGGACAGCCGCTCCACCAGCAGCAGCCCCACGCCCTCCGCCGCGCCCATGCCGTCCGCTGCCGCGGAGAACGCCTTGCACCGGCCGTCCCTGGCCAGCCCCCGCTGCCTGCTGAACTCGGTGAACAGATCCGGTGTGGACATCACGGCGACACCGCCGACGACCGCCATCCCGCACTCGCCGTCGCGCAGCGCCCGCACTCCCAGGTGCAGCGCCACCAGCGAGGACGAACAGGCGGTGTCCACGGTGAGGGCCGGTCCGGTCAGCCCGTAGGTGTAGGCGATCCGCCCGGAGACGACACTGCCCGCGACACCGGTCATGGCATGGCCCTCGACCTCCTCCGGGATCGCGGGGAGCCTGCTGCCGTAGTCATGGAAGCTGGCACCGATGAACACCCCGGTCCGGCTGGAGCGCAGCGACGCCGGGTCGATGCCCGCTCGCTCGAAGAGCTCCCAGGAGGTCTCCAGCAGCAGCCGCTGCTGGGGGTCCATCGCCAGCGCCTCACGCGGGGAGATGCCGAAGAAGGAGGCGTCGAACTCGCCCGCGGTGTGCAGGAAACCGCCCTCGGCGGTGTACGAGGTGCCCGGCCGTTCGCCGTCCGGGTCGACCAGCTCCGCCAGATCCCAGCCACGGTCGACCGGGAACCCGGAAATGGCGTCCCCGCCACCCTCGACGAGCTCCCACAGCGCCTCGGGCGAGGCCACTCCGCCGGGGTAGCGGCAGCTCATCCCCACGATCGCCACCGGCTCGGCCGCCGCCGACTCCGCCGCCCGCAGTTGCGCCCGCGTCTCCTTGAGCTCCGCGGTGACCCGGGTCAGATAGTGGCGGAGCTTGTGCACATCGTCCATGTCGGGGCTCCAGGCGAAGATTTGGTTCGGTGAGGGGGGCGGGGATGGGGCGGAACGACCGGCTGGTCAGGGGCGGAACGGGATCAGGAGATCCCGAACTCCTTCTCGATGTAGTCGAAGAGCTCGTCGTTGGTGGCCGCGTCGAGATCGTCGGACGTCACCGGCTCCTCGGCGGTGTCCACGGTCTCCACGGCGTCCACGGCGGACCGGAGCAGTCGGCGCAGCCGGTCGGCGATCGCGGAACGGGCGGGGGCGTCGCCCGGCAGCGACATCAACAGCCGTTCCAGGCCGTCGAGTTCGGTGGTGCCGTCACTCATGACAGTGGCGCCGTCACCCGTGGCCGCCTCACCGGAGCCGTCCGGGCCGCCACCGGTGTCGCCGGTGTCGCCGAAGAGCTGTGTGCCCAGATGGCCGACGAGTTCGGCCACGGTCGGGAAGTCGAAGACCACGGTGGCGGGCAGTTGGAGACGCGTGACGCTCCCGAGCCGGTTGCGCAGCTCCACCGCCGTGACCGAGTCCAGGCCGAGCTCCAGGAACGGCCGCCTGGTGCCGACGGCCTCGGCCGAGCCATGGCCGAGGACGGCGGCCACCTGGCCGCGTACGGCCTCGAGGAGCCGCCGTTCGCGCTCCTCGGGCTTGGCGTCGGCGAGCCGGTCGCGCAGGGCCGCCACCGTACCGCCCGTACCGCCGCCCGGGGCCCCGGACTCCGCACCGTCGACCGCGCCGAGCGCCCGCCGGGCCTCGGGGATCTCATCGAGGAGGTGGCTGGGGCGGGCGGCGGTGTAGGCGTGGGCGAAGCGGTCCCAGTCGATATCGGCGATCACCAGGGCCGTTTCACCGTCCGCCAGTGCCGCCTCCAGCGTGAGGAGCGCCGACTCCGGCGGCAGCAGCGGTACGCCGTGGCGCAGCCGCAGCTCGGTCACCGCGTCCCGGTCGGCCATCCCGCCCCGCGCCCAGGACCCCCAGGCCACTGAGGTGGCCACCAGCCCCCGCGCGCGGCGGTGGCGGGCCAGGGCATCCATATAGGCGTTGGCGGGCGCGTAGTTGCCCTGACCCACCATGCCCACGCTGCCCGCCAGGGAGGAGAACAGCACGAACGCGGACAGCTCCAGCTCCCGGGTCAGCTCGTGCAGCCGCCACGCCGCATCGGCCTTGACCCGCAGCACCCGGTCCATCTGCTCGGGGGTGAGGGCGGTGATGGCGGCGTCGTCCAGGATGGCCGCCGTGTGGAACACCGAGGTCAGGGGGTACGCGGCCGGAATCGAGGCCACGAGCGCGCGGAGCGCGTCGGCGTCCCCGACATCGCAGGCCGCCACCGTCGCCTTGGCCCCCGAGGCGGCCAGCTCCGCCACCAGCTCGGCCGCTCCCGGCGCGGTGTCCCCGCGACGGCTGACGAGCAGCAGGTGTTCGGCGCCACGGGCCGCGAGCCAACGGGCCACCTGGCCGCCGAGGGCACCGGTGCCACCGGTGATCAGAACCGTGCCGGGGCCGGGCGTCCAGTCGTCCTGGATGACATCGCCGGGGCGTGGCGCCCTGACGATACGCCGCCCGAGGATCCCGGTCGCGCGGACCGCGACCTGGTCCTCGTCGCCACCGGCGGCCAGTACGGCGCAGAGCCGGGCCATGGTGCGTTCGTCCAGCTCCTGGGGCAGATCCACCAACCCGCCCCAGCGGGTGGCGAGTTCCTGCGCCGCCACCCGGCCCAGACCCCATGCCAGCGCCTGCGCCGGGCCGGTCAGCGGATCGTGGTCGCCGACGGACACCGCGCCCTGGGTGACACACCACAGCGGCGCGAACAGCCCCGCCGCCTCCAGGCCCTGGACCAGCCGCAGGGTGCGGTGCAACCCGGCGGTCTCGTCGCGGGCGAGCAGCGAGAGCACACCGACGACGGGCGTGGTGGTGTGCGCGGCGAGGGCGGCCAGGGTGTCGGCCCAGCGGCGCGGATCCTCGGGTGCCACGACCACCGTCTCCACGGTGGCCCCGTGCCGGTCCAGCGCCGTGGCGACCGCCTCGTACAGCGCACAGCCCTTCTGGTCGGGTGCCAGGACGATGAGCCAGCTGCCGGACAGCGCGGGCGAGGTGGTGTCGGACAGCGCCGCTGAGGTGGTGTCGGGCAGTGGCTTCCAGCCCTCGCGATACCGCCACGCGTCCATCGTGGACGCCGTGCTCCGCCGTCGGTGCCACGCCGACAGCGCGGGCAGCAGGGTCGTCAACTCCGCCTGGGATTCCTCCAGCCGCAGGGTCCGCGCCAGTCCTTCCAGGTCCTCGCGCTCCACGGCCTCCCAGAAACCGGTGTGCGGGTCCGGGCCCGCCGTGCCGCCGAGGCGGTGACGGGACGGGGCCGCGGTGTCCAGCCAGTAGCGGTCGCGCTGGAAGGCGTAGGTGGGGAGGCCTGCGGGGGCGGGGGTGTCGGGGGTGAGCACCGCGGGCCAGATGGGGGTGAGGCCGTGGGTCCAGAGGGTGGCGAGGGAGATGAGGAGTTGCTGGACGCCTCCGTGGTCACGGCGGAGGGTGCCGATGGCGTGGCCGCCGACCTCCTGGATGGCGGTGGTGAGGACGGGGTGGGGGCTGGTCTCCAGGTGGAGGGTGTGGCCATCCGCCAGCAGGGTGCGCAGCGTGTCGTGGAAGCGGACCTGTTCGCGGAGGTTGCGGTACCAGTACTCGGCGTCCAGCGCCTCGCCGTCGATGGGGGCGGTGGTGACGGTGGAGTACAGGGGCACCTGCCCGGCGCGGGGGGTGATGGGCGCGGCGAGCTGCAGGAGCTGGTCCCGGATGCGTTCGACGTGGGGGGTGTGGGACGCGTAGTCGACGGCGACCGCACGGGTCCGGATCCCGGTGGCCTCCGCCCTCGCCATGACCTCGTTGAGTGCGGCGGGGCTCCCGGCGATGACGGTGCTGGTCGGGCCGTTGACCGTGGCGATCCATACCTCGTCGTGGCCGACCAGCAGCTCTTGCGCCTGGTCGGCGGAGGTGGTGAGCGAGACCATGCCGCCGTGCCCGGCGAGTTCTTGGGCGATGAGGCGGCTGCGCAGGGCCACGAGCCGTGCGCCGTCCTCCAGGGTGAGCACACCGGCGACGCACGCGGCGGCGATCTCGCCCTGGGAGTGGCCGATGACGGCGGAGGGCTCGATGCCGAGCGAACGCCAGACCTGGGCCAGGGACACCATGACGGCCCAGAGGGCGGGCTGGACGACATCCACCCGTTCCAACGCCGTGTCGTCCCCGGTCGCCCGCAGCACATCGAGCAGATCCCAGTCGATATGCGGAGCGAGGGCTTGGCCGCACTGGTCGATCGACCTGGCGAACACCGTTGCTGCTTCGAGCAGTTCGGCGGCCATGCCGACCCACTGCGAGCCCTGCCCCGGGAAGACGAACACCGGGCCTGTGCCCGGCTCGGCGGCCACCCCGGTGACCACCTGCGCGGCGGGCTCGCCGGTGGCGATGGCGTCCAGCCCGGCCAGGAAGGTGTCCCGGTCGGCGGCCACGACCACCGCGCGGTGCTCCAGCGCGGCCCGGTGCCGCGCCAGCGTCCAGCCGATGTCGGCGAGATGCCGGTCGCCCGTGGCCACGAACGCGCGCAACCGCGCTGCCTGGGCCCGTAGCGCCGCCTCCGAACGCGCCGAGATCACCCACGGCAGCACACCTTCGGTGGGCGTGGACGCGGATGTGGTGTCCGCCGTCGGGGCGGCCTCCAGAATCACATGCGCGTTGGTGCCGCTGACCCCGAACGACGACACCGCCGCGCGGCGCGCCCGTTCGGCCTCGGGCCATCCCGTGGTCTCCGTCACCAGCCGCACCGCACCGGAGGCCCAGTCCACCTGCGGCGTCGGCTCGTCCACATGCAAGGTGCGGGGCACGACACCGTGGCCCAGGGCCAGCACCATCTTGATGACGCTCGCGACCCCGGCCGCCGCGCCGGTGTGGCCGACATGGGCCTTCATCGAGCCCAGCAGCGCGGGGCGGTCGGCGGTCCGGCCCTGGCCGTACGTGGCGAGCAGCGCCTGTGCCTCGATGGGGTCGCCCAGCGCCGTACCCGTCCCATGGGCCTCGATCACGTCGACATCGGACGGTGTGAGCCGTGCGTTCGCCAACGCCTGGCGGATGACGGCCTGTTGGGAGGGGCCGTTGGGCGCGGTGAGGCCATTGGAGGCGCCGTCCTGGTTGATCGCCGTGCCACGGATGACGGCCAGCACCTGGTGGCCGTTGCGGCGCGCCTCCGACAGCCGCTCGACCAGCAGCACGCCCACACCCTCGCCCCACGCGGTGCCGTCCGCCGCCGCCGCGAAGGGCTTGCAGCGGCCGTCGGGGGCGAGCCCGCGCTGATGGCTGAACTCGGTGAACACACCCGGTGCGGAGATCACCGAGACGCCGCCCACGAGCGCCATCCCGCATTCGCCGTTGCGCAGCGCCTGGACGGCCAGGTGCAGCGCCACCAGTGACGATGAACACGCCGTGTCCACCGTGACGGCCGGTCCCGTCAGCCCGAAGCTGTAGGCGATCCGGCCGGATGCCACGCTTCCCGCCGCGCCGGTGAAGAGGTAACCCTCGGATCCCCCGGCGTCGGCGCCCTCACCGCCGTAGCCGTGCGGTACCAGGCCGATGAACACGCCGGTGCGGCTGCCGTGCAGCGACAGCGGGTCGATGCCCGCGTGTTCCATGGCCTCCCAGGAGGTCTCCAGCAGCAGCCGCTGCTGGGGGTCCATCGCCATCGCCTCGCGCGGCGAGATGCCGAAGAAGGAGGCGTCGAAGTCGGCGGCGTCCGGGAGGAATCCGCCCTCGTGGACGTAGCTGCTGCCGCGGCGTTCCGGGTCGGGGTGGTAGAGCGCGTCGAGGTCCCAGCCGCGATCGGCCGGGAACGCGGAGCGGGTGTCCCGGTCGGACAGCAGCAGCCGCCACAGCTCCTCGGGCGACCGTACGCCCGTGGGGAAGCGGCAGCTCGTGGCCACGATCGCGATCGGCTCGTCCAGGGCGGCCGTCCCCGGCGGGGCCGCCGCGACGGCGCCCGGCGCGTACGGGCCCGCTCCGTCGGTGTCCCCGCCCGCGAGCCGGTCCAGCAGATGGCGGGCCAGGGCCAGGGGCGTCGGATAGTCGAAGACGACGGACGGCGCGAGCGCCACACCCGTCGCCCCGGCCAGCCGGTTCCGTAGCTCCACGGCGGTCAGCGAGTCGAAGCCGAGGTCACGGAAGACCTTGCGGGTCTCCACCTCGGCCACCGACGACAGGCTCAGCACGGCGGCCGCGTGGCGGCACACCTCGTCCAGCACCACCCGCAGCCGTGGCGCGCCCTCGGCCGCGTCGGCCACCCTGCGTGCGAAGCCCCCAAGCGCCTCGGACCCTTCGGCGGCCACGGTGGCGGACGGCAGATCGACCCGTACGGCGGAGCCGGTGCCGATGGGCGCCAGCCAGTAGCGCTCGCGCTGGAAGGCGTAGGTGGGCAGCTCGACGGCCGGGGCGCCACCGGGCGCGAACACCGCCGCCCAGTCGGGGCTCACGCCGTGGGCCCACAGGGTGGCGAGGGCGCTGAGGAGCTGCCGGACGCCACCGTGGTCACGGCGCAGGGTGCCGGTGGCGAGCACGGGCTGGTCCGTGGCGTGACCGGTCTCCTCGACGGCGGTGGTGAGGACGGGGTGGGGGCTGGTCTCC
>NZ_LAKD02000129.1 GCF_000968685.2 Streptomyces antioxidans
GCCCGAGGGGGGCCGACGGGGGAACGGGGGCACCGCCCTGGCGGGGGCCGACGGGGGACGCGGCCCGAGGGGGCTGACGGGGGTCCGGCGGGTCCCCCGGGGGCGGGGACTGGTGGCGGCCACGCGTACACAACGGGGGTACGCGTCGCCGCCACCTCCGCGTGTCCAGGGGCCGCCGTGTCCTGGGAGGGCAGGGGGCCATGTCCCCGGGAGGATGCCAAGGCCCGGGGAGGTGACGTGTTCCGGGCAACCGGGCCTCCGCCAGGTGACGTGTTCCCAGGAGCCGCGGAGACCCCGTGGCGGAGGGTCGATCATGAGGGCGTATGGCCGATAGGGTCGAAGCACGCCGCCCCACCGGACGCCCGACCGTCGGAGGTTTCCCGTGCCGAACGGATCGCTCTCCCTTGCCGCCTCCCTCTACCTGCTCTCCTACGACCCCGAGACCGGCCAGCCCGCCGGTGCTCACACCGCCCTCCTCGTCCGCGCCGCCGCCCTCACCGAACTCGTTCAGCGGGGCATGCTCACCGACGCCGACGGCAGCCCCTGCCCCGTGCCCGACGCCGCCACCGGCGACCACGTACTCGACGGACTGCTGGAGCTGATCGGCGAATCCAGGCCGCGCAGCTGGCAGATCTGGGTGGGACACCAGCCAGGGCTGACCGAGCACGCGGTCCGCGACCAGATGGTGGCGGCCGGATACGTGCGGGCGAAGGGGAAGCGGATGCTGGGGCTGTTCCCGTCCAAGGAGTACACGCTGGAACGGCCCGATCAGGTGGCCGGGATGCGGGACGACGCGCTGCGCGTGCTGCACGGTGAGCAGCCGGCGGCCGAAGTGTCCGAACGGGACGCGGCGTTGGTCACCCTGGCGGCGGCGGGCGAGCTGAGGTCCGTGGTGACGGCCACGGACGCGAAGGTCCGCAAGCGCCGGATCATGGAGCTGGGGGAGCGCTGTGGGGGCATGGGCCCGGTGCTGGAAAAGGTGATCGCGCAGGTGCGGACGGCGCTCGCCACCGCCGTCGTCACGGCCATGCTGGCGTCGACCACGGCCATGACCGCCACCTGACCCCTCACCGGCGGGGACGGGCTCAAACGCCCGCATGGGCTATGGCGTCCGTACGGGCCATCGCGTCCCTATGGACGCCATGGCGCCCGTACGGGCCCAAGCCTCCGTACCGGCCCGGGCTTCCGTACGGGACGTCAGGCGTCTCTCAGCAGCGACGCCAGCCCCTCCTCCAGATCGAGCTCCCCGGCCTCACTGCCCTCGGGGACGACCGCGTACGACCGGCCGAGGAATCTGCGGAGGTCGGCGGTGTCGAACTGGACCATGGCCATGCCCTCGGGGGCGTGGAACTCCAGGACCGTCCCCTGCGGTCCGCTCGGCCACATCTGCACATCCCCGCTGCCCGCGGGGCCGCGCAGCCCGGCCGCGAGCAGCTCGCGCCCGAACGTCCACTCCACCGCGGAGCCGTCGAGGGACGCGGAGGGCGGGAAGGAGACACGGACGGCGAACGGGTCGTCCCGCTCATAGCGCAGGCACGCCGGAATCGCGCGTGACTCGGGCGTCGACGCGATGAGCTGTGCCCGGACGGCTTGGTCGATGACAGTGGTCACGTCGGCTCCCTTGCGATAAGTGCGGGGCGCGTCGCCCTTACGAGGGTTAAGACGTTTGGGCGATCCGGCCAGTGCACCCACTTTCGACGTGACGTGCGTCACGACTGATTTTTCGAGGGGACATAGGGCATTTAGGCTTGCCAAACCATGCAAGGTCTCGGGGCGCCGTGCGGAGCTGTTACAGAACGTCGGCAAGGACGAGGCACCCACCCCAGGGGTTGTTCCACCATGACCGAAGGTCACGCGGCGCTCGACACCGCCGCCTACAGCCGAATCTACGAAGCCGAATATTCGCGTCTGTGCGGATATGCCCGAACTCTCACCGGTAACCCCTGGGTTGCCGAGGACCTGGTGGCCGAGGCGCACTACAGCGTGTGGCGCCGCATCCGCGCCGGGCGTCCCCTCGGCGCCGATGACGCCCCGGCCGAGCTGACGGGCGCCGTGAGGGCGCTGTCGGCCGGGGTGGGGAACGGGGGTCCGTCGCAGCAGGCGTCGTACCTCGAACCGCTCGTCCAGGTCCTCGACGAGCTGCCGCAGCGCTGGGTCAAGGTGCTGTGGCTCGCCGAGGTGGACGGGCTCCCGCCGGAGGAGGTGGCGCGGCGGGCCGGGGCGAGCCCGGACGGTGCGGCGGCCCTGGTGGAGCGCGTCCGGGAGAGCGTGCGCCAGGAGTTCCTGCGCGCCCAGCCCGGCTATCCGGCGAGCGCCGCGTGCGGTGGGCACTGGGAGGGGCTGCCCGATCATGTGCGGGGCGCGGACTCCCCGCACCAGGCCGAGCAGATCGCCGTGCACATCGACGGCTGCCGGGACTGCCGGGGCCGGATGGAGCAGTTGGTCGCGGCGGACGGCCGGCTGTCCGCGCTGACCGGCCCGGCGCTGCTCGCGCTGTACGACCGGGGCCGGGCGAGTTTCCTGGCGCCGCTGGCCGCCGCCGGTGCGGCGGGTGCCATGGGGGCCGCCGGAGCCGCTGCCCTGGCGACCGGCGGTCGTGCGCATGCGGCGCCCTCGAACGGGCCGCTGGTCTCCTCCCGCCGCTCCATGCACCACCTCGTCCGCGGACAGGTGCGCCAGGCGGGGCCCGTGGCGGTCGCGGCGGCGGCTGGCGGCGTGCTGCTGGTCGCGGGGGCGGCGGCCATGACGGGGCTGGCGCTGACGGATGGCGGCTCGGCGTCGGCGCAGCAGTCGACGACGTCCTCGGGGCCGTCCATATCGGACACATCCGACTCCCCGCACTCCTCCGGCTCTTCCGCTTCTTCTTCGGGGTCGTCCACCTCGTCCGAGGCCTCGCGGCACTCGGAGGGGCCGCGGGCGGGCGTCCCCGGGGAGGCGTCCCGGAACCGGCCGTCCACCGCGAGCGTGCCCACCGGGCACTCCCCGACGGATGTGCCGTCCAGTGCCGTATCCCCCACGCGCAAGCCGCCGACGTCCGCTTCCTCCGAATCGCCCTCGTCGCGGCCGTCTTCGCCCACCTCGCCCTCGGAGTCCGCTTCGTCCTCCGCGTCGAGCAGCCCGTCGCAGCGGCCGACCGACGAACCGACCGAGAAGCCGACGGACGGCGGTACGCCGGATCCGGAGGACACCCCGAGCGGGGAACCGACGCGGCAACCCACGGACGAGCCGACGCAGCACCCCACGGCCGGGCCGAACGACCACGGCTCCGACGATTCCCGGGGCTGCGTCTCGCTCGTGGTCCGGCTCTGCGTCTCCCGCTAGGCGCGCTAGGGGGTGCCCGCCGGATCGTGACGCCTGCGGCGGGCTGTTCCCCTCCCCGCCCCTTCCCGAAACTGGGGCGTCGCCCCAGGCCCGGACCGGGGCTCTGCCCCTTCCCGTGGCAGCGATATGCGGCTCCGCCGCATGGCGGACCCCGGGGTCCAGGGGCGGAGCCCCTACGGCCACCGGGGCCCAATTACGGAACGTGTCAAGCGTGTTGCCCTCCGGAGCGTAAGCTCAAAACAAGCCAGCGGTCCTAGCCGGACAGCGGGACCAGGAGGGATGGACCAATGACGTTCCAGCCACGCGAACTCTTCCCCGACCGCTCCGCACGCGACCTGTTCGGCGCGGAGATCCGCCGCCATCGCGAGAAGGCGGACATGTCGCTGCGGCGGCTGTCCGAGGTGCTGAACTACAGCAAGTCCCACCTCGCGCGGATCGAGGCGGCGGAGTCGCTGCCGTACGACGACCTACCGGCGAAGCTGGACGCGTGCTTCGGGGCGGATGGGTTATTCGCGAGGCTGTACGCGCTGGCGAAGAACGAGCCGTTCCCGGGGAAGTACCGGCGAATGATCGAGTTGGAAAGCCAGGCGGTCATCATCGAGCAGTACATGGGCGCCACCATGCCGGGCTTGCTTCAGACTCCGGACACGGCAGAGTGCTGGCTGCGGTGCGGCCGCCCGCACGCTCCTGACGCGGAGATCGAGGCCATGGTGAAAGCCCGCATCGACCGACAGTCGTTGCTGGACCGCCCCAAGCCGCCGCGCTGTTGGTTCATCCTCGAGGAGGCGGTAATGCGCCGTCCCGTCGGGGGTCTTGAGGTGATGCATCGTCAGCTGGCCGCGCTGATCGAGCGCGGGACACAGCCGCACGTCACCCTCCAGGTGCTGCCCTTCAGGGCTGGCGAGCACGCGGAGACCGGGGGTTCTCTGACTCTCTTCACGGTCCCCAATGGGGTGTTGGTGGCGTATGACGAGAGCAGCCAGTCCGGGACCATCATCGAGGACCAGGAGACTGTTGCGCGGCGCAGGGAGAACTACGATCTGCTCAGGGCCATGGCCCTCTCGCCCCGCGACTCCGAGGCGATGATCCGAGCCGTGATGAAGGACTGGACCCCATGCCAACCACCCCGGGCCTGAGTGTTGCCACGTGGCGCAAGAGCAGTTACAGCAATCCCGACGGCGGCAACTGCGTGGAGGTCGCGGACAACCTCCCCGGGGTCATCCCCGTCCGCGATTCCAAGAACCCCGATGGCCCCGCCCTCATATTCCCTGCCGGAGCATGGGCCACGTTCATCTCAAGCCTCAAGACGGGCTGAACTCATGCCAACCACCCCGGACCTGAGCACCGCCGCGTGGCGTAAGAGCAGCTACAGCAATAACGACGGTGGCAATTGCGTCGAGGCCGCCGACAACCTCCCGGGCGTCGTCCCCGTCCGTGACTCCAAGAACCCCGATGGCCCCGCCCTCCTGTTCCCCACCGCATCGTGGGCCGTGTTCATAGCCTCCCTCAAGGCGTAAGCCGAAACGGGCTCCTTACGGCCGCTGCTGGCGGTGTTCGGCCAGTGCCGGGCCCGTACGGGTGGCCAGGAACTCGGTGGAGGCTAGTAACGTGAACGCCACGATGACCAGCGCCGTCGATCCACGATATGAGCTGCCCCACGACTGGCCCACGACCGAGGCCGAGGCCATCGCCGTCCAGGAGCGGACACGCGCGTCCGTGGTCGTCGGCGGCGAGGTGCCCGAGCCCGGCACCGGCACCGGCGCGGTCGTCGGGGTGGACGTGGCGTACGACGACGAGCACGACCTGGTCGCGGCCGCCGCCGTCGCCCTGGACGCCCGTGGCCTCGAGGTCGTCGCGGAGGCGACCGCGGTCGGCCGGGTCACCTTCCCGTACGTCCCCGGGCTGCTGGCGTTCCGTGAGATCCCGGCCGTCCTCGACGCGCTCGGCGACCTCGACCGGCGGCTCGGCCGCCGCCCCGACCTGGTGGTGTGCGACGGCTACGGCCTCGCCCACCCCCGGCGGTTCGGGCTTGCCAGCCATCTCGGGGTGCTCACCGGGCTGCCCACCATCGGCGTCGCCAAGAACCCCTTCGGCTTCCGCCACGCCGACCCGGGGCCGCGCCGCGGCGACTGGTCGCCCCTGCTCGACGGGGACGAGGAGGTCGGCCGGGCGCTGCGCACCCGCGACGGTGTGAAACCGCTCTTCGTCTCCGTCGGCCATCGGGTGACCATCGAGGACGCCTGCGCGTACACCCTGCGTCTGGCCCGCGACTTCCGGCAGCCCGAGACGACACGGCGCGCGGACGCGCTGTGCTGCCGCGCCCTGAAGGCCGCCGGAGCCTGAGCGATCCCGGCCGGTGGCTGAACGGGCCCGGAGGCCGAACGATCCCGCTCAGCCCCTCCGCGAGGCCGTCCTCAGCCCCGCCGTAAGGCCGCCATCGGGCCCCCGTTCCGCCTCAGACCCGCCGCGTCTCGGCCAGGAAGCAGCCGAACTCCACGGCCCGCACATGCACCGCCGCCACCCGCGGGTCCCCGTACAGCTCGGCCAGCCCCTCCTCGATCGTCGGCTCGCTCCCGGTCAGCAGCCGTCCGCCGAGGATGTTGCCCTCGGCCGTGTACGCCCGCAGCACCCGCCGCTCGCCCCGGACGCCGTCCGCGATGCCCGGGCCGGTCCAGCCGTCGCACTCGTCAACGTGGATGAAGACCGGGCCGACCTCGTCGTACGGGCCGGGCGTGGCACCCGTCTCCCGCGCCCAGCGGCGCAGCGGGGCGTAGGAGACGAGCGCGATGGTCTCCTGCGGTCGGCTCCGGCCCAGGCAGCAGCGCATCGGGCTGCCGCCCTCGTCGTTCTCCACCACCAGGCGCGGCGGGTTGCCCGCGTCATCGGTGATCCGCAGCTGCTTCAGCACCTCGGGCTCGATGGCCCGCATTTCATAGCTTCCGTTGCCATGGTTTCCGTCCATGTGGTCAAGCCTGGCGGGTGGGTTCGCGGCGCGCTGGCGGGATTCGGACGAGGCACTGAGACGGGAAGGTACTTGACAGGGCGAGGGTGCTCCGTCAGATTCAGGGCCGAACGTAGGACGTCCGACGTCCTTATTGTCCTGCTATCCAGAAGGCTGGGTGTCGATGAGTCTCCCGACTCCCCTCACCGGTGTCGTTCCGCCCCTGTGCACTCCGCTCACGCCCACGGGCGAGGTCGACACGCGTTCCCTCGCCGCGCTCGCCGAGCGGCTGATCGACGCGGGGGTGAGCGCGCTGTTCGCGCTCGGCTCCAGCGGCGAGGCCGCCTATCTGAGCGACCGCGGCCGCCGTGCGGCCCTTACGGCGGTCATCGAGGCCGCTGGCGGCCGGGTGCCCGTGCTCGCGGGGGCGATCGACATGACGACCGCGCGGGTGCTGGATCACGCCCGTACGGCGGCGGAGTTGGGCGCGGACGCCATTGTGGCCACCGCGCCCTTCTACACCCGCACTCACCCCCGGGAGATCGCCGATCACTTCCGGCGGCTGCGGGACGGTGTGGACAGGCCGCTGTTCGCGTATGACATCCCGGTCTCCGTCCACTCCAAGCTGACGCTCCCGACCCTGCTGCCGCTGGCCGCCGACGCCACGCTGGCCGGGGTCAAGGACAGCAGCGGGGACGACGGGGCGCTGCGGCGGCTGCTGGTCGAGGTCCGCCGGCGCGGTCTCGCCGATACCTTCACCGTGCTCACCGGCTCCGAACTGTCGGTGGACGGCGCCCTGCTGGCGGGCGCCCATGGCGTCGTCCCGGGGCTGGCCAACGTCGATCCGGCCGGGTTCGTCCGGCTGTACGAGCACGCGCGGGCGGGGCGCTGGGAGCAGGCCGCCGCCGAACAGGACCGGCTGGCCGCGCTCTTCGCCATCACCGACGCCGGGGATCCCGCCCTCATGGGCGGCAGCTCCTCGGGTCTGGGCGGCTTCAAGGCCGCGCTGCGGCTGCTGGGCGTGATCGACTGCGCGGACACCGCCGCACCCCAGGTGCCGCTGGGCGAGGCCGCCGTCAAGACCGTACGTCAACTCCTGGAGGAGGGAGGGCTGTTGTCATGACCGCAGCCGCCAAGGTGCCCTGGTACCGAGAGGTCTCACCCGGTCAGTGGAAGTCCCTGTTCGCCGCCTGGATCGGCTATCTGCTCGACGGTTTCGACTTTGTGCTGATCACGCTCGTCCTGACCGAGATAGCCGACGAATTCGACCTGAGCACGGCGTCGGCGGCCAGCCTGGTCTCCGCCGCCTTCATCACCCGCTGGCTCGGCGGGGCGGTGCTGGGCGCGCTGGGTGACCGCTACGGCCGTAAGGCCGCCATGATCGTCAGCATTCTGCTCTACTCGCTCGGCACCTTCGCCTGCGGGTTCGCCTGGAACTACATCAGCATGTTCACGGCCCGCCTGGTGATTGGCATGGGCATGGCTGGTGAATACAGCGCAAGCGCCACCTATGTCCTGGAGAGCTGGCCCGCGCGGCTGCGCAACCGCGCCTCCGGCTTCCTCATCTCGGGCTACTCGGGCGGCACCATCATCGCCTCCGAGCTCTACAAGTGGGTGGTGCCCCACTGGGGCTGGCGCTGGATGTTCTGGATCGGTGTGCTGCCGGTGCTGGTCGCCCTGTGGGTGCGGCGCGCGCTCCCGGAGGCCGGGGACTGGCACGAGGAGGTGGCGGCGGCACGGGCGCGGCCGAACCCCTTCCGGCCGCTGTTCGCCGGACGTATCCGGGCGAGCGTCAACACGGCGCTGACCGTGGCCGCGAGCATCGCGCTGTTCCTGGTCTTCACCCCGGCGGGCGCGGGCTGGCGCTGGCCGCTCTCGATCCTGGCGGCGGGGTGCCTGTTCGCCTTCGCGGCACAGCTCGGCGGACGCCGCCGCTGGTTGCTGCACGTCTCCCTGACGTGCACGGTCTTCTGCGCGTTCCTCTACAGCTGGCCCATCCAGGCGCTGCTGCCCACCTATCTGAAGACACAGCTCGAGTACTCCCCCTCCGAGGTCACCGATGTGATGTTCTACGCCGGGTTCGGGACCATGGCCGGCTGCTGGCTGGCGGGCTTCGTGGGCGACTGGCTCGGCACCCGGCGCGCCTACGCCGTGACCCTGCTCGCCTCGCTGGCCTTCGTCTTCCCGGTGTTCGCGGTGCAGGATTCGCTGGTCGGGCTCGGGGTGCTGCTGTTCTTCCTGCTCGCGCTGAGCCAGGGGATCTCCGGCATCCTGCCGAAGTACATCGCGGGTCACTTCCCGACCGCTAGCCGGGCGGCCTCGCTCGGCTTCGTCTACAACACCGGGGCGCTCGGCGGCGCGGTGGCGCCGGTGCTCGGCGCCCATCTGGCCGAGGGCATGTCCCTCGGGCGGTCGCTGGCGGTGCTCACCTTCGGACTGACGCTGGTGGTGATCGTGCTGGTCGGCGCCGATGTGCCGCGCCGGCTGGGCCGGCTGACCGATCCGGAGGGCGACGAGGACCATCTCGTGACCGGACAGCCGCTGTCGACGGCGGGGGCCGACCTGACCAAGACCTGATCCGAAAGGCCCGGTCGGCGCCACACCCGGCCCGCCGCGCGCCCGCACGGCCGAACCCCCTTTCCGGTCATGGGGTTTGGTTATCCACAGGCCGAGGAGAGGACTTGTGGAATGCGGGACGCGTTCTTAGCATCGGCGGTGTTACAGCGGTGGTGTCACACGATTGGGGGACGCGATGACGGCGGCGGAGGAAGGGGCGGCGAGCGGCCCCCTGGCCGGGGTGCGGGTAGTGGAGCTGGCCGGGATCGGGCCGGGCCCGTTCGCCGCCATGGTCCTCGCCGACCTCGGAGCCGATGTGGTGCGCGTCGACCGCCCTGAAGGAGCCGGGCGTCTGCGGATCGACCCGGACCACGACCTCGCCAACCGCAACAAGCGCTCGGTGCTGATCGACCTGAAGGCCGACGGGGGCACGGCCGTCGTGCTCGATCTCGTCGAGCGGGCCGACATCCTCATCGAGGGCTACCGCCCGGGGGCCGCCGAAAAGCTGGGCCTCGGCCCGGACGACTGCCTGGCCCGTAATCCCCGGCTGGTCTACGGCCGGATGACCGGCTGGGGGCAGGAGGGCCCGCTCGCCCGGGCCGCGGGGCATGACATCGGCTATATCGCCGTCACCGGCGCCCTCAGCATGATCGGCGCCGCCGGTGGCCCGCCCATCGCCCCCGCCAACCTCCTGGGGGACTACGCGGGAGGCTCGCTCTATCTCGTCATCGGCGTCCTGGCCGCCCTGCACCACGCCCGCGCGGGCGGCCCCGGCCAGGTCGTGGACGCCGCGATCGTCGACGGCACCGCCCATCTGACCGCCGTCATCCACGGCATGATGGCCGGCGGGGGCTGGCGGGACCAGCGCGGCACCAACCTCCTCGACGGCGGCTGCCCCTTCTACGGCACCTATGAGACCGCCGATGGCGGCTATATGGCGGTCGGGGCGCTCGAGCGCAAGTTCTACGCGGAGTTCATCGAGCTGTTGGGGATCGCCGACCGGGCCCCGGCCCGCGATGACTTCGGCAGCTGGGCCGCGCTGCGCGCCGCCATCGCCGACCGCTTCAAGGAGCGCACCCGCGAGGAGTGGACCGCCGTCTTCGGCGCCTCGGACGCCTGCGTCGCCCCCGTGCTGTCGCTGCGGGAGGCCCCGGCCCATCCGCAGCTCGCCGCCCGCTCCACCTTCCTCGACCACGGCGGGATCACCCAGCCCGCGCCCGCCCCGCGGTTCTCCGCCACCCCGGGCGCGGTGCGCCGCGCGCCCGCCAGGCCCGGAGCGGACGCTGAGGAGGTGGCCCATGACTGGGGAGTCACCTCGCTCATCGGGGGAGACCCGTCGTGAGTGCCATGTCCCCGCTCCCCGCGGTTCCGCCCCCGCCGTCCCCGCTCCCCGCCGGACCACCGAGCCGTCCCCGCCCCACCCCTCCACCCTCCCCTGAAAGGCCGCTGACGTGAGCACCGAAGCGTATGTGTACGACGCCATCCGCACCCCGCGCGGGCGCGGCAAGGCCGACGGTGCCCTGCACGGCACCAAGCCCGTCGACCTGGTGGTGGGCCTCATCCATGAGCTGCGGCGGCGGTTCCCCGAGCTCGATCCGGCGGCGATCGACGACGTGGTCCTCGGCGTCGTCAGCCCCCTCGGCGACCAGGGCTCCGACATCGCCAAGGTCGCGGCCATCGCGGCCGGGCTCCCGGACACCGTCGCGGGCGTCCAGGAGAACCGCTTCTGTGCCTCGGGCCTGGAGGCCGTCAACCTGGCGGCGGCCAAGGTCCGTTCCGGCTGGGAGGACCTGGTGCTCGCGGGCGGGGTCGAGTCGATGTCGCGGGTGAAGATGGGCTCCGACGGCGGGGCCTGGTTCGCGGACCCGATGACCAACTACGAGACGGGTTTCGTACCGCAGGGCATCGGGGCCGACCTCATCGCCACCATCGGCGGCTACAGCCGCCATGACGTGGACAGCTACGCCGCGCTCTCCCAGGAGCGGGCCGCCCGCGCCTGGAAGGAGGGGCACTTCGACCGCTCCGTGGTCCCGGTCCGCGACCGCAGCGGGCTGACCGTCCTCGACAGGGACGAGCACATCCGCCCCGGCACCACCCCCGAGACCCTGGCGGGCCTGAAGCCGTCGTTCGCCACCATCGGCGAGGCGGGCGGCTTCGACGCGGTGGCGCTGCAGAGGTACCACTGGGTCGAGGCGATCGACCACGTCCACCACGCGGGCAACTCCTCGGGCATGGTGGACGGCGCCGCCCTGGTGGCCATCGGCAGCCGCGAGGTCGGCGAGCGCTTCGGGCTGACGCCACGCGCCCGCATCGTCTCCGCCGCCGTCTCCGGCGCCGACCCCACCATCATGCTCACCGGCCCGGCTCCCGCCACCCGTAAGGCGCTCACCAAGGCCGGGCTGACCATCGACGACATCGATCTGGTCGAGATCAACGAGGCGTTCGCCGCGGTGGTCCTGCGCTTCGTGGCCGACATGGGGCTCAGCCTGGACAAGGTCAACGTCAATGGCGGCGCGATCGCCATGGGCCATCCGCTGGGCGCCACCGGCGCGATGATCCTCGGCACGGTGATCGACGAACTGGAGCGGCGCGACGGGCGGTTCGGGCTGGTGACGCTGTGCGTGGGAGGCGGGATGGGCATCGCGACGGTGGTCGAGCGGCTTTAGCGAGCGGCTTCAGCAGGCGTCCGCGCAGAGCCGAACCGCTCTCAAGACGCCGCCCCCTTCCTTCCCGCCCCCCCACTTCGCCCTGGAGAGCTCAGATGACCCACCCCACCACCGCCTCGACCATCCGCTGGGAGCAGGACGACGAAGGCGTCGTCACCCTGGTGCTCGACGACCCCGGCCAGTCCGCCAACACCATGAACGCCGCGTTCATCGACTCCCTCGACGCGATCGCCGACCGCGTCGAGGCCGAGCGCGACGCCATCGGCGGCGTCATCGTCACCTCCGCCAAGAAGACCTTCTTCGCCGGTGGCGACCTCAATGACCTCATCCAGGTCGGGCCCGGCCAGGCCCAGGAGGTCTACGAGAAGAACCTGCGCGTCAAGCGCGCACTGCGCCGGATCGAAACCCTCGGCAAGCCCGTGGTGGCCGCGATCAACGGCGCGGCGCTCGGCGGCGGGCTGGAGATCGCGCTCGCCTGCCACCACCGGATCGCCCTCGACGCCCCCGGGGCCCGTATCGGCTTCCCCGAGGTCACCCTGGGCCTGCTCCCCGGCGGCGGGGGCGTCGCCCGTACCGTACGGCTGCTCGGCGTCACCGACGCACTGCTCAAATGGCTGCTCCAGGGCACGCGATACAGCCCGCTGCGCGCCCAGGAGGCGGGGCTGGTGGACGACGTCGTGACCACCCGCGAGGAGCTGCTGACCCGGGCGCGCGCCTTCATCTCAGCCCACCCCGAGTCGGCCCAGCCGTGGGACGACAAGGAGTACCGGATTCCGGGCGGCACCCCGGCCCAGCCGAAGTTCGCCGTCAATCTGCCCGCCTTCCCCGCCAATCTGCGGAAGCAGCTGAACGGCGCGCCCTACCCGGCGCAGCGCAATATCCTGGCCGCCGCCGTCGAGGGGTCCCAGGTGGACTTCGAGACCGCGCAGACCATCGAGGCCCGGTACTTCACCGAGCTGGTCGTCGGCCAGACCGCCAAGAACATGATTCAGGCGTTCTTCTTCGATCTGCAGGCGGTCAACTCCGGCGCCAACCGGCCACAGGGGATCGAGCCCGGCCAGGTCCGCAAGGTCGCGGTGCTGGGCGCCGGGATGATGGGCGCGGGCATCGCCTTCGCGTGCGCCAAGGCGGGCATCGAGGTCGTCCTGAAGGACGTGTCCGCCGATGCCGCCGCGCAGGGCAAGGCGTACTCCGAGGAGCTGCTGGCCAAGGCGCTCGCCAAGGGCCGGACCACCGAGGCCAAGCGGGACCAGCTGCTGGCCCGGATCACCCCGACCGCCGATCCGCGCGACCTCGAGGGCTGTGACGCGGTCATCGAGGCGGTCTTCGAGGACCCGGCGCTCAAGCACAAGGTGTTCCAGGAGATCGAGGGAATCGTCGCCCCGGACGCCCTGCTGTGCTCCAACACCTCCACCCTCCCCATCACCCTGCTCGCCGAAGGGGTGCAGCGCGCCGACGACTTCATCGGGCTGCACTTCTTCTCGCCCGTCGACAAGATGCCGCTGGTCGAGATCATCAAGGGCGAGCGCACCGGCGACAAGGCGCTGGCCCGCGCCTTCGATCTGGTGCGGCAGATCAGCAAGACCCCGATCGTGGTCAATGACTCCCGTGGCTTCTTCACCTCCCGCGTCATCGGCCACTTCATCAACGAGGGCGTGGCGATGGTGGGCGAGGGCATCGACCCGGCCTCCGTGGAGCAGGCCGCCGCCCAGGCCGGATACCCGGCCAAGGTGCTCTCCCTGATGGACGAGCTGACCCTCACCCTGCCGCGCAAGATCCGCGAGGAGACGCGCCGGGCCACCGAGGAGGCGGGCGGCGAGTGGCGGCCGCATCCGGCCGACGCGGTCATCGACCGCATGGTCGAGGAGTTCGGGCGCACCGGCCGCAGCGGTGGCGCGGGCTTCTACGACTACGACGCGACGACCGGCAAGCGCACCGGGCTGTGGCCGGGGCTGCGCGAGCACTTCGCACCGGGCGGGTCCGGAGCCGGTGTCCGTGAGGGCACCCGCATCCCCTTCGAGGACATGAAGGAGCGGATGCTCTTCTGCGAGGCCATCGACACGGTGCGGCTGCTGGAGGAGGGCGTGCTGACCTCCGTCGCCGACGCCAACATCGGCTCCGTCCTCGGCATCGGCTTCCCCGGCTGGACGGGCGGGGTGCTGCAGTACATCAACGGATACGAGGGCGGCGCGGCCGGTTTCGTGGCCCGTGCCCGGCAGTTGGAGGCGGCGTACGGGGAGCGGTTCGCGCCGCCCGCGCTGCTGGTGGAGAAGGCGGAGCGAGGGGAGCGCTTCACGGACTAGCAAACGAGCCGGGTATGCGGTGGGCCGTGGCGCCTGCGGTGGGCTGTTCCCCGCCCCTTCCCTCGACTGGGGCTCCGCCCCAGGCCCCGGGGTCCGGGGCGGAACGCCTGTCATGCGGCTCCGCCGCGTGATCCGCCGTACGCCCCGTAGCCGCCCGTACGGCCTCGCCCACCGCTTCCCCTGTGCCGCTGACGGGCCGGGTCGCTCGGCCCCTTCCCTGTGCCGCTGACGGGCCGATCTGCCCGGTCCGTCAGCGTGCGTCTGGACGGCGTTCGGTTCGTCCGGTCCGTCAGCGCGTGTCCATACGGCGTTCGACCTGCTCGGCCCGTCAGCGTGTGCCGAGATGGCGTTCGAGCCGGTCGGCCACCCCGGGGCACCGCTCCCGGGTGATGTCCAGGAAGGCCGCCAGCACGGGGGAGCGGTCCTGGGCGCGGAACGACATCACCAGCTCCGGCAGTTCCACCCGCGGACTCACCTCGCACACCCGGACGTCCGGCCGCGCCGCCACCCGCAGACACGTCGGGCCGAGCCCCACCCCGACCCCGCACGAGGCCAGCCCGATGATGGTGTGCGCGTCCCATGCCTCCGTGACCCCTCCGGCCCGCGCGGGCGTGTCGGCGCCCTCGCCCAGCAGCCCGGCCAGCCAGGCGGCGACCGTCGGCTCCTCCTCCGCTGGCGCGACGATCAGATGCTGCCCCTTGAGCTGCTCCAGGCTCACCTTGGCCTGCCCGGCGAAGGGATGGGCGGCCCCGACGACCGCCACCAGATGGTCCCGGCCGACCGTGACCGACACCAGATCCTCGGCACCGGCACCCCGGGGCGCCCCGCGCCCGATGGCGAGGTCCAGCTCGCCCGCGAGCAGCGCCGCCGTGGACCGGCGGGTGGACATCTCCTGCAGCCCCAGCCGCACCCCGGGGCGGTCGCGGATGAACGTGCCCAGCACGGCCGGCAGCAGCTCAAGCAGCGCCGAGCCGATGAAGCCGAGCCGCAGCCGCCCCGTCTCGCCCCGGGCGGCCCGGCCCGCGTCCGACACGGCGGCCGACATCTCGGCCAGTGCCCGGCGCGCCCTGGCCAGGAACGCCTCGCCCGCCGCGGTCGGGAACACCCCGCGCGCCGTACGGTCGAAGAGCCGCGCGCCCAACTCCCGCTCCAGCGCGGCGATCTGCTGGGACAGCGGGGGCTGGGCGATCCCGAGGGCGGCCGCCGCCCGTCCGAAGTGCTGATGCTCGGCCAGCGCCAGGGCGTAGCGCAGATGACGTGACTCCACCGGGCCGAGGATAGCCGAGGCGATATCCAGGAGATATCGTTGGCGGGGTTGTCAGCTATGGCGGTGGATAACGCCTGCCCGGGCCGGTGGACTGTCCCCATGAGCGTCACGAGCCCCAGAGCCGCCCTGAGCGATTCCGGCCCCCTTCCCTCCCACACCGTGTTCGTACTGGTCCACGGCGCCTGGCACGCCTCCTGGCAGTGGGCGTCCACCCAGCGCGCGCTGGCCCGGCGCGGTGCGGTGAGCCTCGCCGTCGATCTGCCGGGGCACGGCTTCGACGCACCGCTGCCCCCGTCCCTTCTCCTCCCCGGCCAGCCGGGTCTGGCGACCGAGAAGTCGGCGCTGGCCGGGGTGACCCTGGAGGAGTGCGCGGAGGCCGTCGTCACCGCGCTGCGATCGGTCCGCCGCTATCCGAAGGTCGCCCTGGTCTCACACAGCGCCGGTGGCGCCCCCGCGTCCCTGGCCGCGGAGCGGGCGCCCGAGCTGGTCGACGAGCTGATCCAGCTGTCGTCCTTCGTCCCCGCCGGGCGGCCCCGCTTCGCCGACTATCTGACGTCCCCCGAGCAGACCGCGACCGCGCGGGGGCAGGGGCTGATGCTGGGCGACCCGGAGGCCATCGGCGCGTTCCGGATCAATCCGCGCTCCGCCGACCCGGCGTATGCGGAGGAGCTGCGGCTGACCTACTACGACGATGTCCCCGCCGAGTCCTTCGCCCGCTGGTACCAGGCCCTGAGCCCGGACCTGCCCTTCGCGGTGCCGACCACCCCGATCACCCTGACCCGGGAGCGGTGGGGGCGGATCCCGCGCATCTTCATCCGGTGCGCCGGGGACCGGGCGTGCACCCCGGCGATGCAGGACCTGATGATCGCGGAGGCCGACGCGGCCATGCCGGACCGGCCCTTCACCGTGCGGCCGCTGGCGGGTGGCCACTCGCCGTTCGCCGCCCGCCCCGACGAGCTCGCCGCCGCGCTCATCGGCAGCGACTGACCTGTGCCGCCCCCGCCCCCGCTCAGTCCGCGTCCTGTCCGTACCAGGCCCGCAGCTCCTGCTTCATCGACCGCTGGAACGCGATCACCAGCGCCTCCACCACCAGCGGCTGCATATGGGCCGACAGCGACTTCTTCGCCTGCATCCGCTCCGGCCCGCTCCCGG
This sequence comes from Streptomyces antioxidans, assembly GCF_000968685.2. GTDB lineage: Bacteria > Actinomycetota > Actinomycetes > Streptomycetales > Streptomycetaceae > Streptomyces > Streptomyces antioxidans. The sequence goes on from NZ_LAKD02000129.1 coordinate 16,207, forward strand.
ACTCGTGATCGCGCTCGGGCCCCCACACCTCGTCCCGGAACAGCCGGCTGAGCTCGCGCGCCGCGGAGCGGGTGTGCTCCAGGACGACCGCGTGGGCCGTGCGTATCGTCTCCAGCTCGATCGGCGCCTCCAGCAGCCGCAGCCCCAGGTGGAGCGCCTTGGGGTCGATCCGGAACCGATCCGGCTCGCCGGTGCGCTCCAGCGCGTCCAGTGCGGCCAGCCGGTCGATCTCCTCCTCGGTGAGCTCCCGCCCGGCCCGCCGGTCCAGCTCCTCGCGGGTCGCTTCCTCGGGGGCGTCCGGGCCCCAGGAGGCGACCAGGGCGCGATGGACCGCCAGATCGTTCTCGCTCAGATCCGATGGCAATTGGTTGAGATAGCGCTCAATGGCGGACAGGGTCATGCCGTGGCGCTGCAACTGTTCGATCAGCGCCAGTCGGGACAGGTGCTCGGCGCCGTAGTGGCCGACCCGGCGCGGGCCGATCACGGGCGGCGGCAGCAGCCCGCGGGTCCCGTAGAAGCGCACGGTGCGCACGGTCACCCCGGCGCGGGCCGCCAGCTCGTCGACGGTGAGGGTGGGTTCCTCGGTGCCGGGGGTGGTCATCTGTCGTGCCTCGCTTCCGCGTCGTCCTGCTCCGCCGTGCTGCTGCCCGATCGGGTTCATCAGTATTGCTGTCGCATCATCGCTGTGAAACCTCTCACCGCCACTCGGTGAACACCGGGTTCGGCCAGACCTGTTGACGCTCTCTTTACCGGTGAATAGCGTGCGACGCCGTTCAGCTGTGTTGGTTTTCTTCCGAATCTGTGAGGCGGGGTCGGATTGAGCTCGGAACGCGGCAGGTATGGGATACGGAGATTGATCGGGGCGGTGCTGGCCATGACCACCGCCGTTGGCCTCGGTCTCACGGCCGCGGACACGGCCGTCGGGAGGTCGCCGGACGCGGGCAAGTTCCCCGCCGATGTGCACACCTACCTCGAGGACCCGGAGCGCACCGGCGAGGGCCAGGAGCCCCCGCACACCCGGCTGCGGCCGGACGGCCCCGACCGCGCGCGGTGGGAGCGCAGCCTGGACGGATCCTGGCGGTTCGCGCTGGCCGACCGGCCGGAGGACGCCCCGGGCGGCTTCTGGAAGGACGGCTACGACGCCTCGGCGTGGCGGCGCGTCCAGGTCCCCCACACCTGGCAGACCGACGACCTCGACCATCCGGTGTTCCGCAACGTCCAGAGCGAGATGGCGCCCGACGACCCGCCCAAGGTGCCCCGTGACACCAATCCGACCGGGGCCTACATCCGGGACATCACGGTGCCCCGGAACTGGGACGGGCGGCGGCAGGTGATCCGCTTCGACGGGGTCACCTCCGGCTGGTTCCTGTGGATCAACGGCCACTACGTCGGCTACGACCAGGGCGGCTACGTGCCCGCCGAGTTCGATGTGACCGACTACCTGCGTCCCGGCGCCACCAACCGGATCGCCCTCCAGGTGCACCGCTGGAGCGCGGGGTCGTATCTGGAGGACTACGACCAGTGGCGCTACGCGGGCATCTTCCGCTCCGCATCGCTGTACTCCACGCCGACGACCCGCATGGAGGACGCGTACGTCAGCACCGATCTCGACGCCTCCTACCGGGACGCCACCCTGCGCACCGAAGTGGACATCGCACGTACCGGAGGCGACACGAGCGGACCCCATCGGGTCACCGCTGTGCTCTATGACCCCAAGGGGCGTGCGGTACGGCGGCTGTCGGCCGAGGAGAAGGCCGGAAAGGCGGAGCTGACCGGGCGGATCGCCCACCCCGCCAAGTGGTCCGACGAGACGCCGAACCTCTATGCGCTGGTGCTCACCCTGCGCGATCCGGAGGGCAAGGCGATCCAGACCGTACGCCAGAGCGTCGGATTCCGTGAGATCGAGGTCAAGGACAAGCAACTCACGCTCAACGGCAAGCGGATCCTGATCCGCGGCGTCAACCGAGCCGAGACCGACCCGGCCACCGGACGCCATGCCACCCGCGCCCGGATGGAACAGGACGTCCGGCTGATGAAGCGGCTGAACGTCAACGCGATCCGCACCTCGCACTACCCCTCGGACCCGTACCTCTACGAACTCGCCGACCGCGAGGGCATCCTGATCGACGACGAGATGGAGGTCGAGACCCACAGCCACGAGAACTGCCCGGACGACTGTCTGGCCGAGCGCCCCGAATGGCAGAAGGCGTTCCTCGAGCGCCACCAGGGCATGGTGGAGCGCGACAAGAACCACCCCAGCGTGATCATGTGGGACACCGGGAACGAGGCCGGGCTGGGCAGGGCGCACTACGCGATGGCGGAGTGGACCCGGGCGAACGAGCCCACCCGCCCGCTCTACCACCAGTCCAACAGCCCCGACGGCGACGCCCCCTACGCGGATGTCGCCGGACCCCGCTATCCGACCCCGGCCTCCCTTGAGGAGAAGGCCAAGACCTTCACCAAGCCCATCGTGATGGGCGAGTACGCCCACGCCATGGGCAACAGCCTGGGCAACTTCCGCGAGTTCTGGGAGGTGATGCGCGCCCACCCCAGCGCCCAGGGCGGCTTCATCTGGGACTGGGCCGAGCAGAACATCCGCCGTCCGCTGATCACCACCCCCGACTCCTCCGGCCATGGCATCGCCGCCTCCCTGTCCGGCAGGCCCAAGGTGGTCGACGGCTACGGAGGGAAGGGCAAGGCGCTGTATCTGTCCGGTCTTGACGACTTCGTGGAGACCTACCGCGATCCGAAGCTCGACCTCACCGGCAGCGCCGTCACCCTCGACGCCCGCGTCAAACCGGCCGAGCCCTGGACCGGGGACTTCACCATCGTCAGCAAGGGCGACCAGTACGTCCTGCGGATGAAGGACGAGGACACCCTCGAATTCACCATCACCAGCGGCGGTAAGCCCCGCACCGTCACCGCCCCCGTGCCCGACGGCTGGACCGGCGCCTGGCACCGGGTCACCGGCACCTACGACGGCGGCGCGCTGCGCCTCTATGCCGACGGTAAGGAGCTCGCCAAGACCGAGTGGAGCGGACACATCGACTACACCGGCTTCGACCTCGGCGTCGGCAGGAACAACGACACCATGGAGGACGGCTGGACCGGCCGGACCGCCAAGGGCACCATCGACCAGGTCAGGGTCTATGACACGGCACTCGACGCGGAGCGGCTGGCCGCGGGCCAGGACCCCGAGCGCGACGCCCTGATCGCCCTGAACTTCGACGACTTCAACCGTAAGGGCAGCTATCTCTCCTACGGGCTCTATGAGTCCGGGGTGGACGGTCTGGTCACCGCCGACCGCGACCCGGAGCCGGAGACCGCCCAACTGGCCTGGGTGCAGGCCCCGATCCGCATCACCGACCCGGGCGGCGGGGGCGCCCGCACCGGCGAGGTGAAGGTCACCAATGAGCGCGCCTTCACCGGCACCGACGACCTCCGGCTGCGCTGGACGGTGACCGAGGGCGCGCGGACCGTCGCGAGCGGCACCCGCGTCGTCGACGTCGGGCCCGGCGAGAGCGCCGTGGTCCGGCTCCCGGCCCCGCCCGCCAACCCCGGTGGCTATGAGCGCCATCTGACCGTACGGGCCGTCACCGCGCACCCCACCGACTGGGCCAAGGCCGGGCACGTGGTCTCCTTCGGCCAGTTCGCGGTCGGCGGCGACAAGGTGCCCGAGCCCGCCCCCGCCCCGGCCGCCGAAAGCCCCGCCAAGGCCGCCGAGAGCGGGGAGGCCGTACGGGTCAGCGGCGAGGGTTTCCGCTACACCTTCGGCAAGGAGGACGGCACGCTCACCTCGATGCGGGTGGCGGGCCGCGAACTGCTCCGCTCCGGACCCGAACTGGACGCCTGGCGCGCCCCGATCAGCAATGAGCGCTCCGACTGGGGCACGGCCGAGGGCAAGCGCTGGCGCGCCCTCGGTCTTGACCGGCTGCGCACCACCGTCGACGGGGTCGAGGCGACCCCCGGCGACGACGGCACGGTCACCGTCACCGTCCGCTCCACGGCCGCCGCGCCCGATGTGACCGGCGCGTCCTTCGCCCAGACCGTGGACTACCGGGTCGACGGCGCGGGCCAGGTCCGGATCCGGCACCAGGTGGAGGCGCGCGGCGACTTCCGCACCCTGTCCTATCTGCCCAGGATCGGCCTCAAGCTGAAGGTCCCGGAGCGGTACGACACCTTCCGCTGGTACGGGCGCGGACCGGTGGAGAACTTCAACGACCGTAAGGACGGCACGCCCATGGGCGTCTGGTCCTCCTCGGTCGAGAAGCAGTACGTGGAGTACCTGAAGCCCCAGGACCACGGCAACCACGACGATGTGCGCTGGGCGTCCCTCACCGACCGCGGCGGCGCCGGACTGCTGGTCTCCGGCGACCTGGAGGCGGGCGCCAGCGCGTACGACGAGCTCGACCGCGCCGCCTACCCGCACTTCCTCAAGCGCAACGGCGGCTGGAACACCCTGCACGCCGACCACGCGGTCACCGGCGCGGGCGACACCCCCAACCCGGTGCGCGACCAGTACCGGGTGAAGGCCGACGGCGCCTACGACTACACGCTCACCCTGCGCCCGCTCGACGGCGGCGCGAGCGCGCACACGGGAACGGGAGGGAAGTGACCGCACCACCGATGGGCCCGTGAACACGCAGGCCACGATCCGCCCCCTCCGTCGCGCGGAGGCGCCAGGACCCGGCCGAGGTGGGGACCCGGCCGGGGCCCGGGCGGTTGGTTCAGCGTCCGTGGGCGCTGTGGGTGTCCTGGATCCGCTGCCACGACTTCGGCCGCACCGGCGCCTCGGCCGGGCTCACCTCCGCCGCCCGCGCCTGCGCCGCCGCGGGCTTCGAGGGAGTGAACAGCCAGGTGTCGAAGAGCGCGGCCAGCGGCTTGCCGGACACCTTCTCCGCATAGGTCACGAAGTCCTCGACGGAGGCGTTCCCGTACCGGTGCTCCGCCGTCCAGCCCTTCAGGATCGCGAAGAAGTCCTTGTCGCCGATGTGGTTCCGCAGCGCCTGGAGGGCCAGCGCGCCCCGGTCGTACACCGCGTCATGGAACTGGTTCTCCGCCCCGGGGTCGCCCGGCTCGACCTTCCAGAAGGGGTCGTCGGCCGGGTAGGAGGCGTAGGTGTAGTCCGCCAGCTCCTGCGCGGTGCCCTCGCCCTCCTTCTCCGACCACAGCCACTGCGCGTAGCTGGCGAAGCCCTCGTTGATCCAGATGTCGCGCCAGTCCTTCAGCGAGACGCTGTCGCCGAACCACTGATGGGCCAGTTCGTGCACGATCAGCGAGGTGTTCGCGCCCTTGGCGAACCCCTTCGGGCTGTAGAACGGCCGGGTCTGGGTCTCCAGCGCGTAGCCCGTGGGCACATTGGGCACATAGCCGCCCAGCGCGTCGAAGGGGTACGGGCCGAAGATGGTGGACTCCCAGTCCACTATCTCCGCCGACCGCTCCACGCTGGCGCGCGCCGCCCCCGCGTTGTCCCCGAGGTCCTTGCTGTAGGCGTTGATCACCGGCAGACCGTTGGCGGTGGTGTCCGTCGTGATGTCGAACTTGCCGACCGCCAGCGTGGTCAGATACGTCGCCTGCGGCTTGCTGGAGCGCCAGTTGTAGCGGGTCCAGCCCAGCTGGGAGCTGGTCGACTGCAGGGTGCCGTTGCTGATCGCCTGCGTTCCGTCCGGCACCGCCACCGACACGTCGTAGGTGGCCTTGTCCAGCGGATGGTCATCGCTCGGGAACCACCACCACGCCGACTCCGGCTCATTGGCCGCGATCCCGCCGTCCGGGGTGCGCAGCCAGGACGTGAAACCGCTCGCCACCACCTTCGAGGGCGTACCGCTGTAGCGCACGACCACGGTGAAGGGGCGGCCGGAGGCCAGCGGCGCGGCCGGGGTGATCTCCAGTTCATGGTCGCCGGTGGCCTCGAAGGCGGCCTTCTTCCCGTCCACCAGCACCTCGCTCACATCGAGCGCGAAGTCCAGGTTGAACCGGGACAGCTCCTGCCGGGCGTCGGCCAGGATCGTGGCCGTGCCCTCCAGCCGGTCCGTCTTCGGCTGGTACTTCAACCGCAGGTCGTAATGGGAGACGTCGTACCCGCCGTTGCCGTACGAGGGGTAGTAGGAGTCCCCGATGCCGGGGGCGCCCGGCGTGGCATCGGCCGCCGATGCCGGGATCGCCAGCAGCAGGCAGGCCGCGGCCGCGCCCGGGGCGAGGAGTCTGTGGTGACGCACGAGTCCTCCAACTCGTAGGGGAGAACGATCACTCGTGACCCTATGTACTCCGCACACCCACCTCACGTCCATCACACCGTCCGACATCCAATCGACATCCGGACGCAACGCGCATTGACTCGGACACGTCTACGACACATTGGCGGACGCGCCCACAACGCGTTCGGACAGGCTCAGAACACCTACCGCCCTCTTCTGTACAGGAGTTGACTCGCGCTACCGTCCGCCCGTGCTGCTACAGACGCGGAGATCCCGCATCCCCTGGACCACACTCGTGCTGTCGGCGGTCACCGCGCTGGTCGCCGCCGCCGTATCGCTGCTGCCACCGCTCGGCGCCCCGGCCGCCCACGCCGCTTCCGCCGCTTCCGCCGCGCAGAGCAGACCGGACCACGAACCGGACGGCCCATCAGAAAGCAGACCCGTCTACTCCTACGACAACGCCATCCGCGAATCCGTATGGGTGGACACCACGATCGACGGCGACGCGGACGGACGGACCGACCGGGTCGCCGTCGACATCGTGCGACCGCGCGAACCCGCCGCCCAGGGCCGCCGCGTCCCCGTCATCATGGACGCCAGCCCCTACTACTCCTGCTGCGGACGCGGCAACGAGAGCCAGACCAAGACCTATGACGCGGCCGGGAACCCGGTCCAGTTCCCGCTCTTCTACGACAACTACTTCGTACCGCGCGGCTACGCCACCGTCCTGGTCGACCTCGCCGGAACCAACCGCTCCGACGGCTGTGTGGACATCGGCGCACGCTCCGACATCCTCTCCGCCAAGGCCGTGGTCGACTGGCTGAACGGCCGGGGGACCGCGTACCGCACCCGCACCGGCGGGGAGCGGGTCACGGCGGGCTGGACCGACGGCGCCACCGGCATGATCGGCAAGAGCTACGACGGCACCATCGCCAACGGGGTCGCCGCCACCGGCGTCAAGGGGCTCAAGACCATCGTGCCCATCGGCGCCATCTCCTCCTGGTACGACTACTACTTCGCCAAGGGCGCCGCGCTCTTCGACTCCGGCCCCGACGGGCTCTCGGACGCCGTCGAGAGCGACGCCGCCCACGCCCGCTGCGCCGCCGTACAGAAGCGTCTCGTCGAGGGCGCCCCGCGCAACGGCGACTGGACCGGTCTGTGGACCGCCCGCGACTACGTACCGGACGTGGACAAGGTGCGGGCCAGCGTCTTCGCCGCCCATGGTGCGCAGGACCTCAACGTCCGCACCAAGCACCTCGGCCAGTGGTGGAACGCCCTCGCCGACGCGGGCGTCGAGCGCAAGATCTGGCTCTCGCAGACCGGGCACGTCGATCCGTTCGACTACCGGCGCGGGGAGTGGGTGCACACCCTCCACCGCTGGTTCGACCACTACCTCCTCGGCATCGACAACGGCATCGAACGCGAGCCGATGGCCGATGTCGAGCGCGCCCCCGACCAGTGGTCCACCGACCGGGTCTGGCCCCCGTCCGGCACCCGGCAGACCACCCTGCGCCCGCGCGGCGGCGCCACGGCCGGAGTGGGCGTGCTCGGCACCGAGCGGGCCGAGCCCGGCGCGACCGAGACCTTCACCGACGACCCCGCGCTGAGCGAGGCCGACTGGTCCGCGGCGATCGACACCCCGACGCCGGGCAAGGCGGGCTTCACCACCGGCCCGCTCGGGAAGGACCTGCGGCTGTCCGGCTCCGGCACGGTCACCGTCACCGCCACGCCCTCCACCACCAGCGCCCATCTCTCCGCGGTCCTGGTCGACCTCGGCCCGGCCACCATCCGCGACTACACGGCGGCGGGCGAGGGGATCACCACCCTGGACCGGCGGACCTGCTGGGGCAGCAGCACCGAGGGCGACAGCGCCTGCTTCAAGGAGACCGCCGCCGACGAGGAGGACGTGGACTACACGGTCTTCAGCCGGGGCTGGGCCGACCTCGGGCACTTCGCGGACGGCGGCAAGGGCCGCCCCCTGACCCCGGGCAAGGCGTACACCATCACCCTCGACCTCGCGGCGACCGACCATGTCGTCCCGGCCGGTCACCGCCTCGGCCTGATCATCGCCGGTACGGACGCGGACCTGATCGAGCCGCCGTCCACCACTCCGAGGCTGACCCTGGACCTGCCCCGCACCTCGGCCCGGCTGCCGCTGGTCGGCGGCGCCCCGAAGACCGTGGCCGCCCCCTCGCACACGGCGGCCACACCGCCCCTGAAGGGCGTACGGGCCCCGCATCACCGCACCCCGCTCCCGTCCATGTCCACCCGCGACTGACCCGCGCCGGTGGGCCCCGCCACCGCGCGGGGTCCACCGGCGGCCCGGCAGGACACCGGCGCCGAGATGGTCCCCCACCCCGTCACCCCCCACCCCC
>NZ_LAKD02000013.1 GCF_000968685.2 Streptomyces antioxidans
ACCACTGAGGACATCAGACTCACTCATCTAGGGCGAGCGCACCCTTGATCAGGCGCGGAGACTCTTCCGCCGCACTCGCAGGGAATAGGACGTGCCTTCCGGGCCGCTGCTACTGCCCCAGCCGACGCTGGTCGCCACGCTCCAACCTTGCTGCTCCCGCATCTGCTTGGCGAAGGTGTCCAAGTTTCGGATCTCGCACCCGCACTTCATCGTGAGGCGGATGCTGATGTACGGGCTGCGAGGGTTGGTGTTGTAGGCCACCTCCTCGGTCCACTCCACATCGTGGACGTGCTCGCTGAGCCCGGTGCGATCCTGGTCGTGCTTGATCCCATGTGCCTTGGCGTACTCGTCGAGGTCGTCGATCAGGAAGAGGTCGCTCGACCACTGGCCAGGCCATACGGCGAACAGCCGGGACTTGCCCGCAACGGCCCGTTCGTATCCGGCCCGTGAGTCTCCGTGAGTGACTCTGCCGTCCTCATGGACTTCGATGTAGCAGGTCGTCCCCGCCGTATAGGGAAAGTCTCTCCCCGCAGCGGCTGCGCTTCTCGGCTCCACTTGCCCCCCGGTCAATGATCGCCCCCTGCGGCGGGTGCGCCCGTTGGCAACCACGATTCCCGGGCTGTGCACGCGCCGACGTAAGGCACACATTAGCCTTAGGCTGGCTCAATATCTGGACTTCACCGCACGAGGCGCTGGGCCGGCCGCTGTTCGGGCTGGTGGCCGCTGATCAGCGGCGCGGAAGTCCGTCTGCGGGTCAGCTGATCCAGATGCCCTTGGACGAGAGCCGGCGTGCGAGGCGCCGGCCGGGGGAACTAATCGGGGCCGACCAGGACACATCGGCAACGTGGCCTCCGAAGTCGTCCACGATTGCCTGCACGAGCGCGGCGCCGACTCCCCGGTGGCGATAGATGTCCGCCACCCAGATCAGGATGATGCGCGGGCGCAGGGTGTCGCCTTGGTCGCCGGGCGAGGCCACCTCGATCAGATTCCAGCGGCGGTGCCGGCTGGCGTCGCCCGTGCTGAGGGCGATCAGCACGGTCTGGAGGACGGGGGCCGGGGTGTCCGTCCCCGGCTTATACCGCCTGCCGGAGCCGAAGGCAGGAGGCGTCAGTGGATGCGTTGCCCGACTCCGGGAGGTGTGGGTAATGTGTGTGCGCTTATACCGTCTTGGTCTGCTGTGATGTGAGGAAACCCTTGCCTCGTTTCGTCGCTGTGAGGGATGCCGGGAGTGGGCATGCCTGACACCGATCTTTTGCGTGCCAGCCGGGACGGTGATCAGTTCCATTACCACTGGGCGGCTCGTCAGGCGCTGAAACTGCTGCTTCCCGACTCCGATCTGACCGCGATCGCTGTCGAGGGCGTGTCGCCCGACGACACCCACGGCGAGGACGGCGAGGATGTAATCGACATCGCCGAGTACTACGGTGCGACCGGCCTTCACGAGGCCAAGCGTGTGGTGTACCGACAGCTGAAGCACTCGACCGTACGGGCCACGGAGGAGTGGTCTGTGTCGGGTCTCTCGAAGACGGTCAAAGGGTTCGCGGAGAAGTTCAGGCAGATCCGCCAGGAGTCGCCGGGGCTCGAAGAGAAGGTGACCTTCGAGTTCCTTTCCAATCGGCCGGTCCGTGAGTCGGTGCTTCGAGCGATCGGCACCTTGGCAGTCGGCGGAGAGGCCCATGAGTATGCGCACGATGTCAAGTACCTGAGGCAGTACGCGAACTTCCCTGCTGACGCAGCCGGTGAGGCCGCGTTCTTCAGCCGCCTGGAGGTGGATGCCACGGCTCCGGGCCTGTTGCGGCTTGAAGGGCTGTTCCGCCTGGACTTGACGGGCCTTCTTCCCGGTGCTCCCGATGTGCAACCCCTTCTGCTGAAGGAGATGATCACCAGACGCGCGACCTCGCTCGAAGCGAACCACGTCGTCGAACGCTCCACCGTGCTTACTGCTCTCGGAGTCCCACCGGAACACGTGCTGCCTGCTCCCAACCTCATCGACGAGCCTGGGCACGTCATCGTGACTGAGCAGACTCGCGCGATCGTCGACGACATCGTCGGACTCGCCGGGCGGCCCGTCGTTGTTCACGCGGCCGGTGGTGTAGGCAAGTCGGTGCTCACGACACAGATCGAACGGAACCTTCCTTCCGGCTCGGTCACCCTCGTCTACGACTGCTTTGGAAACGGTGGCTACCGGCGATCTAGTTCACCGCGCCACCAACATCGGCAGGGCTTGGTGCAGTTGGCGAACGAACTTGCAGCGCATGCCCTTTGCGACCCGCTGATCCCGGTCGCCACAGCTCAGCCGACCGACTACGCGAAGGCATTCATGGCCAGGGTCCGGGGCGCTGCGGCGGCTGTCACAGCCTCCGCTCCAGGGGCGCTCCTGGTTCTTGTCGTGGACGCGGCCGACAACGCGGCGCTCATCGCGAAAGACGGCAGGGAGCGGACCTTCGTCACGGGTGTGCTGCGGGAGACCCTGCCGGACAATGTGCGGCTCGTGATGTTGTGCCGCACCGAACGCATCGATCTGCTGGAACCGCCACCCAGCGTCCACAGAATCGAGCTTGAGGGGTTCGGCGTCGCCGAGTCCAGGCAGCACCTAGAGTCCGTGTTCGGTCCTGTCGCGGAGGCGCAGGCGGCCGAGTTCCATCGCCGCACCGGCGGCAACCCCCGAATCCAGGCCCTCGTTCTGGGCACGGCCTCGGACCTCGAATCCTGTCTGGTTTCTCTCGGTGAGGCGAGGCATCCCGACAGCTCCCTGTTCGACGAACTCCTCCAGGGCATGGTGGACCAGTGCAAGGACGCCAACCACCTGAGTACGGAGATCGACCGTCTGTGCGAGGCCATGGCCGCACTCCGACCGAGGATGCCCGTCAAAGTTCTGACCGAACTGTGCGGAGTATCGGCCGCCCTCGTGCACAGCTTCGCGGCCGACCTCGGACGCCCGCTCCTCGTCGACGGTGACACCCTGCAATTCCGTGACGAACCAACCGAGACCTGGTTCCGGACGAAGTACCGTCCGACCGGCGACTCCCTGATCGACTTCATCAACCGACTGACCCCGCTCGCCGCCGACGAACCGTACGTGGCTGCGAGCTTGCCCCAACTGCTGTGGGAGGCTGGTCAGGTCGACACCCTTGTCGAACTGGCGATGACCGACGGTGCCCTCCCCGAGGGCAACGACCTGGAACAACGGGAGATCGCCCAGCAACGGGCCCAGTTCGCTCTCAAAGCCACACTGCGCGTGGGAAAGGAATGGGAAGCGACCCGGCTGGCCGTCAAGGCCGGCAGCCTGGCCGCCGGCCACTCTCGCCGACTTCACCTGCTGCGGTCCAACACCGATCTGGCGGGCCAGTTCCTGGACGCCATCACGATCGAGGACGTTGTCGCGAACCGCAGACTTGCTGACGACTGGCCTGGCTCCAATCTTCACTGCGAGGGCGCCCTTCTCTCGTTCGCCGAAGGCCAGACCGACTTCGCCCGCAGTCGGCTGCGCAGTGCGTCGGAATGGCTCAGGGCGTGGGTGCAGCAGCCTGACGACGATTCGAACCGGCACAGCGTCACCGCCACGGATATCGCCGAAGTCGCCTTCGGACTCCTCAATACCGACGGAGTGGAGGCATGCGTCAACCACCTTGCTCGGTGGCGCCCCAATTGGGTGGGCTTCGAGGCCGGAGTGATCATTGCCACCCGGCTTGCCGATTCGGGCCGTACGGAAGAACTGGAGGGTCTCGGCTACGCGGCCGTGTCCCTGAAATACCTCCAGCTCGCGGTCGCTTATGCCGCGTGGCAGGCCAACTTCGTCTGCCAGGCACCCGTTGCGCGGCGTTTGGTGAGAATGCTGAAGCGTCAGCGTAGACCCGTCTCTGTTCGCCAGCATTCGGGATTCTCAGAAGAGAGCAAGGAACTTACGGCGGTCGGTTGGATCATCGCGATGGGCCTGCGCCATGGACTGCTGTCGGACGAGGAGGCCGAACGGATCCTGCGCCTGAATCTCCCTGGCAACTTGGGCAGGGGTGCCGGAAGCCGCTGGGGTCGTGGCACCGATACGATCACGCTGCTCTGCGGCTTCGCGTTGCTGTCGAAGGTCCGGAGGCATCCCTTCGACGTGGACGAGTTCGCTGGCGAAGATGTCAGAGAAGCGCGAAAGAAGCCTCACACGTACTCAAGTACCGTGAAGGACCACGAGCAGAGTGTCGTGCCCCTCGGGGCCTGGGTGAGCCTGTGGATCGACTGCCTTGTCGGAACCTCCAGCGACACGGGCGGCCCTTTCCGAGAACTCGTGCCTCCCACCCCGTCCCGCCGGGGCCATGAGGAGCTGCCCCACTTCCTGCACAGAGGCATTGCCCGGCTCGGTATCCGGATTCTCGCCTTCGGCTCGTCCGAGGCGTCGCGCCAAAACCTGCTCGACTGGTACCGAGGTGCGCAGCGGCACCTTCCGGATGGTGTCCTCATCGACGCTGTCCGAGCAGCCGCTCCTGTCGACGAGCTGCAGCACGTCGCTGTCGAACTCGCTGAATCCGTGGCCGCGTCGCTCGATGTGGTTCAGGAGAGTGCTGAGTACAAGGCGGAGCAGATGGTGAAACTCGCTCGAGCCGTCCAGCGATTCGACAGAAGTGAAGCTCACGCCTACTTCACCCAGGCAATCGACCTGACCGACCGTGTGGGCGACGATGTACACGCGTTGTGGCGAGCCTTCCTCGCCGTCGCCCATCGAGCATCCGACGGCAACCACGATGATGACCGCCGCGCATATCGCGTCGCCCAACTCACCGAAAGCCTGGAACCCTACCTCGGGGACGCAATGAACCACTCCGAGGTACTGGCCACCATGGGCCACTTGAGCGCCACGACCACGATGACCGTCGCCTCCCGCTGGCGCGACCGCCGCTTCTGTTCCGAGGGCCCGTTCATCCAGGCGGTGCTCGACGAAGAGGCTGGCCCGCTCGCTCCGTCCGCTGTCACCGCTTTGGCGTTGGTGCCGTTCGGCGAGCACCACGTCGATGACCTCCGCCTCGCCGAGCGAGCACTGCGTGAGACTCCCGGCGACGGCAAGCGCATCGCTAAGACGTTGGGACAATTCCTGCGGGCACGACGCTTCAGCAGTGCCTCCTTCGAACGTCTCGACCAGACCGCTGGCGAACTGGACATCGACCTCTCCGGAACGCTGCTCGCCGCTGGCACACGCCACATTGCCTTCCCGGTGTCGCGCGATCACAACTCGGGCCGGTGGACCCCGGATGAGAAGCAGGACGACCAGCGACTGGCGCGTGCACGGCAGGTCAAGGACGCCCTTGCGGCGTGTGACCTCTCCACCGCCGAAGGCTGGGAGCAAGCCCGCCAACTGGTTCGCGCGTCGGGGCGCCTGCTGCATATGGAGCAGGTCATAGACCAAGCGGTCACAGCGCCCCTGCGTGAACTCGACGACATGCTCGCCGCGTTCCAGGCCAACCCCAACCTCGACACTTTCGACTACGCGCGACTGGTCAAGAGGCTGGCTGAGCTGTCGCTGCTGCCACGGGCGGCACGTCGGCAACTGAGGCATCTTGCGGACACGGCCGCGGCGCGGTTCAGTCGGGAGCTGACCACCAAGGTTTACGACCCCATCGACCTGTCAGAACTCGCCAGGTTGGCCGACGAACCTGATGCGGATTTGCTCGCGACGGCTCTTCGAGAACTCGGTTCACAGTCGGCCGTGCTTCCCCCCGAGGACTGTCATCACCTGGCAGCCCGACTCGCCCCACGGCTTACCGGAGAGCAGGCGCAGATCGTCCTCGACGATTTCGGCACCATGCTGGCTGACCTCTCGCCCGAGGACTCGGGCGACGGTAGGTTCGCCGACCTTCCCGCTGGACCGACCAGCGCTGCGGAGTGCTTCGCAGGCTATCTGTGGGCCGTCCTCGGCGACTCCGAGCACGACGCCAGGTGGCGGGCCGCACACTGCGTCCGGCTCCTCACCGAACTCGACTGCCAAGAAGAGCTGGACGCCCTCCTACGTTTCGCGCTCGGCACGCTCGATGTGACCCCATTCCACGATGCCCGTCTGCCCTTCTACGATCGGCACGCCCGCCAGTGGCTGCTCCTCGCTCTCGCACGGGCTGCTCAGAACCCCGCGACACATCGGACACTGGCAGAGTTCGAGCCCTTGCTGCGGAAAGTGATTTTCGATGACGGACCGCATGTCGTGATGCAGGAGAGCGCGAAAGCGATCTGTCTGGCACTCGCCTCGTCCGGCCCGGGGATCCTGAGCACGGAGGAACTCGCCATCGTGCGCGGGATCAACATCCCGACGGAAATCCTCACTGAGTCGTGGGAGGAGCGAGGGGCAAGAAGGCGAAACGGTACGGAGGAGGAAACCCACGAATCCGAATCAAGCGGCTTCCGCTTCTCCTGGGACTTCAAGGACGACTGGTGCAAGCCCCTCGGTGAAGCCTTTGGGATTTCCGAGGAGACTGTCCTGCGTCTCGCCGGGCGCACGATCACGCACACCTGGCGGCTTCCCTACCGCGGCACCCACGAGGACGACCCGCGCCACACCCTCAGGCTGTACAGAGAGGGGAGCACCTTCGCCTACCGTACGACCCGGCCGGACGCCGACGACCTGGACTTCTATCTCTCGACTCACGCCTTGTGGAGCGTGGCTGGGGAGTTGCTCAGGGTTCATCCCGTGTACCGGGACAGCGAGGCGGACTTGGACCAGTTCACCGACTGGCTTCGCGATTTCCGGGTCACCCGAGACGACGGCAGATGGCTTGCCGACCGACGGGATCCCTCACCGCAGAGCATCTTGGAGGGAAAGGACGACCTGGACGCCGACTGGGTCTGGCGGTTGAACAGCAGGCACTTCAGCGAGCGTCTCTTCGCGGGTGACGGATGGGTCACGGTGTGGGAAAGCTCCGATGATGCAGGCTATGAAGCTGCGCAGGGAGTGCTGATCCGTAGTGCCCTCGTCACTTCCGCGACGGCTAGGGCACTGGTACGCGCCTTGCAGACGGCCCCTTCCTATATGGGCTACCGCATTCCCGACGCCAATGACAGCGACTACCAGTTCGACGTACAAGGTTTCCAGCTGACGGGTTGGATCGTGGATCCTGACGGACATGAGGGGATGGACAGTAAAGATCCGCTGGCCGCAGGGGTCAAGTACCCGCCCTATATGCCTTCTGGTGAATTCATCGATCTGCTCGGACTGGAACCGGACGCAGATATGCGCGAATGGACTCGAGCCGGTGGCATCGCTCTTCGCAGCACCTACTGGGACGACACGTCCGCGACCAGTTCGGGCCGTCTGACAGGAACTCAGGGACGGCGGCTGGAAATTCAGCGCGACGCGCTTCAGGAACTGCTGGATCTGGCCGGACGCAGCCTGATCGTCGAAGTGATGATCGACCGCACTCACAAAGACCACGAGCAGAGCTACACGATAGGGTCCCGCCAAGACGATGACGAATCCCTCCCCCCGCGTGAACGATCCTACAAGATTTACCTCTTCGATGACTCCGGAGGATGCGGCGAGCTTTGAGCGGACCCTCGAACTTGGCAAGGAGATCGCCGAAAGTCTCTCCCAAAGTGATGTCCTGGGCCGCTGGATGGCCCATCACATCGGTGACTTGATCACCCAGGCGGAGAACGCCACGGGGGCAGAGGCAGACGGCGTACGTCGCGAAGCTACGACCGCCATACTCGCGCTCTGGAACCACCGGATGGCATTGCCATCCCCGGCTCCACCGCTGGGGGCGTTCGAGCCCGTGTTCAGAGCATTGGAGCGACTGAGCGAGCCCCAAGACCCCTGGAGCTTTTACCGGATGTTCCCGCCTGGGCATGAACCCAGCGAGGACGACATGGTCGGAGCACCACTGCTTCGGCTCGCGCTGGGCCTTGAAGAGACCGTCCGCGGCGTAGCAGGTGAGATTGTCGCGCTTGCTGCCCAAGAAGCCGCCGACAAGGAGGCCAAGTGGCTTAAGCTCTCGGACCATCTCGAAGAGGACGAACAACGAGCGGCCCGGGACGCCCTCCTTCGGCTGGCACGCACCCTCGAGACGTACACCGATGGTGCCGATGGGGGCCCGGCCGTAGACGCAGGGCTCCCGAAGCTGATCGCCGCTCTGCAACATGCCGAGTCACAGCTCGCAGAAGCTCGACGGGCCCTCGAAGACCGTCTGCCAGCGATGCCGTCCGAGAGTGAACCCGACGGGGTGGCGTGAAAGAGGAAGACAGCTGCTGCCGCATACCACGCAGGGGCGTGTTGCACACGAGCTGGACATTGCCCTTGCCGGAATCTTCATCCGTGCAGGTCACGCTGTATGTCGGTACTCTTGGAGGATGCCGCCGAGGCGATCGTGTTGGCGATGTCGAGGCGGGTTAACCTGTTGGGACCGTCGATCGGCGGGGGCAAGGGGTGCAGTGGTCTGGCGTTGGCGATGCCCTGGTACACGTGCTGGACGTCCACCGTCCTCCATACGCTGCACAGCGTGAGAGTGGCTCGATACCTTCGGTATCTCTCCTGCATTTCCCTGCGACACCGGTACTGGATGTCACAGGATGAGGGGCATTGTTGCTGGCCCCATGCCTGGGGGCTTGCCGAGCGCAGGGGGGCACTGTGGCGGAACTCGTCATGATGACGGTGGACGGTGATGGCGAAGGCACTGCCGTCTTCGAGGTTGACGGCGGCTTGGTGGGCTCTGACCTGGAACTTGCAGCGGACGACGGCGTGGTAGCCCGAGCCCAAACCTCGCTCCGCCAAGCCCTGGACCGCGTGAGGCCGGCTCTGTCGCAGGTCTCTGAAACAGTCCGAGAGCTTAAGCCGGATGAGATGGAGATTGAGTTCGGGCTAAAGATCGGTGGCGAAAGCGGTGTGATCATCGCTAAGGGGACGGCAGAGGTGAACTTCGCCGTCCGGGTGGTCTGGAAGCGCACTTGACCCATATGCATGCTCGACGAGAAGGGTTCATCGTAAAGATCCGGTCAGCGGTCTCGGGCGCTCCCATCGGCCTCGGGTTCGTCGTCGGAGACCGGCACATCGTCACATGCGCGCATGTCGTCAATGCAGCGCTCGGACGCGACAAGCACCACCTTGACCGCCCCAATGACGACGCACGAGTTCAGGTTGAGTTCGTATTGCTCGGCGACACCGACGGCGCACCGCTTCGTATCTGTCGGGTGGAGGCGTGGGACCCGCCCTCTGGGCCAAGCGGCTCTGGGCGCGATGTAGCCGGCTTGGTCGTTGTGGGTGGAGACACTCTGCCCGTTGGAGCCGGGCCAGCGCGGTTAGTCGATGCGCGTATTGGCCTGACCTCCGATTCGCAAGTATCAATGTTCGGCTATCCAAGTTCCCCCGACCGAAAGGACAAGGGGGCCTGGGCAAGTTGCTCCATACGGGGAGCAGTCGGTGGTGGTTTGATCCAGCTCGATGCTCGCGCCGAGGCCGCCTTGCGAGCTCAGCCCGGATACAGCGGCACGCCAGTTGTGGCGACGGATCGCTGGGGCGATGCAGCCGTGGGAATGCTTGCAATCGCCAGCAAAGGGGGCGCAGCGCAAGATGCATATGCGGTGCCTCTGTCGGAGGTAGCGGCCGCATGGCCCGAGGTCCTGGGGCGGTTGGTACTTCCTCCGTGTCCGTACCGAGGGCTGCAGGCGTTCACAGCCGCAGACGCTCAGGCGGGCATCTTCGTGGGGCGCGAGCGTGAGGTCAAGCGGCTCCGGGAGATGGTGAGGGCGCAGCCGCTCGTTGTCGTCACCGGCCCTTCCGGTGTCGGCAAGTCGTCCCTTGTTGCGGCTGGACTGCAGCCTGCGCTCTCGACCGACGGATGGACCGTGGCGTCCTTCCGACCGGGAGTGACCCCCTATGAATCAGTTGCTCGGGCTCTGCTTGATCTTGAGCATCCCGGAGCGAACCACTCTCTTGAACAGTTGGACCATCGAGCCCGGGCACTGCGCGAGGACGGATTTTGGCCCGTAGCCTCGAAAGTTGCCCTGTTAACCGGTAAACGCCTAGCACTCATTGGGGATCAGTTCGAGGAGGTACTCAGCGGGAGTCCGGACACGGAGAAGGCGCTGGAGTTCCTGCAGCATCTGCTACCGCCCCCAGACACAGTGCAAGACGCAAAGGTACGTCTGGTGTGCACACTGCGCGCCGACTTTCTTCCCGAATTGCTGGAACTACCCAATATCGGTTCCCGGCTACAGGATCGGCAGTTAAACGTCTCCCCGCTGGACGAGGCAGCACTGACACGGGTGATCGTGGAACCGGCACAGCTTGCTGGCGTGGCCTTCAGCCCGGGACTGGCGGAGACGATCGCGGGTGAAGCCAGTAGGGCGGCAGGTAGTCTGCCGCTCCTGGAGTTCACTCTGACCGAACTATGGCCCTTGCAGCGTAAACGCCAGATCAGTTTCGACAGCTATCACGGCCTCGGAGGCGTTGCTGGAGCCCTGAACCAGCATGCAGAAAAGGCCTACTACTGGCTGCACGAACAACTCCGACTGGATGAGCAACGCATCCGTCGCGCCCTGCTTTCCATGATCCGTGCCCGCGGTGGGGCGGCCAGCGCCGTCCGTGTCACCGCTGACCGCTCCCATCTCGGCACTGACTGGTACATTGCCCAGCTACTTGCCGAACCGGACCGCCGCCTTGTCATCCTGGGACCTGACGGACCCGAGACGGCCGAGATCGCACACGAGGCTCTGATTCGGGAATGGGACAGACTCTCTGTCTGGGTGGAGGAAGACGCCGACTTCCAGCAGTGGCTCACCGTCATGGAAGAACGCGCCCGAGATGAAGATCTGCTCTCCGCCACCCGAGTGGCAGAGGCACAGCGCTGGCTGGGTGAACGCCGGCCTGATATCCCGCAGAAAGTCGCCAATCTCATCCAGCTCAGCAGTGCAGCAATCCTGGAACAACAGCAAACCCAACAGTTGTTAAGCCAATCGCAGGAGATTGCGGCACAACTGCGCCATCAGACGGCGGAGCTGGAGGAACGACAGAGGGCCCTCCAGGAGTCCAATGCTCAATTGGAAAAAAGAGCCGATCTGCTGACACAGCGGAACCGTGACGTCGAGGTCAGGAACACCGAGATAGAGGAAGCCCGACAGATCCTGGAGGACCGTGCCGAGCAACTGGCGCTCTCCATGCGCTACAAAACCGAGTTCCTGGCGAACATGTCGCACGAGTTGCGTACACCGCTCAACTCGCTGCTGATCCTGGCCAAGCTACTCGCCGACAACGACGAAAAGAACCTGTCGCAGAGGCAGGTCGAGTTCGCCGAGACCATCCACGGTGCTGGATCCGACCTGCTCCAGCTGATCAATGACATCCTCGACCTGTCGACGGTTGAGGTGGGCAAGATGAAGGTCTCCACCAATCCTGCCACGCTCGTAGAGCTCGCCGACTATCTAAGGGCTCTCTTTAGTCCATTGGCGGCGGAAAAGGACCTCAACTTCTCGGTACATGTGTCTGCCGAACTGCCCCCCGCTCTACTCACCGACGAACACCGGCTGCTGCAAGTGCTGCGCAATCTGGTGTCCAACTCGATCAAGTTCACCGACTCCGGAGGCATCGAGGTGACCATTCACCCGGCAGGCATGGAGGTGCCGCCAGCTATCCGGCAGCAGCTTCTTGAGGCCGGGTCGCTGTCAGGCCCAGACGCCGACGTCGTCGCGTTCGCCGTGATGGACACGGGGATCGGTATCGCGGCCAGCAAGATGGAGGTCATCTTCGACGCGTTCAGGCAAGTGGACAGCCTCACGAGCCGCAAGTACGGAGGTACGGGCCTCGGACTCAGTATTTCGCGAGAGATCGCGAGGCTGCTCGGCGGTGAGATCCATGCGCGGAGCGAACCAGGTCACGGCTCGACGTTCACCTTGTACTTGCCGCTGCATCCGAGCGAGCTATCGCAGGACGACGAAAAGGTAGCAGAGGCACATAACGAATTCGCTGCGCTCATCAGTCGCCGTCACAGGGCTGCAGCAGCCCTCCCTCATCAGCAGACGTCGCTGCCTGACCTGCCTGACGCCCAAGGGCAGTCAGGGGGCTTGAGTCAGCATCAGAATTTTGCGGGGTTAGGACGGGACTTCCACTTTGACGGTGAGAAGGTGTTGATCGTCGACCACGATATACGCAGCGTCTTCGCACTCGCCAGCCTCTTGGAACGCCACGGCCTGGACGTGAGCTATGCCGAGAATGGCGACGTGGCCCTCGATACTCTGGAGCAGCGCGACGACATCAAGGTTCTTGTAATCGACGTCATGCTGCCAGCGGCGGACGGACCGAGGACAATCGCGAAGATTCGCCGGACGCCGGGGCGCAGTGCAATGCCCATCATCGCGCTAGCTTCGGGGGGTCCGCTCGGCGGCCAGGAGCTGGCTGTTGAGGCAGGGGCGTCCGACTGCGTGGCCAAGCCGGTCAACCCTGACGTCCTGCTGCCCCTCTTGCGTCTGTGGATTGAAGAACCCGCATACGTCCCTGAGGCTGCCCCAAGAGAAGGCGCCTGAGGTGATCAAAGGACAGTGCCCGACCCATCAGCGAAATCACTGGCGCACCTTGGCCTCGGCGGCGCGCTTGCCCTCCGGGGTGATGGCCGCGGCGGCGCGGTTCTTGTACCGCCGGATCTCCCGCTCAATGGTGCGCTGCCGTTGGCCTGCTTCGTAGCCGGCCGGGTCGGGCGTTGCGTCCTCGGTGCGGGTGATGCAGGGGGTGTAGCTGCTGACGGAGTGCCGGCAATTGGGGTGCTGCACCCCTGCGCGGCGCGCTTCGTCGAGTGATCCGGCGACGTTCACGCGGACCATGCGGCCGTCCTCGACGGCGTGCTCGACGTGGACCGTGCGGGGTTCTTCCCGCGGGTGACCATCGACCGATGGTCACCCGCGGCAATCTCCGTTGCGGTGACTGCTGCCCCGTCCCCGTCCAACCTGACGGACGCGGGGGAGTAGCCGGCCGCTGTCGTGGCCTGCCGCACGATCGCCTCGGCGGTCGTCCGGTGCTCTTCGACACGGATAGCGAACTGCGACAACGTGATGCCGTTGCCCTGTTCGGTCGGAGGAATGGGAAGGGTCTGCCATTCCTCCCGGTCATCGTCGAACGTGGCGCCCCGGCCGGGGCCGTTGCTGCGCAGGTACCCGTCAGGGACGATCAGCCGGGCCCGGGCGAGGCGGATGTCGCGCAGCCACGACGACCATGCTTCGTCGAGGGCGTCGAGGGTGTCGAGGGTGTCGAGCAGATCGTGCACGCCCTGTAGATCGCTGCGGCCCCATGGGGCGTCGCGGTGGCGGCGGTTGGGGGCGATGTTGGGGACGTAGACGGCCGTGAGCATGTCGACGCCGGTTTCGATGGAGTCGCCCTGCTCGCTGAGGGAGGCGGCGAGGCCGGCTGTGTCCGGGTGTTCGGTGAGCGGCACGCGGCGGCCGAGCTGGTCGTCGGTCCCCTCGTACAGGCCATGCAGGATGCGGCCCCGCTCATGCCGTTCGAGGTGGCGCCATACCGTCGACGACGTCGAGGGCAGGACGCGCCAGAACGTCACGGTCTGCATGATGCTGAACGACCACTCGGGTACGGCCTGGTCGGGGCGAACGGTGGTGAGCAGGGGCCGGTCGGGCGCGGCGGCCTTGTCCCACGTGACGCGCAGGAACACCTCCGACAAGGGGGCGGCGGTCTCGGCCGCGGTGAGCAGCAGCTCGGGCACGCCGCCAGCGTCGAGCAGGACGTCGAGGCGGTCCTGCGCCGCGGTGTCCGCCACTGTGACAACGGGCGTGTCAGCGAACAGCAGGTCGGCGGACGTCTGCGCAATCTCGCCGGCGAGCGGGATGTGCAGCCGCTGCATCGCGCTTGTGCGGCGGCCGGTGCCGACCCCACAGCCGCCGGCGGCCGTCGTGGCGGTGCTGCGGGGCGTGCCGGTAGACGTCGGCGAGCTTCTTGGGGTCGCCGCTGTACCACGCGTCGTCCAGCTTGATGTCGGCGTACAGCGGGGAAACGCTCCGGGGCGGCCAGATGACGCCGTTTTCGGGCAGCGGCACGGTGCGTCACCCCCTCAACGGTACAAAATTGGTGGCATGGATCAAGCAGTCGCAGCTCTGTGCGGTGCGGGCATTGGTGTCGTCGGCACTGTGGGAGCGTCCGTGCTGACGTACATAGGGATTCGTCGTCAGGCTCCTGAGCAGGGACGAATTGAGCATGCACACCAACTCAGAATCCAAAGACGAGAGGTGTACCTCGCGTTCATGGAGTTACTTGAACCGATAGACCACCTGCCGTCTGAACCAGTGTCATTGTCAACGGAGTACGCGGCCCTGGCGGCTCAGGTGCAGCTGATACCACCGCGTGGTGAGTCTCTGCTGGCTCGCATCCAGCTCTGTGGCCCCAGGGAGATCGCTGACTCGGCAGGGAACCTATTGAGCTCGGCGGCGGATATGATCAGGCTCTTTCTAAACAGCTCTCAAGATCAGGACGCGATTGACCGTGCGTTCGAATCTTTCATGGCTGCCCAAGGGGAATTCATCGATAAGGCCCGGCAAGTCATGGTGGAACCTCCAAGCTGACTATTCCGGTGAGTAGGTGGCGCCACTCGTGCGCGGTGGAGTGCACGACGTAGCGCAGGGCGTCGACGGAGTGGTCGGCGGTCTTGATGGGCCGGTCTTCGCCCTTGGCGGTGGCGGCCGGGGTCCCAGGAGTAACCGGGGATTTCGTCGAGCAGGCCGGCGCATGACTCGTGGACGTACAGCAGGTCGGCGCCGAGGGCTGACGACACGCTGCGGATACCGGCCCGCACGTCGTTGTCGGCCCGGGTGACGCCCGGGTGCCCGTCGGCACATAGCTGTGTGATGAACGAAGCGGCCGACGGGTCGATGAACGTCCACTCGGGCGCTACCTGCTGCCGTGTGAGCCACGCGCGGACGGCCTCGCTGTACTGCGCGTGGGACTGCTGCAGTGTGGGGTGACACCTGACCTGGCTTGCTGAGAGGCGGCCTGGAAGGATGTTGCAGTGCCCAAGCCGTATCCGAAGGAGTTCCGCGAGGACGTCATGCGGGTCGCGCGCAACCGCGGGCCCGGCGTCACGCTGGAACAGATCGCCGCCGACTTCGGCGTCCACCCGATCACGCTGTCGAAGTGGCTGCGCCGTGCCGAAACCGACGAGGGCGCCAGGCCCGCACCGGCGTCGGGTGAGTCGGCCGAACTGCGCGAGGCACGCAGACGGATCCGGTTGCTGGAGCAGGAGAACGAGGTGTTGCGAAGGGCTGCGGCGTATCTGTCGCAGGCGAACCTGCCGGCAAAATGATGTACCCGCTCGTCCGCGAGCTGGCCGCCGCCGCTGCCCCTTGCCGGGTGCCGGTGGCGGTGACGTGCCGGGTGCTCGGGCTGGCCCGCCAACCCTACTACTGGTGGCTGGCCCGGCCGGTCACCGATACCGAACTCGCCGAGGCATACCGGGCCAGCGCCCTGTTCGACGCTCACCGTGACGATCCCGAGTTCGGCCACCGCTTCCTCCTCGACGAGGCCCATGCCGCCGGTGAGCCGATGGCCGGGCGGACCGCCTGGCGGATCTGCCGAGACAACGGCTGGTGGAGCGCGTTCGGCAAACGCAGAGGCCGGGGCAAGAACGCCAAGGCCGGCCCGCCGGTCCACGATGACCGGGTCCGGCGCGGCTTCACCGCCGACGGGCCGAACCGGCTGTGGCTGACGGACATCACCGAGCACGTGACCGGCGAGGGCAAGTTGTACCTGTGCGCGGTCAAGGACGTGTACTCCGGCCGCATGGTGGGCTATTCCATCGACGCCCGGATGAAGTCCGGCCTCGCGGTGAGAGCCCTTGAATCCGCGGTAGCCCGTCGCGGCCAGGTCGCCGGATGCATCGTTCATTCCGATCGCGGGTCGCAGGGCGGATTCAATCGGTCGTCGCAACACCTTGATTTCGGAGGTGTTCAAGATCGCTACGGAGGACTGGAGCAGGAAGACCGGCGATGCGCCCGAGGGACTTCGGCGGCAGTGGCGTGCTGATCGGGCGCTGAGGCCGGCGATGCGCTCGCCTGGCCGGCCTGATCCGTCGCGGGTGGTGCAGCGGCAATTTTGGCGGCTGATCGCCACGGGCGTCACGACGGCTGAGGCATCGCTGGCGGTCGGAGTGTCGTGGCCGGTCGGTTCTCGGTGGTTCCGTCACGCTGGCGGCATGCCGCCGATCTCTCTGGCCGAGCCCACCGGCCGCTACCTGAGCTTCGAGGAGCGCGAGGAGATCGCGATTCTGCGCGCCCAGGACAAGGGCGTGCGAGAGATCGCCCACGCGATCGGACGTGACCCGGGGACGATCTCGCGCGAGTTGCGTCGCAACGCCGCCACCCGCAGCGGGAAACAGGAATACCGGGCCGCGGTCGCTCAGTGGAAGGCGCAGCAGGCCGCGAAGCGCCCGAAGGCAGCCAAGCTCGCAGGCAACGACGAGTTGCGTGAATACGTACAGGAACGGCTCGCCGGCAGTGTCCGTCGTCCCGACGGCACGATCGCCACCGGGCCCAAGACGCCCGCGTGGAAGGGGCTGAACAAGCCGCACCGGCAGGACAGAAGATGGGCGACGGCATGGAGCCCGGAGCAGATCTCGCGTCGGCTTCATGTCGACTTCCCCGATGATGAGTCCATGCGCATCAGCCACGAAGCGATCTACCAGGCGCTGTTCATCGAGGGCCGTGGGGCGCTCAAGCGGGAGCTGGTCACGTGTCTGCGTACCGGCCGGGCGCTGCGGACTCCCCGTGCGCGGTCGCAGAACAAGCCGCAAGGGCATGTCACCGCGGACGTCGTCCTCAGCGAACGCCCCGCCGAGGCTGGGGACCGCGCGGTCCCCGGACACTGGGAAGGCGACTTGATCATCGGGACGGGCCGCTCCGCGATCGGCACGCTTGTCGAGCGCAGCAGCCGCTCCACGCTCCTGGTGCACCTGCCTCGGCTCGAAGGCTAGGGTGAGAACCCGCCGGTGAAAAACGGCACCTCGCTCGGGGGCTATGGCGCGATCGCGATGAACGCGGCGCTCACCACATCAATGACGCAGCTGCCCGAGCAGCTACGCAAGACCCTCACCTGGGACCGAGGGAAGGAACTCTCCGGCCATGTCCAGTTCGCTCTCGATACCGGGACGAAGGTGTTCTTCGCCGATCCGCACTCGCCCTGGCAACGACCGACGAATGAGAACACCAACGGGCTGCTGCGTCAGTACTTCCCGAAGGGGACCGACCTGTCCCGATGGCCCGCCGAGGACCTCGAAGCGGTCGCCACGGCGATCAACAACCGGCCCCGCAAGGTCCTCGGTTGGCAGACTCCGGCCGAGGTCTTCGAGGAACAGTTACGCTCGCTACAACAGCCCAGTGTTGCAACGACTGGTTGAACTCGCCCAGTTCCGCTCACGGAAGTTCGTCGCAGTCCTCGCACGTCACAGCATGATCGGGTCGATGGGCAGAGTCGGCGCCGCAGGCGACAACGCAGCCATGGAGAGCTTCTTCGCGCTGCTGCAGAAGAACGTCCTCGACCGCCGCACCTGGGGCACCCGCCAGGAACTGCGGATCGCGATCGTGACCTGGATCGAGCGCACCTGCCACCGCCGTCGGCGCCAGAGACGCCTGGCCCGATTGACCCCTGTCGAGTACGAGACCATCATGACCCCACCAGCAGCTCTGGCTGCGTAAACCCCGCTGTCACCCGATCCTGCAGCAGTCCCCGTCGGTCATCTGCCGGTGCGTGGTGTTGCTGCCGTGGCGCCATTCCGAGACGACGTACAGCCGGTATCGTCGTCGCCGAGGCCAAGCACGAGGGCGGCGAACGGGTTGGTTGTGCCGTAGCCCGCAGCGGCCCAGTGCCAGCGCATCGGGGGCAGGGCGTCGACGACGTGCCGCTGCTCGTCCCAGACGCCATACACGGCGCCCTCGGCGACGAGCCAAGCCCCATCGATCATGCGCCGGCGCCACAATCCGACGTACTCGGTGGACAGGTCGGCGATGTACTCGCGGGTCAAGCTGAGGTTGCCGGCGAGGCGGAAGTGCCACGCGCGCAGGTTCAGCTCGGGCGCGCGGTCCAGATACCCGACCTTCAGCCAATGGCGGGGCGAGTCAGGGTTCGTCGTGGCGAACAGGCGGGCGCCGGGCGCGCTCAGTCGCGCGAGTAGCTGCGTCCAGAACGATTCCGGTACGAGGGTGGCCTCGTCGACGTACGCGAGCTGCGCAGTCAGGCCGCGTAGGCGCTCCTCGGCTCGGACGTCCGATGCGCCGATCAGGTGCACCGTGCGGCCGAGGATGGTTGCCGTTGTGGCGCCGCGGGTGTGGTGGATGTGCCGGGCGAGGGGGCCGAACAGCCGCGGGTCGGTGAGCGGCTCGAACACGTTCCGCTCGATGGTCTGCAAGCTGCGGCCACAGATCAGGATGAGTCCCGACGGTCCGGCTTGGGCGACCGCGATTACGAACGCCAGCAGGCTTGCGACGGTCCTTCCCGAACGGACGCTGCCGTGTCACAGGTTGATACGTGCCGTCGCGTGGCCGACGCTGCGCAACTGCTTGCGGGACAGGGGGGGCGACGCCAGCGGGCAGGGACACGGCACGGCTCACCCCCCGTCGTCGGCGAACGCATCGGCGAGGACTTTCCCGAGGGTGCCCAGCATCGAACGGACCTGGTTCGCGTCCTCTCCGCCTTCGGCCGGGGCGAGTTTCAGGCTCTTGGCGATGGCGATGGACGTAGCGGCGAGGATCTGTCGTTGATCGGCGAACGTCGGCCGGTCGAGGTCCTGCTCGCTCTACACGTTGTCTTTGCCGCCGAACGCCCCGATGGTGCAGGGCGCGAACAATTGCCGGTGCAGCTGCTTGGCCGACTCGTGCAGGGCCTCGGCGAGCTGCTGCCGGCGGTCGGCGAGGTCGACGCGGCGGGCCTCGGTGGCGGCGACCACTTCGGGCCCGCGCTCGAATGACAGGTCGAGTTCTGCGGCAATCTTGGACACCGGTCGAGCCGCTCCGACCGATGATGCGGGCAATCTCGTTTCGGCTCTTGTTCTCGGCGTGCAGCCGGCGGACCTGGTCGCAGTCGGCGTCGGTGATCGGCTTGCGCACGGCTTCACCTCCGGGGGATACCAAGATTGTCTCGTTACCAAATCGAAGCCGTTTGGCTCCGATGGAATCTCGCCGCAGGGGCCTGCGGTGTGGGGAATGTGACCTGGGCTGCATCCGCACTTTCGAAAGCGCAAGGGGGGTAGCGACCAGCCCTGGGGGGTCTGTTCGCTGGTCGCGGGTTTGTGTTTTTCCGGTTGCGCCGTTGAAATGTCTTTCATTCGAAGGGCGCCCAATGACAGGGTTGGGCCCGAAAATCCTGCTTATCTAGAATTGGGGTAGAGCTATGCCCAAGGGTTGGTTTGTACTTCGATGCAACGCATCGACCGTGCGTCCGCTGGTGAAGGAGTGGCCCGCTCTGGGGGTCCTCGTGGTTGTCGTGGTGCTTGCTTGTGTCGCGCCCCGCCTCGGCTCGCCGGTGCTCTCCGTGCTCGTGGCTGGCTTGACGATCCTGGCGCCGTACTGGTTGGCGCACCCCCGTGCGCCCTACGTGAGGGCCTGACGTGACGAAGCCCCACCGCAGGGCGTGCGATGGGGCATTGGGCGCGGCTGGTCAGCCAGCCGGGCCCAAGGTCTTGCGCAACGCATCGTTGAGCTGCTTGCCCTGCTCGTCCGTGAGGGGGTGCGCGTCACTGCCGAACCTCTGCGCTGCCGCATGGCCGACGCCCTGTGCCCCCCCGTTGAGGCTTGAGCACTGGTTACGGCCCGCGTCGACAACGTCGTCGGGGTCGGCAATCAGTATCGGGTCAACTGGCCTTGATCGCGGCGAGGTAGTCGGCAAGAGCGGCCCCCGTCGGCTTCGGCGGGATGCCCGCGGCGGCTTCCGCGGCCGAAGGGGCGGCGGCCTTCGGCGTGCTATTGCCGGCGCTCGGCTTGCTGGTCGCATCGGAGTCGTCTGAACCTGTGGGTGCCGAATATACATCCGCCCTGGTCAGGTGCCGGGTGTTTCTGAGGGGCTGGTAGCGGTCTCATAAGTTTCGAAACCTGGGTAGTTGTGCTATTCGGTGGGTCGCGATGCACCGCGTCGAAGCTCCTCCATGGGCCATTTGACCACTTCCGTGTACGGCGTCGTACAGAGCTTGACGGCGCGGCAGATTCGCGAGATTCTTAAAGTAGAGCATAAAGGGAGAATTGCCGCGCGGCTGGGGGTCAAGGGGTCGCAGGTTCAAATCCTGTCGTCCCGACCAGCATCATCGCAGGTCGGAGGCCGTTTCCGCGGGTAGCGGAGGCGGCCTTAACCATGTCCGGACAGGGAGCGAGTGGGAGCCCTCGTGCTCCCAACTCGCAGACGTGTCAACGGTGCCCGATTCGTCCGTCACTCGATCAGGTACACCTATCGCGCCGTACCGAGCCCCTGTGCGCCGCCGTCAACCGTAGGCCCCCGCGGTCACCCCATCGATTCGGATGCTCTGTGCATCAAGAGGCATAAGGGCCCTTGTCGACTCCCGACCCCCTTTCGGGGTGGGAGCATGGAGTCGCGCTCCCCGTGCGACAGGGGAACGGGGGACTGCCAGTGATCTCTCCGGGGCAGTTTTTGCAGGTCGGCGGGCACGCGGGTGTTCTGGTCGCTGTAGGCGGCCTACGTCAAGGCGAGGTAAAGCCCCTTGGCGTTTGCCGGCAGATGGGGCACTCCCAGGGCGTGAGCGCTGTATCCGGCTCTGGAGTGCCGTAGGGAGACGGTTCGGAGGGATCGAGCCCCACGAAAAAGTGTGCCAAGCAAGCGAAAATGATGTCACCGATGGGTGCGCCTTTGGCATCGCGGTCGGGCGCCGCACGGGCGTGGTGTCGTCGTGTGGAAGACATCTCATGTTGATGCTCGTGGCATCGACGGCCGAGGAGCCGGACAATTTGGGTGCGTATCTGATCTGTGTGGGATGGACCGACCGCCACTGGCGGTGCTTAATCGCAGGCGGTTTGGACCTGGCGCAGGAAGTGCGGCCAGTGTCCTTTGGGGGTGTCGCTGTGTTGCGCGCTGTGGAGGCTGAGTTGGAGGGTTTTCCTGAGCGGGTGGGGGGAGTGCATGATCGCCTCGTTGCGCTGGGCGAGCCCGTGGAGTTCTCCGGCGGTGGGGAGCCGGTCGCTCTTGGCGCTGTTGCAGGCTTGATGTGCGGGAGCGAGGTTCCAGATGGCGTTCAAGTCCGGTCCGTGCCAGCCGGAGACGTCACCGAAGCGCCGCATCAGGGAGTAGGGAAAGACGTGGTCGACGACGGTGCTGTCGCCGGGCGCGATGGGCTGAGCGCAGATGAGGCAGCGGCCGTGCTGGAACCCGATCACGGCGTCAGCGACTCCGGTGACCGAGCGGCGGCGGCGCTTGTCCGTGAGCTGCAGTGTCGCCCAGTCCACCGAGAATCCCTCGTCGATGAGACTGCGGCCGATGCCCGCGGCGAAGGAGCTTTCGACGACGTCCCACCGTGCACCCAGCTCGGCACGCAACCCGGTGGATTGCTCACCCTTGGCGATGGAGCGCAGCTCGGGAGTCAGGCGTACGATCCGCTGGTGAGAGTTGCCGATCAGGTCGTAGAACCGGTGCGCCGTGCGGGTGTTGCCGCGCAGGTTGTGGAACTTCTGCATCACCATCCCCGGCATGGAGCGCACCGCGGCGTGCCGGAGCCGGTCGGTGGGGTGGCCGAGCGCGGCGGACTCCTTGGCCTCACGCTCAGCCACGGCCAGGAAGTCCGACCCCCGGACCTGAAGCCCTGACGGTGCCTGCGGGGCTTCAGCGAGGTGTGCCACCAGTCCCATGGCATATGGAATGGCGAGTTCCTCCAGCGTCACCTCGGTCCTGTCCTGCGCGGCGTACTCCAGCAGCGCGGCTCCGAAGGCGAACTTGTAGGTGCGGGAGTTGGCGCCCATCAAAACGGTCAGCCGCCAGGACGTACGGGTTCGGCTCGCTTCGGTAGAAGTCCACGGTCATCGGCTCACCCCTGCTCTTGTAGGCGGTTCCGCGCGGAAGACCAGCGTGCTCCAGTTCACGTCCTCCCGGCTGAGACGATCAGATCCCTGCCTGCGATGTACCGCGGACAGCCCGAACCGCTCTGCCAACGCCACCGTCTCGGCCCCGGAGACCGCGAACATACGGCGTCCCGTGGGAACCGGACCGTGCCGCAGTGAGAGGGCCACACATCCTCTCGGCGCCACCAGGTCAGCCAGCCGTTGCATGGCTTCGACGCGTTCCTGTTCGTCCAGGTGCATCCACACTGCGGAGAGCAACGTGAAGTCGAAGGGCCGTAGCGCTTCAGAACGGCTTCACCGGTCGTGAGCTGGGGTTTCGTTGGGTGGTCAGCTCGCTCGGTGGTATTCGTTGATGAGGCCTGTGACAGCCTGTCTGCGTGCGATCTGAGTTGTCGGTAGCGGTATGACGTTCGGGTCGTCGAGGGGTGCGAGCTGGTTTCGGCCTTGGTGGGGCCGATGGCTGTTGAAGTGACGGGCGTAGTCGTGAAGGAGTTGCTCCGCGTGGCCTCTGCCAAAGATCAGTACTCGGTTGGTGCACTCCTCGCGGACGGAGCGTACGAACCGCTCGGCCTGCGGATTGCAGTTGGGGCTCCGGGGCGGGATCTTGGCCACGTTTATGTCCTCGCTGGCGAAGACGGCGTCGAAAGCCGCCGTGAACTTCCGGTCCCGGTCGCGGATGAGGTGGGTGAAGTTCGTGATGCGGTCGCCGAGCTGCCAGAGCAGCTGTCGGGCTTGCTGGGTGGTCCAAGCGCCGGTGGGGTGGGCGGTGACACCGAGGATGTGGACGGTGCGAGTGCGCACCTCCATGGCGAACAGGGCGTACAGCCGCTGCAGTCCGATGGTGTCGATGTGAAAGAAGTCCGTGGCCAGGAGGCCGTTTGCCTGTGCCCTGAGGAATTCCGTCCACTCTCTGCGCGCCTTCTGCCGGCGTTGCCCTGAGTTGAGGCTGGCGGCGCGCAGGATACGGCGGACGGTGGCTGTGCTGATGATGTGGCCGAGGCGGCGTAGCTCGCCGTGTACGCGGCGGAAGCCCCACCGTGGGTTCTCGATGCCAAGCCGGATGACCAGGTCGCGGACTTCTTCGGATATCGGTGGGCGGCCTGGGGGAGGTGGCCGGGTCCACTTCTTCTTCAGCAGGCGCTGATGCCAGGCGAGCAGAGTGCGTGGCGAGACGAGCCGGTTGCCGCGGAGGGCGCGGGGCAGGAGCCGGGCGAGTGCGGCAAGCAGCGCCCGGTCCGGCCAGTTGGGCTTTGGGGTGGGCACCTGTCGGCGCAGCACGGTGACCTCGTGACGCAGGATGAGTATTTCGGCGTTCTTGGCCGCGGTAGATCGGCAGAGCAGAGCGAGCCACGCGAAGATTCGTGTGGCGAGTAGGTAGGTCAGCTGTACGAGCACAATGACTGATCATGCCCGACCGCGGGGTAAATGCCCAGGTAAGCAGCGGTGAAGCTGTTTTGAAGCGCTACGGGCCTGGTGAAACCACGCCCCGCATCGGACGTGAGCGACGCCTCGGCAATGGGGTGCACGTTCCTCATGATGGCACCCGCAGCGTCCTGGGCAGTGAAGTCAGTGGTCCGCTGTGCCTGCCTCCGTGACCCACTTTATGGGCTGGCCTGTTATGGCGGCGATCATGTCGTAGTCCTGGTCGTAGTGCAGCACGGTCACCGCATGTCGTTCGGCTGCTGCGGCGATCAGCAGGTCGGGCATGGACAGTGCGCGGTGGTTGCCTTTGGTGATGGCCTGTCGCTGGATGTCTTTGGCCCGGTCCCACACTTCGTCGGGCATCGGCAGGTAGTCGAAGCCGGACAGGAACCAGTGCAGGCGCTTCGCGTCGTTGTCGTTGCGTGCGGAGTACATCACCTCCATCTCGACCGGTCCGCACACAGCCAGTACGCCATCCTCGTGGAGTGGGTCGAGGACCTCGGCCACCTTCGGCTTGCGCCATCGTTGGAGGGCGGAGTTGTCGATCAGGAAGCGCTCACTCACGCCACGTTCCTGCTGTCGGTCTCCGTCCGGCTGTCGTAGGTCAGGTCCAGGTCACCGGACTTGATCGCGTCGATGCCCTCCTGTCGCAGCCGACGCTTGACAGCTTCCTCCATGGCCATGCGCACAGCCTTGGCCTTCGTCTTCACGCCGTACAGGCGCATGGCGTGTTCCACCATCTCATCGTCGAGATCGATCATGGTGCGCGACATCGAAAACTCCTTTCGTCGGGGACGGCGACCTTCAAAATGATAGCAGCATGAGGCGTTGAAGTGGTGTCGTTTGAGGGTCGATGGTCGTGCCGGTGTCGCTGCGGCCTTGCGTGGACGCAAAGCCGCATAGCGGGCTTCGTTCGATGATCAAGCCTGTGGCCTGGTCGTATGAATGGCCGGCACTCACGGTGTTCGTTGGATGCGCCGCACCCCCGTGCATCGTCCAGGGGTTCGGTTTCCTCGACTCCTGCTCCGGGAGCGCGTGGGACGACTCCCGCGAGGCGCTGAGGATGTTGGGCGGGTGTGATTCCAGGCTGGTGATGTCGGAAGAGGGGCGATCGGATTCGGGGCGACTGTAAGTTCCCCGGGGGCGTTGTGTGGAGTGAAGGTGTGCGGTTCATGACGGCATCCGGGTCGGCGGATGGTCATGGTGTTGGAGTGAAGCGTTGCGGCGGCAGGAGGGACGTGTTCAGGGGTCGGGCGTTGGAGCGGTGTTCTCTTGCTCTGTACGGCGGTGTACGGCTTCCAGGCGGTCTGCTACAGACCGATACCGATCGTTGCGGAGAGTTGCCGCGCGGCTGGGGGTCAAGGGGTCGCAGGTTCAAATCCTGTCGTCCCGACGGTGCAGAGGGTCTTTGCAGGTCAACACCTGTGAGGGCCCTCTTTTCGCGCTCCCGTTTCCGGCGTCGAGGTCGAGCGCGCCGCTCACCGACACCTTGACTCGGAGGGTTTCCTCTCCATGCCGCTTCTGGACCTGGACAAGATCACCGCAGGATTCCCCAAGACGTGGGAGGGCTTTCTGCGGGACTGGGACCGCTCCCTGCGGGCGGGCAACTACCCGGAGACCACCCGCTACAACTACCTCCTCGCCGCCGCCTAGCTCGCCCGCTACCTGAACGACAACGCCACACCCGACCTTGAGACGGGGGACGCGGCCGAGGACCCCACCGAGGTCACCCGCGCCCACGTCGAGGCGTTCCAGGGCTGGATGATCGAGACCCGGTCGGCGTCGACCGCGCTGAACAAGTACAAGGGACTGCAGCAGTTCTTCAAGTGGCTGATGCTGGACGAGGAAGAGATCGACCGCTCCCCGATGGAACGCGTCCGCCAGCCCAAGACGGTGAAGAAGCTGATCCCGGTCATCCGGGACGACGACACCAAGAAGGTGCTGGCCACCTGCAAGGGGGCCGGGGGCGGGAAGCGCCAGTACGGCGCCATCCCGCCCCCGGCCTGTGCGCGGCCGTCGGACCCTCGACCGGCGGCGGACCGGGCCCCTCAGCTCCGGTCGTACCCGTGGAACCCCCGGCCGGTCTTGCCGCCCAGCAGTCCCGCCTCCACCATCCGCTGGAGCAGCGGGGAGAGGCGTACCCGGACTCCGCCATGCGATCGCCGAAATGCCCGACGGCCAGCGGTACTTGTGGACCGCCCGTGCCGTCACCCGCCACCGCGGCGGCTGGGGCGAACCCGGCAAGACCTATGCCATCGGCCTCGGCTGCGAGATCCGCCACGCCCACCGGCTGGTCTACTCAGGCGACCTGGATCTCGCCAGCGCCTCGGCCGCCACCCCGATCGGCATGGGTTGCCGTGTGTGCGAACGTCTCGACTGCTCCCAAAGGGCCGCGCCACCACTGGGGCATCCGCTCAAGTGACCGCGGCCAGATTTCGGGAAGCGCGACGCACCGGCTCCCGCCAGGACGGATGAGGTGTCCGGCAAGCACAACGCCGCGCGCCACCAGGGCACCCTACGGGAGAGGTACAGACCGGCCCGGTCGTCTTCGTGGCCACCGCGCAGCAGGTGGGGGCAGTGCGCCGCCCGGAGCGGCTACGCCACACCCGGCGCGTCGGTCGGGGTCGAACGGAGAGTGAGCGGCATGAGCTCAGACACCTGCTTTCGAAGCATTGCCAGCGCCTCCTGCTCCTGCCCCGACAGATACCCCAGCAGAGCTTGTTGAAAGACCCCGTCGAGCATCCCGTAGACCGTGAGTGGGGGCAGAGCCGTCTCGGCGCCAGCCAGGTCGGCGTAACGGGTGACGACCCGCCAGGTCATCTCCTCGAGGGAGCGGTCGATCTGGTGGGCCGCTTCCCGCAGGTACTCCTCGAACATGCTCTGGGCCCGCAGGTCGTACCAGAGCCGGTGCATCGGGGCCTCGTCGACGATCGTCTCGCACAACTTGTTGGCGAACGCGACCACCAGGCCAGCGGCCGTCGTCGAGTCGGCGACCACGCCGTCGTAGCGGGTCACGCAGACCGCCTTGTACTGCTTGACGCAGTAGACGATGAGCTCGACCTTGTTTTGGAAGTAGTAGTGGACGACCCCGTGGCTGAACGGGGAGTTGTTGGCGATCTCCCGCAGCGACGACTTGGCATAGCCGAGTTCGCCGAGGGTGCGCAGCGCGGAGTCCACGAGTGCGCGACGGCGTGCGTCGTGCTTGTCGATCGGGTTGGCTCGCGCCACACAACCTCCCTCCTCGGCCAACGTTCAGGTGGTAACCCTACCCGATCGCCCTGACAGCCGGTCACAAAAATCTTGACAAGTGGATGACGAGTTCTTGACAGTCGTCCAAAGAATCGCTCACGGTGTTGCCCTCACCACCTCCGATCAAGGAGCCGCAAGTGACCCAGATCGACCTGACCGGACGCACCGCGCTCGTCACCGGAGGCGCGCAGGGACTCGGCGAGGGAATAGCCCGCGCGCTGGCCGACGCAGGGGCGCAGGTCATCGTCGCGGACATCCAGGACGACCTCGGCGCCAAGCTCGCCGAGACGCTCGGCGAGCCTCACCGTTTCGTTCACCTCGACGTCACCAGTGACGAGTCGTGGTCAGCTGCGGTCGCCTCCAGCATCGAGCAGTTCGGCGGCCTGGACGTGGTCGTCAACAACGCCGGGCTCGAGGTCACGCAGCTCCTGGTGGATACCGAGCCCGACGACGTACGTCGCATGCTCGAGGTCAACCTGCTGGGCACCATGCTCGGGATCAAGCACGCCTTCCGGGCGATGCGACCGGATGGCGCGGCTGGCCAGGGCGGAACGGTCATCAACTTGGCCTCGGTCGCCGCGACTATCGCCTTCCCCGCTATCGCTGGCTACTCGGCCACCAAGTCGGGCATCGATCGACTCACCCGCGTCGCGGCAATGGAGTCGGGCAAGCTGGGCTACGGCGTCCGGGTCAACTGCGTCTACCCCGGCCTCATTGCCACGGCGATGGGCCAGAAGCTCGCCGCCGAGACCGCCCAGCTCGGCCTGTTCGAGAGCCCGGAGGCAGCCGTCAGCGCCGTGGTGGATCTGACACCGTCGGGCCGCCTCGGCGAGATCGCCGACATCGCGGACGCCGTGGCTTTCCTGGCCTCCGACGCCTCCCGCTTCGTCAACGGCGCCGGCCTGCCGATCGACGGCGGCATGGGCATGTGAGCCCGACTCCCCTGGCCAAAGAGAGGAAGACATGACCACCAAGCCCGTCGTCGTCTACGGCGCCTCCGGCTACACCGGCCGGCTGATCTGCGAGTACCTGCGCGAGTACGCGATCCCCTTCGTCGCCGCCGGCCGCAACAGCGACAGGCTGAAGACGTCCATGGAAGCCAACGTGCCCGGCATCGAGACCGCCGACTACGAGATCGCCGAAGTCACCCATGACGTGGAGTCGCTAGTCGAGCTCTTCCAGGGTGCATCGGTCGTGTGCAACACCGTCGGACCGTTCAGCACCTACGGACCCGAGGTCGTCGAGGCGTGCCTCGCCGCCGGCGCCCACTACGTCGACACCACCGGTGAGCAGGACTGGCTGATCACCTGCGAAGAGACGTACGGCGCAGACTTCGCTTCGGCGGGTCTGCTGCTCTCCCCGGGCATCGCGCACATGTACACCAACGGTGAAATCGCTGCGGAGCTGTGCCTGGAGAAGCCCGGACTGGACAGCCTGGACATCGCGGTCTTCTGGGGTGGCTCGCCAACGATCGCCTCGACCTTGACCATCCTCGTCAACGCGGCGACCTCGAAGGCGCACCACCTGCAGCAGAACGCCTACGTCGAGTTCGACCCGACCGAGGGCCTGGTGCCGCTGGTCGTCCCCGGGCAGCACGAGCTGGCCCAAGCTCTCCCGTGGGGCGGGACGTCACACCCGGTCTGGTACAAGAACGACCCGCGGGTGGCGAACTGCAAGGCCCAGGGCGGCGTCTTCAACGCGGCACTGATGCACGGCGTGCCCCACATCGTCGCACGGGCCCTCGACGCGACGAAGGATCTGGACCACGAAGCTCGCCACGAGGCGCTCATCACTGCCGCGGCACAGGTGATGAGCCAAATGCCGCCCCGTGAGAACCCGCGCCTGAACAAGTCACTGGACTCGGTCCATGCCTCCGGGCCCCTAGGGCGGGCGCACTGCGTCATCCACGGCAACCAGAACTACAAGCAGACCGGCCTGCTTCAAGCCTTCGCCGCCCACTCGCTGCTGCAGCAACCGCCCAGGAAGGTCGGCTTCGCCTCCGCCTGCAAGGCGTTCGGCCACCGTGAGCTGCTCGGCCAACTGCGGGCGTTCGGCCTGGTGGCGGAGCCGGTCCTGACGTATCAAGGCGCCTGATGCGACTGATCGACTACCTGGACAAGGGGGCTTCGCTCGACGCCGAAGCCCCCTGCCTGATCTGTGACGGCGAGGTGAAGACCTACGCCGACGTGCAGGAACTCAGCGGTCGAGTCGCCGCGGCACTGGTCGCAGACGGCGTCCAACCGGGGGACAAAGTCGCGATCCTGTCAACGAATGACCCAACGTCGTTCACCTGCGTCTTCGGAATCAGCCGTGCCGGAGCCGTCTGGTGCCCGATCAATCCGCGCAACGAGGCGAGGGAGAACCGCGAACTCCTCGAACTCTTCGAGTGCTCGGTCCTGATCTTCCAGGCCTCGTTCGCCTCCCTGGTGGAGGCGATCCGCAGCGCCCTGCCCCGGCTGCGGACCCTGGTCTGCCTCGACGATGACCTGGAGTGGGCCGCCCGTTGGGAGGACTTCCTCGCCAGGGGAACCGAGCCGGTCGACCGCCGCTGCCCGGACGACCTCACCATGATCGTCGGTACCGGGGGCACGACCGGACGTCCCAAGGGCGTGATGCTCCCCGGACCGAGCATCGAGACGATGACGGCGATCACGCTGATGAGCTACCCGTGGCCGCGCGACGGCGCGCGGCCGACCTACCTGGCGCTGGCCCCGCTCACCCATGCCGCCGGAGTGCTGTGCTTTCCGGTGCTGTGCCACGGCGGCTCGATCGTCATCATGCGCACCCCCGACATCGCTGGCTTCCTCGACCATGTCGAGCACAACCGGATCACTCACACGTTCCTGCCGCCGACGCTCATCTACATGCTCCTCGACCACCCAACGCTGGACGAGCGGAACCTGTCGTCCTTGCAATGCTTTTGGTACGGCGCCGCGCCTATGTCGGCCTCCCGATTGGAGGAGGCGCTCAACCGGATCGGGCCAGTGATGGCCCAACTCTTCGGGCAGACCGAGGCGCCGATGATGATCTCCACGATGGCCCCGCGCGACCACTACGACTCGGACGGGGCCATCGCCCGCGCACGGCTCGCCTCAGCGGGAAGACCCTCACCGCTGGTGACGGTCGCCATCATGGCCGACGACGGTCGACTGCTCGAGCGCGGCGAACGCGGGGAGATCGTCCTCCGCAGCTCGCTGGTCATGCGCGGCTACTTCAACGACGGGGCGGCCACAGCGGAGGCGTCGGCGCACGGCTGGCACCACACCGGTGACATCGGCTACCTCGACGACGACGGCTTCTTGTTCATCGTCGACCGGGCGAAAGACATGGTCATCACCGGCGGATTCAACGTCTACTCCGCCGAGGTGGAGCAGGCGCTGATGGCCCACCCCGCTGTGGCGGACTGCGCCGTGATCGGCCTGCCCGACGACAAGTGGGGTGAACGCCTCACCGCCGTCCTCCAGATACGTCACGGCAGCACGCTGGACCCGGAGGAGCTGAAGTCGTTCGTCAAAGCGCGCATCGGTAGCGTGAAGACACCAAAACAGATCGAGATCTGGGAAGACCTACCGCGCTCGAAGATCGGCAAGGTGCTCAAGACCGAGATCAAAAAGGAGTTCCTGGACCTCGACGCACTGACTGGACATCATGGCCCCGCTCGAGCCCACCCTGGACCGGGGCCGCGCTTCATCGGGCCGTAAGGGGGAGCTCGCGGCCGCAGATGCAGGACGCGGTGACGGACCAGCGCATCGGTG
This sequence comes from Streptomyces antioxidans, assembly GCF_000968685.2. Classification (GTDB taxonomy): domain Bacteria; phylum Actinomycetota; class Actinomycetes; order Streptomycetales; family Streptomycetaceae; genus Streptomyces; species Streptomyces antioxidans. The sequence continues at coordinate 30,426 of NZ_LAKD02000013.1, forward strand.
GGAGGACTATGGGATCAGCGTCGCCATGGTCGACACTGTCCTGGTGTCCTTAGGGGCCATCTCATTTGGTAAGAAATGCAACGGCATCGCAATGAGGTGCTGCTGCGCGTCACCGTACGCGACCGGCGGCGCCGGTTCGATCCGAGCGTCCTTGCCCGTCAGTCTGTCTGCCTGTCCTGCGGCGGACTCGTCGCGGACCGGTGCGCGTTCCAGTCGGCGAGGCCGCCCTCGCCCAGGACTCCGGGGCCGGCCGTGAAAGACCCGCTCCGGCGCTGCAGCTCGCGCCGGGAGATGTGGGCGACGAGGGCGGGGAAGACCGGGCGCAGCGGCTGGCACCAGCGCAGCCAGGGCGGCGCGTAAACGCGGGGAGCGCGGTGGACGATGCCAGTGGTGAGCAGGTCGGCCACCCGCGCCGGAGTCTGGACCCGGCGGGCGAACCGGGGCTGGTGAGCGCGCAGGGCCCGCAGTACCGGGTTGTCGTCGAAGCCGCGGATCATGTCGGTGCCGGTCCAGTGCAGGTAGGCGACGCCGACGGCGATGCCATCGGGTATGAGCTCGCAGCGCAGTGCCTGGGCGAAGGACTCCGCGCCCGACTTGGAGGCGCAGTACGCGCTCATCATGGGCGCGGAGCCGAACGAGGCGGTGGAGGCGACCTGGAGGAAGTAGCCACGGGTGCTGGCGAGCTGGGGCAGGAAGGCTCTGACGGTGTTGGCCGCGCCGGTCAGGTTCACGTCGATGACCCGCTGCCACAGGTCGGCCTCGATCTCGCGGAAGGGCCCGCTGACCGCGATGCCCGCGTTGGCCACGACCACGTCGGCGGGGCCGAGCCGCGCCTCGACCTCGCGTGCGGCGGCGTCCAGGGTGGCCGGGTCGGTGACGTCCGCCTCGAAGCACAGAGTGGGCGTCAGCAGCCCGGCCGCCGCCTCCCGCAGCCTTTCCTCCTCCCGGCCGAGCAGCGCCACCCGCGCGCCGGCCGCGGACAGCGCGGCGGCGAGGGCCGCGCCGACGCCGCGAGCGGCTCCGGTGACGACGGCCACGCGTCCGCGCAGCGGTGAGACCCTGGTGCGCGGGCTCGAGGGGTGGGAGATGCCGTGGTGGCCGAGTCCTCGTCCGCTTGCCTTCATGGTCCTCTCTCCTGCCGGCTGGTCTCCCCCTGCGGTTCTTCCGGCCCCCTCGTCTGCGAAGGAGCGGGTACGGCCCCGCGGGACAGTTCGGTCCCGCGGGGCCGTTCAGTCCGACCGTCCGCGGACGGCGGACGTCCGCCCCGATGCGGCCAGGGCTCGCAGGAGCGCGCCACGCCCGCGGTGCGGCACCGTCCACACTGTCTGCCCCCGCACCCCCCACCGCTCCAGCAGGGCGTTGGCCGCGAGGAAGCCGCTCGTGGCCGCCCGTTCCATGAGTGCCACGGGTAAGCCGGTACGGACCACGTCGCCGGCCACGACCAGTCGGGGGTGCGGGGTGCGGACGGTGGGGCGGTCGCCGTAGCCGCCCACCGGGAATAGGGGGCAGTCGTCGTGCCACTCGTGGCGGGCGTCAACGACCGTGGCCGTGCTGGTCTCCGGGTAGACGCGGTGCAGTTGGTCGAGGAGACGCTTGCGTTCGACGTCCCGGATGGCGTCGGGCGGTACGGCGTAGGCGTGCAGTTCGACGACGGAGCCACCGGTGCGTGCGTTCCAGCGAGCCGCCTCGTCCTCGTAGCGTTCCAGCACGCTGATGTTGTCGAGGGTGCCGAAGCCGCTGGTGCCGAGGAAGGCGGGCCGGTCGGGTGCGACGGGCCGGTCCAGCCACAGGCGGCTGACCAGGAAGGGCGGGGCAGTGCGGAGCCGTCCGATCCGCTCGCGCCAGGGCGCGTCGCCCAGTTGTCCGCAGCGTGCGACCACCGAGCGCAGCCCAGCGGTGTCCAGAGCGAGGACGACCCCGTCGTGGTGGCGCTCGTCCCGGTCGGACGTGACCACGAGACCGCCGTCAGGGGCGGGCGCGATGTGCTCGACGGCCGTGCCGGTGCACACGTCGGCGTGGTGCCGGGTCAGATAGTCGGCGAGCGGCTCCCACAGGGCGGTTGGGAAGGGGGCGCGGGGCACGTCGAACAGCAGCCCCTCGGCGGAGCCGAGGAAGTAGATGTGGAACATCAGCGCCATCTCGGCCGCCGACAGCTCCCGCGGGTCGGCGAAAAAGCTGCGGGAGAACACCTCGAAGGCCAGGTGACGGGCGCTTTCGGGGAAGCGCACGGCGTCCAGGAAGTCGTGGGCGCTGGTGCCGTCCAAACGTTCGTACACCTTCGGCACGCGCACGTCGAGCAGTGGCAGGGCCGCCCTGGGGTTCATGGCCCGCAGGTCCGCGAGCCGGAAGGAGGGACTGAGTGCCACGAAGCCGAGCGCGCTGAACGGCGGGGTGCGCGGGACGTGCCGGAAACTGTCGCGCACACCGCCGGCGTTGAGCAGCGGGTAGTCCGGGACGCCGGTGAGCCGCTCCAGGCTGGGGTCGGTCCTACGCAGCAGCCCGCGCAGGTTGTAGTACTGGCGGAAGAACGCGTGGAAGCCGCGGCCCATGGTCACCCTGGTGCCGTCCCGCAGTTCCGTGGGCCATCCGCCGACCCGCCCGCCGAGGTAGGCGCGCTTCTCGTACAGGGTGACGGCCACCGCGCGCTCGGCGAGCGCGGTGGCGGCGGCCAGGCCGGCGATGCCCGCGCCGACCACCGCCACCGACGGCGGGGTCCCCGGTACCCGGGGGGTGCCGGGCCGGGCCGGCAGAGTCCGGGCCCGCCGGTCGCGTCCGCGGCGCGCGGCGCCCTGGCGTGGGGTCCTCATGTGTCCCCTCTCCGGTCGTGGGCCCGGCGGGCGACGAAGGTGTGGGCGATGCCCGTCTGCCAGCCCGGCAGCGGCAGGGCGCGGACCCGGTCGAAGCCTGCCGTGCCGAGGCGCCGCGCGAACCGCGCGGCAGTGTCGAACTCCAGCACACTGCGCCACAGGTGCCGGTACAGCGGGCCGTCCCCCAGCATGGTCGCGACGGGCTGTACGACGCCCCGGCACACCAGCGTCCACACCGCGCGGTCCGCGCACCGTCCGCGGAGGGCGTACTCGTGTACGCCGAGTCGGCCGCCCGGCCGCAGCAGCCCGCGCACGTCGGCGAGGACGGCGTCGGGGTCGGTGACGTTGCGGAAGAGGTAGGCCGCGAATACCGCGTCGAAGGGGCCGTGCACCCCGGCCTCGGCCAGCCGCTCGGCGGGGGCGTGCACGAAGGTCACCCCGTCCGCCCACGGCTTGGCCGCGGCCCGCCGGAGCATGCCGACCGAGGCGTCCACGGCCGTGATGTCGGCGGCGGGCAGGACGCGCCGCAGTGCGGCGGTGGAGGCGCCGGTGCCGCAGCCGAGGTCGAGCAGGCGCAGCCCCTGCCCATGTCCGGGCTGGCCCAGCCGGCGCACCGAGCGGCGCAGGTGGGCGTGGTAGCCGGGGTTGGCGGCCACGAGCGTGTCGTAGCTGCGAGAGGCGTGGTCGAAGGCGGTGGCGAGACGCTCGTCGCGCAGTAGTGTCATGCGGTCTCCGTCGGGGGGAGGAACGGGGCGGGCGGGTCCGGCGTGGGAGGCGGCGGAGCGGCGGGGCGGGCAAGCTGATGCGGCGACGCGGGCAGGTCGAAGGGGCGGCGTGGCAGGCGTGGCAGTTCCATGGCGGAGCGCAGCATCGGCCCGGCGGGCGTGCGCAGGCCGATGGACACGTCCTCGTGCAGACAGGTGCCTCCGTCGAGGAAGCGCAGCAACCGTGCCATGGGCACTCGGGCGAACAGGCGGCTGAACAGTTCCGGGCCGTCGGCCCGGCCGGTGTCCAGGGCGCGCAGCAGGACGGCGTCCATGGCACGGGAGCGCATCGAGTGGGCGGCGGGCGGCACCGGGCGGTGTCCGCGGCGCAGGGCGTCGGCGACGGCCCGGGTCTGGCGCTGTAGTCCGGCGAAGGTGTAGCCGGTGGCGGGGCGGGTCGCTCCGCCGGCGGCGCCGATGTGGAAGACCGAGCCGCCGGTCTGCCGGGGGAGCGGCGCGTCCGTCATCGGGATGACGCCGGTCTCGGTGGCCAGGACCTGTCGTTCGCCGAGCCGCAGCACTTCGTCGGCGTAGTGCCGTACGGCGGCCTCGTAACGGTCCGGTGTGAGGGTGTGCGCGGAGAACTCGGTGTACTCCACGAGCGCCTCATACGGCCCCAGCGGCAGGACGTACCCGAAGGACAGGCCGTGGGCGGGCTGGGGGGTACGGAAGTCCATCAACTCCACGGCGGCCGGGGCGAAGGCGGGTCGGGCGGTGCGCACGAACCAGCCGTGGAAGTGCTGCAACAGGGTGGTGCGAGCGGCCGGCAGGCTGCCCAGGGGGCGGGAGTCCAACACCCAGCGGGCGCTCAGCACGCGCGCCTGGCTGTCGGTGTCCCGCAGGTGGACGCGAGCGCCACCGGGAACGTCCTCCACCGTTTCGACGGTCGCTTCCAGGCGCCGGACGTTGGGGCTGCGGGCCAGGTCCCGGTAGACCAGGCGCTCGAAGTCGGCGGAGCGGATCATCCGGTAGCGCAGCGGGGCGATGTCCCCCTCGACCGGGGCGCCGGTGCGCGGGCGTACCCTCAGTCGCCGCCACTCGGCCCGCACCGCCGCGTCGAACCGACCGGGCCCCGCCGCCCAGTAGCACCAGGTCCGCGGCGGCGGCCGTAGCGGACCTGGCGGCGCGTCCACCAGCACCACGGACGGTGTCCGCAGGCCGGGGACGCGTCCGGCGAGCCGATGGGCCAACGACAGCCCGGCGGCGCCCGCCCCCACAACGACCACGTCCGTCTCCGGCACGGCACTTCCCTCCCTCGGTCTGCTTCCGACGCGCGGCGGCGGGCCCCACTGCGGTGATGGGCTCGTGGGTGATGTCCGTGTGCCACCCGCAGGACGTGTGCCAATCGCAGAGGTGGCACACGGTGCGCGTTACCTGATGATCCGGCATGGTTTTACCCATTGTGTACCCCGGTGGGTGCAGAGCACCGCCTGACGGCGAGCGCCCGAGCGCCGGAGGCGGCACCGTGAAGGGGCGGTGGTCGCCGTGATCGCGTGGGGTTCGCGCATCCGTCCGCGCCGCCCGCGCCGAAGCAGACGTGTGACGGACCCGACGGAGGGAACCAGGATGCGTCCCACCCACGCGAAGGACCACCCCCCGACCGCGCCGCCGAGCCCGGCCGCGGTGGCGGAGACGTCCGTGGCGTCACTTCCGCGCGGGCCGGTGGTCGACGCGGGACACGGCACGACGCAGTCGCCGCCCGCGGCGAGCGGGCCGCTTCCCGCCGGGTCCGCCGAGGTGCGTCAGGTCGACGCCGACGTGCCCGGCGCCGTCGGCCGGATGCTCGACCACGTACTGGCGGAGCGCCTGCACCGCGCTCGGCGGGCGGATCCGCTGTTCGCCGGGGAACTGGCCGAACGGATGACACGCTTCACCCTGGAGGGTGGCAAGCGCACGCGCGCGCAGCTGGTGTGGTGGGCCTCGCGGGCCTGTGCCGGCCGGGATCCGGCGTCCGCGGCAGCAGCCCTGCGGATCGGAGGCGCCCTGGAACTGCTCCAGACCTGCGCGCTCGTCCACGACGACGTGATGGACCGGGCGGTGCTGCGGCGCGGCCGTCCCGCGCTGCACACGGACGTGGCCGATCGGTACGCCGACCGGGTGGGGCTCGAGCGGGCCGAGCGGTTCGGGCATTCGGCGGCAGTCCTCGCCGGGGATCTGGCGCTGGCCTGGGCTGACGACCTGGTGGCCGAAACGCCGCTGTCGCCCTGGACCGGGGTGGTGGTGCGGCGGCTGTGGGGCGACATGCGCACGGAGATGGTGGCGGGCCAGTACCTGGATGTACAGGGGCAGATCACCGCCGCGCGGTCCCCGTCCCGCGCGCTGCGCGCCGCCTGCCTGAAAAGCGCCCTGTACTCGGTGGAGCGGCCCCTCACCCTGGGGGCCGCCGTGGCGGGCGCGGACGACGCGACGCTGCGGCGGCTGCGCGACGTCGGCCGCTGTGTCGGCTTGGCGTTCCAGCTGCGCGACGACCTGGACGACGTCTTCGGCGGCCCACGGGAGACCGGCAAGGCGTGCGGCGGCGATATCCGGGAGGGCAAGCCGACCTATCTGGCCGCGGTCGCCCGTGCGCGGGCCGAAGCCGCGGGCGACGGCGCCGCGCTCGCCGTGCTCAATCGGTGGTTCGGTGACGCGGCGCTCACCGAGCGCGGTCTGGACGAGGTGCGGGACATGCTGGTCGCGACGGGGACGCGCGACACCGTGGAGACCAAGATCGACCGGCTTGCCGCGCGAGGGCTGGGGCACTTCGACGGCGCCCTGCTCGACCCGGAGGGCACCGGCCCACTGCGCAGTCTGCTGCTCGCGGCGGCTGGGGCGCGGCCGGGCGGGGATGCCGCGGTGCCCCCGCGGCACGCGCACGATCGCCGCGGACATCAGGCCAGCGACACCGAGGGGACCGGCCGATGACCCGCGCCCTGTCCGGCCCCACGGACCACGTGGTGGTCGTCGGCGCCGGACTCGCCGGGTTGTCGGCGGCGCTGCACCTGCTGGGCGCCGGACGCCGCGTCACCGTCGTCGAACGCGAGGACTTGCCCGGCGGCCGGGCCGGACGCCTCGACCTGGCCGGCTACCGGATCGACACCGGGCCGACCGTGCTGACCATGCCGGAGCTGGCCGACGAGGCATTCGCCGCCGTCGGCGACAGCTTGTACGAGCGGGTCCAGCTGGTCCCCCTGCACCCGGCCTATCGGGCCTGCTTCGCGGACGGCAGCAGCCTTGACGTGCACACCGGAGCGGACGCGATGGCCGCGGAGGTGGAGCGGTTCGCCGGACCGGCCGAGGCGGCAGGCTACCGGCGGCTGCGCGACTGGCTGGAGCGGCTGTACCGGACTCAGCTGCGCCGGTTCATCGACGTCAACTTCGACTCGCCGCTCGGCCTGCTCAACGCCGACCTCGCCCGGCTGGCCGCGCTGGGCGGCTTCGGCCGCCTCGACGCCCGGATCGGCCGTTTCCTGAGCGACGAGCGGCTGCGCCGGGTGTTCTCCTTCCAGGCCCTGTACGCGGGTGTGCCCCCGGCGCGGGCGCTGGCCGCCTACGCGGTCATCGCCTACATGGACACCGTCGCCGGCGTGTACTTCCCCCGGGGCGGTATGCACGCCCTTCCGCGGGCGATGGCGGAGGCAGCCGCCGACGCGGGCGCCGAGCTGAAGTTCGGGCAACGGGTGAACCGTCTGGAGCGGTCGGGCAGGCGCGTCACGGCCGTCGTCACCGACACCTGCCGCATCCCGTGCGACGCGGTCGTCCTCACCCCGGACCTGCACGTTGCCTACCGGCTGCTCGGCCGCCGACCACGCCGACCCCTGAAGTTGCGCCACTCACCCTCCGCGGTCGTGCTGCACGCCGGTACGGACCGCACCTGGCCCCACCTCGCCCACCACACGATTTCGTTCGGCGCGGCATGGCACACCACGTTCGACGAACTCACCCGCGCCGGGCGGCTGATGAGCGACCCGTCGCTGCTCATCACCCGCCCCACCGCCACCGACCCCGGCCTCGCGCCGCCGGGCCGCCACCTCCACTACATCCTCGTCCCCTGTCCCAACACGGACATCGGCCCGCACGCGGCGGCCTGGTCCGACCTCGGCCCGCGCTACCGGGACACGCTGCTGCGGGAGCTGGAGCGACGCGGACTGGACGGCGTCGAAGCCGCCATGGAGGAGGAGTGCCTGATCACCCCCGCCGACTGGCACACCCAGGGGCACGCTGCCGGGACACCCTTCTCTGCCGCCCACACCTTCGCCCAGACCGGTCCGTTCCGGCCGCGCAACCTGGTGCGCGACGTGGAGAACGCGGTTCTGGCCGGCTGCGGCACCACGCCCGGCGTGGGCGTGCCGACCGTGCTGCTGTCGGGCAAGTTGGCCGCGGCCCGCGTGACCGGTGCACACACCCGCTCGCGCCCCTCTGCGACCGCCGCCCTGCCGGGGAGTGCCTGCGCCCCGGCTCGCCCGGCTTCCTCTGCCCCGGGTGTGTTCCGGGCCGTCACCCGGGAGACGGCGTCCACCGCGCGAGCGCTTGAGGCCCCCGGCGGCTGCCCGGCCGACGCACAGGAGCCGCTGGCCTCCACACCGAAGTCCCCGGCCGCCACACTTCGGTCCCCGGCGCCGGGGAGCCCCCCAGCCGACCTCACCGACCCCATGGCCCCCGCGACCGAAGGCAGGACCCGATGACCGATCGAGAGCTCGACGCGGCCGGGATCACCGATCCGTCGCTGCGTGCCGCCTACCACCACTGCCGTGCCCTCAACGCCCGGCACGGCAAGACCTACTTCCTCGCTACCCGGCTGCTGCCCGTTGAGCGCCGACCCGCCGTGCACGCCCTGTACGGCTTCGCCCGCTGGGCCGATGACATCGTCGACTCCCTCGACCCCGGTGCCGGAGCGGAGGTGCGGGCGCGGGCGCTGAGCCGGTTCCAGGGCGAGCTGGAGGAGGGGTTGCGGCGGGGCAGCAGCGGCGAGCCGGTGGTGCACGCGCTCGCCGACACCGCCCGCCGCTACGCCATCGACCACGCCCACTTCCGGGACTTCATGACCGCTATGCGCTCCGACCTGGTCGTGACGGCCTACCCCACCTACGCCGACCTGCGCGCATATATGCAGGGCTCGGCCGCGGTGATCGGGCTCGAAATGCTGCCGGTGCTGGGCACGGTGGTGCCGCGGGAAGAGGCCGCGCCGTACGCCGCGGCGCTCGGCGTCGCCTTCCAGCTGAGCAACTTCCTGCGAGATGTCGGCGAAGACCTGGACCGTGGGCGCGTCTACCTGCCCGCCGACCTGCTCGCCGGTCACGGCGTGGACCGGGAGCTGCTGGTCCAAAGCCGCGCGACCGGCCTCCCGGACCGCCGCATCACCGCCGCGCTCAAGGAGTTCGAGGCGCTGACCCGCGGCGTCTACCGGGCGGCGGTGCCCGGCATCGAGCTGCTCGAACCGGTGGCGCGGCCCTGCATCCGCGCTGCGACCGTCCTGTACGGCGGCATTCTGGACACCGTCGCCCGAGACGGCTACTCCGTGTTGCACCGGCGGTCGGTGGTGCCGCGACGACGCAGGGCGGTGGTCGCCGTCGACGGGCTGGCCAGGGTGGCGGCGGCCGGGCTGTGTGCGCGGGCCGGTCTCGGGCACCGGCCGCCCGTTTTCGCCCACCCCCTGACCGCAGCCGAGCCCTCGTCGCCGATGGCCGTCCGCCCCGCCGTGGAGGCCGCGTGAACCGCCGTGCTCTGCCGCTGTCGCTGCGCCGCCACGCCACGCCCTGGGAGCGCCAGCTGCCCACCTGGCGCGAGGCGCGGCCCGCGCTGATCGCCGGGGCGTTGAAGCGGGCGCGGGCCCGTCCGTCCGGCAACTGGTACGTCGTTGGCGCCTCCGGTGCCCTGCGGGGGGACGGCAAGCTGGCGCGGACGGTGGCGGGTCAGGAGGTCGTGGTGTGGCGCGGGCCCGACGGGCGTCTCGTCGGCGGACCGGGGATCTGCCCGCACCTGGGTGCGCCGCTGCGGGACAGTCCGGTGCGCCGCGGCACGCTGGTGTGCCATTGGCACGGGCTCGCCCTGGACGGCAGCCCGTTCGCGGGCTGGTCGCCGCTGCCGGTGCACAACGACGGGGTGCTGGTGTGGGTGCGGCTGGACACGGTGGGCGGGGAGGAGCCGCTGGACGCCCCGGTCGTACCGCGGCGGCCCGAGCTCCCGCGCGCCCTGAGAGCCGTCTACGCCGGGGTGGGTGTCTGTGAGCCGGAGGACGTGGTGGCCAACCGGCTCGATCCATGGCACGGGGCGTGGTTCCACCCTTACTCGTTCGTCGACCTGACGGTCGTGGACACGCCCGGCGTCCCGGCCTGTGCGGCGGACGACGGCGCGGTCGCCCTTACCGTCGTCGTGTCCTTCAAGGTGGCGGGTCGGCTGGTCGTGCCGGTCCGCGCCGTCTTCTCCGCGCCCGAGCCCCGTACTGTCGCCATGCACATCACCGAGGGCGAGGGCGCGGGCTCCGTCGTGGAGACCCACGCCACCCCGCTCGGTGTGGACGAGTCCGGTCACCCTCGCACCGCCGTCATCGAAGCGGTGGTCGCCGCCTCGGACCGTCGGGGCTTCGCCGCCGCCCGCCGGGCCGCGCCGCTGCTGCGCCCCCTGATGCGCGCCGCGGCCCGGCGGCTGTGGCGGGACGACCTGGCCTACGCCGAGCGGCGCTGGCAGCTGCGGTCGACGGGCCGCTTCCCGGGCTGAGCGGCGTGCGCGGCGTTCCCCCTCCGCGTGCTCGGATGCCCTGATCAGGTTATTCGCGGTTCGTATGCTGGCGTGCTCGATGACCGCCAACACGTACAGTCGGCCTCCGGACGAGGTGGCCGTTAGAAGGCCGCAAGCCAGCAGGGCATCGGCCCGGGGACGCAGGAAGTCGGCCCACGTGCCGCAGGCCCGCTCGGTGCCGGGGCGATCCGGAGCGGACCGCCCCCTCTCCCTGCCGAGTTGCTGCTCCAGCACGAGCTGGTGAGCGCGTCTCAACCGATCACCGGCGAAGCCCGAATACCCCCGCTCACTGGCTCCCACGGGGCGGACGGATCTTTCGGCAAGCGCAGAGATGGCTATCCAGGTACGAAGCCATCGGCGGTCCAAAATGGAGGAGCCGACCCGGTGTTGGTGGGGCCGACTCCTCTACCGGATGGTGTGGTCACTTGTAGACCAGGACCATTCTGTAAGGCTTGTTGGCCTTGCCCTTCGGGTCGTCGTGCACGACATCCTTCTTCATGGTGTCACCTCCCCTCCTCTGCACCGATACGGCCGCTCTCGCCCGCGGCCGTCAGATCATGATGGATTCCTCCATCCAGCGTCGGACCCGGTACGGCTGCCACCAGGCCAGTTCTCCGATCTCGCCGATCAGTTTCTCCTCCCGGAAGTCGGCCAGGGCCGACGCGGTTATGGACGAGACCGGTGCGCCGGTGGTGAGCAGTGCGATGGCCCTCTGATAGTCGGCCTCGTCAACAGTGAAGCGGCGCAGTTCGCCCCAGCGCCGGTCCCGGATCTGTACGAACCCGGGGCCCTGCCGCCAGAGGCACTTGCAGATGTAGTGCTCCTCCCGCCAGCGGTGCAGGATCTCCTCGCCGTGGGGCACCCCGAGCACGGCCCGCGGTGGGTGCAGGTGGCTGAACGGAAGCCAGCCGTCATCCGTGCCGGTCTCCGTGGTCAGGCGCACCTGCCAGTCGGTGTGGACGGCCAGTGATGTGAGGTCCCTGACCAGGCAGATCGCGTGAACGGTCCGGGCGGCCTCCGCTGAATCCGTGAAGTCGATCACGTTCGGCAACCGCACTCGCCGGGCACCGAGACCCCACAGCTGCTCTGCCGCTTCGGTCCCGGTGCCCGTCACCTCGATCTCGCCGAGAGACATGCCGGTCATTGTGCAAGCGGTTGGGTCGTGGTCCAGCCAGGCCTTGACGGTCAGTGGAAACGCCGGAGAGGCGACGTCTGTTTTCCGGGCTGGATCCTCTGGTGCCCGCACAAGGTCCTCCAGATAGGGGCAGTGGGCGGCGTTGAGCGGTGGACAGTGGACTCGTGGGCGGTGGAGGCGTGGCCTCGGCGGACACTTCAGGGCCCGTCGTACGCCAGGGCCGCGGCAAGGCGGGGGCCGGTCCCCTCCTCGGCCTCGGCGTCGTCACTGACCTCCCAGTGGTCGGGACGCCGCTCGACGTTGAGGCGCAGCAGTTCCCCGTTGACCGCGCGGGGAGCGATGTGAATGTACTGACCACCGTCGGTGAAGACCAAGCCCAGGCGCAGCCAGTGCTTCAGCAGGTCGGAGACGGTGTTCTCCAGGGTCTTCTCGGCGGCTGGCCGCTCCGGAAAGTTCCGTGCCAGGTCACGGATGAGGGCAGCCGGTGTACGGGGCCGGTCGAGCAGGCGGAAGGCCGCGATTTCCAGTGGCTCGGTCAGTTCCAGCGTGTTCCAGTCGAAGGCGCGGCGTTGGTTGACCAGGACGATCCGGTCGTCCAGGTCGAGGTGGGTGAGCCGACTGGCCGGGTGTACGTCTCGCCAGGTCTGAAGCGCGTCGTCGAGGCGCTGTGCGGTCTCTTCACCGATGCCCTGGGGCTGTGATTCGAAGATGTAGGCGAGGTCGTACAGCTCTTCTTCGGGCAGGTCGTAGGTGAATCGGTAGTGCTTCTTTGCCCGGAGCTGGGAGAATCCGAGTTCTGGACGGTTGAAGTACGGGCTGAAGCGCTCGATGGTGATCGGCGAGGATGCCTCGGCCGATGGCGTCAGATGTTCCACGGCAGGTATCTGCTCAATGATCGGATCATAGTCCTGATCGCGCTCGCCCGGGAAACCCCGTAGATAGTTCCAGGCGACGGAGAGTCCGACCTCGGCGGCGTCCCGCAGCATGCGCACGTTCTGGCACCCACTCACGCCCTTGTCCATCAGGCCGAGCACCCGGCTGTTGAGGCTTTCGATACCGGGCTGCACATGGATGATTCCGGCCTCGGCCAGGGCCCGCAACTGGCTTCTGCGCATGTTCGCCTTGATCTCGACCCGCAGCCGCAGGTCGTATCCGCTCTCGGTGAGGCGCGGAACCAGCGACGTAAGATAGCCCATGTCGAGAATGTTGTCCACGACATACATGTCCAGTACCTGGTGTTCCCGGGCGAGCGAGATGATCTCGTCGTAGAAAGTGTCCGGGCTCTTGCTGCGGAATTCCATGAACGAGCCGTTGAGGCCGCAGAACGTGCAGTGGTGCTTCTCGCCCCACCAGCAGCCGCGGGCGCCTTCTACCACGAGCAGCGGCTCGGTCCAGTTCCGGGCGGCGGAGGCGGCGAACCGTTCGAAGTAACCGCCGTGGTCGGGCATCAGAATGGCGCCGGGCGGCAGTGGCACGGTACTCATCGGGGTGGCGACGGAGGTCCCGTCGGCCTTACGCCAGCACAGCCCGGGAATCGCGGTCGGTGTGGCGCCGTCCCGCAGCGCGGTGAGAAGCCGAACAAAGGCCACATCGCCTTCGCCCCGTACGACATAGTCGACGAACGGGAAATTGCGGTGGGCAGCCGCCCCCTGCTCGGCGTCGCAGTTGGCGCCCCCCATGACCACCACCGTCTCCGGCGCCAGCCGCTTGATGTGTTTGGCGGCGGCCAGTGCGGCGACGTTCTGCTGGTAGGACGAGGTGAACCCGACCACGTCGGGGGCCTCGGCGACCACCCGTTCCGCCAGTTCCTCGATGAACTCCGGAGCGCTGGCGTGTAGCTCATGGGTCAGGGCCATCCGGGATTCGCTCAGTTCCTCCCGCATGGCCTCGGTGAACTCCTCGTTTTTCCACTCCGGGTCATCGTAGAGCGCGGAGGAGAAAACCCAGTCTCCGCAACCGAGGAAGTATGAGGAGAGAGCGTAGTAGTCGTATTCTTCCCGGGTGAACTCGGTCCGGCTGGTGATCCAGTCGATGTATTCGAGATTGGCATGCAGGACTTCGGCCTGAGTGCCGGGTACCTTCTCCGCCGCAGCGCGCTTGAGTATGCCCAGCGCGAGGGAGGGGGTTTCGAGTGGTGCCCATGGCATATTGATCAGAAGTACGCGCATGACGCCTCCCTGTGTGGTCGTCATACAGATCGGGGCGAGCGTCTTGTCGGTAGGTGCGCCGATGTCTCGGGGGGCTGACGTGTATCCAGATGTCTCATGATCTGCTGAGCGCAACTGCTCATTTTCAGCGGGACTATGCCACCAGTACTTTGGGCTGTCAATGATTAACGCGCATTGCGGGAAGCGGCGGTGTCGCCCGTCAGCAGGGGGGCGATCAGGTGATATACCAGACGAACCCCAAACTTCCCCCCGCCTGACCGGCACCACATTGATGACCAGCCGCCGCTGCGGCCATGAAGCCGAAGGCGGAGGTAAGCGCCGCTACCGCTGGACTTTTATGCCAAACCTGTCATGGAACACCCCGTTGGGCATGTATTTGCCGGTAGGTGCTCGCCTGGGGGATGAGGAGTGTGTTCTGAGGAGCTGCGGTCTTATGTCTGGACAGGATGGTGAGACTCAGTGGACAAGGGTGGGCGAGCTGCTTCCAGTCCCGCCTTGAGCAGTTGTCCCAGTGCCAGGGGCGGCAGTCTGCGCAGGCCCGCCCCGTTCGGGGCTGCAGTTCATGGCTATTGACAGCGCCAAGTGTCAATGGGATCCTCCCGGTCGAACAAATAAACAGATGAGATCAGGGCTCTGGCATTTGCGGGTGCCTGGAACTGAAAGCCTGTCAGGCATAGCGACCGACGGCCCGTTTGGGTGGAGTTCGTTATTTTTCCGCTGGCGTCGTGACCTCTGCTGCAACGGCCTCGCGCGTCAAGTGGAGTCAGACCCCCTACCCCTCTCCTTTCCTGCGCGAGGTGGTAAGGGGTGGCCGATTTGAGGTCATTTTCGATCACGGAGGCAAAGTGGAGGTGATGTTCATGAAGAAGACCATCGTTCATGGCGATCCGAAGAAGCAGGGAAGCGAGTCGTCCAAGGTCGTTTACCCCTACCGGCCGCACCAGGACTGAGTGAGCGTGAGGGTCGGCCCGGCGGTCAGCGCCGGGCCGACCCTCCTGTCCCAGTCCGGAACAGGAACCGCTCCCGGCAGCCCCAGTCCTCAAGGTCCATGACCACGTTCTTGGTGGCCTGCGTCACCCATGAGGCGGTCGGGTGCGTGGTCGCCCCCAGGATCTGGATGCGCCGGCTGGCGTGCTCGATCACCGCCAGCACCTGCGGTTGCACCCCGGACAAGCCTGCGCAACGAGTTGACGTCTCCATAGACCGTGTTGGATGAGTCCTGTGACCGCCCCAAGGTCCGTCCGGCGGCCGCGGTGCTGGCCGTTGGCCTGGGTCGCCGCGGACACGCTTGGTTCTCCTCGGCGCCGCTGAGGACTTCTTGGCGACCGTCTTCCGGGCTGTCCTGGAGCGGGCCTTCCCTGGTGGCGTCTCAGCGACGCCGTCGGGGCCGAGGATCCCGCGCAAGAAGGTGCCGGTGCGGCTGGTTGGTACAGCGGCGACCTCTTCGGGCGTGCCCTCGGCGACCACGAGGCCAGGTCGGAGGCACCCTCGTCGGCGCCGTCACGGACTAGCCGTCCTGCGCCCAGGGCCCGGGGTTTGCGGTCCTCCGGCTGTCCGGGGAGGTGGGAGCCCGTTGCCGCGTTGCGGGCCGTTAGCCTGTCGGTATGTCAGAGCGTGCCATGCCCGGTCGTACGGACGGCCTGATCAGCCTGGGTGCCGCGGACGCTCTGTGGGTCGATTTGACGGCCGACAGTGCTGTGCCGACGGCTCCCGGGGCGTTCACCTGCTCCCCTGCCCAGGCCCGGGTGGGGTACGCCCTGCTCGGCGGCCATGTGGTGGCGACGGTGAGGACAAGCAGCGGTCAGTGGAGTGTTCCGGAGGCTGAGGTGCGCCGGGCGGCAGCGGAACTGAACGCGGTGGGGATGGATCGGCGGGACCTCGTCCGCATCGGTCCGTTTCGTGAGGTGCCGAGGCAGGGGCGTGACGAGGAAACGCAGCTGCGTTGGCGCCGGCGCATCGCGGGGGAACTGCGGGAGCCGAGCGGCCTCGAGCGTGCAGCACGAGGTGAAGTCGGCCGGCCGTACCATCTGGCCGGGATCGACTGGCGACAGATGCTCGTGGAGCGGATCCGCGACGGGACGCGGCGGACGTGGTGGCTGCCGCGCGCTGTGGTCAGGCTGCTCGATGCGGCCGAGCACAACGAAACACGGTGGGTGGAAGCCGCGCGGGCCCACCAGGCAGGCGCAGCCGCCACCGAGCCGCCCTCCCGCCCCCGGCAGGCCGGAGACGCCGACGGTCGGCAGACGACGAGCATCGAGGGCCCCACCGCCTCACCGCGTCTGTACAACGGAGAGCTGGAAGGCCAGTTGTATTCGGTGCTCAGCAGGAAACCCGGTACCCCCCGCAGGGTGGCCGGATGGGGGTGTGCCGTCTGCCGCACCGCGCCCGCCGCCGTCCTCGACCACTGCCACGAACACGGCTACGTCCGCGCCCCCGTCTGCCAGTCCTGCAACACACAGGAGCGCCCCGACCACCTGTACAGCAACGACATCCGCGTGGCGAACCGCTACACACGCCTCTTCCACACCGATGCCGACGACTGGCTTCGCCACTGGCACCGTTGCCCCGGCTGCCGCGCACGCACCACACTGCCGCTGCCGCACCTCGCCGCATGGACCGCCCACATAGCCTGCCGATCGCTGCGCCCGACCCACCGCGCCCCCGGCGGACGCGAACCCTGCGGTGTTCTGCGCGTGTCCTGGACGGGCAGCCAGAACGCGCCCCGTTCCTGCCTGCTCACCGTCGCGGTCGATTTCTGTCCCTCCGGCGAGCACCGTGTCCTGGCGCGAATCCCCTACCGCGAAGCCGCCGAGCGGTTTGGTGTCTGGTTGGCCGAGACGGCTCCTGCTGTGGCCGCCGCGGCCGGTCCCGACCGTCTGGACGGACTCCCTGCCCAGCCCCGGCCCGTCATTGCGGACGTCAGCGGCGAGGGTCTGGCACTGTTCTGAGCGGGCACCGGGAGACCTGACACCCCAACGTCCCCTCGCAACTGCTGGCCCCCGACAGGGTCATCCCGCACGCCCCCGCGAATGTGCAGCGGAGGGGGGTAACGGCAGGCGATGTGCCCCAGGAGATGGCCTGTTCGATGTGCCAGAACGCACTCGTAGCGGTCGGGCCCGCGCAGTCCGCGTAGTCGGGATCTCCCCGCATCTGACGTCAGGCGATGACCTTCACGTTCATGGTCCTGCCCTTGCCGTTAGCGATGTACGCCCCGTGCTGCGGCTTACGGCTACCGTGTGACCTCCTTGACCGTGCACGCGGCTGCTTGGCCGCGCACGAGACAGATCTGCATCTTGACCACGGTGTCTCGAGACCCCAGCCGTCAGCCGCACCGTCGTAGATGATGGCTGAGTCCCCGTAGTCCTCCTTGTGGTCGCCGTTGATGTCGCTGGTCGGGGTCGTCGGGCAGTCGTGGCGAACAGTCGGTGGAGCGGCCGAGGACGCGGGTGGTGCGCTCCTCGAAGACGTACGCGCCGGGCTTCATCCGGCCCTCGACGAGGGTGAGCGTGATGGTGGCCGAGGGCGTCACAGAGGATCGTCTCCTTGTGGGTGAGGGAGGGTTTCGGGGGGCGAGACGGTGAACGTGAGCGTGCCGTCCGCGGCGTGGGACAGTACACATCGCGCTCCGCTCAGTCGGCCTCCAGCTCCCAGTCGAGGTCCCACAGCCGCAGGCCGTCGTCTCCCGCCGACACCAAGTTGCGCAGGTCGGGGGTGAGTTCGAGGTGCCGGATGCGCTGTTGGTGCCCTTCGAGCACGTGCAGGCATCGGCCGGTGGCCACCTCCCACATCCGTACGGATCTGTCGTGGCCGGCCGAGAAGGCGAACCGGGCGTCGGGTGTGAACCGCACGGCGGAGACCCAGCCCTCGTGCCCCGCGAACTCGCGTACGGATCGCCCGGTACCGGCGTCCCACAGCCGGATCGGTTCGTCCTTGGCGCCGCCCGACGACATGACCTGGTGTGTGGACATGGCGAGCCGGCCGTCGGCGCTCAGGCACGCCGACAGGATCGGTTCCCCGGGGCCGGTCCAGGTCCGCAGGCAGGCTCCGGTGTCGAGATCCCGCAGCCGGACCACGCCATTGCTGTCGCCGACCGCCGCGAGCCGCCCGTCCGCGGACGTGGAGATCACGTTGACCGGGCCGTTCCGGGTGATCGTCGTGACGCAGCGGTCGTCGTCCAGGTCCCATCGACGCAGGACACCGTCGCCGCCGCCGAGCCAGACGTACCGTCCGTCGCCGGTGAACATGATGGTCCGCCTCATGTCCCAGTCCGGAGTCAGCCGGCGGCACTCGCCGTCTGCCAGTCGCCGCCGAATGATCGCGAGTGGCTTGGTGCCCTCGCACAGGACGTGCCGGCCGTCGTCGCTCAACGCCACCCCGCCCACCCTGCCCGGGTGATCGTCGAGGACACGCGTGCACGCGCCGCTGTCCAGATCCCAGATCCGTACCGTGCCGTCACTCTGCCCGCTGACGGCGAGCCGCACATCCGCGGCGACACCGATCGCGGTGATGGCTCCGTAGGAGAGGTGGCCGGCGTCCAGCGGCCGCGACCAGGCGGAGCGCAGCCGTACGTGGCGCGCCGAGCGGCCCAGTTCGTGCCAGGCGGCCAGGACCTGGGGCGCGCGCTCGTATCCCGGTATCTCCCGTGCGTGGGTCAGCAGGGCCAGGGCCGACCGGTGTCGGCCGTTCGACATGGCCTGGCGTGCGTCGGCGAGCAGTTCCCCGGCCATTCCGCTCAGCCGGCTGACCTCCGCGTACTCGCGCGGCTTGAACACGTGTGGCTCGGCGGCGTAGTCGGTATCGGGCAACCGCCAGCGATGCATGGGCAGTTCGGGATGCCCGCCGACGGAACAGCCGAACCGGTCGTCGCTGTCCGGGAATCCGACGTGGTGCATTCCGTACGCGTCGGTGGTGAAGGTCCGCAGACACCGGCCACGCTCAAGCTCCCAGAGCTGAACGGTGTGGTCGCCCGTCGTTCCGGACAGCAGCAGCCGCCCACTGTCGCCGAAGGCCAGGTGACTGGCCGCGGCGGTCAGTCCCGTCAACGCACGCATCGCATGGACCTGTTGGCCGTCCCCCACATCCCACGACCGGATCACCCGGTCCTCGCCGGCCACCGCGACCATCCGTCCGTCGGGGCTGAAGCACAGCGCGTGCGTCGCGGAGCCCGCGGCCAGCACCCGGCACCGGCCGTCGGCCACACTCCACAGCCGCGCCCCGTCCTCCTCGGCCGTGAGCACATGGCGCCCGTCGGCGCTCACCTCGTACTGCGAGCCGTCCAGGTAGTTGCCCTTGAACGCTTCCCCGAGCGACCACCGGCAGGTCCCGGTCCGCGGTTCCCAGACCTGGACACGCCCGTCCGCACCCTGCCACACACCGATGCGACCGTCGGCGCTCAACCTGACCGGGCACCCCGTGGCGCGTGCGGCGGAGCGGATGGCGCGGGTACACCTGCCCGCCCTGAGGTCCCAGAACTGCACCGTGCCGTCGCGGCTCGTGGACAGTGCGTACGAGCCGTCGGGGGTGAGGTCGACGCCGAGCACCTGTGTGCGGTGGCCCTTGACCGCCAACCGCTGTGCGCCGGTCGCCGTGTCCCACAGCCGGAGCACGCCGTCCCAGTGGCCACTCAGCGCGAGTCGTCCGTCGGGAGCGAACCGGATCGGAAGGTAGCCCATCACCTCGTGCCGGGCGAGCAGTTTCACCGGCGCGAACGGCAGCGCGAACGGCTCGCGGAATTCGCGGGTGCCGGTGTGGCGGGCATCGGCCACGCCTCCGGAGGCCGCCACCCGCAGCGCCGCCCGTACGTCGGTGTCGTCGGGCCGTTCGCGGGCGAGGGCGTCGAGCAGGTCGCGGGCCGCCGCGAGGTCGCCGCGTTCGAGGTGGACCCGGGCCAGAAGCAGTCGCAGCTGCCAGGAGGACGCGCCGGAGCCGGGCGGGATCGCCTCCAACCGGGCGACGAGTTCCCCATCGGTGATCGCCCCCGTACGCCACCGGAACAGGCCACCGTTGTACACGGCCCCGACGTGGTGCGGGTCGACCGCGAGCGCCTGGTCGAAGGCCTGCCCGGCGTCGGCGGCCCGGTCCAGGTCGAGCAGCGAGAGGCCACGGTTGTTGAGCTCGTCGGCGCGCAGATCGGCGGCCTGCGACGTGGGACGCGGATACGCCGAGCCGGTGGTGTGCTCGTAGATCCCGGCCAGTACATCCGCGATGTCCGCCATCGAGGCCGGCCGGTGGGCCGCGTTCTGCCGCAGGCAGCGCCGGAGCAGGTGGGCGACCTCCGGCGGCGCCGCGACCGGATTGGAGGGGTCGGCCAGGTATTGCTCCAGCGCGAGACCCGCGACCGAACCAGCCGCCCAATGCACACCGCCGGTGAACATCTCCAGGACCGAGACCGCGAAACTGTAGACATCGCTGCGCCGCCCGACGGGCTCGCCCGCGAGCTGCTCCGGGGACGCGTAGCCGACCGTCATGCCGCCGGTCGGTACCAACACGCTGACGCCCGGCGCCACTTGGAGATCGGCCGGGGTCGTGGTGGCCTTGGACCGGGCGAGACCGAAGTCGGTGATCTTCGCGGTGCCCGTGCCGTCGAGCAGAATGTTGGCTGGCTTCACGTCCTGGTGCACCAGGTCTCTGCCGTGGGCGTGCTCGAGCCCACGGGCCGCTTGGACCGCCGTGTCGAGAACACGGGCGAGGGCCTGCCGCGCGTCCCCGGCGTGGAGCCGCCCGTCGCCGATCCACTCGGCCAGGCTGCCGCCGTCGACGTACTCGGCGAACACGCGGGGGACACCGTCGATCACCCGCACGTAATGGCAGGCGCAGACGTTCGGATGGAGCCCGAGGGACACCCATGTCTCGGCCTCCCTGACGAACAGCTCCTGATCGCCGGGGCTCCGGAACAACTCGGGCCGCGAACTCTTCACCGCCATGTCGATGCCCCAGGCGAGATGCCGTACCCGGTGCACGACGCCCATCCCGCCCCGGCCGAGCTCGCCGATCACCCGGTACCGGCCGTCGACGGTCTCGCCGGTCTCCCAAACGGTCGGTGACATAGGTGCGTTCACTGCGATTCCTCATCGTGATTGCGGCAGAAGTCGCCGTCCTGGAAGCCCCGGACGCAGAAGGCCCCGTTGTCAGATTTCGATGAGGGTCAGTATGTGACGTCGCCGATCCTGGTGTCGATGTTTCAGGCTCACCGCGGGGGCGCGGGAGCGCGCCGTGAAACTGGTCCGCTTCGACCATGCCGTCCACCGCCTGGTCGCGGATGAGGGCGGGGCCCGCGTCGCGGCCGACGCCGGCAACGCCGACAAGTCCCACCTGCATCGGGACGTCATGGCGTTCACCGGGGCAACCCCCGCGACCGTGGTCGGCGAGCCGTTTCTCGCCGTTGACGTTCAGGGGGTCGGTGTGGTGGCAGTGGCGCAGGAACCGGGCGGCTTCTTCTGGTGTCCAGATGGTGCGCTCAGCGGCCGGTGGGCGGGGAGGACGGATGGCTTTGCGGGGGTGTGGGCGAGACGGGGCTGGCGGACGGCGTCGCCGAGCGCGCTGGAGGGTGTGGCGAGGCAGCGGTGGACGGTGACGCGGCCGCGGCCGGTGGCGAGCTGAGCGCGGGCGAAACCGGCGAAGGTGCCGATACATCCGGTTTGGATCTGGTGAGCTCATAGCTGCCCGTATGGTCGCGCGCATCCGCGCATGTGACAGTCTGGCCGCATGGTGTGGAACGGTGATGAGTACCAGTCGCGGTTCGACCGCATCGCCGCCGAGGGAGGGGATGTCCACGGTGAGGCCGCGCTGGTCCGGTCCTTCCGGCCCACCACGGTCCTGGATGCGGGTTGCGGCACTGGCCGGGTGGCCATCGAGTTGGCCCGTCACGGGATCGATGTGGCGGGTGTGGACACCGACGAGTCGATGCTCGCCACTGCCCGGCGGCTGGCCCCGGGGATCCGTTGGTACTTGCGGGATCTGATCAACCTCGACTTGGGGTTGTCCTTCGATGTCGTGGTGCTGGCGGGCAATGTCCCTCTGTTCACCCCGCCGGGAACGGAACCGGCTCTGGTGGCTGGGGCGGCGGCTCATGTGCGTCCGGCTGGGCGTCTCGTCGCGGGTTTCGCCCTGGACCGTGGTTACGCCCTGGAGGACTACGACGCGCACTGCCGTGCGGCGGGACTCACCATTGAAGCGAGGTACGCGACGTGGGCTCGCGACCCTTACAGCGATGGGAAGTACGCCGTTTCCGTGCATGGCAAGCCCTGATGACCTGTGCCGTTCGGAAGCCCGTCGTTCCTGGTCAGGCGGCGTATCTGTACTGGTTGATCACGCGGCCGGGTATTCGGGTGCGCAGAACCCGGTGAGCGGACGGGGTGACCATGGACGTCGGGTGCTCCTGGCGGAGGGGAGGGAGCCCGCCGTGGAAAGGATCTTCGAGATCGTCGTAGGGCCGACCGGGTGTCCGAGCCGGACCAGGCCGCCCTGAATTCGTCGACAGGCCAGACAGGGTGCCAGCAGACTGTAACGGCGCGTCAGCCCCCGAGCAGGAGCGATGAGTTTCCGAACGGCACAGTGACGCGGGCGAATGAGCCCGCCCCTGTGGCGCAGCGGGCCGCGGCGTTGTGACCCCTCGCAGGGATGAAGAGGACTCGGTGAGATCGGTGAGCGGCTGCTGCTCCTCGCGTTGCGACCTCTCTCGGGTGGATGAGGACCCGACGGTGCAGTCGCAGGTTGGTGAGGTGGTGATGCTCAGCTTCGGGGGCCGTTTTGCAGCGGTCCAACGGTAGTGCATCTGCGCAGGCCAAAGCGGTACTCACGACAACCGGCGGCCGGGCTGGACTCGCCTCACCAACCCACGAGTGGTGATGACGACAAGGCGACCTGCGGGGCCTTGTTCCAGCGAGATGCAGTCGCGAACCCGCTGGGTCGTGTCTGATAAATGGCCTGCGAGGGTCCGGCTCGTCCTAGTGGGCGAGATGCTGGAGCCAGTCCTGAAGGAGTGCGGTCTCGACGGGGCGGAGTGGGACGGTAGCTGGATCCGCCCTGCTGAGGGTGGCATCCAGCGCGAGGGCGCGAGCGGCGAGGGTGGAGTCTGGGGCCGGACTCGTGTCGGTGGTCAGGGCGTCGATGAGTGCTTCCCGCATGCGCGGTGAGACCTCCGGGTCGCGTTCGCCCTCGGGGATGCCGATCAAGGTGAGCGTGACGCCGGTCACCGCTGCCAGTGTGAGGTGGGCGGCAAGGACGGGCGGTACTCGCAGGCGGCCGTCGGTGGCGGCGCGGCCGAGGAACGTCATGAGGAGTTCCTGAGCCTTCTGCGCGGCAGGTGGGCGCCGGCCGGGGCGGTCGGTGCCGTACATCAGCAGGTAGAGGGCGGGGTGTTCCAGGCCGAAGTCGACATGCATGTCCCATCCGCGGCGCATGTCGTCGACCGGGTCGCCGCTCGACGACAAGGTGTGCTTCTGCGTCAGGTAAAGGTCGAAGGCGTGGATGGCCAGCGCCGAAAGCAGCCCGTCCTTGTCACCGAAGAGCTGGTACAAGGAGGCGGCCCGGATACCTGCCGCCGCGGCGACGGCGCGGGTGGACAGCGCCTGGGCGCCCCTCCGTTCCAAGAGCTCGGCTGCGACTTCCAGGATCTGCCGGCGACTGCGGGTCTTCGCATCATCCACGGTTGCAATGCTACGGCACAGGGCGTATCACTGATGCGTTCAGTGATACTGATATTTGCGTTGCAGTGATACGGCAGGAGAACTCGATGAATCGTGTGGGATACGGAGCCATGCAGCTCGCGGGCCCCAGGGTCTGGGGGTTCCCGGACGACCCGGAGGCCGCGCGGCGGGTGTTGCGCCTGGCCGTCGAGCTGGGCGTGACCTTCTTGGACACCGCGAACGCCTACGGGCCACGAACGGTGAACCAGCTGATCGGGCAGGCGCTGGGGCCGATCCCCGCGGGGGTGATCGTGGGCAACAAGGTCGGTGCGGAGCGCGGCCCGGACAAGTCCTGGGTCGTCGACGGCCGCCCCGAGACGGTCCGGCGGCAGGTCCATGAGGCCCTTACTGACATGGGAACGGAAGCGAGCGAGCTCACGTACCTCCGACTCGTCGGCGACTCACCCGGCGCGCACCAGGACGTACCGCTGGAGGAGTCGCTCGGTGCACTCGTCCAGCTACGAGACCAGGGGCTGATCCGCCGCATCGGCCTGTCCGGCGCGTCCCCGCAGATGCTGGCCCGCGCCCAGCAGACGACCAGCATCGCGGCAGTGCAGAACCGCTTCAACCTGCTTGACCGCAGCGGTGTCCAGGTCCTCGCCGACTGCGAGACCCAGGGCATCCTCTTCATCCCCTACTTCCCGCTGGCCGCCGGACGGCTCGGCGGCCACCAAGAGCTGACCGGCCCGGCAGAGCGCCTGGGTGCCACACCGGCCCAGATCGCACTGGCCTGGCTGCTGCGCCGTTCGCCCTCCATCGTCGTCATCCCCGGCACGAGCAATCCCGACCACCTGCGGTCCAACATCGCAGCTTCCGAAGTTGCCGAACAATTGACCGACGCCGAGGTCGCGCGCCTGACCGCACTCGTCGACGAGTCGCAAGCGGTCCTCGACCGGCCCACACCGACCCACTCATAGCCACCGCTGAACAAGGGCCCCGGGGATGTCGTCATCGGCGTCGGCCGCACCCGACGAATGATCTTCGGGTTCTGTGACGACGCCCATGTCGCCGTTCGGGGCGACGCATGTCGTGACGGGTCGTGGTGAGTTGACGGATGTGGCGTGGGAGCGGATAGAGCCGCTGCTTCCCCGGGCTGACGGTGTGGGCGGCCGTGGCGGGATCATCGGCAGAGGGGCCGTCGGCAGGGACGAACTGGCGGATTCGGAACGCTCGGCGGCCTGGCGGGCACTCGGCCGGTCCCGGGGCGGGCTGCCGGGTCAGCAACGGGCCTGGGGTGACCAGCCGATGGCGGCGTAACGCGGAGGGCAAACGCGGAGGACAGGTGCCGGGCGAGAGCAGGGAGCACGGCAGGATCAGCCCATGAGCCTCGGCCGCTCGATCTGCCGGTGAAGCACAGCGACCTCATGACGAAGCACGAGGATCTCGGCGTTGTTCGCGACGGTTGATCCAGATCACCCAGTACAAGTAGTGCGCCAGTACCCCCTAGCGAAGCCGTGGGTGTCAGAGCGACGGGCCGTGGGTCCAGCCACCGGCGAGCATGGTGGCGAGCACCGGCATCTCGCGCAGTGTCCGGGCGTCCGCGGTGAGCGGGTCGCCGTCGGTCACCACCAGGTCCGCCCGGTCGCCGACCCGGATCAGCCGCCGCCCCTGGGATGAACCGGCGGGCGCGTCCGCCACCGGTATCCGTTGTTCCGGATGCCATGACGGGCGCTCGTCGTCGGTTCGGGTCACGGCGGATGCCACGGTCAGCCAGGGGTCGAGCGGCGCCACGGGGGCGTCGGAGCCCAGTTCCAGGACGGCCCCGGCGGCGAGCAGGTCGGCGAAGGCGTAGGCCCGGTGGGTCCGGCCCGCCCAGTGTCGGTCGGCGACGTCCCGGTCGTCCACCGCATGGGTGGGCTGGATGCCCACGGTGACGCGCACCGTCTCGAAGGCGTTGAGGGCCATCTCGTTGGCGCGGTCCCCGATCGCGTGTACGGCGGGTTCGATCCCGTGGGAGGAGGCGCGGCGCAGCAGGGACACCTGCTCCCGCGGGGACAGCATCTCCAGTCCGTGGGAGCCGGGCTCGCCGGGGTCCGAGCCCGGGTACGCCTCGTGGCACAGCGCGGTGCGGGTGTTGAGCGAACCGTCGGTGAACAGCTTGAACGGCCCGACCTCCAGCAGTCCGCCCGGCTGTTCAGCGGCTGGCCGGTACGGAGTCCGCGGCTGATCGCCGCCTCCAGGTGCGGCGGCCAGATGGAGGCCGCTACTCGGAGCGGCACTGCGGCGCCGTTCATTCGGCGGATCCAGTCCGCGATGTTGCCGGCGTACTCGAAGTCGACGATGCCGGTGATCCCCCGCGCGGCGGCGGCGACGCAGGCTTCCTGCGCCCACTGGTCCGTCAACGTTGGCTCGATGCCATGACCAAGGCGCCCGGCGACGCCGCGGACCTCGCGTGGTGCTCAACCGTCGTCGAGACGGCCGCACGCCGTCAGCCCGGCAGCGGAGGCTGATCGGTAAGCGGTGCGATGTGCGGCTGTTGTCGAGTTGGCGTTCCAGCGCGGTGCCTTGGTGGGGCCGGTGGTTGGTGAAGTGGCTCCAATGCCGCTCACGGTCCGGTTCGGTGAAGGTTGACGAGTCGGGCGTAGATGGTGATGACGGCGGAGGGCGGGCCTGCCAGTCGGTCGGTGGCGGGGGCCACTCGCCCGGTTCTCGCTCGTCCGCGTCGTGGAGGTGGTCTGCCGCAGAGGGCAGATCGAGGAAAAATATTGTCAATGTGACAGCAATCCGATACGGTCGGCACCATGCGTGATGATTCTTGGGCACCGCCATCCGTTCTGCTCACAGTTGACCTTGTAATCCTGACGTTGCGTGAGGGGCGGCTGTGTGTCCTGCTCGTGGAGCGAGGCAAGGAACCCTTCGCGGGCATGCAGGCGCTGCCCGGTGGTTTCCTCAACCACGCCGGTGAGGCGATCCCGGAGGCCGCTCGCCGCGAGCTGGAAGAGGAGACCGCTGTTGATGCCCGGCAGTTTCATCTGGAGCAGTTGGCCACCTATGGGGATCCAGGGCGTGATCCGCGTGGGCGGGTCGTCTCGGTTGCGCATCTGGCGATCGCACCGCGCCTTCCTGAGCCGGTCGCGGGGACGGATGCCGCGAATGCCTCATGGATTCCGACGGACACGGTCCTTTCCGGGGAGGTGAAGCTTGCTTTCGATCACGATCGGATCGTGAGGGACGGAATTGAACGCGCCCGTACGAAACTCGAGTTCTCCGCACTGGCCACGGCCTTCTGCGGAGACCTTTTCACCATCGCCGAGTTGCGACAGGTGTACGAGGCGGTGTGGGGCGTCACGCTCGACACCCGGAATTTCTACCGGAAGATCCAGGCCGTGGACGGGTTCATCGTCCCTGCCGGGATGGGGCGCAGGACCACGGTGGGGCGCCCCGCACGCCTGTTCCGCGCGGGACCGACCACCGTGCTCTCGCCTCCGCTGGTCCGGCCCGTGCCGACACCGGCGGAACGGCAGGTGGAAGAACAAACAGAGGAAAACGGGAAGGAATGAGAATGCATGTCAAATGACCTGGTGGTGATTCTTACCGCCCTCAATCTCGAATACGAGGCCGTGCACCGGAAACTGGCCGATCCGCAGGTGACCGTACACAAGAGCGGGACGCGGTTCGAGGTCGGGACCGTGCCGGGCACGTCGTGCCGTGTGGCACTCGGCCTGACGAGCAAGGGGAACCATTCGGCCGCAGTACTGGCGGAGCGCGCGATCGAGCACTTCTCTCCGGCAGCCGTGCTGTTCGTCGGTGTCGCCGGGCGCATGCGGAGCTCGATCGCGCTGGGCGACGTGGTGATGGCCACCTTCGTGTACGCCTACCACGGCGCGACCAGCGAGGACGACGGGCTCAAGGCGCGGCCCCGGGTGTGGGAGGCGCCGCACCCCATCATCCAGCTCGGCCAGCATCTGGCCCGGATGACGGACCGGGCCGGCCACGCACCGGAGAACGGGAAAGTGCCGCAGGTGCACTTCGGCCCGATCGCCGCCGGTGAGGTCCTGCAGAACTCGCGGAACTCCGCCGAGGCCGTATGGCTCCGGCAGCACTACAACGACGCGTTCGCGATCGACATGGAAGCCGCCGGCGTGTCACAGGCCGGCCATCTCAGCGGCCTGCCGGTCGGCGTCATCCGCGGCATCAGCGACCGGGCGGACGGCACGAAGAACGGCGCGGAGGACCGCGAGCGGCAACCGCGCGCCGCGGCCAACGCGGCGGCCTTCGCGGTAAGGCTGGCCGCGGAACTGATCAAGGAAGCAGAACTGGCAGAGAAAGCAGAAGAGGAGGAGCCGACCGTCATGGCCCAGAAGGACAGGACTGGCAGGGGCAGCGGAAGCGTCGTCAACACGGCCTTTTCCAGCACGGTGGGAATCATGGCCGGAGAGGTCACCGGCAGCACCGTCCACGTCAGCGGGGCAGCCCCCAAGGCATCCACCCCGACGGAACTGGTCGCGGAGCTGGACCGCTTCCGTGAGCACCTGACACGACACCACGCCGACGGGACCCTCGACACGGACATCTACCACGAGGCACAGACCGAGCTGAGCATCGCTAGGCGCGCAGCGGAGAAGTGCACCACGAACGCCCCGGCGCCTCTGAAGAAGGCAGCTATGGCGCTCAAGAAATTACGGGGCCTGCTCATCGACCACCCGGAACTGGCCGCCGGTCTCGCGTCCCTGATCGCGGCGGCGGGTGACCCGGCATGACCGAGGGTTTCCCCTCCACACACAACGAGGCGCATAACTCCTTCGTCGGCTTCCAGGCCTCGGACGTACACGACTCCACCATCAACATCGTCCCGCCGGACGCTTCGCCCCAGAAGAAGTACGAGGTCGGGGTCCGCTGCCTGGAAGAAGGCTTACCCGGCCGGGCGCGGGAACTGATCTGGGACGCGATCACCCACAACCACGACGGCCCGCAGATCCGCTTCCACTGGGCGCTCGCCATGCTCAGCAAACGCGCCCACCACGACCTCAGCGCCGAGGAGCGCCGTCAGCTGGAGCGGACGCGGGACGTCGTGCAGGGCTACGCCGAGGACAAGGACTGGAAACCCGGTCTGCAGGTCATCTTCGATCTGCTGGCACTGCCCGGCAAAGCTGACAGTGAGACCGCCGCCGTGCTGAAGCGGCTGAGGGATCTGGCACCGCCCCAGCGTGACCTGATCGTCCACCACCTCGACCTCGTGCTCACCAGCCGGACAAAGGCCACTCTGTGGGCCGAGATCTGCGAGCTCGCCAAGGCCGGGCAGTTCCGTGGTGACCGTTCCCTGCGGGTCCGGTACTACTTCGAGCCCGATCCCATCGGGGCACGGACCCGGCCTCCCGAGGAGAGCACCGCCTTCCGTTACCGTCCTCGCCTGGTGGCCTGGACAGGTCTGTTCGTCGTCGCCGCGGGATTCCTCGGGATCGCGGCGCTGATCGCGCAGCCGCTGACCGCGATCGTCGAGCTGCTGATCGCGCTCGGCACCGGATTCCTCGCCGCCCGGGTCGGCCAGCGATGGTGGCACAACAAGCACCGGCTACAGGCCAAGGAGGGGGAACTGGGCCAAGCGTCGAACCAGGAGCCGGTACTGGATCCGACCCGCTTCCCGGCCGCCCCCTCTCCCGTATCCGCGGGCGGCGGGACCCCCGCGGCGGACGGGTTCACCAGCGGCGTCCGCAAGTCCTTCGAGCACTACTTCGGCGAGTACCTGCCGAACGAGTTGGCCCGGCCCGAATGGCTCGCCCACACCGCTGGCATCCGCGCCGTTCTGTCCGCCGAGGTCGCGTTCCTCTACCGGGAGAGCAGGATCAGCGTCGACCGGGTCAACTGGCTGATCCGCTACCTGGCCCGGGACGCCAAGGACCGCCACAACAACGGCACGCTGTTCGCCCACCGGCAGCGGTACCGGACTCCGGTGACGACGAAACTCGCCTGCGTGCTCGCCCTCGCCGTCTTGGGCGCCACGTCCCTGGCCGTCACCGTCACCGCCGCAACAGGCTCGGCGAGCGCGCTCCACGGCCTCCTCACCTTGGCCGTGTTCATCGGCGCCATCGGCAGCGGGCGCCGGGCAGCGTCGGTGTGGCTGGACATACGCAGCGAGGAACAGCGGTACGCCGAGGAGACGCAGGAGTACCACCTGCGGATGTACGCGCGTGAGGAGGAGTTCCAGCGCTGGAAGGAGCAACTGGAAGCCATCCGGCCCTCCGACGCCGAGATGGAGGCGTGGCTCAGCCACGACAAGGTCCTGTTCACCGCCGATGTGCTCCGTCACCACCAGCTCACCTGGTACGACATCATCGCCCATACGATCCTGACGACACCGGCACGCCCCTACCGACGGGCACGGCGCCGAGGCGGCCCCTGGCGCTACTCCCGATACACCCTCCGGCTGTTCCTGGCCACACGGAACGGAATCCGTGAGATCAGCACCGAAGTCGACTTCGCCCGCGCCACTCGCCCGGGCGAACAACGCACCAACTACCGCTTCGACGCGTTCTCCTCCGTGCAGGTCACCGAGGACAACCGCATCGGCTACGAGATGGCGCTGCTCCTCTCCAACGGCCCGGCCAGGACCATCCGGATCAAGGACGCCGACAGCCACCAGCTCGAACCGTACGAGAACGCCCGGGACCTCTCGCAGATCAACCTCGACGCGGCCGGCTTCGCCCATACGTTCCGTCTCCTGGAGGGCATCGCGGCCGACGGGAAGGCGTGGATCGAGCGGAACAACGCCGACAGCCCACCGCCCGCGGACAGCACCGACTGAGTCCTCCCGAACCGGATCCGGACGCCGGCCGGCCAGGGAGCTGCCGAGAGCACGGCAGCTCCCTGAAGGCCCAGGCGCCACGGGCCGAGTACGGGCACCACCGAGCCACCCCCTGCCACGGTGTCGCGAAAACGAGGGTGACAGCCAGTCATGACGGAGAGCTGTCCACACGATGAGGTTGACCCGGATCTCTTTCAGACGGGCCGCTGGCGCGTGTCGACGCGGAGCATCGCGCATCGGACGCAGGCGTGCTCGTGGACGCATTCGCTGCCGAATGACCGGCAGGCCGCGGCGCCGGGCGATGAACGCCTGGTGGGCGGCGATGGCTGCGCTGGGATAGACGGCGTTGTAGTGCATCGTGGTGTTGATGTCATCGTGGCCGGCGATGACCTGCGCGATGTGCGGGGGCAGGCCGTTCGTGATCGCGTCGGTGATGAACATCCTGCTTGTGTCCGCAGGGGCCGTGTGCGGATGACTCCATGTGGCGATTGAGCAGGTCCGATCGCAGAGGCGGCTTTCGGGAGGCAGGGGGTCGGCTGTGTTGTATTCCGCAGGACCTCCCGTGATGCAGGTCACTCTCTTTCGTGTTCCTGGGGCCGCGCTGTCAGTGGGGACTGAGATCGTGCCTCCGTGAGCGAATTGGTGGAGCATGTGGATGAGCAGGACCGCGTCTTGGGAGTCGTCGAACGAGGCGAGGCGGAGCGTCAGCACTGGCCGCATCGCATTGCCACGACGATCTGCCGTGATCGGGCGGGGCGGATCTTGTTGCTGCGGCGGTCCCAGACGCATTCCCGGTTCCCTGACTACTACGACGTGATGGTCGGTGGCGCCGTTGACGTGGGTGAGTCGTATGAGGAGGCCGCGGCCCGGGAACTGTCCGAAGAGCTGGGCGTTCGTGTGCCCGTGCGCTTCATGTTCAAGTTCCTTTGCCAGGAGGGGATCAGCCCCGTGTGGTTTGGGGTGCATGAGGCTGTCGTGACGGACCCCCTGACCCCGGATCCGGGTGAGATCGCCTGGCAGGGCTGGCTGACTGAGGCAGAATTGTCCGAGGTCGTAGATCAATGGCTCTTCGTTCCGGGAGGACGGGAAGCTCTGCGCCGATATCTGCAGTCCGATTCCGGGCCGGCAGCCGAAGAGGCGTCTCCCCTGCGGTCCGGCGATGTCAGTGGCGGCTGCGATGCTGTCGGTATGATCCCTTGGAACCTGCTGGTCATCGACAAGGCTCTGCGGGCCAGTTGGGCCGCTGACACCTGTTCCCCGGACGACCTCGCCCGCGCCGGCTGGCAGCCCGGCAACCCGGCGTGGGGTCACTGTGACATCACCGCTTTGATAGTGAACGACATCTTCGGTGGCGACCTCATGGTCGGGGAGGTCCATTGCGCTGGGGAACAGCACGCATTTCACTGGTGGAATCGGTTGCCCAGTGGTGTGGACCTTGACCTGACGCGCGAGCAGTTCCGGGATGGTCAGACCGTCACCGCAGCCCGGGTTGTCAAACGTCCACCTGGGCCCCTTCCTCGGCGTTGGGAGGAGTATCTCCTTCTGCGCGAGCGCGTCATCGAGCACCTCGGTCACCTCCCCGAGCCTGCCTGACCCGCGGAGATCGTGCTTCAACTGCACGTCCCGATCACGGTGGTTGGTCGTGCGGCAAGGCGGCCGACCCGGCTGGCCCCGGCGGCGGCATCACGGAACCGAACGATCTCCTCGTGTTGTGCGGCGAGCCGGGCCAGAGCCTGGGTGCGGAAGTCCGTGCGTTCGTCGACGCCGAGGCGTACGGGACGTTCACCGAGGTGCCCGCGCGCCCGGAGCTGGCGTGGTTCTTCTTCCTCGACGATGACGACCGTGACCTGATCGTCCTGCGTCGTACGGACGCGCATCGTCTGGGCATGGCCTCGCGGATCCGTACGGTCCGCTACATCGGCCGGTTCCTGGGTGAGGACCCGCTCGCGGTCTCGTGGGAGGCCCGGAGTACCTGGTCGGGCAGCTCGGCATCGCTGACGCCTCGTGCGGCACCAGTGGATCGGGTACAGGCGTCGGGCGCGGTCCCGGTGACGCTCTCGAAGGGCGGCAATGATGATGCGGCCACGATGTGCTGCACAGAGTCGCGGTGTCGAAACAGCGGTCTTAAACGCGGGCCCAGGGACCGGAAGTTCACAGCGGTTTCGACGTCGTGTTCGCCAGCGAGGGAGGGCATCACCGTAGGCAAGATCCCTCTCCGCAGCCCAACTGCCATCCGCATGCGGGCCGTTCATGCGCTCCGTCCGGCCCCATCAAGGAAGCGCTACGGCCGCCTTTTCCCTCCCCCCGGTGGTACGTCAGCCGGTGGTGAGCACCATTCGGAAGCGGGCGTCCGGTGGCGGCGGGCGGCCGCGGCGGCGATGAGCGCTGCCGCGCCCGCGAGCAGGGCGCCGATCCAGGGCAGGTCGGGCAGGGTGAGGCCGGTGGTGAGGGCGTGTCCGCCGAGCTGGGAGCCGCTGGCGACGCCGAGGTTGAACGCGGAGGCGCTGATCGCGGTGACCAGGGTGGCGGCGGTGGGGGCCGCGGCCAGGGCTCGGTCTTGGAGCAGCGGGATGAGGGCGGCGGTGATCACGCCGAGGATGAGTACGGTGACGGCTGCCGCCCATCGAATCCGGCTGGTGAGGCTGAAAGCGGCCAGGACACCGGTCAGGCCGACCAGGAGTGTGCAGACCCCGGCCCACGGGAAGCGGTCGGCCAGGTGGCCGCCGAGGATATTGCCGCCGACCGCGCCCAGCCCGAACAGAGCGAGGAGAGTGGTGACGGCGGACGGGGTGAATCCGCTGACCTTCTGCAGCAGTGGCGCGACGTAGGTGTAGGCGGTGAACAGCCCGGCCTGCGCGATCACGATGATCGCCAGCACGATGGCCACCGGGGGCCGGAGCAGCCCGCGCACCTCCTCGCCGGGATGGGTGGCCTGGAGCGGTATGGGCGGGTGGACGAGTGCGGCTACGGCGCATAGCACCAGGGCGGCGAGGGCCGTGATGGTCCAGAAGGTGGCCCGCCAGCCGTAGTGGTCGCCGATCCAGGTGCCCAGCGGTGCGCCGAGGACCGTGGCCAGGTTCCAGCCGGCCGTCACGGCGGCGACGGCACGGCCGCGACGGGCCGCGGGCACCAGGGCGATGGCGATCACCATCGCCGCGGCGAAGGTCGTGCTGTGGGTGAGCGCGGTCAGCATCCGGGCCGCCACCAGGGCGTTGAAGGTGTCCGACAGCGCCGCGGCGAGGTTGCCGGTGGTGAACACACCCAGCAGCACCAGCAGCGCTCGGCGCCGTGCCAGTCGCAGCATCCCTGCCGTCACCAGCGGCCCGGCGAGGGTGACGACCAGGGCGTACCAGGTCACCAGGGAACCGACGGCCGGCAGCGTACGGTGCCAGGAGGCCGACAGCCGCGGCAGCAGCCCGACCATGACCCACTCGGCGGTGCCCACCACGAACACGCACGCGGTGAGCACCGCCAGGGCAACGCCACGGAGGCGTGCGGACGGGTAGGGGGCCCCGGTCGCCGGGGGAGCGGCGCTGCTGGTCATGACCGGGACGCTAAAGTCTCACACCGATGTGAGAGTCAAGGTGACGAGGCGCAGCTCACGTCGCACCGGCCGGGGGCGGTGGGTGAAGTGAAGGCCAGGGCGGGGGAGTAGAGGGGGCCTTGAGCAGGCTGTGGTGCGTCGGTGTGCCGCGCCGCCGGTTTGGCCGCCAGGCACGGCGGCGGCGTGCTGACCTCGGTGGCCGAGGTCGCCGCGGCCGCCGACGTCGTCCTGCTGGCCACATGGTCCCGCCGGCAGCTGCCGAGTCTCGCCGACACCCGGGACGGCAAGCACTTCACCTCTCCTGAGCCGTGCCGGACTTCGTGCTCTCGCCCGGGCAGCGCACAGGCGGGACGTGGCTCCGGACTACCCTCGGGCCACCGCGATCGAGCCCTGGAGCCGTTCCCCCGCCTCGAAGATCATGTACGGCACTCCGCCATCGGTGCCGAACGACGGCGACGCCGATCTGCCGTTCTCCGGCGGCCCGGAGCGGGAGTTGTAGAAGACGCCCAGATGGCGGCGGAGTGAGAAGTCCGCGCCCACCTCGGTGATCATGAGGTCCCCGCCGCTCTCCTTGTCCTTGTTGTAGACCACGTACGCCGAGCCGTCGCGCGTGAGCAGATGGGGGCCGCCGATGTTCACCGCGCCGACGTCCGAGTGGCGCACCAGCGGGGTCTGGTCGAAGGTCCAGGTCCGGCCGTCGGCTGACCAGCCCCAGCAGATGTCCCGGTGGTTGGTGGTGTTGTTGAGCATGAACAGCATCACATAGTGGGCCCCGCGCGACGGCAGGTCGTGCCGGAAGACCCTGGCGTACGACGTCTCGGTGGTGCCCGACGGCATCATCGAGGTGGACAGGACGGCCTTGTCGTAGGTGAAGTGGACCCCGTCCTTGGAGCGGGCGAGCCGTGTCGTGGTGTTCTCGCCGTGGAAGTACAGCCAGAACTCCTTGGTGTCCTCCTTCCACAGCACATGCGGCGAGGAGACATGGCTGACCGAGTAGTGCGGGGCCCAGTTGTTGGACACGATCGGGTTCGCCGGGTACTCCGTGAACGGGCCCTCCAGTGAGTTCCCGTGGGCGAGGCAGATGCCGCCGGGCGCGTCGTGCGGCGCGTAGTAGAGGTAGTAACGGCCCAGTGGCGACGCCAACTTGTCGTAGACACCGCGCACGGTCGGGAAGATGATCTCGCCCGTCGGGTTGTACTTCAGCTGCGACGGCGTCAGCAGCGTCCGTACGTAGGTGTAGTCGGGAAAGCCTCCGGGCGCGGCCGACGCCGCTTGCGTCGAGAGGCCGCCGAGGGTGAGCGCGGCGCCGGTGACGGCGCTCGCGCGCAGGAACATACGACGATCCGGGCCGGACTGCGGCTCTTGCATGATCGGCTCCTGAGGTCGGTTGCTGTTGGAGGGCTGGAGGGCTGGAGGGCTGGAGGGCTGGAGGGCTGGAGGGCTGGAGGGTTGGAGGGTTGGAGGGCTGGAGGCTGAGGGCTTGAGGGGCTGAGGGAGGTCACAGATAGGTCGTGGCGGTGACGCACAGACCCCCGAGCGCCACGGCCCACACATACGGCAGCGTCCGCACCATCACCTGTTGCGGTGAGACGCCCGCGTACTGGGCGGCCCACACGGTCTGGGTGCTGGTCGGGTCGGCGACGCCGAAGACCTGGTTGTACGAGGTGGCCATGCCGAGGACGGCGGTGGCCGGGTAGATGCCGGTGGCGATGAGGACGCCCGCGATACCGGCGCCGAGGCCGAAGACATTGAGCGGGCCGCGGTACAGGCACAGCGGCACCAGCACCGTGAAGACCACGACGAACAGCACCGCGTTCTGCGGGCTGACCGCCTTGACGAGCGGTTCGAGGGCGTCGACCGCGCCGGGCAGTTTCACCGCCGCGAGCAGGATGCCGATCGCCACGAACAGCGTGATGGGGGGCGCCGCCACCTCGAATCCGCCGTACAGGGTGCGCAGCAGCCGTCGGTTCATCTCCCGCGGCCGTGTCGTCGTCACCAGTGCGTACACCACTCCCGCCAGCAGCGAGGGAATGATGGCCAGTTCGAAGCCGAGGGCCAGGACCAGCGGTACCACCGGCGTCAGCAGCGCGTACCACGGGGCGTCGCCGAGCAGCTGCCGCCGGCTGCGTGACGTCGGCCCGCCCGCAGGCGACCTGAGTGACCAGGTGTGCTCCACACCGCGCCGCCGCGACTCCACCAGGACGTAAGCGACGGCCGCCACCAGCGCGAACGGGAAGAGCTTCACCATGAAGCCGCGCACGGTGTCCATGGGCAGTTCCAGCGCGGTGGAGAAGAACTGCCACACCGGCAGCTCGAACGGGACACCCACCGCGATGCCCATGAGGATGGTGCCTGCGGCCGTCACCTTGGGGATGCCCACCGCGATCATGGCCGGGATCCCGATGAGCCCGGCGAGCATCGCCGCGGGCGCGGACCCCGTCACCGTGCCCACGAGGGCCGACACCGCGAGGACGCCGAGCGCCACGAACACCGGCCGGTCGCCACCGAATTCCACGATCTTGCGGACCAGGGTGGCCGCGATGCCGGTCTCCTCCAGGAGCTTGCCGAGCCACGAACCGAGCAGGATCGCGATCATCGTGGCCGCCAGCGCGGGCGCGCCCTCCTGGAGCACCGTGTCGAGCACGCTGTTCTTTCCGGTCAGCGGCGCGCCCGCGGCGAACGCGATCGTCACGGCGAGCAGCACCAGCGCGAACGCGGTGGGCAGCCTGCGGGTGAGCATGGCGGCGACGCCCGCCGCCATGAGGAGCAGAATCACGACACCCATCGATCCGTCTCGCTTTCGGAACACGCGGCGGCCAGCGCCTCGGTGAGCAGCAGGGGGCTACGGCCCAGGCCGCAGGCGGCGCGGGCGTAGGCGTGCGCGGCGAGCTCGTCGGCGCCCGCGACGTGCGCGTACAGGCGGCGCGGCCCGAGCCGCAGCGCGGTGTGGCCGAGCGCCCGCTTGAACTCGGCCCGGACATGCGCGTGGTGGAGCCAGGCGTGCGCCCGCTCGTGGGCGAGGGCGGCGGCCAGCACCGAGCCCGCGGGAAACCAGTGCCGCCAGCCGAGTTCGGCGACGAGTCGTTCGGCGCGGTCGACCGTGTCGACGTACACCTCGACCACCGGTGGCCGCGAGCGGTACCGGGCCAGCAGCCCGGCGGCGAGCCCGCCGTCCCGCTCGACCACCCGGACCGGTACCGGGCCGGGGCTCATCTGGCGTCCGAACTCCTCGGCCGCCTCGGCCCATCGGCGCAGCAATTGCGGATCCCGGCCCTCGTGCGTGGGCGTCCCCGCGAGCAGCCGCACGGCGAGGTCCAGATCGTGGTCGCGGCACACGTCGCGGTCGAGGCCGTGGTCGCGGCCCGGGCCGGGGCCGTGGTCGCCACTCATGCGCGGGACTCCACGACCGCCACCACCGGCTCCTCGGCCGCCCGCGTACGCAACTCGCTGCGGGCCAGCGCGAGCAGCGCTTCCGGTTCGAGCACCCCGGACAGATCCGCGATCCGGCCGCCCACCAGCAGACGCACCGCGGGCGCCCGCACCCCGCCGTCGCCGTACGAAGTGGTCTCCCGCACCAGCGAGGCGAGCACCTCGCCGGACGCGCCCACCGTCGTCGTCCGCACCCGGGCGTCGGACACCCCGAGCCGCACCACCCCGTCCGCGTCCACGACCCGCACCGGCTGCCGCCCCGCCCGCAGCCGGCGCCGCACGTCCGTGCCGTACACCGTGTACGCGTCGGTACCGGCCAGGATCCGCACCCGGGTCTCCCGCGCCCTGAGGCTGACGGCGGCGGCCCGCAGCCGCTCGGCGTCATCGGCGCGGTGCGCCCGGTCCCGTGTGCGCAGCTCGGTCGCGCCGGTGGCGACGGCCCGTACGGTGCTGGTCTGCGGGTCGACCGTCACCTCGACCTCCACCCCGTCGGCCGCGGCGCCCTGCGCGACGACCGCCCGCTCGGCCTCGGCGCGCACGGCGAGGATGTGCTCCTGGGTGGCGCCGGGGATGATCCGCTCGACCTGTTCGCGGACCAGCGCGAGCGCCACCCCGATCGGGCTGATGACCTCGTGGTGGCGGGCGACGCGCCCTTCCAGACCGGTGGCCCGGGCCAGATGCGGGGTCACGGCCGCGGCTCCGCCGCCCCCGCCCACCAGGACGGCGGTCTCCCGGCCGAGCCGGTAGTCGCGGATCATGGTGTCCACGACCGCCCGTACCGACGCCGTCCCCGCGTCCAGCACGGCCCGCGCCGCGCCCGCCACGTCCGTGCCGAGCAGGGCGGCGAGCGGGGCGAGCGCCGCCCGCGCCACCTCCGGGCCGCAGCGTGCGAAGTCGCCCTCGGGGACCCGGCCGAGCGCGTTCGCCGCACACGTCATCGTCACCGCGAACCGGCCGCCCGCCGCGTCCAGCACCACATGGTCGTCGGGGTCGCCGTCCATCGGCCGTACCGTGGTGACCTTCGCGTCCCGCAGCTCCTCGAGCGAGGCGAAGCAGGCGTAGGGAAGCCCGGCGATGTGCGCGCTGCGCGGGCCGACGCCCGTGACCTTCCCTCCGGAGACCCGCACCATCGATCCGCCGCCGACCCCGACGGTGCGCACATCCAGGGCGTTGAGGTACGACGGTCTGCCGAGGATGGTCGCGTGCCGCACCGCCACCTTGCCGCGTCGCACCACACTGATGTCCGTGGACGTGCCACCCGTCTCCAGGAACACCCCCTCGCTGATCCGCTCCCGCATCAGCGCCCCGGCCACACCCGCCGCCGGTCCCGAGAGGACCGTCAGCAGCGGACGGCGCCGCATCTCGTCCAGCGACATGACACCGCCGTCGCACCGCATCACCATCAGTGGCGCGGTGACCCCGGCCTTGGTGATGGCGGAGTCGACGAGATCGGCCGTGGCCAGCATGCGCGGCAGGATCGCCGCGTTGACCACGGCGGTGCGGGTCCGCTTGTGCAGTCCGTACAGCGATGTGATCTCGTGTGCCGCCGCGACCGGCAGCCCCGTGGACCGCGCCACGTCGAGCACGGCCCGCTCCCCTTCGGGCCGGTCCACCCCGAACGGTTCGGTGGCGACGATGACGCGGGCGCCCTCCTCCTGTACGCGGTTCACGGCGGCCCGCACCGCATCGCCGTCGAAGGGGTCCGCCACATGCGCGTACACCAGCGGAAGCCGCTTGCCCGGGGCGACTTCCAGCTTCCCGAACGCGGCGAGGCGCCGGGTGAACACGGCACCCGCCCCCGTGCCGATCCCGATGAGCCCGACCTTCGCTACATCGCCCTCCAGGAGCGCGTTCGTGGCCTGGGTCGTGCCGTGCGCCAGGAACGTGACATCGGCCGGGGTGCGCCCGGACCGTTCGAGGAGACGCCCGAGCGCCTGGACGATGCCGTGGGCGACGCCGTCCTCGTGGTGGTGGCTGGTGGGCACTTTCACCTGGCCCACCAGGTCGAGCGTCGTGGCATCGACGGCCACGGCGTCCGTGAACGTGCCGCCCACGTCGATACCGACGCGGACGCGGCGGTCAGGGGACATGTCAGGCACCTCCTTGTGCGTTGACGTGCGGACGTTGCCGAAGAGGGGACCGGCCGAAGGGGGCCGGTCGACGGGGGTGGGTCGAAGGGGGTGGGTCGAAGGGGGACAGGTTGAAGGGGGACCGCTCAGTAGCCGCGGACGTCGGGCCAGCTCCTTTGCACGCCCGCCCGGTCCAGCAGCCGCGCGAACTCCTCGAACCGCTTGTCGTCCGACTGCACCTGGTGCGGCTCCACGTCCTCGGCCAGGCAGTGCGCGGCGAGCGCGCCCGCGACCTCGCCGACGTTCCATTCGACCGGATGCAGGCGGTAGCAGCCGTTGGTGATGTGCGTCGTGCCGATGTTCTTGCCGGCGGGCAGCAGGTTCCGGACCCGGCGCGGGACCATCGCGCCCAGCGGGATCTCGAACGGCACCGAGCCGATGTCGATGTAGCTGTCGCCGCCGGTCGAGGGGTGCAGATCGATGCGGTAGCACCCCACGCCGACCGAGTCCCGGTGGTGCTTGGTGCCGTACGGGCCCACGACGTCGATGGCGACGTCCTGCTCGACGACGGTCGTCACCGCCTTGACGCGCCGCGACTCGCGCACGTAAGGCCCCTTGGCGAGTCCGTCCGCCGTGCCCGTCACATCGGGGCGGATGCGCAGCCCGGGGAACCCGGTGCCGCCGTCCGCGCGCGGCGCCTCGGTCTGCAGCCAGTACAGGACGGACAGCGACAACTGCCGTGCCTCGCGCAGCGCTTCGGCCTCCTGGCCGATGAAGGGCTTCAGCCAGTAGTCGTTCAGGGGCCAGTTGACCAGCGTGATGTCCGAGCCGAAGGCCCCGGGCCGGTGCAGCTTGCGGGCCAGGATCCGGCGGAAACCCCACAGCTCCTTGTCCCCGGCGTCCGCGCTCTGGTCCGCGCTGACATCCAGCGGATCCAGCGCGGGGTTGGGCACGAACGTGCGCGGTACGGGTTCCAGGGTGCGCGGGTCGGGGGCCTCGAACCCGAGCAGCGGGCCCGGCCAGAAGTCGGGGCGGTAGGCGCGCCAGAAGTCGTACGTCCCGGGCCGGTCGATGGTGTGGTCCTCGCCCTCGTGGTGGGAGAGCGCGAAGCACACCGTGATGCCCTGCTGGTTGCCGGGCTGGGCGTGGGCGGGGGCGTGCGGCTCCCCGAACTCGTCCTGCGACTCGGCCCCGCTCGCGTGCTCCACACCGGCCAGCGCGAGCAGCTCACCGGTCTCGGTGGCGTCGATGACGTAGCGGGCGGGGACGGTGCGCAGGGTGCCGCCGCGCAGGTCGCGTACCGTGACGGCCGTGATGGCATCGTTGTCGTGCTCGGCGGAGACGGCCCGGTGCTCGGTCAGGACGGTCAGCAGCCCGGAGGCCCGGTGGGGCGCGAGCATCGCCTCCAGCA
The DNA here is from genome assembly GCF_000968685.2 of Streptomyces antioxidans. GTDB lineage: Bacteria > Actinomycetota > Actinomycetes > Streptomycetales > Streptomycetaceae > Streptomyces > Streptomyces antioxidans. The sequence continues at coordinate 70,898 of NZ_LAKD02000013.1, forward strand.
CGGCGAGGGCGACACGTGGCTCGTGGCACAGTTTGCTGACGCGCCCGGCGCCCGGGTTGAGTTCCGTGAGCCCGAGCGCTTCGCCCCGCAGCGGATACCACTGCCGGTAGTAGGCCCGGATGCCCTCGCGCAGGGCCCGGTACGCCGCCGTCGTGCCGAACCGCTCCACCCACGGGTGCTCGTCCGGCGGCACGGCCTGCGCCGTCAACTGCCCGCCGATCCAGTCGGTCTCCTCGGTCAGCACCACGCGCCGGCCCGCGCGGCAGGCGGCGAGCGCGGCGGCGACGCCACCGAGGCCGCCACCGACGATCAGGATGTCTGGCTGGGGTATCACCGTGCTCCTCGTGGTCGTGAGTGAACGTGGTTCCGTGGCACCGCGGTCGTCCCGGCGCCGGCCGCTACCGTGGTGGGGCGGGCGGGCCCGCCGTCTCACCCGCGCGGAACTCGCAGGCCACCAACGGCTCGTGTGCCTCCTCGCCGGCCACCAGCGCGGCGAGCAGCCGGACGGCCGCGGCGCCCAGCCGGTGCCGGGGGATGTCAAACCCCATCGGCACGGGCCGGGCGGCGAGGTCGGCGGGCGGGCTTCCGAGCAGCCCCAGCGAGACATCGCCGGGGCAGCTGAGCCCGGCCTCCCGGACGGCGGCGTTCAAGGCCCGCCACGCCGCCCCGGTGTCGGTCTCCTCGGCCACGAACGCGGTCACCCCGTCCGCGGCCAGGGCCCCCACCCGCCGCGCGGTCAGCTCACGGGCCGGATCGGCGCAGCGCAGCACCGCGCCGGGGCCGCCCGCGATGCCCGCCGCCGCCAGGCCGTCCAGGAAGCCCCGCTGGCGGTCCGTGGACGCGGGAGCGTCGTCGTCCTCCCGGACCAGCACGATCCGCCGGTGCCCCAACTCGGCGAGGTGGTCGACGACTTCACGGCTGGCGTTGACATAGTCGGCGCCGACCCAGGCCAGCCCTTCCAGCTCCTCGCGGCGGCCCAGGTGGACCACCGGGAACCCGTCGGCGACCAGCCGCTTCAGTTCGGCCCGCGGTACGTGGCGGCCGAGGAAGAGGCACCCGTCGGCCAGCCGGACCCGGCTCAGCGCGTCCGGTCCCGCGGCGCCCGCGCCACCGGGGCTCGACCCCGTGAACAGCACCAGGTCGTAGCCCCGGGCGGCCGCCTCCTGCTCCACGCCGACCAGGAACGGGTAGTACGAATGCTGTACGTCGGTCGGGAAGGTGGCGGTGAAGCTGAAGACCCCCAGCAGGTTGTTGCTGGCCGCCGCCAGCCGCCGCGCCGCCGGGTCCGGCACGTAGCCGAGGCTGCGGGCCGCGTCCAGGACGCGCCGCCGGGTCTCCTCGGAGATCGCGGCGGCCCTGCCGTCGCCGCGCGCCGACAGGACCAGTGACACCGTCGCCTGTGACACTCCGGCGAGCCCGGCCACCTCGGCCTGCCGCGGCCGTGAGGTACGGCTCGCGGGCCCCGGACTCCGTCCCGGTTTCGCCCGCTTCTTCGGCTGATCCACCCCTGATGTCCCCTCGTCCACCGGTTGGTTAATGCGCATTAGTAATGCGCATTAACCACCCTGCGGGCCCCTGGACCCACCGTCAAGAGCCGGGACGGAACCCGCGTGAATCAGCGGCGTGCCGTGTCGCGAGCGGCGATCGGATCGGGCGCCTCGGGGCGGAAGGCCCACGTCATCTCGGGTTCCATCGCGATCCGGAAGGTTCGCCGCACCGGGGGAGTGCACAGCACCGTGATGAGGGACGCGGCGATGAGTGTGACACCGATCTCCCCGAGCGGCTGGTGGAGCCAGTCGTGGTCGTACCATCCCCAGAAGCGGGAGCCCTTGGCCACGAAGCCGTGCAGCAGGTAGCCGTACAGCGTGCCCGCGCCCAGTGCCGTGAACCACATGGTGCGCCGCGGTACCCAGGCGAGGAAGCAGGCGACCAGGATCACCGAGCAGCCGAACATGGCGAGGGTCATCACCGCACCCGCCCAGCCGGGGGCAGCGAGTTCCTGGGCGCTGTCACGCCGGTAGAACCACGCGGCATTCATCCGTGGAGCGGCCCAGTAGGCGAAGGCCAATGCCCCGGCGAACACCGGTGCCGCCAGGATCCGTGCCTTTCGCCGCCGGACCCACTGGAAATGCTGGGGCTTCAAACTCAGCCCGAACACGAAGAAGGGGAGGAACTGCAACACGCGCTGCAGGTCCAGATCGTCGCCGATGCTCGGCGTCATCGAGGCCAGTACGGCGACACCCAGCGCAAGCGGCAGCGGCCAGCGGACGATCTTCCAGAGAGGTGCGGTGAGCCGCCAGATGAACAGCGCGATCAGGAACCAGGTCAGATACCAGGGATCGAGCAGGCTGATCGGATAGTTCGGGTCATCGTCGGCCCAGCGTTTGAAGAGGGTGAACGCGATCTCGAAGATGACATAGGGAACGGCGACGCCGGTCACGAGTCGTTTGAGCTGGGCCGGTTCGGCCCGGAAACCGCGGGAGAAGTAGCCGGAGATGATGATGAAGGCCGGCATGTGGAAGGTGTAGACGGTCATATAGAGGGCGGCCGCGGCCCGGCTGTCCCCGCGCAGCGGTTCCCATGAATGCCCCATCGCCACCAGCACGATCGCCAGGTATTTGGCATTGTCGAAGAAGGGGTCACGCTTCGTCTTCTTCCCGGGATCGCGCCCTGCCGGAGGTCCGCTTTCCGCTGGCCCGCTCGCCCTCGAATCCCCGGCCGAGCCGGGAGGGGGCGATGCGTGCTGGTTTTTCGAAGAGTGCAGGGTGTCCGTCACAGTCCATTCCCCCAGTACTTCGGGAAGGGGACCATGAATCGCAGATGACCTCTGGAGGCCCAGGCACCGCGCGACATTCCCCGCACCGTAGTCCCTCTGGCGACCGTCATGCACCTCCGGATACCCGCGTTCGTCACACTTATGGGGTGGGTGCCGGCGCCGCGCGTCACCGGCACGGCGTCGTCGGGCGGGGTGTCGGCGCGGACGCGGGCGGTGGTGTGCGAGGCGGTGCGCGGGAAGGGGCGGTCGCGGTCGGTCATGCCGTGGGTTTCCTTGGTGTGGAGGTACCCCAGGCCGGTGCTCCCGGGGCGCGGTACACCATATACTTCTACGCGTATGTAGAAGATCAGGGGGCACCTCCTGCCGCGGCCCGCCGCGGTCACCGGTCCGGCACCTGACGTGCGCTCTTACCGATCCGCTGACGTGCCGTTCCGGGACCGGTCCGCGGCCGGGGCTCACAGAACAGAACGCTAACGAAGGAGTGAACGCCGCGATGGTGTTCAAACGACTGCTCGGCTCGCTCGGTGTCGGCGCCCCCTCCGTGGATACGGTGCTGGACACCGTCCCCGTACGCCCGGGAGGACCGCTGACCGGGCAGGTGCACCTCCGGGGTGGAAACTCGGACTACCACATCGAGCAGATCCACCTGGAGCTGGTGGCCCGGGCGGAGGCCGAGCACGAGGACGGGGAACACGAAGGCGTCGTCCTCTTCGACCACTTCACCGTCGGCGGCGGATTCCGGCTCGCCGAGGGGGAGCATCGCAGCCTGCCCTTCACGGTGCACCTCCCCTGGGAGACGCCGATCACCGAGCTGTACGGGCAGCCGCTGGGCATCATCCTCGGCGTCCGCACCGGGCTGGAGGTCGCGGGCGCGAAGGACAAGGGGGACCTGGACCAGCTGACCGTGACTCCGCTGCCCGTTCAGGAGGCCGTCCTGGAGGCGCTGGGGCAGCTCGGCTTCGGCTTCACGTCCGCCGATCTGGAACTGGGTCACATCGGCGGGACGGCGCAGCGGCTGCCGTTCTACCAGGAGATCGAGCTCGCCCCCGCCCCGCAGTACGCCCACGCCATCAACGAGCTCGAGGTGACCTTCCTCGCGAGCCCGGGTGGCATGGACGTCGTCCTGGAGGCCGACAAGCGCGGCGGGCTGTTCTCCGGCGGGCATGACGCCCTCACGCTCTTCACCGTCAGCCACGAGGGCGTCGAGCACCACGACTGGAACGCGGAGGTCGACGCCTGGATCCGGCAGCTCGTCGAACGCCGTGCGTCCCACGGCTCCTATGCGCACGGTGGCTCCTACGGCCATGGCGAGTCCTCCCCGTACGGCTACGGTCACGGTCACGGCGACCATCATCACGACAGTCACCACCGCTCCGGCCCCAGCACAGGAGCGGTCGTCGCAGGCGTCGCGGCAGGTGTCGCGGTCGGCGTCGTCGGTGGCATGGTCGCGGCGGAGGTCGTCGACGAGATCGGTGACGCCTTCGAGGACGAGGAGGACTGAGGCCACCGCCGCTCCTGCTGGCCTTCACCGCACGGCCGCGCCGACCACCACGGTGACACCGAGCCGCGCCCCGGTTGCGACCCCCTCGGGGCTGAGCTATGCAGGATGAGGGCCCCATATGGAGGGATGGTGCCGAAAATGCCCAATATAGCGGTCGTCGGAATCGGCGACATGGGCGTCGAGATGGTGCCGCATCTGGTCTCGGCCGGTTTCGACGTGACGGCGTTCGACATCGTCCCGGAACGCCTCGACCGGGCCCGCGCGGCCGGGGCCCGGGCCGCCTCGTCGGCGGCGGACGCGGCACGGGGCGCCGATGTGACCCTGGGGCTGGTGATGTCCGAGGACATCAGGACCGCGTACTTCGGACCCGACGGCATCCTGGCGGGGGCCGACGACGGAAGCGTCGTTCTGATCGGCTCGACGACCACTCCGGCGGCCGTGGCGGAGATCGGCGCCCGGGCACCGACCGGTGTCACCGTCGCCGACACCCCGATGGTCGGTGGCGTGCGGTACGCCCGGGAGAAGTCACTCACCTTCCTCGTCGGAGCTCCCGAGCCGGTGGTCGGCGCCATCGAACCGGTGCTCGCTCCCCTGGGCACGGTCCGGCACGTGGGTGAGCTCGGATCGGGAGCGGCCTACAAGCTGATCACCAATGTGGCGATCATGGCCGCCGAGGCCGGGATCAGGGAAGCACTGGATCTGACCGACGTCCTGGGCAAGGACTACGACACCGCCTTGGAACTCATGTCGGCCGGACCGCTGGGCGCGGTGGTCTCCCGCGCCCTGGACACCACCAACCCCCGGCCGCTGCGCCGCTCGGCCGAGGACGACGACACCCTGACGACCGCCGTCGGCGACCCCGCCGCGTTGCTGCCGATCTCGACCGCGGGGCGCAACCGGCTGTGGGAGGCCGTTGACGTCGACCCGGGATACGAACCCGACTTCGTCGACCTGACCCGCAGGACGACCTCGCGCCCGGCCTACCGGTCCAGATAACCCCGTCCGCCGATATCCATGTGCCGGTCCGGCTCTCCCCCGGCGAGAAGGGACCATGGCGATGACGACACCCGGCGATATGCCCACACCCGAACACGGGCTCGTTCTCACCCACTTTCTGACCGTGCGCGACGTCGCGAGATCGAGGCGCTTCTACGCGGACATCCTCGGCGGCGAGGTCGTGCTGGAGGAGAATCCGGCCATCGTGAAGGTGGCCAACAGCTGGATCATCATGAACCCCGGAGGCGGCCCCACCCCGGACAAGCCCGGCATAACCCTCGTACCGCCGGAAGTCGATGACACCGTGTCCAGCTTCTTGAACGTCCGTGTCGCCGACATCGGCGCCTTCTACGCCGCCGCGGTGGCCAAGGGGGCGGAGTTCCTGACCGAGCCCCTCGACCGCAAGGCCGAGCTGCGCTGCTATCTGCGTGACCCCGATGGCTACCTCATCGAGGTCGGCCAGGCCACCGGCCTGCTCCGGGGGGTGTTCGCCGACCGTTAGGCGAAGCCCCGGCCCGAGGACGGCCGCCGGGCATTCCCTACGGACCGGTCCACGGACATCGGATCCGCTGGGGGAGGCCCGCGGCGAGGTGTTCGATGAAGCGGCTGACCCGGAGGGGGACATGTTCGTTGCCGCCGTGCAGGGCGTAGATGTCGGCTGCGGGCGTCGGGCAGTGGGGCAGTACGCGGACCAGGTCGCCGCTTTCGAGGTGCGGCCCGACGTGCCACTCGGACCGCATGATCACTCCGCGTCCTTGCAGTGCCCAGTCCGTCACCACGTCACCGTCGTTGCTCGCCAGGTCGCCGTGGACGCGCACCTGCCGGGGGTGGGCCGTATCACCGAAGCGCCAGAGCGCGTAGTCGCTCTCCTTCTCGCGCAGCACGATGCAGTTGTGGTCGGCGAGATCGTCGATGGTCCGCGGGACTCCGCGCTCGGCCAGGTAGCCGGGTGCCGCGCAGGGCACGCGACGGTTCGCTGCCAGGCGGCGCATCCGCAGTGAGGAGTCGGGAGGGGGACCCACATGAACGGCCACATCGAAGGTGCGGCGGTGGGGGCGCAAGGGGAGGGCGGAGGTCTGCAGTTGTACGCGCAGGTGAGGGTGGGCCGCCCCGAACTCGCCGACGAGCGGCGCAACGTGCGCCCGCCCCAGGCCGAGGGTGGCCTCGACGGTCAGCGACCCCCGCAGGTGCGCCGAGCGGTCGGCCAGCGACTCCTCGAGATCGCGCACTTGGTCCAGGATCGTCCGGCTGCGCGCCGCGTACTGCTCGCCCTCGGAGGTCAGCACGAGCCGCCGGGCGCCGCGCTGGACGAGCCGGGCATCCAGACGCTGCTCCAGAGCGCTGAGGCGCTTGCTGACGACCGACAGGGAACATCCCAACTCGCGTGATGCGGCGGTAAGGGTCTCGTTGGACGCGACCACCTGGAAGAACCACAGGTCGTCCATCGATGACCGAGTCGAGTCGGCCGGCTGCCCGCTCCCGCGGAGGCTTTCCACAGACGAAAGGGTACCTTGCCGTTCTCGGCCTTGCCGCGGAGATCGGTGCTGGCCAAGGTGAGGGCAGCAGGTTGCCCAACGGGTTGCCCAACGGCGCCCCGACCGGGGCCCGCGCGGTCTTCGGCGGCGCACACTCCACATCCACCAGCCTCCGGCCAGGAGGCGCGAAGGGAAGCCCCATGACGACGGCGTCACCAGGGCCGCGCACGGGGACCCGGCGCATCACCCTCCTGGCCGCTCTCGCCGTGTTCGCACAGGAATCCACCTGGAACTTCTACGAGTCCCAAGTCCCGCCCCTGCTGAGGGAACACCTCACCAGCGCGGCGCTGGTCGGCGTGCTCATGGGCATGGACAACCTGCTGGGCATCTTCATCCAGCCCTGGATGGGCAGCAGGTCGGACCACACCAGGACCTCATGGGGCCGGCGGATGCCCTACCTCGTGGTCGGCATGCCGGTGGCCGCGGCCCTGTTCATCGTCATCCCGCACGCCACGGCCTCGCTGCCCGTCCTGATCCTCGTGATGTTCTCCTACGCCCTGGTGGCCAACGCGTTCAAACCCATCGCCGAAGCGCTGGTCCCCGACTTCATCGCGCCCGAGCGGCGCAGCCGCGCCAACGCGGTGGTCAAGATCGCCACCAGCTTCACCACCATCGCCGCGGCGGTCATCAGTCTCCTCCTGGTCGACGACCACCCGAAGATCGCCTTCGCCATCCCCGCGGGCATCATGCTGAGCTCGATCGCGGTCCTCGCCGCCACGGTGCGCGACAGCCGGTCACCCGCCTACCGGGCCGCCGTGGCGGAGAGCGGCGCACAATCCCGGAACGGGGCCGCGCGGCGGCGGGTCCGGGACACGCTCAAGGAGATCGTGAGCGACCGCGATCGCAGCCGCCTGCTGCTCCTGGGCGCCATCGTCCTCTTCGGCAGCGCATGGTCCGCCTCCCGCTCCCTGATCACCCCCTTCGGCATGGAAACCCTCGACCTGACGCGCGGCGACGCCGGCGGCCTCACACTGCCCAGCGGTCTGGCCTTCATCGCGGCGGCCTATCCGGCCGCGATCCTCGCGGAGCGCTACGGACGGCTGCGCGTCATCACCGGCGGCATGACGCTGTTCGTCGCCGCTCTCACCCTGGGGACCTGCCTGCGCACGCCGACCGGAGTGACCGCGGCCCTGTGCGTCGGCGCGGCCGGGGCGGCCTGCTTCCTGGTCAACGCCGCGGTCGTCCTGTGGAACCTTGCCCCCTCCGCGCACGTCTTCGGCACCTATGCGGGCATGTACAGCATCAGTTGGGCCAGTGGCGGCTTCGTGGGCCCGACCCTGGTCGGCGCCATGGTCGATGCCACAGGCTGGCCACTGATGCTCATCGACATCGCCCTGATCGCCGCCGTCGCCATAGCCCTCGTCGTACGGATCGACGTCTCTAGACGTGGCGCGGCCACGCCCGCGGTCGGCGGCCCGGCAGGTCAGGCAGACGACGCAGTAGTTGCGGAATGAGGAGCTTGTGCCGCGCATCCTGATCACCACCGACTATCTGCGCCCCGGCGATGAGGTCGACCGCCATCTGCGCGGACACGGCCACACCACGGTGCACACGTCTCTCGCGGGGGTACGCGACCGCGATCAGCTCGCCGCCGTCTACGCCGAGGCCGATGCGGCGCTCGTCGGCCATGAGCCCCTGACCGCCGAAGTGCTGGGCCAGGCGCACCAGTTGCGGGTCATCGTGCGTACCGGCGTCGGCTACGACGCCATCGATGTGGCGGCCGCCGGGCGGCTGGGGATCACCGTGAGCAACCTGCCCGGGATCAACGCCAACGCGGTCGCCGAGTACACCCTCGGGCTGCTGTTGGCCTCGGCGCGACAACTGATCCACACTGCCACCGCGGTAGCCGCCGGAGGATGGCCGCGCCAGCAGGGCCGTGAATTGCGCGGCGCCACACTGGGGCTCATCGGGTACGGGGCGGCAGCACGGGCCGTCGTGCCGCTGGCCCGGGCCTTCGGCATGCGGGTGCTGTGCACGACGAGCGTCCCACTGGCCGAGCGGACCGATGCCGGCGTGCGCTTCGTTGAGCTCTCCGAACTGCTCGCCGACGCCGATTACGTGTCCGTGCACACGGCGCTCACCGAGCAGACCCGGGGCCTGCTCGACGCCGACGCCTTCCGTGCGATGAAGCCGACCGCGGTGCTGGTCAACACCGCCCGTGGAGCCATCGTCGACGAACGGGCCCTGGCCGGGGCCGTACGCACGGGACAGATCGCCGGTGCGGCCCTCGACGTCGCCGTCCAGGAGCCCCTGCCGCCCGACAGCCCGCTGCGGGGCGTGGACGGCATCGTCGTCCACTCCCATCTGGCCGGGCAGACGGACCAGGCCCGTGCGGCAGCCGGCAGGGAGGGGGCGGAGGAACTTCTCGCCTCCCTCGCCGGACGCCCCCGCTTCGCCGTGAATGCCGAGCGACGTCCGGATTCCACCGGTCTCAAGGTTCCGGCTGACCGGCCCACTCAGGCATGAGGACCACAGGCATGAGGACCACAGGAGGGAACCGATGACCATGGACGACGCACCGGCCGAGAGGGTTGGCATCCTGGTGCCCGCGGGCATGCTCGGCGCGGGTTTCGCCGAGGAGACCGTCGAGCGCGGTCTCACGCTCGGGGCCGACGTCATCGCCGTCGATGGCGGCAGTACCGACTCGGGCCCGCACTACCTCGGTGCGTCCGTGCCCAAGACCACGGCTGCCGCGGTCGCCCGCGACCTGCGCATCCTGCTCAAGGCAGCCGCGCGCGCGTGCATTCCGCTGATCGTCGGATCGTGCGGAACCAGCGGCACCGACAGCGGAGTGGACTGGGTCGCCGACATCGTGGCCGGTATCCAGGCCGAGGAACACCTGACGCTGAACGTCGCCCGCGTCTACAGCGAACAGGACACCTCCCTCCTCAAGCAGCACCTCGATGGCGGCCGCGTCCACGCCTTGCCGCCGCTGGGGGAACTGGACGCGGAAACGCTGGAGAGCTGCACCCACATCGTCGCCATGATGGGACACGAGCCGATCGTCGCCGCACTCGCGGCAGGTGCCCAGGTCGTGCTCGCCGGACGCGCCACGGACACCGCCGTCGCCGCCGCGGTCCCGCTCATGAAGGGGATGCCGGCCGGCCCGACCTGGCACGCCTCCAAGGTCGTGGAATGCGGCGGGCAGTGCACCACCAACCCGCGCTCCGGCGGCGTCTTCGCCACCATCGACGCCGGCGGCTTCACCATCGAGCCGCTCGATCCGGCCGTGGCCTGCACACCGCGCTCGGTCGCCGCCCATATGCTCTACGAGACGGCCAACCCGTTCCAGATGCGCGAACCCGCCGGCACCCTCGACGTCCACGAGGCGACCTACCGGGCTGTCGACGAACGCACGGTACGGGTCGAGGGATCGCGCTTCCACCTCGCCGACCAGCACACGGTCAAGCTCGAGGGCGCCCGGATCACCGGCTACGAGACCATGTCGTTCTCCGCGATCCGCGACCCGCACATCCTCGCCGACATCGAAGCCTGGGCAGCGCTGCTGCGCACCGTGCTCGAACAGCGAGTGGAGCAGACCCTGGGGCTCCGCGCGGACGCCTACGCCTTTGACGTCCGCCTCTACGGCTACAACGCCGTGCTGGAAGAACTCGACCCGGCCGCCGGGCCACCGCGGGAGGTCGGCGTCATGCTCCTGGTCAACGCCCCCGACCAGGCCACCGCCACCGCCATCGCCAAGATCGCCAACCCGTTGATGCTGCACCTGCCCACGGCCGACATGGAATATCTGCCCAGCCTCGCGTTCGCCACCTCACCGGCGGAAACCGAGCGCGGCCCCGCCTACGCGTTCGTCCTCAACCACGTCGTCGACACCCACACGCCCACCGATATGTTCCGCCTCGCCCTCCAGGAGGCCCCGCACCATGGCTGAGACCACGCTCGCCGACCTCGCCCACGAGATCCGGTCCAAGAACGCGGGCCCGTTCTGGGTCACCCTGGAACTGTTCATGCGGGACGAAGATGGCTACCGCATCGCCGCCGACCCGGACCTCCTCAACGAGCGCACCATCGCCGAGCTCTATCACGTCGAGGAATCCGCGGTCGCCCTGTACCGCATCCCCAGCCTGAACGTCGTCAAGATCTCCTTCCCCCGCCCGGTCACTCAGGGCTCCCTGAAGGACCGCGACATACACGCAGGCCAGCATCACGTACCTCTCGCCCTGCTACCCGTCCCCAACTGACCAGGGCGGATGCTGCGCGGTGCGGGGGCCGGTACGGTCAAGGGCCGCCGTAACCGTGACGCGACGGGCCCGCGCTCAGTCGGCGCGGCCGGTGACTGCTGCGGCCCCGCCCAGTCCGATCATGGCCAGCCCCCCGGTGCCGCCGACCAACGACATCCGCCTGGGGGACCGGCCGAACCAGGCGCGTGCGGCAGAGGCCGTCAGCCCCCACAGGCCATCAGAGATCAGAGCCAACAAGGCGCCAGCCAATCCGAGGATCAGCATCTGAACACTGACGTGACCCGCCTCCCTGTCGACGAACTGGGGCAACATCGCGGTGACGAAGACGACACTCTTCGGATTCGTCACCCCGACGATGAAACCGGCCCATACCGATCCCCTGTCGCTGGACGCCACCGGGGTGAAACTCACCGCCTCCGCCCGGCTCTTCCAGCTCGATCGCAAGGCCTTCACCCCGAGGTAGACGAGGTAAGCGGCTCCAGCCAGTTTGACCGTGTTGAAGACGACGACCGACCTCTCGACCACAGTGCCGATGCCCAGGGCGACCGCGATGACCAGCGCATATCCGCCGAGTGTGTTGCCCAGTACCGAGGCCAGCGCCGTCCGGCGCCCATGGGCCAAGGCCCGGCCGATGACGAACAGCACGCTCGGTCCCGGGATGGCGGACAAGATGACGGACATGGTGCAGAAGGCCAGGAGCCGGGAAGGGTCAATCATGTGCGGATCCTCTCCCACGCATGCCCATGGGCACCAGAGCGACTTTCGACCTAGGCCGCGGCAGGTGCCTGCCTCTACCGTCAAGATCTACTCAGGCATTCGGGCTCTCCGCCAGCCAGGTCGGTCCCGCAACGAGAGCCTGCAGCTCGTTGACGAGCCGTGTGGAGTGGAACCCATCCGCTGCGGCGTGGTGAACCTGCACTGCGAGGGGGAGCAGGAACCGGCCGTCTCGCTCGGTGTAGCGGCCGAGCGTGAAGATCGGCGCGAGGTGGTCCCAGCCGTCGCCGATGTTGAGGTTGAACCCGGTGAAGGACGCCCATGGCAGGCTCGACACGTCGAAAGTGTTGGCCGGCCGAGCATCCTGTGGGAAGAAGTCGGTGGCGCGGCTGTGCTCCGTGAGCAGAGGGGCGGCGACGTCGTGGAACGCGCCGAAGTCGGAATCGTAGGGAGCCCACACACACGCGAACGTCTCGCGTTCTGGGTTGAACACCGTGAAGGCCGGGTGCACAACGGGCCAGACGGCCGGCTCCCCCGACGCGGCGAGGCACATCTTGAACTCATCGTGACGGTTGACGACCGTGGCGAGTGCCCAGACCTGCGCGATGTAGGACTTGCGCTGCGATCGACGCAGTGCCGCGACGAACGCGGTGACGTCCAACTCCACCGTCATCGAGTACGTGCACGGAACACGCCGACGGTAGTGCTCGAAGTGTTGTCGGCGCGGCCATGTGTCGAGGTCGATCGGGGTAGGAGCATCCATCCGCGCATCATGCCATCCGTCGGTATGTGGTCCCGGAACCGGTTGTCGAGACCGCGGAGGTCCGACCGGAGAGCGAAGCCGGTTTGGAGCGCTGCGGGCACGTCACTCGTCCGTCGAGACGTAGTTGAGGCGTCGGTAGACCTCCTGCCAGCCGTCGCGGGTGTGGTTCCTGAGGGATTGGTTGGGGAGTCCCGGGCGCTGCCAGGTCTCGCCCGTGAACGACGCGCAGCCCGCGTCCAGGCCGTCCTTGAGCCGCAGTCGGGACAGTGCCGTATGCGCTCCTCGGTGCCGGTAGCGGCGCAGGGTTCCGCTGTTGCCGCACCATGCTCGGGCGCCCTGGAGGAAGATCGACGCCGTAGCGACGGGCAGGGCACCGTCCCAGGCCATGTAGTGCCGCCAGCCGGGGCGTCCGACGAGCCCTTCGTAGAGGGGTGCCCATTCGTCGGGCATGCCGTAGCCGGTGCACAGGGTTTCGGCGAAGTGGGTGGCCTGGGAGGGGCCGACGCTCTCGACGCGGAGATCGGTGGAGGGCGGCGGGGCCGGGTCGGCGCAACGCCGCAGGGTGATCCATTCGCCCTGGGGCTCCAGCCCCTCCTCGCCCAGCCAGTCCGGGAGCTCGGTGCGGGCGGCCTCCTCGGGAACGTGCACCATGAATCTCGCGTCGGCGCCCCGGAAGAAGTCCGCGATGTCGCGTACGAGGGTGCGGCTGGGCCGCTGGAGCACGGACAGGCCGACGACCCGGTTGAAGAACACGGTCTCGGTCCCCGGGGCCAGCACGGCGAAGGCGTCGCCGAAGGACTCCGCGCGGACTCCGAACTCCGCCGCCACTCCAGGGTCCAGCGCGGCCAGCCAGTCGCGGAGTGCGGCGATCTCGTTGGCGTCCGTTTCCCGCGCCCGGGCGCGTGGTGTCCCGTTCATGGCTGACCGTCCGTCCCGGGAGAGGCCGGACCCGGGCGCGGCAGACGTCGTATCGGGGATTCGTGGGGTGCTCCCGCGACCGTTCGCCGAACGGATCCGGCGAACTCCGAGAGCTCCGGGGCCTTCAGCAGCTGCCGGAGCCCGATCCGCACGCCCAGTCGCTGCTTGATCCGCGAGAACATCCTCGCGGCGAGCAGGGAGTGGCCGCCGAGCTCGAAGAAGTCGTCGTGCCGGTTCACGGTGGCGAGGTCAAGGACCTCGGCCCAGATCTCGGCCAGTGCCTCCTCCACCGCGTCGGAGGGCGGGGCCGGCGCGGTGTCCGGGGCGTCCTCGGCCGTGGACCGCAGTGCCTTCCGGTCGAGCTTCCCGCGGGGTGTGGTCGGCAGCCGGTCCACGGCGGTGAGGGTGGCCGGGACCAGGGGCAGGGGGAGCAGGGCGCGCAGATGGGCGCGGACCTCGGCGGGGGTCGGGGCCCGGGCGCCGGTCAGGGGTACGTAGTAGCCCTCCAGTCGGGTCCGCGCCGTCGGGTCGGTGTGCGCGAGGACGGCTCCGGCCGAGATGCCGGGATGGCTCAGCAGGGCGGCGGTCACCTCCTCCGGCTGTACCCGGACACCGAGCACCTTGACCTGGTGGTCGAGCCGCCCGAGGAACTCCACCCGGCCGTCGGCCCCGCAGCGGCCCCGGTCTCCGGTACGGAAGACCCGGCCAGGCCGTGCGTCACCGGGGGGACCGGGTACGAAACGGCGCTCGGTCTCCTCCGGATCGTTGAGGTAGCCCAGGCTGCCGAAGGGGTTGCGGATGGCGATCTCTCCGGGCTGCCCGGCCGCGCAGGGGTCGCCGTGCCCGTCGAGGATCAGCACCTGGGCGCCGGGCAGCGGCCGGCCGAGCGGCTGCGTTCCGGCGGGGGCGGGGTCGTCGACGACGTGGCCGCACACGGCGAGGGTCGTCTCCGTCGGGCCGTACAGGTTCACGACCCGTTCGGTCGCGGGGAAGACCGACCGCCAGCGGTCGACCAGCGCTCCGCTCAGCGGCTCCCCCGCGAAGAAGACGACCCGCAGCGGAGCCCCCGCCCGTGGCCGGGTGTCGGACAGCCACAGGTGTGCCAGGGTCGGTACGGCGTGGACGAGCGTGATCCGCCGGCTCTCCAGCCAGGGGACGACGTCGTCGGGGGCAAGGTCCTCGCCCCGCTCGGGCAGGCACAGGGCCGCGCCGCTGACGAGGGGCAGCAGCACATCCCTCAGGACCACGTCGAAGGACAGCCGGGTGAGCTGCGCGCACCTGTCCCCGGGGCCCACGCCAAACTCGTGGCGCTGCCACTGGAGAAAATGGCTCAGCCCGCGGTGAGAACCGAGTACGGCCCGTGGCGTACCCGTCGTACCGGATGTGAGGAATATGTAACCGGCCTGCCCCGCCAATTCAGCCGCCGGTGCCGGTTCTTCTTCAGCCGAGGGTGCCGGTTCTTCGGCCGTGCGGCCTCCACCGGAATCCTCCGTCACGGGTTCGATGGTGGAGTTCCCGTGTCCCACACGTACTCGCCAGTGCGCCGCGCCCAGACTTTCCGTGAGTTCTCGTCGTGCGGCGGGTAGCAGAGGGTCGACGGGCAGCAGTACGGCTTCCGCCATGAATACGGCGAGAATCGCGGCGATGAGTTCGGGAGTGCGGGGTCCGGTCACCGAGACCACGTCACCGCGCCGCACGCCACGTTCCCGCAGCCGGCGGGCCGTTCGCCGCGACCGCCGGGCGAGCTCCGCGTAGGTCCAGCGGTGGCCGCCGTACTCCACCGCGGGTAGTTCGGGGAAGTTCTCGGCCTGCCGGGAAAACAACTCCCCGACCGATACGCCGGAGGAAACCGGCAGTGTCGACGAGGGGTCGGGCGCTCCGGGCGGAGCGGCTGTCATCTACATCCCTCCTTCCGGCACGCGAATGTGTCCGTTACCATCCGTCAATCTAGGTCCGGACGACGGCTGATCACAAGGAGAGGTCAATGCGCGGCGTCGGCAAACACCATGACCGATCCCACCGACTCGACCGAATCGAAGAGTTCAGTCCTTCTGCCCCGCTTTCAGCATCCGAAACTCCGTGTCATCAACTGTCCTTCAGTCAAGAACGCCTCTGGTTTCTGCACCAGGTGGATCCGGGCAATACCGCCTATAACCTGTCGGCCGCTTATCGGTTTCACGGCCCGTTGGACATCGCGGCATTTTCCGCCGCTTTTGTGGAGGTGACGCGGCGCCACCCGGTCCTGCGTGCATCGATGAGCCCGGCCACGACGGGTGGGCCCGGCCAGGTGATCGAACCGCCGGGCGAGGGGCCCACCCTGGTCGACCTCACCCACGTGCCCGCGGCCGCCAGGCGTGACGAGGCGCGCCGGCTGGCGGCGCAGGACGCCGCGACCCCCTTCGACCTCACGACGCCGCCCCTGCGGGCCACGCTGCTGCGCCTGGGTCCCGAAGACCACGTCTGGTTGCTGACCCTCCACCACCTCATATGTGACGGCTGGTCGCTCACCATCCTCTGGCGTGAACTGGGCCTGCTGTACCGAGAGTTCACCGCCGGACGCCCCAATCCGCTCCCTGAGCTGCCGTACCGGTTCATCGATCACGCCCGCAGAGAGCGGGAAGCGGTGGAGAGCGGTGCCCTGGACGGCCAGTTCGACTACTGGCGCCGGACCTTGCGGGACGTCCCGCCGCTGGCCCTGCCGACCGACCGCGCACATCGGCCGCCAGCCTCCTCGCGCGGAGGCCGGGTCGACCTCTCCCTGCCCGGGTCGTTGGCGGCGGATCTGCGGCGGCTCAGCCGCCGGCAGCGCGTCACGCCGTTCATGCTCTTCCTCGCCGCCTACCAGGTACTCCTCGCACGCTGCTGCCGGCAGAGTGACATCGCCGTGGGCCTGCCCGTCTCCGGCCGGGCGCGGGCGGACACGGAGGACCTGATCGGCTGCTTCGTCAACACCGTGGTCCTGCGTGCGGAGATCACCGGACACCGGACGTTCCGGGACGTGCTGGCCACCGCCCGGGAGACGGTCCTCGACGCCATGGACCACCAGGAGTTGCCGTTCGAGAACCTGGTGGCCAGACTGGCGCCGCCGCGGGACGCGGCACGTCCTCCGCTGTTCCAGGCGATGATCTCGGTGGAGGACCCACCCACGGTGCCCGAGTTCCCCGGCCTGCGCGTCGAGCGGTTGACGGTCCCCCGGGAGACCGCGCAGTTCGAACTCACCCTCACGCTGCGCACGGTCGGAGACGAGACACGGATCTCCTTCGAGTACGCCACGGACCTCTTCGACCGTGCCACTGTCGAGCGGCTGGCCGGGAGCTACCGGACCCTCCTAACAGGCGCCGTGGCCGACCTCGACCGGCGCGTGGGCCTGCTCCCCCTGCTCACCACCGACGAGTACGACCGAGTGCTCGCCCTGGGCCGCGGGCCGCGACCCGTTCCCGCACCGGCCAGCCGGCTCCACGAGATGGTCCTGCTCCAGGCGGACCGGTCGCCCGGGACGATCGCCGTCGAGCACGGCGTGACCCGGCTCACCTATCGTGAACTGGCCGCGGCGGCCGACGGGTTGAGCGCCCGGCTGCGCGGTCTCGGGGTGACCGGAGGGGCACCCGTCGGCCTCTGCGCCGAACGCGGACCCGAGCTGGTCATCGGCATGCTGGGGATCCTCGGCTCGGGCGCCGCCTGCCTGCCCCTGCGCCCCGGCCAGCCCGCAGAGCGCGTCTCCACCCTGCTCCGGGACGCGGGCGCCGAGTCCGTCGTGACCGGGTCGGGAACGCGCGCCGACGGGCTGGACGGGGTACGGCTGGTCCCCGTCGACGGCGCTGGACCGCCACCGGACGGCGTCCCGGCACGGCGGGCCCCGGACCACCGCGGGCCACCCCTGGGCGGCCCGGCCGCGGACCACGGCCGACCGCCCCAGGACGACCGTGCCTTCGTGCTGTACACCTCCGGCTCGACCGGCGTCCCCAAGGCCGTGGAGCTGACGCACACCGGCCTTGTCCATCTGTTCGCCCACATGGTGAGCACCCATGAGATCACCCGCGAGGACCGGGTGCTCTCCTTCTCCGCCATCGGCGGGGACATGTGCGTCGAGGAGATCTTCCTCGCCCTGTGCGGTGGCGCGACGGTCGTCATGGGCGAGGACATCGTCGACACGGCGCCCCGGTTCTACGCCGCCTGCGCCCGGCTCCGGCTCACCGTCCTCGGCCTTCCCACCGCCTACTGGCACCACCTCACCGGCCATGCCTCCGGGCAGCCGCCGCACCCTCCCGACCACGTCCGGCTCGTCCTCATCGGCGGGGACCGGGCCCTGCCGTCGCACATCGAGCACTGGTTCTCGCCCGACGGCCCCGGCATCCCCCTCGTGAACGCCTACGGGCCGACCGAGACAACGATCAACGCCGTACAGCACCGCTTCACCGGCGCACGGGATCTCGCGCCCGGAGGCGAGGCACCGATCGGACGCCCGCTGCCCGGCGCGCACGTGTACGTGCTCGACGACGCCCTGCGACCGCAACCGCTCGGTGTCCCCGGCGAGCTGTACATCGGCGGGACCGGTGTGGCGCGAGGCTACCTCGGGCAGCCGGCGCGGACCGCCGAACGGTTTGTGCCTGACCCCTACGCCCCGCACGCCGGTGCCCGCTGCTACGCCACCGGAGACCTGGTGCGCTGGCGCCGGGACGGTCTGCTGGAGTACCTGGGACGGGCGGACGACCAGGTGAAGATCCGCGGCTTCCGCGTCGAACCGGGCGAGATCACCGCCCACCTGCGCCGCCACCCGGACATCGGCGACGCGGAGGTGGTCCGGACCGCGGAGTCCGACGGTGATCCGCGACTCGTCGGCTACGTGGTCGCGGCCGACGGCCGACCCTGTCCCGGCCACGACGAACTGCGGGCCTTCCTGGCCCGGGCCCTGCCCGACCACATGGTCCCGGCGGCCTTCCACCCGCTGCCGCGGCTGCCGAGGACCGGCAACGGCAAGGTGGACCGGCGGGCACTTCCCGCGCCGCGGATCCCGGACCCCGCGCCGGCGCGGCCCCGCACCCCTCTGGAGAAGCAGCTCACCGCCCTGTGGTCCGAGGTGCTCGACCGCTCCGCCGTGGGCATCCACGACAACTTCTTCGAACTCGGCGGCCACTCCCTGCAAACCGTACAGCTGGCGGACCGGGTGTCCACGGCCACCGGGAGGGACGTCCCGGTCAGGCTCGTCCTCCGGCACCCGACCGTAGCGGCACTCGCGGAGGCGATCATGAACCTGCCCCCGGACGCTCCTCGCACCCCCGCCCCGACCCCCGAACCCCGGGCCGCGCCGACGCGCCCGGACAGCGGCACGTCCCCGGACTTCGTCCGCTTCGAGCACCGCCCGCTGCACGCCCTGATCGAGGCCGGCGAACTGCCCCCCGTGGACGCCGCCACCGTGAGCTGCGTCCCCGAATCCCTGTTGCTCAGGCGCGGGCTGGCGTGGGAGGAGTACCTCGACGACTGGTGCCAGGGCGTCCCCCTGGTCTCCGGCGTCAAGCAGACGGGTCTCGGCCGGATCGCCCTGATGACCGTCCCGTTCGCCGAGTCGGACGCCTACCGGGACCCCGAGGGGCTGCTGAACGCGGTGATCCCGACGCTGCGGACGGCCAGGAGGATCGGTGCGCGGGCCGTGTCCCTCATCAACCTGCTGCCGTCGGCGACCGGTTACGGCCGTTCGATCGTCGACGCGGCGGGGGAGGGGGACGACCTTCCCGTGATCACCACCGGTCACGGGACGACGATCGCCGCCGTCGTCCTCAACACCGAACAGCTGCTGCGCAGGGCGGGCCGGCGGATGGGCGAGGAATCCGTCGCCTACGTGGGACTGGGCTCCATCGGCGAGTCCGCGCTGCGACTGCAGCTGCGGCGGCTGCCGCACCCACGGCGCATCACCCTGTGCGATCTCTACAGCCGCCGTACGCACCTGGAAGAGATCCGCGCGACGGTACGGAGCGTGTACGACGGCCCCGTCGACATCGCGGAGTCCACGGACGGCTCGGTCCCCGACCGGGTCTACGGGGCGTCTCTGATCGTGGCCGCGACCAATGTGCCCGATGTGCTCGACGTGGACCGGCTGCCCGTCGGCTGTCTGGTGATCGACGACTCCGCCCCGCACTGCTTCGACCCGGACCGCGCGTGGCGGCGGCTGCGGCACGACGCCGACCTGCTGTGTGTCGAGGGCGGCGAGCTGCGCAGCCCCGAGCCGGTGACCGAACTGCGGTACGTGCCCTCGTGGGTGCGCAGACGGGACGATGCCGCGACGATCCGCGGCTGGTTCGAGCAGGATCCGTACGCGATCGGCGGCTGCGTCCTGTCGTCCCTGCTCACCGCCGAGTTCGAGGAGATGCCCGCCACGGTGGGCGTGGCCGGTGTCGAGGCGGCGGAGCGCAGCCACGCGCTGCTGCGCCGGCTCGGCTTCACCGCCACCCGGGCCCAGCTGGAGGACACGACCCTCCCGGCGGAACTGATCGAGGGGTTCCGGGCCCGCCATGGATCCGACCGGCGGGGGGACTGAACCATGTGCGGCATCGTCGGCTCCGCCGACCTGGGCCGGGGGCGCTCCGCCGACCCGGGCGTGCTCACCGCCATGGCGCGGACCCTGACCCACCGCGGCCCCGACGACCACGGCAGGTTCCTGCGGGACGGCGTCGGCTTGGCCGTGCGCAGGCTGAGCGTCGTCGATCCGCCGGGCGGCCACCAGCCGATGGGCAACGAGGACGGCACCGTCGTCGTCTGCTGCAACGGGGAGATCTTCAACCACCGCGCGCTGCGGGAGGAGTTGCGGGCGGCCGGCCATCGATTCCGTACCGCCTGCGACGTGGAGGTGCTTGTCCACCTCTACGAGGAGGCGGGCACCGAGCTGGTGCACCGGCTCAACGGACAGTTCGCCTTCGCCCTGTACGACGGCCGGCGCCGCCGACTGGTCCTGGCCCGCGACCACGTCGGGATCGCACCGCTGCACTACACCGTGGCCGACGGGACCCTCCTGTTCGCCTCCGAGATCAAGGCCCTGCTCGCCCACCCCCGGGTGTCACGCGAGGTGGATCTCACCGGCCTCGACCAGGTGCTCGTCCTGCCGGGGCTGGTCAGCCCGCGCACCATGTTCGCCGGGATCTCCAGCCTGCCGCCCGGCCACCTGCTCGTCGTGGACGAAGGGGGCCTGCGCACCGAGCAGTACTGGGACCTGGACTATCCGCCGCTCGCGGAGCTGCCCCCGGCCGCGGAGGAGGACTGGCCGGTCCACCTCGACCGGCTGGAGCGGGCCATGCTCCAGTCAGTCGACCTCCGCATGCGGGCGGACGTTCCGCACGCCTACTACCTCAGCGGCGGTGTCGACTCGTCCCTCCTCGCGGCCATGGCGAGCCGCCTGCGGCCCGGGACCGAGCCCCGCACGTTCTCCGCCGTCTTCCCCGACGAGGAGATGTCGGAGCGGTCCTTCCAGAGACTGGTGGCGCGGCAGCTCGACTCCCGCCACACCG
Organism: Streptomyces antioxidans; assembly: GCF_000968685.2. Lineage (GTDB taxonomy): Bacteria > Actinomycetota > Actinomycetes > Streptomycetales > Streptomycetaceae > Streptomyces > Streptomyces antioxidans. The sequence continues at coordinate 91,799 of NZ_LAKD02000013.1, forward strand.
AGGTCGAGATGACCCCGCGGAACCTCCTTGACGGACTGCCGGAAGCGATACGGCACAGCGAATGCCCCATCAAGGAGAGCTACAACGTGGCCTCCCTGCGCCTCTCCCGAGCGGTGCGGGACGGGGGTGCCAAAGTCGTCCTCACCGGCGAGGGCGTCGACGAACTGTTCGCCGGCTACATCGGCTACAAGTACGACCTGTTCCGGACGGCCCGATGGGATCCCGCACAGCCGATGTCAGCCGAAGAACGCCTGCGGGAACGGCTCTGGGGCCATCCCCAGCTCGCCTACGGCAGGGACCTCGCCGGAGTCGCCGAGACCCGGCGCCGCCTGTTCGCGCGCCGGCTGACCGGCGAGCTCGACTCCTTCGACTGCCTCGCCCGGCCCCTGGTGGACCCGGCACGGCTCGCCGGGCGGCACATCCTGCACCAGCGCTCCTATCTCGACTTCAAGCTGCGGCTGCCCGACCACCTGCTGGGCGACCACGGCGACCGGATGGCCATGGCCAACTCGGTGGAGGCGCGCTATCCGTTCCTCGACCCCGACGTCGTCGAGTGCGCGCGGACCATACCGCCGGACCTGGTGCTGTACGACTTCGAGGAGAAGTACCCGGTCAAACGGGTCGCCGACGGCTATCTGCCGAGCGAGATCGTGGAGCGGGAGAAGTTCGCGTTCCACGCCCACACCGGTCCCGATCTCCTCCGGCAGTCGGCGGACTGGGCCCACGCGCTGCTGGACCCGGGGCGGATCCGCCGCCAGGGCTACTTCGATCCCGAGGCGGTAGGGCGGCTGCGCCGGCGGTGGCTGGACGAGGAGAGCCGGCTCGACCTCCTCGTCGAGGACGATCTGCTGCTGCTCGTCCTCACCTTCGGGATCTTCCTGGAGAGCTTCGACCTGCCCGACCTGACCTGACCCGACGCGAGGGGCCCGGCGCCCTGTTCCCCGGAGGTGCGCGATGGAACCGTTCGTCTGCCGGACGTCCTACGCCCAGGACCGGCTCTGGCTGCTCCACCAGATGGCCCCGGACGATCCCTCGTACAACCTCGCCTGGGCGTTCCGGATCACCGGCCGGCTAGACACGACGGCGCTGGTCACCGCGCTGTCCGCGGTGGCGGGCCGGCACGAGGCGCTGCGGACGACCTTCCGGGCCGTGGACGGCCGCCCCGAGCAGGTCGTCGCACCGGGCTGGGACTTCTCCCCGTCCGTCGAGGACCTCACCGGGTACGCACCGGCCGACCGCGAGCAGGTCCTGCGCCGACGGCTGCGGGAGGCGTCACGCGCCGTCTTCGACCTGGAGCGCGGGCCGCTGTTCGAGCCCCGGATCTTCCGGCTGGCCGAGGAGGACCACGTCCTGCTGATCAGGCTGCACCACATCGTGTCCGACGGGGGATCGGTGGCCGTCCTCCAGGGCGACCTCGCCGCCGCCTACGGCGGCGCGGCCCTGCGCGAACCGCCGCTCCAGTACGCGGACTTCGCCGACTGGCAGCGCGCGCCCGAACAGTACGAGGAGCAGGAGCGGCAGCTGGCGCGCTGGCGCGACCACCTGGCGGACGCGCCGCCCGCCCCACGCCTGCCGGCCGACCGGCCGCGCGGGAAGGGCACCGAACCCCGGGCGGGCCGCCACGAGTTCCAGCTGCCCGCCGAGCTCGTGGCACGGCTCCGTGGACTGGCACGCACGGAATCGGCGACCCTGTTCATGCCCATGCTCGCCGCCTTCGCGGCCCTGCTCGCACGCTACACACGCCAGGACGACCTGGTGATCGGCGTGCCGGTGGCGGGGCGCGACCGCCCCGGACTCGAGGACGTGGTCGGCCTCTTCGTCAACACCCTGCCCGTGCGCGTCGGCCCGCTCGCGGGGCTCACCTTCCGCCAACTCCTCGCCCACGTACGGGATATGACCCTCGCCGGCTTCGACAACGCCGATGTCCCCCTCGAACGGCTGGTGGAGGAACTGCGGCCGGCCCGCGACCCGGACGGACCCCCGTTCTTCCGGGCGATGTGCGTGATGCACCCCGCCGAACCCCCCGTCCTGAGCCTGCCCGGCCTCGACATCCGACGGGAACCGGTCGACCCCCTGCCCCCGCCCTGCGAACTGGTCCTGTCCCTCGTGCCCGGCGGCGGGGGCGTGCGGGCCCGGCTCGACCACGCGGCCGAACTCTTCGACGACGCCCGCCTGGTCCGCATGGCCGGGCACTTCCACACCCTCCTCGACGCCGCCTCCGAGCGCCCGGACGAGCCGATCTCCCGGCTGCCGATCCTCACCGAAGCTGAGCACACGCAGGTGGTCCACGCCTGGAATCGCGTCGAACCGAGCGCGCCGTCCGGGGCCGCGGGCGCCTGCCTGCACGATCTGGTCGCCGCGTGGGCGGTGCGCACCCCGGACGCCGAAGCGGTGACGGACGGCACCCGACGGCTCACCTACGCCCAACTCGTCGAACACGCCGGTCGCGTCGCCCGCCGGCTGCGTGGATCGGGCGTCGCTCCGGACACGATCGTCGGCGTCTGCCTCGACCGTTCCGCCGACCTCGTCGTCGCCCTGCTGGGCGTCCTGATGGCGGGCGGGGCGTACCTGCCGCTCGACCCGGCCCATCCGCCGGAGCGGCTGCGCCTGCTGCTGGCGGACGCGGAGACCAAGGTGGTCGTGACCCGGAGCACCCTGCTCGGCCTGCTGCCCGAGTCCGGGTGCGAGACGGTCCTGCTGGACCGGCCGGATCCAGCGGACACCGAGCCCCTTCCCGCCGGGGCGCCCGGCCCGGACCATCTGGCCTACGTCATCCACACCTCGGGGTCCACCGGCCGCCCCAACGGAGTCCTGGTCACCCACGCCAACGCCGTACGGCTCCTGACGTCGACCCGCGCATGGTTCGGCTTCGGCCCGGATGACGTCTGGACGCTGTTCCATTCGTACGCCTTCGACTTCTCCGTCTGGGAACTGTGGGGTGCGCTCGCGCACGGCGGCCGGGTCGTCGTGCTGTCCGGGGACGACGTCCGGGAGCCGGAACTCCTCCTCGACGTCGTGCGCCGGGAGGGTGTCACGGTGCTCAACCAGACCCCCACCGCCTTCCTCCAGCTGGACCGCGCCGACGAGGCGGCGGGCAGCCCACCGCTCGCCCTGCGCGAGGTCATCCTCGGCGGCGAGCGGTGCGACCCCCAGACGCTGCGCGGCTGGATCGCGCGGCGCGGTCACGGGCGGCCCCGCCTGTCGAACATGTACGGCATCACCGAGACCACGGTGCATGTCACCCGTCATCTGCTGGAGCCCGCCGACCTCGACGGCCCGCCCGGCAGCCCGATCGGGGTCCGCATCCCTGACCTGCGCACCTATGTCCTCGACGAGCGGATGAACCCGGTGCCGGAGGGGACCCCGGGCGAACTGTTCGTCGGGGGCCCCGGGGTGACGCGCGGCTACCTGGGACGGCCCGCGCTGACGGCACGGCGGTTCCTGCCCGACCCGTACGCCAGCTCGCCGGGAGCCCGCCTCTACCGGACCGGTGACCTCGTGCGCTGGCGGCCGGGCGGACGGCTGGAGTTCCTCGGCCGGGTGGACGACCAGGTCATGATCCGGGGTCATCGGGTCGAACCGGGCGAAGTGGAGGCCGCGTTGCGCGCCCATCCGGGAGTGCGGACATGCGCGGTCGTCCCGTACCAGGACGCGGCCGACGGCTGCGCCCTGGCCGCGTATGCCGTCCCGGCCGGGGAGGACCCGCCCGGTCCGGCGGAACTGCGCGGCTTCCTCGCGAGGCGGCTGCCCGGCCATATGATCCCGGGTGCGTTCGTCGCCCTCGACCGGCTGCCCCGCACCGCCAACGGCAAGGTGGACCGTGCGGCCCTGCCCGCCGCGGAGGTGGCCACCGCACCGTCGGACGCGCCCCGCAGCCGTGCGGAGGCCGCCCTCTCGGACATCTGGGCCGACGTACTCGGCCTCGATGAGGTCGGTGTCCACGACGACTTCCTCGATCTCGGCGGTCAGTCGCTGCTGGCCGTGCGGATCACCAACCGGGTCAGGGATGAACTCGGCTTCCCGCTCACCGTCCGCGGGCTCTTCGAGCATCCGACGATCGAGGAGCTTGGCCGCCTGATCGACGGAACCGGCGGGGAGAGCTGACCGGTCCGGGACCGGCGGGAGGAGCTGACCGGTCCGGGAGAGATCACTCGGGGTGCGGAATCTCCTCGGTCCGCGGGGCCCGCCGTATCACCGGAAGCGCGGTGACGACGGCGGCCAGCGCGACCATGAAGACGGCGTACGCCACCAGCGTGCCCCGTGCCCCCAGCGACTGGAGCAGACCCCCGGCGGCCAGTGAGGCCAGGGGGACCGCCCCCCAGGTGATCAGCCGGGCGGCGCTGACGGTGCGGGCCTGAAGACGGTCGGGGGCGAGCGCGTAACGGTACGACGTGATGACCACGTTGAAGGCCGGTTCGGCCAGTGCCGTCACGGCGACCACCGCGCCCAGCGCAAGAGGCGAGGTCAGCCACATCAGCACCGCCGTGCCACAGGCCCACAGCCACAGTGCCCCGATCACCACGGTCCGCGGGCGCAGACGCCGGTGCAGCCACGGAGCGGCGAAGGCACCGGCGATCGCGGCCCCGCCGGGCAGCGCCAGCATCACCCCGATCAGCGAGGGCGAGGCACCGAGCTCCCGGGCCCGCACGATCATGACGAGGGTGAGCGCGGACAGGACGAGGTTCACGGCACCGGTGAGGGTCACCAGGGCCCGCATCAGCCGCTGGTGCCACAGCCACACCAGCCCCTCGGAGATATCGGCGAGCAGTCCCCGCCGCCGGTGCTCGACGTCCCTCCGGTCCTGGAGGCCGGGCCGTACGAAGAGCATGGCCAGGAAGCCGAGCACGTAGGACAGCAGGTCCGCCACGAACGGCAGCATGTGGCCGGCGGCGAACAGGGCACCGCCCAGCGGGCGCCCCGCCAGGTCGGCGCCGAGTTCGCGGGCCTGGTTCTGGGCGACCGCGGCGGGCAGTTGCTGCCGCGGGACGATGTGCGGCAGTGCGGCGGACTCCGCGAGCTGGAAGAACACGAAGCACGCGCCGTCCACGAAGACGACCGCCAACAGGGCCGCCACACTCAGCCTGTCGACGGCGAGCGCCAGCACGATGAGACCGAGCAGCACCGCCCGGACACCGTCGGCCGCCAGCATCACACGCCTGCGGTCGAGGCGGTCGACGAGCGCCCCCGCGGGCAGGTAAAGCACCAGGAACGGCAGGGTCTGGGCGAACCCCACGAGCCCCGCCTGGAACGGCGAGCCCGTCAGCGCGAGCACCAGCAGCGGATAGGCGAGCGTCGTGACCCGCATGCCCACGGTCGAGACGACCTGGCCGGTCCACAGCAGCATGAAGTCCCGGTTGCGCCACAGCGGGCGCGGCCGCGCGACGGCCGAGGAGGCGAGGCTTTCGCTCATGGCCGACCGCGCAGGTCACCCAGCGCCCCGCTGGACCTGCTGGACCTGCTGGACGTCGGTATCCTGCCGTCCCTACCACTCTCCGGATCACCCATTCGCCCAAGCGTGACGTGCCACCGCGGGACTGTCCATGCCCACCGCCCTGAACAGGACATAACGGCAGCCCGGTCACCCCGCTCCTTGGGGAACTGGCTCAAGTGCGTGCCGTATGGGCATGATCGCGCGGTGCCTCATCTCGGACTGGTGACTGTTGTCGTGCGTGACTACGACGAGGCCATCGCCTTCTATCGGGACGTTGTCGGCTTCGAGCTTCTGGAAGACACTCGGCTCGACGGCGAGAAGCGGTGGGTCGTGGTCGCTCCGCCGGGAGCGCGGGAGACGGCCGTGCTCCTCGCCAGGGCCGTGACCGGTGAGCAGGAGGCCCGTATCGGGGATCAGACGGGCGGCCGGGTCGGCTGGTTCTTGAACACGGCCGCGTTCGACCGCGATTACGAGCGCATGCGGACGGCCGGGGTCGTGTTCGAAGAAGCGCCCCGGCGTGAGCCGTATGGCACGGTCGCCGTTTTCCGGGACCTCTATGGGAACCGGTGGGATTTGATCGAGCTGAACCGGACCGACGCCTCGCAAAGTGCCGACGGCGGCACGCGACGGTGAGCAGCCTCACGCTGCCCGAAGTACCGAACGATGACGTCTTACACGCTGCTCGACGGGGTTTGACCAACACCCCCACCCAGGGGCTTCACCCCGTGCCGGGGCCACTCAGCAAACGCTGACGGGATCTCTTCGGTGACGCGTGTGCGCCAGCGTCGGCGGACGGTCGCTTCGCCTTCCAGCCATCGGACGGGCCGGGCGTCTGGTGTGGTTGGGCGGTCGCCCATGAAGGACGCGATCTCGGCGAGGTAGGCGTGGTCGCCGTCGGTGGATGGCGGCGGTGAGGGGATCGTCGTCGCCGCGGACGGCGTGGTGGGTTCGGCCTCGTCGCGGGCGTGTTGGTAGTGGCCGGGGGCGAGGCGGCCTCCTCCGTCGGCGACCTGTCGCATCTCCTTTCGGGAGGCGGCTGAGTGGCCGAGGTCGCGGTGGGCCTTGGCCAGGTAGTAGCGGGCCGTCTGTCCCAGTTCCTGGGGTAGCAGTCCGGTGTTGATGACGGCGGTGAGCCGGTTGGCCGTGGTGCGGCGGTGTTCGTGCTGGCGGCGGCCGAGTGTGCTGAGCAGTTCGACCAGGGCCGCCTGCCGCGTGGCGGCCCTGAAGCGGGGAACTCTTCGGCCGGGCTGGTCCGAGTCGATCGCGCGCCGCGACCGGTACTACACGGATAGCCGACGACCACTGGTTGCCCGGGTTAGGCGGCCTTGCCACGCTGCCACCGCGGACAGCACGGACAGCACCGCCGAGGTGGCGAGTACCGCCTCCATCGCGTGGACCGCGGACTCCAGTCCCCCATCGGCCAGCGACAGATAGCCGCCGCCCAGGGCCGCGACCCCCAGCGCCCCCCACAATTGGGCGTTGGTACTGATGACCCCGGACAGGTCGGCGGCGTAGCGGTCCGGCAGTGCGAACGTCATCTGCGCGATCAGGGCGTTGGAGCTGATGCCCAGACCGAACCCGCCGATCCCCAGAAGCACGAACAGCGCAGGCCCGGCGTGGTGTGCCGTGGCGAGATAGGTCCATAGCGCGGTGTAGCTGGTGGCCAGGATCAAACAGCCCAATGCCGGCATCGCCGCCTTGTGCCGCTCAGGCACCCGGACCAAGAGAGGGCCTGCGAGCCCGAAGGCGGACACCCACGAGACCATGGCCAGCCCGGCGTAGGCCGGCCCCCGCCCCACACCGTCCTGCAGGTAATTCGCCAGAACGAACAGCAGCGCGAAATAGGTCATGGTGGTGATGCCGTGGGCCACCAACGACCAACGGACGGTCGGCTCGTGAACCACTTCCTCGGCGATCAGGGGACGACCACCCAGTGCGGAACGGCGACGCTGGCTCCATCGGAACACCACCGCCACCGGTACGCTGGCCGCCAGGCATCCCCACGTCCAGAGGGGCCAGCCTTCATCGTTGCCCAGCAGTAGCGGCACGATCAGCAGCAGGATGGTCACCGAGAGCAGCGCCATTCCGCGTACGTCCACCTCTTGCGTGCTGCCCGGCTTCTTCCCGTTCTCGTCGCGTGGCATGGACCGCTGCGCCGCCCACAAGAGAACGACCCCGACCGGCAGATTGATCAGGAAGATCGGGCGCCAGCCGGTGCCGAACAGGTCAGCCGCGATCAGCATGCCCCCCAGGACTTGACCGGCCACCGCCCCGCCGGACAGCGCGACCGCGTAGTAGCCCAGGGCCCTGATCCGCTGCGGACCGGTGAAGTGCAGCTGGATCCCGCTCAACACTTGGGGCACCATCAGCGCCGCACCACCCCCCTGCACGGCTCGGGCCGCGATCAGCACACCCGCGTCGGGGGCCACCGCGCAAGCCAGCGATGCGACGGTGAAGACGGCCAGGCCGGTCAGGAAGATCCGGCGGTGGCCGTGGCTTTCGCCCAGGCGGGCGCCGGCCACAAGCAAGACGGCGTAGGCGACCACGTAGCCGGAGACCACGAGGCCCACCTGCCCGCCGGAGGCGTCGAGGCCGCCCTGGATGACAGGCGCGGCGATGTTGGCTATCGCGGTGTCGATGTTAGCGATCATCTGTGCGGCCAGCAGAACCGCGAGGAGGCGCCACCGATGGACGACTACGGCGGAGGACTCACCGGACTGGCCGACAGAGTGCGGCACGGCGGTGTCCTCCGCGGAGGTACTGTCCGGTTGGAACTGCCTTCTCGGCATGCGGGGTCCATTCTGGAGGGGTGGGTCAGGCAGCGGTCAGCTGCGGAGGCCAGCGGACCCCGGTGAGGTCGGGCACAACGAGGTCGGCCGCGCCCAGCGCCTCGGCGGAGTGGGTGGTGGTCAACCCCACGCACGCCAGCCCTCCGGCCTTGGCGGCGGCGATACCCGCAGGAGCGTCTTCGAACGCCACCGCCTGTGTCGGATGGACACCCAACGCCGCACAACCACTCAAGAAGCCTTCGGGGTGCGGCTTGCCGCGCTGCACATCCTCCGCGGTGATCACCGTGGCGAACAGGTCCGCACCGCCGACGTGGTCCAAGAGCACATGGGCGTGTTCGCCCAGACTTGAGGTGACCACGGCCATCGGTACTCCCTCGGTGTGCAGCGTCTTTACCAGTACCCCGGCCCCCGGCACTGGATAAGGCGGAGGGATGTCCGGGCCGTTGAGGTAGCCGACGGCCTCATGGAAAAGCTCGTCGACGGTGCTGCCGGGGAAGCGGTGCACGTGGTCGGCCAACGCCTCCTGGCCGCGACGGCCGACGAAGGTCGCCAACAGCGCGTCGTCGATCCTCAAGCCATGAGCCTGGAAGAGCCGCGTCCAAGCGGCCCGGCTGCGGTGCTCGGTGACGATCAGCGTCCCGTCGAGGTCAAAGAGCGCGGCCCGGATCGGTAGGGCGTCGGGAGACGCGATGCCAGTCATCAGTGATATCCGTCCTGGGTCGTGATCGGTGGTCAGGCGCTGAGGAGAAATGAGCCGGGAGCGCGCCGTCGGATGAACCGCGCGGCAAACAACGCACGCTGAAGGCCCGTTGGAGTGCCTTGGGCACAGGTGCTCCTGGCAGGGGCCCGGCGCCGACGTCCATCGTGTGCTGCCGAACAGGGGTGTGACAGCACGACGTGATCAAGGTATCGGGGGTGGCGCCGCGATGCTGGCGGCATTCAGACGTCGCGTTCGCTGCCAGGGGAGGGCGCGGCGGCATCAAGCCGGTGGATCCGGACTCAGCGCACCAGGCAAGGAGGTTCTGACAGTACCTGGATCACCAGGGTCTCCCAGACGTCCCCAACGCCTGTCAACCTGGTTGAGTCGAAAACGCCGACAAAACTCCATGGACACGCACTACAGCTTTTCCCCCATCGGTTCAATTCAGCTGCCCCGAATGCGCGACTGTGTCGGCACATTGTTCCACGGCAGAAGGGACGGAGATCAATGGCGGACGCCCAATTCACCACTCGCACAGAACTTTTCGATCTGAGTGGGAAGTACGCCCTTGTCACTGGCGGCACCAAAGGCATTGGGATGATGATAGCGCGCGGCCTTCTCCAGGCGGGCGCCCGCGTTGTCATCAGCTCACGCAAGGCAGACGCGTGCGCGGAGGCACAGCATCTACTGTCCGGATTCGGCGACGTCCAAGCAATTCCCGCCGACCTGTCCAGGCACGACGAGTGTCAGCGCCTCGCTGATCTTGTCAAGGTCGACTCGGAACGCCTGGACATCCTTGTCAACAACGCGGGAGCGATGTGGCGCGAGCCGCTGGCGACGTTCCCGGACGAGGCCTGGGACGCAGTGCTCGACCTCAACCTCAAGTCGCCGTTCTGGCTGGCGCAGGCGCTGCTTCCGGCACTTCGCAGGGCGGGCACCGCCGATGATCCCGCGCGGATCATCAACATCGGCAGTATCGCCGCCATCCACGTCGCCCAGTCGCCCAACTACTCGTACGCCAGCAGCAAGGCGGCACTCCATCAACTCACCAGAGTGCTTGCCAGGGAGCTGGGCCCACAGCACGTCACGGTGAACGCGGTAGCACCGGGAGTGTTCCCGTCGCAGATGATGGCGTCCACGCTCGATGCCATCGGCGACACGATCGCGGCGGCGGCCCCTCTGCGCCGGATCGGCCGCGACGACGACATGGCGGGTATCGCCGTGTTTCTCGCCAGCCGGGCTGGGTCCTACCTCACGGGCACCATCATCCCGGTGGACGGCGGCATCGCGACGACCGCGACGGGTACCCCTTGAGACTGCGGAACGGGCCTACGGTGAGGGGATGGCCACGATGGATCTACGCACCGAGATTCGGGAGTTTCTCAGCTCGCGTCGCGCCCGCATCGCACCCGAGCAGGCGGGCCTGCCCGCTTACGGCGGCAACCGTCGGGTCAAAGGTCTGCGCCGCGAGGAGGTGGCGCTACTGGCGGGGGTGTCGGTCGACTACTACGTGCGCATGGAGCGCGGCAGCCTCGCCGGTGCCTCCGATGGCGTGCTCGTCGCGTTGGCCTCTGCCTTGCAACTCGACGAGGCCGAGCGCGACCACCTGTTCCGCCTCGCGCGCCGATCCAGGGCGCCCGGCGGCCCACGTCGGCGCAGGCCCGCAGTGACGGTGCGCTCGACGCTGCAGCAGGTGCTCGACGCGATCTCCGATGCGCCGGCCTGGATCTGTAATGGCCGTTATGACGTGCTCGCCATGAATCAACTCGCTCGCGCGCTGTTTTCACCGGTGCTGGCCGACTCGCGACGGCCCGCGAACACGACGCGGTTCGTCTATCTCAACCCCGAGGCGGCCAGGGATTTCTTTGTCGACTATGACCAAATTGCCGGTGACGCGGCCGCGAAGCTACGCATGGAAGCCGGCCGCGATCCGCACGACGAGGAGCTGATCGCCCTGGTCGGCGAACTGTCAACGTGCAGTGAGCTATTCCGCCAGCGGTGGGCGTCTCAGGACGTGCGGCTGCACCGGTCCGGACGCAAGCGGGTGCACCATCCGATCGTGGGCCGGCTCGACTTGGACGTCGAGTCCCTGGAACTGCCCGCCGAACCCGGCCTGCGCCTCAACGTCTACACCGCACCCGCGGGCACGCCGACCGCTGACAATTTGGCGCTCCTGGCGTCGTGGGCGGCCACCCGACAGACGCTGGCGACCGAGCTCGAAGCACACAACGGATAGTCCAGCCCCTTCAGCCGTACGAGGTCGGTCTCCCCGACCAGCGCGGGCAGACCGCACCGCTCGGCCTGGGTGAACCATCCACGGGCAGCAAGCCGGTGGATCCGGGCTCATTCCGCGATCCCGCGAACGGTTTCGCCTTGCCAGCCTTCCGCCTGGCCCGTGTGACGGCAGCTCTGGCTTCTCGCTCAGGGGTGTCCTGAAGCGGTAGCGGACCTTTCGGTGACGAGTGTGCGCCAGCGTCGGCGGACGGTCGCTTCGCCTTCCAGCCATCGGACGGGCCGGGCGTCTGGTGTGGTCGGGCGGTCGCCCATGAAGGACGCGATCTCGGCGAGGTAGGCGTGGTCGCCGTCGGTGGTGAGCCGGCGCAGTCGGTGGATGGCGGCGGTGAGGGGATCGTCGTCGCCGCGGACGGCGTGGTGGAAGCAGACCGCGAGCTCAAGCAGGGGGAGGAGGGAAGTGAGCCCGGCGGTTTCGGTCTCGGTGCGCAGGGCCTGGGCGCGTTCGTGGAATGCGGTGCTGTGGCCCGCGTCGCGGATGAGGTGGGCGATGTGCACGGTCAGGGTGGTGGCGTGGAGGGTGAGGCCGGTCAGGAGGTGGTGGGCGAGGGCGAGTTCGCTCTCCGCGGTCGCGGGGTCCGCGAAGGCCATCGCGAGTGCGCGGTGTGCCTGGGCGGTTGCGCGTTCTCCGGCGATGCCGTGTTGTTCGGCCTCGTCGCGGGCGTGTTGGTAGTGGTCGGCGGCTGGTGTGATGTCGCCTTGGGGCCAGTGGATGTCGCCGAGTACACGGTTCTGCCGGCCGGCCCACCCCAAGGTCCCGGCGACGGTGAGGGCGGTGGGGAAGTCGCCGGCCAGACGGGCGAGGTGGGCCAGTCCGCGGCGGGCGGCGGGGGCGAGGCGGCCTCCTCCGTCGGCGACCTGTCGCATCTCGCTTCGGGAGGCGGCTGAGTGGCCGAGGTCGCGGTGGGCCTTGGCCAGGTAGTAGCGGGCCATCTGTCCCAGTTCCTGGGGTAGCAGTCCGGTGTTGATGACGGCGGTGAGCCGGTTGGCCGTGGTGCGGCGGTGTTCGTGCTGGCGGCGGCCGAGTGTGCTGAGCAGTTCGACCAGGGCGTGGGCTGGCGTCCGCAGGCGTGGCCCGTCGTCGGTGTTCCGCTGGGCGGGGGTGAGGGGTTCCCACACTGAGTCGCTGACGTACTGCCAGGCCGCCTCGGTCAGCCAGCCCAGGTCGAGGTCGAACTCGGCGGCCAGGGTGAGACCTTGGCGCAGGCAGGCGATCAGCGGACGGCGGCCGGGGCCGGTGTGCTCGGCCCACTGCTGGCCTACGGCGATGTGGGCGCGGTCGGCCGCGTTTCGCCAGTCTCGGGGCGACCAGCGGTCATCGGTGGTGTCTTCGGCGGTGCGCAGGGTCGAGCGGATGAGTGCGTGCAGGTGGTAGGGCCACAGGCCGGTGGGGGCGTGCCGGATGAAGGGCCGCTCGAGCAGGCGGAGGACTGGAGCGTCGCGGCTGATTCCGGCGCTGGCGGTGGCGAGGGGGATGTCGAAGGCGTCCAGGAGGCTGACCGAGCGCAGGACGTGGCGCTCGTCCGGGGTGAGGTCGGTGAGGGTGCGGGCGATGAGGGCGGGGAAGTCGACGTCGAAGTCGGCCGGTCGCGGGGTGAGGCCGGTGCGGCGGATCTCGAGGAAGCGCATGGCGGCCAGGTCGAGGTACAGCGGCAGGCCATGGGACCGTTCGGCGATCACACGTCGCAGCGCCGGGTCGATCAGAGGCTGGCCGTCGACGGCGAGGCGGTGGGCGAGGTAGTCCTCGCGGTCCTCGTCGCTGAAGTCCCCGATCAGGATCTGACGGCGACCGTCCCGATCGGCGGTGGCGGCCCGGGAGGCTGGCAGACCGCGGTCGGCCAGCCCGGGCCAGGCTGCCGGGCCGGTCCAGTCGAGTTGACCGTGCAGGGCCGGGTCGGCCCACTGCAGCCGGTTGCGTCCGGTGGCGACGAAGAAGACGTTGGGCATGAGCCACACCACGTGCTGCAGCAGCCGCTCCATGTCCCGGCGGGTGCGGTCTCCGATGTCCTCGAAGGTGTCCAGGAGCACCACCAGCGCGATCTGCTTGCGGGCGGGTAAGCGGGCCAGCTCCCAGGCGAGCAGATGCGGGTAGTACGAGAGCTCCTCCAGGTCGGTGTCGGCCTCCAGCAGGTCGGCCAGCCGCGGGCAGCCCGCCAACGCGGCCACCGAGCGGCGGTGTTCGCGCAGTGCCCTCACCAACGCCCCGGTGAGCTGCCCGACCGCGGAACCGAGCATCCCGGGCAGCGCCAAGCCCTGGGCGACCTCGCCGAGCGCCGCCTGCGTCTGCTGTGGAAGCGCCTGGCCGAAGCGGGCCATCAAGCCGTCACGGCGCAGGTACTCCTCCAACGGCTCGCCCGGGTGCTGATGGTCCCAGTAGCGACGCAGCGCGATGTCGAAGGCGGGCATGGGCCGACCGACCGCGGCCGCGATGGCAAGCCGGATCGTGACGATGACGCGCTCGAAGTCGGTGTTCGCCGAGCGTGCCAGGTCGATCCGGACGGGGACGATCCGCGGCCCGTGCCAGGCCGGTTCACCCCATTGCGCCGGCCTGTGCTCGGCATTCGCCAGTGCGGCCTCCAGCCTCCGGGACAGCGTCGACTTGCCGATGCCGCCGACGCCGTGGAAGACGAGCAGGTTCCGTCGCGGTGCCTCCAGGTCGGCGGCGTCGAAACCCGGACCGGCCACGTGTCGCAGGTGACTGTCCAGGGCGCCGACGAACACCTGCCACTGGCTCTCCCGGTTCGTGAACGCCTCATCCGCCTCCACGCGCGGGTTGTTGGAGCCGAACAGAGCCCTCAAGTCCCGACCCGTCATGCCAACCCCCTGGTGGTCAACCGATCCCGCCCTGTGACTGCCGGTCCGCGGAGCCTTCGGCTCCCTGTGCGCGATGCTCGCCGCCGTCGGGATCGCAGACCAGCACCGGGACGTCGCAGACCAGTTCCCAACGCGTCTGTGGGAGGAGGAAGGTGGCGGTCTCGACCGGCTGGCCGGTGTCGGCCAGGTGTGTGCGGTCCAGCCTGACGATCAGTGTGCGGCGGGTGATCCCGAGGCGTAGCGCCTCGTGGTCATTCGGGTGCCTGGCGTGCGTACGGACCTGGGCGCGGCCGACCCGGATGCCGACCGAGGCCAGCCGGCGAACCACGCCGGTACCGGCCAGTGGCCCGTCCTCCGGCAGAAGAATGGGCGTGCGATGGGTGAGAGCCATCGGCTCCCATGATTCGCCGAGGGCCAAAGGGCGGGCGTCGCCCAGATACTCATAGCGGGTGCGGACACACGGGGTGTCGGGGTCGACCGACAGCCGCCGGGCGATCGGCTCTGGGGCCGGGACCTTGACGTCCGACCGGTACTCGATACCCGGGGTGAGCCCGGCTTGCCGGATCGCGTCCGGAATCGGCAGCAGCACCGGCAGCGCGATGCGCGCCTGCGGGGTGCGGACGAAGACGCCGACGCTTTTGCGCCCCTCCAGCACGCCTGCGTCGATCAGCAGTTCTTGGCCCCGCTGGACCGCGGCCGGACTGGTTCGGTACTCGCGGGCCAGCTGGGCCCGCGGCGGTAGTTGCTCACCCGTGGACCATTCGCCTTCCGCTAGCCGCCTGCGCAGGTCGTCGGCGATGCGCTGATAGTCCGCAGTGGGCACTGCCTACTCCTGGAGAGGAACTCACTACTCCTTGCAATTCTTGACACGCTAATCGGTTAGCGGCACGCTAATCGATTAGCGATACGCGCAGTAATCGGTGCGATGTGAGGGGGAGGAGTGGATGCGGTTCTGGCAGGGCGGGCCGCGGCACTCGCCGCCCGGCTCGCGGACCTTACGGGCGGTGCCACCCGGATCGAGGAAATCAACCGGGGCGTGCTCGTCCTGTGCGCCATCGACGCGATGGGTTCCGAGGACGCCTGGGTCGATGTGCAGGACGCACTCGACGACGCCGACACCTGGAGCGTGCAAGGCCGCGGCCCTGGTCCCGAACCGCGACTGCTGCGCGCCGAGCTCCATTCGGCCGATTCCGGGACCGGTTGACCGCCGCACCTCCGCGACCGCACCCAGTCCTCGACGCCACCGTGCTTGTCCACCCGCAGAGTTGAGCCCGCGTCACGCGATGGCGCCCACCGAGCGGCACGCCGAATGACACGGCCACGTGGTGGTGAACGAGGGTTCGCCCCCGCCGTACTGACCGAAGAGCGACACCGCGACCTGCTCCTCACCACGATCTTGCCGGCCGTCGCCAAGGAGGCCACGGCCCGGACCTCCCCGGTCGCGGTGTTCGTGGCGGGTCAGCCCGGCGCAGGCAAATCCACCTTCGTGGACCTGGTGCACCCCGCGCTGGCCCGCGGCGGTGGCACCGTGCGCATCGGCAGCGACCACTACAAGCGGGTCCACCCCTGCTATCCGGCACTTCTGGCGATCGACGACCGCAGCGCCGGAGTGCGTACGCGTCCGGACACCCGCCGCTGGCAGGCCGAGGTGGAGGACTACACCCGCCGCCACCGGCTGGACGCCGTCATCGAGACCGCACTGTCCGACCCGGGGGAGGCCCGTACCACGCTCGGCGCGTACCGACGCGCCGGCCACCGAGTCGAAGTGGTCGTGCTCGCGGTTCCGGAGGCCGTCAGCAGCCTGGCCGTACTCCACCGCTACCTCCAGCAGGTGCGGGCCACCGGTGCCGGACGCTACGTATCAGCGCGGAACCACGACCACTGCTCCCGGGAACTGCCCGGAGTCCTGCGCGTCATCGAGGCCGAGCGACTGGCACACCTGGTGGCGGTGATCGGTGCCAACGGCGTGCACTACCTGAACCGGCTGGCGCCGAACGGAAGGTGGTCGATCCCACCGCGCGCCGTCCAAGCGCTGACCGCCGAGCGGACCCGGCCGTGGACCGCCACCGAAGCCCGGCGCTTCCGCGACACCGCCGCGCGGGTCGGGGACACCGCGCGCAACACCCCTGGTGCGGCGCGCCGGACGGCCGTCGCCGCGGACCTCCGCCACGGCCTCCGTTGGGCCGGACCACCGCTCCGCTCGAGCTGGACCGATCCGGGCGCTCCTCGGGGCGCCAGCTGGTATCGGCTCCCGCCCGCGGAACACCAACGCATCTTCACAGACCTGATCGTTCCGTTCCATCTGGGCGACCCCGAGCCCCGGCGCCACCCGGTAGCGGTCTATGTGGTGGGTCAACCCGGCGCCGGGAAGACAGCCGCGTCCCGCCTGGTGTTACACGCCATGCGACCGGGCGCTGTCCTGGTGTCCGGCGAAGACTTCCGCGCATTCCACCCCGACTACGGGCGGCTGCTCGCCGAGCGCCCGCGCACGGCGGGAGCCTTGCTGCGGGCCGACTACCGGGCATGGCAGAACGCGGCAGAGGAATGGCTCCGGAGCCGGAAGGCCGATGTGGTGATGGAGGCGGCACCGGCCACCGGCACCGACCTGCTGACGTCGGCCTCCCGGTACCGGGCCGCGGGCTACCGGGTCGAGATGCTCGTCCTGGCGGTACGTGCGGCTGACAGCCGCCAGGGCACCGCGCACCGGTTCGCCCTCGGCCTGGAACACGGCCTGCCCTCCCGCTTCACCACCCCCCATGGGCACGATCGGTGCTACCGGGCGCTCGCCGCACTCGCGGCGACCCTCGACCGTCATCCGGCGGTGCACACCGTCACGGTGACCGACCGGAATGTTCTCGCGATACGGAACCGAGAAGGTGATACCGCGGCCGTCCTGGAAGGGGAGCGGCGGCGCCCGTACACCAACGACGAGGCGACCCAGTTCGCCGCGGTGCAGCGTCGACTGTGGACGCTGCTGCCACGCCACCGCTCCGAACTCTCGGAAATCACCGCCCTGGCGGCGCCCCTGATGCCACCGGGCTTCCCGCTCCACGGGCCGACCGCAGGTGCTGGGGAGTACCGCTCGCCCGGAGCGGGCGTCAGTTGAGGGCCTTCGCGAACAGCGGCACCACGTGCTTCAGCGCGTACCGCACGGACAGGACGGAGTCGGTGGCGAAGGCTTGGCTGAGGTTGGTGTCGTCGAAGACGACCGAGTGGCCCTGCTTCGCCGCCGGGATCGACTTGTAGAGCGGATCGTCGCTGATCTTCTTCGCGGTGGTGCCGATCGGCGCCATCACCATCAGATCGGCGTCGAGCAGCTGCAGGTTCTCCTCCGAGACGGGCACGGAGAACGCCTTGCCGGCCTTCTTCTCCACGGCCGGGTTGGCCTTGAAGCCGAGCCGTTCGACGAAGTTCAGGCGTCCGGTGCCGTGTACGTACGCGCCCCACGCCGACGCCGTGCGCGAGCCCACGGTAATCGTCTTTCCCTTGAACTCCGGGTGCTCCGCGGCCGCTTGGGCGAACTCCTTCTTGGCGTCCGCGATCAGCTTGTCGCCCTTGTCGGGCACTCCGAGGGCCTGGGAGACCATCGTGGTCTGCTTCTCCCAGGTGATCTTGTACTGGTCGCCGCCCTTGGGTATGCCGACGGTCGGTGCGATCTTGCTGAGGGTGTCGTAGCGGGTCTGGTCGCCGCTCGACTTGGTGTCGAGGATGAGGTCCGGCTGAAGCGCGGCGATCTTCTCGTACTCGGGCTCCAGCGTGCCGATCTTCTGCGGCGATGTGGCGTATCTGCCCTTCGCCCAGGGGCCCACGCCGTCGCCGCCGAAGGCCAGCCAGTCGCTCTGCCCGACGGGCCGTACGCCGAGCGCGAGTGCGGTCTCGGCGTCGCCCCAGCCCAGCGCGACGACCCGCTTGGGCCGCTGCTTGACCGTGACGGTGCCGAACTTCGTGGACACCTTCGCCGGGAAGGCACCCGACGACGTCTGACCCGCGCCGTCGTCGGTGTCCTCCTTGCTGGCGCCGCAGGCCGCTAGGGAGCCGGTCAGAGCGAGCGCGAGGGCACCGATGAGCAGGCCACGACGGCGGGGAGCGCGGGAGGAGGGGGATCTGGTGGGCATGGGGGTGCTCTTTCCTTGGCTGAAGGGGCCTACGTGGCCGGGGCGGTGGGGGTGTCGACGTGGTGGCGGCCCATGGGGACGATCAGGGGAGTGCCGGACGCCGGGTCGGGGATGACGGTGCTGCGCAGCCCGAAGACCTCCTCGACGAGGGATTCGGTGACGATCTCCGTGGGCCTGCCCTCGGCGACGATCCGGCCGTCCTTCATGGCGATCAGGTGGTCGGCGTAGCGGCAGGCCAGGTTGAGGTCGTGGAGGACGACGACGAGGGTGACGCCGCGTTCGCGGTTGAGGTCGGTCACCAGGTCGAGGACGTCGAGCTGGTGGCTGATGTCGAGGTAGGTGGTGGGCTCGTCGAGCAGCAGCACATCGGTCTCCTGCGCGAGCGCCATGGCGATCCACACCCGCTGGCGCTGGCCGCCGGAGAGCTCGTCGAGGGGCCGGTCCGCGAGGTCCAGCACGTCGGTGGCGTGCAGGGCGGCGGCGACGGCCTCGTCGTCGGCGGGCGTCCAGCGGCGGAACCAGCCCTGGTGCGGGTAGCGGCCCCGGCCCACCAGATCGGCGACCGTGATCGACTCGGGCGCCACGGGCGTCTGCGGCAGCACGCCCAGCACCGAGGCGACCTCTTTGGTCGCCATCGCGTGGACGCTGCGCCCGTCGAGCAGCACCGAGCCGGTCGTGGGGGCCAGCAGCCGGGCCATCGCGCGCAGCAGGGTCGACTTGCCGCAGGCGTTCGGGCCGACGACGACGGTGATCCGGCCGGGCGGGATGTCGGCGTCCAGCCCGGAGATGATCCGGCGCTCGCCGTAGCCGAGTTCGAGGCCGCGGGCCTGCAGGGCGTGCGGGGATGCCACGGGCGTCTCCTCGTCGTCGGGGGCGTCGGGGGCGTCGGGGG
>NZ_LAKD02000130.1 GCF_000968685.2 Streptomyces antioxidans
GCGAGGTGGACTGGGAGGCGGTGTTCGGCGGGCGTGGTGCGCGGCGGGTGGAGCTGCCCACGTACGCCTTCCAGCGACAGCGCTACTGGCTGGACACCGACCTCCCCGGCACCGGGGACGCCACCACCGATGAACCCCTCTCGTGGCGCGAGGAGTTCGCCGCCCTGACCGACGCCGCCGACCGCGAGCGCGTGGCGCTGGAGCTGGTCCGTACCCACACCGCCTGGGTCCTGGGCTCCCCGGGACCCGACGCCGTCGACCCCGAGAAGATCTTCAAGGAGCTCGGCTTCGACTCGCTGATGTCCGTCGAGCTGTGCAACCTCCTCGGCGCCGCCACCGGAACACGGCTCGCCGGGACCGTACTCTTCGACCACCCCACCCCGCTGGCCCTCGCCCACCACCTCCGGGACGTGGTGGTGGGCTCCCCGGCGGCCGTGACCCCGCGCCCGGCCGCCCCCCGGACCGCCACGGGCGACGACGACCCGATCGCCATCGTGGCGATGAGCTGCCGCCTCCCCGGCGGGGTGCGCACCCCCGAGCAGCTGTGGCAGCTGGTCAGCGAGGGCCGGGACGCCATCGCGGGCTTCCCCGCCAACCGTGGCTGGGACCTGGAGGGGCTTTACGATCCGGATCCGGCCCGCCACGGCACCAGCTATGTGCGCGAGGGCGGATTCCTCTACGAGGCCGACCAGTTCGACCCGGCCTTCTTCGGCATCAGCCCCCGCGAGGCCCAGGCGATGGACCCGCAGCAGCGGCTGCTGCTGGAGACCGCGTGGGAGGCGTTCGAGCGCGCCGGGATCGACCCCACCACGCTCAAGGGCGGCGACGCGGGTGTCTTCGTCGGCGCCATGCCGCAGGACTACGGGCCGCGGATGGATGAGGCGTCGGAAGGGTTCGAGGGCTATCTGCTGACCGGTGGCACCACCAGCGTCGCCTCCGGCCGGATTGCCTACACCTGGGGTCTCCAGGGCCCCGCGGTCACCGTCGACACCGCCTGCTCGTCCTCCTTGGTGGCCCTGCACATGGCCGTACGGTCGCTGCGCCAGGGCGAGTGCTCGCTGGCGCTGGCAGGCGGCGCCACCGTGATGTCCAGCCCCGGCATCTTCGTGGAGCTGAGCCGCCAGAAGGCGCTGTCGCCCGACGGCCGTTGCAAGGCGTTCTCGGCCGGCGCCGACGGCACCGGCTGGGGCGAGGGCGTGGGCATGGTGCTGCTGGAGCGGCTGTCGGACGCGCGCCGCCACGGCCACCAGGTGCTTGCCCTGGTCCGCGGCTCCGCCACCAACCAGGACGGCGCGAGCAACGGCCTCACCGCCCCCAGCGGCCCGGCCCAGCAGCGGGTGATCCGGCAGGCGCTGGCCGACGCCGGGCTGACCGCGGCCGATGTGGACGCGGTCGAGGCACACGGCACCGGCACCGCGCTCGGCGATCCCATCGAGGCGGGTGCGCTGCTCGCCACGTACGGCCAGGACCGCCCCGGGGACCGGCCGCTGTGGCTCGGCTCGCTGAAGTCCAACGTCGGTCACCCCCAGGCGGCGGCGGGGGTGGCCGGTGTCATCAAGATGGTGATGGCGCTGCGCCACGGCGTGCTGCCCCGGACCCTGCACATCCACGAGCCCTCGCCGCACGTGGACTGGTCGTCGGGGGCCGTGGAGCTGCTGACCGAGGCCAGGGAGTGGCCCGAGGGGGAGCGGGTGCGCCGCGCCGGTGTGTCGTCCTTCGGCATCAGCGGCACCAACGCCCACGCCATCCTGGAGCAGGCCCCCGCCGAACCGGCCGTCGGCCACGATGAGCCGCGCCCGGCGGCCCCGGGGCTGCCCGTGCTGCCCTGGGTGCTGTCCGGGCGCACCGAACAGGCCCTGCGCGCCAGGGCCGAACAGCTGCGGGACCATCTGGCCGACCACCCCGGCACCGACCTCGCCGCACTCGGCCACGCCCTCGCCACCACCCGCACCGCCTTCGGCCACCGGGCGGTGGTCTTCGGCCGGGACCGGGACCGGCTCCTGGACGGCCTCGGCGCGCTCGCGCAGGGCACCCCGTCGCCCCATGTGGTCCAGGGCACGGCGGGCGGGCGGCGGAAGACCGTGTTCGTCTTCCCCGGGCAGGGCTCGCAGTGGATCGGGATGGCGCTTCCGCTGTGGGACGCGTCGCCCGTCTTCGCGGAGCGTCTTGAGGAGTGCGCCGACGCCCTGGAGCCGTTCCTGGACTGGTCGTTGCGCGATGTGCTGCGCGGCGAGCCGGACGCGCCGTCGCTGTCCCGGATCGATGTGGTGCAGCCCGCGCTGTTCGCGGTGATGGTGTCGCTCGCCGCGCTGTGGCGCTCGTACGGCGTGGAACCGGCCGCGGTGGTCGGCCACTCGCAGGGCGAGATAGCCGCCGCGTACGTGGCCGGAGGGCTCTCGCTGGAGGACGCCGCCAAGGTGGTGGCCCGGCGCAGCCAGGCGTGGGCCGAGCTGAGCGGCAAGGGCGGCATGCTCTCGGTGCTCGCGTCGGCCGGTACGGTCGCGGAGCGGCTGCGGCCGTGGAGCGAACGCCTCGGCATCGCCGCCGTCAACAGTCCCGCCACCGTGACCGTCTCCGGCGACCCGGAGGCCCTGGACGCGTTCATGGCCGAGCTCGCCGCCGACGGGGTGAAGTCCCGCCGGGTGCCGGGCGTGGACACCGCCGGACACTCCCCGCAGGTCGACGGGTTGCGCGAGCGGCTGCTGCGCGAGGTGGCCGGGGTGCGGCCGGGCGCCTCGCGGATCGCGTACTACTCCACGGTGACCGGTGGGCCGCTGGACACCACCGAGCTGGACACCGACTACTGGTACCGGAACATGCGCGAGCCGGTGGACTTCGAGCGGGCCACCCGGGCGCTGCTGGCCGACGGCCACACGGCGTTCATCGAATGCGCCCCGCACCCCATGCTCGCCATGTCGCTCCAGCAGACCATCGAGGACGCGGGCGGAAGCACCGCCGCCGTCGTCGGCACGCTGCGCCGGGACGAGGGCGACGCGGAGCGCTTCGCGGGCTCGTTCGGCGAGGCGTACGTCCAGGGTGTCGAGCCGTCGTGGGACGTTGTGTTCGGGGGCGCGCCGGGGCGCGGTGAGCGCGCCCTTGAGCTGCCGACGTATCCGTTCCAGCGGCAGCGGTACTGGCTGGACAAGCCGGTCGCGGCGAGCGATGTGGCGGCGGCGGGACTCGACCCGGCCGGACATCCGCTGCTCGGCGCGGCGGTCCCGCTGGCGGGCGTGGACGACCACCTGTTCACCGGCCGGATCTCGGCACAGGACCACCCGTGGCTGACCGAGCGCACCGGCCCCGACGCGGCCGTGCTCCCCGGCAGCGCCCTCGCCGAACTGGCGATCCGGGCGGGCGACCAGGTCGGCTGCGGCCGGGTCGAGGAACTGTCCCTGGACGCGCCGCTGGTGCTGCCCGAGAAGGGCGCCGCGGTGATCCAGGTGCGCGTCGGCGCCCCGGACGGCGGGGGCTCGCGCGCCCTCAGCGTCCACGCGCGCGCCGAGGGCGCCGACGCCGACGAGCCGTGGACGCGGTATGCCACGGCGGTCCTGGGCACCGGTGCCCAGGCCGCCGACATCGGCCTCGCCGCGTGGCCACCGGCCGACGCCGTCCCGGCGGAGGTGGCCGGAGGCGCCGTCGCGGCCTGGCGGCTCGGCGAGGACATCTATGTCGAGGTCGGGCTGACCGAGGCGGAGGAGGCGGACGCCGGACGCTATGGACTGCACCCGGTGCTGCTGGAGTCGGCGCTGGACGCGGCCCCGGGCGACGGCGGTGGCGATGGCGACGGAACGCGGCTGGCCGCCGCCTGGAGCGGTGTGGCCCTGTACGCCACGGGCGCCACGGCCCTGCGGGTGCGGCTGACGCCGAGGGGTCCCGATACGTACGCGGTCGCCGCGGCCGATCTGACCGGCGCCCCGGTGGCCTCGGTGGACCGCCTCGTGCTGCGCGCGGTGGCCACGCCCGAACCGATCGGCGGCCACTCCGCGCTTCACCCGTCGCTGTTCCGCCTGGAGTGGCCCGCGGTGTCCCCCGCGGACACCACCGCAGACACCGCCACGACCCCGGCGAGCTGGGCGGTGCTCGGCGACGACCCGTTCGGGCTCGCCTCGGCCGTGGACGCGGTGCCCTACGACGAGACGGCGGAGGTGCCGGACGCGGTGCTGGTGCCGTGTGTCGGGGTCGGGGTCGGGGTCGGCCTCGTCGATGGCGACGGCGATCTGGCGGAGGCGGCCCACGCGGCCACCCACCGAGCGCTGGCGCTGATCCAGCGCTGGATCTCCGATGACCGACTCGCCCCCTCCCGGCTGGTGTTCCTCACCCGCGGCGCGGTCGCGGCCGCCCCCGGCGAAGAGGTCCCGGACGTGGCGCACGGCGCCGTGTGGGGCCTGGTGCGCTCGGCGCAGTCGGAACACCCCGGCCGTTTCGTCCTCGTAGACCTCGACACCGAGACGCGTTCGCTGGCCGCCCTCCCGGCCGCGATGGCCTCCGGCGAACCGCAGTGCGCGATTCGCGAGGGCCGGGTGAGGGCGCCCCGGCTGGGGCGAGTGGCGAGGCAGAGGACGGAAACCGCCGGGGCCACTGGCTCTGGGGTCAGCGGGGTCGCCGAGGGGGCCGGTGCCACCCGCATCGCCGCCACCGCCACCGGGGCCACCGAGGTCGCCGCCGCCTCTGCTGCCGGGCGGGCCGATGGCCACCGGCCGTTGGACCCCGAAGGCACCGTTCTCATCACCGGCGCCACCGGGACCCTCGGCGGGCTCGTCGCCCGCCATCTGGTGGGGGAGCACGGCGTACGGCATCTGCTGCTGGTCAGTCGGCGCGGGCCCGCGGCCGACGGGATGGACGAACTCCGTTCCGGTCTAGCCGAGTTGGGGGCCACCGTCGCCGTCGCCGCATGCGATGCGGCCGACCGGGAGGCGCTTGCCGGGCTGCTCGGTGCGATACCCGCCGCGCATCCGCTGACGGCCGTGATCCACGCGGCGGGTGTGCTCGACGACGGCGTCGTGGACGCGCTGAACCCCGAACGGCTGGACCGCGTGTTGCGGCCCAAGGTGGACGCCGCGTGGAATCTGCACGAGCTGACCGCGGACCGCGACCTGGCCGCGTTCATGCTCTACTCCTCCGTCGTCGCCACCATCGGCAACGCAGGACAGGCCAACTACGCCGCGGCCAATGCCTTCCTGGACTCGCTCGCCCAGCACCGCAGGGCCCGCGGTCTGGCCGCCCAGTCCCTCGCCTGGGGCCTGTGGGAGCAGCGCAGCGGCATGAGCGGGCACCTGGACGACACCGATGTGCGGCGCATGGCGCGCTCCGGCATCCGTCCGCTGCCCAGCGCGGAGGGCATGGAACTCTTCGACGCCGCGCGGGCGGCGGGCGACGCCACGCTCGTGCCCGTACGGCTCGACCTGGCGGATCTGCGCAGGCGTGCCGCGAGCGCCGCCGCCACTCCCGGCCAGGACGCCGTACCGGCCTATCTGCGCGGCCTGGTCAGGACACCGGCCCGGCGCGTCGTACGGGCCGGTGGCGGTGGCGGGGCCGCGGACACCGACGAGAGCTCGTTCGGGCGGCGGCTGGCCGCCCTTCCGGCGGCCGACCGGGACCCGTTCCTGCTGGACCTGGTGCGGGAACACGCCGCGGGCGTGCTGGGCCTCGCCACCCCGGACGACATCGAGGCCAACCGCGCCTTCCGGGAGGTCGGCTTCGACTCCCTGACCGCAGTGGAGTTGCGCAACCGGCTGGGCGCCGCCACCGGGCTGCGGCTGCCGACCACCCTCCTCTTCGACTACCCGACCCCCGCCGTCCTGGTGGACCACTTGCGGCGCGAGGCACTGGGCGAGCAGGCGGACGTGGCGGCGGTGGTGGCCGCCGTCCGCCCCGCCGACGACGATCCGATCGCCATCGTGGCCATGAGCTGCCGACTGCCCGGTGGCGTCCGCGGCCCCGAGGACCTGTGGGAGCTGGTGGCGGACGGCCGTGATGTGATCTCGGCCTTCCCGACCGACCGCGGCTGGAACGTCGAGGAGCTGTACGACCCCAACCCCGATACCCCGGGCAGGAGTTACGCCAGGGAGGGCGGTTTCCTCTACGACGCCTACGACTTCGACCCCGAGTTCTTCGGGATCTCCCCGCGCGAGGCGCTGGCCATGGACCCCCAGCAGCGGCTGCTGCTGGAGACCTCCTGGGAGGCGCTGGAGCGCGCCGGGATCGACCCGCACTCCACGAAGGGCAGCACGGCGGGCGTGTTCATCGGCTCCACCGGCCAGGACTACGCCTCGCGGCTCGGCGAGATCCCCGAGGACATGGAGGGCTATCTGCTGACCGGCAAGGCCGCCAGCGTGGTCTCCGGCCGCATCGCCTACTCCCTCGGCTGGGAGGGCCCGGCGCTCACCATCGACACCGCGTGCTCCTCCTCCCTGGTCGCCATCCACCAGGCGGCGCAGGCGCTGCGCCAGGGCGAATGCTCGATGGCGCTGGCGGGCGGCACGACGATGATGTCGACGCCGAGTCTCTTCATCGAGTTCAGCAGGCAGCGCGGGCTCGCCCCCGACGGCAGGTCCAAGGCGTTCTCCTCCGACACCGACGGCACCAGCTGGGGCGAGGGTGTCAGCATGGTCCTCCTGGAGCGGCTGTCCGACGCCCGGGCCAACGGCCACGAGGTGCTGGCGCTGGTGCGCGGCTCGGCCGTCAACCAGGACGGCGCCAGCAACGGCCTCACCGCCCCCAACGGCCCCTCCCAGCAGCGGGTGATCCGCCAGGCGCTGGCGAACGCCGGGCTGTCGGCCGCCGAGGTGGACGCCGTCGAGGCCCACGGCACCGGTACCACCCTCGGCGACCCGATCGAGGCCCAGGCCATCCTCGCCACCTACGGCCAGGGCCGTGACGCCGAACGGCCCCTGAGGCTGGGTGCGTTGAAGTCCAACATCGGCCACACCCAGGGCGCGGCGGGTGGCGCAGGTGTCATCAAGATGGTCATGGCGATGCGCCACGGCCTGCTGCCCAGGACGCTCCACGTCAAGGAGCCGACTCCGCATGTGGACTGGTCGTCCGGGGCCGTGGAGCTGCTGACCGAGGCCAGGGAGTGGCCCGAAGGGGAGCGGGTGCGGCGCGCCGGGGTGTCCGCCTTCGGCATCAGCGGCACCAACGCCCACCTCATCGTGGAGGAGCCGCCCGCCGCACCGGCCAGTGAGCCGGAGTCGGAGCCGTCGGTGCGTACCGACACGGTGCCGTGGGTGGTGTCAGGGCGTACT
>NZ_LAKD02000131.1 GCF_000968685.2 Streptomyces antioxidans
TGCTGCAACGTCGCACCGATGTCCGCCGTCACCGTCGTCGTCATCGACTGCACCGAGATCGGCGCATCACCACCCACGGCCACCGACCCGACCTGGATCTTCCGGCTGACCCGGCGCTCGGCGAGCTTGGCCGGCACGGACGGCATTCCTAGCGAAATCGCAGTCATCTGGTTCGTAACCCCAAGGTGTGTCGTGGCTGGAGATCAGCGGACTCCGATGTCCGAGATTACGGCACCGGTCATGTACTCAGCACACCGCGCTCCTGAAGTCCACCCAAAGGTGAACTTCAGGACATCTCGCGGCATCAGGAGATTTTCACGGGGTTCACGACGTCCGCCACCAGGACGAGCAGCGTGAAGCAGATGAAGACTCCGGCGATCACATAGGCGGCAGGCATCATCTTCGCCACATCGAACGGTCCGGGGTCGGGCCGCCGGACCAGCCGGGCGGTGTGCCGCCGGATGGCCTCCCACACCGCACCCGCGATGTGGCCGCCGTCGAGCGGCAGCAGCGGCAGCATGTTGAACAGGAACAGCGAGAGGTTGAACCCGGCGACCAGGAAGAGCATGGTCGCGATCCGCTGGGAGGGCGGGATGTCGAGGCTGGCGACCTCGCCGCCGACCCGGGCCGCGCCCACGACGCCCATCGGGGAGTCCGCCTTGCGCTCGGCGTCCCCGAAGGCCGCGTTCCACAGGTCCGGGATCTTGGAGGGCAGGGCGAGCATGGAGTCGACGCCGTCCTCGACCATGTTGCCCATACGGTCCACGGACTGCCCGAAGGACTGCCGGACCACTCCGTTGGCCGGGGTGAAGCCCAGGAAACCGGCGGTGACGAACTCGCCCTCGACATAGCCGCCGTCCCCGTCGGACTTGGCGACCTGATTCTCTATGAGGTTGGCGTGCAGGGTCTTGCGGACGCCGTCCCGCTCGACGGTGATCGTGGCGGGGCCGGTGGTCTCGCGGATGTCCTGCTGGAGGGTGCCCCAGTCCGGGGTGGGGCGGCCGTTGAAGGCCACGATCTTGTCCCGGGGCTGCAGACCGGCGGCCTTGGCCGGGGAGTCCTTGGCGCCCTTGGGGCACTTGTCGGTGGAGGCCGAGGCCGCGACCACGCACTGGGAGACCGTGCCCACACTGGTGGTCTGGGTGTTGAGGCCGAAGCTCATCATCACCCCGAGGAAGATCACCACCGCGAGGATCAGGTTCATAAAGGGCCCGGCGAACATGACGATCACGCGCTTCCACGGCTTGCGCGTATAGAACAGCCGCTTGTCGTCGCCGGGCTGGAGCTCCTCGAAGGCGGCCGACCGGGCGTCCTCGATCATGCCGCGCCACGGTGAGGTGGAGCGCGCGGTGATCTTTCCGTCGTCGCCCGGCGGGAACATCCCGATCATGCGGATGTAGCCGCCCAGCGGGACCGCCTTGATGCCGTACTCGGTCTCGCCCTTCTTCCGGGAGAAGATCGTCGGCCCGAAGCCGACCATGTACTGCGGCACCCGGATGCCGAAGAGCTTGGCCGTGGAGAGGTGGCCGAGCTCATGCCAGGCGATGGAGATCAGCAGGCCGACGGCGAACACCACTATGCCGAGGACCGTCATCAGTGTCGTCATGCGCGAGCCTCCGGGGTCGCCTTCGCCGCTCTGGCGGCCAGTTCCGTTGCGCGGGCGCGGGCCCATGTCTCGGCCTCGAGGACGTCCGCGACGGTGAGCTGGGTTCCCGCGGCGGGGGTGCCGTGCTCGGCCACCACCTCGGCGACCGTATCGACGATTCCGTTGAACGGCAGCTTTCCGCCGAGGAAGGCGTCCACGCACTCCTCGTTCGCCGCGTTGAAGACGGCCGGGGCGGTGCCGCCGAGGTCGCCGACGTGGCGGGCCAGCCCGACCGAGGGAAACGCCTCGGTGTCCAGCGGGAAGAACTCCCAGGTGTGGGCCCTGGTCCAGTCGCAGCCCGGCGCGGCGTCCGGCACCCGCTCGGGCCAGCCGAGGCCGAGCGCGATCGGCATCCGCATATCGGGCGGGCTCGCCTGGGCGAGCGTCGAGCCATCGGTGAATTCAACCATCGAGTGGATATACGACTGAGGGTGGACCACCACCTCAATCCGTTCGAAGGGAATGTCGTAGAGCAGCTGAGCCTCGATGACCTCCAGGCCCTTGTTGACGAGGGTCGCGGAGTTGATCGTGACCACGGGGCCCATGTCCCAGGTGGGATGGGCCAGCGCCTGCTCCGGGGTGACCGAGGCCAGCTCCCGCTTGGTCCGGCCGCGGAACGGGCCGCCGGAGGCGGTGACGACCAGCTTGCGGACCTCCTCGCGGGCGCCGCCGAGCAGCGCCTGGAAGAGCGCGGAGTGCTCGGAGTCGACGGGGACGATCTGCCCGGGCTTGGCCACGGCCTTGACCAGGGGGCCGCCGACGATGAGCGATTCCTTGTTGGCCAGCGCCAGCACCCGGCCCGCCTCCAGGGCGGCCAGGGTGGGCGCCAGGCCGATGGAGCCGGTGATGCCGTTGAGCACGGTGTGGCAGGGGGAGCGGGCGAGCTCGGTGGCCGCGTCGGGCCCCGCCAGGATCTCGGGAAGCCGCTCACCGGCGCCGTAGCGCGCGCTCAGCGCCTGGCGCACCTCGGCCACCGCCTCGGGCCGGGCGACCGCGACCCTGTCCACCCGCAGCCGCTGGGCCTGCTCGGCGAGGAGCCCGGCCCGCCCCCCGGCGGCGGAGAGGCCGGTCACGCGGAAGCGGTCGGGGTTGCGCAGCACCACGTCGATGGCCTGGGTGCCGATCGAGCCGGTGGAGCCCAGGATCACGATGTCGCGCGCGCTCGCCGCGGCGGTGGCCGCTGGAAGGCGCAGATGCGGGTCAGCCAGGGAATCCGTCATCCCCCCATTGTGGGGGCAAGGGGTGACGGCTCGGTGACAAGCCCCGGGATCTTGGGTGGTGGTGGATCCCGGGGGCTGGTCAGCGCGTGCTCCGGCGGCCGCTCGACGGCTCCGGCCACCGGCGGCCGCTCAGTGGATGGGGCGGTGAACGTTCTGCTCGGTGGTCGGGCCGGGGGCGGCGTCGGCGATCCAGGGGCCGTCGCCGCTGGGGTCGATCACGCCGTGTTCGAGCCATTCGTACGTCCCGGAGAGCACCCCGGAGACCACCTTGCGGTCGATCTCGTCGGTGTTGGTCCACAGCCGCTCGAAGAGCTCGTCGGCGCGGATCCTGGCCTGGCGGCAGAACGCGTCGGCCAACTGGTAGGCCGCGACGCCGTGGTCACCGCGGGAGCGCAGCATCTCGGCCCGTACGCACGCCGCGCTCATCGCGAACAGCTCCGCGCCGATGTCGACGATCCGGCCGAGGAAGCCCTGTTTGGTCTCCATCCGGCCCTGCCAGCGCGACATGGCGTAGAACGTGGAGCGGGCCAGCTTGCGCGCCGAGCGCTCCACGTAGCGCAGATGCGGTGAGAGGTCCGGGTGTCCGGCCGGGTGGAACTCGGAGTAGGCGCGGGGCAGTTGGCCGGGGCCGGTGACCAGTCCTGGCAGCCAGCGGGCGTAGAAGCCACCGGCCCTGGCGGCTGCCTTGCCCTTGTCCTGGAGGGACTTCTCGGGGTCGATGAGATCGCCCGCCACCGAAAGATGGGCGTCCACGGCCTCGCGGGCGATGAGCAGATGCATGATCTCGGTCGAGCCCTCGAAGATCCGGTTGATGCGCAGATCGCGCAGCATCTGCTCGGCGGGGACGGCCCGCTCCCCGCGGGCGGCCAGCGAGGCCGCGGTCTCATAGCCCCGGCCGCCGCGGATCTGGACCAGTTCGTCTGCCATCAGCCAGGCCATCTCGCTACCGTAGAGCTTGGCCAGCGCCGCCTCGATGCGGATGTCGTTGCGGTCCTCGTCGGCCATCTGGGAGGCGAGGTCGATGACGGCCTCCAGGGCGAAGGTGGTCGCCGCGATGAAGGAGATCTTGGCGCCGACGGCCTCGTGCTTGGCGATGGGCTTGCCCCACTGCTCACGGGCGGCGGACCATTCGCGGGCGATCTTCAGACACCACTTCCCCGCGCCCGCGCACATCGCGGGCAGCGACAGCCGTCCGGTGTTGAGCGTGGTCAGCGCGATCTTGAGACCGCCGCCCTCGGGACCGATCCGGTTGGCGGCCGGAACGCGGACCCGGTGGAAGCGGGTGACGCCGTTCTCCAGGCCGCGCAGCCCCATGAAGGCGTTGCGCTTCTCGACGGTGACGCCCTCGGCGGCGGTCTCGACGACGAAGGCGGTGATGCCGCCCTTACGGCCCTCGGAGCGCGGCACCCGGGCCATCACCACCAGCAGGTCGGCGACCACCCCGTTGGTGGTCCACAGCTTGACGCCGTCCAGCAGGTAGTCGTCGCCGTCGGGCACGGCGGTGGTCGCGAGGCGGGCCGGGTCGGAGCCCACGTCCGGCTCGGTGAGCAGGAAGGCCGAGATGTCGGTGCGGGCGCAGCGCGGCAGGAAGATGTCCTTCTGCTCCTGGGTGCCGAAGAGCTTCAGCGGCTGCGGTACGCCGATGGACTGGTGGGCGGAGAGCAGGGCGCCGATCGCCGGGCTGATGGAACCGGCCAGGGCGAGGGCCTTGTTGTAGTAGACCTGGGTGAGGCCGAGGCCCCCGTACTTGGTGTCGATCTTCATGCCGAGCGCGCCGAGCTCCTTGAGCCCCCTGACGGTCTCGTCGGGGATCTGCGCCTCGCGCTCGATGCGGGCGGGGTCGACCCGCGTCTCGCAGAACTCCCGGAGCTTGGCGAGGAAGGCCTCGCCGCGGCGGACGTCGTCCGGGGCGGGGGCGGGGTGGGGATGGATCAGATCGAGTCGGAAGCGGCCGAGGAAGAGCTCCTTGGCGAAGCTGGGCTTGTGCCATACCTGTTCGCGTGCGGCCTCGGCGACCTGGCGCGCTTCACGCTCGGACACCGGCCTGACGGAGGATGCGGTCATCGGTGCTCCCTTGCCGCGACGATCTCGTGACATTACCGGCACGTACCGCTGCCAGTGTGCATCCGGTCCGACGGGACGGCAAAGCGGAAAGTGGGAGGGAGCGGGGATCTGGGGGTCGGGAAGGATCGCCGGGGCGGCGGGCCGTACCGATACCGGTCCCGGTGCCGGTCCCGGTGCCGTAGGGCGTTACGGGTGACGGGGGGGGCGGCGGCCGCTTGCGGCTGGCCCGTCCCGGCTTCTCCGGTTGAGGGTCCGGAGCGGCCGGGGCGGGCCACGCCCCATGGCGTCTCGTTCGGGTGGGTCAGAGGTCGAGGCCGGTGAGGACCATGACCCGCTCGTAGGTGTAGTCCTCCATCGCGTACCGCACGCCCTCGCGGCCGACACCGGACCTCTTGGCGCCGCCGTACGGCATCTGGTCGGCACGGTAGGAGGGCACATCGCCGACGATCACGCCGCCGACCTCCAGTGCGCGGTGGGCGCGGAAGGCGGTCTGCACCTCACGGGTGAAGACGCCCGCCTGCAGGCCGTACTTGGAGTCGTTGACGGCCGCGAACGCCTCGTTCTCGTCCGCCACCCTGTGCAGGGTGAGCACCGGTCCGAAGACCTCCTCGCAGGAGAGGGTGACATCGGCGGGGACGTCGGCGAGCACGGTCGGGGCGTAGCTCGAGCCCTCGCGCTTGCCGCCGGTGAGCAGCTTCGCACCGGCCCGGACCGCCTCCTCCACCCAGGACTCGACGCGCTTGGCGGCGTCCTCGCTGATCAGCGGGCCGACATCGGTGGCGTCCTCGGTGGGGTCGCCGGTGGCCTGCGCCTCGACGGCCGCGACGATCTTCGGCACCAGCTCCTCGTAGACGGACGCGTCCGCGATCACCCGCTGCACGGAGATGCAGGACTGTCCGCCCTGGTAGTTGGAGAAGGTGCCGATGCGGGTGGCCGCCCAGTCGAGGTCGGCGTCGGCGGCGTAGTCCGCCAGGACGACTGCGGCCCCGTTGCCGCCGAGCTCCAGGGTGCAGTGCTTGAGCGGCACCGACTCCTTGATCGCGTAGCCGACCTTCTCCGAACCGGTGAAGGAGATGACCGGCAGCCGCTCGTCCTGGACCAGCGTGGGCATCCGGTCGTTGGGCACCGTAAGGACGCTCCAGGAGCCCGCCGGGAGCTCGGTCTCGGCCAGCAGCTCGCCGAGGACCAGCGCGGACAGCGGGGTCGCGGGCGCCGGCTTGAGGATGATCGGCGTGCCGACGGCGATCGCCGGGGCGACCTTATGGGCGCTGAGGTTCAGCGGGAAGTTGAACGGCGCGATGCCGAGGACGGTGCCGCGCGGGAAGCGGCGGGTCAGCGCGAGACGCCCGGTGCCACCGGCGTCGGTGTCCAGCCGCTGGGCGTCCCCGCTGTTGAAGCGGCGCGCCTCCTCGGCCGCGAACCGGAAGACGGACACGGCGCGGCCCACCTCGCCGCGCGCCCACTTGACCGGCTTGCCGTTCTCGTCCGAGATCAGCCGGGCGATCTCCTCGCCGCGCTCGGCGAGACGGCGCGACACCTGGTCCAGCGCGGCGGCCCGGACGTGCGCGGGGGTCGCGGCGAACTCCTCGCGCACCGCGTCGGCCGCGGCGACGGCCTCCTCGATCTGCGCATCGGTGGGAACGCTCACCACGCCGACGCGGCGGCCGTCCCAGGGCGAGGTGACTTCGAGCGTGCTCTCGCCCGTCGCCTTGCGGCCGGCGAGCCAGAACGCGTGGCTGACGGCTTCGTGTGTGTCCGGCACAGCGGATCCCGACCCTTCTGAAGTGGTGTCTCTCCTTCCACCGTAGGCGCGCCCCGGCCGCTCGGCGTTTGTCCGGGGCGTAGCAGTCGGGCGCGCGGGCGCTACGCAATGGCGTGCCGGATGGGGCGAGTACCGAGAGGAGGGGGCGGGTGCTGACTCGGGTCCGTACGGCGGCCGGGGCGGCGAGGAGTCGGTGGCTCGGGACGGCTCAGGCGGCCTAGAGCACGGGGCGGGGGCGCTCAGACGGCTCAAGGTCGCGCGGCGGGGGCTCCAGGTCGGTCGGACCGTTCAGACCGTTCAGACCGAGGTGCCGGGGGCCGTGGCCTTGAGGGCCAGCCAGAGCTCCATGCGGACGTCCGGGTCGTCCAGGGAGCGGCCCAGGATCTCCTCGACGCGGCGCATCCGGTAGCGCAGGGTGTGCCGGTGGACGCCGAGGTCGGCGGCGGCCGCGTCCCACTGGCCGTGCCGGGAGAGCCAGGCGCGCAGCGAGGCGACCAGGTCGCCCCGGCCGGTGGCGTCGTGCTCGTGCAGGGCGCGCAGCATGCCGTCGGCGAACGCCCTGACGGCGTCATCGGCGAGCAGGGGCAGTACGGAACCCGCCGCGACCTGCTCATGCTCGACCAGCGTCCGGCCGCGGCGGCGCGCCACGGACAACGCCTGCTCCGCCTGGCGGTACGCGGCCGCGGCGGCGATGGGGCCCGTGGGGGCGGACAGCCCGATGACGAGCTCGTCGCCACGGCGCGCAGCGACGACCGCGCGGGCGCGGGGGCGGGCCTTCGTACCCCGGCGGGCCTCGACGGCCTGGGCGTGCTCGGCGCAGGCCGCGACCGCCGCCCCGCCGTCCGGGGCCAGCACGATGAGCCGTTCGCCGTCGGGCACGACCAGCACCGATTCGCCGGAGCGGGCCGCGGCCTCCTCCATGGTGTCGATGAGCGTACCGAGGGGGTCGGCCGCCTCGGCTTCATCCGTGCACGAGCCCGTGCTTGTGGTCGTGGTGGCGGTTTCCGCGGAGGGCTCCGCGGGGGCCTCGTTCGCGGCGGCGGGCGCCGCGTGGGCCTGCTGCGCCGCACCGCCGGACGGCGCCTCGGCGAGCAGCATCCGGAACGGCGCGTCGAGCAGCCCGCCGTACAGCCGCCCGGCGACCGCCCGCGCATGGTCGGGCTCGCCCGCGAGGAGCATCCGCAGCACGGCGGCGCCGAGCCGCTGCTCGGCCTCCTGGAGGGCGCGGGAACGCTCGGTGGTCAGGGTCAGCAGCGCGACCGCGGAGTGCACGGCGTAGCGCTCGGCGGTGCCCAGCGGCGCGGCAGTGCCGACCGCGAGCACACCGCGCGTACGGCGCCCGGTGCCCAGCGACTGGAGCTCCACCCGGTCGGCGACGGCCGTGTCCCCGGCCGGTTCCGCGCCCGTGGCCCCGGCCGTCCCGCGGCCCCCGCCGACCACGACGCTCGCGGGGCCGGGTCGGGAGCGCAGCCGCTCGACGTCGGCGGTGAGCCGGGCGGCGCGGCGGGCGGCCCAGTCCGGGGCGGCGGCGACCACGGCGCCGGAGGCGTCGTAGAGCGCGGCCCAGCCGTCGACGTGGGCGGCGAGCCGGGCGAGCAGCGCGGCGGGGCCCTCGGCGCCGATGGCGGCGCGGGTCAGCTCGCGCTGTGCCTCGAACCCGGCCGTCACGGCCCGGTACTGGTCGGCGGCTATCGCCGCCGAGACGGCCTTGCTGATCGCGATGAACGGGGTGCGGCGGGGCACGCCGAGCAGCGGCAGCCCCTCTTCCTTGGCCGCCGTGGCGAGTGCGGGCGGCACCTCGGTGTAGTGGACGCCGAGCGCGAAGCCGAGCCCGACCACGCCCGCGCCCACCAGCCGCCGCACATAGCGGCTCATCTCCTCCGGATCGTCGGTGTCGATCTGCATCGCGGTGATCAGGAGCAGCTCGCCGCCCTCCATATAGGGCACGGGGTCGGCCAGCTCGCTGACGTGCGCCCAGCGCACGGGCGTCTCCAGCCGGTCCTCGCCCGCGAGGACGGACAGCTTGAGGCCGGGGTGGCGGACGAGTGAGGCGAGCGTGGGAGGCATGGCACCTTCGAAGCGAATGCGGCGACTTGCGACGACTTCACCGCCCCGTATGAACGGCTACTGCCGATTCTGCCTCAATGGAGGAAAACGCGGAATTGACGGTCTGAATTGGCCATGGCTGGACCCATGGGTCTAGCCATGGGTCCGGCCATGACGCCGCGGTTCCGGTTGTCCCGGTCCGGCGGCCGGTCACCCGCGCAGATCCACCAGCACCGGCGGCCCGCCCTCGCCCCTTACCGAGGTCACCGAGAGCACCGCATGCCCCGGGGGCACCGCGTGGGCCAGCTCCGAGGCGGACCAGCGCTCGCGCTCCACCGTCCGTACGGTCACCGACTGGGTGGTCACCGCCTTGCCGGTGGCGACCTTACGGATGAAGTGCAGCACCTTGGTGAGCGGTTCCTCGGCGACGATCTGCCGGTCGGTGACGTCCCGGGTCTCGACCCACTCCGTTCCCCACACCTCGGCGAACCGCGCCCCGTCCCAGGTCGTCACCCCGGCACAGGCCATCCGGCAGCCGACCGCACCGAGCAGCGCGCTGCGCAGCGACTCGGGCACGTCGTCGAGGGTGCGGAGGGTGAGCACGGCGCCCGCGTGGGCGGAGCGCAGCCGCTGGATGCCGCGCAGCGCCTCGGGGGTGATGGTGTGCGAGGCGTCGTCCAGGACCAGGCAGGCGAACAGCGAACGGTCGGCGCGGCCCACGGCGCACTCGGTGAACTGCGCCAGGACCAGCCGCGCGAGCATCCGCGACGCCTCCGCGTGGCCGCGCTCGGGCAGGTCGATACGGACCCGGAGGGGGTGTTCCAGGGCGCGGAGGGAGAACGGGCGGCGGTCGCCCGTGGTGTCGAAGAAATCGGCGAACGCGGGCCGGTCCAGCAGCGCGATCCGGTCCGCGAGCAGCGCGCCCACGTCGCCGGGCGCGCCCGACTGCCGGACCCGGGCCTCCAGTTCACGGGCCTGCGCCCGCTCCCCGGCCTCGTCCAGCGCCTCGCGCAGCGCGTTGACGGCCGTCTTGGAGCCGTCCAGCAGCTCCCGCAGGTCCGGAACGGACGGGAAACGGCCGTGGGCGGCACGGTAGGGGCCGAGCAGCTGGGCCAGCGCGGTGGCGGCGCGCCTGCTGTCCCCGCCGGGCAGTGAGGCCGCCATGTCGCCGATCAGGGCCTCGGCGAGGATGCCCGCGGCCTCGTCGGGGTCGGTGGTGCCGCCGTAGAGGTCGAGGTCGTACCCGGAGTCCGGCCTGCCGATCTTCACGACGACGTCGAACGCCTCGTCCGCCCCGAGCCCGGCCCCCGCCGCCCCGACCGCCACGACGGCGACCTCCCCGGCGAGCGCCTGCAGACACAGCGACTCCACGACGGGCCGCACCACCCGCCCCGTCTTCCCCGAACCGGGCGGCCCGACCGCCAGCAGCGAGGTGCCGAGCACCCCGGGATCGAGGGCGAGCCCGGCGCCGCGGTGCTGGTAAGGATTGCGGGGGTCCTCGGCCGCGGTGCCGAGGCGGACCTGATGGGCGAGGAGATCATGCCGCGCCGTCCGGACGGGCAGATCCCGCGCCCCGGACGGGTGGGCGTAGGAGGCGGCGCCGTGGCGCAGCACGGTGTCGGTGAACGAGGCGAGCGAATTCCTCCCCGCCCGCACGGACTGCCAGGCGCGCTCGATCCGGGCGTGGTCGACGTCACTCATCGCCCCCGCCCGCGCGTCCCCCGCCAACCGGTCGGCCGCACTGTGCCCCCCCGCGGCCCGCAGATGCGGCCACTCCACCGGATCCCCCTCCGGCCGCCCCGCTGCGGCCGCCTCGGGAGAGGGCTCATCCCAGGCCCGCCGGAAGAGCGGCGCGACGTAACGCCGCCAGACTTCGGGCCAGTGGCCGACACGACTGAAGATCGCAGCGAGGGCGGCGAGAACGATGCCGATGTAGATGCGCTGGGACC
The DNA here is from genome assembly GCF_000968685.2 of Streptomyces antioxidans. Taxonomy (GTDB): domain Bacteria; phylum Actinomycetota; class Actinomycetes; order Streptomycetales; family Streptomycetaceae; genus Streptomyces; species Streptomyces antioxidans. The sequence continues at coordinate 10,687 of NZ_LAKD02000131.1, forward strand.
ACCAGCCCGCCTGTGTGTTGCCTCCGCGCTCGTACCACGAGTCCGGGGTCAGCAAATACATCGGCCAGAGCCAATAGCCGCCCAGATACCCGCTCCAAAGCAGCGACCAGACCAGCCACCCGCACAAGGCCGAGATCAGGGCCCCGCTGAGCAGCCGCCGCCCCGGAATCCGATCCGGCTCCTCCGGCGCCTTCGGCTTGTGCTCGTACGTCCACACCCCCGGCGCCGCCTCGGCCCGCGGAGCGCGCAGCCAGGCGACGAAGGACGGGGGGGCGGCGGCCCCGGGAGCCGGGGGGACGCCAGGGGCTGCCGGGGCCGCGGTCGGCGGCATCGGCGGTGGGACGACCGGATGCCTCGCGGCTGTCCCGGGAGCGTCGACGGGCGGCCAGGCGGCTTGGGACGGGGCGGTCTCCGGAGGAGGGGCGTCCGTGCCGTTCGGACGCCATGGTCCGCCTGTCCACTGTGAGGACGCGTCCGCCGCAGGCCGGGGGGGTGTGGAGGGCTGCTCCGCTGACGCACGCGGGTACTCGGGCACGCGGTCCGGCCGCGGCTGGCCCCCTGAGGCGGCCGAGGGCGGGGATTGTGGGGGTGGGGGCGGGTTGTGGCGTGTGCTGCGTGGGTCGAACGTGCCCTCGGTGTCCATGTGCTGCCCCTTGCCCCCTGACCGGCTGTTCCTCGGCTTTCGCGCCAACGCTCAATCTAGTGTTCCCGCACGGGGAGTTCAGCGACCCGGGCGGGCCCGTCTCACTCACGGGATCCGTAAGGACACCGTCGGGCTATGGCCGTCGCGGACAAGGACACACGCGCAGTGCTCCCCAACGGAACGTGCCTCATCCCCCACCACGCCCATAGCCTGCGACTAAAACCCCTGTTCTTTCCCCTGGAGCCCGTCATGACCGAACTGTCCGGAGGCCCCGCCCTCCCCCAGGAGCGTCGCGTCGTCACCGCCATTCCCGGCCCGAAGTCGCAGGAGCTGCTCGCCCGTAAGAACGCGGCGGTCGCCGGTGGGGTGGGGAGTGTGCTGCCGGTCTTCACCGTGCGCGCGGGCGGCGGTGTGATCGAGGACGTGGACGGCAACTCGCTGATCGACTTCGGTTCCGGTATCGCCGTGACCTCCGTCGGCTCCTCCGCGGAAGCCGTCGTGCGCCGGGCGTCCGCGCAGCTGGCGGACTTCACCCACACCTGTTTCATGGTCACGCCGTACGAGGGCTATGTGGAGGTCTGCGAGGAGCTGGCGCGGCTCACGCCCGGCGACCACGCGAAGAAGTCGGCGCTGTTCAACTCGGGCGCCGAGGCGGTGGAGAACGCGGTGAAGATCGCCCGTTCGTACACCAAGCGCCAGGCGGTCGTCGTCTTCGACCACGGCTACCACGGCCGGACCAACCTCACCATGGCGCTCACCGCCAAGAACATGCCGTACAAGCAGGGCTTCGGCCCGTTCGCGCCCGAGGTCTACCGCGTTCCGCTCGCCTACCCCTACCGCTGGCCGACCGGCCGGGAGAACTGCGCCGAGGAGGCCGCGGCCCAGGCCATCGACATGATCAGCAAGCAGATCGGGGCGGAGAACGTGGCCGCGATCATCATCGAGCCGGTCCTCGGCGAGGGCGGCTTCATCGAGCCCGCCAAGGGCTTCCTGCCCAGGATCGCGGAGTTCGCCGCGTCCCACGGCATCGTCTTCGTCGCGGACGAGATCCAGTCCGGCTTCTGCCGTACCGGCCAGTGGTTCGCCTGTGAGGACGAGGGCATCGTCCCCGACCTGATCACCACCGCCAAGGGCATCGCGGGCGGTCTGCCGCTGGCCGCCGTCACCGGCCGCGCGGAGATCATGGACGCGGCGCACTCCGGCGGGCTCGGCGGCACCTACGGCGGAAACCCGGTGGCGTGCGCCGCGGCGCTCGGCGCGATCGAGACGATGCGCGAGCTGGACCTCAACGCCAAGGCCAAGCGCATCGAGGAGGTCATGAAGGGCCGCCTCGCCGCGCTGCGGGAGAAGTACGACATCATCGGCGACCTCCGCGGCCGCGGCGCCATGATCGCCATCGAACTCGTGAGGTCCGGCACCAAGGACCCCGACCCCGAGGCCACGGCCGCCGTCGCCAAGGCGTGCCACTCGGCCGGGCTGCTCGTGCTGACCTGCGGAACCTACGGCAATGTGCTGCGTTTCCTGCCGCCGCTGGTGATCGGCGAGGACCTTCTGAACGAGGGTCTGGACGTCCTCGAGAGCTCCTTCGCCGAGCTGTGACTGTGAGTGATCGATGGGTGGCGTGAAGAAGATGTGCGGGGCCGATGACAGGTGGGTGATCGGCCTGTCGGGCGGGGCTTCGCTGCCGTACGGTCATTGCAGATGAGAGAAACACCCCGCTCGCAGGGGACTGCGGGCGATGCCGAGCCGGTGCTTCCCCAGCCCCGACCCGGCTGTGCCCTCGCGCACACCACTGGAGCCTTCGGCTCCGGATCTCCTCACCGATCGGACGGCCGCCCGCCCCAAACCCCCCGGGGCGCGCGGCACACCGATCGCCACGGCGGCCCCGGAACCACCCCCCCTGTTCCGGGGCCGCCGACTGTTCGCTCCCCTTCCGCGCCCCGGGCGCCACTGCCCGCGGTCCTCATGCCCCCCGTCGCACTGATCGCGCTGCTCGCACTGCTCGCGCTGTGCACCTGGCAGATCGCCGCCCACGGCCCCCTGCGCGGCTACGACGAACGGCTCGGCCGCGCGATCGCCGGTTCTGCGCTCCCCTCCCCGGTCGCCGGGTTCCTCGCCGATCTCGGCGATACGGCGGTCGCGGTCCCCGTACTCGCCGTCGCCCTCGGCTGGACGGCGTGGTGCGCCCGGCGCGCGGGCGAGCCGCGCTGGTGGCTGCCGCCGCTGACCGCCGCGGCAGCGATGGCGGCGGTTCCGGCGCTGGTGGTTCCGTTCAAGGCGCTGGTCGACCGCCCCGGCCCGCCAGGACCGCTGGCGGGCGAGAGCGGATTCTTCCCCTCCGGCCACGCCGCCACGGCCGCCGTCGCCTACGGCGCGACGGCGCTGCTCCTCCGTCCCCTTCTGCGCCCGGAACTTCGGCGGCCCCTCCTGATGGGCGTCGCCGTGCTGAACCTCGCCGTGGCCGCCGGGCTGGTACGACGCGGCTACCACTGGCCGCTGGACACCGTCGCGAGCTGGTGTCTGTCCGGTCTCCTGCTGTGGACGGTGCTCAGGGTCGGCCGATCGAGCGATGACGGCCAGGAGCGCCGACCGAGCGCCCCGGGTGACGGGTGACCACGGCGCGGGCCTCCTCCGCCCTCAGCTGTCGAACCCCAGCCCCACCTTGTCCATGGCCTTCAGCCACAGATTGCGGCGCCCGCCGTTCTCGTCAGCCCGGGTCATGGACCACTGGGTGATGCCGATCCCCGCCCAGCGCACCGGCTCCGGCGGGAAGGGCAGGGGCTTGCTGCGGACCATCTCCAGGCGGGTGCGCTCGGTGCGCTCACCGGCGAGCAGGTCGAGCATCACCTCGGCGCCGAACCGGGTCGCCCCGACGCCCAGGCCCGTATAGCCGAGCGCGTACACCACCCTCCCCCCGTGCGCGCTGCCGAAGAACGCGGAGAAGCGCGAGCAGGTGTCGATGGCGCCGCCCCAGGCGTGGCTGAAACCCACCCCCTCCAGCTGCGGGAAGCAGCGGAAGAAGTGCTGGGCGAGGGTGCGGTAGGTGGCGGGGTGGTGATCGTATTCGGCCCGCACCCGCCCGCCGTAGCGGTAGATGATGTCGTAGCCGCCCCACAGGATGCGCCGGTCGGCGGTGAGCCGGAAGTAGTGGAAGTGGTTGGCGGTGTCGCTGAGTCCCTGCCTGCCCCGCCAGCCGATCGCGTCCAGCCGCTCCTGGTCAAGCGGCTCGGTCATCAGCGCGTGGTCGTAGACCGGGGCGATGTACGGGCGGACGCGGCGCACCAGCGAGGGGAAGGCGTTGGTGGCGAGCGCCACCTGACGGGCGCGCACCCGGCCGTAGGGGGTGCGGACGGCCATCCCCGCCCCGGTGCTCACCAGCCGTTCGGCCGGGGTGTGTTCGTAGATCCGTACGCCCAGTTGGGCGCAGGCCCGCGCCAGGCCCCAGGCGAGCTTGGCGGGGTGCAGCATGGCCACGCCGCGGCGGTCCCACAGCCCGGCGAGGAAGGTGGGCGAGTCGACCTCGGCGCGCACCGCGTCGCGGTCGAGGAACTCCTGCTCGCCGACGCCGAGTTCGACCGCCAGCCGGGCGACCTCGCGCAACTCCGCGACCTGGTACGGCTCGGTGGCCACATCGATCTCGCCGGTGCGCTCGAAGTCGCAGTCGATGCCGTAGCGCTCGACGGCGGACTCGATGGCGTCGAGGTTGCGGTGGCCGAGCCGTTCGAGTTCGGCCAGTTCGTCGGGCCAGCGGGCGGCGCCGTTGCCGAGGCCGTGGGTGAGGGAGGCGGCGCAGAAGCCGCCGTTGCGCCCGGAGGCGGCCCAGCCGATCTCCTGGCCCTCGACCAGGACCACCTCGCGGTCGGGGTCGCGCTCCTTGGCGATCAGGGCGGTCCACAGTCCGCTGTAGCCGCCGCCGACGACGAGCAGATCGCACCGCTCCTCCCCGACGAGCGCGGGGCGGGGGCCGGGCCTGCCGGGGTCGTCCAGCCAGTACGGCCGGTACGCGGCCCCGGCCAGGGCCTTCCAAGCGGACTGGGTGGGGGCGTCGTCGCCCCCGGACGAGCGGGTCATGGCGTCCGTGGCCATGGTTCTCAGCTCCTCTTGCGGCGGGCGCCGGCCAGTTGGCCGACGAGGACGCACAGGACCGCGACGGCGAACATGGCCGTTCCGATCACATTGATCTGTACGGGTGTGCCACGCTGTGCGGATCCCCAGACGAACATGGGGAAGGTCACGGTCGAACCGGCGTTGAAGTTGGTGATGATGAAGTCGTCGAAGGAGAGCGCGAAGGACAGCAGCGCGCCCGCGGCGATCCCCGGCGCCGCGATCGGCAGCGTGACGCGCAGGAACGTCTGCGCCGGGGAGGCGTAGAGGTCCTGGGCGGCCTGCTCAAGCCGGGGGTCCATGGACATCACCCGCGCCTTGACGGCCGTCACCACGAAGCTCAGGCAGAACATGATGTGGGCGATGAGGATCGTCCAGAAGCCGAAGTCCACGCCCATGTTGAGGAAGAGGGTGGCCAGCGAGGCGGCCATCACGACCTCGGGCATCGCCATCGGCAGGAAGATCAGGCTGTTCACCGCGGGACGGGCCCGGAAGCGGTAGCGGGCCAGCGCGAAGGAGATCATCGTGCCGAGGACGGTCGCGCCGATCGTCGCCCATATCGCGATCTCCAGACTGAGCGAGAGCGAGCCGCACAGGTCGGCGACGCCGCACGGATCGGTCCAGGCGTCGGTGGAGAACCGCTGCCATTCGTAGTTGAACCGGCCGTTGGGCTTGTTGAAGGAGAAGACCAGGACGACGACGTTGGGCAGGATCAGATACGCGAGGGTGCCGAGCCCCGCGATGACCACCAGGTTCCGCCGTATCCAGCGCGTCAGGGCCGTCACACCAGGTCCTCCGTCCCGGACTTGCGGATGTAGACGGTGACCATCGTGAGGATGGCCGCCATGAGGATGAAGGACAGCGCCGCCGCCGTCGGATAGTCCAGCACCCGCAGGAACTGGGACTGGATGACATTGCCGATCATCTTCTGGTCGGTGGAGCCCAGCAGTTCGGCGTTGATGTAGTCGCCCGCGGCGGGGATGAAGGTGAGCAGCGTGCCCGCGACGACGCCCGGCATGGACAGCGGGAAGGTCACCCTGCGGAAGATGGTGAGGGGGCGGGCGTAGAGGTCCCCGGCGGCCTCGTGCAACCGCGGATCGATGCGCTCCAGGGAGGTGTAGAGCGGAAGGACCATGAAGGGCAGGAAGTTGTAGGTCAGTCCGCAGACCACCGCGAGCGGCGTGGCCAGCACCCGCTGCCCCTCGGTGATCCCCAGATAGCTGGTGACGTCCAGGAGGTGCAGCGAGTTGAGCGCGCCCACCACCGGTCCGCTGTCGGCCAGGATGGTCTTCCAGGCGAGGGTGCGGATCAGGAAGCTGGTGAAGAACGGCGCGATGACCAGGATCATCACCAGATTGCGCCAGCGGCCCGCCCGGAAGGCGATGAGGTACGCGAGCGGATAGCCGAGCAGCAGACACAGCACGGTGGCGGTCGCGGCGTAGAGCACCGAGCGCAGGAAGTGCGGGTAGTACTCGGTGAGGGCGTCCCAGTAGGTCTGGACGTGCCAGGTGACCTTGAAGCCCTCTTCGAGGGAGCCGGTCTGGACGGAGGTCGACGCCTGGTAGATCAGCGGCGCGGCGAAGAAGATCAGCAGCCAGAGGATGCCGGGGAGCAGCAGCCAGTAGGGCACCAACCGCTTGCGGACGGCGGGCTTGATCAGGGGCGCCTTCTTTTCGCCCTCGGGCGCGGGCGGGGCCGCCTCAGGAGTCGCGGTGGCCGTCATGGGGCCTCCTCGTCCAGCTCCGTACCGGCGTCGATGTCCTGGGTCGCGTCGAGGCCGAAGGTGTGGGCGGGGTTCCAGTGAAGTACCACCTCGGCGCCGGGGACGAGCCGCGCGTCGCGCTCGATGTTCTGCTCGTAGACGGTGATCTCGGGGCAGTCCGGGGTGGTGATGAGGTATTGGGTGGAGACGCCGATGAAGCTGGAGTCGACGATCCGCCCGCTGATCCGGTTGCGCCCCTCGGGGACGGTCCCCGCGTCCTCGGCATAGGCCAGGGTGATCTTCTCGGGACGCACCCCCACCAGCAGCTTCCCACCCGTGCGAACGGGGGCGCTACATCGTTCGGCGGGCAGGGCGAGCTTGCCCCCGGCGGCGGTGAGGACGAGGTCGCCGCCGTTCTTGTCGGTGATCTCGGCCTCGATGAGGTTGGAGGTGCCGAGGAAGTTGGCGACGAAGGTGGTGCCGGGGTTCTCGTAGAGCTCGGCGGGGGCGCCGCGCTGCTCGACCCGGCCGCCGTTCATCACCGCGACCGTGTCGGCCATGGTCATGGCCTCCTCCTGGTCGTGGGTGACATGGATGAAGGTGATGCCGACCTCGGTCTGGATGCGCTTGAGCTCCAGCTGCATCTGGCGGCGCAGCTTGAGGTCCAGCGCGCCCAGCGGCTCGTCGAGCAGCAGCACCCTGGGGTGGTTGATCAGTGCGCGGGCCACGGCGACGCGCTGCTGCTGGCCGCCGGAGAGCTGCTGCGGTTTGCGGCGGGCGAAGTCGCCGAGCTGGACCAGTTCCAGCATCTCCTCGACCTGCTTCTTCACCGATTTGACGCCGCGCCGGCGCAGCCCGAAGGCGACGTTCTCGAAGATGTCGAGGTGCGGGAAGAGGGCGTAGCTCTGGAAGACGGTGTTGACGGGCCGTTTGTGGGGCGGCAGGACGGTGATGTCCTCACCGGCCAGCTCGACGGTCCCGGTGGTGGGGTCCTCCAGGCCCGCGATCATGCGCAGGGTGGTGGTCTTGCCGCAGCCGGAGGGGCCGAGCAGGGCGAAGAAGGAGCCGGCGGGTATCTGCAGATCGAGCGGGTGGACGGCGGTGAAGGACCCGTAGGTCTTGCTGATCCGGTCGAGCCGGACGTCGCCGCCGGAGGTGGGCTGGGTCATGGCGGTGCGCTTCCTCGCTTGTCAGGCGCCGGTGAGCTTGGCGAACTTGTCCTCGAACGCCGTCTCTTCCTTGCTGGAGAGCGAGCGGAACGAGTGGGACTTGGCGGCCATCTCCTCGTCCGGGAGGATCAGCGGATTGTCCGCCAGCGCCTTGTCGAGCTTCGCGAGTTCCTCGCGCACCCCGTCGACCGGGCAGACGTAGTTGATGTAGGCGGCGATCTTCGCGGCGACCTTGGGCTCGTAGAAGTAGTCGATGAGCCGTTCGGCGTTCTTCTTGTGGCGCGCCTTGTTGGGGACCAGGAGGTTGTCCGTGGCCGTCATGTAGCCGGCGTCGGGGATGGCGAACTCGATCTCCGGGTTGTCCGACTGGAGCTGGATCAGGTCCCCGGCCCAGGCCATGCAGGCGGCGATGTCGCCCTTGGTGAGGTCGCCGGTGTAGTCATTGCCGGTGAAGCGGCGGACCTGGCCCCGGTCGGACGCCTTCTGGAGGCGGGCGATCGCGGCGTCGTAGTCGTCGGCGGTGACCGTCTCTGGCTTCTTGCCCATGTCCAGGAGGGTCAGCCCGACGGTGTCGCGCATCTCGGTCAGCAGCCCGACCCGGCCCTTGAGCTTGGGGTCCTCCAGCAGCTGGGTGACCGAGGTGACCTTACGGCCGCCGGTGGCCTTCTTGTTGTACGCGATGACGGCGGGGATGCCGGTCCACGGGTAGGAGTGGGCGCGGCCGGGGTCCCAGTCCGGAGTGCGGAAGGGCTTCGCCAGGTTGGTGAAGGCGTGGGGCAGCTGGGCGGGGTCCAGCGGCTGGATCCAGCCGAGCCGGATCATCCGGGCGGCCAGCCAGTCGGTGACGCAGATGAGGTCGCGGCCGGTGTCCTGGCCCGCCGCGAGCTGCGGCTTGATCTTGCCGAAGAACTCGACGTTGTCGTTGATGTCCTCGGTGTACTTGACCTTGATGCCGGTACGGCGCTGGAACGCGTCCAGGGTCGGATGGCGGCCGCCCTTGCCGACGTCCATGTACTCGGTCCAGTTGGAGAAGGCGACCCGCTTCTCCTCGGCCGAGTGGTCGTCGGAGGCGTTGTCCGCCTCGGTGCGCCCCGCGGGCGGGATACCGCAGCCGCCGAGCGCCCCGAGCCCGCCGACGGCGACCGCCCCGGCGCCTCCCGCACGCAGCAGGGAACGGCGGGTGAGCGCCATGCGGCCGCTGGTCATGGAGCGCCGCGCCGCGGCGATCTGCGGTGGGGACAGGCTCTCGGGCTGGTGCCGTGCTTCCATAAGCTGTGCCTTTCGAGGGTGTCGGCCGGTAGCGGCCGGCCGAGGCCACGCGGAGGTGGCCGCACATTCAGGTCTGTCGGTCCCCGAAGACCGTGCGGTGCCAGTCCTTGCGGACCACCGCGGTGTTATCGGACATCACATGTTTGACCTGCGTGTACTCCTCGAAGGAGTACGCCGACATGTCCTTGCCGAAGCCGGATGCGCGCACACCGCCGTGCGGCATCTCGCTGATGATCGGGATGTGGTCGTTGATCCAGACGCAGCCGGCCCGGATCTCGCGGGAGGCGCGGCCCGTACGGTACACATCGCGGCTCCAGGCGGAGGCGGCGAGACCGTAAGGGGTGTCGTTGGCGAGCGCGATGCCCTCGTCGTCGCCGTCGAAGGGGAGGACGACCAGGACCGGGCCGAAGATCTCGGACTGGACGACCTCGCTGTCCTGGGGGGCGCCGGTGATGAGGGTGGGCCGGTAGTAGGCGCCCTTGGCGAGGTCGCCGCCCGGGGCCTCGCCGCCGGTGACGACGGTGGCGTAGCCGCGGGCCCGCTCCACGAAGCCCGCCACGCGGTCGCGCTGGGCGTGGGAGATCAGCGGGCCGAGGTCGGTGTGGGGGTCGAAGGGATCGCCGAGCCTCACGGTCGCCATGAGATCGGCGACCGCGGAGACGAACGCGTCGTACAGCGGGCGCTGTACGTACGCCCGGGTGGCCGCGGTGCAGTCCTGCCCGGTGTTGATCAGCGCACCGGCGACGGCGCCGTGCGCGGCGGCCTCCAGGTCCGCGTCGTCGAAGACGACGAAGGGCGCCTTGCCGCCGAGTTCGAGGTGGATCCGCTTGACGGTGGCGGTGGCGAGTTCCGCGACCCGCCTGCCGACCGCCGTGGAGCCGGTGAAGGAGGTCATCGCCACGCCGGGGTGGGAGACCAGGCGCTCGCCCGCCTCGGGGCCGGTGCCGCTCACCACGTTGACGACGCCGTCCGGGAGGCCCGCATCGGTGGCCGCCTGGGCGAACATCAGCGAGGTCAGGGGCGTCAGCTCGGCGGGCTTCAGCACGATGGTGTTGCCCGCCGCGATGGCCGGGAGCACCTTCCACGCCGCCATCTGGAGGGGGTAGTTCCAGGGAGCGATGGAGCCGACGACGCCCATGGGCTCGCGGCGGATGTACGAGGTGTGGTCGCCGCTGTACTCAGCGGCGGCCTTGCCCTCCAGCTGGCGGGCGGCGCCCGCGAAGAAGGCGGTGTTGTCGATGGAGCCGGGCACATCGAACTCGGTGCTGAGTTTGATGGGCTTGCCGCACTGCAGCGACTCGGCGCGGGCGAGGTCGTCCGCCCGCTCGGTGAGCGCCGCGGCGAAGCGGTGCATCGCGTCGGACCGCTCGCCGGGGGTGGCGCCCGCCCACTCGGGGAAGGCGGCCTCGGCGGCGGCCACGGCGGCGTCGACATCGGCCGCACCGGCGAGCCGGTAGCTGAACACCTGCTCGCCGGTGGCCGGGTCGACGACCGCGTGGGTGCCCTCGGAGCCGCCCTCGCCCAGACGGCCCGCGATGTACTGGGCACCGTCGGCGAATCGCTCCGTCACGTCGAACCGCTGATCCATCGCGCTCTCCTCCGCCGGTCCGCCCATAGGGGCACGGCGTAGCTACAACCGGAATTGATGGCCGATCCTGACAGAGCGGCAGCGCTTCAACAAGGGATTCCGTTGTTGCTTTTTGGTTTCGCGACGGATTCAGTGATCAGAGTGGGTCCCGCGTCACCGTTTCCGAGCCGGACCCGGGTCCGGCTCGACGAATTGAGCAGCCGCCGTCCAGACACCGCGTCCGAACGCCAGAAGCCACGTCCGGACGCTAGAAGACGGAGTCGATCGCGGCGTCCAGCGCCGCGAGGTAGATCGCCGTGAGCACCATGCCGACGATGCCGCAGACCAGACCGGCCGTGCCCATGCCATTGCTCTGCTGCATCGGCATCCCGGCCGCCCCCGGGTAGAGGGGCGGCGCGGCGGGGTGTCCGGCCCCGGGGTCCTGCGGCTACTGGGCCGGGGGCTGAGCCGGCGGCGGGGGCGCGGCGCAGGGATCGGCCTGTGGGTCGTACGGCCCCTGCTCTGGACCGGGTGTGTTGCCGGACATCGTCGGTCTCCCCTCCTGGCTAACCCTCCTGGTTAACGTCCGGCAATGTTATGGGCAGGACTCATCCCTGGACAGCTCGATTGCCCAGGTCGGCGGGGTTGTCAGTGGCGGGTGCGAGAATCCTGGGCATGAAGACGAACGGGGCGGGAGATTCGGTTTCGGCGGAAGGGAGTCCCCCGGTTTCGGTGGACGGGGGCCCTCGGTCGGTCGAGGAGCTGGTCGAGCGGGTGGCGCGCGGTGAGCGCCTGAAATACGTGTGGTTCTGGGGGCATCGGCCCAGGCCGGACGGAAGCGCGGGGCACGGGTGCTTCAGCCAGTGGTGGCCGTCGCCGTTCACCGTGGACGGGGTCACCTACGCGACGGCCGAGCACTGGATGATGGCGGGCAAGGCGCGGCTGTTCGGCGATGGGGAGGCGGAGCGCCGGGCGCTCGACGCCTCCCACCCCAAGCAGGCCAAGGACGCGGGCCGTGCGGTGCGCGGCTTCGACGAGGAGACCTGGCGGCGCCATCGCTTCGGGCTCGTGATCGAGGGCAGTGTGCACAAGTTCCGCGGCCACCCCGAGCTGCGCGACTATCTGCTGGGCACCGGGTCGCGGGTGCTGGTGGAGGCCAGCCCGGTGGACCGGGTGTGGGGCATCGGGCTGGCGGCGGACGACGAGCGGGCGGCGGACCCGGCCCGCTGGCGCGGGCTCAATCTGCTGGGGTTCGCGCTGATGGAGGCGCGTCAGCGGCTGATATCGGCGAGCGCGGGCGGGGACACCGCCGGGGCCGAGACCGTGGCGTAACCCGGGTCGTCATCGCTGCCCGAGTCGTCGTCCTCGGTGGCTATATAGACGAAGATCATGACGACGCTCGCCACCACGGCGACCACCCCGAGGATCACCCCGGCCAGCGCGGAGCCACCGTTGGTCGCCTCGCCGCTGGCCGCCCTGGAGCGGCCGAGCGCCCCGAAGACGATCGCGAGCACACCGAGGACGATGCCGAGCACGATGCTCGCGAAGAGCACCAGGCCGATGATGCCGAGCACCAGGGCGGCCGTGCCATGGCCGTTGTTCGGCACATACGCCCCGCCCGGCCAGCCCTGGCCGTACGCCCCTCCGGGGTAGGCGGCACCGGGATAGCCCTGGCCGGGATAGCCCTGGCCCTGCGTCCCGCCGTACGGGAACTGCTCGTACGGCACCTGCTGCCCGTACCCGGGCTGGGCGTACCCACTCTGGCCGTATTCGCCCTGGCCATATCCGCCCTGGCCATATCCGCCCTGGCCATATCCGTTCGGCTGGCCGTATCCGCCCGGCGCGTAGCCCGCGGGGCCGTACGGCCCTGCCGGGTAGGCGCTGGGCGTGCCCGGGCCGGTCGGCGCGGGCGGCGGCGGGGGCACCGCGCCCGGCGGGGTCCCCGGGCCCTGCGGCCGCGCGCCCGGCGGGGGCGGTGGAGGGGGCGGGGGCGTCGGGCCCGGCATGGC
>NZ_LAKD02000132.1 GCF_000968685.2 Streptomyces antioxidans
CCGACGAGGTGTCGGCGGGGGCTCGGCGCGGGGGTGGCGAGGGGGCGGCGGGCGAGGGATCCGGGCAGGTGGGCCGGGCGGGCCGGGGCCGCCGCACCCGGTGCCGCTACTACAACGCCCGGCCCGCCCCCAGGTCACTGCCGGGCGGCCGCACGGCGTACCGCGGCTGCCCCGCCGGGCCGGGCCGCGGGCCGGGGCCCGGCCCGACAGGGGACCACTTGGGGCATTGCGTTACGGGCCGCCCTCCGGCATGCTCCGGGGAACGCTTCGGGCGCTCCGCTCCCGTGGCGGCCTCTGGGCAGGTGGTGAATGCCGCCGTACCCTTGGGGGTAAGGGCTTGGAAAGATGAATCCCGGACGGATTTCGATCCTCGAGACCGTCGCCCGAGCTCCAGCGGAGCTCAAGTCCCCCGACAGCCCTCTACCTGAGCCCCCGCCGATCCCTCCGCACGAGGACATCCTTCGCCGAGACACCGATGGCCGGTCACGAAATCCCCGAACCCGCGGACCGCAAGCGGGTCGCCGATCATATGGCGCACCCCGAAGCGGCGGAAGAAACACGTCATTCCTGCGATCCAGCGTTCCAGCACGGTGTTGTGGTGGGATTCGACGGTTCCATGTCGAGCGAGCGCGCTCTCGCCTACGCGATCGGCATGGCCCGGCGTTCCGGCTCCGGGCTGATCATCGTCCATGTGGCCAACCGGCTGCCGACGACGGTCTGGGCGGGCTGTGAGCCGCCGGTGTTCGTCGATGTCCCCGATCACCGCACCGAGGTGCTGGGGCTCGAGCTGGCCTGCGCCGATCATCTCTGCGAGGTGCCCTGGATCCTCGTCGAGCGGGGCGGGGACATCTGCCACGAGCTGGAGGAGGTCGGCCGGGAGTACGCGGCCGACGCCATTGTGGTGGGCTCCACCCACGGGCTGGTGGGGCGGATCTTCGGCTCGGTCGCGGGGCGGCTCGCGCGGCGCGCGCAGCGGCCCGTGGTCGTCATTCCCTGAGCGTCCGCGCGGCGTCATCCAGCCCTTCTGGCTCCGCCGGGTTCCCCGGACTCCGAACGCACCGTGCCCGGCGCCGCCCGCCTCCTCGTCACGTGACGTAGTTCAGTTCAAAACCTCTGCCGCTGGCACGACATGGCGCGGGCGCCTGGAACCGGACACCTTCAACTCCCTTTGACCGCAGGCGAGATGGCGTCAAGTCCATCTTGACAACGGCCAAACCTACCCGTGCGTAGAGGTGGATTGTGCGTTTGTGAGGGGTACAAACCGTTCAATCGTGCTGTCGCGCGAGAAGTGACGGTTCCCGCGCGACGGCCAGCCGCCGGCGTATGAGAGGCGACGTCGGCAAGGGGAGGCGGCCCCCGCGTGCGTGGTGGCACACGCGGGGGACCGCCAAAGGATCCGCCGAGGTCGCGGGCGGTGCGGGCCTATTCGACCGTCACCGACTTGGCGAGGTTGCGGGGCTTGTCGATGTCCCGGCCGAGCGCCAGTGCCGTGTGGTAGGCGAGCAGTTGGAGCGGGATGCCCATCAGGATCGGGTCGAGCTCCACCTCATTGCGGGGCACCACGATCGTGTGGTCCGCCTTCTCCTGCTTCCGGTGGGCCACGGCCAGGATCCGGCCGCTGCGGGCCTTGATCTCCTCCAGCGTCGCGCGGTTCTTCTCCAGCAGGTCGTCGTCGGGCAGGACCGCCACGGTGGGCACCTCGGGCTCGATCAGCGCGAGCGGCCCGTGCTTGAGCTCGGAGGCCGGATACGCCTCGGCGTGGACGTAGGAGACCTCCTTCAGCTTCAGGGACGCCTCGCGCGCCACCGGGTAGCCGCGGACCCGTCCGACGAACATCATGCTCTTTGCGTTCGCGTATTCAGCGGCGAGCGCTTTGATCTCCTCCTCGCCGCGCAGCACCTCGGCGATCTGCTCGGGCAGCTTCCGCAGCCCGGCGATGATCCGCTTGCCGTCGGCGACCGAGAGATCGCGGATCCGGCCCAGGTGCAGGGCGAGCAGCGCGAAGGCGACGGCGGTGTTGGTGAAGCACTTGGTGGAGACGACACACACCTCAGGACCGGCGTGGACGTACACCCCGCCGTCCGTCTCCCGGGCGATCGCGCTGCCCACGACATTGACGACGCCCAGCACCCGCGCGCCCTTGCGCTTGAGCTCCTGGACGGCCGCCAGGGTGTCGTACGTCTCGCCGGACTGGCTGACCGCGATGTAGAGGGTGTCCGGGTCCACCACCGGGTTGCGGTAGCGGAACTCGCTCGCGGGCTCCGCGTCCGCCGGGATCCGGGCCAGCTCCTCGATCAGCTGGGCGCCGATCAGGCCCGTGTGGTACGCCGAACCACAGCCGAGGATCTTGACCCGGCGCACCCCGCGCGCCGCGCGGGCGTCCAGGTTGAGCCCGCCCAGGTGGACGGTGGAGAAGCGGTCGTCGATCCGCCCGCGCAGCACCCGGTCCACGGCGTCGACCTGCTCGTGGATCTCCTTGTGCATATAGGTGTCGTGGCCGCCCATGTCGTACGACTCGGCCTCCCACTCCACGGTGGTGGGGGAGGTGGAGGTGCGGCTGCCCTCGGTGGTGTAGGTGCGGTAGTCGTCGGCCTTGAGGGTGGCCATCTCGCCGTCGTCCAGGGTGACCACCTGACGGGTGTGGCTCACCAGCGCGGCGACGTCCGAGGCGACGAACATCTCCTTCTCCCCGATGCCCAGCACCACGGGCGAGCCGTTGCGGGCGACGACGATGCGGTCGGGGAAGTCCGCGTGCAGTACGGCGATGCCGTACGTGCCCTCGACCATCGCCAGCGCGTGGCGGACCTTCTCCTCCAGGGTGGGCGCCTGGGAGCGGCCGATGAGGTGGGCCAGCGCCTCGGAGTCGGTGTCGGAGGCCAGCTCCACACCGTCGGCGGCCAGCTTGGCGCGCAGATCGGCGGCGTTGTCGATGATGCCGTTGTGGACGACGGCGACCTTGCCCTCCGCGTCCAGATGCGGATGGGCGTTGACATCGTTGGGCGCGCCATGGGTGGCCCAGCGGGTGTGGGCTATCCCGGTGGTGCCCGCGAACCGCTTGGGCAGCTTGGCCTCGAGGTCCCGGACCCGGCCCTTGGCCTTGGCGGTCTTCAGCCCGGCGCTCTGCACGCCCTTGGCGGGCTTGCCCTGGATCGCCAGCCCCGCGGAGTCATAGCCGCGGTACTCCAGCCGCTGCAGTCCCTCAAGCAGCAGCGGTGCCACATCGCGCTTGCCGATGTATCCGACGATTCCGCACATGGTGTTCAGGCCCTCCCATTGGATCGCTCGTGCATGGTCGTGCAGGTTCGTGCATGCCCGTGGACGCTCGAGCTCGTGTCCGGCGGTGGCGGCCGCCGTCGTGGACCGGGGTCCTACCGGCGTCGTGGCGGCGCCGTCAGCCGTAGACGATGCGGCGCAGCTGGCGCAGCGAGAGTTCGGGCGGGGTCACCGCGCGGTACGGCAGCTCGGCCGTGATCCGCTCGAAGATGTCCGCGTTGGTCAGCCCGCCGGACTGCAGTTCGCGGTGGCGGCGCCGGACGAACTCCTCCGTCGTCTCGTCGAAGTACGCCAGGACGTCCAGCACCACCCGGCCCGCCTCGCCGCGGCCGAGCGGCGTACTGCGGACCAGGTGGTCGATGAGGTCATCATGGGACATACGGCGGTCGAGCATCCGTCGATACTGCGATGCGGTGCGGCGTTTCGCAACATTCCTGCCCGAGTTCGGGCAGAGTTCGGCCCCGGTGACGAAGAATCCGGCCGTTGGTGACGGAGAATCCGGCCCTCGGCGGAGGAGAAGCCGTCCCGTAGGCGGGAGGAAGTGGTCCCTCGGGTGGGCGGGGAAGCCGCTCCTCAGGCGTCGGAGAAGCGGCGGAGCACGGCCTGTTTGGCGGTGGTGAACTCCTCCTCGGTGAGGATCCCGCTCTGGTGAAGATCGCCCAGCTCGCGCAGCCGTCGCAGCAGGACGTCGTGATCCACCTCACCCTCGTCGCCCCCGGCGGGCGGGGCGTCCGCGGGCACCGGTCCGGGGGCGGGCGGCTGGGCGGGGAGCGGGAGCGCCTTCGCCGGGGCGCCCGGATGCGGCATCCGCGCCACGACGGCCGCCGCGACCAGCGCCATCAGCGGATCCTTCTTGAACCCGTACAGCACCACGGCATGCGGGTCGTACTTGGGCGCGGCCGTCGCCGTGGCCTTGGCCGTGATGAAGCGGAGGTAGCCGTTCTCCAGCCCGACGGCAGGGACCCACTCCACCATCTCCAGGTCCGGCAGGAGGACCGTGCGGGGGCCGCCCGACTTCTTCGACTCCTCGGTCTTCCAGTTCCAGTCGAGCCGGATCCGCTCCCCGTCGAAGGAGACCGTGGCATCGCCCGCCGACGCCGAGATCGGCACCGAGGGGCCGGGCAGCACATAGCGGTCGCAGGGGTCCGGCTCCACCTGCTCCAGGGTCAGGGCCTGGCGGACCTCGTCCACCAGATACTCGGCGAGGTCCCTGCGCTCGGGCTCCACCGAGAGCTGATACGGATCGGCGGCGTCCGGCAGCTTGCCGCCGGTGGCCTGCAGCAGCGGGTCCGCCCCCTCGCGCAGCCGCAGCCGCAGCCGACCCGACTTCCGGCCCGGCTCATAGGCCACCCCGGCCAAGGCCACCAGGGGAACGGTCAGTTCGCCGAGTGCCTGCCGCACGGCAGGCACGCCGCGGTCCCGCCCCGGGACGATCCGGATCGCTTCCCCGTCAAAGCTCCAGGCGCCATCGCGCTGGGTGATTTCCGCCATGCGGTGAATTCTGACAGGCGGCCAGCGACACATTGGTCTGCACCTTGACCACAACTGGCCCTCGCGGTACCCAAGATGCCACGTTTCGTTGAAGGGACCCCCTGTGAGACGATATCGTGCACGATTTCTGTGTTCCCTGCTGCTGACCATGGTGGCCGGGGCGGGGACCACGGCCTCCTCCGCCTCCGCTTCCTCCTCCGCATCTGTTAAGGACGCCGCCGTGGCCGCCCCGACACCTTTGGACCGGGTCGTGCCCGCGCCCGCGTCCGTACGGCCCGCGGCGGGCTCGTACGCGATCCGCCCCGACACCCCCATCCGCGTGTCCGGCTCCACTGGCTCCGAGGGCTCCGACGGCTCCGACCGCTCGGCGCGCGCGGCGCACCGGGTGGGCGACTACCTGGCGCGGGCCCTGCGCCCCGCCACCGGCTACTCGCTGCCCGTCACCACCCGCTCGGGCGACGACGGCATTCGGCTGCGGCTGACGCCCAAGGCGGCCGGGGCGCGGACGCTCGGCGAGGAGGGGTACCGGCTCCAGGTCACCGGCCGTGCGATCACCCTCACCGCACGCGGCTCGGCCGGGCTGTTCCACGGCGTCCAGACGCTGCGGCAGCTGCTGCCCGCGTCCATCGAGCGCGCCACCCGGCAGTCGGGCCCCTGGCGGGTCTCCGGCGGCACCATCACCGATGTGCCGCGCTACGCCTGGCGGTCCGCGATGCTCGATGTCTCCCGGCACTTCTTCGGTGTGGACCAGGTCAAGCGCTATATCGACCAGCTGGCCCTCTACAAGATCAACACGCTGCATCTGCATCTCTCGGACGACCAGGGGTGGCGGATCGCGGTCGACTCCTGGCCGAAGCTGGCTGAGTTCGGCGGCTCCACGCAGGTCGGGGGCGGGCCCGGCGGCTACTACACCAAGGACGACTACCGCGAGATCGTGCGCTACGCGGCCAGCCGTGAGTTGACCGTCGTCCCCGAGATCGACATGCCGGGCCACACCAACGCGGCGCTCGCCTCCTACGCGGAGCTCAACTGCGACGGCGTCGCCCCGCCCCTCTACACCGGCACCGAGGTCGGTTTCAGCTCGCTGTGCGTGCCGAAGGAGGTGACGTACGACTTCGTGGACGACGTCATCCGCGAGCTCGCCGCGCTCACCCCCGGCCCCTACCTCCACATCGGCGGTGATGAGGCCCACTCCACCAGCCATGAGGACTATGTGGCCTTCATGGACCGGGTGCAGCCGGTGGTCGCCAAGTACGGCAAGACGGTGGTCGGCTGGCACCAGCTGACCGGTGCGCACCCCGTGGAGGGCGCGATCGCCCAGTACTGGGGGACGGACGGGAACGAGAAGGAGGTCGCCGACGCGGCCAAAGCGGGCACCCGGCTGATCCTCTCCCCGGCCAACCGCGCCTATCTGGACATGAAGTACGACGCCAATACACCCCTGGGGCAGAGCTGGGCCGGGTACGTCGAGGCGAAGCAGTCCTACGACTGGGACCCGGCCACCTACATCAAGGGCGTCCCGGAGTCCTCGGTGCTCGGTGTCGAGGCGCCGCTGTGGTCGGAGACCCTCGAGACCAGCGCGCACATCGAGTACATGGCCTTCCCCCGCCTTCCCGGCATCGCCGAGCTCGGCTGGGCGCCCGCGAGCGCGCACAACTGGGACGAGTACAAGGTGCGGGTGGCGGCGCAGGGCCCCCGCTGGGATGCGATGGGGATCGCGTACTACCGCTCCCCGCAGATCCCCTGGCCCAACGGCTGAGTCTGGTGCGGGGCGCGGCCCCCGGGCCCGGTGGGGCATCGCCGCTGTGGCGGTGCCCCACCGGGGCGGCTCTTCGGCGCCGCCCGGTCAGCTCGCGAAGCCCAACTCCCGGGCGATCAGCGTGCGCTGGACCTCGCTGGTGCCCTCGCCGATCTCCAGGATCTTGGAGTCCCGCCACATCCGGGCCACCGGATACTCGTTCATAAAGCCATAGCCACCGTGGATCTGGGTGGCCTCGCGGGCGTTGTCCACCGCGACCTCGGAGGAGTAGAGCTTGGCGATCGCCGCCTCCTTCTTGAACGGCTCGCCGAGTACCAGCCGGGACGCCGCGTCGCGCCAGGCCACCCGGGCCATATGGGCGCGCATCTCCATATCGGCCAGCTTGAACTGGATCGCCTGGTTGGCGCCGATGGGACGGCCGAACGCCTCGCGGGTCCTGGCATACGCCACCGACTCGTCCACACAGCCCTGGGCGAGCCCGGTGGCCAGGGCGGAGATCGCGATCCGGCCCTCGTCCAGTATCCGCAGGAACTGGGCGTACCCCCGGCCCTCCGCGCCCAGCAGATTGGCGGCCGGGACCCGGCAGTCGGCGAAGGACAGCTCACGGGTGTCCGAGGCGTTCCACCCCACCTTGGAGTAGGGGGCGGCCACGCTGAAGCCGGGGGTGCCGGACGGCACGATGATCGAGGAGATCTCGGGGCGGCCGTCCTCCTTGCGGCCGGTGACGGCGGTGACGGTGACCAGCGCGGTGATGTCCGTACCGGAGTTGGTGATGAAGCACTTGGTGCCGTTGATCACCCACTCGCCGGTGGCGTCGTCCAGCCGGGCCGTGGTGCGGGTGGCGCCCGCGTCCGAACCGCCCCCGGGCTCGGTCAGGCCGAACGCGCCCAGGGTCTCCCCGGAGCAGAGCCCGGGCAGCCAGGTGCGCTTCTGCTCCTCCGTGCCGTAGAGGAAGATCGGCATCGCGCCGAGCGAGACTCCCGCCTCCAGGGTGATCGCCACCGAGGAGTCCACCCGGGCCAGCTCCTCCAGGGCGAGGCAGAGCGCGAAGTAGTCCCCGCCCATACCGCCGTACTCCTCC
The DNA here is from genome assembly GCF_000968685.2 of Streptomyces antioxidans. GTDB lineage: Bacteria > Actinomycetota > Actinomycetes > Streptomycetales > Streptomycetaceae > Streptomyces > Streptomyces antioxidans. The sequence goes on from NZ_LAKD02000132.1 coordinate 7,605, forward strand.
GGGAAGGGCAGGCCGAACAGGCCCATCCGGCCCATCTCACGGACGATCTCGTACGGGAACTCATGCTGCTCCCAGTACTCCCCGATCTTGGGGGCGACCACATCATGCGCGAACGCCTCGACGGTGCGGCGCAGTTCCTCGTGTTCGGGGCTGAGTCGGTGGTCGATCGGCATGGCTCAGATCTCCTTCTGGGAGAGGGCGCGGACGGTGCGGGACGGGCTGGGCCGGCCCAGGTGCCGGGCCATCCACACGCTGGTGGCGGTGAGACGGCCGATGTCGACCCCGGTCTCGATGCCGAGGCCGTCGAGCATCCACACGAGGTCTTCGGTGGCGAGGTTGCCGGTGGCGCTCTTGGCGTACGGGCAGCCGCCGAGGCCACCGGCGGAGGCGTCGACGGTGGTCACGCCGTGCTCGAGCGCGGCGAGGGTGTTGGCGAGCGCCTGGCCGTAGGTGTCGTGGAAGTGCACGGCCAGCCGGTCGTCGGGGACGCCCGCCTCGTTCAGGGTGTCCAGCAGCTCCCGCACATGGCCCGGGGTGGCCACGCCGATGGTGTCGCCGAGGCTGATCTCATCGCATCCCATGTCCATCAGGCGGCGGCTGACCGAGACGGTCTGGGAGATCGGGACCGGGCCCTCCCACGGGTCGCCGAAGCACATGGACAGATACCCGCGCACGGCCGCGCCCGCGTCCTTGGCCTTGGCGACGACCGGCTCGAACATCTCCAGCGCGCCGTCCACCGTGCGATTGAGGTTGGCCTTGGCGAAGGACTCCGTGGCGCTGGCGAAGACGGCGATCTCGCGCGCGCCCAGCGCGAGGGCGCGGTCCAGCCCGCGCTCATTGGGCACCAGCACGGGGAGCCGGGCGTCCACGTCGTCGATGAGCGCCATCAGCTCCTCGGCGTCGGCCAGTTGGGGCACCCATGTGGGGTGGACGAAGCTGGTGGCCTCGATGGTGGTGAGGCCCGCCTCGGCGAGCCGGTGGATGAACTCGGCCTTGATGGCCGCCGGGACCAGCTCCTTCTCGTTCTGCAGCCCGTCCCGGGGGCCCACCTCGTGGATCCGGACCCGGGTGGGCAGCCCGGGGGCCGGGACGGTCATGGGGAGGGTCATCACTCACGCTCCTCGCTCTGGTGCGGCTCGTGCGGGGTGACGACCACCAGCAGCTGATCCATGGCGACCGTGCTGCCGGGGGTCACCTCGAGCTCGGTGACGGTGCCGTCGTGCGGCGCGGAGATGAGGTGCTCCATCTTCATCGCCTCGACCACCAGCAGGCCCTGACCCGCGGTGACCTCATCGCCGACGGCCGCCTTCACGACGGTGACGGTGCCGGGCATGGGCGCGGTGAGCTCCCCGGCGTGCGCCGCGGCTGCGCCTCCGCTCAGCGCCTCCTCCACGGGGTCGTGCCCGACCACGCGCCAGGCGTCCCCGTCCCGCCCCAGCCAGTGGCTCGCGCCGTGCACGGCATGCCGGAGGCGATGGGTGACCCCATCGAGGTCCAGCAATACGGAGCCGTCGTCGAGGGCGATGAGCCGCGCCCGCACGGCGGCTCCCGTGTCGGCCGCCGGGCGCCATGCGGCGTCCGCCCCCGCGCGGGCCGGAGTGGCGGTGGTGCCCGCGCCCGCGCCAGCGTCGGCGGGAGTGCTGGTGCCCGCGTCGGCCGCCGGGCGCGGGTCCGCCGCGCGCGGGGCCGTGCCCGCTGCCGCGTGCGCCCCGCCGGGGCGGCGGTCCGCTGCCGCGTGGTGGGCGGCGGCCCGCCCGTCCGCCTCCGCTCCCGGGATGCCCGCACCGGCGCCGGTGACGGTGGAGTTGGGGCTGGTCCGGGTGGCGGGGGCCGCCGCGCCGTCCTCGCCCGCGCCCATGGTCCGGGTGGCCTCGGCTGCGGCGCCCTCCGGCTGCGTGGCCTCGGCCGCCGTGCCCTGTGGCTCGTCGGTCCGGCCGGTGGTGGGGGTCTCCGGGGCGCCTTGGCCCGCGCCCTGTGGCCCGCTGGGCCGGTCCGTCGCCTCGGCCGCTGCCGGGGCTCCGCCGGGGCGGGCCGTCGACCCGGTTGGTGCCGGGGCGGCGTCAGCGTGCTCGATGTGGAGCTCCGCGTCATGGGCGCGGCCGCGGACGCGGACCGTGACCGGCGGGTGGCCCGCCACGCGGAGGCGGTGGACCGTCCAGGCCGGTGCGCCGCCGAGCCGCCAGCCGGTGGGCACCGAGAACGGATCGACCCAGACGTCCGCGGCCGGGCCGCCGGGGCCGGAGCCGCCGGGCTCCGGGCGGCCACCGGATCCGCCGCCGCGCGGAGCGCTGGGCTCCAGCGCCGCCTGGCGCAGCAGGGCCGCCGCCGCGTAGACCTCCTCCGGGACGGCCGCCGGGATCAGCCGGGCCGCCGCGCGGTCGACCAGGCCCGTGTCGAGCTCGCCCGAGGCGACCGCGGGGTGGGCGGCCAGACGGCGCAGAAAGCCGGTGTTGGTGTCCACGCCGAGGACGGTCAGGGAGCCGAGTGCGGCGCGCAGCCGGCGCAGGGCGGTGGGGCGGTCGGGGCCATGGGCGATGACCTTGGCGAGCATCGGGTCGTAGACCGTGCCGACCTCGGTGCCCTGGCTCAGCCCGGAGTCGACCCGCACCCCCTCGCCGTCCGGCTCGTCCAGCGCCAGCACGGTCCCGGCCGAGGGCAGGAAGTCCACCCGGCCGTCGGCCGCCGCGCGGGCGGTCTCGGCGCAGATACGGGCCTCCACCGCATGGCCCGCGAAGCCGATGTCGTCCTGCCCGAACGGCAGCGGCTCGCCCGCGGCCACGCGCAGCTGCCACTCCACCAGGTCCAGACCGGGCCGCCCGCCGACCGACACCGTCAACTCGGTCACCGGATGCTCCACCTGGAGCCGGGTGTTCATCTCCATGAAGCAGTACGCCGACGGGTCGTCGCCCGGCACGATGAACTCGACCGTGCCCGCGCCCACATAGCCGCAGGACCGGGCCGCCGCCACCGCGGCCTCGCCCATCCGCGCCCGGGTGGCCTCGTCCAGCAGCGGGCTTGGCGCCTCCTCGATGATCTTCTGATGGCGGCGCTGCAGCGAGCACTCGCGCTCCCCGAGGTGGACCACACGTCCCTGACCGTCCGCCAGCACCTGGATCTCGATGTGCCGGGGCCGGTCGATCCAGCGCTCCACCAGCAGGGTGTCATCGCCGAAGGCGCCGCGCGCCTCCCGCCGGGCGGCCGCGATCTCGTCGGCGAGCAGCGCCTCGTCGCGGACCAGCCGCATGCCCTTGCCGCCGCCGCCCGCCGAGGGCTTCAGCAGCACCGGCATGCCGATCTCCCGGGCGGCGGCGGTGAGCTGCCCGTCCGTCAGCCCGCTGCCCGAGGAGCCCGGCACCACCGGCACCCCGGCCGCGCGCACGGTCTCCTTGGCGCGGATCTTGTCGCCCATCAGCTCGATGGCCCCGGCGGGCGGCCCGATGAAGGCGAGCCCGGCGTCGGCGCAGGCGCGGGCGAACGCCCCGTTCTCCGCGAGGAAGCCATAGCCGGGGTGGACGGCCTGGGCGCCGGTGCGCGCCGCGGCCTCCAGCAGCCGCTCGATGGACAGATAGCTCTCCGCGGCGGGGGCGGGGCCGATCCGCACCGCCGTGTCCGCCTCGCGCACATGACGGGCGTCCGCGTCGGCGTCGCTGTAGACGGCGACCGAGCGGACCCCGAGCCGCCGCAGGGTGCGGATGACCCGCACGGCGATCTCGCCGCGGTTGGCCACCAGCACGGTGTCGAACATCGCGGGCGACGGGCCGGTCGCCTTCGGAGCACTCATCGGGTGCATCCCCCTCACATCCGGAAGACGCCGTAGCCGGGCGCCACGGGCTCGGTGGCCGAACGGCCGGGCAGCGGTGCGTTGGCACAGGCCGTCAGGGCGAGGCCGAGCACCGTACGGGTCTCCAGGGGGTCGATCACGCCGTCGTCCCACAGCCGGGCGGTGGCGTAGTAGGCGTTTCCCTGCGTCTCGTACTGCTCGCGGACCGGGGCCCGGAACGCCTCCTCGTCCTCGGCGCTCCACTCCTCCCCGCGCGCCTCCATCTGGTCGCGCTTGACGGTGGCGAGCACGGAGGCGGCCTGCTCACCGCCCATCACGGAGATCTTGGCGTTGGGCCACATCCACAGGAAGCGCGGCGAATAGGCCCGGCCGCACATCGAGTAGTTGCCCGCGCCGTAGGAACCGCCGATCACGACCGTGAGCTTGGGCACGCGGGTGCAGGCCACGGCGGTGACCATCTTGGCGCCGTGCTTGGCGATACCGCCCGCCTCATAGCTGCGGCCGACCATGAACCCCGAGATGTTCTGCAGGAAGACCAGGGGGATGCCGCGCTGGTCGCACAGCTCGATGAAGTGGGCGCCCTTCTGGGCCGATTCGGAGAACAGGATGCCGTTGTTGGCGACGATGCCGACCGGATGGCCCATGATCCGAGCGAAGCCCGTGACCAGCGTGGTGCCGAACTCGGCCTTGAACTCGGCGAACCGCGAGCCGTCCACCACCCGCGCGATGACCTCCCGCACGTCGTACGGCGTGCGCGAGTCGACCGGAACCGCCCCGTAGAGCCCCGCCGGGTCCACCGCGGGCTCCTCGGAGGGCTCCAGCGGCCACGGCGGCGACCCCTGCCGCATCGGGGACGGCGGCAGGGTGGCGACGATGGAGCGGACGATCCGCAGCGCATGGGCGTCGTCCTCGGCCAGGTGGTCGGTGACGCCCGAGACCCGGGAGTGGACCTCGCCGCCGCCCAGCTCCTCCGCCGAGACCACCTCGCCGGTGGCCGCCTTCACCAGCGGCGGCCCGCCCAGGAAGATCGTGCCCTGCCCGCGCACGATCACGGCCTCGTCGCTCATCGCCGGGACATACGCCCCGCCCGCGGTGCAGGATCCCATCACCGCCGCGACCTGCGGAATTCCGGCGCCGGACAGCCGCGCCTGGTGGTAGAAGATCCGCCCGAAGTGGTCGCGGTCCGGGAAGACCTCGTCCTGCATGGGGAGGAAGGCGCCGCCGGAGTCGACCAGATAGACGCACGGCAGGTGGTTCTCCAGCGCGACCTCCTGGGCGCGCAGGTGCTTCTTCACCGTCATCGGGTAGTACGTGCCGCCCTTGACGGTGGCGTCATTGGCGACCACGACCACCTCGCGGCCCGACACCCGCCCGATCCCGGCGATCACCCCCGCCGCCGGGGCCTGCCCCCCGTACATCCCCTCGGCCGCGAGCGGGGCCAGCTCCAGGAACGGGGAGCCCGGATCCAGCAGGGTGTCCACCCGGTCGCGCGGCAGCAGCTTGCCGCGCGCGGTGTGCCGCGCCCGCGCCCTCTCGCCGCCGCCGAGCCGCGCCACGGCCAGCTTCTCGCGCAGCCGCGCGGCCAGCTCGCGGTGCCCGGCCTCATTGGCCTTCCAGGCCTCGGACCCCGGGTCGGCGCCGCTGCGCAGCGCCGGTGCCTGCTCCATGGCTACGAGCCCCCTCGCTCGGTCCCGCTCAGTTCCGCTGAGTCCCGCTCGGTACCGTTAGTGAACGTTAACTACTCCCGCACCAGGTTAACGACCACTAACCCCGCTGTCTAGAATTGATTCCATGAGCACGCAAGCACCCGCCCCGAGCCGCCGTGAGCAGATCCTCAAGGAGGCCGCCCGCCTCTTCGCCGAGCGCGGCTTCCACGGCGTCGGCGTCGATGAGATAGGCGCCGCGGTCGGCATCAGCGGTCCCGGTCTCTACCGCCACTTCCCCGGCAAGGAGGCCATGCTGGCCGAGCTGCTCGTCGGGATCAGCGGTCGGCTGCTGACGGGCGGCAAGCGGCGGACCGCGGAGGGGGAGGGCGCCGGGCGCGCCCCCGCGGAGGTGCTGGACTCGCTGGTCGAGGGGCATATCGACTTCGCCCTCGACGACCGCCCGCTGATCATCCTCCACGACCGCGAGCTCGACCGGCTCCGGGACACCGACCGCAAGCTGGTGCGCTCCCTCCAGCGGCAGTACGTGGAGCTGTGGGTCGAGGTGGTGCGCAAGGTCTACCCCCGGCTTGCCGAGGCCGAGGCCCGCGCGTGTGTCCACGCCGTCTTCGGGCTGCTCAACTCCACGCCGCACCTCGGCCGCCCCGGAGCCCTCCCGGGGCGCGCTGCCACGGCCGCCCTGCTGCACCGCCTGGCCCTCGGCGCCTTCGAGGGCGCCCATAGTGACGGCGCTCGTGGTGACGGCTCCCGTAGCGATGGCGCTCGTGGTGACGGCATCCATGGCGTGGATGGCTCTGGACAGGGCCGCTAACCGACGGGTAGCTTTCACTGAGCAAGCGCTTAGCTGAGCGTTGCCAAGCCATCATTGAGGAATCACGACGGCGGCCGGGCGGATCCGCGAGAGCGGCGGCGGCTTAGCCGCAAGGAGGGCCACGCCAATATGCGCCGCACGGTGTTCAACGAGGACCACGAGGCGTTCCGGGAGACCATCCGCGACTTCATCGCGGCCGAGGTCGTGCCGTACTACGACGAGTGGCGGGAGGCCGGTCAGGCCCCGCGCGAGTTCTACAAGAAGCTCGGTGAGCTCGGTGTCTTCGGCATCGAGGTGCCCGAGGAGTACGGCGGGGCCGGCGAGACCAGCTTCAAGTTCAACGCCGTCATCACCGAGGAGACCGCCCGCGCCGGGGTCAGCTTCGGTGGCAGCGGCGTCCACACCGCGCTGTGCCTGCCGTATCTCCTCAAGTACGCCAACGAGGAGCAGAAGCGGCGCTGGCTGCCCTCCTTCGTCACCGGCGACATGATGACCGCCATCGCCATGACCGAGCCCGGCACCGGCTCCGACCTGGCGGGCATGAAGACCACCGCCAAGCTCTCCGAGGACGGCACCCACTACGTCCTCAACGGCGCCAAGACCTTCATCACCGGCGGCGTGCTCGCCGACCGGGTGCTGGTCTGCGCCCGCACCGCCCCGCCCACCCCCGAGGACCGCCGCGGCGGCATATCCATCCTCGTGGTGGACACCAAGAGCGAGGGCTACGCGGTCGGCCGCAAGCTGGAGAAGCTGGGCCTGAAGACCTCCGACACCGCCGAGCTCTCCTTCACCGACGTCAAGGTGCCGGTGGAGGACCTGCTGGGCGAGGAGGGCAAGGCGTTCGGCTACCTCGCCCACAATCTGCCGCAGGAGCGGCTGGGGATCGCCGTGGGGGCGTACGCACAGGCCGCGGCCGCCGTACGGTTCGCCGCCGAGTACGTCCGCGACCGTACGGTCTTCGGCCAGCCGGTGGCGTCGTTCCAGAACACCAAGTTCGTGCTCGCCGACTGCAAGTCCGAGGTGGACGCGCTGCAGGCGGTCGTGGACCGGGCCCTGGACGCGCATGACGCCGGTGAGCTGACCGCCGCCGACGCCGCCTCGGCCAAGCTCTTCACCACCGAGCGCGCCGCCGTCGTCATCGACCGGTGCCTGCAGCTCCACGGCGGTTACGGCTACATGATGGAGTACCCCATCGCCCGGCTGTACGCGGACACCCGCGTCAACCGGATCTACGGCGGCACCAGCGAGGTCATGCGGTCCATCGTCGCCAAGTCGATGGGGCTGTGACGACCGTCATGACCAGCGGCAACAGGACCGCAATACGGGTCTGCAAGACTGCTTGAATCATGAATGACGCACTTCAGGGTCTTCTCGATCTGCTCGACCTCGAGCAGATCGAGGAGGACATCTTCCGCGGCACCAGCGACGCCGCACCCCTCGTACCGCGGGTCTTCGGCGGTCAGGTCGCCGCCCAGGCCCTGGTCGCCGCGGGCCGCACCGTGCCCGCGGACCGCTCGGCGCATTCGCTGCACGCGTACTTCCTGCGGCCCGGCGACCCCGGGGCGCCCATCGTCTACACGGTCGACCGGATCAGGGACGGCCACTCCTTCACCACCCGCCGGGTGGTCGCCGTCCAGCACGGGCAGCCGATCTTCCACCTATCGGCCTCCTTCCAGCTGCACGAGGACGGCCTCGAGCACCAGGAGCCGATGCCGGACGTCCCCGACCCGCTCTCCCTGCCCACCGCCGAAGAGCTGCTGCCCCGCTATGAGCACCTCTTCCTCGGCCCCGCGGTGACCGAGCGGATGCTCCAGGCGCGGGCCGCGGTCGATCTGCGGTACGTGGACGAGCCGCCCTTCGGCAGCGTCGGACAGCCGCGCGAGCCGAAGTCGCAGGTTTGGTTCCGGACCAACGGCAAACTGGACGGCGCCGCCGACCACCCACTGCTCCACGTCTGCCTGGCGACCTATGTCTCCGATATGACGCTGCTGGACTCGATCTTGCTCGCCCATGGGCGCGGCGGCTGGGCGGTCGGCGACATCGTCGGTGCCAGCCTGGACCACGCCATGTGGTTCCACCGGCCGTTCCGGGTGGACGACTGGTTGCTGTACGACCAGGAAAGCCCCTCCGCGTCCGGCGGACGCGGGCTCGCCAAGGGCCGCATCTTCACCGCCGACGGGCGGCTGGCCGTCTCCGTGATCCAGGAGGGGGTCATGAGGGTGCCGCGCGAGCGGAAGAAGTGAGGGCCGGGGCTCAGAACTGGGCCGTCAGCCCCGCCGCCTCCAGCAGGTACGCCGTCATCGCGTCGTAGAACCTCGGGTTGGTGACGTGGTCGTCCAGCGGGACCACGACCGACATCGTCCCCTCGGACTCGCCGAGGAAGAGCGCCGGGTCGTTGCAGTCCGCGTAGCCCACCGCGTCGATGCCCCGCTGCCCCGCGCACCCCGCCCAGCCGTGGTCGGCGACCACCAGATCGGGCAGCGGCCGCCCCTCGTGGGCCAGCCCGTCGAGGATGGCCGCCATGGGCGCCGGGGAGTGGGTGTGCCACAGCGTGGCGCCCCGCTCCAACATCGCCACGTCGCAGAACTGGAAGACGTACCCCTCGTCCGCCTGCAGCCCGCCCGGGATCTCCACGATCTCGCACCCGGCGGCCCGCAGCGCCGCCGCCGTGGCCCGGTGGACCTCCAGCAGCCCGCCCGGGTGCCCGGTGGCGAACAGCACCCGCTCGTTCGCCTCCGCCGCCTTCCGCAGCACCGACGCCATCCGGTCCAGCGCGCCGACCGTCAGCTCCGGGTCGATGGTGTCCTGCCCCGAGCGGTGCTCCGGGTCGTCCACCACACCGCAGCGCTCGGCCATGACCGCCAGTACGTCCTGCTCATCGGTCCAGCGGTCGCCCAGTTCCAGGCCGAGCCAGTAGTGGCGGTCGCCGTTCGCGAGCTTGCGGTAGTGGGAGAGGTTGTTCTCACGAGGGGTGGCGACATCGCCCGCGATGCGCGTACGGACGAGGTGGTCGATCAGTTCGGCACTGCTGGGCACGGCGCTGGGTATCGGCATGTGGCCCATTGTCGCCTCTCCGGCGGGGGAATGGGGACATCCATCGCCGGTCGGGCGTGACACGATCATGGCGAAATGCCGGACGTTCGCCCGGACAGCCGCTGCCCGGGGCCGCACCGGGCCCCACACGGGCCCGTACCGGCCCGTAGCGCCCCCGCACCGGCCCGTACACCGGCGGGCCTAACGGCCGGGCCGACGGCTCCTGGCGGGGCGGCGGGCGGCCCTGCCCCCACGGCGTGGCTGCGGCGGCGCGGGCGGCGCGCTGATGATCACGGGAACGCCGGAGGGATCCTGTGCCCCGGTGATCCGGGTGAGTTCGGGGTCGGCGGAGTGGACCCGGGCGGTCCGTGGGGTGATGCCCGCGTCGGCCATGAGACGGACCATGTCCCGGCGCTGGTCCGGAGTGACCAGCGTGATGACGCTGCCGGATCCGCCCGCGCGGGCCGTACGGCCGCCACGGTGGAGATAGTCCTTGTGGTCGGCGGGCGGGTCGACATTGACGACGAGATCGAGATCGTCCACATGGATGCCCCGGGCGGCGACGTTCGTGGCCACCAGCACGGTGACATGGCCGGACTTGAAGTGGTCCAGGGTCCGGGTGCGCTGCGGCTGGGACTTCCCGCCGTGCAGCGCTGCCGCCCGTACGCCGCTGGTCAGCAGGTGCCGGGTCAGCCGGTCGACACCGCGCTTGGTGTCCAGGAACAGGATGACGCGGCCGTCTCTGGCGGCGACCCGGGTGATGACGGAGCGCTTGTCGGTGTCCGTGATGTGCAGCACATGGTGTTCCATCGTGGTGACGGCACCGGCGGACGGGTCGAGTGAGTGCACGGCCGGGTCATGGAGGAACTGGCGCACCAGCAGGCCGATGTTGTGGTCGAGGGTCGCGGAGAACAGCAGCCGCTGGCCGTCGGCGGGGACCAGTCGCAGCAGCCGGGTCACCTGGGGCAGGAAGCCCATGTCGGCCATCTGGTCGGCCTCGTCGAGGACCGTGGTGCGCACCTGGTCCAGCCGGCAGTCGCCGCGTTCGATCAGGTCCTGGAGGCGGCCGGGGGTCGCGATGACCACCTCCGCGCCGCCGCGCAGGGCCTCGGCCTGGCGGTTGATCGACATCCCGCCGACCACGGTGGCCGGACGCAGCCGCAGCCGCCGGGCATAGGGGGTAAGCGCATCGGTGACCTGCTGGGCCAGCTCCCGGGTGGGGACCAGCACCAGGGCGAGCGGGCGGCGGGGCTCCGCGCGCTGCCCGGCGGTGCGGGCCAGCAGGGCGAGGCCGAAGGCGAGGGTCTTGCCGGAGCCGGTCCGGCCACGGCCCAGGACGTCCCGGCCGGTGAGGGCGTTGGGGAGGGCGGCCGCCTGGATCGGGAAGGGCACGGTGACACCCTGCTGGGCCAGCTCCGTGAGCAGCCCCTCCGGCATGTCGAGCTCGGAGAACGAGGCGACGGCGGGCAGCGCCGGGGCGGAGCCGGGCGGCAGCGCGAATTCATTTCCGCCGGTGGGGCGGGGACGGCGCTGCGGATCGCCGGAACGTCGGGAGGGCGCGGGCTTCTTGCGGTACGAGCGGGGGGAAGGGCTCAATGCGGTGCCTTCTGCTGGACGCGGTGTGACACGGTGTGCGGAAACGCGTACGAGCCGGGGCCCGCACCCCTTCAGGTGCGGGCCCCGGCTTGTGACAGGCGCTGCGATCAGGCGGGAACGATGTTCTCGGCCTGCGGGCCCTTCTGGCCCTGGGTGACGTCGAAGGTCACCTTCTGGCCTTCCTGGAGCTCACGGAAGCCGCTGGTGGCGATGTTCGAGTAGTGGGCGAAGACGTCGGCGCCGCCGCCATCCTGCTCGATGAAGCCGAAGCCCTTTTCCGAGTTGAACCACTTCACGGTGCCAGTAGCCATGTCCTTCTCCTTCATATGGGTTCGGTCCGGAACGCGTGGGAGACTGCATTCCGAGTCGCCGAAATGACCCCATCCGGAAATGACCGGCAAAAACAAGAAATGCGCCTGAGGCTTCAGACCGCCAGGCGCACACAAAGTCCATGGGTACCAAAACTGCAACTGAAGGAGACACTATCACGTACGGGCGCGGAGCGGCGGGAACCAGATGGACGATTCTCCCGCCGGGTCTCCCCGCGGGGGCGCCATGCGCCGTCCGGCGCCCCCGGAGACAGCGGAACCGATGCGGAGGCAGCACCCATGAGCGAGATCGTCGACCAGATCGACCACGTCCACCGCGAGGTCGGCACCCGTGAGGTGTCCGACGGCGAGGCCCGTACCGTCCTGCTGCGGCGCACCTATGACGCCGCGGTCGAGGACGTCTGGGACGCGTGCACCGACCCGGAGCGGATCAGCCGCTGGTTCCTGCCGGTGAGCGGCGACCTGAAGCCCGGCGGCCACTACCAGCTGACGGGCAACGCGGGCGGTGAGATCCTGCGCTGTGAGCCACCGAGGCTGCTCACCCTGAGCTGGCTGTTCGGCGAGGACCCCGGCTTCAGCGAGGTCGAGGTCCGGCTGACCGCGGAGGGCGGGGAGCGGACCGTCTTCGAGCTGGAGCACATCGCCGTCGTACCGCCCGAGATGTGGGACAGGTTCGGCCCCGGCGCGGTCGGTGTCGGCTGGGACGGCGCGCTGCTCGGCCTCACCCTGCACCTGACGGGCGAGGGCGCGCCCGCCGACCCGGAGGCGTGGCAGGCCTCGGACGAGGCGCGGGAGTTCATGACCCGCAGCAGCGAGCGCTGGGGCGCCGCGTACGAGGCCTCGGGAGCCCCGGCGGAGGTGGCGGCGGCGACGGCGCGCGCCACGACGGAGTTCTACGTGCCCGCGCGCTGACCTCTGCCCGTAAGGGCGCATGCCGTCCGTAAGAACACACGCTGTCCGTAAGGGCGGTGGCTGTCCGTGAGAGCGCATGCCGTCCGTAAGGGCGGCGACCCCCTACCCGTCATACCTGGGGGCTACCCCGGAGATGCACTCCCCGGTGGGACGCCAACCACACGGCCGACTCCATACCTTCCGTATCCACGACATCCGTTGGTACGGAAGGAACAGCCATGGTGTCCCGTCTTCGCCGCGCCCTGCTCGCGGCGCTCGTCACCGCCTCGGTGGTGGCGCCCCTGGTGGGGGCCGCCGGGCCCGGTGAGGTGCCCGCGCCCGCGCCGGTGGCGCTCGGGCCGGTGCGCGTCGCGGGTCTTGAGCACCGGTACGCGGCCAACCGGGAGGGGATCCGGGCGGCCGAGGCGATGGCCGCCCGGCACGGGGACCGCGAGCGGGCGCGGGCGCTGCGGAAGATGCGCGGCGCGTCGCGGCACTTCCTGTCCTTCGACGGGCGGAACGGGGGCCGTACCGTCGAGGTGTACGGGGATCTGGGCCGCGCCACCCGTATCGCCGTCCTGGTGCCGGGGTCGGACACCAACCTGGACACGTACGGCCGGTTCCGGGACGGCGCCCTCGCGCTGAGCCGTCAACTCGGGCGCCGTACGGCCGTCATCGGCTGGCTCGGGTACGAGACACCAGGCACCGTGACGCCCGAGGTGCTGACCACCGGCCGGGCCGCCGACGCCGCTCCCCGACTGGACGCATTCGTACGGGAGTTGAACGCGGCCGTGCCCCGGGCGCGGATCTCGCTCCTGTGCCACTCCTACGGTTCCGTGGTCTGCGCCCGGGCCGCACGGGGGCTGAAGGCCGCGGACATCGTCCTGTACGGCAGCCCCGGGACGGGGTACGACGACGCCCGGCAGCTGCGCACCCGGGCCACCGTCTGGGCGGGGCGGGGCGGGAACGACTGGATCGGCCGGGTGCCGCATGTGCGGATCCCGCTCCTGGGCACGGCCATCGGCCTCGGGACCGACCCGGTCTCCCGGCGGTTCGGCGCGCGGATCTTCGACGCGGGGGACGCCGGACACAGCGACTACCTCAAGTCCGGTTCCGCCGCCCTGGTGAGCATGGGCCGGATCGTGGAGGGCCGCGATGCGTGAGACGGCCCGGTCGTGTGGGAGGGCCCGGGCGCGTGAGACGGTCCGTATACGTGACCTCGTCCGGCGGATCGGGGACGCCACCCCGCCCGGCCGCGACCGCGCCGTGGACGGCCTGCGGGCCGTCGCCGTCCTCGGCGTGGTGCTCGGCCACTGGCTGGTGACCGCCCTCGTGGCCGACAGCGGCACCCTGCACGCGGCCAGCCCGCTGCTGTACCAGCCCGAACTCACCCCCGTCTCCTGGGCGTTCCAGACCCTCGCGGTGTTCTTCCTGGTCGGCGGGCAGATGGGCGCCAAGAGTTACGGCTGCTCCCGCGCCCGGGGCACCACCTACCGGCGGTGGCTGCGCGCCCGGCTGGCCCGGCTGTTCCGGCCCGTGGCCGCCGTGCTGACCGTATGGGCCGTGGCGGCGGGGGCGCTGCTCGGCGCCGGGGTGAGCCTGTTGACCGTGCACACGCTGCTCAAACTCGTCCTGTCCCCGCTGTGGTTCCTGCTGGTCTACGCGGTGCTCACGGCCGCGACCCCGCTGGTGGCGCGGCTGCATCCGCTGTGGCCGCTCGCCGTCGTGCTCCATGTCGACCTGATCCGGTTCGGCTTCGACGGGCCCGACTGGCTCGGCTGGGTCAACCTGGCGGCGGGCTGGCTGGTCCCGTACTGCCTGGGCGCCGCCTGGGGCCGCGGCAGGCTGAACGGGCGGACGGCCGGGTGGGTGCTGTTGACCGGGGGCGCGGCGGTCACCGCCGGGCTCGTCCTGTTCGGCGGCTATCCGGCGGCGATGGTGGGGGTGCCCGGCGCCTCGATCTCCAACCTCAACCCGCCCACGCTGGCGGCCGTCACCTTCGGGCTCGCCCAGTGCGGGGCGGCCCTGCTGCTGCGCGGCCCGCTGCGCCGGGCGCTGGCGCGGCCCGCCGCGTGGGCGGTGGTGGCGCTGGTCAACCTGGCCGCGATGACCGTCTTCCTCTGGCACCAGACGGCGATGATGGCGGTCAGCGTGACCACGCTGCGGCTCGCCGGACCGCAGACCGGGTTGCACACCGTGCCCGAAGGACCGGGCTGGGTGCTCGCCCGGCTGTGCTGGCTGCCGGTGTTCGCGGGGGCGCTGCTGATCTGCTGGGCGGCGTTCCACGCGTACGAGGCGGGTCGTCCGCGGAAGGGCGGGGGCGGGGCCGTCCGCGGGGGCGGCGCTGCCGCGGACGGTGGCAGCCGGGTCGTTCGCGAGGGACGCCCCGGAAAGCGGGCGCGGCAAGCACAACAGGCCCAGCGGCGAGTACAACAGGCCGAGTGGCAAGCACAACAAGCCCAGCGAGCACAGCAGTCAGGGCATGCGGAGCAGCGGAGTGTCTAGAGTCAAGCGCATGACAGGCGGCAGGATCGCGGACCGGCTGGCGGGCGGCCTGCGCGCCCTGGCGCGCGCGGTGGGCGAGGCCCTGCGCGCGGTGCCGGGCACGCTGCGCGATGACCTGTGGACGGTGGCGCGCGATCCGCTGCCGCGGATGCGCTGGCTGGGCCGGTTGCCCCATGGCCACGCGGTGCTCTTCGCGGTGCTCATAGGCTGGCTCAACATGGCGCAGTTCCAGGAGCCCGCCCGCCCGGGGGAGGCCCAGGACCCGGCGCCGCTCATCTGGTTCGTCGTGCTGCAGTCGGCGGCCGTCCTGCTGGCGCTGACCCGCCCGATCGCCGCGTGGTGGCTCTCGACCGCCATGCTCCTGGTGACGGCCCTGGCCGTGGACGACCGCGTCCCGCCACAGCTGCTCTATCCCTGGAACTTCGCGCAGATCGCGCTGCACACCCTCGTCCTGTTCCTCCTCGCGCTGCGGGTCCGCCCGAGGATCGCCGCCGAGACGCTGGTGCTGACCCTCCTCGCGGGCGCGGTCCCCTCGGCCCTCGCCTCGCATCCCCACAACGACGGCCTCGATGACGCCCTTACGGTCTTCACCATCGCCGTGGTGGTGGGCGCCGCGCTGCGGGGCCGCCGGGTGGCGCGGACCCGGCTGGTCGAGCAGGAGGAGCTGACCGCGGAGGAACGTGCCCGCCGCACCCTGCTGGAGGAGCGCAACCGCATCGCCCGCGAGCTGCACGACGTGGTCGCCCACCACATGTCGGTGATCTCCATCCAGGCCCAGGTCGCCCCGCACCTCGCCGAGAACCCCTCCGACGAGCTCAAGGAGAACCTCGCGGGCATCCGGCAGAACGCGGTGGAGGCGCTGGCCGAACTGCGCCGTGTGCTGGGCGTGCTGCGCTCAGAGGACGCCCTGGCCGACGGCGCCCGGCACGCCCCGCAGCCCACTCTGGACCGGCTTGACGAGCTGGTGGGCACGGTGCGGGGGACCGGAATCACGATCCTTACGGATGTCACCGGGGAGCGGTGGGCGCTGCCGCCGGGGGTGGAGCTGTCGGCGTTCCGCATCGTCCAGGAGGCGCTGAGCAATGTGATGCGGCACGCACCGGGCGCCAAGGCGCGGGTCGAGCTGGGGTACCAGCGGCGCGGGCTGGCCGTCCGGGTCGTCAACACCGCGCCGGACCGGCCCGCCCCGCCCTCGCCCGGAGCCGGGCACGGGTTGCTCGGGATGAGGGAGCGCGCTGCGATGCTGGGGGGCGAGCTGACCACAGGACCGACGCCGGACGGCGGTTACGAGGTGATCGCCGTACTGCCCACGGACCACCCCGCCCCGTCCGCCGCCAGGCCCGAGACCGCCGAGGACCCCGTATGACGACGACCATCCGCGTCCTGATCGCCGATGACCAGATGATGGTCCGCCAGGGCTTCACGGTGCTGCTCAACGCCGAACCGGACATCGAGGTCGTCGGCCAGGCCGTGGACGGGGCCGACGCCATCGCCCAGGTCGCCGAACTCGCCCCGGACGTGGTCCTGATGGACATACGGATGCCGGGGGTCGGTGGTATCGAGGCCACCCGCCGGCTCACCGAACCCGCCTCCGGCGCCACCGTCAAGGTCCTCGTCCTCACCACCTTCGACCTGGACGAATACGTCTACGAGGCGCTGCGCGCGGGCGCGTCCGGGTTTCTGCTCAAGGATGCCTCGGCGGATGAACTGGCCCATGCGGTACGGGTGGTGGCGGCCGGTGACGCGCTGCTGGCGCCGAACATCACCAAGCGCCTGATCGGCGAGTTCTCCCGGGTGACCGCCGCCGCCCCGCGCGGGCCCCTCCGGGCCCGGGTGGGCGATCTGACCGAGCGCGAGACGGAAGTGCTCACCCTGATCGCCCAGGGGCTGTCGAACGCGGAGATCGCGGAACGGCTGGTGGTGGCCGAGCAGACCGTGAAGACCCATGTGAGCCGGATCCTGTTCAAGCTGGGGCTGCGCGACCGGACCCAGGCGGCGGTCTTCGCGTACGAGACGGGGCTGGTGCGCCCGTCGGCACTCTGACCGGCTTCTCCCGGGCGGGGCTCACGTACTTCCCCCTCCGGCCGCCCCGCCCCGACCTCGAGCCGACCGACAACGTCGCGCGCTGCGGTAAGGCGACCGCGAGCACGGAGGAGCCCGGGACGTACGCGGGCGCCGCCGTGGACGGCAATGTGGCCACCGCGCGGGTGTCCGACGCCGCGAAGGGCACGCTCACGGCCGACCCCGGGCGCGCCGTGCGGCTGGCGGGGGTCAGCCCGCAGTGGACCCGCACCCGCCCCGTCTCCCACGAGGTGCGGACCTCGCTGGATGGCCGCCACTGGCGCGAGGGGACGACCGGTCCGGCCCGTTTCGTACGGGTCACCGTGCGGTCGGCGGACGACAAGAAGCGCGCGGGGATCGAGGGGTTGCGGGTGACCCGCGCCAAGTGACCCGATGGGGGCCGGGGGTTCGTGGTCCATGGTGGACTCGGTCCGTGTGCAGCGGACGCGGTCCGTGCACGCAGGATCAAGACAGTGTGCACAGGAGGCCAATGACATCCCGGCCCCGCGGGCCCATGCTGATCAGTGACGGGTGAGCAGGGTTGCGACGGGGGAGCCCCGCTCACCTGTTCGCCGTGAGCGCCCTATGGCGGAAGTCCCTCGGGGGCACGCCATAGGCGCCGCGGAAGGCGCGGCTGAAGTCCGCCGCGTGGCTGAAGCCCCAACGGGCGGCGATGACATGGATGGGGGTGTCGCCCAGAGCGGGATCGGCGAGGTCGCGGCGGCAGCGTTCCAGGCGCTGGGCGCGGATCCACGCGGAGACGGTGTGCCCCTGCTCCTCGAAGAGACGGTAGAGGTACCGGAGCGAGATGTGATGGGCCGCGGCGATCGAGGCCGGGGTGAGCCCCGGGCGGTCCAGGTTCTGCCGCGCGAACTCCTGGATGCGTAACCGCAGGGTGCGCCGACGGCTCTCGGGGGTGAGCCGGTTCTCGGCGCGCGCCTCGGCACCGGCGCCGGCGTCGAGCTCATGCGCGAGCAGCGCGTTGAGCAGATCGAGGGCGACGGTGCCGAGGCGCGGTGCGTCGGCGGGGCCGTAGGCGTCGGACTCGGTGGCCAGCCGGGTGAGGAAGTCGGCGAGCATGGCCCCGATCCCGGACCGCCCGGACAGCCGCTGCCCGAGCAGCCGCTGGAGGTCGGCGGGCGGGAACGGCAGCAGCGAGGGGTGGAGGGTGACCGTCATCCCGTCGACCCTGCCGCGCTCGCACACCGCCAGATACGGCGCGGAGGTGGAGGTGAGCATGAACTGCCGGGCGCCGACGGTGGTTTCGGCGTCCCCGTGACACACATCGCTCTCGCCGTGCAGGGTGAGCCGCAGATGGTAGAGCTCCGGGTCGGAGCGCCGGATGTGCGCCGCCGTCCGCTCGTTCCGCAGTGACGGTACTGAGGTGTGGGTCAGCATCACCTCGCCGATGTCCATTCCGCCCCGTACGGTCGCGCGGAAGTCGTGCTCGTGGTCGCTGTGCAGCTCCATGGGGATCGGCGTCAGCTCGGACAGGGCGCGCCACGCCGCGAACCGCTCCGCGGGCGGGATGTCATCGATCTGGGGCACCGTCACGGTCATCATCCTTTCGCCTGGCCGGTGGTGCGCTTTTCGATGGGGGCGACCTTAGACGGTCCTGCTAAGTGTTTGATGAACGGTTCGGTATTGAACAGTCCACTTTTGGGCGATTACGCGAGTGGGTGTCTGGGTGGGAGCGGTGGTTGGGCGAGGGGGTGCTGGGTGAGGGGTGCTGAGCGAGGGGCCGCGTCCCCTCTGGGCCCTCCGTGCCCCCTCTGTCTTCTCTGAGTCCGTCTTCTCAGAGCGCGGTCAGGATCCGTGGGCCGTCGTCCGTGATCGCCACCGTGTGCTCGCTGTGGGCGGCGCGGCTGCCGTCCGTCGTCCGCAGCGTCCAGCCGTCGGCGTCGGTGGTGTACGCGTCCAGGCCGCCCGCCAGGAACATCGGCTCGATGGCCAGCACCAGCCCGTGGCGCAGCGGAAAGCCGCGGCCGGGCCGCCCCTCGTTGGGGACCGGCGGGTCCTCGTGCATCCGTCGGCCGATGCCATGGCCGCCGAAGTCCTCCATGATGCCGTAGCCCGCGGAGCGCCCGACCGTTCCCACGGCATGGGAGATGTCGCCCATCCGGCCTCCCGCGACGGCCGCCGCGATCCCCGCTTCCAGCGCCTGCCGGGTGGCTTCGATCAGCCGGAGGTCGGCCGGGCGCGGGGTGCCGACGGTGAAGCTGACGGCGGCGTCGCCGCTCCAGCCGTCCAGCGTCGCACCGCAGTCGACGGTCACCAGATCGCCGTCGCGCAGTCGGTAGTCGCCCGGGATGCCGTGGACGATGGCGTCGTTGACCGAGGCGCAGATGACCGCGGGGAAGGGGGTGGAGGCGAACTGCGGCCGGTAGCCGAGGAACGGGGAGCTCGCCCCGGCCTCGCGCAGTGCCTCCCGCGCCGCGTCGTCCAGCTCGCGCAGCGAGACGCCGACGGCCGCCGCCCGCTGTGCGGCGTCGAGCGCCGAGGCGACGACGCGGCCCGCCTCGCGCATGGCGTCCAGGGAGGCGTCGGTCTTGATTTCCACCATGGGTGAGCCCCTTCGTGTGACCGAACCACGGGTTCGGTGTGCACCAATTACTATACCGGTATTAGTATCACGGTCATGGTGCGCACTCCTCTCACCCCGCTGGAACGTGAACGCGGTCGCTTCCTCGGCGCTCTGCTGCGCAAGGCCCGTGGCGAACGGAGCATGACCGAGGTCGCCGCCGGGGCCGGGATCTCGGCCGAGACCCTGCGGAAGATCGAGACCGGCCGGGCCCCGACCCCCGCCTTCTTCACGATCGCGGCTCTTGCCGCCACCCTTGGGCTGACCCTGGGCGAGATCGCGGAGCGGTGCGCGGCCGTTACCGCGCCGGAACGCGATGAGGGGGAGGCGGCCTAGCCGAGGCCCCGCCGCCCACGGCGGGCCCTGCCCCGGATCCCGGAGCGGGGGCTCTGGGCCAGGCCCCGGAGCGGGGGCTCTGTTCCAGGGGTCGGGACGGGGGCGTCGCCCCCGTGTTCCGGGGGTCCAGGGGTGGAGCCCCTGGTGTCGGGGAGGGGGGGAAGATCCCCTGCGCCCCGATCCATTTGTTGCGGCAGGATGAAATCCCCACATCACCGTGTTGGTGCCTTCCGGAAGCGCAGGCGCATCGGGAGGTTCACGGGTGGCGGACGTAGTGGCGGACACATCGGGCGGATCGGATGGATCGGATGGATTGGGCGAATCGGGGGAAAGGGGTGAGAAGGGTCCGGGAGCCGGACAGGGCTGGGTGAGGCGGCTGTTCGGCTACTGCTGGCGGTACCGCGGCGATGTGCTGCTCGCCCTCGGCGCCTCGCTCGCCGGAATGGCCGTCATGGCACTCGTCCCGCTCGTGCCCAAACTGATCATCGACGATGTGATCGTCTCGCACGACCGGTCCCTCACCCCCTGGGCCACCCTGCTGATCGTCGCCGCCCTCGTCGTCTACGCCCTCAGCTACGTCCGCCGCTTCTACGGCGGACGGCTCGCCCTCGACGTCCAGCACGCCCTGCGCACACAGATGTTCGCGGCCATCGCCCGCTTCGACGGCAGACGGCAGGACAACCTCTCCACCGGCCAGATCATCGGCCGCGCCACCAGCGACCTCCAGTTGATCCAGGGCCTGCTCTTCATGGTGCCGATGATGATCGGCAACGTTCTGCTCTTCCTGGTCTCGCTCGTCGTGATGGCCGTGCTCTCGCCGCTGCTCACCGTCGTCGCCCTCGCCGTCGCCCCCGCCCTGTGGGTCCTCGCCTCGCGCAGCCGCGTCCGGCTCTTCCCCGCCACCTGGTACGCCCAGGGGCAGGCGGCCGCCGTGGCGGGCGTGGTCGACGGGGCCGTGACCGGGGTCCGGGTGGTCAAGGGGTTCGGGCAGGAGGCGCAGGAGACCGACAAGCTGCGCGAGGTCGGCCGGGGGCTGTTCGCCGCCCGGCTGCGCACCGTACGGCTGAACTCCCGCTACACCCCGGCCCTCCAGGCCGTCCCCGCCCTCGGCCAGGTCGCCATGCTGGCGCTCGGCGGCTGGATGGCCACCCGAGGCCAGATCACCCTCGGCACCTTCGTGGCCTTCTCGACCTACCTCGCCCAGCTCGTGGCCCCGGTGCGGATGCTCACGATGCTGCTGACCATCGGGCAGCAGGCGCGGGCCGGGGTCGAGCGGGTCTTCGAGCTCATCGACACCGAGCCCGTCATCGACGAACGCCCCGACGCCGGGGAGCTTCCCGAGGACGCCCCGGCGACGGTCGAGTTCGACCGGGTGAGCTTCGGCTACGACCCCGAGCGGCCGGTGCTGTCCGACGTGTCCCTGCGCATCGAGCCGGGCGAGACCCTGGCCGTCGTGGGCGCCTCCGGAAGCGGCAAGTCGACGCTGTCCATGCTGCTGCCGCGCTTCTACGACGTGTCGTCGGGCGCGGTGCGGATCGGCGGCCACGATGTGCGGGAGCTGACGTACGACTCGCTGCGCCGGGCGGTCGGGCTGGTGCCGGAGGACAGTTTCCTCTTCTCCGACACCGTGCGCGCCAACCTCGCCTACGGGCTGCCGGACGCGAGCGAGGAGCGGATCCGGACCGCCGCCCGCGCCGCGCAGGCCGACGGCTTCATCTCCGCGCTGCCGAACGGCTATGACACCGAGGTCGGCGAGCAGGGGCTGACCCTCTCCGGCGGCCAGCGCCAGCGGCTGGCCCTGGCCCGCGCGATCCTCACCGACCCCCGGCTGCTCGTCCTGGACGACGCCACCTCGGCGGTGGACGCACGCGTCGAGCACGAGATCCACGAGGCGCTCCGGGGCGTCATGGCGGGCCGCACCACCCTGCTGATCGCCCACCGCCCCTCGACCCTCGCCCTCGCCGACCGCATCGCGGTCATGGACCGGGGCCGGGTCGCGGACGTGGGCACGGACGAGGAGCTGAGGGCGCGCAGCGCCGTGTACCGGCGCCTGCTGACGGACGACGTGACGGACGACGAGACCGAGTCGCCCGCCGCCCCGAACGGTGACGGTCCCAGGGGCGACGGCCCCGGGGCCGTGGTCACGCCGCCGACGGGGAACGGCCCCCTGCGGTGGGCCGGACCCGACGGCCCGGCCCCTGCCCCGGCCCCGGCCGAGCCGCGCGGCGCCGACGCGCACGCGGTCGGCTTCGCCGGTGGGTTCGGCGGAGAGTCCGCCGCGACGGGGCTGGCCGAGCCGTGTCTCGACGCCGGGCCGTGTCTCGACGGCGGGCCGCCCGCCGACGGCGACCACACGGTGCACGACCCCGAGGGGCGCCCGCGCCCCGCGTCGGGTTGGCGGGCGCACGGTGGGGATGGCCCTGTGTACGCCGCCGGTGAGGCGCCCCGCGACGGGGTGGCCCCCGAGCCCTGGGCGCCGTCCGATGGCGAGGGCCGTTCGCACGGCGGGGACGACCCCGCGCACGCCGTTCGCGCGGCGGACGGCACCGTAGGGGCGCCGGATGGGTACGGCGCCGTTCGCGTCCCGGACGGGGGTGGCGCCGTCTCTGGGGCGGATGCGGCCGGGGCGGGCCGCTCAGCGGGCCCGGGCCACCGCGGGGTGACCCCGCATCTGTGGGTGCGGCCCGATCGTGACGACCGTAAGGGCGACACGGCGGTGGGCGCTGGCGCGGGGGCCGTGGCCGGGCCCGGGATCTCGGGGGCGCTGTCCGGGATGCCCGCCACCCCGGAACTGCTCGCCAAGGTCGCCGCCCTGCCGCCCGCCACCGACACCCCCGACATCGACGAGGAGCGGGCCGCCCGCCCCGAGGAGACGTACGGGCTGCGGCGGTTGCTGCGTGGCTTCGGGGCGCCGCTCCTGGTCGCGCTGGCGCTCGTGGCCGTGGACGCGATCGCCGGGCTGCTGCTGCCCGTGCTCATCCGGCACGGGATCGACCAGGGCGTCCAGCGGCTCTCACTCGGCGCGGTGTGGGCCGCCTCCGGGCTCGCGCTCCTGGTCGTCCTCGTGCAGTGGGCCGCCCAGATCGGCGAGACCCGGATGACCGGGCGGACCGGTGAACGGGTGCTCTACGCACTGCGGGTGAAGATCTTCGCCCAGCTCCAGCGGCTCGGCCTCGACTACTACGAGCGCGAGCTGAGCGGCAAGATCATGACGCGGATGACCACCGACGTGGACGCGCTGTCCACGTTCCTCCAGACCGGTCTCGTCACCGCCGTGGTCAGCCTGCTGACCTTCTTCGGCATCCTGGTCGCGCTGCTCGTCATCGACGTGGAGCTCGCGCTGGTGGTCTTCCTGACCCTGCCGCCGCTCATCGTCGGCACGGTGATGTTCCGGCGCCGCAGCGTCACGGCGTACGAACTGGCCCGCGAGCGCGTGAGCGTGGTCAACGCGGACCTCCAGGAGAGCGTGGCGGGGCTGCGGATCGTGCAGGCGTTCCGGCGCGAGCGGTCCGGCCGGGAGCGGTTCGCGGCGCGCAGCGACGCCTACCGCCAGGCGCGGATCCGCGGCCAGCGGCTGATCTCGGTGTACTTCCCGTTCGTCCAGCTGCTCTCGTCCGTGGCCTCCGCGCTGGTGCTCATCGTGGGCGCCGGGCGGGTCGGGGACGGCACGCTGACGGCGGGCGCGCTGGTGGCGTACCTCCTCTACATCGATCTGTTCTTCGCCCCCGTCCAGCAGCTCTCCCAGGTCTTCGACGGCTATCAGCAGGCCACCGTGTCGCTGGGCCGCATCCAGGAGTTGCTGCGCGAGCCCACCACCACACCGGTGGCCGAGGCCCCGCGCCAGATGGGCGCGGTGCGCGGCGAGATCGCCTTCGACGAGGTGCGGTTCCGCTACGGGGGCGGGAGCGGGGACGGAGACGGCGAGGAGGCGCTGGCGGGCATCTCGCTCACGATCCCCCCGGGGCAGACCGTGGCGTTCGTCGGGGAGACCGGGGCCGGGAAGTCCACCCTGGTCAAGCTGGTGGCGCGGTTCTACGACCCGACGCGGGGCGCCGTGCGGGTGGACGGTGTGGATCTGCGCGAACTCGACCTCGCCGGATACCGGGGCCATCTCGGAGTGGTCCCGCAGGAGCCGTACCTCTTCGCCGGGACGGTGCGCGACGCCATCGCCTACGGACGGCCCGGCGCGAGCGACGCGGAGGTGGAGGCCGCCGCGCGGGCGGTCGGCGCCCATGCCATGGTGGCGTCGCTCGACGGTGGCTATCTCCACGAGGTCTCCGAGCGCGGGCGCAATCTCTCCGCCGGGCAGCGGCAGTTGGTCGCGCTGGCGCGCGCCGAGCTGGTGAACCCGGACATCCTGCTGCTCGACGAGGCCACGGCCGCGCTCGATCTGGCCACCGAGGCCCTGGTCAACCAGGCCACGGATCGTCTGACGGGACGGCGCACCACACTGGTCGTCGCCCACCGGCTGACCACCGCCGCCCGTGCGGACCGGGTGGTGGTCCTGGACCACGGCCGGGTCGTCGAGGACGGCACCCATGAGGAGCTGGTGGCGCGGGACGGCCGGTACGCCGCGCTGTGGCGCACGTTCATCGGGGAGACGGCCCCCGCGACCGTCTGAGCGCGCGGCTGGAAGTGCCCCGACCTGCCGTCGGCCGTCTGCGGCGCCGTCGTGGCTGGTCGCGCCCAGGCGGCGGAGCCGCATATCGACACAGCCGCGCGCCCCTTCGGGGCGCGTGGGCCCGCCGTCGCGTGGACAATACGCGCCGCGTGGGCCCGTGTCGCAGGGGCGCCGTGCACCGGTCAGCCGCCGTACGGCCGGTAACGCTCAGCGTTCGTTCGTTGTTACGTACGGTAACGTCATGGTTCCATGCCGCTGGCCCTCGCTATGCCCTCCACTTCCCGCCGGTCCTGCTCCCGCTGCTCCGCCTCGGCCGCCACCCGCTGCTTGTGGCGGTGCAGGAAGTCGGGGTCCCCGGCCCGCTCCTGAGGCACCAGCACCTTCATGCCCTTGGCGTGCGGGCTGTCGCCGAGGTCGACCACCACACGCTCGTCCTGGGAGGTGAGCAGGCCGAACAGCACCAGCAGCTCGGCCTGGAGAGCGGGGGTGAACAGCTCTTTCTCCTCCGGCCCCATCCCGAGCTCGTACGTCCCCCCGCGGACGGCCGGTGAGGTGCTCAACTCGCGCAACAGCCGCATCAGCAGCTCGAGCGAGCGGGGATCGATCCGCTCCTGCAATTCGTTCAGATACCGCGTCAGCCGCTCGGCCCGTTCACTCCGGTCGTGCCGTTCGTCTCGGTCCATACAGGCAGCATGAGCCATCACAGCCCGCTACGAAAGAGGGCGGCGGTAACAACTCTCCGTATTCGGCGCCGGGTTGGGGCGTTGACGGCATCTGGCGACGCGGGTGTGTGCCCGGATAGGTTCTCGGCGACCTGTGCGAATTCACGGGACAAAGGGTCAACACGGCAACAAGGGGAGGGCGTATGCGCACGATGCTCAGATGGCTGTTGTCGCTCGCGATACTGGTGGGGACGGTCGGCGCGGGCGCCGGAAGCGCGTCCGCGGCCCCGGCCGCCCCCGCCCAGCCGGACATCAAGGAACGTGTCCTGGCGATTCCTGGAATGCGTTTCGTGGCGGAGCAGCCCTACGAGGGCTATCGCTTCCTCGTCTTCAGCTACGCCCAGCCGGTGGACCACCGGCACCCCTCCAAGGGCACCTTCCAGCAGCGGTTCACGCTGCTGCACAAGAACACCGACCGGCCCACGGTCTTCTACACCTCGGGCTACAACGTCACCACCGCACCGCGCCGCAGTGAGCCCACCCAACTCGTGGACGGCAACCAGGTGTCCATGGAGTACCGTTTCTTCACTCCCTCCCGGCCCCAGCCCGCCGACTGGTCCAAGCTGGACATCTGGCAGGCCGCGAGCGACCAGCACCGCCTCTACCGGGCCCTGAAGCCCCTCTACGGCAAGAAGTGGCTGGCCACCGGCGGCAGCAAGGGCGGGATGACGGCCACCTACTACCGCCGCTTCTACCCCCGGGACATGGACGGCACCGTCGCCTATGTGGCGCCCAATGACGTGGCCGACAAGGAGGACTCCGCCTACGACCGCTTCTTCGAGGGCGTCGGCACCGC
This sequence comes from Streptomyces antioxidans, assembly GCF_000968685.2. Lineage (GTDB taxonomy): Bacteria > Actinomycetota > Actinomycetes > Streptomycetales > Streptomycetaceae > Streptomyces > Streptomyces antioxidans. Next base: position 33,332 of record NZ_LAKD02000132.1, read on the forward strand.
CGAATGCCGCACCAAGCTCAACGCGGTGCAGCGCGAGGCGCTGGTGCGGCGCGACGAGATCGTGAAGCGCTACCAGAAGTGGGCGGACGACGAGAAGCAGACCTTCACGGTCGTCGGCAGCGCCGACAAGGCGTACGAGAACGTGGTCCTGGACCTGGTGTGGGCCTTCTGGCAGTACCACCTGCTGAAGGACTGCGCGGACGTCCCCGCCCCGACCGCGGCCACCGATGAGCTGTACGGCTTCATCGACGAGATCTCGGGCTTCTCCGCCTACACCGACCAGGGCCTTGCGACCTACACGCCGTACTACTACCAGGCGGGCACCGAGCTCGGCTCGCCCACCTTCAAGACCCCGCACCTGGCCGGGCTGCTGCGCTACCCCGGCATCTACGCCCCGCGCAGCTATGTGCCGCGCGACATCCCGATGCGCTTCAAGCCGGGTGTGATGCGGGACATCGACCGCTGGGTCCGGCACGACGCCCACCGGATGCTCTTCGTCTACGGCCAGAACGACCCGTGGGGCGCCGAGCGCTTCCAGGTCGGCAAGGGCGCCAAGGACGCGTACGTCTACACGGTGGCCGGCGGCAACCACGGCTCCAGCATCGCCCAGCTGACGGACGGCCAGAAGGCCAAGGCCACCGCCGAGGTACAGCGCTGGGCGGGCGTCAGCCCCACCAGCAAGCCCCTCGCCGGGCACGACGCGAAGCTGGACCGCCGTGAGGTGGAGCGCGAGCCGGTGTTGCGCCCCTGAGCGCACCGGATCCGTGCGGCTCAGTACGTCAGCCCGTGTCCGATCGGATACCGCACCCGGGACGGGTCGTCCGCGTGCCGGACCGCGACCGGCAGTGTGCCGCGCGGGGCGGTCCGGCCCGCGATGACGCGGGCGGCGGCGCGCAGTTCCACGTCCGTCCAGCAGTAGGCGGCCAGCGAGGCGCCGGGGGCCGTACCGCGGCCGGTCAGGCGCGCGATGTCGTACGGATCGCGCAGGGCCAGGTGCACCACCGGTACGCCGGTGGCCACCAGCCGTGCCACCAGGGTGCGCTGCGCGGAGCCGGAGACGATGTCGTACGTCGTCACGACCACCGCGTCCCGCCCGCGCGCCGCCGCGACCGCCGCCTCGACGCGCTCCGGGGAGGGGCCGGGGGAGCCGCCGGTGCCGGTGGTGAGCGCCTGGGCGCGGAAGCCGAGGCCGGACAGGGCACGGGCCAGGACGGACGTCGGCGGCCCGCCGGTGCCGGACGGCGCCGCGGCGTCCACGCCCACCACCAGCAGATCGCGGTGGCGGCGCGGTGACAGCGGGAGCAGTCCGCCGTGGTTGGTGATCAGGGTGGTGGTGCGGTCGGCGATGCGATCGGCGGTGGCGCGGTGCTCGCGGGTGCCCACCGTGCGGTTGACCGCGCGGTCGCTGGTGTACGGATCGTCCAACAGGCCGCGCCGCGCCTTGAGTTCGAGGATCCGCCGCAGCGAGCGGTCGAGCCGGTCCTCGCTGATCTCGCCCGTCCGGACGGCCTTGCGCACCCCCTCGATGGCGAGGGACAGGCTCGGCGGGCTGAGCAGCTGGTCCACGCCCGCCTTGAGCGCGAGCACCGGCACCCGGTCGTCGCCGTACTTCTTCCGCACCCCCGCCATGCCGAGCGAGTCGGTGACCACCACGCCGTCGTAGCCCAGCTCCTCGCGGAGCACACCGGTGACGATGGGGCGGGAGAGCGTGGCCGGGTCATCGGCCGGGTCGAGCGCGGGGAACAGCAGGTGCGCCGTCATGATCGAGTCGATTCCGGCAGCGATCGCGGCCCGGAACGGCGGTGCGTCCAGCCGCTCCCACTCCTTCCGGGAGTGGGTGATCCGCGGCAGCCCGACATGGCTGTCCACGCTGGTGTCGCCGTGGCCGGGGAAGTGCTTGGCGGTGGCCGCGACCCCGGCGCCCTGATAGCCCTCCACCTGGGCCGCCACCAGCCGGGCCACGGCCTTTGGGTCGGCGCCGAAGGAGCGCACGCCGATCACCGGATTGGCGGGGTCGACGTTGACGTCCGCGATCGGGGCGTAGTCCTGCCGGATGCCGAGCGCGGCCAGCTCCGCGCCCGCGGTGCGCGCGGCCGTACGAGCGTCGGCCGCGCTGCCGCCCGCGCCGAGCGCCATGGCGCCCGGGAACAGTGTGGCGGGCGCGCCGACCCGGGCGACGGTGCCGTACTCCTGGTCGGTGGAGAGCAGGACGGGGACGGGCACGGAGCTGGCGAGCGCGGCCCTCTGAATGCCGTTGGAGAGCGCGGCCACCTGGTGGGGATCGCGGATGTTGTGTGCCCATCCGACGTACATCACCCCGCCCACGTGATACTTCGCGATGAGCTCGGCCGCGTTGTCGACGCCGATCTCCTTACGGTTGGCGGCGATGTCGGCCGGGTCGGGGCGGGTGGCCGAATGGCCGTACACCCTCGTCACGAAGAGCTGGCCGATCTTCTGGTCCAGCGTCATCCGCCCGATGAGCCCGTCGATCCGCCTGCGGTCGCGCTCATGGTCCCGGCCGGGCTCCGTGGTGGGCCGGGAGGGGGCCGCGGAAGGGCCGCCGGAACCGGCGGTGGTGGTGCGGTCCGCGGGCGCGGGGGAGCCGTTCTCCGGTCCGCCGCAGCCACCGGCCGCGGCGGCGGCCAGGGTGGCGGTGAGCAGGGCGCGGCGAGATGTCTTCGTGTGCATCCGCACTCCTTCCTGTGACGTTCGGAGGGGGCGGCGATAGGTGTCGCGGGACACGCTGGGACACACACCGCGGCCGGGTCAAGAAAGTTGGCCTTTCCGACGGCCCCGGGAAGCGTAAGGGAAAGGACCGGTTAAAGACCGTGATCTGGTGGCTGCACAAGACCGGCACTAAACTCCCGGCCGGGTGTGCGCGGTATTTGTATGAGGCAACCGCTCTCGCTTATGTTCCGTTTTATGACCCCACCGACGGATGCCAAGCCCCCCACGCACATCGCCATGTTCGGCATCGCGGCACACGGGCACGTCAACCCGAGCCTGGCGGTGATCCGCGAACTGGTGGCCCGCGGCCACCGGGTCACCTATGCCATTCCCGAGTCGTTCGCCGGGAAGGTGGCCGAAACCGGCGCCGAGCCGAAGACCTACACCTCGATCCTCCACGGTGAGAATGTGCCGGGCGCCCGGGGCTCCGAACTGATCGACTACATCGAGCCGTTCCTCACCGAGGCGGAGCAGGCGCTTCCGCAGCATCTCGCGGCCTATGAGGGCGATGAGCCGGATCTGGTGATGTACGACGTCACGGCCTACCCGGCGCATGTGCTCGCCCATCGGTGGGGCGTGACCGCCATCGAGCTCGCGCCCAGCTTCGTGCCCTGGGACGGCTACCGCGAAGAGGTCTTCGAGCCGATGTACGCCCAGCTGCGGCGGTCGGAGCGCGGCCGGGCCTACTACGCGCGCTACCGCGCCTGGCTCGAGGACAACGGCCTGGCCGACACCGATCCCGATACGCTCATCGGGCGTCCCGGCCGGTGTGTCGCCCTCATCCCCGCGCTGCTCCAGCCCCACGCCGACCGCGTCGACACCTCCGTCTACAGCTTCGTCGGCGGCTGCCAGAACGCCCGCCACGACATCGCGGAGTGGCGCCGCCCGGAGCGGGCCGCCGGAACCGACCGGATCCTGCTGGTCTCGCTCGGCTCCACCTGGACCCGGGAACCGGGCTTCTACCGCGCGTGCGTCGCGGCGTTCGGCGATCTGCCGGGCTGGTACGTGGTGCTCCAGATCGGTGAGTTCGTCGACCTAGCGGACCTCGGAGAGATCCCCGCCAATGTCGAAGTGCACAGGTGGATACCGCAGTTGAGCGTGTTGCGCGAGGCCGACGCCTTCGTCACCCACGCGGGTGCGGGCGGCGCCCAGGAGGGGCTGGCCTGCGGGGTGCCGATGGTCGCCGTACCGCAGGCCGTCGACCAGTTCCGCAACGCGGACACGCTCGAAGGGCTCGGGGTCGGCCGCCACCTGGCCAAGGAGGAGGCCACGGCCCCGGCGCTGCGCAAGGCGGTGCTCGACCTGGTGGACGACACCGGGGTGGCCGCCCGCTGCGCCGCCCTCAAGACGCGGATGGCCAGGGAGGGCGGCCCGGACCGGGCGGCGGACCTGATCGAGGCGGAGCTACCAGTCTGAGGGGGGCTGCGCCCCGTGCAGATCCGTTGGGCCGAACGATGACGACGGGCTGAGCGATGGCGACGGGGCGAGGCGGGCCCCGAGCGGGGGGCTCAGGCCGCGTCGGCGAGCAGCCGTAGCAGATGCTCCCGGCCCGGTGCCAGCAGCTCAGGGAACGCCCGCGCCTGCGGATACCACCGCTTCTCGTACTCCCAGCACAGCCAGCCGTCCCAGCCCTCGCGGCTCAGCAGCTCCACGCACTCGGTCAGCGGCAGCACCCCCTCGCCCAGCGGCAGCGGGGTGGTGTCCTCGGCCGAGGCGATGTCCTTGACCTGGACGTAGCCCAGATGAGGGAAGAGCGCCGGATAGCTGGTGGCCGGGTCCTCGCCGCCCAGCCAGGTGTGCATCACATCCCAGATCGCTCCCACGCTGCCATGGCCCACGAGCCCGAGGACCCGGGCCGCGTCCGCACCCGTCCGGTGCGAGTCATGGGTCTCGAGCAGCAGCCGTACGCCGAGGTCGGCGGCGCGGGGCGCGGCCGCCGCGAGCCGCCGGGCGGCCGTGGCGTCGGCCTCCTCCGGGCTCTGGTCCCCGCCGCCGGGGAAGACCCGGACATTGCGGGCGCCCAGGTCATGGGCGAGCTCCAGCAGCTCCCCGAGCCCGGTCAGCACCGGCTCGTCCGGCCCGGCCTGGGCGGCGCGCACATATCCGGCGACGGTGAGGATCTCGACCCCGGCGTCCCGGAACTCCGCCGCCACCCCGGCCCGTTCGTCCGCCCCGATCCCCGGGTGCACCGGCTCCTCGGGGTGGGCGCGCAGCTCGACGCCGTGATACCCGGCCCCGGCGGCGAGCCGGGCCACGTCGGACACGGGCATGCCGGGGATGCCGAGGGTGGAGAAGGCGAGCTTCATGCGGGCTCCCTTGGTGGGGTTCGTGCGGGACGTGGGGATCTTCTTGCCCCTCATGCGGGACGCTAAGCAGGGGCATGGGCCGAATCAATCCTGCGGATCACGCCTGCTGCGTGTCATACCGCGTGGCCCAGTCGCCGAGCACCCTACGCCGTGGCCCAGTCGCCCTGCGCCGTGGCCCAGCCGCCCGCGCCGTGGTCCGGCCGCCGTGCGCCCTGCGCCGTGGTCCGGCCGTCGTACGTCGTGGCCTCCCGGGGCCCGCGAGCTCCCAGTACGCCCGTAGGGGCGGGCAGGCCCTGGTCGTTCAGCCCCCGGGCGGCGTCCGGGGGACGCCTCGCCTCAGGCAGCTGCCAGGCGCCACAGTGAGGTCACCTCTGCCGCGCGGGCCGAGTGGAGGGGGGTGGTGGGGTCGAAGGCG
>NZ_LAKD02000133.1 GCF_000968685.2 Streptomyces antioxidans
ACGTTCCTATGGGTAGATCCGGACGCTGGCGCCGCCTGCGTGGCCCTCACCGACCGGGCCTTCGGCCCGTGGGCGATCGCGGCCTGGCCCACGTTCACCGACGCGGTCCTGGCGGAGCTGGGCTAGGGGGCTGGGGGCTAGGGGCTGGGGGCTGGGGGCTGGGGGCTCCGGCCGATCTTGAGGCCTGCGGTGGGCTGTTCCCCTCCCCGCCCCTTCCCTCAGCTAGAGCTTCGCCCCTGCCAACCGTACGGGCCCCGGACCCTCTCAGCCGTAGCTCGGCTCCGCGTGCATCTCCCAGATCAGCAGCTCCGCCGGGCCCTCGGCGCGCCCCTCCAGACCCTCCGCGGCGGAGATCCGGGCCGCGTCACCGGGGGCGAGGGTCCCCCCGCTGGTCGCCCCGTCGGTCCCCCCGCCCGTCGCCCCGACAATCCGCACCGCCCCCCGCACCACATGCGCGTACACCCACGGCGCGTCCGGCAGCGCGGTGCGCTCGCCGTCCACCAGCCGCCGCACGTGCAGCACCGCCCCGGTGCGCTCCAGTGCGTACGGGGTGCCGTCGGCGATGCCGCGCACCACCTCGTACACCGGGTCCATGGCGCCGCCCGGGCCCGGCATCAGCCACATCTGGACGAAGGTGAGGGGTTCGGCGCCCGCGTTGCGCTCGTTGTGACGCACTCCGCTTCCGGCGCTGAGCCGCTGGACGTCGCCGGGGCGCACGACGGTCCGCGCGCCGGTGGAGTCCTCGTGGGTGAGCTCGCCCTCGACGACCCAGGTGACGATCTCCATATCGCGGTGGGGATGTTCGGCGAAGCCCGCGCCGGGGGCAAGCCGCTCCTCGTTGCAGGCCACGAGCGAGCCGAAGCGCACATTGCCGGGGTCGTAGTACCCAGAGAAGGAAAAGGCGTGGCGCGTCTCGATGCCCGCGCCGTCCCCGCCCGGATACCGTTCACCGGACCGCTGTATCCACATCACCCGGTCCACGGTAGTGCGCCCCTGACCGTCCGCCCCGGCCCGTAGCTACCGTTCCGTAGCTACCGCCCCGTACTCACCGCCCCGTCCCTACCGCCGCGTACGCCTCCCGCCCCCAGCGCTCACCATCCGATAAGGCAGTCTTGTCCTCGTGCCTGAACCAGCCTCGAACACCCCGCATCCGCACAGTGCCACCCTGCGCCGCCTGGAGAAGTCCTCCGGGAAGCTCGCCGCCAACGCCATCGCGCGCATGGACGAGCAGCTGCCGTGGTACAGGGCGATGCCGCCCGAGAACCGCTCCTGGATCGGTCTCGTGGCGCAGGCGGGCATCGCGGCCTTCACCGAATGGTTCCGCCACCCCGAGGCACCCCAGGCGATCAGCACCGATGTGTTCGGCACCGCCCCGCGCGAGCTGACCCGGGCGATCACCCTGCGGCAGACCGTGGAGATGGTCCGCACCACCATCGAGGTCATGGAGTCGGCGATCGACGACGTGGCGGCCCCGGGCGATGAGTCGGTGCTGCGCGAGGCGCTGCTGGTGTACGCGCGGGAGATCGCCTTCGCCACCGCCCAGGTGTACGCGCAGGCGGCCGAGGCGCGCGGCGCCTGGGACGCCCGCCTGGAGTCGCTGGTGGTCAACGCGGTGCTGTCCGGCGAGGCGGACGAGGGCGCGCTGTCCCGCGCGGCCGCCCTGGGCTGGAACTCGCCCGACCATGTGTGCGTGGTGCTGGGCACCGCCCCGGACGGGGACAGCGAGCTGACCGTGGAGGCGATCCGGCGGGCCGCCCGCCACGCCAAGCTGCAGGTGCTCACCGGGGTGCTCGGCGACCGTCTTGTGGTGGTCGCGGGCGGCTCGGACAATCCGCTCCAGGCGGCTAAGGCGCTGATCGGGCCGTATGCCCCGGGCCCGGTGGTGGCCGGTCCCGTGGTCTCCGACCTGCTGGCCGCGACCCGCTCGGCGGGGGCGGCGGCGGCCGGACTGAAGGCGTCCACGGCCTGGCCGGACGCGCCCCGTCCGGTGCTCGCCGACGATCTGCTGCCCGAGCGCGCGATGGCCGGGGATCCGGCCGCCCGTGAGCAGTTGGTGGAGGAGATCTACAGACCGCTGGAGGAAGCCGGTTCGGCGCTGCTCGAGACGCTGAGTGTGTACCTCGAACAGGCGAGCAGTCTCGAGGGGGCGGCCCGGATGCTCTTCGTTCACCCGAACACCGTCCGCTACCGGCTACGACGTGTGACGGACGTCACCGGATGGTCGCCTTCCGACGTCAGGTCGGCGTTTACTCTGCGCATAGCCCTGATCCTGGGACGTCTCGCCGACGCGAACATATTGCCCTGACCGTTTGTTGGACCCCCACAATTCCCCTGTCGGTTCTTCGTCCTTGTCCTCACGGGCGAGCCGGACCGTCCACAAGAGAGAGTGTGAGAGTGCTCGTACTCGTCGCTCCCGGCCAGGGCGCTCAAAAGCCCGGCTTCCTGACCCCCTGGCTCGACCTCCCCGGCGTCACCGAACGGCTGACCTGGTGGTCGGCCGTCTCCGGGCTGGACCTCATCCACTACGGCACCAAGGCCGACGAGGAGGAGATCCGCGACACCGCGGTGGCCCAGCCGCTGCTGGTGGCCGCCGGTCTGGTCGCCGCCCACGCACTGTTCGGCGAGGGCGGCGGGGACGGCGGAGGCGGCGCGGGCGCGACCGGTCTCGCGGAGCTGCCGAACCGTATCGGCGCCGTCGCGGGCCACAGCGTCGGCGAGATCACCGCGGCCGCGGCCGCCGGTGTGTTCACCGACGAAGCGGCCATGGTGCTGGTCCGCCGCCGCGGACTCGCCATGGCGGAGGCCGCGAGCCGCACCGAGACCGGAATGGCCGCCATACTGGGTGGTGAGCAGGACGATGTCGTCGCCCACCTCGACAAGCACGGACTGACCCCGGCGAACGTCAACGGCGCCGGGCAGATCGTGGCCGCGGGCACCGCCGAGCAGCTGGCGGCGCTGGCCGAGGACAAGCCCGAGGGGGTGCGCCGCGTCGTACCGCTCAAGGTGGCCGGCGCGTTCCACACCGACCACATGGCCCCGGCGGTCGCCGCCCTCGAGACCCTGGTCGCGGGGATCCCGGTGGCCGATCCGCGCACCCGCTACGTCTCCAACCGGGACGGCGGGGTCGTGGCGAGCGGTGCCGGGGTGATCGAGCGGCTGGTCGCCCAGGTGTCCAACCCGGTGCGCTGGGATCTGTGCATGGAGACCTTCCAGGAGCTGGGCGCCACCGGGCTGATCGAGATGGCCCCGGGCGGCACGCTCACCGGCATCGCCAAGCGGGCGCTGCCGGGCGTCACCAATGTGGCGCTGAAGACTCCGGACGATCTCGACACGGCCCGTGCGCTGATCGCGGAGCACGCCGTTCCCGTCGACACCCCGGCCGAAGAGGAGCTCCGAGAAGCATGACCGCGAAGATCAAGCCCAGTAAGGGCGCCCCATACGCGCGCATTCTCGGCGTCGGTGGCTACCGTCCGACCCGGGTGGTGCCGAACGAGGAGATCCTCAAGCACATCGACTCCTCCGACGAGTGGATCCGCTCCCGTTCGGGCATCGCCACCCGGCACTGGGCCGGCCCGGACGAGACGCTCGCCACCATGTCCGTGGAGGCCGGGGGCAAGGCCATCGCCGACGCCGGTCTGACGCCGGAGCAGATCGGCGGCGTGATCGTCTCGACGGTCTCGCACTTCAAGCAGACCCCGGCCGTCGCCACCGAGATCGCGCATCTGCTGGGCACCAACAAGCCGGCCGCGTTCGACATCTCGGCGGGCTGTGCGGGCTTCGGCTACGGGCTGACCCTCGCCAAGGGCATGATCACCGACGGCACCGCGGAGCATGTGCTGGTCATCGGGGTCGAGCGGCTTTCGGACCTGACCGACCTGGAGGACCGGGCGACGGCCTTCCTGTTCGGCGACGGCGCCGGAGCCGTCGTGGTCGGCCCCTCCCAGGAGCCCGCGATCGGCCCGACCGTCTGGGGGTCGGAGGGCGACAAGTCCGACACCATCACCCAGACGCTGCCCTGGGACGTCTACCGCGAGCAGAACGCCGCCGAGGTGCGCTACCCGGCGCTGCACCAGGAGGGCCAGGCCGTCTTCCGCTGGGCCGTCTACGAGATGGCGAAGGTCGCCCAGCAGGCCCTGGACGAGGCCGGGGTCAGCGCGGACGAGCTCGACGCGTTCATCCCCCACCAGGCCAACATGCGGATCATCGACTCGATGATCAAAACCCTCAAGCTGCCGGAGCACGTCACGGTCGCCCGTGACGTGGAGACCACCGGCAACACCTCGGCAGCCTCCATCCCGCTCGCCATGGAGCGGCTGTTGGCGACGGGGCAGGCGAAGAGCGGCGACACCGCGCTCGTCATCGGATTCGGAGCGGGTCTCGTCTACGCAGCGACGGTCGTTACCCTCCCTTAGGCTCCATAGTCCATATCCACGCAGCTCCATAGAAACCGGACGCTGCGCCACCACCGCAACACACCGAAGAAGGAGCGCCGCAATGGCCGCCACTCAGGAAGAGATCCTCGAAGGTCTCGCCGAGATCGTCAACGAGATCGCCGGTATCCCGACCGAGGACGTCCTGCTGGACAAGTCCTTCACCGATGACCTGGACGTCGACTCGCTGTCCATGGTCGAGGTGGTCGTCGCCGCCGAGGAGCGCTTCGACGTGAAGATCCCGGACGACGACGTCAAGAACCTCAAGACCGTCGGCGACGCCGTCGACTACATCCTCAAGCACCAGGGCTGAGCCCGTACCGAGGCCGGTCGTCGCCGCCCGTGCGGTGGCAGGTCCAGCACCTTCTACACGTGGAGTAGGAATTCCTGTGAACTCGACCAATCGCACCGTGGTCGTCACCGGTGTTGGTGCCACGACGCCGCTGGGTGGCGACGCCCCGTCGACCTGGGAGGCCCTGCTGGCCGGCCGGTCCGGTGTCCGCCTGCTGGAGGAGGAATGGGCGGCCGAGCTGCCGGTCCGCATCGCCGCGCGGGTCGCGGTGGAGCCGGGCACGGTCATTCCGCGCCCGCAGGCCCGCAAGCTCGACCGTTCCGCGCAGTTCGCGCTGCTCGCGGCCCGTGAGGCATGGGCGGACGCGGGCTTCACCGCCAAGGCGGGCGAGGACTCCTCGGTCGACCCCGACCGGCTCGGCGCGGTCATGGCCTCCGGTATCGGCGGGGTCACCACCCTGCTCGACCAGTACGACGTGCTGCGCGAGAAGGGCGTCCGCAAGGTCTCCCCGCACACCGTGCCGATGCTGATGCCCAACAGCCCGGCGGCGAACGTCAGCATCGACCTCAACGCCCGCGCGGGCGCGCACACCCCGGTGAGCGCGTGCGCCTCCGGCGCCGAGGCCGTCGGCTACGCCATCGAGATGATCCGCACCGGCCGTGCCGATGTGGTCGTCGCGGGCGGTACCGAGGCGTCCATCCATCCGCTGCCCATCGCCGCCTTCGGCAACATGATGGCGATGTCCAAGAACAACGACGACCCGCAGGGCGCCTCGCGCCCGTTCGACGTCAACCGCAATGGCTTCGTGATGGGCGAGGGCTCGGGCGCCATCGTCCTGGAGTCGGCGGAGCACGCCGCGGCGCGCGGCGCCCGGGTGTACGCGCGCGCCATCGGCCAGGGCATCTCGGCCGACGCCCACCACATCACCCAGCCGGAGCCGTCCGGCAACGGCATCGGTAACGCGCTGCAGAACCTGGTGGAGAACACCGGCGTCAGCGGTTCCGAGATCGTGCACGTCAACGCGCACGCGACCTCGACCCCGCAGGGCGACCTGGCGGAGATCAAGGCGCTGCGCAAGGTGTTCGGCGACGACGTGGACCACATGGCGGTCTCCGGCACCAAGTCCATGACGGGCCATCTGCTCGGCGGCGCGGGCGGTGTGGAGACCGTGGCCAGCGTGCTGGCGCTGTACCACCGGCTGGCCCCGCCGACGATCAACATCGGCTCCCTTGACCCGGAGGCGGACGCGGACATCGTGACCGGCGAGGCGCGGGCGCTCCCGGCCGAGGGCCAGCTCGTGGCGCTGAACGACTCGTTCGGCTTCGGCGGCCACAATGTGGTGCTGGCCTTCAGCACGGTCTGACCGCTCGGCGCCGTGAGGCGCCGATACGCGGGTGCGGCCCGCCCCCGGCCCCGGCCGGAGGCGGGCCGCTTCCGTGTCAGGGAGGTCGCTTCCGCGTCAGGGGCGGGGCCGCTTCCGCGTCAGGGGGCTTCGCCGTCGAAGCTGGCGAAGTACGAGGCCACCATGTCCTCGTCGCCGTGGCCCGCCGCGATCGCGCGGCGGAACCGCTCCGCGCCCGCGGCCGCCAGGTCCAGCCGCACTCCGGCGCGCTCCCCGGCCTCCACGATCAGCCGGGCGTCCTTCTCGGCGGTCTTGGTGGCGAAGCTGGGCTCGAGGTCGCCCCGGAACACCTGGGCGGACTTGACCCGCATATAGCCGTTGTCCAGCGGGCCGCCCTCGACCGCGTCCAGGAAGCCCTGCCAGTCCACGCCCAGCCCCTTGGCGAGCGCTGCCGCCTCGGCGGTGGCGTGGGTGACGTTGAGCACCCAGCTGTTGAGCACCAGTTTGAGCCGGGTGGCGGCGGCGCCCTCCGCGCTGTCGCCGACCCACACCGTACGGCTGCCGATGGCGTCGAAAACCGGCCAGACGACCGGGCGGGCGGAGTGGGGCCCGGCGGCCAGCACCAGCAGCTGTCCGCTCTCCGCGGGCTGCCTGGTGCCGAGCACGGGTGAGTCGATGAGGACGAGGTCCTGCTCACGGGCGAACGCGGCGAGCGATTCCAGCGCCTCCAGACCCGCCGTGGTGGCCTGGGCCCATGCGGTTCCGGGGCGCAGCGCCGGGGCGGCCTGCCGCATCGTGTCGAGGGCCGCGGCGCCGTCGAAGAGGATCGTCAGGACGGCATCGGCGCCGTCCACGGCCTCCGCCGGGGTGTCGGTGACGCGTACGCCGTCCTCGCTGAGGGGATCCGCCTTGGCTCGGGTGCGGTTCCACGCACGGACCTCAAGCCCGGAGCGGGCGAGGTTACGGGCCATTCCGGAGCCCATGATGCCGGTGCCGAGGACCGCGACGGACATTGCCGGGTGTTGTTCGGTCATTCCGCCACGCTAAGCGCTCCGCGGGAAGTGGCGCGAGGTGTGATCGTTCCTCCACGGCCGCGTCGTGGCTGGTCACCCACGCGGCGGAGCCGCATTTCGACACAGCCGCGGCGGAGCCGTCGGCGCTCAGACGACCTGGTGCAGCCAGCGGACCGGGGCGCCCTCACCCGCGTAGCGGAATGGCTCCAGCTCGTCGTCCCAGGGCTTGCCGAGCAGCTTGGCGATCTCCGCCTCGAGATCGCTCTCGCCGCGGGCCGAGCGGGCGAGGGCGGCGCGCAGCCGGTCCTCGGGGATCAGGATGTCGCCGTGCATTCCGGTGACCGCGTGGAAGATGCCGAGCTCGGGGGTGGAGCTGTAGCGCTCGCCCTCGGCGGTGGCGCAGGGCTCGGCGGTCACCTCGAAGCGCAGCAGATGCCAGCCGCGGAGCGCTGACGCCATTTTGGAGGCCGTGCCGACCTCGCCCTGCCAGGAGAATTCGGCACGCCAGGTGCCGTTCGCCGCCGGCTGCTTGATCCAGTCGAGGGTCACGCGCACGCCGAGGACGCCCGCGATGGCCCATTCGACGTGCGGGCACAGCGCGCGCGGAGCGGAGTGCACATACAGAACTCCACGGGTCGTCACCGGTGCCTCCTGTGCGGTTCGAGGTGCGCCTTCCCCAGCGGCCTCGCGCCCGTACCGGTCCCGCCCGGGACATCGGATCACATTCTGCCCTAGTGATCACTCCCACACCAGTCTCGACGTCACCTTCAGTGAAATTTATCGTGCAGAATTCTCTAGAAAGTGGACAGGATGTGACGGGGCGTAATGTGCTGGTACCGCATAGCGCGTCAGGTCGCCGGGACGGCGCTCATCTGGCACAAGAAAAACGTACCGTGCGAGTCAGCCGGAGGAGTGACGTACCGTCGGTCCGGATAGATATCACCCAACAGCCGGAGGGGGAACAGCCATGCGGGTCAGTGCGACACGCCGGAAGCGTCCGGCGGCCGCTTCCTCGACCACGCGTACGGTCGTGCGCCCGTCCCCGCGCACCGCCGGGCGTACAGCAGGGCGCACCGCTGGACGCGCCGGCGTGGTGCTGTTCACCACCGCCGCCGTGCTGAGCTCCGCGGGCTGTTTCGGCAGCTCGGACGACCCCTCCCGACAGGGGCCGACCCGCGCGGCGAAGACCCCGGGCGCCAAGCGGGCCGTCGTCTGGAACACCCGGCCGACCTCGATCGCCTCCGTGGGCGACTCCATCACCCGTGGCTTCGACGCCTGTTCGGTGCTCTCCGACTGCCCCGAGGTGTCGTGGTCCACCGGCACCGATGTGGAGAGCCTCGCCCAGCGGCTGCTGCCCTCCGCCACCGCCGGCGCGGGGACCCACGCCTGGAACTTCGCCAAGACCGGCGCGGTCGTGGCCGACCTGCCCGGCCAGATCGAGGCGGCCGCGGCCCGCAAGCCGAAGCTGATCACCGTGATGATCGGCGCCAATGACGCCTGCCGGGACTCGGTGGACGACATGACCTCCCCCGAGCAGTTCCGCACCACCTTCACCTCGGCGCTCACCCGGCTGCGCCGCGATCTGCCCAAGACCCAGGTGTATGTGGCCAGCGTGCCGGATCTGAAGCGGCTGTGGTCGGAGGGGCGGAAGAACGTCTTCGGGCGGCAGATCTGGAAGCTGGGCATCTGCCCATCGATGCTCAAGGACTCCGAGCACCTGGACGCGGCCTCCAACGACCGCCGACAGCGGGTGTCGGACCGGGTGACCGAGTACAACAAGGTGCTGAAGGACGTGTGCGGGCGGGATGTGCTGTGCCGGTATGACCCGGCGGTGCACAAGTACCGCTTCACCACGCATGAGCTGAGCAAGTGGGACTGGTTCCACCCCAGCAAGGCGGGCCAGGCGCAACTGGCCGACATGGCCTACCGCCGCATCACCGCTGCCTCACCCTGACCCCAGGCCCCGCGGCCCAGCTCCTGACCGGACGCCGGGCGCGGGGCACCCCTCCCCATACGCGGCTCCGCCACACGGCAGGGACCGCGCCCCTGGCCCCGGGGTTGGGGCACAGCCCCGGCCCGGCGGGGGCTGGGGCGGAGCCACAGGTTCGGGGAGGGGCGGGGAGCGGAGGGGAACAGTCCGCCGCAGGCGTCGCGATGCGTCGGCCGCCCCCTGACCGGCGGACGCGAGCAGCCTCGCCGCGCGCCGGACGGCGTAGCTCAGGCGGTCGTCCGCACGGGCACCGGGAACGACAGGCGGCGGTCGGCTACGCTGCGGCCCGCCTCTGCCGTGTAGGCGCCCGGGATCAGGCGCCAGGCGCCCGTTGACTCGTCCCAGATCTCCGCCGCCCGGCGGGGCAGGGGGATGGCCGCCTCCGCCGTCTCGCCCGGAGCGGCGGTGACCGAGGCGAAGCCCGCGAGGCGCCGCACCGGGCGATCCTCGCCGTCGCCCTGGGCGACGTCCTGGGCGCCGCGCGCGGTGGCGTCCTGGGCGTCGTTCTCCGTATCGCCCCCCGTGCCGTTCTCCGCGTCGTTCTCCGTGTCGTTCTCCGGCACGGTGAGGTAGAGCTGTACGACCTCACGGCCCGCCCTGGCACCCGTGTTGCGGACCCGCACGGTCACCGTGCCCAGCGTCTCGTCCTCGCCCTCCGCGGGGGTGAAGTCCATCGCCTCGTACGCCCAGTCCGTGTAGCCAAGGCCATGTCCGAACCAGTACGCCGGAGCGGTCCCCGCCCGCCGCTCCCACGCGCGGTAGCCGATGAACACGCCCTCCTCGTAGACCAGTCGGCCCTCGCTGGGTGTGACCGTGCTGACCGGGGCGTCCTCGAGCCGCCGGGGCCAGGTCGTGGGCAGGCGGCCGCCGGGCTCCTCCGCGCCCAGCAGGACGTCGGCGAGCGCGGCCCCCGCCTCCTGGCCCGGGAACCAGCTCAGCAGCACCGCGGCGACCTCGTCCCGCCAGGGCATCTCGACCGGAGAACCCGCGTTGACCACCACCACGGTGGGGGTGCCGGTGGCGGCGACCCTGCGCACCAGCTCGTCCTGACGGCCCGGCAGCCGCAGATGCCGACGGTCGAACCCCTCGCTCTCGACCCGCTCGGTGGTGGCGACCACCACCACGGCCGCCTCGGCCGCCGAGGCCGCGGCGACGGCCTCCTGGATCAGCTCCTCGGCGTCCCGCTCCGGCGCCCGGTGCAGCAGGCTGAAGCAGACGGCGTCGAGCTGGGCGTCCTCGGGGCGGGCCACCGCGCAGCTGAGGCTGACCTCCACCGGCTCGCCCGCGGTGAGCTCCACCTGGCCCCGGGGCACCGGGGAGCCCATGAACGCCTCGAAGAGGTCGTCGACGTCCGCCGGAAGCTCCTCCCCCTCGAAGAGCACCTTTCCGGCCACGGTCAGCCGGAGCCCGCCCAGCCCCCTGGTGCCGAAGGAGTGGGCACCGCTCTCGCGCGGGGTGAAGGTGCCGACGGTCTCCACGGTGTGCAGCTCCTCGAAGCTCACCCCGTCGGGGAAGTCGCTGATCCACTGCACCTGCCCACTGGCCAGCCGGGACTCGCCGAGCACCCGCCCGTCGGCGGCCCTGACCACCGCGCGCAGCGCGAACCCCTGGGCGGCGGGGGCGAGTTCATCGGTGGGGTCGGCGCCCACCGCGTAGCTGAGCCGAACGTCCGGCGGCAGGGCGGCCCGCAGCCCGTCGAGCGGGGAGACCACATGGTCGGGGAAGACCACCGCCGAGCCGCCGCCCAGCACCCGGGCGTCGCGCGCCGCGGCGCCGATCAGGGCCAGCGACCGCACCCCGCCGGGGGCGCCGGTCTCCAGCGGCAGCACGGTTTCCCCGCCGCCCGCGGCCTCGTTCCGCAGCAGTACGAAGGAGCGCCGGGCGATCTCGCGGGCCAGCGCCTCCCCGTCGATCGGACCGGGCCGGTCGGCGGGGGCGACGGCCGGGGCCGCGCCGTCCAGGACGCCGACCCGGGCGGCCAGGGTGAGCAGCCGCCGCACCGCCTCGTCCAGCTCCGCCTCGGTCACCCGGCCGTCGCGCACCGCGGCGGCCAACGCCTCGCCGTAGACGGTCCGCGGGCCGGGCATCGCGACGTCCAGCCCGCCCTTGAGTCCCCGCACGGTGTCACGGGCCGCCAGCCAGTCGGAGACGATGAAGCCGTCGAAGCCCCATTCACCGCGCAGCACCCCCCGCTGAAGCGCGCGGTGTTCGGTCATCGTCGACCCGTTGACGCCGTTGTAGGCGGCCATGACGCCCCAGGGGCGGGCGTTCTTGACGATGGCTTCGAAGGGCGCGAGATACAGCTCGCGCAGCGCCCGCGCACCGATCGCGTTGTCGACGGTGAAGCGCTCGGTCTCGGCGTCATTGGCCACGAAGTGCTTGACGGTGGTGCCCACCCCGCCGTCCTGCACACCCGTCACATAGCCGGTGCCGATCGCACCGGTGAGATGCGGATCCTCGCTGTACGCCTCGAAGTGGCGGCCGCCCAGCGGGGAACGGTGCAGATTGACCGTCGGCGCGAGCAGCACATGGACGCCCTTGCGCCGCGCCTCCTGCGCGAGCAGCCGCCCCGCCCGCCGGGCGAGCTCCGGGTCCCAGGTCGCGGCGAGCGCGGTGGGACTGGGCAGGGCGATGGAGGGGTCGTCCGCGGTCCAGTGGACGCCGCGGACGCCGATCGGGCCGTCCGACATCACCAGGGACCGCAGCCCGATCGCCGGAACGGCGGGCAGGCTCCACATGTCCTGCCCGGACAGCAGCCGCGCCTTGGTCTCCAGGTCCAGCAGGCCGAGGGCCTTCTCCACCACGGCTCCGGCCGTGCCCCCCTCGCCGCCTTCGCCCCCTTCGTAGCCCTCGCTGCCCTCGCCGATCGCGTCCGCCATCGCTCGCCCCTCCCGGTGCGGGTCCCGTCCGGTCCTCGTCCGGGGCCATGGTGGACCCGAGAACCTGTTGCCAGGTAGGTACCGTTATCGACTCGTTATCAAACATGCTCTACGGTACGGGCATGGAGAGGGCGACCGAGCGCGGTACCAGACGGGGTGAGGAACGACGGGCGGAGATCGTCCGCCGTGCGCTCGAGGTGATCGCCGAGCGCGGCTACCGGGGCGCGACCCTCGGGGCGGTCGCCGAGCGGGTGGGCCTCACCCAACAGGGGCTGCTCCACTACTTCCCCACCAAGGACTCGCTCCTCATCGCCGTGCTCGAGGAGCGCGACCAGTGGGACACCGGCTCCGCGCGGCACGACGGAGAGCACATATGGCCGCTGGACCTGCTGGCCTCGCTGGTGGAGTACAACGCGATGCGCCCCGGCGTCGTCCAGACCTTCTCCGCGCTCCTCGGCGAGAGCGTCACCGGCGACCACCCCGCGCGCGGCTTCTTCACCCAGCGCTACGACAGGGTGCGCGCCGACATGGCGGCCATCCTGCGCGGCGAGTTCGGCGACCGGCTCCCCGGCGGGCTCACCCCGGAGGCCGCCGCGCCGCTGCTGGTGGCGGTGATGGACGGGCTCCAGTTCCAGTGGCTGCACGACCGGGACGCGGTGGACATGCCCGCCCTCTTCCGGGCCTTCGTCTCCCTGCTGGGGCAGGGAGACGAAGCGGCCGGGGCGTGACGGCCGTACGGTGCGCGGCGGCCCTGCGGCGGCCGTACGTGACGGCCTTACGGACGCCGCCGCCGTCCCGTGACGGCGGCTCAGCCGTCGCCGCCCACCAGCCTGACCTCCCGTTCGACCCCGACCGCGCTCCTCGGCACCGGCACGAAGGAGCCACCGGCGTCGAACCGCAACAGCGTGCCCTCGGCGTCCGCCGGTCCCGGCTGGTACGGCCCCACGTTCGCCGCGTCGATCAGCCAGCGGTGCCGCTGTCCGTCGCAGACGGCGTTGTAGCCGCCGAGGCCGTGGCGCTCCCCGTCCTGGGTGAGGGTGACCAGCACGGTCGCCCGCGCGTACCCCGCCCCTTCCCGGACGCAGCGGTAGCTGCCGTACAGCGTGACGGATCCGTCCGGGGAGACGTTCCCGGTGCGGTCGATGGTCAGGTCGTCGGTCCAGGGCAGCGGCAGACGGGGCCGGTCGGGTCCGGCGGGCCCGGCGGGCCCGGCTGACGCGGCATGGGCGGCCGGGGCGGCCATGAGAAGAACGGTAAGGGCGCCGAGGGCGCGGCGGCGGTTGCGCATGGACGGATGTACCTCCTGGTGCGGGAGTTCAGTTGCCCGTACAGCTACCGGGCGGGCGAACCCGTCCGGGGGAGCCTCACCCCCGTGCGGCGTGTCCGGCACCGCCCAACGGGTGGCCGCCGGGCGCCGGGTTGACCCCGGCACACCGCCCACGGCCGCCCCGATGACGCCCTTACGGCGCTCACCCGCGCCCTTACGGTGCCCACGCCACCCTTACGGCGCCCGCCCCGCCCTTACCGTGCTCGCCCGCCCCCTTACCGCGCCAACGCCACCCTTACGGCGCCCGCCCCGCCCTTACGGCGCTCGTCCCTCCCGGGCCGACTCCTCGATCGACCCCTCCGGCGGGGCCGCTTGAGGCCGCTGCGCCCCGGGGTCGTCGCCCCGCAGCCCCGGGGCCAGGGTCAGGGTGACGGCCACGGAGACCGCCGCCAGGACGGCCATCGCCACCGCCGGTGAGGTGGGCTGGGCCAGCGCGCCCGCCAGGGCGGCGGACACGCCCTGCATGGTGAGCATGCCGGAGGAGTGCAGCCCCAGGGCCTGGCCGCTCATCCCGTCCGGCGTCAGGGCCATCAGCCGCTGCTGGAGCCCCAGCGTGGCCGAGAAGCCGATCGAGGCGAGGGCGACGGCGGCCAGCGCGAGCGGCAGCGGCGGACGCACCGCGAAGACCAGATACGGCGCGGCGAGCAGCAGCCGCAGGGGCGCCGCAAGCCGCTCCCGCAGGTGCGGCGGCAGCAGCCGCCCGGTGACGAGGTCCCCCATCAGCATGCCGAGGGAGCCCACGGCGAAGAGCAGCCCGGCGTTCCGGGGCGCGTAGGGCACGAAGAGGGATTCACAGCCGACGATCAGCCCATTGGGCACCCAGAGCGCGTAGTAGACCCGGCGGCGGGGCGCGGAGGACCACAGCCGGGCGTTGACCCGCCAGGTCTCCGCTACCGAGGGCCGCCCCCCGGCCCGGGCCGGACGCCCGCTCAGGCCGAACCGCGAGGCGGCCCCGGCCAGTACGTACAGCGCGGCGGCGGTGAGCAGGGTGCCGCGCGCCGAGAGGGCGGTCACGAGGAGGCCACCGGCCGCGTAGCCGCCGATCTGCATGGTGCCGCCCGACATGTTGAGCACCGAACGGCCCAGCAGATAGCCGTCCTTGGGCAGGATCTCGGTGAGCAGTCCGTAGCGGACGGCGCCGCCGAGGGAGGCCGCCGCGCCGAGCCCGAACACGATGGCGAGGACGGCCGCCACGGGCAGCCCGGGAAGGGCCAGCGCGGCGGTCCCCAGGGCGAAGAGCGCCGACAACCCGGACAGCGCGGCGCGCGGTGGCAGCCGGTCGGCCGCCGACAGCAGCGCCAGCGCGCCCGCCACCTGGGCGAGCGAGGGGCCGAACATGCTGAGCGCGGAGAGCAGCGGTGAGCCGGTCGCCGCGTAGACCAGGGTGCCGAGGGCGAGCCCGCTCGCCGTCGAGGCGGCCACCTGCGTGGCGAAGATGAGGAACAGCGGGGTGAACTCCGGGGCCCGGAACACCTCTCGATAGGTGCGCATGGCCTCAGGCTCGGGAGTCGCCGCGCGGCGGCGTTAATGTTTCGCACGGATGCGAAACGACGCGACAACGCGCGACCACGAGGTGGCGGCGGGGGTGGCCGGATGGGGCTGTGGCTGGTGGACGCGGACACGCTCGCGGGCGGCCGGTTCGTCCTCTCCCCCCTGGCCGAGACCACCGCGGCGCTGATCACCCTGGAGCGGGCGAGCGCCGCCCACCCGGGCGAGCGGGCCTGGCTCGCGGCCCATCTGCCCGGCTACCAGGCGCGGTTGGCCGAGGACCCGGTGACCGCGCTGCTGGTACGGGCCGCGCTGGGCCGCACCTGGCTCGCTGACTTCCTCACCCAGGCGCCGCCCGGCGAGGGCGAGCCGTCCTTCGAGGAGGAGCTGGCCCGGGTCCGTACGACGGCCCCCGCCGCCGCCCGCGACGACCTTACGGTCTCCTTGGGCCGCTCCCCGCTCCCGCCCGCGCTGTGCCGCGACGATCTGCCGTGGCGCCTCGCCGAGCTGCTGGAGTGGGTGTGGACGGCAGCCGTAAGGCCCACATGGCCGCGCCGCCGCCGGATCATCGAGGCCGATGTGGTGGCGCGCACCGACCAGATGAGCCAGGGCGGCTGGGCGGCCGTCCTGGACGGCATGCGGCCGGGGATGCGCTGGCTGGGCGGCAGCCGCCTGCAGATCAACGCCCACGACAACCCGCCCCGCGCGGTCCACGGCGCCCAGCTGCTCTTCGTCCCCGTCACGCCCGCCGCCGGATGGGTCTCCTGGGACGCGCCGCACCGCTACGCCGTGACCTACCCCTGCGCGGGCGCCCTCGCCGTATCCGACCCGCGGCCGGCCGCCGACCCCCTCGCCCGGCTTCTCGGCCCGGCCCGCGCGAGCGTTCTGCGCCTCCTGGACACCCCGAAGAGCACCACCCACCTGGTTGCCCTCACCGGCGGGACCCTGGGCTCGATCGGCGGCCATCTGCGCGTTCTGCGCGAGGCCCGGCTGGTCCGCAGGCGGCGGGCGGGGCGATCGGTCCTGTACGACCGGACGACGGCGGGCGAGGTCCTGGTGACGGCGCAGCGAAGCGGTTCGTAGCCGCCGTTCGCCCCTTGGCTTGACCTCAACCTTGGTTGAGGTCCGAGCCTGCTCTCCGAGCCCGCCCGCTCCGAGCCTGCTTTCGCCGCGTCGGCCACGGCCGGGCACGTTCCGGAACCAATCATTTCCGATCAAGGAGGTCCGGCCATGACCGAGATGGTGACTCGATGGATCGAGGATCATGCTCATCGCCTCACCACGTTCGATCCCGAGGCGCCGCTGACCGATCTCGAGCCGCTGCTCGACATCGTGTGCGACGCGAAGGTCGTGGCCATCGGCGCCTCGACCCGTCAGACCCATGAACTCAGTGCCCTCTCGCACCGGATCGTCCGGCTGCTGGTCGAGGAACGGGGATTCCGTTCGCTCGCGCTGGAAGGGGACAACCCGTCGCGGATCGGCCTCGCCGAGTACATCGGCACCGGGGCGGGCGACCCCCGGGCGCTGCTGGCCGAGGCCCGGCCGTTCTGGCAGACCGAGGAGATCCTCGGCGTCGTCCGCTGGCTGCGCTCCTTCAACCGGCGCCACCCCGATGACCCGGTCCGATTCGTCGACAACGCCCCCACCGCACGGGAGCAGCTGGCCCAGCTCGCCCTGCCCGACGGCCTCGCCCGCATCGAGCGGGGTATGGCCGAGGACACGATCCGGTGGCACGAGGACACCGCGGACCGGATCGTCTACTGGGGCGGTCTCGCGCACACCGTCGACGGCACCCCGCGGACCGTCCCGCCCGCTTCGCCGCCGATGACGCACCGCAACGCGGGCAGTTACCTCCGCGAACGGTTCGGGGCCGGTTACGTGTCCATCGGCCTCACCTTCCACCACGGCATGGCCCCCGGTCCGGTACCCGAGCCGCCCGCGGAGTTCGCTGACGCGACCCTGGGGGGCACCGCGCTGGACGCCTATCTCCTGGACCCGCGCGCCGACGGCCCGGTCCCGGTGCGGACCTGGCTCACCACACCGACCAGGACCCGCCTGATCGGCCCGCGCTACGACCCCGCCGACGATGCCGCCCACCACCTCTCCGGCGGATCGCTCACGGACTGGTGCGATGCCCTCCTCCATGTGCGGGAGGTCACCCCGGTCCGTTTGCTCTCGCACACCAGGGGCTGAGCCCCGCCGCCCAACCATTCCCCAACGAACATTCCGGCAGGCATGTCGCCCGACGCGATGATCGGTCATGATGGTTCTTGATCGGTCATGATGGGTTGTCACGTTCGAACGTCATGCGACGCACAACCATTGACACCCCTGATGGACCCTTACTACCGTCACGTCAACATTTCGAACGTGTGACGAAATCTCGAACACCGCGAAGGGTCGATTGCTGTGCGCATCACCGGTATCAGTACGCATGTCGTCGGCACGCCCTGGCGCAACCTCACCTATGTGCAGGTCCATACGGACGAGGGGATCACCGGCGTCGGCGAGACCCGCATGCTCGGGCGGACCGATGCGCTGCTGGGCTATCTGCGCGAGGCCGAGGCCAATCACCTCGCCGGATCGGACCCGTTCGCGGTGGAGGACCTGGTCCGGCGGATGAAGTACGGCGACTACGGCCGGGCGGGCGAGATCGTGATGTCCGGCATCGCCTGTGTCGAGATGGCCTGCTGGGACATCAAGGGCAAGGCCCTCGGGGTGCCCGTCTGGCAGCTGCTCGGCGGAAAGGTGACCGACCGGGTCAAGGCGTACGCCAACGGCTGGTACACCGTGGAGCGCACCCCCGAGGCGTTCCACAAGGCGGCGTCCACGGTGGTCGAGCGGGGCTACCGGGCGCTGAAGCTCGACCCGTTCGGCACCGGCCACTTCGAGCTGGACCACGCCGAGACCCTGCACTCGCTCTCCCTCGTGGAGGCCGTACGGGACGCGATCGGCCCGGAGGCCGAGCTGCTGGTGGAGATGCACGGGCGGTTCAGCCCGGCGACCGCCGTAAGGATCGCGGGCGAACTGGAGCGGTTTAATCCGTCATGGCTGGAGGAGCCGGTGCCGCCGGAGAACCTCAAGGCGCTCGCGAAGGTCGCGGAGAAGACGCGGCTGCCGATCGCCACGGGGGAGCGCATCCACGACCGGATCGAGTTCCGCGAGCTGTTCGAGTCACAGGCCGCCGACATCATCCAGCCCGACGTCGGGCACATCGGCGGCATCGGCGAGGCGCGCAAGCTCGCCGCCACCGCCGAGACCCACTACGTCCTGATCGCCCCGCACAATGTGGGCGGCTCGGTGCTGACCGCCGCGTCGCTCCAGCTCGCGGGCTGCACTCCGAACTTCAAGATCCTCGAGCACTTCAACGACTTCGCCGACGCGGAGATCAAGAAGGTGGTCAAGGGCGCCCCCCAGGTCGTGGACGGCTACTTCCAGCTCCCCCACGAGCCCGGTCTCGGCGTGGAGCTCGACACCGACGCCGCGGCCGAATTCCCCCAGCAGCAGGCCCACTTCGACCTGTGGGCCGAGGGCTGGGAGAGGCGGGACCCGAAGGGCGGACGGCGGTGACCGCGCTCGTCCTCGACGCCCCCGGCGCGTTCCGTCTCGTCGAGACCGGCACCGCCGCCGAAGAGGCCGCGCCCGGCCCCCATGACGCGCGGGTGCGGATCCACGCCTCCGGGATCTGCGGCAGCGACCGCGAGCTGTACCAGGGCAACCGGCCCGAGGGGTACGTCCGCTACCCCGTCACCCCCGGCCATGAGTGGTCCGGGACGGTCGAGGCGGTCGGCGCGGGCGTCCCGGAGGCGCTTGTCGGCCGTAAGGTCGTCGGCGAGGGGTTCCGCAACTGCCAGGTGTGCGACCGCTGTCACGCCGGGGACACCACCTTGTGCACGGCCGGGTACGAGGAGACCGGCTTCACCCAGCCCGGGGCCATGGCCGACACCCTGACCCTGCCCGCCCGGCTGCTGCACCCGCTGTCCGACGACGCCGACCTGGGCGCCGCCGCCCTGCTTGAGCCCGCCGCGTGCGTCGCCGCCGCCGCGCTCAAGGCCCGCGCCCAGCCCGGGGAGCGGGTCGCGGTGGTCGGCACCGGCACGCTCGGCATGATCGCCGTACAGTTCCTCGCCGCCGTCTCCCCCGGGCGGCTGCTGGTGGTGGGCATCCGCCCGGACCGGGAACGGCTGTCGCTGTCCTTCGGCGGCACCGAGTTCCGCACCCGGGACCAACTGTCCGACCAGCTCTCGGGCTATGACGTGGTGATCGAGACCGCCGGATCGGCCTCCGCCGCCCGTACCTCCGCCTCGCTGCTGCGCCGGGGCGGCCGACTGGTGCTCACGGGCCTCCCCGCGGCGGGCGCGCAGGGTCTTGACCCCACGGACCTGGTGGTACGCCAGCTCGAGGTGCGGACCGTCTTCGGGGCCCCGCCCGCCGCCTGGGCGCACGCCGTACGGGTCTTCGACGCGGGGCTGCTGAGCCTGCGGCCGCTGATCACCCATGAGCTGCCGCTGACCGACTTCGCCTCGGCGGTCGAGCTGGTCGGCAGCGGCGATCCGGCCGTCGGCAAGGTGCTGCTGCGACCGCGGGGGCTCGACTAGCGCATGTGCCGGACGTCAAGCCCCCGCCCGCGGCTCCAGTCATCCCACCAGCCCTTCGGACCGTCTCTAGTCATCACCCCAGCCCCACCCGGACAACGATGTCCTGGGCAGCACCAGCCGGACACCGGACCACCGGCCAGCACTCCACAGGGAGCACCGTGACCGCCGCCTCACCCGCCTCTTCCGGCCCCCGCCGCCCCGCCGAAGCGGCCCTCGCGTCGCTCGGCCACGCCACGCCCGCCCCCGACCCCGCCGACGCCTCCGCGCACACCTTCCCCGACGGCGGCACCTGGCGCACCGAGATCCCCTCCGTCGAGGGCCCGGAGGCGCTGGCCACCGTGTTCAAGGAGGCCGGGCGGCTGGAGGTGCCGATCCACCGGATCAGCCAGGGCAGCGGCGTCTGGATGCTCACCGATGCCGAGATCACCGAGATGGTGGAGAGCTGCGCCGAACGGAACGCCGAGCTGTGCCTGTTCACCGGCCCCCGCGGCACCTGGGACATCGGCGCCGCCACCCGCTCCGACTCCGGCGGCGGGGGGCTGCGCGCCCGTGGCCATGACGCGGTGGCCGGCTGTGTGGAGGACGCGCTGCGCGCGGTCTCGCTGGGCGTGAAGTGCCTGCTGGTGGCCGACGAGGGGGTGCTGTGGCTGCTGAACCGGCTGCGGGCGGGCGGCCAGCTGCCCGCGGACACCACCTTCAAGCTGTCCGCGCTGGTCGGCCCGGTCAACCCGGCCTCGTTCGCGGTGTACGAGCAGCTGGGGGCCGACTCCATCAACATCCCCTCGGACCTGACGCTGGAGCACCTCACCGAGATCCGCCGGGTCTCCCGCGCCCCGCTGGACTTCTATGTCGAGGCCCCGGACGACCTCGGCGGCTATGTGCGGATCTATGACGCGGCGGAGCTGATCCGGCGCGGCGCCCCCCTCTACCTGAAGTTCGGGCTCAGCAGGTCCCCGGGGATCTACCCGTACGGCGCCCAGCTGCGGGACGTGGCGCTGGGCAGCGCCCGTGAACGGGTGCGCCGCGGGCGGCTCGTGCTCGACCTGCTCACCCGGCTGGGCGCGGACGGCGGGATGTCCCCGCCCGGCTCCCGGCTGCCCGGTCCGCTGCGGCGTTTCACCGCCGGTGCGGACCAGCTCGATTCCTGACGTCCCCCACGCAACGACGCCCCAGGGAAGGACCCCAACACCATGCGCACGGTAAGAGGAGCACGAGCCGCGGCGATAGGCGCCGGCCTCCTCGCGCTCTCGCTGACCGCCACGGCCTGTGGCCAGGAGGCGGTCGGCGGCAGCCGGTACAAGAGCAAGGAAAAGGGAGGCACGATCGGCATCGCGATGCCGACGAAGTCCTCCGAGCGGTGGATCGCCGACGGCCGGAACATGGCCAAGCAGTTCCAGGCCGCGGGCTACAAGACGGACCTCCAGTACGGCGAGGACGACGTCCGTACCCAGGTGTCCCAGCTCGAGAACATGATCACCAAGGGCCATCGGCTGCTGGTGGTCGCGCCGATCAACGGCGGGGCCCTCTCCGACGTCCTGAAGCAGGCGCATGAGGCCAACATCCCGGTGATCTCCTACGACCGGCTGCTGCTGGGCACCAAGAACGTCGACTACTACGCGACCTTCGACAACGAGAAGGTCGGCAGGCTCCAGGGCCAGTACATCGCCGACAAGCTGGGGCTCTCCAAGGGCCGCAAGGGCCCGTTCTCCATCGAGCTGTTCGCCGGGTCCTCGGACGACAACAACACCAAGTACTTCTTCAACGGCGCCATGAAGGTGCTCAAGCCGTACCTGGACAAGGGCGAGCTGGTCGTCCGCTCCAAGCAGACCAGTCTCAACCAGCTCTACACCGAGAAGTGGAGCGGCAGCGCCGCCCAGGACCGGATGGAGGACCTGCTCAACAAGGCGTACAGCAGCCGCGATGTCGACGCCGTGCTGTCGCCGTACGACGGCATGTCCATCGGCATCCTCTCGGCGCTCAAGGGTGTCGGCTACGGCAGCAAGTCCAAGCCGTACCCGGTGGTGACCGGGCAGGACGCCGAGCTCGCCTCCGTGAAGTCCATCATCCGGGGCCAGCAGACCCAGACCATCTACAAGGACACCCGCAAGCTGGCGAAGGCCACCGTGGACATGGCCAAGGCGGAGCTGACCGGCGGCAAGCCCCCGGTCAACGACACCAAGTCCTACGACAACGGCGAAAAGGTCGTGCCGACCTATCTGCTCAACCCGGTCAGCGTCGACAAGTCCAATACCCAGGTGCTGGTCGACCAGGGTTACTACACCGCGTCGCAGCTGAAGTAGGGCGGTACCGGGCCATGAGCACCATTCTCGAATTGCGCGCCATCACCAAGACGTTCCCCGGTGTCAAGGCGCTCTCCGATGTCAATCTCCGCGTCCGCCAGGGCGAGATCCACGCCCTGTGCGGGGAGAACGGCGCGGGAAAGTCCACCCTGATGAAGGTGGTCAGCGGGGTCCATCCGCACGGCAGTTACGAGGGCCAGATCCTCTTCGACGGCGAGGAGTGCGCCTTCAAGGACATCCGCGCGAGCGAGCAGCGCGGCATCGTCATCATCCACCAGGAACTGGCGCTGGTCCCCTATCTGTCCATCGCCGAGAACATCTTCCTCGGCAATGAGCACTCCCGGCGCGGCCTGATCAGCTGGAACGAAACCCTCAGACACGCCACCGCGCTGCTCAAGCGGGTCGGTCTGACGGATTCGCCGCAGACCCGCGTGACCGATATCGGTGTGGGCAAGCAGCAGTTGGTGGAAATCGCCAAGGCGCTCTCCAAGGAGGTGAAGCTGCTCATCCTGGACGAGCCGACCGCGGCGCTCAACGACGAGGACAGCGGAAAGCTCCTCGATCTGCTGCTGGAATTCAAGGCGCAGGGCATTTCCTGCATCCTGATCTCGCACAAGCTCAATGAGATCCGCCGGGTCGCCGACTCCGTCACCATTCTGCGCGACGGCCAGAGCATCGAGACGCTGACCGTCCGGGAGACCCCCGATGCCGACCCCGAGGTCTCCGAGGACCGCATCATCCGCGGCATGGTCGGCCGCGACCTCGACCACCGCTTCCCGGACCGCACCCCGTACGAGGGCGAGGACGCCTCGGAGGTGGCCCTGGCGGTCCAGGACTGGACCGTCCACCACCCCATCGACCAGCAGCGCAAGGTGGTGGACGGGGTCTCGCTGAACGTACGGCGCGGGGAGATCGTCGGCATCGCCGGGCTGATGGGCGCCGGCCGCACCGAGCTCGCCATGAGCGTCTTCGGGCGGGCGTACGGGCGCTATGCGGGCGGCCGGGTGTTCCGGGACGGCCAGGAGGTCCGTACCCGCACCGTGCCGGAGGCGATCGACCACGGCATCGCGTATGTCACCGAGGACCGCAAGACTTTCGGGCTGAACCTCGAGGACACCATCAGCCGCAATGTCTCGCTCTCCTCGCTGGCCAAGGTGGCGCGCCGCGGTGTGGTCAACGAGCACGAGGAGTCACGGGTCGCCGAGCGGTTCCGCACCACCATGAACATCAAGGCCCCCACGGTCTTCGAGCGGGTCGGCCGGCTCAGCGGCGGCAACCAGCAGAAGGTCGTCCTCAGCAAGTGGATCTTCGCGGGTCCCGAAGTGCTCATCCTCGACGAGCCCACCCGCGGCATCGACGTCGGGGCCAAGTACGAGATCTACACGGTCATCAACGATCTGGCGGCGCAGGGCAAGGCCGTCATCTTCATCTCCTCCGAGCTGGGCGAGCTGCTGGGGATGTGCGACCGGATCTACACGATGGCGGCCGGGCGGCTGACCGGGGAGGTTCCCCGGGCCGAGGCGACGCAGGAAGTTCTGATGCGCCATATGACGAGGGACAGAGGAGACGAAGGATGAGCACGGCCACCCAGAAGACCGAGAGCCCGGCCCCGTCGCCGGCCGATGGCCCGCCCAGCGTCGGGACGCTGCTGCTGCAGGGACTGCGGTCCAACATGCGGCAGTACGGCATGCTGGTCGCGCTCGCCCTGATCATCGTCATCTTCCAGATCTGGTCGGACGACATCCTGCTGCGGCCGCTGAACGTCACCAACCTGGTGCAGCAGAACGGCTATATCCTCATCCTCGCGATCGGCATGATGATCGTGATCATCGCGGGGCACATCGATCTGTCGGTCGGCTCACTGGTCGCCTTCATCGGCGCCGCCGCCGGCGTCATGATGATCAAACACGATCTGCCGTGGGGCCTCGCGGTCGTCCTCTGTCTGCTGCTCGGCGCGGTGGCCGGGGCCTGGCAGGGCTTCTGGATCGCGTACATAGGCATTCCGTCCTTCATCGTCACCCTGGCCGGAATGCTGGCCTTCCGCGGCGGCACCCAGATCCTGCTGGACGGTCAGTCGCTGTCGCCGTTCCCCGACGGCTTCGAGAAGATGAGCACCGGCTTCATCCCGGAGATGGGCCCGTACACCCAGTACCACAACCCCACGATGGTGATCGGCCTCGTCGTCTGCGCCGCCGCCGTCTGGCAGGAGTGGCGCGCCCGGCAGCAGCGGACCGCCTATGAGCTGGACGTGGTGCCGCTGGGGCTGTTCTTCGTCAAGTGCGCCGCGATCGTGGCCGCGGTGATGGCGTTCACCATGACGCTCTCCAGTTGGCACGGGGCGCCGTACGGGCTGCTGATCCTGGCCGTGCTCTTCGTCCTGTTCAGCTTTGTGATGCGGAACACCGTGGTGGGGCGGCATGTGTACGCCCTCGGCGGCAACCAGCCCGCGGCCAAGCTGTCGGGGGTACGGGACAAGCGCGTCACCTTCATGGTCTTCGTCAACATGGGTGTGCTGGCCGCCCTCGCCGGTCTGGTCTTCGCCGCCCGGCTGGGCTCCGCCACCCCCAGTGCGGGCCTCAACTTCGAGCTCGAGGCCATCGCCGCCGCGTTCATCGGCGGCGCCTCGGCCAGCGGCGGTGTGGGCACGGTGCTCGGCGCGATCATCGGTGGTCTGGTGCTCGGCGTGCTCAACAACGGTATGTCGCTGGTCGGCATCGGTACCGACTACCAGCAGGTGATCAAGGGTCTGGTGCTGCTGGCCGCGGTCGGCTTCGATGTCTGGAACAAGCGCAAGGTCGGGTCGTAACCCATCAGCTGTCCCCCACGGATCTAGCCTTATGGAGCCACATATGACCACGAGCAGACGCACGGTGATCACGGCGGCGGCGGCCGGACTGGCGGCCTCGGCCGCCACGGCCGGGACCGCCCACGCGAACGGCGGAGGGAACTCCGCGGGCAAGGGAGGCGCGGTGAAGGAGCACTTCGGCACGCTCGCGGACGGCACACGGGTCGACCGCTGGACGATCGAGAACGGCCGCACCCGGCTGCGTGTGCTCAGCTATGGCGGCATCGTGCAGGCCCTGGAGATCCCCGACCGCCACGGCCGCCGCGCCAATGTGTCGCTCGGCTTCGACGACCTGGACTCCTATGTGGCGGACAGCCCGTACTTCGGCGCCCTCATCGGCCGCTACGGCAACCGCATCGCCCGCGGCGCCTTCACGCTGGAGGGCAAGACGTACCAACTGCCGATCAACGACGGGCCGAACAGCCTGCACGGCGGCGACAAGGGCTTCGACAAGCACGTCTGGTCCGTGGAGCCGTTCCGCAAGGGCGCGGACGTGGGGCTCACCCTCCGCCGGGTGAGCCCCGACGGCGAGATGGGCTACCCCGGCACGCTCACCGTGCGCGTGGACTACACCCTCACGGCGGCGGGCGACTTCCGCATCGACTACGAGGCCACGACCGACAAGGCGACGGTCCTGAACCTCACCAACCACACGTACTACAACCTGGCCGGGGAGGGCAGCGGCTCCGTCTACGACCACCGTCTGGAGATCGCCGCCAGCCGCTACACCCCGGTCGACAAGACCCTCATCCCCACCGGCGAGCTCGCCCGGGTGGCCGGGACCCCGTTCGACTTCCGCCGCGCCAAGGAGATCGGCCGGGACATCCGGGAGGCGCACCAGCAGGTGCTCTACGGGCAGGGCATCGACCACAACTTCGTACTGGACAAGGGCATCACCAGCCGTCCGGAGCACTTCCTGACGGTGACCGAGCCGGAGTCCGGGCGGGTGATGCGGATCGCCACGACCGAGCCGGGTGTGCAGTTCTACACCGGCAACTTCCTGACCGGCACGTTCGCGGGCACATCGGGGCGGGTCTACCGGCAGGGTGACGCCTTCGCCCTGGAGACCCAGCACTTCCCCGACTCGCCGAACCAGCCGTCGTTCCCCTCGACGGTGCTGCGGCCGGGGCAGACGTACCGGTCCACGACGGTCCACTCGTTCTCGACCCGCTGACCTCCGGTCTCCTCCTCCCGCCCCGCATCCGTGCGGGGCGGGAGGTTCGTCGTTTCTCCCACCGCCGCCACCCTTCCGCCGCCCTTCCGCCGCCCTTTCGAGAGGACTTCGTATGAGACCGATACGCACCCTGGCCGCCATCGCCACCGTGGCCGCCGTCTCCCTGCCCTTCGCCACCCCCGCCGTGGCCACGCCGGACACCACCACCGCCACCCCCACCGTCGAGGAGCAGCGGCTCGACCAGGCCGCGCCCCAGGAGATCCTGCGGCGCAGCGGATTCGACGGCGTGGCACCGGACTTCGCCCGCGCGCTGGCGGGCGTGCGATCCCCTGCCGAGGCCGGGCGAGTGATCGCACACCAGGGCGGGCAGCTGTGGAAGCGCGCCGTGGACCGGGTACAGGGCCGCGGGCCAGCGGGCGGGGACCTCAGCCGGGACGACGACCGGCCGCTGTACTGGGCGCGGCTCGGGATGACCCGCGCGCTCGGCCAGTGGCGGCCGGACTTCCCGCTCACCGACGCCCGCCGCGCCGCGCTCCTCGACACGTTGGAGCGCGCCTCACGCGGGGAGGACTCGATCGACCTCCCGGCGGAAACGGCGGGTCAGCGCGTCAAGCGCATCGTGGTCACCGGCTTCGACCCGTTCCAGCTGGACGACGATGTCCGCCGCTCCAACCCCTCCGGCGCGGCGGCGCTCGCGCTGGACGGGACGACGATCCGTACGGACAGCGGCCCGGCCCGTGTCGAGACGGCCGTCTTCCCCGTCCGCTGGGGGGACTTCGCCGAGGGCACGGTCGAACGGGCGCTGCTGCCCGCCTTCCGGTCGGGGCCGCGGCAGGTGGACGCGTTCATGACGGTGAGCCAGGGCCGGGTGGGCCGGTTCGACGTCGAGCGCACCAACGGCGCCTGGCGGGGCGGCTACCCGGACAACGCGAACGTCTCCCGTACCGAGACGGTGCCCGTCCCGGCCGGGGTGCCGACCCCGCGGCCCCAGCCGCAGTGGACGACGACCACCCTCCCGTACGAGAGGATCGTCGCGGCGGACACCGGCCCGGTCCCCGTCCACGACCACACCGAGGTCACCGAGATCCCGGCGGGCGGCACCACGCCCGTGGTCCGCCCGGACGGCCCGACCCCCGGCTCGACGGCCCGCGCGGGCGGTGGCGGCGACTACCTCTCCAACGAGATCGCCTACCGCGCCACCCTGCTGCGCGACGCGGTCGGGCTGAAGGCCCCGGGCGGCCATCTCCACACCCCGGTCCTGCAGTTCGGCCCGGGCAACACCGACCCCGCCACGGGCCGGGTCACCGACCCGGACTTCGTCCACAACCGCGAGGCGATCACCGCCCAGGTCCGCTCAATCCTCACCGTGGTCGCGGCCACGGCGTGAGGTGCTGGGCCGTGATCCACTTCAATGTACGAGTTATGTCGTACGTTGGACGGTGGAAGGAGGCCCATGTCTGAACAGGCACATTCCACAGTGGCGGTCACGGGTGTCACCGGAGCATTGGGCAGTCGGATCGCGGCCAGGCTCGCCGAGCGCGGCGTCCCCCAACTGCTCGTCGGCCGCGACCCCGACCGCATCCCCGAGCTGCCCGGGGCCCAGCGGCGGGGCCCGGCCGAATACGCCGACGCCTCCGCGATGCGCACCGCGCTCGCGGGGGCGTCGACCCTGGTACTGGTCTCGGGGCGGCCCCGGGGGCGGCGGCTGGAGGAGCACGCCACCGCGGTCGAGGCCGGGAGGGCGGTCGGGGTGGAGCGGGTGCTGTATGTGTCCCTCATCGGGGCCGCGCCCACCGCCACCTACCGCAACGCACGCGACCACTGGCTGACCGAGCGGTTCCTGGCGGGGTCCGGGGTCCGCCACACGATCTTCCGGGCGGGCATCTACGCCTCGACGCCCGCCGCCCTCGCCGACGAGGACCTTGTGGTGAGCGGGCCCGGCGGAAGCGGCCGTGCCGCCTTCGTCACCCATGACGACATCGCCGATGTGATCACGGCCGTGGCCCTCGACGAGGGGTCCGGGTCCGAGCACGACGGGGCCACCCTGGAGGTCACCGGACCCGAGGCGATCACCCTCCAGGAGATGGTCTCCCGGATCGCCACGGCCACCGGTCGGCCCTACCGCTATGTCCCCGAGAGCGTTGAGGAGGCGTTCGCGCGCCGGTGGCGGCAGGGTGTCAGCGGGGTGCAGATCGAGAGCTGGATCTCGTGGTACCAGGCCATCGCGAACGGCGATGTGTCCGCGGTGACCGATGTCGTCCCGAGGATCACCGGCTCGCCCGCGACCCCGGTGGAGCGGGCCCGCTGGTGGCCCGAGCCCAGGACCACGGGATAGCCGCTACGGCATCTGACGGCCCGTCGTTACGTGTCGTCGGCGCCGTCGGCGCCGTTGAAGGCGCCCGCCGCCGTCTCGCCCCGCGGAGCCTCGGGCTCGTCCTCGTCCTCGCCCGTCAGATCGCGTACCAGCAGCGTCGCGCCCGCGACCGCGCCCGGCATCAGGAAGACCGCGACCAGGGGGAGGAGGAAGAGCAGCGAGAGGGGGAGGCCGAAGCCGAGGGAGAGGAGGCGGCGGGAGCGCAGCATGCGGCGGCGCTCCTTCAGCAGGACCCCGCGGCGGAGCAGGGCGATCGACGTCAGCTCCTCGGTGAGGAAGAAGGCGGTCACGCAGAAGGCCAGGACGGGGATCACGGTCTGGCCGACCCCCGGTACGAAGCCGAGCGCGAAGAAGAGCACGCCCCAGAGGGCGACACGGATGAGCAGCGCGATGGCCTCGCGCACTCCTATCCACACCTCCGCCCAGGTGGACAGGCCCGACTCGGGCACCGCGCCGCCCTCGGAGCGGTCGACCGCTTCGGAAAGCGACTCGTAGAAGGGCTGGCCGACCAGGAGCGTGACCGCCGTGAACGTGATGATGGCGAGGAAGAGGCAGATGGCGGCGAAGAGGATCGAGAGCGCGCCGCGGAAGACGCCGAGCCAGGGCGAGGACCAGTCGTCGGCGAAGGGCGTGGCCCAGGCGATGACGTCATCGGTCCAGAAGAAGAGGGCGACGAGGGCCGCCGCGTAGCCGACGAGGGTGATCAGGGCGGGAATCATCCCGAACCCCCACCATCTCCCCTGCCGGGCTACCCAGCGTTGCCCCTTCATCAGATAGCCGAAGCCACTCGCAAGATCACGCATGGGCCGAAGCCTACTGGCCCGGGCGGGCCTTCCCGGAAGCCGTTCGCGCCCCCGGTGCCTGGGCTCCGCCTCAGGCCAGGCGTATCACGTTCCAGGACATCGGCTCGAGCGTGGTGCGCAGGGCGCCGTCCGCGAGCTCGGCGCCCCGGCCGGGGTGCGGGGTGACGCGCTCGGGGTCGGTGAGGGTGTTGCGGGCCCCGGGGTCGGCGTCGGCGAGGACGGTGTGCTCGGCCACGCGGGTCACGGGGAGGGCGTGCAGGGCGATCTCCAGCGGGAGGGGGCGGTGCTGGTCGCGGTTGACCGCGAAGACCGTCACCGCGCCGGTGGACTCGTCGAGGACGGCGGTGGCGTGCAGCAGCGGCACCTCGCCGTAGCGTGCGGTCTCGTACGCCGGGCCGTCGACGTCGACCCGCAGCACCCGCCCGCGCCCGTGGGCCGAGGCCTGCGCGAAGGGGTAGAAGGTGGTCTGCCGCCAGGCGGGGCCGCCCGGTTCGGTCATGATCGGGGCAATGACATTGACCAGTTGGGCGAGGCAGGCGACGGTGACGCGGTCGGCGTGGCGGAGCAGGGCGATCAGCAGCGAGCCGACCACGACGGCGTCGGTGACGGAGTAGCTGTCCTCCAGGAGGCGGGGGGCCTCCTCCCAGTCGGGCGGCTCGGCGTTGTGGTGGTGGGTCTGGTACCAGACGTTCCACTCGTCGAAGGAGAGGTTGATCCTCTTCTTCGACTTCAGCCGGGCGCCGATGTGATCGCAGGTGGCGACGACGTTCTCGATGAAGGACTCCATGTCCACGGCCGAGGCGAGGAAGGAGCCGCGGTCGCCGTCGCGCTCCTCGTAATAGGCGTGCAGGGAGATGTGGTCCACCAGGTCGTAGGTCTCGTGGAGGACCGTCGCCTCCCAGGTGGCGAACGTCGGCATCGCCTGGTTGGAGCTGCCGCACGCCACCAGCTCCACATCCGGGTCGAGCTGCCGCATCGCGCGGGCGGTCTCGGCGGCGAGCCGTCCGTACTCCTCGGCCGTCTTGTGGCCGGTCTGCCAGGGGCCGTCCATCTCATTGCCCAGGCACCAGAGCCCGATGCCGTACGGATCCTTGTCGCCGTGGCCGATCCGGAGGTCGGCGAGGGCGGTGCCGGACGGGTGGTTGGCGTACTCCTGCAGCTCAAGGGCCTCGGCCACGCCGCGGGTGCCGAGGTTGAGCGCCATCATGGGCTCGGCGTCGACCTTACGGACGAAGTCGATGTACTCGGAGAGCCCGAACCGGTTGGACTCGGTGGAACGCCAGGCCGGATCGAGCCGCCGCGGCCGCTCCTCGACCGGCCCGACGCCGTCCTCCCACTTGTGGCCGGAGACGAAGTTGCCGCCCGGATACCGGATGACGGTGACCCCCAACTCCCTTGTCAGCGCGAGGACATCGGTACGCAGCCCGGCCCCGTCGGCGGCCGGGTGGCCGGGCTCGTGGATGCCGGTGTAGACGCAGCGTCCGAGGTGTTCGACGAACGAGCCGAAGAGGCGGGGGTTGACGTCGCCGACGGCGAAGGCGGGGTCGAGGGTGAACCGGGCGGTAGCGGTCTGCGGCATGACGGCCCATCTCTTCGGCGGCTATTCGATATATCGACCAGCGCTCGTTTCTTCGGACGTGACCGTAAGATCTCGCCACGGCGTACGTCAATGGCGCGGCCCGCCGTGGATCGGCCGAAGCGTTCCGGACCACCGGCGCGAGGGCTTCCGGCGATCCCGCCGTCGTCGTTGCCCCGGCCCCCCAGGCACCTCGCCGCTCGCTACGACGGGCGGATGCCGCTGTTGGACAGCCTCAGCCGGAGCTCCCGCTCCTGGTCGCCCGCCACCGCGCCCCGCTCGCGCACCTCGAAGGCGCGGGCCAGGACGTCCGCCATCTGCCGCACCTGGAGGGGACCGCCCTGGAGGTCGGCGGTGACGGGGGCCGTCAGGGAGGCCGGGCGCGGCTCCGCGCGTGGGTCGGCGACCTCGAAGACGGACGTCCACACCGTGGGCCGCCCCTCCCCCGCGTCCTGCGGAAGATCCGCGGTCGCCTGGTCGGACGCGTACGCCGTGCGCAGCACGCCGAAGACGGTTTCGGCGTCGTCCCGCGAGATTCCGCTCACCGCCACCAGCACCTGCGAGGCGGACCGAGGCTGTTCCGGACCGGCCGTCGTGGACATGGGGCCACCTTTCCTCCGTCGCTCCGAGCTCTTTCGGCTCCCCGGGTACCCGCCCGCCCCCGACCCATCACCCGGTGATCCGTGACCCCGTGACCTCGTGTGCGATGAGCCGGGACCGCCCCTGCCACACGGGGTGGCAGGGGCGGTCGAACCGTCGGCCCTTCGAAGACTCAGTCCTCCAAGACTCAGTCCTCCAAAGCTCAGTCCTCGCAGACTCAGTCCTCGACGGCGACGATCATCTTGCCGGTGTTCTCCCCCCGGAGCATCCCGAGGAAGGCGTCCACCGCGTTCTCCACACCCTTGATGACCGTCTCGCGGTAGTGCAGCTTGCCCTCGCGGATCCAGCCGCCGACCTCCTGGAAGAACTGCTCCTGAAGGTGCTGGTGGTCCCCGACCAGCATGCCCTGGATCCGCAGCCGCTTGCCGATGACCATCGCGAGGTTGCGCGGGGCGGGGGTCGGCTCGGTGGCGTTGTACTGCGAGATCATGCCGCAGACGGTGATCCGGCCGTGCACCTTGAGGCGGCTGATGGCGGCCTCAAGGTGTTCACCGCCGACGTTGTCGAAGTAGACGTCGATCCCGTCCGGCGCGGCCGCCTTCAGCTGCTCGGCGACCGGGCCGTCCTTGTAGTTGAACGCCGCGTCGAAGCCGTACTCGTCGAGCAGCACCCGGACCTTCTCATCCGAACCGGCGCTGCCGATCACCCGCGAGGCGCCCTTGAGCTTGGCGATCTGGCCGACCTCACTGCCGACCGCGCCCGCCGCGCCCGAGACGAAGACCGCGTCGCCCTCCTTGAAGGAGGCGACCTCAAGCAACCCCGAGTAGGCGGTGAGGCCGGGCATGCCGAGCACCCCGAGGTAGGCGGGGAGCGGGGCGATCTCGGGGTCGACCTTGACGGCGCTCTTGGCGTCCACCGTCGCGTACTCACGCCAGCCGCCGAAGTGCAGGACGTGGTCGCCGACGGAGATGCCCTCCGCGTTGGAGGCGACGACCTTGCCGACCGCGCCGCCTCCCATCGGCTGGTCCAGTTCGTACGGCGGCGCGTACGACTTCACGTCGTTCATGCGCCCGCGCATGTACGGGTCCACCGACATGTAGAGATTGCGCACCAGCGCCCGCCCGGGGCCCGGCTCGGACACCGGGGTCTCGCGCAGCGCGAAGTCCTCCGGCTTGGGCCACCCCTGGGGGCGGGCGACCAGGTGCCATTCACGGCCGGTGGTGGGGATGACGGACATGGAAGGGGCCTCTCCTACGTTTCAGCAGATGAAACAATCATGCTGCTGGATATTTCATGTTGTCAAGTAAATGGGTACCCTGATGGCATGACGTCCCCCATCGACCCGCTGACCCTCGAAGTCGTCGAGCTCATCGGCACCATCGTGGCCCGCTACTACGAGGAATACGAGGAGGCGGCGGCCAAGCACTCCCTGACCGGGGCACAGGCCCGGGTGCTGGGCCTGCTGACCGGCGGTCCGACGCCGATGCGACGGCTGGCCCAGCAGCTGAAGTGCGAGCCGTCCAACGTCACCGGGATCGTGGACCGCCTGGAGTCGCGCGGCCTCGCCGAGCGCCGCCTCGACCCGGCCGACCGCCGGGTCAAGCTGGCCGCCGCCACGGAGGCGGGCCGCGAGACCTCCCAGCGGCTCCGGGGCTCACTCGACTTCGCGCGCGAACCGCTGGCGGAGCTTACGGAGGAGGAGCGGACGGTGCTGCGCGACCTGCTCAAACGCATGCTGGGCGCCACGCCGTAGGGACCGCGGCCGCGCCGCGGGGCATCGCCGGGGCGCCCGGCTGCGGGTGGGTGTCCCGTGGGTCTTCCCCTCCCCGCCCCTTCCCACTACCAGGGGCTCCGCCCCTGGACCCCGAGGCAGAACCCCACCACGCGGCGGCGGAGCCGATCGACACAGCGAGAAGGGGACCCCGATCGGAACCTGCGGCGGAACCCCGGCCCGGGACCTGGAAGCGGGAGCCCCGGAGCCGGAACCTTGAGCAAACCTCCGGTCCGGGGTCCAGGGGCGAACCCCCGACCCGATGCCCGAGAGACCCACCCCGGCCCAGGGGGCCAGGGGCGAAGCCCCGGAGCGGGGGCCGGGGCGGAGCCCCATTCGGGGTCCCCGGGGCGGAGCCCCGGTCCGGGGG